>NZ_JYLL01000010.1 GCF_001439695.1 Pseudomonas veronii
TATTGCATGACCTGCTCGCGCCTGGGGTAGTCGCGTTTCAGGCTGAACAGAAAGTCCTGGCCTTCAAAGTCGTGGCGGCTGCGCAGGATGCTTTCGACGATCTGCGGCACGGATTGATGCTGGTAGATGCGAAATTGTCTGCCTTGGCCGAGCAGGGCCAGGCGCGACTGCAGAGTGATTTCATAACGGGCCTGGTCGTTCGAGCCGGATTGACGCTTGAAGCCGGTGACCACACCGTGCAAGGTGCGCAGCGGTTTGACCGCGGGCGCGCTGAAGCCTGAGGGCGGTGGTTTTTGCGGGGCGGCGTGCAGGCTGAAACGGGCGTCCTGGCCAAGCAGGGTTTCGGCGGCGAGGTCACGTTCGGTGCTGGTGAATTCCACGCGATAGGTGAAGGGCTGGCTCAGGTGTTCGTGGCCTTCAAAGGCCAACACGTCGAGACGGGCTTCGATGTTGTGCACACTCAGGGTGTGCCGGCTGTGGTCGAAGAAAGCCTGCAATCCGCTCAGCACGTTCACACCTCCAGGGCGACGGCCTGCGCCGTGTCTTGAACATCGCTGAAATGCAGACTGATCCCTTCATCCTCGCTATAGCCCAAGCTCACGCCGTGGGTGCGCAGTTGCGCCGCTCGACGCGCCAACAGGTGTTGACTGAGGACCGGCAGGAGCTGCTCGTTAAGCAAGCTGTCGATGTTGCGTGCGCCCGAATCCGGTAGCAGGCAGGCAGCAACCAAGGCGTCGTTCAGGGTGTCGTCAATCCGGCAATCCAGGCCGTAATGACGCTGCAGGCGCTTGGCGACCTGGGCCAGCTTGATCGCAACAATGCATTTGAGTGCGTCGGCTCGCAGCGGGCGATAGATCAGGGTTTGAAAGCGCGCCAGCAACGCTGGCTGAAAGTGTTCGCGCAGGATCGGACGCAGTCGTTCATGCAGCACGCTGTCCGGTATCTCCGGGTGTTCCTGCACGCTGGTGTGCAGTAGATCGCTGCCGAGGTTGGAGGTCATCAGAATGACCGTGTTACGGAAGTCGATCTCGCGCCCTTCGCCATCGCGCATAAACCCACGATCGAAGACTTGGTAGAACAGGTTAAGCACATCGCGATGCGCCTTTTCCACCTCGTCGAGCAACACAACGCTGTAGGGCCGCTGGCGCACGGCTTCGGTCAATACACCGCCCCGGCCGTAGCCGACGTAGCCGGGTGGCGAGCCTTTGAGTTGACTGACTGTGTGGGCTTCCTGGTACTCGGAAAAGTTGAGGGTGATCAGTGATTTTTCGCCGCCGAACAGGCTGTCGGCCAAGGCCAGCGCCGTTTCGGTCTTGCCTACGCCGCTGGTGCCGACCAGCAGGAACACGCCCAACGGCGCCTTCTCATCGGTGAGCCCGGTTTTGGCCGCACGCAGGCGCTGAGCCAAGGCACTCAAGGCCGGAGCCTGGCCGATCACGCGCGCTTGCAATTGCTGTTCGAGCAGCAGCAGATTGGCCTGCTCGTCCTTGAGTAAGCTGCCCAGCGGCACGCCGGTCCAGTCGGCGATGACTTGCGCCACGCTACGTGCGTCGACGTCCAAAGACAGCAGTGGCTGGCTGCCTTGAATGTCACTCAACTGCCGTTGCAACTGTGCACAGGTATCCCGCTGCGGTGGCTGCGCCTGGCGCGCAGCAATCAGTTGTTGGGCCAGATCGAGTTCTTGGCGGTATTGCTGTTCCAGATCGGCGTGCTGACGTTGCAGATCGGCGTGTTGCGCGGCAATCGTCGCCAGACGCTCATCCACGCTGTGGCCGCCAAGCCGCTGATCCTGCTCCAGCGCTTGGCCCTCCAGTTCCAGGGCCACTTGCAGGGCACTCAGACGGCGCAACGCCTGCGGTTCGCATTCCAGGCTCATGCACACACGGGCGCTGGCAGTGTCCAGCAGGTCGACGGCTTTGTCCGGCAACTGGCGCCCCGTCAGGTAGCGCCTCGACAGGCTGACCGCCGCCTGCACTGCCGCATCCTGGATGTGCACACCGTGATGGCTGGCGTAGCGCGCCTTGAGCCCGCGTAACATCAGGCAAGCGTTCGCGTCGTCCGGTTCCTCGACCTTGACCATTTGAAAGCGTCTTTCCAAAGCGGCATCACGCTCGAAATACTGCTTGTATTCACTCCAGGTGGTCGCGGCGATGGTGCGCAACTCGCCACGGGCCAGAGCGGGCTTGAGCAGGTTGGCCGCATCGGCGCCGCCGGCCTGGTTGCCGGCCCCGACCAGGGTATGGGCCTCATCGATAAACAACAGCACCGGTTGTTCGCACTGCTGTACGGCGTCGATCACGTTTTTCAGGCGTTGTTCGAACTCGCCCTTGACGCCAGCGCCGGCTTGCAACAATCCCAGGTCAAGGGTACGCACACTGACTGTTTTGAGACTGTCCGGCACCTTGCCTTGGGCAATGCTCAACGCCAGGCCTTCGACCAGCGCCGTTTTGCCGACACCAGGCTCGCCCACCAGGATCGGATTGTTTTTGCGCCGACGGCTGAGGATGTCAATGACCTGACGGATTTCATCATCGCGGCCGAACACCGGGTCGATCTTCCCTTGCGCGGCCTTGGCGGTCAGGTCCTGGGTGAACCTGTCCAGCAGCGCCGCTAACGCATCGTCTTTCGACACGCTGGGCGGGAGTATGGCGAGTTCACTTGAAGGCACCGCGATCACTGACGTCTGCACCGCGCGGCGCTCTTCGGAGGTTTGGTCCAGCAGCACCTGCAGCCGCTGCAACTGCGCCTCACTGAGACTGAGCAAAGGCCATACGGCTTCGCACGCCAGCAGGTTGGGCGTCTCCATCAACGCGCTCAGCAGATGTACGGAACGCAGGCTGTCGTTGTGCTCGTCCAATGAGGCACGCAACCAGGCATTTTTGATCAGTTGCTGCAATGGCGCCGACAGCTGCGGCTTGCTCTGCACGCTACGCGGCAGACGATCGATGTGCTCCAGCAAGCCATACCACAACGTCTCCATATTCCACTCATAGCGACGTGCGATCACGGTCAGGTCGCCTTCACCTTGCCCCAGCAACTTGAGTAGCCAGTGTTCGACGGTGATCTGCGCGTGGGCACGGCTTTGGCACAGCGTGGCCGCTGCACTCAACGCCTGGGCGCAGTAAGGGTTGAGACGACGAAGCAAGCGCGTGGAATTCTGGGCCATACGGCTACATCCTTGTTCGGTGATGGTGGTACGCGATCGTTAACGCCAGTCGCGGGCCGGAAACTCGATGTGTTTGGCTGAACGCCCGCGAACGGACGCTCAACCCAGCACACCGGGAGCCAGCAGGCAAAGACCCACCTGCTGCTCCGGGCGTATCAAGCGCTTTGGCGTTCATTCCACGAATCGGAGTGGATGATGTTGCCGTCCTTGTAGGTCCAGGTGACCTTCTCGTAACGCAACTCCACCTGCTCGAGGTGGTTGTGCTTCTCTTTGCTGGGGTCTTTGACGTCGTGCATTTTCGGCGCGACTTTCACGACCTTGACCTCTTCGAGTTTGGTGATGAAGTACTCGACCTCCTGCCCCGCATCATCGATGCGGTACCACTTGAACTCGGCACTCTTGAGGGTTTGCCCGGTGGTGACCGCCTTGTAGAGATAGGGGCTGGAGGCATCGATTTCCTTGGAAAACAGAAACGGGGTATGAACCCGCGTACCGGTCAATTTCCCGGTGTTGTTGTCGGTGGGGATGTACAGACTGTGATCCTGGGCAACCACCTCGATGCTGCCCTCGCGTTGTTGCACGTTCACCGAACCCTTGATAGTTGCGCCGCCGTCGTCTTGCAGCCAGAGGTAAACGGGAATTGCCATGTGAAGCTCCTTTTTCTCGTAGATTTAAATGTCGCGGAATGCGACCGGGGGTTGCCTGTCCGGGCTTGCAACGGGAAGCGCGCAGGCCCGCGCCTCAGGTACCAGACGGATATCAACGCGGCGGTTGGCTGCACGCCCCGCCTCGGTGTCGTTACCGGCAATCGGCTGGCTGGCGCCGAAACCCTGCACGGCAAAGCAGCTGTCGGGAATGCCGCCCATGCGTTGCATCCAGTCATGCACGGCAGCGGCGCGGGCGCGGGACAGTCGAAGGTTGTTCTCGGGGTCGCCAGTGGCATCGGTATGCCCCGAGATCACGATCAGCCAGCCGGGCTGGGCCTTGATATCGACCAGCGCATTGATCAGGATCTTGGCTGAATCCGCCTTAAGCTGGGCACTGCCGCTGGCGAACAGCGACAGGCTGTCCAACCGCACCGGGCTGGCAGCCCGCGCAGGCGATGCGGCCGGTGGCGGCTCAACGTGAGCAGCCAGTACCGCCAGCAGCGCAGCGCGCAGGCGTTCGCCGCGATACAGGCCCAGGCCGAATGCCGGGGGCGCACCGTGCCGGTAGTACGCGTCCAGACGCTGGGCGTCCTGGCGCAGCACGCCCACGGCACTTTCACGCCAAAGAAACTCGCGCTGATTACGCTGGGTCGGTTGCGGGATCGCCGAATAACGTCGCAGGTCATCACTGACTTGGCGCAGCAACAGGGCGTTCTGCCACGCCGAACTGGCAAGTGCGACAACACCGGCGACAGCGAACAACCACAGCGCAACAACGCTCGCGCGTTGCACCGGGGAACGCAGCGGGCCGAGCGGCAGCAGGTTGAGCAAAGGGTCCGGGAACGGCAACACAGCATCGGCCACAACCGCCCTGTGATCCGCCAGCGCCACTTTGCTGCGTAACCATTGCTGCCACAGGTTCCCCTTCACGGCATGCGCCAATGCCGGCACCCACGTAACTGCGCAGATCGCCGCCAGGCCAGAGGCGCTACGCATGACAAGGTGCGGCAGTACCGCTTCGTGAAGCCAGGCCACAGCGCTGTTCAGTTGAATGCTGGCGTGCATCCGAGCGGCCTGCCTGGGCGAGTCAGCGGGTTGCTGTTGCCAGTCATCCAGGCTGACGCAAGCACCCGCATCACACACACGGACCTCGGCCTGCCCGCTGCCCCAACAGAACCAGGGTGCCTCGTCCTGCAGGGTTTGCAGGTAGCTCACCAGCAACAGCGGCAGCGCAACCCCGCGTTTGCGGGCCAAGGCCAGTTGATGACTGAAGGCGCGCATCTGACCGGCGAGTACCGCCCCATCACTGTGCGCGCCGGGGCTGACGCTGAACATCACGCCCAGTTGCCCGGCCCAGCCCGGCCGCAAGGCCAGAAGGTGATCGGTGATAGCCGGCAGTTGCTCCAGGCTCGGTACGCGCACGTAGCACCCTCGCTCGGTCACCCGCAGGGCCAACTGCCCGACGGCAACCCCGCCGAACAGCCCATCCAGGCCATCACCGCAGACCAGCACCACCGGCTGACGAAACCCCGCAGCGGGCAGCACCATGCCCTCGGCCAACCTCACCGACCCACGCTGCCGCTCGGCGCGCAGGCGCAGCGATACCCAGGCCCACGTCACACAGCACACCGCGATCAGCACGCCGAGCACACGCGCCCACATCGCCAGCGGAATGATGAGCAGCAACGCGAGGACGAGGACACCGGCCCACAGGTAAAGGATGCGATGCAGATTGAAGGTCATCCGCACTTACCCCTGATCAGGCAAGAGCGAGGCAATTGCATCGCTCAGCAGATGATCCAATCCCCACCACGTCGCAACCAGCAACAGGGCCACTGTCAGCAGATGAATCAAGGGCGAGCGCAGCCAGCCAAAACCCGCGCTGAGTTCGCCACCGACCACCTGCGTCGGCATGTGTTGGCTGACCTTGAACGGCGCCACCTGTGCGTTGAGAGCAGCCAATAGTTGCTCGCGTCCGGGGTCGCTCAAATCACGATAGCGCCCGCGAAAACCCAACATCAATACGCGCTGAAATACCGTCAACACATGCCGGTCCGGCGCGGGTTCGCTCAACACGTCACGCATGGCCTCGTACAGAAACTCACCGGCCTGATGACGATTGAAGAACTTGGCCTGCAACGGTTCGCTGGCCCAGGCGGCGCGGGCATCTGCGTCGGCGCAGGTCAGCACCGTTTCGTCGAGTAGCGCGCATTGAGCATGACTGATGTGGTCGATGTTGCGCTGACTCAGGCCCGCCCGTTCAAGGTGCTGCCGAGCTTGCTCAACCTGTTCGATACAAAGCTGGCCCAACTCCCGGCCAGGTTGCACCGAGGCGCCCTGGCGCAACTCGACCACCAATAGGTAGGTGTCCTGTAACAGCGCGTCGATATCCACCGCTGCTGCGGCTTGCTCGTTGGAAGGCGTCGGTTTCATGAGCGCAGCACCGCAAACAGTTCCAGCTTGACGTCGACCAAGCTGCTGGGAACGTAGAAAGCACAGACCCCTTCGTCCAACACCGCCTGCCCCTTGGAATGCCCGAGATCCAGTGCGAAGTACTGATTTTCCAGGCGCAATGGAATCGCCGCCGGCACATGGCTGAGGGACTGCAACGGCACCCCGTCGAGCGCCGCGTTGATCAGATAATCGACCTCATCCGGCGTACCGATCTTGCACAGGCGCGGGAACTGGTCCTGCACCTGCGCCGCCGGTAGCCGACTGCGCACCGACAGATAGAAATCGGCCCCCTCACGCTCGCGCAAACGCGGGTCATTCAGCGTGACTTGCCAACGATTGGCCCCCTGCACCTCCAGGCTCAAAGCAATGACCCGCGACGGCAGACTGGCCTCCAACAACAGCGACAGGGTGTGCATCAGCGGCGGGAATACCGCCTCCAACGAGGTGTGCCGATAAGCGGGGATTTTGTCTACGTCGTGTTCCAGCGAAAACGTGAGCAGGCCACCGGCGAGCTTGATCAGTTGCTGGTAGACCTGCTCGGGGTGGCGCGCGGGAAACTCCCGAAGATCGGCCAATACCGGCTGGTAGGTATTCAACGCATTGAGCAGCCAGAACAGCGACACGTCGGCGACGGCAAAGTCGGCCATGCGCTGATTGCTTTCCCGCCGCATGCCCATGAGCCGTTGCCGCTTGGCGGACAATTGCGTCAACAGGTTGTCCAGCTGGTTCAGCAACCCCGGGTGCGCGGCGAAGCTCAGCAACGGCGGCACATAGCCCGGGTCGAGGCTCCAGGCGCCCTGCCCGTCGCGCACCAGGCGCGCGAGCGGACACGTCATGTAGTCCGCATTATCGTCGCGCTGCAGACGCAGGCTCAGAGCATGCTCCAGCACGCCTATCGACTGCACCTCATCGGCATACATATCCTGTACGTCGCGCCAAGACTGGCGATAGCGTGTGGGCCGATCGGCCCTGCCACCGTCGAACAGGCAGTTGTCTCCATTCGCCTGTTCCAGGGGCAAGGCCAAGTGCAATAACGCGTCCTGATCTTCGTCGGCCAGCAACTGCGCCAGCTCCAAGGCCGGAGGCAGGCGGTCGACCTGCTCGGTGTCGATCCAGGTGCCATCGGGCATGCGGACCCGCAACTGAGTCGCCTTGAGCTTACCCAGCCGTAATGCATCCAGGTCGAACCCTACCGCCTGGACACCCCAGGGGTGCGCCAGGGCCAGGTGCGCGAGTTGTTCGTTGGTCCAAGCCTCCCAGCGCGCCTGTTGCTGGAATTGTTGCGGCGACAGCAACGCCCCGGCGGCCCACAGAGGGCGATCGATATTCATGGCATCGTTTCCCTACGACTGAATCAGGCTTTGGCCTTGGGCATCTGCGAAACCAGTGACAAGTTCACGTCCATACCCTCGACCTGGAAGTGCGGCACGGCATACAACTTGACGCGGAAGAAACCGGGGTTGTCCTCGATGTCTTCCACCGTGACCTTCGCCTCCCGCAGCGGGTGTGAGGCCTGCAAGTCATCGCCCGGATCAGTCATCTCGGTGACCAGCCCGCCGATCCACTTGTTCAACTCCAGCTCCAGCAAACGCCGGTCCTTGGTGGTGCCAATGTTTTCGCGCTGGATCAGCTTCAGATAGTGAGCAATGCGTGACAGCAGAAAAATGTAAGGCAGGCGTGCGTTGATTCGACTGTTCGCGGTGGCGTCGGCTGTGTCGTACAGCGCCGGCTTTTGCGCGGAGTTGGCCGAGAAGAAACACGCATAGTCGCGGTTCTTGTAGTACGAGAGCGGAATGAAACCGAGGTTGGCGAACTCGAACTCACGGGTTTCCGGAATCATCACTTCGGAAGGAATCTTGACCTGATTGCCGGTGCCCAAGTCATACAAATGGATAGGCAGTTCAGTGACCGCACCACCCGACTGCGGCCCACGTATCTGCACGCACCAACCGTTGCTGATGAAGCTTTTGACCATGTTCGCGGCAAAGGCAAACGATGCGTTGGTCCACAGGTACTTGTGGTGATCCGGCCCTTTGACATTCTCGACGTAATTGAAGCTGCGCACAGGAACGGTGTCGGGCCCGTAGGGCAAGCGCCCCAGGACGCGCGGCATGGTCAGGCCGATGTAACGCGCGTCGTCACTGTCACGGAATGACTTCCACTTGATGTATTCGGCACGATCAAAATAGTTGCCGATGTCCTTGATCGCGGCCACCTCCTCCATGGTTTCCTTGCCGAAGAACGCTGGGCCTACAGCCCCCACAAACGGCATGTGGGCGGCGGCGGCGACTTTGGAAATATTGCGCAGCAGCGCGATGTCCTGAGGCCTGCGATCGAATTCGTAGTTTGAAATAGCCGCCGCAATCGGCTCGCCCCCCGGGGTGTCGTACTCCTGCGTGTAGGTATGCAGGTACAAGCCGCTCTGGGCAATTTCAGGCGCGTCCTCGAAGTCTTGCACCAGGTGGTCCTTGCTGACATCCAATAGTTCTATGCGAACGTTCTGACGGAAATCCGTCTGATCAATCAGCGATTTCACACCGCGCCAGGTTGACTCGACGCGCTGGAAGTCCGGATGGTGCATGACCGCATCGAGTTGACGGCCAATCTGCCGGTCCAACGAAGCAATATGCTCATCCAACAGGACTTTATCCAAACGCTCGATTTTTTGCGGCGATTGCTTAAGCAACTTTAAAAACACACTGACCGCTGCCGTCACCCGCTCATCGGCGGACACCTCGGACAGCGCATCCGAGTTCTGGAAGATATCAATACCGGCCAATTCAGCAACAGGACTTAAATTGATCTTGTTAAACAGCGCAGCATAAACACCCGCAGACTCTTCAGACAACACTGTGGCGCCGCGCGCTTGCACGTTGGAATGCTCTAAGGACATGATTTAACTTCCCTTTTAAATTACCGCTATGAATTAACGTTCTTCTTCAGGCGCCAAGGCAGCCAACTCAGCGCGCAGTTCGTCACTGAGCGCGTCATCCTTGAGGATGCGCTCCAACTCATGGCGGAAGGTCACGTTGTCCAGCAGATTCGATTTGAGATCACGCAACAGGTTGCGCATCGCCAATAACGCACGCAGTTGTGGAATCTGCCGTGCGACCTGCTCAGGCTCGAAGTCCTTCATGCACCGGAAACTCAGTTCGACAGCGGTGTCGGACGCATCGTCGTCCAAGGTGTTGTCGACAGCCAGCTTCAGACCCGGCGAGAACTCGCCCAGGACGCTGTCAAAGTTGTTCTTATTGATATCAACCTTGCCGCGCTCGGAGAGCGGACGCTGTTCTTTACCGTTACTGTAGTCACCCAGCACCATCAGTTTCAAAGGTAACTCAACCTTTTTCTGCGCACCACCGGTATGCAGGTCGAGCTTGATATTAACCCTGGCCTTGGGCACTTCATTTTGAAAGCTGCTTAGCGTCATCGTTTCATTCCGTGAGTTATCCAACAGCATTGATCTGCGGTCAGATGGAAATTAAAACCGGAATCCAATCAACTTAAATTCCCTTTCCGGAAACCAAAGCGCTACATGGCACATGGCGTCCGCTTGCTCACTAGAATGAAGTATCACTGCCGGAACTTACCAGCCCCCGGATCACGGACGGGAACTTTCCATTGCGCATCAGGGATATTTCCCACAAAGCACAAAGATTATCTTTCTTGCAAAGATTATTGAAGATTTAAACCACAGACAGGGATCCAGCTGTCGGATATTTCTTAACTGCGCCGGCGCCCAATAAAAGATCAGTAGAAATATACAAACCCATATAAATTTCTTTCAATATCCTCCATTGTTTATAGTACTAAAACCTATAAAAAACACCCACGTGCCGACCAGAAGATAAACCATCTCCGTCTCAGCTTTACATCATAAACATTGAACTCCAGCAAAAAACGCCTACACCTCGCGCGCCTTGACCTTCAAATGCCGCGCATACCATGGCCGCTTCGGCACCCGTTTGAACAAACCCTGCAGCGCTTCGTCTTGCGCAGCAAACGTAATTCGCAGGGCGAGCTTCATGATCTCTGGGTCCATCTCCATCGAACGCCCCCTCTGCAAGCCTGGCGTGGTGCTGCAGCCATGGGTATCCGGGCCCAGCCACGGGTCGCCGACTTCAACCCACCGCCCCGGCGCGAACCAAGCCACGCCGTTGACCTCCAGGCGGCTGACCTGGTCGGGATGGAAGCGCTCATGGGCGCGGAACCAGTCTTCGATGCGGTCGTCGATCCAGCCATGGAAGTGCCAGAACACCGGGTTGACGTGGGAGGAAAACGGATCGCCAAGAAAGTCGTTTTCGGGTGCATACCAACGCGCGGCAAAGTCTGCCGGGTCGCGGGCGAAGGGCACGGGGGCGCCGTTGGAGGGGTCGCGGGGCACCGAGGCCCAGCGCATGTGCAGCCAGTCATGCAGGCCCAGTTCCATTTCGGAGCCGAGCTGGCCCAGGGTCAATTTGGCCAGGTATCGCGGGTCGCGGTATTGGGATTCCCAGACCTGGAAGTTGCTGTGGTAGGTCTCGGCGGCTTTGATATCGCTGACCCATTGGGTGTAGTCGCCGTCGTCCGGCGCCAGCCAAGTGGGTGGCAGGGCAAAGCCGTCATGGTTGTCGAAGTAGCGCAGGAAGCCCAGGCGATCACGTTCCAGGGCCGGTTGCGGTTCGGGGAAGGCGGACCACGACGGCAAGTCTTGCATCGAACGTGCGGTGCCGAGCATATGCCGATGCATGAAGAAGAAGTCGATGCCCGAGCCGTTGCGATCCTTGAGCTTGCCCCGCGCGTCGCGCTCCTTGCCCCGTGGGCCGGGCTGCCAGCCGATGCCACGCAAGGCGTCGCGTTTTTCCTCGGAGAGCTTGTGCCATTGGTCGCGCGTGGCGTGCCACAGTTGGTGGAACAGGCGGTGCTCGGGGGAAATCAGCCAGGCCAGCAGCGAAGGGTTGAGACCGATGCGTTGGCGGGCTTCGGGAAACGGCTGTTTGTGGGCAACAAAGCGATTCTCCGGCGCGGTCAGCGCCAGGGGCCGGTCGAGGTCGAGGATCTGCCCGCTGAGGGTGCCGCTGCCGGCGTTGCCGAAGACGCCCCAGACTTCATCGACGGTCATGCTGAATTCATAGGCCGGCGCGCCGTCGGCGGCATCACGGTCGATCAGCCGCCAATAGAGCTCGGTGCCCTCGCCCATGAGCAAGTCACCCAACACGCGATAACGGGGTTCGACATCGCCGCGCAGGTGCTCGGCCGTGTCGAGATAACCACGCAGGCCTCGCCCACGCGGCGCGACATCGAGCAGCAACGCCAGGCCCTGCGCGGGCAAACCCTTGAGGCCGGCATCGCGGCCTTCAAGGCGCAGGTTCCACACCCCGCGCAATGTGTTCGCCAGGTGCTGGCCGGCGGTATCGGCAAGATCCACCGTGGCTTCGCCGGGGGTGATGGGGAATTCTTCACGCGTCCACTCGCGATGGGCATATAAGGCCGCCGGCAAGGCGGCACCAGTCAGCGCCAGGCCTGCGATGAACCCACGTCGAGAGATCGTCATTGTCTACCTTAGGAAACAGCGTTATCAGAGCTAGAACGTTTACTCGCGCGGGAAATTTACCGCGCCGTCGCCGAGGCCTAAATTTCCGCGCTCATCGCTCGTTCTTCCCAGATAGCAAAGGCCTCAACTGACTGAGACGGCAATGACAAAACCACGTTCGAAAAAGGCGCTGTTTATCGGCCTGCCACTGGCATTGGTCATCGGCGCCGGGGCCGGTTTCCTGGCCTGGGATCACTGGTTCCGAGGCAATGCCGGCTACCCGCTGGCGGTGATCAAGCAGGCCAATGACCTGCAGGAGCGCCTGTTGTCGTTCGACAGCCATATCACCGTGCCGCTGGATTTCGGCACCGCCGGCAATGAGGCCGACCACGACGGCGGCGGCCAGTTCGACCTGGCCAAGGCGCGTCGCGGGCGATTGTCCGGGGCGGCGCTGACGGTTTTCGGCTGGCCGGAAATCTGGAACGGCGCCAATGCTCCCCACAGGCCCAGCGACGGCTTTGTCGAGGAAGCCCGCCACGAGCAGGAAGTGCGCTACAAAATCATCTCCGGCATGGTGCGCGACTTCCCCAACGAAGTGGGCATCGCCTACACCCCGGATGACTTCCGGCGCCTGCATGGCGAAGGCAAATTCGCGATCTTTATCAGCATGCTCAACGCCTACCCGCTGGGCAGCGACCTGAACCAGCTGGACCTGTGGACAGCACGCGGCATGCGTATGTTCGGCTTCAGCTATATCGGCAATAACGCCTGGTCCGACTCGTCGCGGCCACTGCCATTTTTCAATGACTCCACCGACGCTCTCGACGGCCTCTCGGACATCGGCCAGCAAGCGGTACACCGCCTCAATGACCTGGGGGTGATCATCGATGTGTCGCAAATGTCGACCAAGGCCCTGGAACAGGTTGCGCAGTTGAGCCGCACGCCACTGGTGGCCTCCCACTCGGCGCCACGCGCGGCGGTGGATATCCCGCGCAACCTCAGCGACAAGGAACTGCAACTGATCAAGCGCAGCGGCGGCGTGGTACAGATCGTGGCCTTCTCCGCCTACCTGCGCCCGCTGAGCCAGCCGACCCAGGACAAGCTCAACAGCCTGCGCGCCCGCTTCGACCTGCCACCCCTGCCCAACCTGGCCGTGGCCCTGATGCCGGGCGACGCAATCATCGCCGCCTGGCCCGAGCACACGTTCGGCGAGTACGCCAGCGCGCTGTACGCCATCCTCGATGACGAACCCAAGGCCACCCTCAAGGACCTGGGCGATGCCATCGACTACACCGTGCGCAAGATCGGCATCGACCATGTCGGCCTGGCGTCGGACTTCAACGACGGCGGCGGTATCGACGGCTGGAACAACGTCGGCGAAATCCGCAACGTCACCGCCGAGCTGATCCAGCGCGGCTACTCCGAAGCCGATATCGCCAAGCTGTGGGGCGGCAACTTTCTGCGGGTGTGGGACCAGGTACAAAAAGCCGCCAAGCCCTTGGCCAACCGCTCATCACCCTCGACGTAAGCCCGTGAGCACAACATGACCGTGCTGAGCCAGCGGTGGCGACGCACGCCCTTTGCCCTTTGAACGAGAGGCCCACATGACGCCATCCGCCCCCCTGACCGCTTTGGCCCTCACCGCCCTGTGCGCAGCGCTGCTGCCCAACCTGGCCGAGGCCGCCACGCCGCAACCCGGCAAAGTATTCAAGGACTGCAAGGACTGCCCGGAAATGGTGGTGCTGCCCGCCGGCACTTTCACCATGGGCACGCCCGACGATGAGGTCGGCCGCGAGCCGGACGAAGGCCCGACGCATGCCGTGACCTTCGCCAAGCCGTTCGCCATGAGCCGCTTCCAGATCACCGCTGGCGAGTGGGACAGCTATATCCGCCAGACCGGGGTCAAGATCGCCGACGGCGACACCCGCCCCGGCCGCGAATGCATCGCCAGCAAGCCGCGCTACCCCCAGAGCCCGCGTCAGCCGGCAGTGTGCATGGACATGGACGACATCAAACACTACGTGGCCTGGCTGTCGAAAAAGACCGGGCAGCCGTACCACATGGTCAGCGAAGCCCAGCGCGAATACGCCGCGCGCGCCGGCTCCAGCGAGCCCTTCCCGTTTCCGTTCGACGAGGGCAAGGGTTACAGCATTGCCGAACATGCCAACACTTACGGTCCGGCGGATGGCTACAGTTTTTCCTCGCCGGCCGGCAGCTACCCGCCGAACGCATTCGGCATGTACGACATGCACGGCAACGTCTACGAGCGCGTGGCCGACTGCGAACACCCCAACTACATCGGCGCACCGACCGACGGCAGCGCCTGGGTGGAACCGAACTGCGAGAGCTACCAGATCCGTGGCAATGACTGGGGCGAAGCGCCAGTGTTCTCGCGCTCGGGCAATCGCAACAACATCTACCCGCAGACACGCGGGGACTGGATCGGCTTTCGGGTAGTGCGCGACCTGTAACAACAAATCCCCTCACTGCACCCACTGCACCCGCAGCACCCACCGCACCTACTGCACCTACTGCACCTACTGCACCTACTGCACCCGCTGCACCCGCTGCACCCACTGCACCTACTGCACCCGCTGCACCCGCAGCACCCACCGCACCTACTGCACCCACTGCACCCGCTGCACCCACTGCACCCACTGTAGGAGCGAGCTTGCTCGCGAAGCCCCCGAGTACGCCGCGTTTATCCAGGATAAACGCGTTATCGTTGGCGATTTTCGCGGGCAAGCCCGCTCCTAGAGGGGGCGTGCGTCAGCCCTGCCGAGCCAACCGTTCCAAACCTTCATGCAACGCCGGAAACAGGCTGTTATTGAAGTTGTTCCAGCGCAATTCGAGGATAGTGTCGTCCGGGGAAATCTCGGTCTTGAGCACGTCGTGGAACACTTCTCCAGAGTCGATGCCGTTGTCCACGTAGTGGAACGAGGCACCGGTCAGGTACAGCGGCTCGCACGGCTGCGTCTCCTTGGTCGTCCAATCCTCCACCGCCTGGCCACGGGCACCGTACAAGGCGTTCCAGGTGGCGTAGGCGCCCCGGCGCTCGTAGGGCGATTCGATACGGGTAATGCCCGGGTGAATGTTCATGATCCGCCGCGCAAATGGCGCACCCGGGCGCACCAGCTCATCGAGGATCACCAGCAGGCCGTCCAGCACCACGATATCGGCCTTCAGCTCCACCAGCGTGTCGCGCAGGCGGCGTTCGAAGTCCTGCTTGCCGGCGATGTGTTGCGCGCTGCCACGCGGCAGGCGGCGGTAGGTGGACGGCACGCTCAGCAGCAAATCGTTGACCAGACGCCCCTGCACCCGCAGGTCCGCCGGGTACAGCCACTGGCGGCCCGGCGCATAGGCAAAGCCATAGTCGGCGACCAATTGCCGGTCACGCGGGTTTTGCTCGTCGTCGTCATACACCACGCCCACCAGGTTATAGGCCTCGCCCAGCGACGTATCGTTGAGCGAGCCCACCAGAAACTCCAGCACCGACTTCATGTAGCGCTCGTGGTCCTTATAGGCCACTGGCTGCCCGGCCTTGTCGGCGGCGGCATTTCTCAGGGACCACACATACACCAGGTTCTTTTTCGTCATTGGTTCGCTCTCACTGGATAGATCCGGCACGCGACCCTACGCGTGCGCCTACCCAACAAGAACGAACCAGGCAGCGGGCAATTTATCCGCCACCGCCACCGCCGGGCACGCCGCGCTAAATACTCGCGCCGACGCTTCGTTTGTCATGGGTAAGGGTCTGTGTGCCCAGCCCCCTCCATTCACTTTCCGGGAAGTACCTATGACCGACCCCAAGCGCGGCCCCTTCAGCGGTTTGCTCGCATTGCTCAGGCCCTTTCGCGCCATCGTGAGCGTCTCCGTCGCCCTGGGCATGGCCGGTGGCCTGGCCATCACGCTGCTGCTGGCGACTATCAATAATGCGCTGCACTCCTCCGCGGGGATGACCCAGGGGGTGATTCTGACGTTTGCTGCGCTGTGTGTGCTGGCGCTGGTCAGTTCGATCATTTCCGATATCGGCACCAATTACGTCGGCCAACGGATTATTGCCGCCCTGCGCAAGGACCTCGGCGAAAAGGTGCTGTCGGCGCCGATCGGGCAGATCGAGGGTTATCGCTCCCACCGGCTGATCCCGGTACTGACCCACGACGTCGACACCATCAGCGATTTCTCCTTCGCGTTCACACCGCTGGCCATTGCGGCCACAGTGACCCTGGGTTGCCTGGGCTACCTGGCCTACCTGTCGGTACCGATGTTCCTGATGATGGTGGTCGCCATCGTGATCGGCAGTGCCGTGCAGTTCATCGCCGGCGGCAAAGGCATCCAGGGCTTCGACCTGGCGCGCAGCCACGAGGATGAGCTGCAGCGTTACTACAACGCCATTGCCTCCGGCGCCAAGGAACTGCGCATGCACCGGCCCCGGCGCTTTCGCATGAACACCCAGCGCATTCAGGAAACCGCCGACCGCATCGCCGACATCCAGGTGCGTTCCGTGAACATCTACATCCTTGCCAAGACCTTTGGCTCGATGTTGTTCTTCGTGGTGATCGGCCTGGCCCTGGCGATGCAGGCCTATAACCCCAACCCCGACCCTAGCGTGATCACCGGTTTCGTCCTGGTGCTGCTGTACATGAAAGGCCCGCTGGAACACCTGCTCGGCTACCTGCCGGTGGTGGGCAAGGCGAAGATTGCATTTGGTCGTATCAGTGAGCTGTCACAGCGCTTCTCCTCGCCGGAACCGCACCTGCTGATGGATGACAGCGAAGCCCCGCAACCGGTGGTCAACAGCCTGGAATTACGCGGTGTGCGCTACAGCCCGCCGGCAGTGGCAGGCAGCGAACCGTTCCACCTGGGGCCGATCGACCTGAACATCGCCCAGGGCGATATCGTGTTCATCGTCGGCGAAAACGGCAGCGGCAAGACCACCCTGATCAAGCTGCTGCTGGGGCTATACCCGCCGCAGGCCGGGGAAATCCTGCTCAACGGCAACGCTGTGAGCGACCCCGAGCGCGACGACTATCGCCAGCTGTTCACCACGGTGTTCGCCGATTACTACCTGTTCGACGACCTGGTCCAGGGCAGCGCCGCCCAGTCACTCGACAGCGCGACAAAATACCTGGAACGCCTGGAGATCGCCCACAAGGTCAGCGTCAAGGACGGCGTGTTCAGCACCACCGATCTGTCCACCGGCCAACGCAAGCGCCTGGCGCTGGTCAACGCCTGGCTGGAAGAACGCCCGGTGCTGGTGTTCGACGAGTGGGCCGCCGACCAGGACCCGGCCTTCCGCCGGATCTTCTATACCGAGCTGCTGCCGGACCTCAAGCGCCTGGGCAAGACCATCATCGTGATCAGTCACGACGACCGCTATTTCGATATCGCCGACCAATTGGTGCGCCTGCGCGCCGGCCAGGTCGTGCACGAACTGACGCCGGCGTGAATTTTCTTTTCCGGTTTCCCGGGATAGGAACGTCTCACTAGTGGTAATGATAACCAGACTCAATAAACACCTATAATTGCCCACTTAAAACATAGAAGAGAAAACACCCATGCCAGCACGACTCGGTCTCAGCCCACTGAGCAAAGCGCTATCCATGCGTCGGGCCCTGAACGTCAACCTCCTGCCGAACGCCCTGGCCCTGGCCATATCACTGCCGGTGGCCGGCTATGTGCAGGCACAAGAGATCGAGTTGGACATTCCCGCGCAGCCGCTGGGGAGCGCGCTGCAGGCCTTCGGTCATCAGGCCAACATGCAGGTGCTCTACAGCCCGACCGACGTGCAAGGCAAGAACAGCACCGCCGTCAAAGGCAAACTGGACCCGCAACAGGCGATCAATACCCTGCTGTCAGGAACGTCGACCACCCACAGCCTCAATGGCAATTCGCTGACCGTCACCGCCGCCGGTACCTCCGCCGGGCTGGAACTGAGCCCGACCCAGGTGACCGCCAACCAACTGGGCAACGTGACCGAAAACACCGGTTCCTATACCCCAGGCTACATCGCCACCTCGACCCGCCTGGTGCTGACGCCCAAGGAGACGCCGCAGTCGGTGACCGTCATCACCCGCCAGCACATGGACGACTTCGGCCTGAACAACGTTGACGACGTGATGCGCCACACGCCGGGCATCACCGTCTCGGCCTTCGATACCGAGCGCAGCAACTACTACGCCCGTGGTTTCTCCATCAACAACTTCCAGTACGACGGCATTCCGTCCACTGCGCGCAACGTGGCCTATTCGGCGGGTAACACCCTGAGCGACATGGCGATCTATGACCGGGTCGAAGTACTCAAGGGCGCCACCGGCCTGCTCACTGGCGCAGGCTCCCTGGGTGCGACCATCAACCTTGTGCGCAAAAAGCCCACCGCAGAGTTCCAGGGCCACGCCAGCGTGGGTGCCGGCTCCTGGGACAACTACCGCAGCGAACTGGATGTGAGCGGCCCGCTGACCGAAACCGGGAATGTCCGGGGTCGGGCGGTGGCGGCTTACCAGGACAAGCATTCCTTCATGGACCGCTATGAGCGCCAAAGCCCGGTCTACTACGGCATCATGGAATTCGACCTGTCCCCGGACACCATGCTGACCGTGGGTGGCGACTACCAGGACAGCCTGCCAAAAGGCTCGTCCTGGTCCGGCAGCTTCCCGCTGATCGACGCCCAGGGTAATCGCAACAACGTGAAGCGCTCGTTCAACAACGCCGCCGACTGGAGCAGTTGGGAGCAGTACACCCGCACCCTATTCGCCATAGTCGAGCACGACCTCGGCGATGGCTGGGTCACCAAGCTGCAACTGGACCACAAGATCAACGGCTACCACGCGAAGATGGGCTCGATCCAGGGCAGCACTCCCAACCTGGACGGCACTTCGCAGCTGACATCGGGCAAGTACACCGGCGAAACCGTCAGCGACTCCGCCGACCTATATGTGAGCGGCCCGTTCAGCCTGGGCGGCCGCGAGCATGAGCTGGTCCTCGGCGGCTCCATCAGTTCTTCCGAGTGGAACGGCAATGGCTACTGGAACCTCGCCCCCAACCTGGTGAACTTCTACAACTGGCACGGCAACGCGACCGAACCGGATTGGGGCACACCGCAGTCGAAGATCGACGACACCGTGCGCCAGACCGGCGCGTACATGACCACCCGCCTGAACCTCGCCGACGACCTCAAGCTGCTGCTCGGCGGCCGCGTGGTCGACTACACCGTCACCGGCAACAACCCGACCTACAAGGAAACCGGACGGTTCGTGCCGTATGCCGGTGTGGTCTACGACCTGAACGACACGTACTCGGTCTACGCCAGCTACACCGATATCTTCATGCCGCAGGAAAGCTACAACCGCGACCGCAACAACAAACTGGTCGAGCCGGATGAAGGCCAGAACTGGGAACTGGGCGTCAAGGCAGACTTCCTGGACGGTCGTGTAAACGCCAGCGCCGCCTACTTCGAGATCCACGAAACCAACCGTTCCGTGTCCGACGACGAATACAACAACCGCACGCCGACACCGTCGAACTACGCGTTCAAGGGCACCAAGGCCGTGACCAAGGGTTACGAAGTCGAAATGTCGGGCGAACTGGCACCGGGCTGGCAGCTCCAGGGTGGCTATACCCACAAGGTTGTGCGCGACGACAACGACATCAAGATCTCGACCTTCGAGCCGGAAGATCAGGTCAGCGTCTACACCTCGTACAAGTTCAAGGGCAACCTCGACAAGCTGACCGTCGGCGGCGGCGCTCGCTGGCAGAGTGTTGGCTGGCAGGACATCTACAACAGCCCGAAAGGCGGCTACGAGGAGTTTTCCCAGGAATCCTACTGGCTGGTGGACCTGATGACCCGCTACCAGTTCACCAAGAACGTGTCAGCAACGTTGAACGTCAACAACATCTTCGATAAGACCTACTACACCAACATCGGCTTCTATAACTCTGCCGCCTACGGCGAGCCACGCAACTTCATGCTCAGCACCCGCTGGGACTTCTAAGGCCTGCTCGTAGCCGCCCTGGCGGCTACTGAGGGCTCCAACCCTAACGCCCCGTGCATTCATTTGCCCGGGGCGTTTTTGCAGAGGCCGGTCGTTGAACCCCACCCCACGAAAAAGCCCCCGGTCACCATCAGTGGCCGGGGGCTTGTTCGTTCAGGCCCGGTGTTACGCCATCGCGTCGGCGAAGCTGCGCACGAACGCGGCGTTGTCGATCAACCGATCGTGACTGGTCTCGATCAGCACCGAACGTTCAATCCGGGACTGGCCGGCGACCTCCAGCATGCTCGCCTCAATCAACCGATGATGCACACCCGTGCGGCTCAAGGTCGCCCACCAGCAACTGATCGGCGCCTTGATCGCCTTGAAATCGGCATCATGCAGGCGCTGGCCCAGCATGCGGTCGACCTCCCACGAGATTTGCGCCTCATGGCCACTGAGCAACTCTTCCTTGAGTTCATGGAAGCGCTCACCCAGCACATCCCCGGCCCACTGGTTGAACCCGGCCCATTGCTCATCGTCGCCATCAACCGTGGCCTGCTGGCCCGACCACTTGGCATGGATCTGCGCCGTGAACTCAGGGAACATCGCGCCCAACAATTCCACGCGCCGGTCATTGGCGGATATTTCGCGCTCATCGACCATCACCGCCGTGTCCCAGAAGGGCTTGACCCACTGGGGTGGCGATGCGTCGATCCAGCCCACGCACTCCACTTCCCGCCCAGCCTGCTCCAGGCCATGGGCAACTTCCATCGCCAGGTTGCCGCCCAGGGACCAGCCCGCCAGACGGAAGGCCCCCTCCGGCTGCGCCGTCAACAATTGCGCGGTGTAGTCCTCGACCATCTCGTGCCAGGCCGGCACTTCACTGCCCTCCTCGGCCAACGCCCGGCAGATCACGCCCATTACCGGCCGCTGCTCGCGCAACGCCAGGGCAATGGCCTTGTAGCAATGCACCGAACCATAGCTGGGGTGAAACAGGTACAACGGTGTGCCACGGGTCTGGCTGTTCAACCTGACGATCAACGAGTTGCCGGCCTGACCATTAACACAGGCGACCTGCCCCGCAACCGTCGGGTTGAGCATCAGCTGACTCACCGAAAGCTCGACGCCGGTAGCCTTGCGGATACGCTCCTTGAGCATCAACACCAGCAACGAGTGCCCGCCCAGCTCGAAGAAGTTGTCCTCCACCCCCACCTGTTCAAGGCCCAGGACCTCGCGCCAGGCGAGCACAACGGTGTGCTCCAGCGGGTTGCTCGGCGCAACGAAGTGCCGCTGATGCACGCTGGCGTCCGGTGCCGGCAGGGCCTTGCGGTCTAACTTGCCGTTGGGGCTCAAGGGCATGCGGTCCAGCACGACCCATTGCGCAGGCACCATGTAGTCGGGCAAATGCGCCAGCAAGTGATGACTCAGGGCATCACGCCAGGCGGCGGCCGGGTCGTGCAACACCAGGTAGCCCACCAGATGCTTGCCATCCTGCACTTGCACCGACGCTTCACGCACCTGCGGATGCTCCAGCAGGCGCGCTTCGATTTCGCCCAGCTCGATCCGCAAACCACGCAACTTGACCTGATGATCCAGGCGTCCCAGGTATTCAATCACGCCATCCATGCGCTGACGGACCCGGTCCCCGGTACGATACAACCGCGCGCCAGGCTGGAACGGGCACGGCACAAAACGCTCGGCGGTCAGGCCGGGACGGCGATGGTAACTGCGCGCCAGCCCGACCCCGCCCAGGTACAACTCACCGGCAACACCCGCGGCAACCGGCTGCAACTGCGCATCCAGCACATGGGTGCGCAGGTTGGCGATCGGCTGGCCGATCGGCACGCTGTCGCGGTTTTCATCGACACACGTCCAATGGGTCACATCGATGGCCGCCTCGGTCGGGCCGTAGAGGTTGAACAGCCCGGCCTTGGGCAGTTTGGCGAACACCTGTTGCTGGGCGTCCACCGGCAGGGCTTCGCCGCTGCAAATGATGCGTTGCAGGCCCTGGCAACTGCCGGCCTGCGAGTCCTGGAGGAATGCCTGCAACATTGAGGGCACGAAGTGCAAAGTGGTGACCTGGTGTCGATTGATCAACGTCACCAGGCGCGACGGCTCTCGATGATCACCCGGAGCCGCCATGACCAACCGTGCGCCGCTCATCAACGGCCAGAAGAACTCCCAGACCGACACGTCAAAACTGAACGGCGTCTTTTGCAGCACCGTATCACTGGCATCCAGTGCATACGCTTGCTGCATCCACAGCAATCGGTTGGTCAATGCACAGTGGCGGTTACCGGCGCCCTTCGGCTGCCCGGTGGAACCGGAGGTGTAGATGACATAAGCGAGGTTTTCGGCCTCGACGGCGACCTCGGGATTGAAGGTGGCAAACCCTGCCAGCCAGCTGTCACCCTGCTCTACCACCAGGCACTGTACGCAGTCACCGATGGGCAACGACGCTACCAGATGCGCCTGCGTCAACAACAGTTGCACCCCACTGTCCCGCAGCATGTAGGCCAGGCGCTCGCGCGGGTATTCCGGGTCCAGCGGCACATAGGCGCCGCCAGCCTTGAGCACGGCCAGAAGCGCCACCACCATCTCCACCGAGCGCTCCATCGCCACGCCCACCAGCAGGTCTGGCCCGACACCGGCCTGTATCAGGCGGTGCGCCAGGCGGTTGGCACGAGCATTCAGCTGGGCGTAAGTGAGCACTTCGCAATCAAACAGCAATGCCTGGGCAGCCGGCGTGCGTTCGGCTTGCGCTTCGATCAACTGCTGCACGCTCTGCTGCAACGGGTAATCCTGCGCCGTGTCGTTCCACTGCTCGACCATCACCTGCTGCTCCAGACGCTCCAGCATCGGCAACTGGGTAACCCGCTGATTCGGATCGCCGAGCATGCCCTGCAACAGGTTCTGCCAATGGCGGGCCATGCGCTTGGGTGTCGCGGCGTCGAACAGATCGGTGGCGTAGGTCAGGGTCGCCCACAGCCCTTCGGCGGTCTCCTGGGTGTCCAGGCTCAAGTCGAACTGCGCGGTCTGCGTGCCCCACTCCAACCCTTCAACCCTCAGGTCGGCAAGCTGCTGGCCGCTGTTGGCCAGGCGCGCTTCGCTCTGGTGATTGAACATCACCTGGAACAACGGGTTATGGCTCAGGCTGCGCTCGGGTTGCAGCGCCTCGACCAATTGCTCGAAGGGCAGGTCCTGATGGCTCTGGGCATCCAGGGCCCGCCGCTTGGCCTGCTGCAACAATTGGGTGACGGTCAGTTGAGCATCGATATCGGCCTTGAGCACCTGGGTATTGACGAAGAACCCCACCAGCCGCTCGGTTTCGACCCGGCTGCGGTTGGCGATCGGCACACCGACGCGAATATCCTGCTGGCCGCTGTAACGGTGCAACAGGGTCTGCAACGACGCCAGCAGCACCATGAACAACGTGACCCCCTCACGCTGCGCCAGGGCCTTGAGCCCCTTCACCAGCGCCGGGTCCAGGACGACATCCAGGCTCGCTCCGCGATAGCTCTGCACCGAAGGTCGCGGCCGCTCGGCGGGCAGTTCCAGCACCGGCTGTTCACCGCCCAGCAGCGTTTGCCAGTAAGCCAATTGACGCTCGCGCTCGCCGCCCGCCATCCAGTCGCGCTGCCACTGCGCATAGTCGGCGTATTGAATCGGCAGCGCCGGCAATTGCAGGTCCTGGCCTTGGCTGTAGGCCGCGTACAGTTGCACCAGCTCGTCGACCATCACCTGCATCGACCAGCCATCGGAGACGATGTGATGCTGCACCAGCACCAGCACGTGTTCGTCGTCAGCCAGGCGCAGCAGGGTCACCCGCAGCAGCGGGCCTTGTTGCAGGTCAAACGGTCGCGCGATCTCGGCTTGCACCAGGCGCTGCACATCCGCTTCTTCGGCATCGGCATGCAGGATCTCCACGGCACCCGCATCCCGGATCATTTGCAGGGCGCGGCCTGCGTCCTGGTACACCTGGGTGCGCAGGCTTTCATGGCGCGCCACCAGCGTTTCGAAACTGCGTTGCAGCGCGGCCTGGTCCAGCCAGCCACGCAGGCGCAGGGTGCTGGGGATGTGGTACGCGGCGCTCTGGGGGTCCAGTTGCCAGAGGAACCACTGGCGCTCCTGGGCATAAGACAATGCCAACGGCTGCTGGCGGCTGACGGGCAGAATCGCTGGCGCACTGTCCGTCTCGGCTGCCGAACGCTGCAGCGTCTCGACAAAACCCTGCAACCGCGGGTGTTCAAACAGGGTTCTGAGGGGAACTTCCCGGCCCAGCAACTGGCGCAGACGGGAGATGACCTGCATCGCCAGCAACGAGTGCCCCCCAGATTCAAAGAAGTGGTCGGCCAGGCCAACCCGTTCCAGGCCCAGGATTTCACCCCAGATCGCCGCCACGTCCTGCTCCAGCTCGCTCTGTGGCGCCACATACACCTGCTGCATCTGGCTCACATCAGGACGCGGCAGGCCCTTGCGATCGAGCTTGCCATTGGGGGTGAGCGGCATGCGCTCCAGGAACATCAGGTGCGAGGGCACCATGTAGTCCGGCAGGCGGGTTTTCAGGGCGCGGCGCAGGTTTTCACGGCAGGTGGACTGGGCCAACGCATCGTCCATCAGCACCGGATCCAGTGGCACCACATAGGCCACCAACTGCTTACCGTTCGGGCCTTCCTGGGCCACCACCACGGTTTCGCCAACGCTGTCCTGCTCGCGCAGACGCGCTTCGATCTCGCCCAGTTCGATACGGAAACCGCGGATCTTCACCTGGTGGTCGACGCGGCCGAGGTAATCCACCACGCCATCCGGGCGGCCACGGGTCAGGTCGCCGCTGCGGTACACGCGGCTGCCGGGTTTGCCGAACGGGTCGGGGACGAAGCGTTCGGCGGTGAGTGCCGGACGCTCCAGATAACCACGTGCCACGCCCTCGCCGCCCAGGTACAGCTCGCCAGCGACGCCGATAGGTTGCAGGTTGAGTTGGGCGTCGAGGATGTAGCCGCTGCGGTTGCCCAACAGCGTGCCGATCGGTGCATACACGGCGCCGCACGGATCGCCGCGACGTGCCTTCCACAGCAACGGCGTAACCACGGTTTCGGTCGGGCCGTAGCCGTTGAACAGATAAGTGGGTTTCAGCGCACGCCAGGCCAGGTCGTAGCTCGCTTGCGCCACCGCGTCACCGCCAAAGCAATACACGCGCACCTTCGGCGGATTACCGTCGCGTTCGGCATGCTCGGCCAGTTGTTGCAGGTACACCGGTGGGAACACGGCCATGGTCACGTGGTGACGGTGCATTTGCGCGTAGGTGTATTCCGGCAGCCACAGGCTGTCATCGCGGATCAGCACGCTGGCGCCGTTGATCAGTGGGTGCATCCAGCCTTCGTGGGAGCCGTCGAAAGCGAAGGACATGAAGTGCAATTCGCAATCGGCCGGGCCGGTTTCGTAGCGTTCGCCGGTGGCGATGATATGCGCCACCAGCGGGCCATGGGCCACCGCCACGCCCTTGGGCATGCCGGTGGAGCCGGAGGTGTAGATCACGTAGGCGAGGTTGTCGCCGTCGAGATCAACCGACGGCGCAGTGTCGCTGAAGCCGCTCCAGGTTTCGGTGCGGTCGATGGCGAGCGTATCCAGGCCTTCGGCAATCGGCAGTTGCTGCTGCACGGCAGTATGGGTCAACAGCAGCTTGGCGCGGCTGTCCTGCATCATGTACAGCAGGCGATCACGCGGGTATTCGACGTCCAGCGGCACGTAAACGCCGCCAGCTTTCAGCACCGCAAGGAACGCCACCATGATCTCGGCACTGCGCGGCATGGCAATCGCCACGCGCACTTCCGGGCCGACGCCACGGGCGATCAACGCGTGGGCCAACTGGTTGGCCTGGCGGTCCAGCTCGCCGTAGGTCAGGGTTTGCGTGTCGAACTTGATCGCGATCGCCTGCGGGTTTTCCCGCGCACGCTCGGCCACCAATTCATGTACCAGGCGCTGGGCCGGGAAGCCGGCGTCGGATTGATTCCACAACTGCAGGATGTGCCGCTGTTCATCCCCGTCCAGCAGGTTCAACTGGCCGAGGGTCTGCTGCGGATCGGCGACCATCGCCTGCAACAGGTTCTGCCAATGCCGCGCCATACGTTGCACGGTCGACGCTTCGAACAGGTCCTGGGCATACCCCAATGTGGCCCAGATACCTTCGGTGGACTCTTGAATATCCAGGTCCAGATCGAAATGCGCGGTCCGGCTTTCCCACTCCAGCCCTTCTACCCGCAGCGTCGGCAATTGGTGCTGGACCTGGGCCTGGCCGACGTCGGTCTGGTGGTTGAACATCACTTGGAACAACGGGTTGTGGCTCAGGCTGCGCTCGGGTTGCAACGCCTCTACCAATTGTTCGAACGGCAAGTCCTGGTGGGCCTGCGCCTCCAGCGCCCGTTGCCGGGTCTGCTGCACCACTTGCGCGACGCTCATCTGCCCGTGAATGTCGGCCTTGAGCACCTGGGTGTTGACGAAGAAGCCGATCAGGCGTTCGGTTTCACTGCGGTTGCGGTTGGCGATCGGCACGCCGACGCGGATGTCTTCCTGGCCGCTGTAGCGGTGCAGCAAGGTCTGGAACGAAGCCAGCAACAGCATGAACAGGGTCACGCCCTGTTGCTGGGCCAGGGCCTTGAGGTCGTGGGCGAGCGCGGGCGCCAGTTCGATCGGCAGGCGTGCGCCACGGTGGCTTTGCACCGCCGGGCGCGGGTGGTCGAACGGCAGCTCCAGCACGCTCTGCTCACCGCCGAGCCGGTCGCGCCAGTAGCTCAGTTGGCGATCCTTCTCGCCCGCCTCCATCCAACGGCGCTGCCACACGGCGTAATCGGCGTACTGGAGCGGCAGCGCCGGCAATACCAGGGTCTGACCCTGGCTGTAAGCCGCGTAGTGCTGCACCAGTTCCTCGACCATCAGTTGCATCGACCAGCCATCGGAGACGATGTGATGCTGCACCAGCACCAGCACATGCTCATCGGCGGCCAGGCGCAGCAGGCAGACACGCAGCAACGGCCCTTGTTGCAGGTTGAAGGGCTGGGCGATCTCGGCTTCTACCCGGGCCTTCAGCGCAGCTTCATCGACATCGGCGCACGCGATGTGCAACGACACCTGCGGTTCAATCACTTGAACCGTGCGCTCGCGCTCCTGGCGCAGGGAGGTGCGCAGGCTTTCATGACGGGCCAGCAAGGCGTCGAAACTGCGCTGCAACGCCGCGCGGTCAAGCTGGCCTTTCAGGCGCAGCGCGCTGGGGATGTGGTACGCCGCACTGTGCGGCTCCAACTGCCAGAGAAACCACTGGCGCTCCTGGGCATACGACAGCGGCAACGGCTGGTCGCGCCCGGCCGGCAGCAGGGCCGGGGCTTTCGGGGCGGCGGGATCGGCGGTCGTCAAGGCAGCGACAAAGCCTGCCAGGCGCGGCTGCTCGAACAGCGTCTTGAGCGGGACTTCCAGGTCCAGGGCCTGGCGAATGCGCGAGACCACTTGCATGGCCAGCAGGGAATGCCCGCCCAGTTCAAAGAAATGATGGGCCAGGCCGACACGCTCGACGCCAAGGATATCGGCCCAGATCGCCGCGATCTGTTGCTGCAGCGGCGTGACCGGTGCCAACCATGCCTGCTGTGCCGAGCCGCCGATGGGTGTCGGCAGGGCCTGGCGGTCGAGCTTGCCGTTGGGGTTCAAGGGCATGCGCTCGAGGAAGATCAGGTGCGCCGGCACCATGTAATCGGGCAGTTGCTCGCGCAAGGTGGCCTTGAGCTGTTCGGCGGCGCTCACCTGCTGCGGCTCGGACAATGGCTGCGTCGCCACCAGATAGGCCACCAACTGATTGTCGGCGGCCAGCACGAAAGCCTCACGGACGTCATCCTGGGCCAGCAGCAGCGCCTCGATTTCACCCAGCTCGATACGGAACCCACGGATCTTCACCTGGTGATCGACGCGGCCGACGTATTCGATCACCCCGTCGGCGCGATAACGCGCCACGTCGCCGGTGCGATAAAGACGCTCGCCCAGGCGGCCGAACGGGTCGGCGACAAAGCGCTCGGCGGTCAGGCCCGGGCGTTGCAGGTAAGCACGCGCCAAGCCGCTGGCACTGGCGATGTAGAGTTCGCCCACGGCGCCGACCGGCAACAGGTTGAGGTCGCCGTCCAGCACATACAACGCCCGCCCCGGCAACGCGCGGCCAATCGGGCTGGCGCTGCCGCTGATCACCCCATCGTCGGCGCTGCAATCGAGCACGCTGGACACCACCGTGGCCTCGGTCGGCCCGTAGGTGTTGAGCAGCCGCACGTGCCCCAGCCCGGCCCGGCGCCACATCGCCGGGCCGTCCAGGGGCATGGCTTCGCCGCCGATATGCACCTGGCGCAAGGCCCCGTAAGACCGTGGGCCCGCCGCCAGGCAATCGTGCAGGAACAGTTTCCAGTAAGCCGTCGGCAAGTCGGCCAGGGTGATGCCATGATCGATGATCTGCCGGTACAGGTCGGCGCCGTCCCACAACTGCGGGCCGCGCAACACCACGGTGGCGCCCAGGGTCAGCGCCGGGTACAGCTGCTCGACGAAGCCGTCGAAGTTCAAGGTGGCGAACTGCAGCACCCGATCCTGTGGGACCAGGCGCGAATAGTCGGCCGCGATGTCGGCGAACTCACTCAGCGCCGCGTGGCTGATGGCAACGCCCTTGGGTTTGCCGGTGGAGCCCGAGGTGTAGATCACGTAGGCCAGGCTCTGCGGCTCGACGTCGAGCGCCGGAGCGTGTTCGGCATACGGCGCCAACGTCGCGTGGGCCAGGTCGATATCCAGGCAGGTCAACGACCCGGCCAGCGGCAGGCGCTCACGCAGGTGAGACTGAGTCAACACCAGGCGCACGCCACTGTCCTCGAGCATATGCACCAGGCGCTCGCGCGGATACTCAGGGTCAAGCGGCACGTAGGCACCGCCCGCCTTGAGCACCGCCAACAGGCTGACCACCATGGCAAAGGAACGCTCGACGGCGATACCGACCAGGCCGTCCGGGCCGATCCCCTGGTCGATCAGGTAGTGCGCCAGACGATTGGCCTGGCGGTTCAGTTCGCCATAGCTGAGCGTCTGGTCATCCAGGGCCAGCGCCTGGCGTTCAGGATGCTGGCGGGCCTGGGCCTCGAACCGGTGGTGTACGGCTTGTGCGACGGCGACGCTGGCCGGCGCGTTCCAATCCTGGAGCATCGTCTGCTGCTGCGCACGGTCGAGCATCGGCAGCGCGCTAAGACGGCTGCGCGGCGCACTCACCAGCGCCTGGAGCAGGTTTTGCCAATGTTGCGCAAAGCGCTCGATGGTCGCCGCCTCGAACAGGTCGGTGGCGTAGGTCAGCGCGGCCCACAGGCCTCCAGCGGATTCATGGGTGTCCAGGCTCAGGTCGAAATGGGTGGTCTGGTTGTCCCAGTCCAGTTCCGTCACGCGCAGGCCGGGCAGGTGCTGGCCGTCACCGCTGGCCTGGGTGTCGGTCTGGTGGTTGAACATCACCTGGAACAACGGGTTGTGGCTCAGGCTGCGTTCAGGCTGCAACGCCACCACCAACTGTTCGAACGGCAGGTCCTGGTGCGCCTGGGCTTCCAGGGAACGACGCTTGGTCTGCTGCAACAGTTCGGCAAACGTCATCTGCCCATCGAGGTCGGCCTTGAGCACCTGGGTGTTGACGAAAAAGCCAATCAGCCGCTCGGTTTCGACGCGGTTGCGGTTGGCATTCGGTACGCCGATGCGAATATCCGCTTGGCCGCTGTAGCGAAACAGCAGGGTCTGGAACGACGCCAGCAGGAGCATGAACGGCGTCACGCCTTCTTGCTGCGCGAGGCGCTTGAGGCCCGCCACCAGGTCCGCCGGCAGCTGCACCTGCAGGCTCGCGCCGCGATGGCTTTGCTGCGCGGGGCGCGGGTGATCGAGGGGCAATTCCAGCACGGGTTGCTCACCGCCCAGCAGGTCCTGCCAGTACGCCAACTGGCGGGCCCTCTCCCCGGCCTCCATCCAGTTGCGTTGCCACAGCGCGTAGTCGGCGTACTGGATCGGCAGGCCCGGCAGGCTAAGGTCCTGGCCCTGACTGTAGGCGGCATACAACTGCACCAGTTCCTGGACCATCACTTGCATCGACCAGCCATCGGAAACGATGTGGTGCTGCACCATCACCAGCACATGCTCATCTTCCGCCAGTTGCAACAGGGTCACGCGCAACAGCGGCCCTTGTTGCAGATCGAACGGGCGGGCGACCTCGGCTTCGACCCGCGCCATCAGTTGCGCCTCGTGAACAACCTCCTGCCGGATCTCGACACGCGCCTCGGGCTCGATGGTTTGCAACAGTTGCTCACCGTCCTGGATCAGCCGGGTGCGCAGGCTTTCGTGGCGCGCCAGCAGGCTGTCGAAGCTGCGCTGCAACGCCGCCAGGTCCAGGCGCCCCTGCAAGCGCAATGCGCCGGGGATGTGGTAGGTGGCGCTGTCCGGGTCCAACTGCCACAGGAACCACTGGCGCTCCTGGGCATAGGACAGCGGCAGGCGTTGGCCATCCTCGCGGATCGAAGCAATCGGCAGTTGGGCGAAGCTCATGCCACGGCTTTGCAGGCGCTGATAAAACTGCTGGCGCTGTTCCAGCGGCAGGCGAAGAAAGCGCGAAACCAGATCGATATTAGGGTTGGAACGCATGGGTCAAATCGCCTCTAGTTCGCTCAAAAAGTCACGAAGGTCGTCAAAATCTTGCGCGCTGCCGGCGCGGAAGGCGGCAGCGGCCTGCACGTAGGCGCGCAGGGTTTCGGTCTGGAACACTTCCACCAGCGGCACTTCCAGGCCCAGTTCGGCCTGGACCCGCGAGGTGATCTGGATCGCCAGCAACGAGTGGCCGCCGACCTCGAAGAAGTTGTCGTTCAGGCCCACGTGCGGCAGGCGCAGCACCTCGGCCCAGATCGCGGCGATCTGCTGTTCCAGCTCGGTTTCGGGGGCGACGTAGGCCTGTTGCATCAGGCTCGCGTCCGGCTCGGGCAGGCCCTTGCGGTCGAGTTTGCCGTTGGGGGTCAGCGGCATTTGCGCCAGGAACATGAAGTGCGCGGGCACCATGTAATCCGGCAGGCGGGTTTTCAGGGCGCGGCGCAGGGTGTCGCGCCACTCGGTGTGGTTGGCCAGGCTGGCATCTGCCGGCACCACGTAGGCCACCAGTTGCTTGCCGGTCGGGCCTTCCTGAGCCACCACCACGGTTTCGCCAACGCTGTCCTGCTCGCGCAGCCGCGCTTCGATCTCGCCCAGCTCGATACGGAAACCGCGGATTTTCACCTGGTGGTCGACACGGCCGAGGTAATCCACCACGCCATCCGGGCGGCCACGGGTCAGGTCGCCGCTGCGGTACACGCGGCTGCCGGGTTTGCCGAACGGGTCGGGGACGAAGCGTTCGGCGGTGAGTGCCGGACGTTCCAGATAACCGCGCGCCACGCCCTCGCCGCCCAGGTACAGCTCGCCAGCGACGCCGATGGGTTGCAGGTTGAGTTGGGCGTCGAGGATGTAGCCGCTGCGGTTGCCCAACAGCGTGCCGATCGGTGCGTACACGGCGCCGCAGGGATCGCCCTTGCGTGCTTTCCACAACAACGGCGTGACCACGGTTTCGGTCGGGCCGTAGCCGTTGAACAGGTAGGTCGGCTTTAGCGCACGCCAGGCCAGGTCGTAGCTGGCCTGGGCCACGGCATCCCCACCGAAGCAGTAAACACGCACCTTCGGCGGATTACCGTCGCGCTCGGCATGCTCGGCCAACTGTTGCAGGTACACCGGCGGGAACACGGCCATGGTCACGTTGTGACGGTGCATTTGCGCGTAGGTGTATTCCGGCAGCCACAGGCTGTCATCGCGAATCAGCACGCTCGCGCCGTTGATCAGCGGGTGCATCCAGCCTTCGTGGGAGCCGTCGAAAGCGAAGGACATGAAGTGCAATTCGCAATCGGCCGGGCCGGTTTCGTAGCGTTCGCCGGTGGCGATGATATGCGCCACCAGCGGACCGTGGGCCACCGCCACGCCCTTGGGCATGCCGGTGGAGCCGGAGGTGTAGATCACGTAGGCGAGGTTGTCGCCGTCCAGATCAACCGACGGCGCAGTGTCGCTGAAGCCGCTCCAGGTTTCGGTGCGGTCGATGGCGAGCGTATCCAGGCCTTCGGCAATCGGCAGTTGCTGCTGCACGGCGGTATGGGTCAACAGCAGCTTGGCGCGGCTGTCCTGCATCATGTACAGCAGGCGATCACGCGGGTATTCGACGTCCAGCGGCACATACACGCCGCCAGCTTTCAGCACCGCGAGGAACGCCACCATGATCTCCGCACTGCGCGGCATGGCAATCGCCACGCGCACTTCCGGGCCGACGCCACGGGCGATCAACGCGTGGGCCAACTGGTTGGCCTGGCGGTCCAGCTCGCCGTAGGTCAGGGTTTGCGTGTCGAACTTGATCGCGATCGCCTGCGGGTTTTCCCGCGCACGCTCGGCGACCAACTCGTGTACCAGGCGCTGGGCCGGGAAGCCGGCGTCGGATTGATTCCACAACTGCAGGATGTGCCGCTGTTCATCCCCGTCCAACAGGTTCAACTGGCCGAGGGTCTGCTGCGGATCGGCGACCATCGCCTGCAACAGGTTCTGCCAGTGGCCGGCCATGCGTGCGATGGTCGCCGGGGCGAACAGGTCGGTGGCGTAGCTCAGGGACGCACGCAATAGCGTCTGGCTTTCCTCGACGTCCAGCGCCAGGTCGAACTGGGCGACGCCTTCATCCCAACTCAGGACCTCGACGTCAAGCTCGGTGAGGCGCTGCCAATGGCTGTCGACCGACGTCACGCGGTGGTTGAACAACACCTGGAACAGCGGGCTCAGGCTCAGGCTGCGCTCGGGCTGCAAGGCCTCCACCAACTGCTCGAACGGCAGGTCCTGATGGGCCTGGGCCTCAAGGGAGCGTTGACGCGTCTGGTGCAGCAAGTGCTCGACGCTCATCTGCCCGTGGATATCGGCCTTGAGCACCTGGGTGTTGACGAAGAAGCCGATCAACCCTTCGGTTTCCAGGCGATTGCGGTTGGCAATCGGCACGCCGACGCGCACGTCCTCCTGACCGCTGTAGCGGTGCAGCAAGGCCTGGTACGACGCCAGCAACACCATCGGCAACGTCACCCCGGTGCGCTGCGCCAGGCTGCGCAAACCGGCGAGCAACGGCGCCGCCAGCTCAATACCCAGGCGCGCGCCACGGTGGCTTTGCAGCGCTGGGCGCGGGTAGTCGACCGGCAATTCCAGCACCGGTTGCACACCGCCCAGTTGCTCACGCCAGTAAGCCAGTTGACGCGCGGTCTCACCGGCCTCCATCCATTGACGCTGCCACAGGGCGTAGTCGGCGTACTGGATCGGCAAGGCCGGCAGGTGCGGCGTGGTTCCCTGGCTGAACGCGGCGTAGAGCCGCACCAGTTCTTCGACCATCAGTTGCATCGACCAGCCATCCGAGACGATATGGTGCTGCACCAGCACCAGCACGTGGTCATCCTCAGCCAGGCGCAGCAACGTGACCCGCAGCAACGGCCCGCGCAGCAGGTCGAACGGACGCGCGACCTCGGCAGCGACCTGCGCCTTGAGCCCGGCTTCGTCGCTGTCGGCCTGGTCGACGTCGATCAGGCCCGATTCTTCAATCACTTGCCGTGTGCCGCTGGCGTCCTGATGCAGATGGGTGCGCAGGCTTTCGTGGCGCGCCAGCAAGGTGTCGAAACTGCGTTGCAGCGCGGCCAGGTCCAGCGCGCCTTTCAGGCGCAGGGCGCTGGGGATGTGGTACGCGGCGCTGTGCGGGTCGAGTTGCCAGAGGAACCATTGGCGTTCCTGGGCATAGGACAGTGGCAACGGTTGGGTGCGGTCGGCCTTGAGCATCGCCGGCGCAACTACGCCCTCCTCGCCCAGCGCCGCGACGAAGTCACCCAGCGCCGGGTGTTCGAACAGGGTCTTGAGCGCCACTTCCAGCGCCAGCGCCTGGCGGACCCGCGACACCACGCGGGTGGCCAGCAGCGAATGCCCGCCCAGTTCGAAGAAGTGGTCGTCGAGGCCGACCTGGGGCACGCCCAGCACCTCGGCCCAGATCGCCGCCACCTGCTGTTGGCGCAGTGTGACGGGGGCAACATGGCCTTTGAGCAACAGGCTGGCGTCCACGCAGGGCAGAGCCTTGCGGTCGAGCTTGCCGTTGGGGGTCAAGGGCAGGCTGTCGAGGCACATCAGGTACGCCGGCACCATGTAGTCCGGCAAACGCTCGCGCAAGGCAGCTTGGTAGACCTGCGGCGTCTGTGGGGCGGAGGTCACCAGATAGGCGATCAAGCGGTCGTTGTCGGCCAGCACCACGGCTTCGCGCACGCCGGGGTGTTCGCGCAGGCAGGCTTCGATTTCGCCCAGTTCGATACGGAAACCGCGCACCTTGACCTGCTGGTCGACCCGGCCGATGTACTCCACCACGCCGTGGTCGCGGTAGCGCGCCAGGTCACCGGTACGGTACAGGCGTTCGCCCGGCGCGCCATAAGGGTTGGGCACGAAGCGTTCGGCGGTGAGCGCCGGCCGTGCGTGGTAACCGCGCGCCAGGCCGACACCGCCGATCAGCAGCTCACCGGCCGCGCCCAACGGGCATGGGCTGAGCCCGGCGTTGAGGATGAACAACGCGGTATTGGCAATCGGCCGCCCGACAAAAGGCTGCGGCGCCAACAGGCGATGGGCGGCCGACCAGATGGTGGTTTCCGTGGGGCCATACAGGTTCCACACCGGGCCTTGCAGATCGAGCAGACGCTGGGCCAGGTCGGCCGGCAGCGCTTCGCCGCCGCACAGTGCCTTGATGCCATGCAGCCGCTCGGCACGCGGGCTGTCCAGCAGCATGCGCCAGGTTGACGGCGTGGCTTGCAGCACATTGGCGCACTGGTGGTGCGCCAGGTCGATAATCGCCTCCGGGTCGAGGGCCAGGGCCTGGCCGCTCAGCAGCACCGTGGCGCCAACCGTCAGCGGCACGTACAGCTCCAGGGCGAAGATGTCGAACGAGAACGTGGTCAGCGACAGCACCCGCGCCTCCCGGCCGATGTCCAGGCTGGCGGCCATGCCGCAGGTGAAACTGCACAGCCCGCGGTGGCGCACCATCACGCCCTTGGGCTGGCCGGTGGAGCCGGAGGTGTAGATCACGTAGGCCAGGTGTTCCGGACTGACGTCCACTTGCGGGTTGTGTTCGCCAGCGTCGCTGTCATCGACCAGCAGCACGTGCAGACCTTGCGGTTGCGCCAGTCGGCCGATCAGCGCTGGCTGGGTCAGCAGCACCCGGGCGCGGCTGTCTTCGAGCATGAACGCCAGGCGCTCCGCCGGGAACTGCGGGTCGAGCGGCACATAGGCGCCACCGGCCTTGAGGGTCGCCAGCAGGCCGACCGCCATGTCCAGGGAACGCTCCACATGCACCGCCACCAGCACGTCCGGGCCGACACCCGCCGCGATCAGGCGATGGGCCAGGCGATTGGCGCGGCGGTTGAGTTCGGCATAACTCAAGGCGTCGTCGTTGAATTGCACAGCGATGGCGTCGGGCTGGGCCAGGGCCTGCGCTTCGAACAGCTGATGCACACAGCGCTCGCGGGGGTAATCAAAGGCCGTGTGGTTCCACGCTTCGAGCATCTGCCGCCACTGCGATGCGCTGAGCAGCGCCAGCTCATCCAGGGGTTGGGAGGCATCGCGCACCACGGCGCGCAGCAGGTTCTGCCAATGCTCGGCGAGGCGCTCGATGGTCGCCGGTTCGAACAGGTCGGTGGCGTAGGTCAACGCAGCCCAGAGGCCATCGGCCGACTCCTCGGTTTCCAGGTTGAGGTCGAACTGGGTGCTGTGGCCGGTCCAATCCACCGCTTGCAGGTCCAGGCCAGGCAACTGTAGCGGGCCGGCGCGCAGGTTGTCCTGGTGATTGAACATCACTTGGAACAACGGGTTATGGCTGAGGCTGCGCTCCGGTTGCAGCGCTTCCACCAGTTGTTCGAAGGGCAAGTCCTGATGGGCCTGGGCCTCCACCGCACGTTGCTTGACCTGGGCCAGCAGGCGGTCGAAGCCCATCTGCCCATGCAGCTCGGCCTGCAGCACCTGGGTGTTGACGAAGAAGCCGATCAGCCGCTCGGTTTCCAGGCGATTGCGGTTGGCGATCGGCACCCCGACACGGATCGCGGACTGGCCGCTGTAGCGAAACAGCAAGGCCTGGAACGCGGCGAGCAGCAGCATGAACAGGGTCACGTCCTGACGCTGGGCGAGGGCCTTGAGTTCGGCGACCAGCGCGGCGTCCAGATGCAGTTGTCGGCGCGCGCCGCGATGGCTTTGCAGCGCCGGACGCGGGTGGTCCAGGGGCAGCTCCAGCAGCGGATGTTCGCTGCCCAGGCGGGCGCACCAATAATCGAGTTGGCGCTGTTTCTCCCCGGCGGCCATCCACTCGCGTTGCCACAGGGCATAGTCGGCATAGTGCAGCGGCAACGCCGGCAACGGCGCCTGGCCCTGATACAGGGCCAGCAGTTCGTCGACCATCACCTGCATCGACCCACCATCGGAGATGATGTGGTGCTGGGTGATTACCAGCACATGGTGCTCCGCTTCGACGTGCAGCAACGTGACGCGCATCAGCGGGCCGTTGACCAGGTCGAACGGGCGCTGGATCTCCTGCGCCACCGTCGCTTCGATCGCGGCTGCAGCGATGTGCTGATGCGCCAGTGCAATCGCCAGGTGGGGGTGGATCACCTGCCAGGTCTGCTCGCCCTCCTCCACGAAGGTGGTGCGCAGCGGTTCATGACGCTGCACCAGGGCGCGGAAAGCGTGTTCCAGCGCAGCGATATCCAACGGGCCGCGCAGGTGCAGTGCGGCGGGGACGTGATAGGCGGCGCTGGTCGGGTCCAGTTGCCAGAGGAACCATTGGCGCTCCTGGGCGAACGACAACGCCAACGGCCGGTCACGCCCGGCCGCCTGCAGCGTCGGTGCCGTGTCGCCCTGCACGCCGGCGCACGCGGTCGCGAAGGCCTCCAGCGTCGGCTGCTCGAACAGCGCGCGCAACGGCACTTCCAGCTTGAGGTCATGGCGCACGCGGGAGATCACCTGGGTGGCCAGCAACGAATGGCCGCCGCGCTCGAAGAAATGGTCATCGAGCCCCACGCGCTCGACCTGCAACACCGCTTGCCAGATCGCTGCCAACCGGATCGCCAGCGGGCTGTGCGGGGCGCGGTGGGCCTGTCGGGGCTGGTTCAGGTCCGGTGCCGGCAGTGCGCGGCGGTCCAGCTTGCCGTTGTTGTTCAACGGCAAGGCATCGAGCACCACCCACTGCGCCGGCACCATGTAGTCGGGCAACACACGGTGCAAGGTCGCCGCCAGCGCCTGGGTGTCCAGGCGCTGGCCCTGGGTCGGCACCACGTAGGCCACCAATTGCGCACCCACAGCGCCCGGCTGCGCGATGACTGCCGCCTCACGCACCTGCGGCAAGCCTTGCAGGCTGGCCTCGATTTCGCCGATTTCGATACGGAAACCGCGAATCTTCACCTGATGATCGATGCGCCCGACGTACTCCAACGCACCGGCCTGGTTGTAACGGGCCAGGTCGCCACTGCGGTAGAGCCGCGCCCCCGGCACGGCGGAAAACGGGTCCGGCAGGAAGCGCTCGGCCGTCAGCGCCGGGCGGTCGAAATAACGCTGGGCCAGGCCGTACTCGGCACCGATGCACAGCTCGCCGACGCCCTCGGTGGCCAGCAGCTCGAACGCACTGTCGAGCACATACAGCGAACGGCCTTCGATGGCCTGGCCGATGGGCACGCCGAACGCGTCACTGGCATCCAGCAACTGGCAGTCATGCACGCTGGACACCACCGTGGCCTCGGTCGGCCCATAGGTGTTGACCAGCCGCACGTGGCCCAGGCCGGCGGCGTGCCAGGCGCGCAGGCCTTCCACCGACATGGCTTCGCCGCCCACATGCACCTGGCGCAGATTGCCCAGGGCGCGGTGTTCGACCGCACATTCCTTGGCCAGCAGGTACCAGTACGCCGCCGGCAAGTCAGCGAGGGTCACGCCCTGCTCGACGATTTCCCGCGCCAGTTGCCCGGCGTCCCACAGTTCATCGCCACGCATGATCAACGCAGCGCCCATACACAGCGGCGGGTAGCACTGCTCGACAAAGCCGTCGAAGCTGAACGTGGCGAACTGCAGTACACGGTCCGCTGCACACAGCCGGCTGTAGACCGCGGCGCTGTCGCAGAACTGGCCGAGGGCGGCGTGATCGATGGCCACGCCCTTGGGTTGGCCGGTGGAGCCGGAGGTGTAGATCACGTAGGCCAGGTCGGCGGCGCCCACGTGGCTGGGCGGATTGGCGCGCGGGTAAGCGGCCAACTCAGCGCCGGATGCGCTGAAGTCCACACGGGTCAGACCTTGCGGCAGCGGCAAGTCGGCGAGCAGCCCGGTTTCGCTGAGCAGCAGGTCCACACGACTGTCCGCCAGCATGTAGGCCAGGCGTTCGTTGGGGTATTTCGGGTCCAGCGGCACATAGGCGGCGCCGCTTTTAAGTACCGCCAGCAGACTGACGATCAACTGCGGGCCACGTCGGCAGGCCAGGCCCACGCGCTGCCCAGGCCCCACGCCCAGCGCCAGCAGGCGATGGGCCAGGCGGTTGGCGTGGTCGTTGAGCTGGGCATAGCTCAAGCGCGCTTCGCCGGCCTGCACCGCCAGCGCATCCGGGGTGGCGGCGGCCTGGGCGGCAATGCGTTGATGCACGTGCAGCTCACGTAGGGCCGCGCCGGGTGCCCGGCCCAGGGCGAGCATGTCGCGCTGCGTGGTGGGGTCGAGCAGGCGCAAGTTGCCGAGCGGCGCCTGCGCATCGACGAGCAGTTGCACCAGCAGGTGCTGCAGGTTGGCGCTCAATCGCGCGACCTGATCGGCACTGAAACGCGCGCGGTCGTAGCTCCATTCCAGGCGCAGGTTCGCCCCCAGCTCAATCCCCAGGGTCAGCGGGTAGTGGGTGCGTTCATGGTTGTGCAGGCGGCCAAAGGTCAGGCCTGCGGGCGCGCCCTGTTTCAGGGCTTCGGCCACCGGGAAGTTTTCGAACACCAGCAAGGTGTCGAACAACGCGCCCTGCTGGCCCGCCCAGCCCTGGATGTCGTAGAGCGGCACATGTTCGTGATCGCGCAGGCTCAGGTTCAGCGCTTGCAGCTCGCTGAGCCAGCACGCGGCCGATTGGGCCGGCGCGGCCAGGCTGACGAGCGGCAAGGTGTTGATAAACAGGCCCAGTTGCTGCTCGATCCCCGGCAGCGGCGCCGAACGCCCGGCGACGGTGGCACCGAACGCCACGCAATCCTGGCCGGTGTAGCGCTGCAGCAACAGGCTCCACGCCCCTTGCAGCAAGGTGTTGAGGGTGATTTTCTGGCGGCGGGCAAACTCGCCGAGCGCTTGGGTGAAGTCGCTGTCGAGCACCACCTGATGGTCGGCCATCCCTGTGGCGTGGGCCGGCACACGCAGCGCCTGCGCCAGCAAGGTGGGCGCTTGCAACGGCGCCAGCGTGGCTTTCCAGAAGGCTTCGCCCGACCCTTGTTGTTGCAGCCAACCCAGATAATCGCGGAACTGTCCCAGCGGTGCCGGCACGGTATGGCCGGCATAGTGGGCGATGACTTCGCCCAGCAATTGGGCGTTGCTCCAGCCATCCATCAGGATGTGGTGGCTGGTGAAAATCAGCTGCCAGGTCGCGCCGGCACCGCGTACCAGCAACAGGCGAAACAGCGGCGCCGCGTCGAGCGCGAAGCCCTTGTCGCGCTCGGCTGCGGCGAGGGCCTCGACGTCGGCGTCGGGGTCTTCGATGACTTGCAACGGCAAGTCGACCTGCCGCTGGATCAACTGATGGGCACTGTCCAGGCCCAGCCAGTGGAAGCTGCTGCGCAGGATGTCATGCCGCTCCAGCGCGGCCTGCCAGGCGCGACCGAACGCCAAAAGATCGAGGCCGCCGATGTCCAGGCGCAACTGGTTGATATAGGCCTGGGCCTCGGGCTCGTACAGGCTGTGGAACAGCATGCCCTGCTGCATCGGCGACAGCGGGTAGAGATCGGCAATGGCCGGTCCCGCGACGGGCAGCCCATCCAACTGGCGCTGGGTCAGACGCGCCAACGGGAAGTCCGACGGGGTGACCTGCCCTGCCGGCGTGGCACAACAATGCACGATCAGGGCCTTGAGTTCCGCCGTATAGTCATCCGCCAGGCGCTGGATTGTCGACACCTCGAACATCTCACGGCTGAAGCCCCACTGCAGGGTCAATTCCCCACCGTACACCTGGCCTTCCAGCGTCAACCAGTTGGCCAGCGGCGCTTCGGGGTCCTGGGCCTGACCGCTGCCCCCGGTGGCCGGCACGAACAGCGCCGATTGGTTGAACTGGCGATCGAATTGGCCCAGGTAGTTGAAGGTGATGCGCGGCGCGGCAAGGCTTGATAGGGCTTCGCGGGCGTCCGGTGTGCCGAGGTAACGCAACAGGCCGTAGCCGATGCCTTTATCGGGCACGCCCCGCAGTTGCTCCTTGACCGACTTGATCGCATCCGCCAACCCGCCCTCGGCCTGCAGGCGCAGCGGGAACAGGCTGGTGAACCAACCGACGGTACGGCTCAGGTCGACATTGTCGAACAGGTCTTCACGGCCATGGCCTTCCAGCTGGATCAGCGCAGCCGTCTGGCCGCTCCACCGGCAGATCACCCGCACCAATGCGCTCAGCAGCAGGTCGTTGACCTGGGTGCGATAGGCGGCCGGGGCGTCTTGCAGCAGTTGACGGGTGTGTTCGGCGTCAAGGCGGATTTCCAGCTTGGCGCCCAGGCGATTTTGCAGGCCGCCTTGCGGGTTGTCGCAAGGCAAATCGGCGTCGGCCGTCTGCGCCTGCCAGTACGCCAGTTGCGCGTTGAGGGTCTGTGCATGGGCCTGCAACTGCCGGGCCCACACTTGGTAGGCGCAGGTCTTGGCCGGCAGCGGCGCAGCGCCGTAGGCCTGTTGCAGGTCTTCGAGCAGGATGCGCCAGGACACGCCGTCCACCACCAGGTGATGGACCACCAGCAACAGGCGCTGGGTGCCGTCGGCCATGCTCACCAGAACGGCGCGCAGCAGCGGGCCTTGTTCAAGATCGAGGCTGCGCTGGGCCGCCTCGCAGAGTGCGGCCAGTTCTGTGTCGTCGCTGGCGTGGGATTGCCACAATCCGGGCGCGGCGATCGGCGCGGCATGGGTTTGCTGCCAGCCTTCGGCCTGCTCGACAAAACGCAGGCGCAAAGCGTCGTGATGATTGATCACCTGGGTCAAGGCCGCGTCGAGACGCGCAGGCTCCAGGGCTTCACGCGGGATCAACAGCAACGACTGGTTCCAATGTTCGCGCACCGGGATGGCCTGGGCGAAGAAGCTCTGCTGCACCGGAGTCAGCATCACCTCACCGCTGACCGGGCCCTGGTCGACGCTCGCGGCCTGCTCGAAGGTCGCCACCAACGCCAGGCTGCGCACGCTCTGGTACTGGAACAGGTCGCGCGGGCTGAGGCGAATGCCTGCCTGGCGCGCGCGGCTGACCACTTGGATGGAGATGATCGAATCGCCGCCCAGCTCGAAAAAATTGTCGTCCAGGCCGACCTGCGGGATGCCGAGCACATCGCCCCAGATTGCGGCCAGCGCCTGCTGCACGGGGCTTTGCGGGGCGCTATAGGCCTGCTGCGCGGCGGCGTCCGGCACTGGCAGCGCTTTGCGATCCAGCTTGCCATTGGCGGTCACCGGCAATTGATCCAGGTGCAGCATATGGGTCGGCACCATGTACTCCGGCAGGCTGCCGAGCAGCCACGCCTTGAGGTCGGTGGGCGCTTCGCCTTCCAACACCAGGTAGGCCACCAAGTGCTTGCCGCCCTGCACCAGCACCACCGCCTCACGCACGCCGGGATGCTGCAGCAGGCGCGTCTCGATTTCGCCCAGTTCGATGCGCAGACCGCGCAGTTTGACCTGATGATCGAGACGGCCGAGGTACTCGATCACGCCGTCGGCCCGCTGGCGCACGCGGTCGCCAGTGCGGTACACACGTGCGCCGTCAGCGAACGGGCTGGGCACGAAACGCTCGGCGGTCAGGGCCGCACGCCGGTGGTAACTGCGCGCCAGGCCGCTGCCGCCCAGGTAGAGCTCGCCGGAGACGCCGGCCGGCACCGGGTTGAGCTGGGCGTCGAGCACGTAGGTGTGGAGGTTGGCGATCGGGCGGCCGATGGGCACGCTGTCGGCGCCTTCATCGACACAGCTCCAGTGGGTCACGTCGATGGCCGCTTCGGTCGGGCCATAGAGGTTGAACAGAGCGGCCCGTGGCAGTTTGGCGAACACTTGGCTCTGCGCATCCAACGGCAAGGCCTCGCCGCTGCAGACGATGCGCTTGAGGCCAGTGCAGGCCTGCACGCCCGGCTCATGGATAAACGCCTGGAGCATCGACGGCACGAAATGCACGGTGGTGATTGCGTGTCGGCCGATGGTCGCAATCAGGCGCGCCGGCTCGCGGTGTTCGCCAGGGGCCGCGACCACCAGGCGCGCACCAGTCATCAACGGCCAGAAGAACTCCCACACCGACACGTCGAAGCTGAACGGGGTTTTCTGCAGCACCGCATCGCTGGCCTCCAGCGTGTAGGCCTGTTGCATCCAGCACAGGCGGTTGACCAGCGCGCGATGGCTGTTGCCGGCGCCCTTGGGTTGGCCGGTGGAGCCGGAGGTGTAGATCACATACGCGAGGTTCAGCCCGTGAATCGCCACGGCGGGCGCTTCGCAGCTGTAGCCATCGAGCCACAGCGCGGGCGCGTCCAGGGCAATCACCTGGACAGCCGCGACCGGCAGCGACGGCAGCAGGCTTTGCTGGCTGAGCAGCAGCTGGATGCCGCTGTCTTCGATCATGTAGGCCAGGCGTTCCGGGGGATATTCGGGGTCGAGCGGGACATAGGCAGCGCCGGCTTTGAGAATCCCCAGCAGGCCGACCACCATTTCGATCGAGCGCTCGATGCAAAGACCCACCAAGGCATCGGGGCCAACCCCCTGCTCGCGCAAGGCATGGGCCAGCTGGTTGGCGCGGGCGTCGAGCTGGGCGTAGGTCAGCGTGGTCGCACCGAACACCAGCGCCGGCGCCTCCGGCGTGGCGCGCACCTGGTCTTCGATCAACTGATGAATGCCGCGCTCGCTCGGATAGGCCTGCGCGGTCTGGTTCCAGGCGCTCACCAGGACCTGCTGCTCATCGGCGGCGAGCATCGGCAACTCACCGACGCGCTGCTCGCCATCGGCGACCATGGCCTGCAACAGACTGATCCAGTGCCGTGCCATGCGTGCGATGGATGGCGCGTCGAACAGGTCGTTGGCGTAGGTCAGCGCGGCATGCAGGGTGCCGGACTGTTCGTAGGTGTCGAGGGTCAGGTCGAACTGGGTGGTGCGGCCCTGCCACTCCACCGCGGCCAGTTCCAGGCCGGAGGCCGTGCGGATCGAGGCGATGTCGGCCACCACCGGCTGGTGGTTGTACATCACCTGGAACAACGGCGTATGGCTCAGGCTGCGCTCGACGTTCAGCGCTTCCACCAGGCGTTCGAAGGGCAAGTCCTGATGGGCCTGGGCGCCCAGGGCATGCTCCTTGATGGCATGCAGCAGCTCGCTGACGCGGGTTTGCCCGGTCAGTTCGGTGCGCAGCACTTGGGTGTTGACGAAGAAACCGATCAGCCCTTCGACTTCGGTCCGGTTGCGGTTGGCGATCGGCACGCCGACGCGGATGTCGCCCTGGCCGGTGTAGCGATGCAGCAGCACATTGAACGCTCCGAGCAGCAGCATGAACAGCGTGACGTTGTGTGTTTGCGCGCAGCTGCGCAGTTGCGCGGCCAGATCCGGATCGATCGCGAAGGTGTGGCGCGTGCCCCTGTAGCTGGGCATGGCCGGGCGTGGGCGGTCGCTGGGCAATTCCAGAACCGGATGCTCATCACCCAGCCGCGCTTGCCAGTATTCCAGCTGACGCGCCTGCTCCCCTGCTTCCAGCCAGCGGCGTTGCCACAGGGCATAGTCGCTGTACTGGATCGGCAGCGCCGGCAGTTGCGGCGCCTCGTTGCGCTCATGCGCGTCGTAGAAACGGATGAACTCGTCGATCAAGACGTTCATCGACCAGCCATCGGAGACGATGTGGTGCAGGGTCAGCAGCAGCACGTGTTCCTGCTCGTCGAGTTTCAACAGCTGCACGCGCAGCAGCGGACCGTGCTCCAGATCGAACGGCAGCAGCGACTGGCGGGTGGCCGCGGCGTTGACGGCCTGCTCGCGCTCGGCGGGGGCCAGGTCGCTGAGGTCGTGCTGCTCGATCGCCAGCGCCGGCTGTGCCGCCACCTGCGCCAGGCGCTCGTCGGCCTGGCGCTGGAACACCGTGCGCAGGGTTTCATGACGCTCGACCAGGCTGGCGAACGCCTGCTGCATCGCGCCAAGGTTCAGCGCGCCCTTGAGCCGCACGGCGCCCGGCAGGTTGTAGGCGCCGCTGGCCGGGTCCAACTGCCAGAGAAACCACATGCGTTGCTGTGCGTAGGACAGCGCATCGCGGTCCTCCACATCCACCCCGGCAGGAATCGGAAACCGCGAAAAATCCACCCCTTCCTTCTGCAACGCCTGGAGGAACAGCTGGCGTTTTTCCAGGGGCAACCCGATAAACCGGCGAGCAAGTTTCAAGGAGTCTTCAGCATTCATTTCTTGGAGTCCGGAGCAATAGGCGGGAAGCACAAAGGCACGTCGTCCCTATAAAACGAACCGGAGAGGGAAAAATTAGCGGGGGGATGGCGGCGCGGAGCGAGGTGTCATCAAGGGTTACATCAATCCCAGGAACGACAGAGGAACCCGAGCTAGCATTGACGGACACCACTTTTTGCAACTACATTTAGTTACACGCAGGGAACGCCGTGTCCAAAAATGAAAAGCTGCTCGCCAAACTGCTCAACGAGCAAATGGCATTTACCTGGCCCGAGCTCGTCACGCTGCTGCGTCGTCTTGGCTACACACAGATTGAAGGGGCGGGAAGCCGCGTCAAGTTCGACATCGGCGACCCCAGTGCAATGATCACCTTGCACAAGCCTCACCCCGGCAATGAACTGAAACACTACATTCGGCGCCAGATCATCGAACAATTGAAATCAGGAGAACTGATTCAGTGAACAACCAATTGAAACACCAAGGCTACATCGGCTCCATCGAAGCCAGCCTCGAAGACAACTGCCTGTTCGGCAAGATCCTGTTTATCAAGGCGCTGGTGAGCTACGAAGGGAAAACCGTCGCCGAACTGGATGCGGCATTTCGTGAGGCGGTGGACGACTATCTCGCCACCTGCCTGGCCCTTGGGCAAACACCGGAAAAACCATGCAAGGGTTCATTCAACGTGCGGGTCGGGCATGACCTTCATCTGGCCGCAGCCCTGGAAGCTACACGCAAGAAGGTGACCCTGAACGACCTGACACGCCAAGCGCTGAGTGAGTTCCTGCTACATCACTGCGCCAAACCCACCCCCGCGATCGGCTGACTATCCCAGCCGCCGATACCCCAACACCGCCGAACCCAACACCACCGCCCCCGCCGCCAGCGCCACCCAGAACCCGCTGGCCGCGCCGAAGTGGTCGATCATCCAGCCGGAGCTGGCGGCGCCGATGGCCACGCCGATGCTCAGGCCGGTGATCAGCCAGGTCATGCCTTCGGTCAAGCGGCTCGGTGGCACGATCCGCTCCACCAGGGCCATGGACACGATCAGGGTCGGGGCGAAGAACAGCCCGGAGATGAAGATCGCCACGGCCAGGCCGGGGATGTTGGTGACCAGCAGCAATGGCAAGGTGGTCAGCGCCGTGGCGACACCACAGCACAGGAACTGCCGGGGCAACGGCGCCTTGAGTTTCAACGTACCGAACGCCAACCCCGCCAGGCACGAACCGATGGCATACACCGACAACACAATGCTCGCCGCCGCCGGTTGGCCCTGGTGCTGGGCGAAAGCGACGCTGACCACATCCACTACCCCGACAATCACGCCCATGGCCAGCAGCAGGATCATCAGGATCAACACCGAGGGCGAAGCGATCAGCCAGCGCCCGTGATGATCATGGCGCTCATGCACGGGCGGCTCGGTCTGGCGTTGCATCACGAACACCGTGACACCGACCGCCAACAGCAACGCCGCCAGCAAAGGCCCGGCCTCGGGAAACAGCACCACGCACAACCCCACCGAGATCGGCGGGCCGACGATAAAGCACACCTCATCGAGCACCGACTCCAGGGCAAACGCGGTCTGGAGCTTGGGCTGGCCGCGGTACAGCTCGGTCCAGCGCGCCCGGACCATGGCTGACATGTTGGGCATGCAACCGGCCAGCGCGGCGAACACGAACAACGCCCAGTTCGGCGCCTGCAAACGCGTACACAACAACAGCAACAACAACGCACCGCCGCCGATCAGCGCGGCGATCGGCAGTACCCTGCCCTGGCTGTAGCGGTCAACCAGCCGCGATACCTGCGGCGCGCAAAATGCCGTAGCCAAGGCAAACACCGCCGCCACCGAGCCGGCCAGGCCGTAGCCGCCATGCACCTGCGAGAGCATGGTGATCAAGCCGATGCCGGTCATGGAGATGGGCATGCGCGCGAGCATACCGGCCAGTACGAACGCCCGGGCGCCGGGCGCCTGGAACAACTCGGCGTAGGGGTTTGCCATGATTGAAACGCCTTCTTTCCTTGATTTGCGCAACCTTTTATCACACCAGCCGTGTGATCTGTTTATGCCGCCACACCAACCGGTAATACGCGGTCTGCAAGCCGAGCATCGCCAGGTACGTCACCGGAAACGCCATCCACACCCCTTCCAGGCCGTACCGCGCATTGAGCAGGTAGGCCACCGGCAACTCCACGCCGAGCACACAGAAGATCGAAATCGCCACCGGGATCAGCACCACGCCGCTGGCGCGCATGATCCCGCCTATCACGGCCTGGAAGCCGAACACCAGGATGCTCCACAGCATGATATGCAGCAGGTGTTCGGCCTTGATCCGCGCGGCGTCGTCGGTGATGAACAGGCCGAGCAACCAGGGCGACAACAGGTAGCCGAGCAGGATCAGGCCACCAGTCAGGCAGGTATTGATCAGCAACCCGGTGCGCAGGATCGGCCCGATCCGTTCCAGGCGCCCGGCACCGATGGCCTGGGCGCCGAGGATCGACGCGGTGATGGCAATCGACAGTGCCGGAAACTGCACGTAGTTGACGATCTGCGTCACCGCGCCATAGGCCGCCGTTGCCTGGGAACCGTGGTGGTTGACCAAGGCCAGGATGACCAATTCGGATAATGACAGCACCACCATCTGTAGCCCGGTGGGCAGCCCGATGCGCAGGACTTTGCCGAGAATCACCCGGTCCAGCCGCAAGGCCGCGAGCAATGCGCGGTCCGGCGCCATCACGTGGTTTTTATGCCGCAGGCGCAGCACCAGAAACAGCATCGCCGCGGCGTTGCCCACCAGGCCGGCATACACCGCACTCTGGATGCCCATGGGCGGTAGGCCGATCCAGCCGCGGATCAGCGCCGGCGTCAGCAGCAGACCGACGAATGTCGAGACCATCAGCGCCAGCAGCGGCGAAATCGTGTCGCTGACGCCGCGCAGCAGCTGGGTATAGAGGATAAACACCAACAACAGCGGCATGATCAGCATCATCACCTGGGCATAACCTACCGCGTCATCCAGCACATCCAGCGGCGTGCCCAACGCCAGTAACGCCGGACGCGCAAACAGGCTGCCAAGCACCGCCGCCACCAAACCCACCAGCGCGCCAAGGGTCAGGGTGGCGCCGGTGATCGCCTTGACCATCGAGGTTTCCCGGGCTCCCCAGGCCTGGCCGATCAACACCGAGGCCCCCGCCCCCAGGCCGATCACCAGGGCGATAAAGAAAAACACGATGGGGAACATCCCCGATACCGCCGCCAACGCCTGGGTACCGAGCATTTGCCCGACATAGATGCCATTGAGCGTGCCGGAAAAGCTCTGCAGAAAGTTCGACAGCACCATCGGTGCGAGGAAGATCAGGTAGATCTGCCACAGCGGGCGTTGTTGGGTCACTTCCATGGTAGTTCGAGTCCCTGGATGATGATCAGGCAGTGAAAGCGTTGCGCGACAGCCAGGCCAGGTACGTCTGCACGTCCACCGGCCAGAGCGCGATCTTGTTGGAAAAGTCTGCGGCGTTGTGGGCAAACAGTGCCCGCGAAGCCTCTTCGAAACCCGGCAGGTCACCGCCGATGGCGCTCATGAAGCGATAGCTGGCCTCTTTGGCCTGGCGCATTTGATCACGACTGGCATGGGCATTGCGCGCTTCATCCACCAAGCGCCGCAACGCGGCCGACGCACCGCCACGCTGCTGGCTCAACCACTCCCAATGGCGCGGTAGCAAAGTCACTTCGCGGGCGACCACGCCCAGCTTGGGGCGCCCGACCGCAGGGGACGTCGGCGGCTCATCTGGTGCCTCTGCGGGCGCGGGCAGCTCGGGTGCATAACCCGGGGGCCAAGGGTAATCGACCTGGGTGCCGGTGGCATCGTCGAATACCAGGAAGCTGCCGGCCGGCAGATCAAGGTCTGCCAACGCCTGGGCAACGTGGGCATAGGGACCGTCCGCCACACGTCGGTGGTGAACGAAAGCGGTGCAACGAGGGGGATGTTGAGAATCCATGATTTATACCCGGGTAATATTTGTTTTACCCGGGTTATATTAGAGGGGAATTTTCAGACTGCAAGTCTTATTGCGCAGAACTACCCAGCGTATGCGTTACCTCGCGGTTTTTCCGTGGCCGTCATGGGGCAATTGCCCGACCGGGCAGGCGGCGACGCCCACGGTGCCGCGGGTGATTTTCTCCACGTTCTCCTGGGCTTTTTGCGCATCGAGCACCCAGGTGCGGTAGAACTCGAACGGGCAATCGGCCACGCCTTTGTCGCCATCGCCCGAAGCATGCATACCGGTGTAGCCGCGGTGCAGCAGCTTGAACAGGTGGTTCTGCGACTGATCATTGGCGCGCGCATCGCGGATCTGCGACACCGATAGCTGGGCGTACTGGATGCCCATCTCCTCTTCGCCGCATTCGCCTAGCGTGCGCCCGTCAAAACCGATGATCGCCGAGTGACCAAAGTACGAATACACGCCATCGAACCCGGCGGCGTTGGCCACCGCCACGTAGCAGTTATTGGCCCAGGCCATGCTCTTGGACATCAGCACCTGCTGCTCCTTGGCCGGGTACATATAGCCCTGGCAGCGCACGATCAACTCGGCGCCCTTCATCGCGCAATCGCGCCAGATCTCCGGATAGTTGCCGTCATCGCAGATGATCAGGCTGATCTGCATGCCTTTGGGCCCATCGCAGACGTAGGTGCGGTCGCCCGGGTACCAGCCTTCGATGGGGCACCAGGGAATGCACTTGCGATAACGCTGCACGATCTCGCCGAGGTTATTGATCAGCACCAGGGTGTTATAGGGCGCCTTGTGCGGATGCTCTTCATGGCGCTCGCCGGTCAGCGAAAACACGCCCCAGGTGTTGGCCTGGCCACACGCGGCGGAAAAGATCGCGGTCTCTTCGCCGGGGATGCTTGCGGCGGTGGCCATCATCTCGTCGTGGTCGTACATGATGCCCATGGTGCTGTATTCCGGGAACACCACCAGGTCCATGCCCGGCAGGCCCTGCTTCATGCCGAGGATCATCTCGGCAATCTTCTTCGCATTCTCGATGACCTCGGCCTTGCTGTGCAGGCGCGGCATCTTGTAGTTCACCACCGCGACACCGACGGTGTCCGGGCTGCTGGAAATATCGCCATGACGCATTGCAATGCTCCTGGTCTAGTGACTGATCATCCACGGCCGTGGACCGGTCTTGGTCTTGAGGCCCAGCGGGTTGGCCTTGCTCGGCAGCACCTTTTTGCTGGTGCCGCAGCAACTGCAACCGGCCGGATGGCGACGGTTTTCCTGGTACTCGCCGACCGTTTGCGGTGCGTTGGCGCTGCGCTCGTTGCCGGCGATGGCCTTGCGCTGGTTGGTCGACAGCAACTGCAAGGCCGGGGCCGACACCTGCAACGGCCCTCCCGGCCCGGCGCAGTACGGGCACTGGCTGGGTTCGTTGCGCTGGGCGATCGGCCGCAACATCGTGAACGTGCCGCACGCCTCGCAGGCGTATTCGTAGGTCGGCATGGCTACAGGTCCGGTGCGATGGGCAGGTCGACGCTGCCGTCGAGGAACTTGGTGGGGCCGTTGGCGTTGGGGTTGATGTCGAACTCGAAGATTTCCGTAGGCAGCCACAAGGTCGCGCACGCATTCGGAATATCCACCACACCGCTGATATGCCCTTGTACCGGTGCCGAGCCGAGCAGCGCATAGCCCTGGGCCGGTGAGTAGCCGAACTTGGTCAGGTAGTTGATCGCATTCAGGCACGCCTGGCGGTAGGCGATGTTGACGTCCAGGTAGTGCTGCTGGCCCTGCTCGTCGACCGAGATGCCTTCGAAGATCAGGTAATTCTTGTAGTTCGGCGTGATCGGGCTCGGCTTGAACACCGGGTTCTTGATCCCGTACTTGGCCATGCCGCCCTTGATCAGCTCGACCTTCATATGCACCCAGCCGGCCATTTCGATGGCGCCGCAAAAGGTGATTTCGCCGTCGCCCTGGCTGAAGTGCAAGTCGCCCACCGACAGCCCGGCGCCCTTGACATAGACCGGGAAGAAGATCTTCGAGCCGCGGGACAAATCCTTGATATCGCAGTTACCGCCATGCTCACGCGGCGGCACGGTGCGCGCGCCGGTGGCGGCGGCATCGTCGCGGGCCTGGCCCTTGAGCTTGCCCATGTGCGCGGTGGCGGCCAGCGGCGCGTTGGCCAGTGGCGGGACACGGGTCGGGTTGGTGTCGATCAGTTCCTGTTCGCGACGGTTCCAGTCGGCGAGCATCACCGGGTCCGGCAGGCAGCCGATCAGGCCGGGGTGGATCAGGCCGGCGAAGTTCACCCCTGGAATGTGCCGTGAGCTGGTGAACATGCCCTTGAAATCCCAGATCGCCTTTTGCGCACTGGGGAAGTGATCGGTGAGAAAGCCACCGCCGTTCTGCCGCGAGAAAAAGCCGTTGAAGCCCCACTGCGAATCGGCCTTGGCGCCGATGTCGAGCAGGTCCACCACCAGCAAATCGCCCGGCTCGGCGCCGTGTACACCCACCGGGCCGGACAGGTAATGCACGGTGGACAGGTTCACATCGCGCACGTCGCTGGCGTCGTCGTTGTTCTTGATCGCGCCGGCGGTCCAGTCGTAGGTTTCGAGGATGAAGTCATCGCCCGGCTTGACCCAGCAGGCCATCGGGATATCCGGGTGCCAACGGTTGTGGATCTGCTCGTTTTCGGTGACGGGTTGGTTGAGGTCGACTTTGATCAGCGTTTCGGTCATGGACTGGCTCCTGGACGGATGGCTAGTGGCGTTGAAACCAGTCTCGTGGAGCGAGGTAAAACGGGAAATACGTTGGATGACGTATGGCTCTGCCAGAGAGTGAAACCCAAACAAAAATGTAGGAGCTGGCTTGCCCGCGAAGGTCGTTAACAATGACGCGCATCGCCAGCATGAACGCGGCGCCTGGGCGTTTTTCGCCGGCAAGCCGGCTCCTACAGGTGGGTTCGCAGCTGTGCGTTTCTGTAGGAGCTGGCTTGCCAGCGAAGGTCGTTAACGATGACGCACGTCGCCAGGATGAACGCGGCGCCTGGACATTTTTCGCCGGCAAGCCGGCTCCTACAGGTGGGTTCGCAGGTGCGCTTTTCTGTAGGAGCTGGCTTGCCAGCGAAGGTCGCTAACGATGACGCGCATCGCCAGGATGAACCCGGCGCCTGGGCGTTTTTCGCCGGCAGGTTCGCAGGTGCGCTTTTCTGTAGAAGCTGGCTTGCCAGCGAAGGTCGTTAACGATGACGCGCATCGCCAGGATGAACCCGGCGCCTGGACGTTTTTCGCCGGCAAGCCGGCTCCTACAGGTGGGTTCGCAGGTGCGCTTTTCTGTAGGAGCTGGCTTGCCAGCGAAGGTCGCTAACGATGACGCGCATCGCCAGGATGAACGCAGCGCCTGGGCGTTTTTCGCCGGCAAGCCGGCTCCTACAGGTGGGTTCGCAGGTACGCTTTTCTGTAGGAGCTGGCTTGCCAGCGAAGGTCGTTAACGATGACGCACGTCGCCAGGATGAACGCAGCGCCTGGGCGTTTTTCGCCGGCAGGTTCGCAGGTGCGCTTTTCTGTAGGAGCTGGCTTGCCAGCGAAGGTCGTTAACGATGACGCGCATCGCCAGGATGAACCCGGCGCCTGGGCGTTTTTCGCCGGCAAGCCGGCTCCTACAGGTGGGTTCGCAGGTGCGCTTTTCTGTAGGAGCTGGCTTGCCAGCGAAGGTCGCTAACGATGACGCGCATCGCCAGGATGAACGCAGCGCCTGGGCGTTTTTCGCCGGCAAGCCGGCTCCTACAGGTGGGTTCGCAGCCCTGCGTTTCTGTAGGAGCTGGCTTGCCAGCGAAGGTCGTTAACGATGACGCACGTCGCCAGGATGAACGCAGCGCCTGGGCGTTTTTCGCCGGCAAGCCGGCTCCTACAGGTGGGTTCGCAGGTGCGCTTTTCTGTAGGAGCTGGCTTGCCAGCGAAGGTCGTTAACGATGACGCGCATCGCCAGGATGAACCCGGCGCCTGGGCGTTTTTCGCCGGCAAGCCGGCTCCTACAATCGGTCGCGGCTAGACGGACAAGTAGCGGCTGATGGTTGCCTCGTCCACCCGGTCCCGGGTTTCTTCGATCACGAAGCGGCCCTTTTCGATCACCAAAAAGCGGTCGGCGATTTCCAGGGTGAACGACAGCACCTGCTCCGAGACCACGATGGTCAGGTCCCTTAAGTTGCGAATCTCCTTCAGCGTGCGTGCGATGTCCTTGATGATCGACGGCTGGATGCCCTCCGTCGGTTCATCCAGCAGCAGCACCTTGGGGTTGGTCGCCAGCGCCCGCGCAATCGCCAACTGTTGCTGTTGCCCGCCGGACAGGTTGCCGCCCTTGCGCGACTGCATGTCGTAGAGCACCGGGAACAGCGCGTACAAATCCTCCGGCACCTTGCCCCGTGCCGAGGCCGGCAGGCCGGTCTGGATGTTTTCCAGCACCGTCATGCTCGGAAAAATCATGCGGCCCTGGGGGACGTAGGCAATCCCGCGCTCAACCCGCTCATGGGTTTCCAGCGCCGACACATCGTGCCCGTCCACACTGACCTGGCCTTTCCACTGCGGCAGGATGCCCATCAAGCTCTTGAACAACGTGGTCTTGCCCATGCCGTTGCGGCCCATCACCGCGACGATCTCGCGCTTGGCCACGTTCAGGTCCAGGTCGTGGAGGATCTGGCTCTGCCCGTAGCCGCAGGACAACTGGTCGATCTTGAACATGCCGGACTCCTCAGTGGCCCAAATACACTTCGATGACTTTCGGATTACTTTGCACCGACTCCATGCTGCCCTCGGCGAGTACCTTGCCCTGGTGCAGCACCGTGACCTTGTGGGCGATGCTTTTGACAAACTCCATGTCGTGCTCGATCACCAGCACCGAGCGGCCCTGGCTGATGCGTTTGAGCAGCTCGGCGGTTTGCGCGCGTTCGTTGACGCTCATGCCGGCCACCGGTTCGTCTAGCATCAGCAGCTCGGGGTCCTGCATCAACAGCATGCCGATCTCCAGCCACTGCTTTTGCCCGTGGGACAGCAAGTCCGCCTGTTGTTGCAGCAAATCGCCAAGGAAAATCTCCCGCGCTACCTCTTCCACCCGTGCGATCACCTGGGCATTGCGCTTGAAAAACAGCGCACCCCAGACCTTGCGGCCCGCCGGGTAGGACATCTCGAGGTTCTCGAACACCGTGAGGTTTTCGTAGATCGACGGGTTCTGGAACTTGCGCCCGACCCCAGCGCGCACGATGTTGTACTCGCGCATCGTGGTCAGTTCCTGCCCGTCGAACTGGATGCTGCCGCTGGTGGCGCGGGTCTTGCCGCAGATCAGGTCGAGCACCGTGGTCTTGCCGGCACCGTTGGGGCCGATGACCACGCGCACTTCGTTGCGGTCGATATACAGGTTGAGGTTGTCGACCGCCTTGAAGCCGTCGAATGACACGGTAAGACCTTCGATGGCCAGCACCGGTTTGTTCATTTCAAAGCCGACGGCGGTCATGGCTGGGTCTCCAGGATTTTGCTTTCAGTCTTGGGCTTGACCACCGGCGCCACGGCTTGCACCGGTGGTTGACGGCGCAGCAGCCGGGCCAATGCCTGCCGACCATGGCTGTCCCACAAGCCGGCCAGGCCATTGGGGAAGTACATGACCACGGCGATGAACAGCCCGCCCATCAGGTACAGCCACAGCTCGGGAAAGGACTCGGAAAAGTAGGTCTTGCCATAGTTCACCAGCAGCGCGCCATACACCGCGCCGAGCAGCGACATGCGCCCGCCCACGGCGGCAAAGATCACCATCTCGATCGACGGCACGATGCCCACGAACGACGGCGACATAAAGCCCACCTGCAACGCGAACATGGCCCCGCCAATCGCCGAGAACGCCGCGGCCACGCAGAACACAAAGATCTTGAAGCTGGCCACGTCATACCCGGAAAAGCGCACGCGTTCTTCCTTGTCGCGCATCGCCATCAACAACCGGCCAAGCTTGGACGCGAGGATGAAGCGGCCGATGAAGATGCAGCCGAACAGCAACCCGGCATTGATGAAGTACAGGAGCAGCTTCGCGCTGTCGGTGCGCAGGTCCCAGCCGAGCAGGGTCTTGAGGTCGGTGATGCCATTGACGCCGCCGGTCAGCCCTTGCTGGCCGACGATCAATACCGTAAGGATCAGCGCAATCGCCTGCGTGACGATGGAGAAATACACATCGCCCACGCGCCGCTTGAACAAGGCCATGCCGATAATGAATGCGAGCAGCACCGGCACCGCAATCACCGCCACCAGGGTAAAGCTGAAACTGTGAAACGGTTGCCACAACCAGGGCAGTTCGGTGATCTGGTTCCAATCCATGAAGTCCGGGATGCCCGGCGTGGACTGGATCTTGGTACTTTCCGGGTCGGACGCTTCCAGCTTGAGGAACATCGCCATGCAGTAGCCGCCGACGCCGAAGAACACGCCCTGCCCCAGGCTGAGAATGCCGCCATAGCCCCAGCACAGCACCAGCCCCACCGCGACAAACGCGTAGGTCAGGTACTTGCCGACCATGTTCAGCCGGAACGCATCCAGGGTCAGGGGGAACACCACGAGAATCAGCAGCGCCAGCAGCGCGATGCCGATCAGGTTTTGCTGGCCGCCCAGCAGCTTGTCTAAAGCCTTCATCTGCTCGCCTCTACTTGCGCACTTTGATGGAGAACAACCCTTGCGGGCGCAGCATCAGGATCAGAATCACCGAGGACAAGGTCAGCACCTTGGCCATCGAGCCACTGAGGAAAAACTCCGACAGCGATTGCGTCTGGGCGATCACGAACGCCGAGGCAATGGTGCCGAACAGGCTTTGCGCACCGCCGAACACCACCACCAGAAAGGTGTCGACGATGTACTGCGAACCCGCCGTCGGCCCGGTGGAACCGATGGTGGTGAACGCCGCACCGGCCACCCCGGCCACGCCGCAACCGAGGGCGAAGGTCATGCGGTCGACCTTGCGCGTATTGATCCCGACCGCGCGGCTCATCAGGCGATTCTGCACCGTCGCACGCACCTGCAGGCCCCAACGCGAGCGGTACAGCATCAGGAAGATCGCCGCCGTCAGCAGCACGGTCAGGGCCATCATGAACAGGCCGTTACGCGGGATTTCAATCGCGTCGGTGAAGTTCACCGAGCCCATCAGCCAGGCCGGCGGCTCGGCGCTGACCTCCCGAGCGCCGAACACCGAGCGGAAGGTTTGCTGCATCACCAGGGACAGGCCCCAGGTTGCCAGCAAGGTATCCAGCGGCCGCTTGTACAAGCGGCTGATCATCGCCCATTCCACCAACCAGCCCACCGCGCCGGCAACGAGGAACGACAGGGCAATGGCGAAGAAGAAGTAATAGGGTTGAAAACTCGGCGCAAAGTGCGCGGTGAGGCTGGAACACACGTAGGTGGTGTAGGCGCCGATGGTCAGGAATTCTCCGTGGGCCATGTTGATCACGCCCATCTGGCCGAAAATGATCGCCAGCCCCAACGCCATCAGCAACAGCACGCAGAACACGGACAAGCCGTTGAACCCCTGCATCGCCGCGATGGCTCCAAATTCCGATAGCCATTCCATGATGATGGTCTCCTGAGAGCGGGAGGTGATAGTTGGAATGCGATGTGCTTTTGCTCTATGTGGGAGGGGGCTTGCCCCCGATAGCGGTGGTTCAGTTATAGAAATGTCGACTGACACTCCGCCATCGGGGGCAAGCCCCCTCCCACATTTGAATCGGTGTGCTTGAAGCTTATTGGTAACCCTTTGGAAACGGATTCGGTTCGATCAGATCCGACTCGTAGATCACCTTGAACTGGCCGTTGGGCTGCACTTCACCGATGCGCGACTTGCTCCACAGGTGGTGGTTCTCGTGAATCTTCACGTAGCCTTCGGGCGCGGTTTTCAGTTCGATACCCGGGGAGGCGGCGACGACTTTATCCACGTCGAAACTGCCGGCCTTCTCCACCGCCGCTTTCCACAGCCACGGGCCGAGGTAAGCCGCCTGGGTCACATCGCCGATCACCGCATCCTTGCCGTACTTGGCCTTGAAGGCTTCGACGAAGGCTTTGTTGTTCGGGTTGTCCAGGCTCTGGAAGTACTTCATCGAGGCATAGAAGCCGGCCATGTTTTCGCCGCCGATGCCGAGCAGTTCGTCTTCGGTCACCGACAGGGTCAACAGGGTTTGCTTGGACGCATTCACGCCCGCCGCGTTGAGCTGTTTGTAGAACGCCACGTTGGAACCGCCCACCACGGCGGCGAAGACCACGTCAGGCTTTTTCAGCTTGACCTTGTTGATCAGCGAACCGAACTGGGTGTTGCCCAGCGGGTAGTAGTCTTCGCCGACCACGGTGCCGTGCAGTACGTTTTCAATGTGCTTGCGCGCGATCTTCATCGACGTGCGCGGCCAGATGTAATCGGAGCCGACCAGGTAGAAGGTCTTGGCGCCTTTGGTCTTGGCGATCCAATCCAGGCTGGCGAGGATCTGTTGGGTGGCTTCCTGCCCGGTGTAGATCACGTTTTTCGACTGTTCCAGGCCTTCGTAGAAGGTCGGGTAGTAGAGCAGGCCGTTTTCTTTCTCGAAGATCGGCAGCACGGCTTTACGCGAGGCCGAGGTCCAGCAGCCGAACACGGCGGCGACTTTGTCGTTGACCAACAGCTTCTTGGCCTTTTCGGCGAAGGTCGGCCAGTCGGAGGCGCCGTCCTCCTGGATCACTTTGATCTGGCGTCCCAGAATCCCGCCCGAGGCGTTGATTTGCTCGATGGCCAGGCGTTCGGCCTGGATCGAGCCGGTCTCGGAGATAGCCATGGTGCCGGTGGCCGAGTGCAACTGGCCGACGGTGACTTCGGTCGGCGTCACGGCCAGGCCTTCGTTGTCGGCCAGCACGCCCTGGCTGAACAGCGCGGCCGCCAGCAACGACAGGGCCAACAACGGTTTGGAGCGGATCAATCGTGGTTCCATGGGGCGACTCCTCTGCAATGAGGGCTCCAGCATGGCGGCAGCGGGCCAGCGCGGGTATACGCAGCCTGACGTAACGCAGTACGTCATTTGACGTATGCCGTTGCGCACCAATGCAGGGCAGGATCGCGTCCGCCCAGCCACCGCTGACCCATGTGGGAGGGAGCTTGCTCCCGATGGCGGTGGGTCAGTCAACTGATTGGCTACTGACCCACCGCCATCGGGAGCAAGCTCCCTCCCACATTTGGCTCCCAGCGCAGTCGAGGGCATGGAACTTGCTCACTCCCTTCGTCCACTCTGCGGAGCCTCACCATCGTGCAATCCCCTCCCGGCACCCAGCGCATCGTCAAGATCCGCCGCGACTACAACTCCTGGGTCGCCGACGAGACCATGGAAGACTACGCCCTGCGCTACACCCCCAAATCCTTTCGCAAGTGGTCGGAGCTGCGCATCGCCAACACCGCCCTGGGCGCGGTGTCGTTCCTGGCGCTGGAGGCGATCGGCGGCGTCTTGGTGCTGAGTTACGGCTTCACCAACACCTTCTGGGCGATCCTGGCCATCAGCCTGGTGATCTTCCTCACCGGCCTGCCCATCAGCTATTACGCCGCCCGCTATGGCGTGGACATGGACTTGCTGACCCGTGGCGCCGGCTTCGGCTATATCGGTTCAACCATCACCTCGCTGATCTACGCCAGCTTCACCTTCCTGTTCTTCGCCCTGGAAGCGGCGATCATGGCGCTGGCACTGGAGTTGTATTTCCATATCCCGCTGGCCTTCGCCTATGTGATCTGCTCGCTGCTGGTGATTCCGCTGGTGGCCTACGGCGTCACGCTGATCAGTCGCCTGCAACTGTGGACCCAACCGCTGTGGCTGTTTTTGCTGGTGTTGCCCTATGGTTTCGTGTGGTGGAAAAACCCCGACGCGTTCAGCGACTGGACCAGCTTTGTCGGGCGCAGCGGCGACGGCGGCGGTTTCAACCTGCTGGCGTTCTGCGCCGCCTGTACCGTGGCGCTGTCGCTGGTGACGCAGATCGGCGAGCAAGTGGACTACCTGCGCTTTCTCCCGGAAAAGACCGCCGCCAACCGCAAGCGCTGGTGGGCCGCCCTGCTCTGCTCCGGCCCCGGGTGGATTATCCCCGGCGCGTTGAAGATGTTTGGCGGCGCGTTCCTGGCGTTCCTTGCCCTGCAACATGAAATCCCCATGGAACGCGCCGCCGAGCCGACCCAGATGTACCTGGTCGCCTTCCGTTATGTGTTCAGCTCGCCGGAATGGGCCCTCGGCGCCATGGTGCTGTTCGTGTTCATCTCGCAGATGAAGATCAACCTGACCAACGCCTACGCCGGCTCCCTGGCCTGGTCGAACTTCTTCGCCCGCGTCACCCACAGTCACCCCGGGCGCGTGGTGTGGCTGGTGTTCAACGTGGCCATTGCGTTGATGCTGATGGAGCTGGGCGTGTTCGACGTGATCGATCAGGTGCTGGGGCTGTACGCGAATATTGCGATTGCCTGGATCGGGACATTGGTCGCCGACCTGGTGATCAACAAGCCCCTGGGACTGTCGCCCAAACACATCGAGTTCAAGCGCGCGCACCTCTACGACATCAATCCGGTGGGTGTCGGCTCGATGCTGATTGCCTCGCTGCTGTCGATCCTCGCCCACTTCGGCCTGTTTGGCGCCCTGGCCCAGGCCGCGCCGCCCTTCGTCGCCCTCGGCACGGCGCTGGTGATGGCGCCGCTGTTGGCCTGGATGACCCAGGGCAAGTACTACATCGCACGCACCAGCGACGCCCAATTGATTCACCCGGTGGCACCCGCCACCCATGCGGTCTGCGGGCTGTGCAGCAACCCGTTCGAGACGGCGGACATGGCGTTCTGCCCGGCCTACAGCACGCCCATCTGTTCGTTGTGTTGCTCGTTGGATGCGCGCTGCGGCGACCGTTGCAAACCCCATGCGCGGCTGGTCAGCCAGTTCGAAGGCGTGCTGCGCCGGTTGCTGCCCAACAGCCTGATGCCGCGCCTGCATACACGGCTGGCCCATTACCTGGGGCTGTTATCGGTGCTGGTGCTGCTGCTCGCCGGCGCCCTGGCCTTGATCTACGTGCAGGCGGCCCAGGGTTTGCCGCATTCGCAAACCCTGTACCAGGCGTTCTTCAAAGCGTTCCTGACCCTGTCGGTGCTGGCCGCCGTGCTCGCCTGGTGGGTGGTGCTGACCCGCGAAAGCCGCCGCGTCGCCCAGCAGGAATCCGACCGCCAGACCCTGCTGCTGATGCAGGAAATCGACGCCCACAGCCTCACCGACCAGGCCCTGCAACAGGCCAAGGAAGCCTCGGAAGCCGCCAACGCCGCCAAGAGCCGCTACGTCACCGGGCTGTCCCACGAGCTGCGCACACCGCTGAACAGCATCCTCGGTTTCACCCAGATCCTGCAGCGCGACAGCGCCATGCCCGAGCAGCACCAGGACGCACTGGCGACCATCCTGCGCAGCGGCTCGCACTTGCTGTCATTGATCGACGGCCTGCTCGACGTGGCCAAGATCGAGGCCGGCAAGTTACGCCTGGAACTCACCGAAATCCCCTTCCCCGAACTGATCCACGACCTGGAGCAGATGTTCACCCCCCAAGCCCAGGACAAGGGCCTGCGCTTTCGCCTGGACTGCGTCGGCAAGATCCCCGCCGTGGTGCGCGGTGATGAAAAACGCGTGCGCCAGATCCTGATCAACCTGCTCGGCAATGCGGTGAACTTCACCGACAGCGGCGAAGTGTGCCTGCGGGTCAGCTACATGCGCGAGACCGCCAACTTTGAAATCATCGACACCGGCATCGGCATCGACCCCGGGCAGATCGAGCGGATCTTCCAACCGTTCGAGCGCGGCGACCTGATGCGCCAGGACAAAGGCGTAGGCCTGGGGCTGACCATCACGCGCATGCTCACTGCGCTGATGGGCGGCGAACTACGCGTTACCAGCGAGCTGGACAAGGGCACCTGTTTCCAGGTGCGCCTGTTCCTGTCCCAGGTGCGCGCGCCGCAGGCGGTGGTGCATGTGGAACACGACATCATCGGCTACCACGGCGCACGCCGACGCATTCTGGTGGTGGACGACCATGTGGACCACCGCAAGGTACTCAGCGGCATGCTCACGCCTCTGGGCTTTGAGGTGATCCAGGCGAGCAACGGCCAGGATGCGATTCGCCAGGTCGCGCTGCTTGCGCCGGACCTGATCCTGATGGACCTGTCGATGCCGACCCTGGACGGCCTGGAAACCAGCCGGCTGATCCGCCGCAATGCACTGTCCACCGCGCCGATCATCGTGATCTCGGCCAACGCCTTTACCGACGACCGCGAACGCAGCATCGCCGCCGCCTGCAACGACTACCTGGCCAAGCCGGTGCGTACCCCGGAGCTGCTCGGACGCCTGCAACAACACCTCGGCCTGCAATGGCTGCGGCGCACCAAAACCTTCGTCGCGCCACCACCGCCCAGCGTGCTGCCGAGCGCCGACGACCTCGCCGTGCTCGCCGAACTCAGCGCGATCGGCTACGTGCGGGGCCTGCACGAAAAACTCGACACGATCCTCGAACACCGCCCGGACGCCGCACCGTTCATCAGCAAAGTGCGCGGGTTGCTCAAGGGTTTCCGCCTGGATGAACTCAACCGAACCCTCAAGGAGGCCGAAGATGAATGTACTCACCCGTAGCACTGAACCCGGCGTGGTACTGATCGTCGACGACACCCCGGACAACCTGGCCATGCTCTCCGACGCCCTCGACGACGCCGGCTACATGGTGCTGGTGGCGCTCGACGGGCTCAGCGCGCTGAACCGCGTGCAACGCCGGCGCCCGGACCTGATCCTGCTGGACGCGATGATGCCGGGCCTGGACGGTTTCGAGACCTGCCGCCGGCTCAAGGCGTTACCTGCCAGCGCGGACATCCCGGTGGTGTTCATGACCGGGCTGACCGACAGCAAGCATGTGGTGCAAGGCTTTGAAGTGGGCGGCAGCGACTACGTGACCAAGCCGATCCAGACCGACGAGGTGCTGGCGCGGGTGGCGGCGCATTTACGCACCTCGCGCATCCTGCTGTCGGCGCGGGCGGCGACGCAACCGAGTGTGTTGACCCTGGAGGATGAGCCGGCGCACAAGCTGTTGTCGGCACGCTTTCAACTGACCGAGCGCGAGGTCGAGGTGCTGCGCTGGGTGGCGTGCGGCAAGACCAATCGGGACATCGGCGATATCTTGGGGCTGAGCCCGCGGACGGTGAACAAGCACCTGGAACATGTGTATGTGAAGTTGGGGGTGGAGACGCGCACGGCGGCGACGTCGGTGGCCTTGGCCGCGATGAGCCCGAGCCGGGCGCCCATGTTGGCGACGCTTTAATGTGGGGGCTGGCCAGTGCCCGCATCGGCTTGTCGTTGCTTGTGTATGCCAGCCAGTTCGGCGTCATCCTCGATGAGTTGTTCAACCGGGCCGAAACAGCGGCGCATCACCGTCACCAGCTCCGGATCAAAATGCACGCCCGATTGCTCAAGAATATAGGCCTGCGCCCGTTCAGGGCTCCAGGCCCGCTTATAGGGACGTTCCATACGCAGCGCGTCATAGACATCACACAACGCGACAATCCTTGCCGACAGCGGAATGTCCTTTCCGGCAAGCCCTTGCGGATAGCCGCTGCCGTCCCATTTTTCATGGTGACCATAGGCAATGTCCGCGGCCATATCGGTCAGGTCCGTGGCGTGTGCATCTTGCAGGATTGCATGGCCGATGCGCGGATGCTCCATCATCTGCTGGCGTTCCGGCACGGTTAATGGGCCTTCCTTGTGCAAGATCCGATCAGGAATGCCGATTTTCCCCAAGTCATGCATCGGCGCCGCCAATCGAATCAGCTCGCACCACCTCTGCGGCATACCGATTGCTTCGGCCATCAAGGCCGCGGTTTCGCCAATGCGCAATACATGGGCGCCCGTTTCATCATCGCGATAGCAGGCCGCGCGACTCAATGCGCGGATCATGGCGCAATAACTTTCCTGCAACTGAGCGGTGCGTTCAAACACCCTTTGCTCCAACTCACTGTTCAGGTCTTGCAGTTGGCGGGTGGCATGGGACAAGCGCAGAGCGTTGCGTATGCGCAATAGCAGCTCAGGCAAATCCAACGGTTTGGTCAGATAATCGTTGGCCCCCAGTTCAAGGCCGAGACGGCGGCTTTGCGGCTCGCTCAATGCCGTCAAGATAATCACGGGAGACCTTGAGCGATTGCGATCGCTGAGTTGGCGCAGAATCTCAAACCCATCGGGCGCGGGCATATCCAGATCCAATAGCAGCAGATCCCACGGTTGCTCTTTGAGCCAAACCAGCCCGCTGGCCGAGTCGGCGAAACTCAAGACGTTGCGCAAACCGAAGGCTTTCAGGCTGGACTCCAGCAAGCGCAGGTTCGCAGCCACGTCATCGATAATCACAATTCGGGTATCGGCGGGGATATCACTGAACATTCGGTTTCTCCACTTGCATCATCGCGCGTATGAGTTCGCGTAGCTCATTGGGTTCCAGCGGTTGTTTAAGCACTGCTTGAAACTCACACCCCAACGTCGCGAGCAGGTGTGGTGATGTACACAGCAGAATAAGAAGGATTTGATCGCCACCTGGCAAACGTCGTAACCGCGACAGCGCATCGGTCAAGTCATTTCCCAGTAAGTCACAGTCAATCAGCATGACGTCCGGCGCCGTGTCGCGCCGTACCTGCTCCAGACACTGCGCAAGCGTTCCGTGGCGCAGGTCCACCATGCCCGTCAACGTGTCTTCAAGACAGCGCAGCGTCTCGTCGTCCTGCCCCACGAAACACAGCGAGAGCAAGCGCTTGTGGACCTTGGGTGCCGCGATGCCTTGGGGCAGATCGACCCAAAAGCGACTGCCGACACCCGTTTCGCTGATGAGCCCCATGCTGCCGTTCATCAACGTGGCGAGTTCTCGGCACAACGCAAGGCCGATACCGGTGCCTTGGATCGCGGTGTTTTCCTGGCCCAAACGCTGGAACGGCTCGAACAGCGCGCCTTGCAGGGCTGCGGAAATACCTGCGCCACCATCTTCGACAAACACCCGCACGCGCCCCTTGCCATGGAGTTCAGCCCCCATGAACAAGCGAGCGTGAGGGCGGTTGTACTTGATGGCGTTGGACAGCAGGTTCAGCAGGATCTGGCGTAGGCGCCTGGCATCGGCCAGCACACTCAGCGCGGGGCTCGTCGACTGCAACTCAAGGTCAAGACCCGCAGCCTTGGCCTGGGAACGGACCATTTCGGCACATTCGCGCATCAGTCCGTCGACCTCCAGGACACGCATCTGCAAGCGCGGCGCCTCCGCCTGCAGGCTCGACCAGTCGAGCAAATCGTCGACCAGGTGAGCCAGGTGCTGGCTGGCGCCCAGGATCTCATCAAGGGATTTGGCCTCCTCCTGCCCATCGGCCACTTGCAGGCGCAATAACTGGGCGAATCCATGAATCGAATTCAGCGGTGTGCGTAATTCGTGGCTCATGCTGGAGATAAAACGCGACTTCGCCTTGCTCGCCCCTTGCGCTTCAAGGGTACGGCGACGCAGATCCTCTTCAACCTGTTTAAGCGTGTCGATATCGACAAACGTACCTGCGGATAAACGCATGCGCGCATCGAGAGACTCGATCAGGCGTCCACGACACAAAAACCAGATCGGCGAGCCATCGGGCCGCAATAAACGTAACTCCAGGTCGATCACCGATGCGGCGCCGGTGCGCAACGCGTTGAGCGCCCGATCAAGCGCCTGCACATCTTCGGGGTCGACGTGATCGTAAAAACAGAAGCGCTCCAGTTGGCACGCCGGCACCCCGAAACGCGTGCAGAACGCTTCGCTCAACGACAGGCGATCAGTATCCAGGCGGTATTCCCAGAGCCCGGCGGTGATGCTTTCAACGACAAGATTGAGGCGGTTCTGCGCCGCGTTGCGCCGTGCTTCACTGGATGACAGTTGGGCGCCCATTGACAGCACGTTGCCCGCCATTTCATCCAGCTCACGAATGCTCGAACGCGCGCGCTGCGGGAGCCACTGGCCGTGACCAATTTGCTGCAGCATGTCTCTGATATCGCGGATCGGCCGCCGCAGGCTATGGCTCAATTTGCGCGCACGAATCCACATGTAACTGAAGAATGCGAGGTAAAACATCACCAGGCCGGCAATCATCAAATAGCCGATGTTGCGGTAATGGAGCGCCAAGCTGTTCGTGGCCGCCATGACGTCTTCTTCATCGGCGACCGCCAGCAATCGCCAGCCCGCCGGCTTCACTTCGGCCCATGCGACCAGATGGGTGCGCCCGTTGAGCACGACTTCGGCGCTGCCACGACTATTGCGCGCGACAGCGGCCGCCAACTCCCGAGGGTCCACCGCGTCGATCAGATTTGAACCCGCAAGGTTGACCGCGCCTTCATTCGTGGCCTTCGACCCCGAACCACTCCAGTTGCCTTTTTCAAAGTCATGTTCGGCTTCGGGCGGTAACACCATGATCTTCATGTCCGCGCCGACGAGCATCAAGTACCCGCCCCACGGCACCTTAAGCGTGGAAATTTCTTTCAGCAGATCGCCCACGGTGATATCCAGCCCGACCACGCCTTCGAGAAAGTTGCGCTCATAAACAGGCGCAATCGCGGACATCATCAAGCCATGACCCGCCGGGTCGAGGTAGACGTCAGTCCAGCGAACCCCTCGCTGCGGGTTATGTTCGGCATCGGCCAGATAATAAAAGTTATAACCGGGTATCTGCATATCATGCGGATATTGTTCATCGGCACGAATCCACGGATAAATCCGGTTGTAACTGTCCCACGTATTGAAATAGACACTGGCGACCATCGGTTCATGATCTTTGATCGCACGCATCAATGGGTCGAGGCTGGACAACCTCTGCACTTTACCCAGGTTCTGTTGCGCGACAGGTGTGACCGACGAGTAGAACGACGCCGCTCCGCCCAGGTCTTTTCCGCTGTAAAGAGCCCCATCAGCAGAAGTGCTTAATGTTTCACTCAAGGGTGTTGAAGCGGCACGCAGTGAGTTAGCCGTCATATCCGCAAATAGCTGAGTGACATCGGCGATGTGGGTTAATTGATCTTGAATGATTCGGGTGTTCTGGTCGGCAGTTGCGCCAAGGCTTTCAATTGCACTGCGTTCCAAATAATCGAGTTGCGATACACGGATCGCCTGATTGGTCAGCAGGTAACAAGCAATCAGAATCGTCTCCACCAGGACCAACGGGATTAATGCACTCTGCATGAACGCCCGCCAGATCCACTGACGCAAGCCTATTTGAGAAGAGCTTTCATTCACTACCAGCACTCCTGCAAATGGCATCAGCCTGTTATTTGAATAGTGGCAATACGATGTCAAAAAAACGATAGCTCATCCGGTGAAGCGTTTCCATACTTTTTATGAGGGCAATCATTGAAAATGACTGGAGCGCTGTACTGCGCGCCGCAAGCGAAATGGAAGAATCAAGCGCGGCGGTCAATCGTCTGCTGACTGGGCTTGGCTCGCATCAAGGCGGATAAATCCAGGGCAAACAGCTTCCGCGTTTAGGCAGACACCATCGCACCAAGCAAGAGTGGCATGAGGTCGTATTCGCCTGGCATACGTGCTCCCATACTTGCCGGTAAGATTACTCGCCGCAGGCCTTATCGATCAGGCTATGATCGCGCTCTATGAATCGGATATGCCCCATGACTTATGGCCGTTGACCTACAAGCGCTCTACCCCAAACTGATCCATCTGATGTTGGATACAGTGTTTGTGGTTGATAGAGACGACCACATTGTTTTTGTGAGTGATGCCTGTGAGGCCCTGCTGGGTTACCGTCCTGACGAGCTGAACGGCACCCCTATCACCCGCTATATGCATCCTGAAGACCTGGCTAGCACACGGGACTCGATTGCCCGCGTCATGAATGGTCAATTCCACTTCGATTTCCGCAACCGTTACATCCGTAAGGATGGAGGCGTCGTGTACATCCTGTGGGCGGCATTCTGGTCGGAAGAGGTTGGTGCAAGGATTGGAGTCGCACGCAACGTGACGGCTTTGACTCAGGCCGAGGAGGAGTTACGTTTCCTCGCGCATCATGATCCGCTGACAAAACTAACCAACCGCTCGATTTTCAGTGATCGACTGAAATCTGCCCTGCACGTCGCGCACCGTCACAATAGTCAGTTGGCTTTGCTGTTTCTGGATATCAATGACTTCAAGAGTATCAATGACGTCCATGGCCACGCCGCGGGGGATCGTATTCTTTGCATGATTGCCCGACGTCTAGAAAGCTGCATACGTGAGACGGATACCGTGGCCCGGATGGGCGGCGATGAATTTACGGTGCTGTTGACCGATATCCAGTCGAGAGACGCCATTTCCAAAAAGTTAGAACAGATTCACGACGTCATGGCTGCGCCACTACCGCCTGAATTCGGCGCACTCAAGATGCCGTCGTGCAGTATCGGCGTTGCCTATTATCCCGAGGACGGCAAGGATGCCGACACATTGCTCACCTACTCGGATAATGAAATGTACCGGATGAAAAGGCATCGTTTTTTAGACAATAAAGAGCCCGGTACATAAGTCAAATTCAAGAAGTGCGTCCGCCCGGCCAAGTCATCCAGCGGACGGCGCAAAACCAAGACACGGTATTCACTTACGTGGTCACCCGCCCATCAGATGAGAAATCGTTGAGGGCAGTTGAGTGGCTGGATCAATCCGAGGCAGGTGCGGGTTCTTGCTTCGGTTGGCTCTTGCTGAGAACGAACCACACCGCTAAACAAATAAGCCCGCCGCCGTAAAAAAGTTGTTGCAGTAGTTAAGGGGAAAAGGCCAACTATACGGAAGCCATGGTGGACGCCTCTAAGTCTGGAGTCTCACCGTAAAGGAGTTCGAAATGTACCCGCACTCCGATTCTTGCTGCCGAAAACGGATGTGCGTCAAGGGGCTTGGACGCTACGCTCTGGAGCTGGCGCGCAATCTGGATGACCTACCCACCAAAGGTCTGTGAGGGCCGGCGCAGCGTCGGATCAAACGGATTGATCCTGGGCCCGATCGCCGCCGCTTCGCGCTTGAGCAACTCCACCACCATCGGCAGGCGACTCGGCCCCAATCGGTCGCTGATGGTCGCCACGCTCAATGCTGCCACCGCATGGCCGTCCCGGTTCAGGATCGGCACCGCCAATCCCGCCATGCCTTCCAGCACACCGGTATTGCGCGCCGCATAACCCAGATTGCGCACGTTCTCCACTTCCGAACGCAACAGCACCTCGTCATACAGGTGAAAATCCTTGAGCCTTGGCAAGTTGTAGCGGATCACCGTCTCGCGCTCTTCCTCCGGCAAAAAGGCCAGGATCGCCAGGCTGCCCTGCCCCACGCCCAATGCCACGCGCCCGCCGATATCACCCGTGAAAGTACGAATCGGGTACGGGCCTTCGCTGCGGTCCAGGCAGATCGCATCAAAGCCGCTGCGCGCCAGCAAAAACAATGAATCCCCCAGGGACGCACTGAGGCGCAGCATGCTCGGCCTTACCAGGTCGCGCAGGTTGCCGGTCTTGCCCGCGTTCGCCGCCAGAGCGAAGAACTCCAGGCTCAGGCGATAGCGTTTGCTGCGCGCGTCCTGCTCGACCATACCTTCATCCATCAGGCTGCGCAGCAGGCGGTGGGTGGTGGGTTGGGACAGGCCGACCTGTTGTGCGAGCTGGGTCACGCGTTCGCCGCCGTCGGGCACGCCGCCCAAGGTACGCAGCAATGCGAACAAGCGAGACACGCCGCCCGCACCCACTTCCTTGGTATTTTCATTCCGCTCAGTAGAATTCATAGCGTGTTATCTCATCAATAATTCTTTTCAGTGAATAAAACTGAAAAAAACACTCCATTCAGTGAAATTCCATCTTTCGCCCATCCTAGTCTTCGTCCTAATCTGCGTCCACAGGGGCGAAATGAACAACAACCGGCAGCCGACTCAAGATCGAGCGCCAACGCACCCGCAACACCCTTTTCGCATCTGCCCAAAACAAAAAAGCGCGTTTCGACGCGACTCAAAAAAGGTGGAACGCAGACATGGCATTTCTCCAACTCAACGCCTTGAGCAAACGCTACGGCGCCGTCGACGCGGTGGTCGCCACTGACCTTGCGGTGGAAAAAGGCGAGTTCGTTTCCCTGCTCGGCCCCTCGGGCTGCGGCAAGACCACCACCCTGCAAATGATCGCCGGCTTCGTCGACGTGAGCGCTGGGCAGATCCTGCTCGACGGTCGCGACATCACCCACGCCAAGCCCGCCAGCCGTGGCCTGGGCGTGGTGTTCCAAAGCTATGCGCTGTTCCCGCACATGACCGTGCGCGACAACATCGCCTTCGGCCTGAAGATGCGCAAAGTGCCGGCCGCCGAGATCGCCGCCAAGGTCAAGACCGTGCTGGAGCTGGTGCGCCTGGCCCCCCACGCCGACCGTTACCCCCGGGAGTTGTCCGGCGGCCAGCGCCAACGCGTGGCCCTGGCGCGCGCGCTGGTGATTGAGCCGCCGGTATTGTTGCTGGATGAGCCGCTGTCCAACCTCGACGCGAACCTGCGCGAAGAGATGCAGTTTGAAATCCGCCGCATCCAGCACGCGGTGGGCATCACCACCCTGATGGTCACTCATGACCAGGCCGAGGCGCTGTCCATCAGCGACCGTGTGGTGGTGATGCAGGCCGGGCGCGTGACGCAGATCGACGTGCCCTACAAGCTGTATGAACACCCGCGGACGCGCTTTATCTCGGACTTCGTCGGCAAGGCTAACCTGCTGGCCGGCGATTACGACGCACGCGGCATCCCGCAAGTGCGCCACGCCGCGGGTGACGGCGAACTGGTCTTGAGCCTGCGCCCGGAAAAAATCCAGCTGGTGGGCGCAAGCGAAGGTCGCCTGCAAGGCCAGGTGCTCGACCGCTACTTCTTCGGCAGCCAGTGGCTGTACCGAATCCATACCGCGCTGGGCGAAATCACCGTGGTGCGCAGCAACGACGGCAGCGCGCCGCTGGGTTGCGGCGCGGCAGTCGGCCTGGACTGGCAAGCCGAGTTGCTGCGGGTGCTGACGGCGGATGAGGTGCACCCATGAGTCGCGGCTATCTACTCTCGCTGCCGGCGTTGCTGCTGTTCGCCGGGCTGCTGATTCTGCCGCTGGGCCTGACCCTGGTGCTGTCGTTCAACGTGTTCGACTACCAAGTGGGGGTGAAGGCCGATGAGTGGACCTTGGCTCATTACCTGGCGTTGTTCAGCGACGCGTACTTCTACGAAATCTTCTGGCGCACCTTCTGGATCAGCGCGCTAGTGACGCTGCTCTGCGTGGTGATTGGCGTGCCCGAAGCCTACATCCTCAGCCGCATGGGTACGCCGTGGCGCTCGATCTTCCTGATCCTGATCCTCACGCCGTTGTTGATTTCGGTGGTGGTGCGAGCGTTCGGCTGGAGCCTGCTGCTCGGCGCCGACGGGCTGGTCAACCAGGTGATCCAGGCACTGGGCGGGCGCCCGGTGAAGCTGTTGTACACGCCGTTCGCGGTGATCATTGCGCTGGTACACGTGATGCTGCCGTTCATGATCATTCCAGTGTGGACCTCCCTGCAAAAGCTCGACCCCTCGGCCGAACAGGCGGCTTTGTCGCTGGGCGCGAGCCAGGCCACGGTGATGCGCAAGATCGTGCTGCCCCAGGTAATGCCGGGCGTGCTGTCCGGCACCCTGATCGTGTTCGGCCTGGCCGCCAGCTCCTTTGCGATCCCCGGCCTGCTTGGTGGGCGGCGCCTGAAAATGGTCGCCACCGTGGTGTACGACCAGTACCTCTCGGAACTCAACTGGCCCATGGGCGCGACCATCGCGGTGGTCCTGCTGTTGGTCAATCTGCTGATCATGCTGAGCTGGAACCGCATGGTCGAAGGCCGCTACAAAAAGTCCCTGGGGGTTTAAGCGCATGTCCAGAAACGGTCCTTTGGCCCTTGGTTTCCACGGCCTGGTGGTGATGTTCATGATGGCGCCGCTGGTGGTGGTGTGCCTGGTGGCCTTCACCCCGGAAAATACCTTGAGCCTGCCCACGTCGGGCTTCTCCCTGCGCTGGTTTCGCGCGGTGTTCGAGCGTGCTGACTTTATCCAGGCGTTCTACAACAGCCTGATCCTGGCATTTACCGCTGCAACCCTGGCGACGCTGATTGCAGTGCCGGCGGCGCTTGCAATCAGCCGGTATCAGTTCCCGGGACGTAACTTCTTCAGTGCGTTGTTCCTGTCGCCGATCATCATCCCGCACCTGGTGTTGGGGGTGGCGATGCTGCGGTTGTTCGCCTTGATGGGCGTCAACGGCAGCTTCACCTGGCTGATGCTGGCGCACGTGGTGATCATCACGCCCTATGTGCTGCGCCTGGTATTGGCAGCAGCGATCGGGATCGATCGCAGTGCCGAGCAGGCGGCCGAATCGCTCGGTGCCGGACGCTTCACGCTGTTTCGCCTGGTGACGTTGCCGATGATCCTGCCCGGCGTGGCCGGCGGCTGGTTGCTGGCTTTCATCAACAGTTTCGACGAAGTGACCTTATCGATCTTCGTCAGCTCGCCGGCCACGCAAACCTTGCCGGTGCGTATGTACGTGTACGCCACCGAATCCATCGACCCGATGATGGCGGCAGTGTCGGCGCTGGTGATTGCCCTCACGGCGGCGGCCATGATTGTGCTCGACCGGGTCTACGGCCTGGATCGCGTGCTGGTGGGAAAACACTGATGGCCTTGTTCAAACGATTGACCGAAACCGCACGCCCTGCCCTGGCGTTTACCCTCGACGGGCAACCGGCCACAGGCTTGCTCGGCGACACCCTGCTGACGGCGGTACTGACCTGCGCCGAGCACCTGCGCGGCAGCGATTTCAGTGCCGAACGCCGCGCCGGGTTTTGCTTGATGGGCGCCTGCCAGGACTGCTGGGTGCGCCTGGCGGACGGACAACGCGTGCGCGCCTGTTCGACCCTGCTGGAAGAAGGCCAGGCGATCAGCCGCGACCCGGGGCGCCAGTTATGAAGCCGGTGGTGATCGTGGGCGCAGGCCCGGCAGGAATCAGTGCCGCGCGCACCCTGTTCGACCACGGCGTAACGCCTTGCCTGGTGGACGAAAGCCTGCGCGGCGGCGGGCAAATCTATCGCCGCCAACCCCTAGGCTTCCAACGCACCGCCAGGCAAATATACGGATTTGAGGCGGGTAAGGCCGAGGCCGTGCATCGCACCCTGGATGAACTGGCGCCGCTGATCGACTACCGGCCCGAAACCCTGGTGTGGAATGCCGAGGATCGGCGCCTGGACCTGTTGAACAACGGTCACGCAGCCAGCGTCGAGTATTCGCGGATCATCGTCGCCACCGGCGCCACCGACCGTATCCTGCCGGTGCCGGGCTGGACCTTGCCCGGTGTCTACAGCCTGGGTGCGGCGCAAATCGCCTTGAAGTACCAAGGTTGCGCCATCGGCGAACGCGTGGCGTTTTGTGGCAGCGGGCCGTTGCTGTATCTGGTGGCGTATCAATACGCCAAGGCCGGCGCCGATGTGGTCGCCGTGCTCGACAGCGCGCCGTTCAGCGCCCAATGCCGCGCCTTGCCGGCGCTGCTCGGACAACCGGCGACCTTGGCCAAGGGCTTGTATTACCGCGCCTGGCTCACGGCCCATGGCGTTCCCGTGCATCAGGGCGTGACGCTGCAGCAGATCGACGGCGAACAACGGGTCAGCGGCATACGTTGGCGCAAGCACACCCTGGCCTGCGACGCTGTGGCCTTCGCCCATGCGCTGCGCAGCGAAACGCAGTTGGCAGACCTGCTCGGTTGTGAATTTGCCTGGAATGCCTTGAACCGTGCGTGGTTGCCGCAACGGGACTGTGCCGGGCGCAGCAGCGTCGACGGAGTGTACCTGGCGGGCGACGGTGCCGGGATCATGGGTGCCGATGCCGCGCAGATGGCCGGTGAGCGGGCGGCGTTGGCGGTGCTGGAAGATGCAGGCGTCGCGATCGATCATCAGCGCCCGGCCCTGCTTGAGCGGCAATTGGCGCGCATCCAGCGCTTTCGCCAGGGCCTGGAGACTGCGTTTCCCTTCCCGGCAGACTGGGCCGCGCAGGCGCCGGACGACTTGATGCTGTGTCGCTGTGAAGAAGTCCGGGTTGGCGATATCCGCACCGTGGTGGATGAAGGTCATTGGGAAATCAATCGGGTCAAGGCCCATTGCCGGGTGGGCATGGGTCGCTGCCAGGGGCGCATGTGCGGGCTGGCGGCGGCTGAAATCGTCGCCGAGCGCAGTGGTCGCGGGATAGAAGACGTCGGGCGTTTGCGTGGCCAGGCCCCGATCAAGCCGCTGCCGTTTGGCGTGGAGGTGCAGCCATGATCGACGTCATCGTCCTCGGCGGCGGGATTGTCGGTGCGTCGGCGGCCTTGATGCTGGCGCACAAAGGTCAGCGTGTGGCGTTGGTGGACCGGGACTTCTGCGGCTCGCACTCCAGTGGCGTGAACTATGGCGGCGTGCGGCGCCAGGGACGCCCGTTGCATCAGCTGCCGTTGTCGCAGCGCGCCCATCAGTTGTGGGCCGACCTGCCCGGCTTGATCGGTATCGACGGCGAATACGTGCGCTCCGGGCATTTGAAACTGGCGCGCAGTCATGGGGATTTTGCCGCGTTGCAGGCGTATGCCGAACACACGCGGGGCTTTGGCCTGGGCTTGCAGTTGCTCGATTACGCCGAGCTGCGCGCACGTTTTCCGTGGGTCGGGGATATCGCAGTGGGTGCGTCGTTATGCCCCGAAGATGGCCATGCCAACCCGCGCCTGGTATCCCCCGCCTTCGCCCGTGCCGCGCAACGCCTTGGCGCGTGTGTCTACGAGCAGGCCGAGGTGATCCGCATCGAACATGACAGCCGCCAGTTCCAGGTGGATTGCGCCAACGGCCTGCACCTGCAGGCGCCATGGCTGCTCAATTGCGCCGGCGCCTGGGCAGGGACCGTCGCCGCGCAATTCGGCGAGCCGGTCCCCATGACTTCTGCGCACCCGGCCATGCTGGTCACCGAGCCGCTGCCCGTGGTGATGAACGTCAGCACCGGCGTCGAAGGCGGCGGGATTTATGCGCGCCAGGTGGCCCGGGGCAATTGCATCCTCGGCGGCGGGCGCGGTTTTGCGCTTGGCCCCCGGCAGGCGCGGCCCGGGCAAGCGGCGGTGCTGGAGATTCTGCGCCATGCCGGCGAGCTGTACCCGTTTCTCAAGGGTGCCCAGGCGATTCGCACCTGGAGCGGCACCGAAGGTTACCTACCCGATCATGAACCGGTGATCGGCCCCAGCAGCACCCAGCCTGGCCTGCTCCACGGTTTCGGCTTTGCCGGCGCCGGGTTCCAGCTGGGCCCGGCGGTCGGTGAAGCCCTGGCAGAGATCGTCTGCACAGGGGCCAGCCGGCAACCCATCGAAGCGTTTTCCATCCGTCGTTTCCAAGCCTGAGAGGAAAAACATCCATGAATACTCGTATTGCGCTGTCCTGCTTGTCCCTCGCTCTGCTCGCCTCCACCGCTCATGCCGCCCCGACGCTGTACCTGGGCATGAACGGCGGCACCATGGAACGAGTGTATGCCGACAAGGTGCTGCCCGCGTTCGAAAAGGCCAATAACGTCAAGGTGGTGATCGTGCCCGGCACGTCGTCGGACATCCTCGCCAAGGTCCAGGCCAACAAAGACAACCCGCAGATGCATGTGATGTTCCTCGACGACGGCATCATGTACCGCGCCATCTCCATGGGCCTGTGCGACAAACTGGCGCCGAGCCCGACCCTGGAGCAGATCCCGGCCAAGGCGAAAATCAAGGACCAAGCCGTGGCCGTGACCCTCGGCGTCACCGGCCTGGGCTACAACGCCAGGCTGTTCAAAGAGAAAGGCTGGGCTGCGCCGACCTCGTGGATGGACCTGGCCGACCCGCGCTTCAAGGACAAAGTGGTGTTCCAGTCCCTGGCCTCATCGACCTTCGGCCTGCACGGTTTCCTGATGTTCAACCGCCTCCAGGGTGGCTCAGAGACCAACGTGGAACCGGGCTTCAAGGCCTGGCCCAAAGCCGTCGGCCCCAACGTGCTGGAGTACATCGCCAGCTCCGCGAAAATCTCCGAGATGGTGCAAACCGACGAAGCGGCAATCTTCCCCCTCACCCCGACCCAGGTCGCCACCCAGAAACTGCTCGGCGTGCCGATGGAATACGCGCAACCCAAGGAAGGCGCCGTGGTGCTGAACGTGGCCGAATGCGTGATCGCACGCAACGACCAACCGGAACTGGCGCAGAAACTCGCGGCCTTCCTGCTGACCGCCGAAGCCCAGGCGCCGGCGCTGGAGGAAGGTGATCAGATCCCGTCAAACCCGACCACGCCCACCAGCGACAAGACCCGCGCCCGAGTGGAGGCGATGCAGGGTTATTTGCAGACAGCGATTTCGATTGATTGGGACCAGGTGAACCAGGCGCGGCCGGAGTGGAATGCGCGGTGGAGTCGGTCGATTGAGCGGTAGCGTTTCATTCGCCTGCTCGGCGCCTACCGAGGTGCGATGGGTAGCGCGCGTTTGTGGGCGGTCTTCAGATAGGCTTGCTCCACAATCGTTCGCACCCGTTCGCCCACCGGCTCACCCATCAGGTAGGCGTCGATCTCTTCATAAGTGCAGCCATATGCCTGCTCATCCAGCTTGCCCGGTGCCAGCTCTTCGAGGTCGGCGGTAGGTTGTTTGTGCACAAGATTCGCCGGGGCACCGAGGGCATCAGCCAGCAGGCGCACCTGGGTCTTGGTCAGGCCCGACAACGGCGCCAGGTCGCACGCGCCGTCACCGAACTTGGTGAAAAACCCCATCAATGCTTCGGCGCCGTGGTCGGTGCCGACCACCAGGCCGTTGTGCAGGTTGGCCATCGCGTACTGCGCGATCATGCGGGTGCGGGCCTTGACGTTGCCTTTGATGAAGTCGACCTGGGCGGCGCTGGCTTCGGTGGCGGTGAGGCAGGCCATCAGGCCGTCGACGCTGGCGGCGATGTTGAGGGTGTCGATGTGGTCGGGGGTGATGAAGGCCAGGGAGGCCTGGGCGTCGCTTTCGTCGGCCTGGGTTTTGTAGGGCAAGCGCAGGGCGATAAAGCCTGCGGCGTAGTCTTCGCTGCGCAGTTGCTCTACCGCCAGTTGGCAGAGGCGCCCGGCCATCAGCGAATCGACGCCGCCGCTGATGCCCAGCACCAGAGCCTTGCAACCGGAATGGCGCAGGGTGGTTTTGATGAAGTCGATACGCCGTTGGATCTCCCGGGGCGCGCCCCCCTTGACCAACGAGCGGTTGATATTCAGTTCCAGGGCAATACGGTCCTGGGTTTGCATGTCACACCTCCACGCTGCCGACGTTGAATACTTGCGTTGCGTACCGCAAAAACGAAGCGTCTTCGCAGACATTCTTGATCGGGTCATCCGAGAATTTCACCACCGGCTCACCGTGTACCCGCACCAGCTTCATCACGATGCTCAGCGGCTCGACGCCTTCCACATCGCAGGCCAGGCTGGTGCCCATGCCGAAGCCGAACTTGGCCTTGCCGCGCACGTGGCGCAGGATCGGCAGGCATTTCTCGAAGTTCAGGCCGTCAGAGAACATCAGGTCCTTGGTCATCGGGTCGATACCCAGTTGCTTGTAGCGGGCCAGGACTTTATCGGCCCAGACGATAGGGTCGCCGGAGTCCTGGCGCAGGCCGTCGTAGAGCTTGGCGAAGTACAGGTCGAAGTCCTTCAGGAAGAAGTCAGTGCTGATGCAGTCGGTCAGGGCGATACCCAGGCGGCCGCGGTATTCACGTACCCAGTTTTCCAGGGCGGCGTTCTGGCTTTCGCGCAGGCGGCCCAGTTGCTGGTGCACCATCAACCATTGGTGGGCCATGGTGCCGATCAGCGGCAGGTCGAACGCGTAGGCCAGGTGCGCGTTGCTGGTGCCGACGAACTGGCCGGGGAAGTCGCGGCGCATGATGTCCACCACTTCGCGCTGGGCCTTGAACGACAGGCGCCGGCGCGTGGAAAAGTCGGAGACGCGCAGGTCGGCAAGTTCGTCGCGGCTGAGGTTTTTCTCCAGCCAGTCGAATTTCTGGTAGAGCTTGCGGGTGACGTCCTCCAGGCTCACATCGGGGTATTTGTCACGGTTGCGCAGCTCGCTGACCAGCGCCAATACCGGCTGTTCGAACATGATGCAGTGCAACATCGGGCCGACGACGCGGATGTTCAGTTGGCCGTCGACTTCGCTGACGTGGATATAGCGCAGGTTGAAGCGGAACAGGCCGAGGAAGCGCTCGTAATCCGGCGTGAGGTATTCGCGAAAGCGTGGGTTGAACAGAAAGCGCAGCTCGCCTTCGCGCATCTGCAGGCCGGCGAGTTTTTCCAGTTCATCGCGCAGTTGCGGGATCAAGTGGCCCAGTTTTTCCTTGGAACGGACGATGAAGTTGTACTCGACGTCGACATTCGGATGCTGGTGCAACACAGCCTGCATCATGGTGAAGGTGTAGTAGTCGGTGTCGAGCAAACCCTGGATCACCGGGGTTTCGTAGTCGTAGGCACTTTCCATGGCGTATCTCCTTAACGCGTGGCCATCGCGGCCAGTTCTTCGCGGGTGCGGCTGATGCCGGCACCGGCCTTGAGCAATTCGTTGACGGCCTGTACGCCGCCCTCCTGCGTAATACCGCGGCACGCCGGCAGGTGCAGCACCACTTCCAGGCCGGCCTTGAGCAGTTGCAACGCGGTGGTCTTGACGCAGTAGTCGAGGGCCAGGCCGCCGACAATCACGCGGCTTACGCCCTGGGCCTTGAGGTACTCGATCACGCCCGTGGACAGCTTGTCGTGCAGGTCGTGGTAGCAGGCGCCGTAAGGGTGCAGGTCGGGTTCGACACCTTTCCAGATGAAGTAATCGTAGTCATACGGGGTGGGCAGTTCGTCGAGCAGGGTGAAGCCCTCGGTGCCCGGCACGCAGTGGCTGACCCAGGTGACATCGGCGTGAGCCAGGCCGGTGGGTTGCAGCATCTCGCTGTGTTGCTTGACCACCCACGGCGCATGCGGAGTGTGGGCGTCCTTGCTGCCGACACGGTAGCCCGCGAGGCTGGCCATGTAGTTGAGTTCGGCACCGATGAGGTCCCCTTCGGCCACTGGCAATTCGTTGGGGCACAGCGGCGTAAAGCTCTTCTGGGCGTCGACGTCGAATGAAGCGATGGCATGTTTCGAGAGGGTCATGGCGGGTCTCCTGTGGCCTGAAAACAAAAGTACACGTCATGTACTTTCATTGCAAGAAAGATTTGTTTATCTAGGCTTTAGTCAGTACATGACATATTTGTTCGATCCGTTAGACTGTGCCCCCCGCTGTTTAGAAGGACTGCACATGCCACTTAGCGCCTACCTCCACACCGTCGACCTGTGCGTGTTGTTCTACTGCCGCGCGGCAGGAGAACTGAAGCTGCTGCTGAACAAGCGCGAGGCCGAACCCTTCGCCGGGCATTGGGCCCTGCCGGGTGTGGTGGTGAATGGCGACGTGCAGGACCTGAGCCTCACGGATGCCGTGGAGCGCCTGCGCGCAAGTGACAAAGTCGGCCTCGACCTGGTGTGGAGCGAGCAAGTGGGTACGGTGGGCGACGCGTTCCGCGACCCGCGTTGCTGGTCGTCGTCCACTTTCTACCTGGCGATCATCGCGGATGAGGTGACGCTGGGCGAGCATCAAGGCTGGTTTTCGCTGGATGCGGTAGCCGACGGCCGCATCAAGTTGCCGTTCGATCACAACACCATCGTGGCCGCCGTGCAGGAGCGGTTACTGTCCAAGTCGCTGTACAGCAGCTTGCCGCTGATGTTCCTGGGCCAGGAATTCAGCGCCCCGGAAGCGACGGCGATCTTCTCACTGGTGCTCGCGCGGCCGGTGTTGAAGACCAGCATTCGCCAGCGTTTGCTGAAGCTGACTGAGCAGGGGTATTTGCGGGAAACGGGGCGCAAGAAACAAGGCGAAGGCGGCAGGCCCCAGGCGACGATGGAGAACTTGAAGCCTGGGAAGATTTATTTCTTCGATCGCAGTTTTGCCGACTAGCCCAGTATTCAAAAACAACCACGATCAAATGTGGGACCGCGCTGCGGGCGGACATGGCGATCAACAGCTCCCACAGCGGATACAGGCCTCTTCGCTTAAACCGTGCGGGAAAACTGGCCTTTGTGCGCGCCGCCCAGGTAGGCGTCAAAGGCCATCGCCACGCTGCGCACCATCAGTTGGCCCTTGGGCAACAGTTGCAGCGCATCGGCCTGGATCAGCAATAACCCGTCCGCCACCTGCTCGTCCAATTGCAGCAGTGCCTCGGCGAAATAGTCGTTGAAGCGCACGCCATGGGTGGCCTCGATCTGTGGGAAGTCGACTCGACCATCACACATCAGGCCATTGATCACCTCGCGGCGCAGTACGTCATCCGGGTTGAGCCGATAGCCGCGCTGCACCGGCAGCATCCCCGCGTCGAGTCGGGCGTAGTACTGGGACAGTTCCTTGACGCTCTGGCTGTAGCTGTCACCGACTTTGCCGATGGCCGACACGCCGAGGCCGATCAGGTCGCAGTCGGCATGGGTCGAATAGCCCTGGAAGTTGCGCTGCAAGGTACCGTTGGCACGGGCCAGCGCCAGCTCGTCGTCGGGCAAGGCGAAGTGGTCCATGCCGATGTAGACGTAACCGGCCTCGGTCAGGCGGCGGATGGTCAGTTCCAGCAGTTCCAGCTTGCGCGCCGGCGGCGGCATGTCTTCGGGACGGATCATGCGCTGGGCACGGATCTGGCTCGGCAGGTGCGCGTAGCTGTAAGCCGCCACCCGATCAGGGCGCAGGGCGATCAGCTTGCTCAAGGTCACGTCGAAGCTGTCCACGGTTTGCAGCGGCAGGCCATAGATCAAGTCGACACTCACCGACTTGAAGCGCGCCTCACGCGCCGCGGCCACCAGTTGCAGGATCTGCGCTTCGCTTTGCACGCGATTGACCGCCGCCTGCACGTCGGGGTCGAAGTCCTGCACGCCGAAGCTCAGGCGATTGAAGCCCAGGCCGCGCAACGTGTTGATCCGCTCAACGCTGATGGTGCGCGGGTCGACCTCGATGGAGAACTCATGGGCGTCGCTGTCATCCAGGGTGAAGTGTTCGACCAGGCAGGCCATCAGCTCGGCCAATTGCGCGTCGTCCAGATAGGTCGGCGTACCGCCGCCCAGGTGCAACTGGGTCAGGCGCCGGGAACGCTCGAACAGCGCCGCCTGCATCTGGATCTCACGCTTGAGATACGCCAGGTACTCCACGGCCCGATGGGTCTTGCGGGTGATGATCTTGTGGCAACCGCAGTAATAGCAAAGGCTCTGGCAAAACGGGATGTGGATGTACACCGACAACGCCTTGGGCGCGGCCACCTCATGGCTGGCGCGGACCGCCTGGTGATAGTCATCCAGAGCAAAGGCGCTGTTGAACTGCGGCGCGGTCGGGTACGAGGTATAGCGTGGCCCCGGTCGGTCGTATTTGTGGACCAGGGCACGGTCGAATTCAAAAGCACTCATGTGTCGATCACCTCGTCGTTGGCGCTGACCGGGGTGGCGAGCACGGCACGTTCAAACAATGCGCAAATACCGTCCACCTGCGGCAGGCCGGCGGGCAGCAACCAGATGAACGTCGGGGACAGCTCGATCAGACCGTCGCGGTGCAGCGCTTCCAGCAACGGCCAGAGGTAGGCGAAATAGCGTGCGAACACCAGGCCGTAGCGCCGTTCCACCGCCTGCACATCCAGCTCCAGGTCACAGGCCAGGCGCTCGGCCACGTGCAGGCGCACCGGGTCAGAGGTTTCGCGGAACCAGCCCCGGCATGTGGCGAGCTGACCATTGCCCAATTGCTCACGGTACTCGCGGGCATCGGCCGTGTTCTGCGCGCACAACGTGTCGATCTGACTGATGGCGCCCACGCCGAAACCGATGTGGTCGCAGTAACCGTGCAGGGTGAAGCCTTCGCAGTTACGGCTCAGGCGCCCGCGTTCCTGGGCTTGCTTGAGGTCGTCGTCGGCCCGGGCGAACTGCCCCAGGCCGATGTAGTGATAGCCCGCCGCGGCCAGGAGCTGGAAGCAAATACGGCGCATCGCGCTCTTATCCGCCTCGCTGCTGAACGCCTGGGGTTGTTGGGATTGATAGCGCACAGGCGCATGGGCGTAATCGAATACCTGCAAGCGATCCGGCTCCAGGGCGATCAGGCTGGCCAGTTTCAGCTCGATACTGGCCGGGGTCTGCCAGGCATGGCCGTAGCCGAGGTCGATGTTCACCGAGCGAAACCCGAAGGTGCGGGCCGCATCCACCAGCGATTCGATCGGCGCCGGGTCCTGATACCGCGCCTGGCACAGCGGCCCCTCGCGGTTGGCGTCCGGCACGCCGATGCTTGCATGGTTGAAACCTTGTTCGCGCAGCAGGCCCATGGTGGCCCAGTCCGTGTGCCCGGGGTCGAGGTCGACGCAGTAGTCACCCCGGTCGTGGTCGAGAAAATTGAAGCGCTCGTGCAACTGCGCCATCAACTGCTGCACCTGGGCGAACGCCGGTGTGGTGCCGCGCAGGTGAAAGTGATCGACCGGCTGGCGACCGCCGAGTTGGCAGCCGATCAGTTGGATTTCCTGGGTGAGGCTGTGCAAATACTCAGCGCCAACGTCGCCCGCCGGCCAGTGCAGGTTCAATGCCAGGGGCCGCTGGCACTGGCGGCTGTTGCGCAAGGCGCGCAACAGGTCAAGGGAGCCGACACCGGCATGGAAGCGACGGGTGTCCGTTTGGCAAGCCAAGTCCAACACGCCTTGATCGTGACGAAAGCGAGCGGGATGAAGAAGGGTACGCATGACGGACTCCGGTTCGGGCGGCGGTGGTGCATTGTCCGGTGCGCTTGGGTCACACGCCTTGATGTGCATCAAGGTCGCAGCCCCGCCCGTCTACCAGTTCAGGTAAAACATGCCCTTGGCCAGCAGCACAATGGCGACCATGTGCGCGAACAGGCTCAGATGCACCCAGCGGACATAACGCGCACTCACCGAGCCCCAGCGCATGCGCGCCATGGTCAGCAGAAAATGCAGGAGCACGCTGGCCGCCAGGATCAGCTTGAGGGTCAGCAAGGTGCCGAAAGCCGACGCCGACGGCGCAGCCAGCACCGGCAGGTAGCGCAGCCAGACCATGCCCAGGCCCGCGCCGAACAGCACCAGCAACACCCACGGCATCAATACCCGGGCACGCTGGCCGACGCCCTGCTCCACCAACACCATCACCCGCGCCGGCAATTGCCGGTGCAGGTGCCCCAGGATCAGCACCTCGAAAAACACCGTGCCGATGAAGATCAGCGCGGCGAACAGGTGGGCCACTAAAAACACGGGGTAAAGCATGGTGGCCTCTCAAGGGGACCGGCCGTTGGGACTTCAGTGTGCGGCCTGGCGCAACGCGAGGCCTTGATACCGATCAAGCGTTGCGAGAGTGCGGCTTACAGCAGTGGGATGCTGTAGCTGACGATCAGTCGCGTCTCGTCCTTGTCGGCCGTGTCGTTACCGCGCCACACCGCTCCGCGCCAGGTCAGGCCCAGGCCCTTGAACGTGCCCGAGGGGATCACGTAATCGACACGCAGGTCGCGCTCCCACTCGCTGTTGTCGCGACCTGCCGTCTGGATGTGGCTGCCGCGGATGTAGGTCACGCTCGAGCGCAGGCCCGGAAGGCCAAGGCTGCTGAAGTCGTAGGCGTAGCTGCCTACCGTGGCCTGTTCCCCGGCATTGACGAACTTCAGCGACTGGGAGTTGGTGATCAGGTACAGCGAACGGCCCTGCCCCTGGTTGATATGCGGAAAGTCACTTTCACCGGTGGTCTTCTGATAACCGAGGCTCAGCGAATGCCCGTACAGGCCGTAGGTGAACAGCGCACTCCACAGACGGTTGTCGACCTTGCCGGCGTTGACGCCCGCGCCGTAATACCCCGAGCTGACATAGCCTTCGCCACGCCCGGCGGCGCTGGCGTTCTTGCCGTCGGCAGTGCTGTAGAAATAGCGCAGGTCAGTCTTGAACTGCCCCACCGGCAACTGCCAGTTGTGGATCAGGCCCAAGAAGTGCTGCTGGTAAAAATTCTCCAGGTTGGCGTAGTAGTACTGCAGTTGCAGTTGCTTGCTGACGGCGTAATCCACCCCACCGTAGTAGAACTGGTTGCTGGACTTGCCCTTGACCGGATCATTCGCACCGGCAATGGACATGCCCTGGCCGTTACTGGAGTTACGGTCCAGTACCTGCTCGATTTTACCGGCGATCAGGTTGAAGCCCTGCAGGTCCTTGGAGTCCACTTGATAGCCACGGAACGTCTGCGGCAACAGCCGGCCGTCTTCAGTCGTCAGCACGGGCAGCTTGGGCATCAGCGTGCCGGCTTTGAGCTGGGTCTGGGAGATACGCATCTTGCCGGTGGCGCCGGTCTTGCTGAAGTCGTTGGCGGCCTTGCCATCGGACAACGGGAAAACACTGCCGGGGGTGTTGTCTTCACCAGCCTTGCCCGCGCGCCCCGAGGCGTCCAGGCGTAGGCCATACATGGCTTGCAGGTCCAGACCAAAACCGACCAGTCCCTCGGTGAAACCGGACTGGTAGTTGAACATGAACGCCTGGCCCCACTCCTTATCCGTAGGGGCTTTGGCGTTACGGGTGTCCTGGTTGTAGTAGAAATTGCGCAGGTCGAGGGTGGCTTTGCTGTCGTCGATAAAACCCGACGCAGCCACCTGCTGCGCGGCGCCCAGGGAGACGGCGAGCGCCATGCAAGTCTTGTGGTTCATGAAGGCTCCTGAAAGTAATTGAGGCGACCCGTCACAGCCCAACCCTGTTCTTTGTCAGTCGGGTGGTGCTGCATCTAACGGGTGCGCGCACGGTATAGCGTTGGGCGGCCGGGAAATAGTCGCTAAAACCGTCATTCAGTTTTTCACTTTTTGTAACAATCGCCGGAGCCCACCAGCCTCGCCGGGGCGTGCAAGCCTCCACGGGGTGCCGGCGGCGGGCACTTCACGGCACCGGCAACCAAGCGCTGAAACCGCCACGCCGGGTCAACGGGCACCAGGCGAAGTCCCAGGCGGGAGGCGGCAACGGCGGCTGTTCGTCGAGCGCAAACGCGCTGCCCTTCCAATCGAAGACTTCCGAACCCTGCCAGGCCAGGACCACACCCTGGGCCTGGCTGTCATCGGTGTCGACCCACCGCGCCGCCGCCGCGGCCATGAACGCGTCGATCGGTTCATCGTCGATCTGCGCGCGGTACGGCGAGCCCAGCAGCCAGCGACCGATGTTCAGGTGCCAGGTCCAGTCCTGCGCCAGCTGGTTGTGGTAGGCCCAGGTCATGAAGCTGCGAAACAGGTTCAAGCCCTCGGGCGGGTCGAGCTTGAGCAGCGCCGGGCAGATGTCGAACAAGGTGTGCCAATAGGGCAACAGGCGTGCATCCAGATGCACGAAGCTACGCGAATTGCTCGGGTATTCCGGTCGCGCCGGCTCCGTGTGCAGGCGGCGCGCCGCCTTGCTGACCAGGCGGCTGGCGCCGGCAGGCAATAGAGGCTTCATAAAACGCACTCACAGTCGTGACGATAAAACGCCTCCTGATCACAGGAAGCCCAAGGCACACGTCAGAATGCGGGGGATGCGCGGGGGTTGGCCGAGGGCCAGGAATAACGCGGCGGCGCCTTGTTGCGCCGTTCATGGGCCGGTCGTGGGGTCTGGCCGAGGCCCAGCAGCCAGGCCAGGCCGATCAGGAACACGATGGCCACGCTCGCGGCAGCGCACAGCGGGCAGGCAAAGTAGTTCGAGATATCGCTGGAAGCCGGGCTACCCAACCCTTTGTCGGAAAGTGGCGCCTGGTTGCTGTCCACCGAACAGAACGCGCCACCGACACCATTGAGCTGCTGGCCGAGCATCTGGCCATGGCCCAAACCGCACACGAACAGGTTCAGCAGGACACAGAAGTACAGGGTCCAGGCGATCAGCGAACGGTCCGAGCGGCGCAGTTTCATGGCGGCGACTCTACCATCGAAGCCCCGCAGGGATGAAGCGCGGCGCGCCCCTGTGGCAGAACGTCGCAGATTACGCGCATCGGCCAGGGTTGGTAGACTTGGCGCCCTCCGCGTTTACTCCTTTTCAACGCCTGGCGTATAGATCCAGAGCAAGGCAGGCGCTTCACAGGATGCACAGTTGATGAGTACGTTATTCACCCGCCGCAAGGTCCTGACCGGCATGGGCCTGTTGGGTCTGGGCCTGCTGGCCGGTTGTGACAACAGCCCCAAGTTGAATTTCAAGTACGGCAAGGACTTGAGCGACAAGATCATGGGCCGCACCTTCAAGCTCAAGAATACCCAGGGTGAAACCGTCACCTTGAGTTCGTACCGTGGCCTGATGCCGGTGGTGTTTTTCGGCTTCACCCAGTGCCCGGCCGTGTGCCCGACCACCCTCGCCCGCGCCGCCCAGGCCAAGAAACTGATGGGCCGCGACGGCGAGATCATGCAGGTGATCTTTATCACCCTCGACCCCGAGCGCGACACGCCAGAGATCCTCGACCGCTACGTCAAGGCCTTCGACCCCAGCTTCGAAGCGCTGTACGGCACCCCGGAAGAGATCGCCGTGGCCGCCAAGGAATTCGGGATCTTTTATGAAAAGGTCCCCGCCGGCGACACCTACACCCTGTCCCACACCGCCACCAGTTTCGTGTTCGACACCCGCGGCAACCTGCGCCTGGGCCTGTCGGCATCCCTTAACGCTAAAGAGTGTGCAGAAGACCTGCTCACCGTCATGGAGGTCTGCTAATGACTGCCGTTCAACACCTCAAGCGCACCCTGATCGGTCTGTCCCTGCTGGGCCTCGCCGCGCACGCCAGCGCCCAGGTCCAGGTCAGCGACGCGTGGGTGCGCGCCACGGTGCCGGGCCAGCCATCCAGTGGCGCGTTCATGACCGTGACGGCCGACAGCGACAGCAAACTGCTGCGCGTCGCCTCGCCGGTGGCCAAGGACGTGCAGATCCATGAAATGAGCATGAAGGACGATGTGATGCGAATGGGCCCGGTGGACTCGATCACCCTGCCCGCAGGCACCCCGGTCAAGCTCGACCCGGACGGTTATCACGTGATGCTGATGGGCCTGACCGGGCAGATCAAGGAAGGCGACCAGGTGCCGCTGACCTTGACCGTGGAAAACGCCAAGGGCGAGCGGCAGACCGTCGAGGTCAAGGCCGCTGCCCGTGGGTTGGATGGCATGGCCCCTGGCAAGATGCATTGATGGGCTGGCGCCGGTTCAATCCACGATGAACAGCTTGGCGCCAACCCGCGTCGAGGAGCGATGCCCTTCCATGTTGTTTCCCACCTGATAACTCATCCCGGCCGTCAGCGTGAATTGGCGGCCATCTTCCAGTTCCGTGTGCAGCTCGCCTTCGAGGCACAGCAGCACATGCCCACGCCAGCACCAGTGATCGGCCAGGTAGCCGGGGGTGTATTCGACCATGCGTACACGGGTGGTGCCAAAGTGGCCAGTGCGCCACCAGGCACTGCCGGTGATGCCTGGATGAAGCTCGGGTTCGAGGGTGGACCAGTCGGTGATGCCAAACGGGACAGCAGTGAGTTCCATGGTGGGCTCGGTCGTCAGTTAACGTGAACCGACCCTAACCACTTGGAGTGCTGCGCGACAGACACAGATCGCCGGCTTTTTTGGGATACACGCCCACTGCAACCCCGACGGCGAGTGGTGAATCGCCTCATCGTGCCCCACCTACCCGCACCGCCGGTAACGGGTGGCCGCATTCAACCTCGCATCCAGCACCAACTCCTCGATCCTGAGCGTCCTCGCCAGCGCTTCGAGGTGATCCAGCATCGCCTTGCCATCGCCTGCCGAGGCCCTTTGCATCCGATATTTATGCTCACTTCCCAGCTTAATAATATTTTATTAAAAACCGCCCGCCCCCTACCTTGAAGTCATGCCCAAGCTGAATCCAACTGCATTACGCAAGGACAGACACATGACGCAAGCAATCACCCAAACAGACACCCTGGTGGTAGGCGCCGGCCAGGCCGGCGTGGCCATGAGCGAGCATTTGAGCAAGCACGGCGTGCCGCACCTGGTGCTGGAACGCAGCCGGATCGCCGAGCGCTGGCGCAGCAGCCGCTGGGATTCGTTGGTGGCCAACGGGCCGGCCTGGCACGACCGCTTTCCCGGCCTCGCCTTCGAAGGGCTCGCCCCGGATGCCTTCGCGCCGAAAGAGCGCGTGGCGGATTACTTCGAAGCCTATGCACGCCAGTTCAATGCGCCGATCCGCACCGGCGTGGAAGTCACCTCGGTGCTGCGCAATGTCGGCCGCCCCGGTTTTACCGTACACACCAGCGACGGCGTGATCGAAGCCAACCGCGTGGTGGCGGCGACCGGGCCGTTCCAGACGCCGGTGATCCCGGCGATCGCGCCGACAGACACAGCACTGCATCAGATCCATTCCGCCGACTATCGCAACCCCGGCCAACTGCCCCAAGGCGCGGTGCTGGTGGTGGGCGCCGGCTCGTCGGGGGTGCAGATCGCCGATGAACTGCAGCGCAGCGGCCGTCAGGTGTACCTGTCGGTCGGCGCCCACGACCGCCCGCCGCGCGCCTATCGCCAGCGTGATTTCTGCTGGTGGCTCGGTGTACTGGGCGAATGGGACCAGGCCGCGATCAAGCCCGGCCGCGAACACGTGACCATTGCCGTGAGCGGCGCCCACGGCGGCAAGACCATCGACTTCCGCGAGTTGGCCCTGCGCGGCATGACCCTGGTCGGGCCCACCGAGTCTTTCCATGGCGGCGTGGCCACCTTCCAACCCACCCTGCTGGAGAACCTCGCACGCGGCGACGAAAACTACCTGGCCCTGCTGGACGCGGCGGATGCGTATATCGAACGCAACGGCCTCGACCTGCCCGTGGAGCCCGAAGCCCGGCGCATCTTCGCCGATGCCGAGTGCGTGAAACAGCCGATCCTGCAACTGGACCTGGCCCGCGCCGGCATCACCTCGATCATCTGGGCCACCGGCTTTGCCGTGGATTACGGCTGGCTGAAGGTCGATGCGTTCGACGCCGCCGGCAAACCGCAGCACCAGCGCGGCGTGTCCAGCGAGGCCGGCATCTACTTCCTCGGTTTGCCCTGGCAGTCGCGCCGTGGCTCGTCGTTTATCTGGGGCGTGTGGCATGACGCCAAATACCTCGCCGACCATATCGCCACCCAGCGTCAGTACCTCGAATATCGCGTCGCGGCCCCGCTCGTGCGCCCGTCTCCTGTCAGCGCCTGATCATTTTTCCCGGAGTTTTTTGATGCCTACCCACACGCGCATCCGCATGTTCAACACTAAACAAACCTACCCCAACCAGAGCCTGGACAATGACCTGTGCCAGGCCGTGCGCGCCGGCAACACCGTGTATGTGCGCGGCCAGGTCGGCAGCGATTTCGACGGCAACCTGGTGGGCCTCGGCGACCCGCGTGCCCAGGCCGAGCAGGCCATGCGCAACGTCAAGCAACTGCTGGAAGAAGCCGGCAGCGACCTCAGCCATATCGTCAAGACCACCACCTACCTGATCGACCCGCGCTACCGCGAGCCGGTGTACCAGGAAGTCGGCAAATGGCTCAAGGGCGTGTTCCCGATTTCCACCGGGCTGGTGGTATCGGCCCTGGGCCAGCCGCAGTGGCTGATGGAAATCGATGTGATCGCCGTGATTCCCGAGTAAGGAGCCGTACATGACCTTTTCAATCGTCGGCCGTTGCGCCGACACCGGCCAACTGGGCATCGCCATCAGCTCTTCGAGCATCGCCGTCGGCGCACGCTGCCCCTGGCTGCGGCCGGGTGTCGGTGCAGTCGCGACCCAGAACATCACGCTGCCGGCCCTCGGCCCGGACGTGCTCGACCTGCTGCAACAAGGCCTGGCCCCCGCCGCCGCAATCGACCAGGCGCTGACCCGCAACGGCTACAGCCAATACCGCCAACTGACCGCGATCGATCACCTGGGCCGCAGCGTGCATTTCAGCGGCAGCCAAACCCTCGGCAAGCACCACGCGGTGTCGGGCGAACAGTGCGTCGCGGCCGGCAATATGCTCGCCGACCGCGCAGTGATCGAGGCGATGGTCCAGGCCTTCGAGCAAGGCGAAGGCCAACTGGCCGAGCGACTCTTGGCCGCGATGCATGCCGCCATCGCCGCCGGTGGCGAAGCCGGCCCGGTGCATTCGGCCGCGTTGCAGGTGGTGGGCGAGCTGACCTGGCCGATCATCGACCTGCGGGTGGATTGGGCCGACGCCAACCCGATCGGCCAACTGCACACGCTGTGGGATGCCTATCGCCCACAAGTGCAGGCCTACGTCGACCGCGCCCTGGCCCCCGACCACGCGCCCGGCTATGGCGTCGCCGGGGACGAGCGATGAGCCGCAGCCGCGCGTTGCTGCAGACGCTGGTGGGGTTCGATACCACCAGCCGCGAGTCCAACCTGCAGTTGATCGCCTTTGTGCGCGATTACCTGGCGAGTCACGGCGTGCCCAGCGAACTGATCTACAACGAGGCCCGCACCAAGGCCAACCTGTTTGCCAGCATCGGCCCGGTGGAGGTGCCCGGGATTGTGCTGTCCGGGCATACCGATGTCGTGCCGGTGGATGGGCAGCCGTGGAGCGTGCCGCCGTTTGAACTGACCGAACGCGACGGCCGGCTGTTCGGCCGGGGCACTGCGGACATGAAGGGCTACATCGCCTGTGTGCTGGCCCTGGTGCCAGCGCTGGTCGCGGCGACGCTGCGCCGGCCGGTGCATATCGCCCTCTCCTACGACGAAGAAGTCGGTTGCCTGGGCGTGCGCTCGTTGCTCAGCGTGCTGGCACAACGGCCGGTGAAGCCGATGCTGTGCATCATCGGTGAACCGACCGAACTCAAACCGGTGCTCGGTCATAAAGGCAAGCTGGCGATGCGCTGCGATGTGCATGGCGCGGCCTGTCATTCGGCGTATGCGCCCCATGGCGTGAATGCGATCGAGCATGCCGCCGAATTGATCGGCGAACTGGGACGCATCGGCCAACGGCTGCGCGATAAGCAGGATGCGCGCTTTGATCCGCCGTTCAGTACGGTGCAAACCGGGGTGATTGGCGGGGGCAAGGCGCTGAACATCGTGCCCGCCGACTGCCGGTTTGATTTTGAGGTCCGCGCGCTGCCGGGCCAGGCCCCGCAAGCGGTGGCGGATGAATTGCGCGCCTACGCCGAGCAGCAGGTATTGCCGCGCATGCAGGCGGTGAGCGCGCAGAGTGCGATTCGCTTTACCGAGCTGTCGGCGTATCCGGGGCTGATGACCGATCAGCAGAGCGAGGCGACCGAGTTGATCGCGGCATTTTGCGGCTCGCGGGCGTTCGGCACGGTAGCGTTCGGCACCGAGGGCGGGTTGTTCGACGCGGTGGGCATTCCCACGGTGGTGTGCGGGCCCGGCAGCATGGACCAGGGGCATAAGCCGGACGAGTTTGTGAGTGTGGCGCAGTTGGCACAGTGCGATCAGATGTTGCACAGCATGCTGAACGCGCTGCGTTGACGGCCCTCGGCTGTGCCGGCGACATACCCTGCATCAATCGCTACCCGCAGCTGATGGAACCGTACTTGAAGGCGGCCCACATAGGAAAACGGCTAATAGCCGTTTTCACTTCAACAGCCTTTGAGTATTGACCATGATAGGAATTCCACCGCACTCGCCGTTGAACAACCCGCTCAACGCTGCGCCGCCTGAAGAGTTGCGTCAGCGCCCCGAAGCGGGTGTACCTGACAGGGAAAGCATACGCATGGCCGTAAGAGAAGAGGATGCATACCGCACGCTAGATGCCTTTTTTGACGTGGCAGAAGCTAACGGCATCAAGGATCTGAACCCGAGCCACGGCAGGCCCTACCTCGATAACAACTTGAACCCGCCGGGCAACGTGGTGCCGCTGTCCGTCCACTTCCGCCCGGACCGTCCGGATGACACTTACAGCCCGGGGCACTTGAAGGCGGTCAACAACTTCGGCACACAACTCGACGCACGGTTGAAGCAACTGAACATCCGGAATGTCGGGCCCGAGGAGTAATCCCAGCGCCGATCAGAGTTGACGCCTGCGTGACCCAGGACAGCCGGGCCGATGCGTTGTTGGCCCAGGCTTGAGCGCGCCGATCAGGCGAGCAAACGCGCCAGCTCCTCGCGGCAGTAATCGACGAACAACTGCACCGGCTTGGTCAACGGTGCGCGGCGCAACCACACGGCCGACAAGCCCGAGCCGGTGACGGTTTCCGCCAGCGGCAGACACACGACTTTCTGGCCATCATAGGTGTACTCGGTAAACGGCCTGGTCACCAGGATCGAAAAGCCAAACCCGCGCCCCACCATGCCCCGCACCATCTCGATCGACGGCGAGCTGAACACGATGTTCGGCGTCAAGCCGCGCTCTTCAAAGATGCTCACGAAGTACGTGCGGCTCGGCAGTACATCCAGCAGGATCATCGGCTCCAGCACCAGGTCCGCGAGCGACACCTTGGCCTGCTGCGCAAAGCGGTGATCGGCCGGCAACAGCGCATACGGCTGCTGCGGCGGCATCAACGGCGTGGTCTCGATGGTCGCGCCCAGGTCATGCTCGAACAGCATCGCCACGTCGATACTGCCGGCCGTCAGCGCCTGCACCAACTCCTGCTGCTCTCCATCGCGCATGCGGATTTCCACCCCCGGCCAGCGCGCCTTGAAACCGGCGATCAAACGCGGCAGGTACAGCGGCGCGACGGTTTCAAAGCAGCCGATATCGATCTGCCCCGCCACCACGTCATTGTCGGCCAGCGCATTCTGCTCGAACTCGTGGGCCACCCGCAGCAGCTCCAGCGCCTTGCGATAAAAGCGCGCGCCGCTGGGGGTGAGCGACACGCCCTGGGCGTGATGGCGGATAAACAGCTGCACGCCAAAGCTGTCTTCCAGTTGCTTGATCGCGGTGGACACCGACGGTTGCGCGATATACAGCTTGCGCGACGCCTCGGCGACGCTGCCGCACTCGGCCGTGGTGACGAAATATCTGAGCTGGCGCAGGTTATAGGCAGCCATCGGGCCCTCCGCAAATGTGGGACTTCGCCCCAGTACACAAGCGGGCAACATACCGGAGCGCGTGGCCACGCGAGATACTTTTTTTAAGGTCTATAGCAACAAACTTACTAATTTACCTCCCCGCCCCCATTGCAGATGATCGCTCCAACAACAAAGCGCCGCTGAGCGGCGCACAGCGAAGTACGTCAACGTACTCACCTTGCCTTGGAGCTCGTCATGGTTACCACTGCAACATCCAGCGCCCCGCTTATCGAAAAACACACGATTGGATACGTGCCCCCGGAAGATCGCCACGGAAAGGTAAGAGACCTGTTCACCCTGTGGTTCGGCGGCAACATCGCGCCGTTGCCGATCGTCACGGGTGCGCTGGGCGTGCAACTGTTCCATCTCAATCTGATCTGGGGCATCGTCGCCATCCTCGTCGGCCACCTGGTCGGCGGCGTGTTGATGGCATTGCACTCGGCCCAGGGCCCGCAGATGGGCATCCCGCAAATGATCCAGAGCCGCGCACAATTCGGCTCCCTCGGCGCGTTGCTGGTGGTGGTGATCGCCGGGGTGATGTACATCGGTTTCTTCGCCTCCAACATCGTGCTGGCCGGTAAATCCCTGCACGGTGTGGTCGACAGCGTGCCGGTGCCGGTGGGCATCGTGATCGGCGCCATCGGTTCCGGGATCATCGGCATCATCGGCTACCGTTTCATCCACGTACTCAACCGCATCGGCACCTGGGTACTGGGCGCGGGGATCGTGCTGGGTTTCGGCTACATCTTCAGCCATATACAGACCAGCGACTTTCTGACCCGCGGCAGCTTCAACCTCTCCGGCTGGCTGGCCACCGTGTCCCTGGCGGCGCTGTGGCAGATCGCGTTCGCGCCCTACGTCTCCGACTATTCGCGCTACCTGCCGGCCGACGTACCCGTCGCGTCGACCTTCTGGACCACCTACCTGGGCTCGGCGCTGGGTTCGAGCCTGTCGTTCATCTTCGGCGCCGTCGCGGTGCTCGCCACCCCGGTGGGCATGGACACCATGGACGCGGTCAAACTCGCCACCGGCGCCATCGGCCCGTTGATGCTGGTGCTGTTCTTGCTCAGCGTGATCAGCCACAACGCCCTCAACCTGTACGGTGCGGTGCTGTCGATCATCACCCTGGTGCAGACCTTCGCCTACCGCTGGATCCCCACCGCGAAAAGCCGCGCCGTGATCTCGATCATCGTACTCGCGGCCTGTTCGGTGGCCGCGGTATTTGCCTCGAAAGACTTTATCGGCCACTTCGTCGACATGGTCCTGGTGCTGCTGGTGGTACTGGTGCCGTGGACGGCGATCAACCTGATCGACTTCTACGCGATCCATAAAGGCAAGTACGACATTGCATCGATCTTCCGCGTGGACGGCGGGCTCTACGGGCGCTACAACCCCCAGGCGCTGCTGGCCTATGCGGTGGGGATCGCGGTGCAGATTCCGTTCATGAACACACCGCTGTACGTGGGGCCGATTTCGCAGCACATCAACGGCGCGGATTTGTCGTGGGTGGTGGGGTTGGTGGTGACGTCGCCGTTGTATTTCTGGTTGGCGAGTCGGGACAGTGCGTATAAGCGGCGGATGGCGGAGGGGACGCTGGTGGGTGGAGTTTGAAACAGCCTGTCGGTTGCGCCTCGATTAACCGCACCTTATAGTTCGCCCCGTCGCTGGCATTGGTCGGCGACAGGGTTTCGCAGCCCTACACAATAGAATCAACCTGCACAGTCATCAGACCCTCAGGCGGTGTCCGTCTGCGCCTCGTTTATGGCGGCTGTGCGTGGGAGACCTTCGGGTCTGCCGGGGGTGATTCTTCCTGGTCTGCGAACCCGCGCACAGTTGCCACCCAATCTGTTTCGCAGCAGCAAGGTGGTGATTCTTTTTACCCAAATAGAATCGAACCTCATGACCAATCAAAATCCGCCCCGCCGCTTCACCCCCATGTCCCAAACCGCAACCGACTACCCGGTCCTGCTGATCGACAGCGACGCCCCGCTCAGCGAGTTGCACGCCTGCGCCAGCGAGCGCCTCAATGCCGCGCTCGCCTACCTGCACCTGATGGCCTGTTCCAAAGTGTCCGACTATGCCGAGCACGACATCAATACCGTCGCCAACACCGCCCGGATCATGGTCCAGGATGTGGCGGATGTGTTTACGGTGATGGAGCGGCGTGGGTTTGATTCGCCTGCGGTGAGTTGACGTGATGTAAGTGCTGAGGAAACCCGCTTTGGCGGGTTTTCTGGTTTCTGGTGAACTGGAAGTTGGCGCGTGAAGTGGACTTGATGGCGTTTGTCCCGCCGCCATCGCAGCCTCGCTGGGGCTCGACAGCTCCCACCGTCGACCGAGCCCGGCCTCCAGAAGTGGGTCGGTCATCAAGCCCCGTCACTTGGCCCCGCTAAACCTCGCTGGCCGAACATCCTCGTCGACCCAGAGGCCACAATGGCGGCGCTATAGACACCCGGCTATCATGTGGCCTTTCGCTTACCCCCCCGAGGAAACCGCATGCCCGCCCTCTCCTTTCGCAACGCCCTCCCCAGCGACGCCGCCCATTGCTTCGACATTGAAACCAGCGCCTACGAAGGCGACGAAGCCGCGACCCTGGAAAAGATCGCCACGCGCATTGCCCAATACCCGCAAGGCTTTTTGATCCTGGAGGCAGATGGCGAGGTGGTGGGCTTCATCAACAGCGGCTGCGCCCACAAGGTGGTGATGTCGGATGAGGCGTTCAAGGAGTTGGTCGGCCATGCGGCCGAGGCGCCGAATGTGGTGATCATGTCGGTGGTGGTCGCCCCGGCGCACCAGGGCAAGGGCTATTCCACCGCGTTGATGCGCGAGTTTGTGCAGCGCATGCGCGCGTTGGGCAAGCAGACGATTCACTTGATGTGCAAGGACCGCCATGTGGCGCTGTACACACGCCTGGGCTACCGCTACGTGCAGCCGTCGGCGTCGGACCATGGAGGGATGGCGTGGCATGAGATGGTGATGGCCTTTTAATAGCCACCCTGGGAACTTATCCCTGTTGCAGCGCCCAACAAGGCACCACGAATTGACTCGGACTGCTTTGATGTCCAGGGCACGTATCAGCCGCTTGTTGACCTCCTCTTTGATCGCAGCCCCGTTGATGGCCATGGTGCCGGTTGCATTCGGTGCCACTGCGCAGGACATCGAGCACCTCCGAAACTTATCCGTCGACCAGTTCCGCCGGGAGGCCAAGCAACGCGCCGAGGAGCAGGCGCGCCAGGAAGCCAGGGAAAAGCAGTTGCAGGAAGAGGAGGTACGCGCTTTATTGGTCGAAAAACCCTGATCACGCCCACACTCAATCGTATAAAGAACTGTCTAGACGCTTGTCGGACAACGGGCCACAAGGAATCCAGCGCGATGCAGCCTCCTCTCATTGAAATCAGCGACCAGCCCAACCCCGACGCCGAACGCATCCTCGGCAACGGCCTGGCGGCGTTCAACGAACAAGCCACCGGCTACCATGACCGGCGCCCGCTGAGCGTGCTGGTCAAAGACCCGCACACCCAGCAGGTGCTCGGCGGCATCACCGGCCGGAGCGCATTCGGCATGGCCTTCCTCGACCTCTTCCACTTGCCCGAGACCCTGCGCGGTTCCGGCATCGGTAGCCGATTGCTGCGCGCCTTCGAAGACGAAGCCCGACGCCGCGGTTGTCGCAATGCCGTGCTCTACACCATCAGCTTCCAGGCACCGGGGTTCTATGAGAAGAACGGCTGGGTGCGGTTTGGCGAAATCGCCTGTGAACCCGAGGGCAACAGCCGGGTGTTTCTGTCGAAACAGCTGTGAGATTCAGGCGTTCACTCGTTGGAGATCAACGTGCCGGTACCGACGAGTGAATAGATGATGGCCTGGATATCCAGGTTCTTGATGCCCGAGCTGATTTCTTCAATCCATCGATACAGCCTCCCAAAAGCAAACCAATATCATTTGCGCACAACCCGACGCTTTGGTTTAATCGCGACCAATTCTTATTTACGCCAAAGCCTTTGCGCTGGATGGACAGTGTGTCGACCTCCTTCACCCACCTCTATGGCACCCACCACAGCTGGCTGCTCGGCCTGCTGCGGCGGCGCCTGAACGACCGCTGGGATGCCGCCGACCTGGCCCACGACACGTTTATCCGCATCCTCGGCCGCCCGTTGGCCGAAACCGATCACGTCGGCCAACGCTCCTACCTGGCCACCATCGCCCGTGGCCTGTGCATCGACCACTGGCGCCGCCGCCAACTGGAACGCGCCTGGCTGCAAACCCTGGCCGAGCGCCCGGAAGCGCAGCAGCCGTCGCCGGAGCAACGGGCGATCATCGTCGAAACCCTCTACGAAGTGGACACGATGCTCGCGCGCCTGCCGAAGAAGGTCAGCGAGGCCTTTTTACTCGCGCACTTGCACGGTCTGCCCTACAAGCAGATCGCCGTACAGCTTGGCGTGTGCGAGCGCATGGTCAAGAAGTACATGGCCCAGGCCCTGCTGCACTGCGCGATTCTGGAAGCCGAACTCGACGGGATGCTGGTGCAATGAGCCGCCCCGGCCAGCTCAGCCACGCCAGCCTGGAGCAGGCTGCGCACTGGTACGTGCGCCTGCAGGCCCCAGGCGGTGCGCTCGAACAGTTGCGCTGGCAAACCTGGGTCGCGCAAAGCCCCGAGCACCTGGCGGCCTGGCAGTACGTGCAGCGCGTCAGCCAGCGTTTTGCGCCGTTGCTGGAGCAACCCCATGGCGCCAGCCGGGCCTTGCGCAGCTCGCGGCGCCAGACGCTCAAGACCCTGCTGGTGCTGGGTGTCGGCTCGACACTGGCCTGGGGCACCTGGCGCCACAGCCCCCTGCCCCGCCTGGCAAGCGGCTGGAGTGCCGACTATGCGACCGCCAACGGCGAGACCCGCGACGCGCTGCTGACCGATGGCAGCCACGTGTGGCTGAACACACAGAGCGCGCTGGATGTGCGCTTCGATGCCGCGCAACGCTTGCTGCGCCTGCGTTTTGGCGAAGTGTTGATCGACACCGCCAAGGACCCCAACCGTCCGTTCCTGGTGGACACCGAACAAGGCCGGCTGCAGGCGCTGGGCACGCGCTTCAGCGTGGTGCAAGGCGATGAACATACCCAGCTCACGGTATTCGAGGGCCGGGTGCGGGTCAGTACGCTCAACCCGCACCCACGGATTGTCGACACCGGCCAACAGCTGACGTTTACCCGCAACCACTTCAACACCGCCAGCGTCGCCTCCCCGGCCCGTGAAGCCTGGAGCCGTGGCGTGCTGCTGGCGGACAACCTGCCGCTCGGCGAGTTGATCGCCGAACTCAACCGCTATAGCCCCGGCCACCTGGGCTGCGACCCGGCCGTGGCGCAGTTGCCGGTGATGGGTTCGTTCCCGCTCAAGGACAGCGACCAGGCCCTGCACCTGCTGCAAGCCGCGCTGCCGATTCGGGTCGAGCGGCCGATGCCGTGGTGGGTCAGCGTGGGGCCGCAGTAAAAAACTTCACCCGCCAGTTCCCTTTTTCGACACTCGTTCGGTTAACCCTGCAGACGCTTTCAACTCGCCGATCGACTTGATCCAAAGGGACACCTCCATGCCGCAACCTGCTCGCTTCGCGCTGCGCCCACTGGCGCTGGCCACCTCCCTGCTTTGCCTCGGCGCACCGACGCTGTACGCCGCCGAGCCGACCTCGACCCAGGAAGCCGCGCGCAGTTATCGCATCGCGGGCGGCGCCCTGGTCGCCGTGCTGAACAGCTTCGCCGAACAGTCCGGAATGTTCATCGCCGGCCATAACAGCCTCGCTGCCGGTAAAACCAGCCCCGGCCTGAACGGCAGCTACACCCCGACCAGCGGTTTGCAGCACCTGTTGCAGGGCAGCGGTTTGCAGGCGCTGCCCCAAGGCAACAACGGTTACGTGCTGGAGCTGATCCCCGCCCACAGCGGCGCGCTGGAGCTGGGCGCCACGACGATTTCCGGCCAGGGCCTGGGCGCTATCACCGAAGACACCCATGCCTACACTACCGGTGTCATGGCCTCGGCCACCGGCCTGCCGCTGTCGATGCGCGACACCCCGCAGTCGGTCACGGTGATCACCCGCCAGCAGATGGACGACCAGGGCTCCAACAGCATCGCCGACACCCTGCGCCGCGCCCCCGGCGTGAGCGTGCAGAACTACGACAGCGAACGCTGGGAGTTCTCCAGCCGTGGCCTGCCGATCACCAATTTCCAGTACGACGGCGTCAACGCCACCTATGACGGCGTGTACGACTACGGCACCACCAGCACCGACATGGCAGTGTACGACCACCTGGAAATCATCAAGGGCTCGGCCGGCCTGCTCAGCGGTTCCGGCGACCCGTCGGCCACGGTCAACCTGATCCGCAAAAAGCCCACGCGGGAATTCAAGGCCTCGGTCACCCAGACGTTCGGCTCCTGGGACAACTACCGCACCGAAGGCGATATTTCCGGCCCCTTGACCGAGTCGGGCAATCTGCGCGGACGCTTTGTCGGCGTGTATCAGGACCGCCAGTCGTATCTCGATCACTACCAGCACACCAAGGACATCGGCTACGGCATCCTTGAAGCGGACCTTACGCCCGACACCCTGCTGACCTTCGGTATCGACCAGCAAGACACCCGCTCCCGTGGCGCCAGCTGGACCGGTTTCCCGATGTTCTTCAGCGACGGCTCGCGCACGCACTTCTCGCGCTCGTTCAACCCGGCGGCCGACTGGAGCCGCCGCGACTTCCAGAACCAGACGCTGTTCGCCTCGGTGCAACAGCAGTTGGCGAACGACTGGTCGCTCAAGGTCAGCCTCGACCGCAAGCGCAGTCAGCACGACACCCTGCTCGCCTCCGCCAGCGGCGGCAACCCGGACCCGGTCAGCGGCGACGGCATGTACATGTTCATGGGCAAATACAAGGGCGACCAGTTACAGAACACCCTGGACGTCAATCTCAGCGGGCCGTTCAACCTGTTTGGCCGCGAGCACGAGCTGATCATGGGCTTTATGGCTACCCGCTCGAAGCAGGACGTGCCGGTCTACGGTTCGATTTACCCCGCCGTGGGCGGCAGCATTTTCGACTGGCATGGCGAGTACGCCAAACCGGATATCCCGCGCAGCGGCCAGAACGATATCGTGCAACGCCAGACCGGCGCCTACCTGGCCACGCGCTTGAAACCCACGGACGATTTGTCAGTGATCCTCGGCACGCGCGTCAGCACGTTCAGCGGCACCGACACCACCGATTTCTATGACCCGACCAAGGCCGACAACCGCACCACCTACCGCCAGAGCGGCGTGGTCACGCCGTATGCCGGGATCGTCTACGACCTCAACGACACCTGGTCGGTGTACACCAGCTACACCCAGATCTACCGACCGCAAAGCAGCAAGGACGCCGACCGCAAACTGCTCGACCCGATCGAAGGCGCCACCTATGAAGCCGGGCTCAAGGCAGCGTTCTACGACGGCCGCCTGAATGCCAGTTTTGCCGCGTTCCGCATCGAGCAGGACAATGTCGCCGAGTACGTGTCGGGCTTTGAGACCGATTCGGTGTACCGCCCGATTGCCGGCGCCACCACCAAGGGCTTCGAGGCGCAACTGTCGGGTGAAGTGCTGGACGGCTGGAACATCTCGGCCGGCTACACCTACCAGCACACCCGCGATGCCAACAACGGTTATGTGTACAGCTCGGTGCTGCAAACCACCACGCCGCAGCAGGTGGTGCGCCTGTTCAGTAGCTATCGCCTGCCCGGCGCGCTGGAGCATGTCACCGTGGGCGGCGGCGTGAATTGGCAGAGCGAGTTCTTCGGCAACGTGTTCCAACCCGACCCGAACGACACGGTCAACTTCGGCCAGAACGCACGCATCACCCAGGACAGTTACTACCTGGTCGACCTGATGGCCCGCTACCGCTTCAACGAGCACCTGAGCACCACGCTGAACGTGAAGAACCTGTTCGATAAAAAGTACTACACGGGCCTGGGCAACTTCGGCACCGGCTTCTACGGCGAACCGCGCAGCCTGCAACTGGCGACTAAATGGGACTTCTAGGCTGACGGCCCCGGCAGTCTGTGCAATGATCCTCCCTCGATCTCCCAAGGGATGGAGCCGCCGCCATGTCGCTGAACACCGCCACTCACCCCGCGCAAGCGCCGCGCTTCTGGCGCGACGAGCGCTTGCCGTTCATCGAAGCGCGGACCATCGCCGATGGGCGCAAGGTCACCTACACCCGCCACGCCCACGAGCATTTCTCCATCGGCGCGATCACCACCGGGCGCAGCTATTACCACTACGGCGCGGACACCTTCCAGATCAGCGCCGGCACGGTGGTGCTGATGAACCCCGGCGATGTGCATGCGTGCAACCCGATCCACGACCAACCCTGGTCGTATCACATGCTCTACCTCGACACGCCCTGGCTGACGGACCTGCAATACCAGTTGGGCTTCAGCACCGACCAGGGTTATCGACCGTTCAATACGCCCTATACCCGCGACCCGGTGCTGTACAACGGCCTGATCGAGCTGTACCGGACGCTGTTGGATGAGCACGCCGAACTCCTGCAAAAACAGAGCATGCTGGTGAGTTATTTCAGTGAGGTGCAGCAGCGCCTGAACCCTTCGAACACGCCGGTGCGGGAGGTCAATCACAAACTGGAACGCGCCGCCGAATACATCCGCGAACACTGCACCCAGGCCTTGAAACTCGAAGACATCTGCCTGGCGGCCGAGCTGTCGCCGTCTTATCTGATCCGCGCCTTCAAGCAGTATTACGGCTTGACGCCCCATGCGTTTCTGGTGAACCGGCGCATCCAGTTCGCCCGCACCCAATTGCGCAACGGCGAACTGATCGCCGACGTCGCCCTGGCCGCCGGCTTTGCCGACCAGGCGCACTTCCAGCGCACCTTCAAGCTGCACTTCGCCGCCACGCCGGGGCAGTACCGCGACTTGCTCAAGCCATCAGCAAATAACCCACACTGGCCACCAGCAACGCGGCCATCGAACGGTTGAACACCCGCACGCCCTGCGCGTTGCCGAGGTAACGGCGCAAAAACGTGCCGGCGTAGGCCCAGCAGGCTACCGACAGGTAGCAGATCACCAGGTAGAGCGCCGCAAACAGCCACACTTGCCGGGCGTCGCCATCCGCGACAAACAACCCCATCCCCGCCACGCAGGCCAGCCAGGCTTTGGGGTTCAGCCATTGCATGATCGCGCCGTAGAGCATCGACGGCGCCGTTGCGGTGCCTTCGGCGTCCAGCCGGCCATCGTCCACCGCAAGTTTCCAGGCCATGTACAGCAGGAAGGCGACCCCGCCCCACTGGATCAACTGGGTCAGAATGGGCCAGCGCAGCAGCACTTCATGCAGCCCCAGGCCGATCAGCACCAGCAACAGCGTGAAGCCGGTGGCGGCACCGAACACATGTTTCTGGCTGGCGACAAAACCGAAGCGCGCGCCCGAACTGAGGGCGACCACATTCACCGGGCCCGGTGTGATGGAGGTGGCCAACGCGAAGGCGGCCATGGAAAGGATCAAGCTCATTGCGGTTCCCTGTTGTGGTGATGAACAGGGGCCACGGTAAACACCCCGGCGAGCCGGGTATTGAAGAAAATGCCCCTGCTACTCGCCGGTCATGCGTTCCAGGCTGTTGCTCAGGTGCAACAACATGGCGGCGCGGGCGGCGTCGGGGTCCTGGCGACGGATGGCGTTGAGGATCGCCTCGTGTTCCAGGTTGGCCAACTGGCCGAGTTTCATCAGGTCGGTATCGCCGCGCTCTTCGGCGTTGATGCGCGTGCGCGGGATCACCGAGTTGCCCAGGTGCTGGATCACATCGGTGAAGTAGGTGTTGCCGGTGGCCTGGGCAATCAACTGATGGAAGCGCACGTCGGGTTCGACGCTGCTGTCGTTGTTGGCCAGCGAGGCCTGGTAGTCGTCGAGGGCCTCGCGCATGTGCTGCAACTGCACCTCGCTGCGGCGCAGCGCGGCCAGGGCGGCGGCCTGGGTTTCCAGGCCCAGGCGCAACTCGAGGATGCCGCGCACGCTGACGGCAGTGTCGTGGTTCAGGTGCAGGCCCTGGCGCTGGTCCCGCGCCAGCACAAAGGTGCCCACCCCGTGCCGGGTTTCCACCAGCCCTGCCGCCTGCAACTTCGACAGCGCCTCACGCACCACCGTGCGACTGACACCGTACTCGCCGACGATGGCCGACTCGGAGGGCAGCTTCTCGCCCGGCGCCAGTTGGCCGAGGAGAATGCGCTGGGTCAGCGTGGTCACGATGTCATGGGCCAGGCCCTGGGAGCGCTTGCGGGGGGTGTGGTTGTGCATCGGTCATTCCATCGGTTGGGCCCGGTCAATACTAACATCCCCTTGCACCACCTGCTTGTATGACAACAAACAAATTCCGCCACAACTGCGCCGCGTTTTCACGGGAGCCGATTTGCCTGCGATTGTATCGGCGCGATTGATTTTATGCGCTATGGCGCCTGTAAACAGGTACGCCAGCCCTGTCGCGTGCTCGTACAGCCAAAATTTACGTTGCGACGCGGAAAAAATCAGTTGTATGATGTCTATCAAGTTGCCAGGCACCCCCGGCAGCCCTGAACCCATCCCCGCACAACAATAATCCGTGGGAGTTCTACCCCGTGACCTCTTCCAACCCTGCGACAGCTGCGCCTGCCCTCGACCCCGTCCTGGCCCGCGCGATCAAGAAGGTGAAGCAGCATGTGCTGCCACTGTTCGTGATCATGTTCATCGTCAACTACATCGACCGCGTCAACATCGGCTTTGTCCGCACCCACATGGAACACGATCTGGGCATCGGCGCGGCCGCTTACGGTTTCGGCGCCGGCTTGTTCTTCATCGGCTATGCGTTGTTCGAAGTGCCCTCCAACCTGCTGCTGCAAAAAGTCGGCGCGCGTATCTGGCTGACCCGCATCATGTTCACCTGGGGCATCACCGCGACGCTGATGGCCTTTATCCAGAACGAAACCCACTTCTATATCCTGCGTTTTCTGCTGGGCGTGGCCGAGGCCGGGTTCTTTCCGGGGGTGATCTACTACTTCACCCGCTGGCTGCCCGGGGTGGAGCGCGGCAAGGCGATTGCGATCTTCCTCAGCGGCTCGGCCCTGGCCTCGCTGATCTCCGGCCCGCTGTCCGGCGTGCTGCTGCAAATCAGCGGGCTGGGCCTGCACGGCTGGCAATGGATGTACATCATCGAAGGCATGGCCTCGGTGCTGTTGTGCTTTTTCGTGTGGTTCTGGCTCGACTCCAAACCCCATGACGCCAAGTGGCTCAGCCGCGCCGAACAGGACGCGCTGGTGGGCGAGATCGAACGCGAACAACGCGAGCGTGACGCCGCCACCACCGTCAAGCCGAGCCTGGGCACACTGCTCAAGGACCGCCAGATCATGCTGTTCTGCGCCCTGTATTTCTGCATCCAGCTGACCATCTACGCCGCCACGTTCTGGCTGCCGAGCATCATCAAGAAGATGGGCGACCTGAGTGACATCCAGGTGGGTTTCTACAATTCCATTCCCTGGCTGATTTCGATCATCGCCATGTATTCGTTCGCGGCCCTGGCCGGCAAGTACAAGCACCAACAGGCGTGGGTGGCCACGGCGCTGTTGATTGCCGCGGCGGGAATGTTTTTCTCCACCACCGGCGGGCCGATCTTTGCCTTTGTCGCCATCTGTTTTGCGGCGATCGGGTTCAAGTCGGCATCGTCGCTGTTCTGGCCGATCCCCCAGGGCTACCTCGATGCGCGCATCGCCGCGGCGGTGATCGCGCTGATCAACTCCATCGGCAACCTCGGCGGGTTTGTCGCGCCCACCACCTTCGGCTTTCTGGAGCAGACCACCGGGTCGATCCAGGGTGGTTTGTATGGGCTGGCCGGCACCTCGATCCTCGCGGCGATCCTGGTGTTCTTCGCCAAGACCCGGCCCGGCGCCCAGAGCCCGAGCGTGCTGCACCCCGCCCCCGTCTTGAGCAAATAAGGAAGCGTTTTGATGAATACAGAACACCAGCACCACGCCAGCCATGCCCCCATCGTCACCCACCTGCAAGTGATCCCGGTGGCCGGCCACGACAGCATGCTGCTCAACCTCAGCGGTGCCCACGGGCCGTTTTTCACGCGCAATATCGTGATTCTCAAAGACAGCGCCGGGCACATCGGCGTGGGCGAAGTACCGGGCGGCGAACGCATCCGCGAAACCCTGGAAGACGCGCGCAGCCTGGTGATCGGCAAGCCGATCGGCGCGTACCAGAGCATTCTCAATGCCATGCGCCGCACCTTTGCCGCCCGCGACAGCGGTGGCCGCGGCCTGCAGACGTTCGACCTGCGCATCACCATCCACGCCGTCACCGCGATGGAAGCGGCGCTACTCGATCTGCTCGGCCAGTTCCTTGAAGTGCCGGTGGCCGCCCTGCTCGGCGAAGGCCAGCAGCGCGACGCGGTGAAGATGCTCGGCTACCTGTTCTACATCGGCGACCGTCAGCAGACCGACCTGGCCTACCGCAGCGAAGCCGATGGCGACAATTGGTGCCGCCTGCGCCATGAACCGGCCCTGACCCCGGACGCCATCGTGCGCCTGGCCGAAGCCGCCCAGGCCAAGTACGGCTTCAACGACTTCAAGCTCAAGGGCGGCGTGTTGCGCGGCGCCGAAGAAATCGAAGCGGTCACGGCCCTCGCCGAGCGCTTCCCCGACGCACGCATCACCCTGGACCCGAACGGCGCCTGGTCACTCAAGGAAGCCATCGCCCTGTGCCGCGACCAGCATCACGTATTGGCCTACGCCGAAGACCCGTGCGGCGCGGAAAACGGCTATTCGGGCCGCGAAGTCATGGCTGAATTCCGCCGCGCCACCGGCCTGCCCACCGCCACCAATATGATCGCCACCGACTGGCGCGAAATGGGCCACGCGATCCAGTTGCAATCGGTGGACATCCCCCTCGCCGACCCGCACTTCTGGACGATGCAAGGCTCGGTGCGCGTGGCGCAGATGTGCCATGAATGGGGCCTGACCTGGGGCTCGCATTCCAACAATCACTTCGATATTTCCCTGGCGATGTTCACCCAGGTGGCCGCCGCCGCACCGGGCGACATCACCGCGATCGACACTCACTGGATCTGGCAGGACGGCCAGCGCCTGACCAAGGCGCCGTTGCAGATTGTCGACGGTCACATCCAGGTGCCGACCAAGCCGGGGCTGGGTGTCGAGATCGACATGGACGCGGTGGCCCAGGCCCACGAACGCTACAAAGACATGGGCCTGGGTGCGCGCAATGACAGCGTGGCCATGCAGTTCCTGATCCCCGGTTGGAGTTTCGATAACAAGCGCCCGTGCCTGGTGCGCTGAGCGCCGATCCCGGCCAGCCCGGCCAGCCTCAACCGTGGATCAACGAAACGTGCGCGCCCACCCCGGCGCGCACGCCCTCGGCCACCGCCAGCGCCACGGAACCGGCGGCAAGGGACGCATCGCCACCGGCAAACACGCCGGCCACGGAGGTCTGGCGGGTTTCGTTGGTGTGCAGGTACGGGCCGGTGGGGCCGTCGGCCAGCACACAGCCCAACTGCTCGGCCAAGGGGCTGAGGCGAGTGCGGGACATCGTGAATACGCCGTCCAGCTGAATCACGCGGCCATCAGCCAGTTCCAGAGCCACGCGCTCACCGCTGATCCGGGTCACCGCCGTGCGCTCCACACGAACCCCGCGCCGATCCAACTGCGCCTGTTGCTCGGCATCCGGGGTGAACACGCCGTTGGTGAACAAGGTGGTGGTGCCCCAGTCCGGCAACATCAGCGCATGGTGCATCGCCAGCGGCGAGGTGGCCAACACACCGATGCGGCCTTGATCCAGCTCATAGCCGTGGCAGTAAGGGCAATGAAACACGTGCTTGCCCCAGCGTTCCGCCAAGCCTTCGAGGGCGGGCAATTCATCCACCACCCCGGTGGCGAGGATCAGGCGTCGCCCCTCGAATCCGCCGTTGTATTGCGTGTGCACCCTGAAGCCGCCCGGTGCCGTAGCCGCCTGTAATACGCTGTCCTGCACCCAGGTGACGCTCGGATACTCCATCAATTGGCTGCGACCTTCGGCGGCAATGACGTCCGGCGCCTGGCCGTCCTGGCCGAGAAAGCCATGGGCGGTGGCGGCAAACCGATTGCGCCGCTGCCCCGCGTCGATCACCAGAACCTTGCGTCGCGCCCGCGCCAATTGCAGGCCGGCGGACAAGCCGGCATAGCTGCCGCCCACGATAATGACGTCATGCATCATGAAAGTGCCCCTTGTCAGGTGCGCGCGGTTATCCGCGCGCTTTCACGACACACCATAAGTTACGTAAAAATAGCACGTCAAGTGTCTCGCAACTTTTTGGGTTACGAAGGATACTTTCGACCGAATCGACTTGAGGTTTTTTGATGAGAAACGACACCCGCCTCTCGCGCATGCTGCACGTGCTGATCCATATGGACCGCCATGAAGCGCGCGCCACCTCGGAGACCATCGCGCAGATGCTCGGCACCAACCCGGTGGTGGTGCGGCGCACACTGGGGCTGCTCAAGGAAAAAGGCTATGTCCGCTCGGAAAAAGGTCATCAGGGCGGCTGGACCCTGGGCAAACCCTTGAGTGAAATCACCTTGCTGGATATCCACAATGCCTTGGGCACGCCGTCGATATTCGCCATCGGCTTGTCCACCGACCACCCGCAATGCCTGGTGGAACAGGCAGTGAACGCGGCACTGAGCGACGCGTTCGACCAGGCCCAGGCACTGTTACTGGCGCGGCTGGGGGATGTGACGCTGGCGCAGTTGGCCGAGGATTTCGACGAGCGTTGCCGCCTCGCCCCGGCGCCCTGATCGCACTACAGCCGGCGCTTGCGCAACCACTGCAGGAACCCCTTCTTCACCGGCACCACCGGTGCTTCCTGGGTCAGGGTCTGCGCCGCATGTATGCGGAAATCCAGCAGCGCTTTCATCGCTTCGCCGATGTCATGCCGCGCATCCAGGCACGGCTTGAGGTATTCCTTCTCGATGCGATAGAGGGTGCAGAAGGTCTTGGCGCGAAAGTCCGCCAGCGTGGCCTCGTCGGACAAGATCCCAGCCTCGCCGATCACCTCCCCCGGCCCCATGCGCCCGGCTTCGAACATGTGCCCAGCCTTGTCCAGCATCACCGAGACCACGCCGGATTCGACGATAAACAAATGATCGCTGACCTCCCCCGCCGGCAGGATCACCGCGCCGGCACGGTAGCTGTGCAGGGTCATGTTCTGGCTGAAGGTGTCTTTCTCTTCCTGGCGCAAGGTGGAGAAAATCGACGAGCGCTCCAGCAACGCCCGCGCCCCCGACAGCGCCGGCGGCGTGCTGCTTTCGGTGGCAGACAGCAAACCGACGCCCGCCGCCTGCAAGTGCCGGAAAGCCAGGTCGTACAGCTGGTTGCGCACTTCGCGCTTGAGCGGCATCGACGGCACAAAGCCGCTGATTTCATACTCCACGCCGTCGCTGGCCGAGGTTTTGAACGCCACGCTCGGCGCCGGTTTGGCCAGCAGCGGCCGGCACCCTTGCATCGCCCGCTCCAGCGCCTCGATCACCGTCTGCGGGCGGGCGTGGGGGCTGACTTGCAGGCTGACCGACAGGCCGAACATATCCGCCGGGCGCGAAAAGTTGACGATCTTGGCCTTGGCCGCCAACGAATTGGGGATCACCGCCATGCTGCCCTGGGAGGTCTGCAACCGCGTAGCGCGCCAATCGATATCGGTGACGCGCCCCTCGGTGCCGTCGATGGAAATCCAGTCATCGAGCTGGTACGGCTTGGTGGTGTTGAGCACGATCCCGGAAAACACATCGCTGAGGGTGCTTTGCAGCGCCAGGCCGACGATGATCGCCACCGCACCGGAGGTGGCGAGCACGCCCTTGACCGGCAGGTCGAGCACGTAGGCCATGGCGGCGATGATCGCAATCAGGAAAATCACCGCGCCCAGCAGGTCCTGCAACAGCCGACCGGTGTGGCCCACGCGCTGCATCATCACCGCGCCGAGCAACACCGTCAGGGTCCGCGCCGCGAACAGCCACCAACCGATCTGCAACGCGGTGGCGGCCAGGTGCAGCGCGGTGTTGTCGGCATACGGCGCGACGAGCATCGGGTTCATGCCGTCGTTGAACAACACGGCGCTGAACACCGCAAAAATCACCAACCGCGCCGCCAGCTTCCAATTGGCCAGCTCAGCGGAAATCAAGCGCCACACACCGATGTCGATAAAGATCAGCGCCAGGGCGCACAACATGGGGTGATCAGCGATAAATGAGGGCATCCAGGCGACTCCAGGGTGAATGCCGAGAAGATCGCATGAAATGGGGATGTGGGGGTATAGCGCGGAGCAAAATGCGGGTGGGAAATTGCACCGTATCTGAGCACCTGATTGCATCAGCACCGACCAGGCGTTTGCAGCGCGCCGGATTATCTAGACACCTTGTAAACTCATACTGATGTTTCTTCAGACCGCTATGCCTCGTCGCTTACACAAAGGAGTTCCCTATGCGTAAGGATTACCTCGCCTTTTTTATCTCGCTCTTTCTATCGAGGCTGGCGGATCAGATCCTGTTGTTTATTGTGCCGCTGGTGGTGTTCCAGACCACCAATAGCGCTTCATGGGCAGGGCTAGCGTTTTTCGTCGAATCGCTGCCGCGATTTCTCGCGTTCCCGCTGTGCGGCGCGCTGTGCGACAAGTACCCGCCTATTAAGATCCTGCATATCAGTCAGGTCTACCGGGCATTGCTCTGTGTGCCGGGGGTGGTGCTCTACGGAATCTTTGGTGGCATCGGTTGGGTAGTGGTGCTGTCGGCACTGTGCGGGGTGCTGACCACGCAAGGCATCATGGCTCGCGAAGTGCTGATGCCGCATATCTTCCAGCACTACAGCTACACCAAGACGTTGTCCTACTCCCAGATCGCCGACCAGGCGGGACTGGTCCTCGGGCCTCTGGTGGCGGCACTGATGCTTGAGGTTTGGGCTTGGCACTGGGTGGTGCTTTGGATCGCCGGATTGTTCCTGCTGGCAGACATGAGCATGCTGGCGTGGCAACGTCTTAGCCGTATGACGCTAGAGGTGTTCGAGCAGCATCAAGACATCTGGCTGCAGCCCTTGAGGATCGCTTTTGGGCATATCCGTAGCCTGGCGGAATTGAAAAAAATCATCATTCTGGCGGTAGGCGTCAACCTGATCGTTGGTGTCACCTTGGCAACTTCGGCGGCCATGGTGATCGGCCAGTACAGCGCCGGCAAGGATAGCTATGCAGGGCTTCAGGCGGCGGGTGCGGTGACAACAATCGTGATCTTGTTCCTTCTCGCTCGGGTGGTGCTGCCTCTGCGAGTCCTCGGGGGTGTCGGATATTCGATGATCGCAACGGGGGCATTCATCAGCGCCCTGAGTCCGAGTCTGCTCGGCTATGTGCTGGGTTTCCTGTTGATCGCAGGCTTCGACAAAATGTTCAACGTCTACATACGCACTATCCGGCAGCGGGTGATACCGCCTCAGGACTTCGGTAAGACGGTAGGTGTGATCACGCTGCTGAACAACATGTCCCAGCCTCTGGCAGGTTTACTGGTGGCTTTGTTAGCTGCGCCCTTGGGCACCCAGACCGTAATCCTGATTCTGGCCGTGTTAACGACTATTCTTGGGACATTTGCCCTGTGGTGGTTCGCAAAGGCTCGCGGCCCATCCCCGAGCTTGATTCTCGAAGCTGACCAAGAAGCCGGAAAATAGAAAGTTGCGTCGGCAGGCTTGTAAGCATTTTCCAAGGAAGCACACGGATCATGTCCGCAAAGAAGAGTCTGCCGGTTCGAACTCATGATCGCCGCCGAACGTTTACAGCATAACGACCACTCTCGGCCTCACGGGTCAAGTCCATGCAATTACGCATGTGGGGGCTTGCCCGCTCCCACATTAGGCTTGGCGTCAACCTTTCAGTGCTGCATCTGCCCGAAATGACCGGAGTGGAAATCAGCAAACGCCTGATGGATTTCCTGCTCAGTATTCATCACGAACGGACCATGGCCGATGATCGGCTCGTCGATCGGCTCGCCACTGAGCAACAGCACCCTGGCGTCGTCGCTGGGCTCCAGAGACAGTTGCGTGCCGTCGCGCTCAAACAGTGCCAATTGCCCCTGGCGCGCGATTTCTTCGCCATTGACCAGCACCGTGCCGCGCAGGATCACCAGCGCGGTGTTGCGTCCGACGTGCAGGTCCAGGGTCAGCGCCTTGCCGGCGTTGAGGCGCAGGTCCCACACGTCGATCGGCGTGAAGGTGCGCGCCGGGCCTTTGGTGCCTGCGAACTCACCGGCAATCAGGCGCAGCTGGCCAGCCTCATTGGCCAGCGGCAGCAGCGGAATATCGCCGTCGACAATCGTCTGGTAACCGGCGTCGGCCATTTTGTCCTTGGCCGGCAGGTTGACCCACAGTTGCACCATCTCCAGCACCCCGCCGCTACGGGCGAAGGCTTCGGAGTGGAACTCTTCGTGGAGGATGCCCTTGGCGGCGGTCATCCATTGCACGTCGCCGGGGCCGATCGTGCCGCCAGCCCCGGTGGAGTCGCGGTGCTCGACTTCGCCGTCGTAGACGATGGTCACGGTTTCAAAGCCGCGATGCGGGTGCTGGCCGACGCCGCGACGTTGTGTGGTCGGGGTGAAATCGGCCGGGCCCGCGTGGTCCAACAACAGGAAGGGGCTGATGTGCTTGCCCAGGGTGTCGTAGGAAAACAGCGTGCGTACCGGAAACCCGTCGCCGACCCAGTGGGCGCGGGGGCTGGTGTAGATGCCGATGAGTTTTTTCATGGTGTACCTCCAAAGTGCCTACACCATAAGTCCCAAGGGCCTTGGGGACTAGCCGGCAACCGCGGCGTTGTTCGTTCTATGCATAGGACAATCAGCACGTCCTCAGTTTGTTTTTGCTGGCTGGGGACGCCGTCCCACTAGACCGACCTCAACCAAGGCCCCTGCACCGCGCTGACCCGATTGCGCCCGCTGCTCTTGGCGTCGTATAACGCCTGGTCGGCATCGTTGAGCCAACTGGTCGAATCGCTATGCCCGACCCGATAAGGCGCCAGGCCGATGCTCAAGCTGACACGCAGGGTCGGGTCCTGGGCATAGGCCAGCGCATTGAAGCGATCGCGCAGGGTATCCATCACTTGCGTGGCGCGGTTGAGCGGCACGTCCGGCAGGATCACGCAGAACTCGTCACCGCCGTAGCGTCCGGCCAGGTCGGTGGCGCGCAGGTTCTGGCGCAGCACTTTGCTGAGCTGGCGCAGGACGAGATCGCCGGTGACATGGCCGTAGGTGTCGTTGATCACTTTGAAATGATCGATGTCGATCAGGGCAATCACCGCGCCCTGCTGCCCGCCGTGGCAGCGCTGGAACTCGATGTCCAGATGGTCCTTCCACGCGCCATGGTTGAGCAAGCCGGACAAGCTGTCGGTGCGACTCAGGGCCAGCAGCTCACGCTTGTGCCCGGCCAGGGACACCGCCTGGCGATAGCAAATCCAGCCCAGGGCCAGCGGATACAGCATCAGGATCGGTAAACAGGCATACAACTGCGCCTGGCTGGTCATGCCGATGAAGGCCGGGGTGAAGATCAGCAGCGACACGCCGACGCCCAACGCCTGCGCCACCCAGCCCGCCAGCATGAAGCGGGGACCACCGATGGCCACATTGTTCATGGTCATCATCGACAACGTGGTGACGCTGGGCAGTGGGTTGAAGTGCATGGCACCGACCCAGAAGCCACCGCAAAACGAATCGAACAGCAGGTTGTGGCGCTCGCAACGCAATGTGTTGGCGGTGCGGCGTGCCCATTGATAAGCCAGGTGCGGCCAGACAAAGCCGTTGATCAGCATCAACGCCCACACCCAAAGCGGTGGGTTCAACGCAGACATGCCAAAGGCCACGCAGGCAAAGCCAAGTGTCAGCCCCAACGTGCGGGTTTTGTACAAGCGGGTAGCGAGCGGAACTCCATTTCCTCCGGCGGCTGGCATGGTGAGGTGCGATCCTGGGTAGGTGCCTGGAGTCTATCAGGGCAACAGCATATCGCCACTACCCCTTGTAAGCTCAGCGCCGTCAGTGGGAAAAGCCCCGCGCCAGCATCGCGGCGACGCCCAGCAACAACAATGCCGTGATCCGTTGCAACCAGACCCGCCGCCGGGGGTTTTCCAGTACCGGCTTGATGCGCTGGCCAAAATAGCCATACAGGCAGCCACTGGCGAACTGCAGCACCAGAAAGGTCAGCCCGAGGATAGCGATGTCCGCCATCGAGTTGTGCTCCCCGGCCCCGGCGAATTGTGGGAACACGGCGCTGAACATAATGATCGCCTTGGGGTTGGAAAACCCGGTCAGCAAGCCCTTGCCGAACAGACTGCGTGCGCCTTCCACGGCAACGACCCCGTCGATGGACACGCCGCTGCCGGTCCACTGTTTGTAGGCCAGGTAGAGAATGTAGGCGACGCCGACCATCTGGATACCCTGGGTGATGGCGAGGTTGCCTTTGATCAACTCCGAGAAACCCACGGCAAAGATCAGGATAGAGACCAGGTACGACACACTGGCGCCGAGCTGCGCCGGGATCGAGCCGCGCAGGCCGTCCTTCAAGCCCAGGCTCAGCAGCAGCAAGGTCATGGGGCCGGGGCTGAACGTCACAGTGGCGCAAAACAGCAGAAAGTAGAGAAACGAAGAGAGCGTCAACGCGCTTGTCATAGCCTTGGACCTTGGGAAGACAGCCGGAAAGTGGCCGGATAGCCGGCAGTCTAGGGCCGCGGCATTGCGCAGGGCAGGTAAAGTAAGGCCTAATCCGGCCCTACTTCACCGGTAAAACCACCAGCAAAGACAAGGAAGCCGTATGTTTGTATCCGCCATCGCCTTTCGGGCTGGCGCACCCAAGGTGCAACAGATCGTCGAGGCGTTCAGCCAGGCCATCGAGAACGGCGAATGGGCGCCCGGCAGCAAGTTGCCGTCGGTGCGTGAACTGACCCAGACCCTGGGCGTGAGCAAGTTCACCCTCAACGAAGCGCTGGACCGCCTGCGCGGGCGCAACCTGTTGACCTCGAGCCAGGGCCTTGGCCACTTTGTGACAACAGACATCATCCGCGCCGCCTCGACGAGCTGGGTCGACCTGTTGCCCCAGGACTTGCTCAGCGTGTTACGCCGGCCGTTGGTCACCGTCAATGGAGATCTGCGCCCCGGTGGCGGGCATTTGCCGGAGGAGTGGCTGAACAGCGAGGCGCTTCGCCAAGCCATGCGTAGCGTGGTGCGCGCGCCGTCGCTGCGCCTTGCCGGGATGGGCACGCCGGCCGGGTTCCTGCCGTTGCGCCAGGCACTGCAACACAAACTGCATGCCGAAGGGTTGTCGGTACCGGTGGAGCAAATCATCACCACGCCCAACACCCTGCAAGGCCTGGACATGCTCATGCGCTTGCTCGCCCGCCCCGGCGACACGGTGCTGCTCGACGCGCCCTGCTACTTCAACTTCCACGCCAACCTGGCCCTGCACGGGGTCAAGGTGGTGACGATCGAGCGGCGCCCGGATGGCTTCGATTTCGACGCCCTCGAACAGTTGCTGGCCGAACATCGCCCCAGCCTGTACCTCACCACCAGTGTGTTGCATAACCCCACCGGGCACTCTTTCAGCCCCAGCCAGGCGTTTCGTCTGCTGCAACTGACCCGCCAGTACCACTGCCATATCGTCGAGGATGACCTCTACGGCGACCTGCATCCCAACCCGCCGCCGCGCCTGGCCACCATCGCCGGCCTGGACCAGGTCACCTACCTGTCGGGCTTCTCGAAAATCCTCAGCGCCAACACCCGCGTCAGCTACGTGGTGGCCGCGCCGCAACTGGCGGCCAACCTGACCCATATGAAGTTGATGAGCGGCGGCGTGACCTCGGAGCTGTTCGAGCAGATCGTCTACCGCATGCTCAGCGAAGGCAGTTACGCCCGACACCGCAAGCGCATGGTGCAGCGCTTGCTGGAAGCCGGTGCGCGTGTCGAACAATGGCTCAAGCGCTGCGGCTGTCAATTGCCGATGGCGTATGAAGGCGGCATGTTCATCTGGGCCCGCCTGCCGCCGGGGGTGAACGGCGAACAGTTGGCCCAGGAGGCGTTGAAGCAGAACATGGTGCTGGCGCCGGGGGCATTGTTCGGCTACGACCCGGCGCTGCCTGATTCGATGCGCTTCAATGTGGCCCACAGTGACGGGCCCGGGGTGCAACAAGCCTTCGAAACGCTGTTGCTCAAGGCTGTGCGCGAGCCGCGATCACTATCGACATAAAGGCTCATCGGCGATGCGCCAACGACCTGACGCAGCGATCCCCCAGGCTTTGCACGCCCTGCACGAGCACCACCAACACCACCACCGTCACCACCATGATCTGGTTGTTGAAACGCTGGTAGCCGTAGCGAATCGCCAAGTCGCCCAACCCACCGCCGCCGATCACCCCGGCCATGGAGGAAAAGCCGATCAGCATCACCAGGGTCAACGTGACCCCGGCCACCAGCGCCGGCAAGGCTTCGGGCAGCAGCACCTTGAAAATCACATGGCGGATATCGCCGCCCATGGCCACGATCGCCTCGATGCGGCCCTTGTCCACGTCATCCAGGGCGGTCTCGACGATGCGTGCGAAAAACGGAAAAGCACCGATGGTGATCGGCACCACCGCCGCCGTGCTGCCCAGGGTGGTGCCGACAATCAGGCGGGTCAGCGGAATCAGCGCGATCAGCATCACCACAAACGGCAGCGAACGCCCGAGGTTGATCACCGCACCCAACGCACGGTTGAGCCTTGGCAGCGGGAACAGCCCACCCGCGCGGCTGATAAACAGCAGCACGCCCAACGGCAGGCCGATCAACAAGGTGAACAGCCCCGCCAGCAGCACCATGTACAGGGTTTCGCCGGTGGCGTTGAGCAGCAGTTGGAGAACTTCATCCCAGTCGGTTTTCATCCCGCCCTCACCACCTGCAGGTTGGGCGCCAGCGCACGGCCCAGGCGCGAGGACGGGTCGGCCTGCAGTTGCAGCAGCGTGCCGCTTTCCACCACGCGCCCCGCCGCCAGGGAAACCGCGCTGTCGCAGATCGCCTTGACCACGTCCAGCTCATGGGTGATCAACACGATGGTCACCCCCAGTTGCCGGTTGATATCGCGCAACAGCGCCAGGATCGAAGCGGTGGTTTCCGGGTCCAGGGCGCTGGTGGCTTCATCCGACAATAAATACGCCGGGCGCGCGGCCAGTGCGCGAGCGATGCCGACACGCTGCTTCTGCCCACCGGAGAGTTGCGACGGAAACGCCGCCGCCTTGTCGCTCAAGCCAACCAACGCCAGCAACTGTGCCACCCGCGCGACGCGCTCGGCCTTGGGCACCCCGGCAATCTCCAACGGCACCGCGACGTTATCCGCCACGTTGCGCGAGTGCAGCAGGTTGAACCCCTGGAAGATCATGCCGATGCGCTGGCGTTGCTGGCGCAGCGCCTTGCCGGTTAACCGGGTCAGGTCCTGGCCATCCATGAGGATGCGCCCGGACGTCGGCCGCTCCAACAGATTAAGGCAGCGCAGCAACGTGCTTTTACCGGCGCCGCTGCGGCCGACGATGCCAAAGATCGAACCATCGGCGATCTGCAACGACACGTTGTCCAGCGCCGCCGGCTGGCCGTCGGCGTAGGTTTTGCTGACACCCTCGACGACGATCATTCGAGCGCCACCGGGATCACCGAACCGGCATATTTCTCGCTGATGAACTTGGCCACCGCCGGCGAGCGCAGGTCTTTGGCCAGTTGCTGGATGCGCGGGTCCTGCGCCAGTTTGGGCGTGGTCACCAGAATATTTGCGTAAGGGTTGCCCTGAGCCTTCTCCAGCCCCAGCGCATCCTTGGCCGGTTGCAGCCCGGCTTCCAGGGCGAAGTTGCCATTGATCACTGCCAGGTCGACATCCTCCAGCGCCCGGGGAATCTGCGGCGATTCGATTTCCAGGATCTTCAGGTGCTTGGGGTTCTCGGCGATATCCTTGGGGGTGGCCTGGTCCTTGGACGCATCGTTGAAGCCCGGCTTGAGGGTGATCAGGCCATTGGCTTGCAACAGGTACAGGGCGCGGCTGAGGTTGGTGACGTTATTCGGCACGGCGACGGTGCCTTTGTCCGGCACCTGGTCGAAGCGGGTGTGGCGGTGCGAATAGATCCCCAACGGTTCGATATGCACGGTGGCGGCTACCGCGAACGTCTGGCCGAGCGCCTGTTCCTGGGCCTTGAGATACGGCAGGTGCTGGAAGTAATTGGCGTCGACATCGCCATGGGCCAGCAACTCATTGGAGTTCACGCCGCTGGGAATCTCGATGATGTTCAGCTTCAGGTCCGGGTCGAGCTTCTGCACGTATTCGAGGATTTGCGCATGGGGAATCGGGTCGGCAGCGACGCGCAAGGCATCGGCGGCCGCCACATTGAAAGCGCTCAGCAAGGCCGCCAGGGTTAGTGTGAAGGTCTTCAACAGAGTGATCTCCTGATCAGGCGGACAGTGCATGGGGCAGTGTGGCGTCGGCGTAGAAACGCTGGGCCACATCCGGGTGGGAACGCAGGCGGCCCTTGAGGTAGTTCCAGCCGACGTCGCGCAGCAACGGGTTGCGCGGGTCGCTGGTGGGGCCGTGGGCATCGCGCAGCAGTTCGGGCGCCAGCGGGTACACCGGCACCACCGCATCCAGCTGCGCGCCGAGGAAAAATGCCAGGGACACGCGCTCGCGGCCCACCGGCGGCGACACCACGCGGTGGACCGTAGCGCGCAGATAGCCGTTACTGGCCAGCTCGAGCAATTCGCCGATATTCACCACCAGCGTGTCGGGCCGCGGCGCGGCGTCGATCCAGCGCCCCTCCTCCACTTCCACCTGCAAACCGGCCTGCTGGTCTTGCAGCAGGAAACTCAGGAAGCCGGAGTCCTTGTGCGCGCCAACGCCCTGGCGACTCTGCCCGGCGTGGCGACCGGGGTAGCGGATCAGCTTGATATGTTCGTTGGGCTTGTCGCCGTACAGCGCGTCGAACGCATTTTCGGGCAGGGACAAGGCCTGGGCGAACGCGCGCAGCAGGCGCAACGACATCCGGGTCATCGCGTGCTGCCAGGCCAACACCCGAGGTTTGAGCTCGGGCAGCGCCGCCGGCCATTGATTGGGGCCTTGCAGGCGCGCCCAGGCCGCGGGGTGTTGCGCGACGGCCAAGGGTTCTCGCTCGGCACCGACGTCGAACTGCTCACGCAGGTCCGGCTGGCCCCGGGTGATTTCCGAGGCCGCGCGGTTATAGCCGCGAAAGTGCGGAGAGTTGATCATCCCGACGGCCAGCTTGTCTGCCTCGGGCAAGGCGAAAAAAGCCCGCGCCTGCTGCTGCACCTCGGCCAGCAATGCCGGGGCGATACCGTGACCGGTGAGGTAGAAGAAGCCGACATGCCGCGCCGCAAAACGCAGCTCATCGAGAAACGCGCTGCGCTGCGCCGGGCTGCCATCGAGCAGCGACAGGTCCAGCAGCGGCAAGGCGGTGATTGATTGCAGCATCGGCGGCTCACTCCATGAACGTCTTGGGGGAGCAACCAAGCTAAACGATCTTAAAAATCGGTAATAAATACCTTTTTAGAATTAGCTTAAGCCGTCGTCGGATCCGGGCGGACCGCGCAGGTAAAGCGCAGAATCGACAGCACCGGGCAGGCGTCGGTGGCGCCGAGCTGCAGTGATCCGATGCTGGCTTCGCTGGCAAATTCCTGGCGGTTTAAGGCAATTAGTCGCCCCGTCACCCGGCCTCATTTATAGAAAAATTAAATCGCCATTGGCCTAAAAACCAATTGACCTAAGATACTTATCGCACACTAACAATCTGCACTAGCATATGTGTACACCCATGCAAACGCCCCACCCGCAACACCTCCCTCCCACCCCGCCGCAGCCTTTAGAATAAAGCTACGAATGTTAAAATTTGTCACGTTTTGGCGGAATCAATTCGATTAGTATCTAACGCTAGCGGCGATTGAACTGTCGGCCTTGCATGCCAGAAAAGGGAGTAGGTGATGCATTTTTCCAACGTCCTCGCTATTGCACGGACTGCGTCTAAAACTGAGGATTTCAGAGCACTTATAGTTCGTACTGTACCGAATGATTTAAAAGTCGATACACGCAGCTACGGTCAACTAGTCGGTCATCATGAAGATCACGCCGATTATCGCGCCATCGTCATAGAAATCGACACGCCTTCTGCCAGCAATCAAACCCTGGACATCATAAAAAAAACCAGGCATAAAAACCCGACTGGCCTGATAGTTGTCTTCATCACGTTCGCCTCTACTCAAAGTAAAACCAAATATTATTTGGCCGGCGCGGACTACTGCCTAAAAGTCACCGAAACCTCCCCTGAAGAAAAGTTGAGTTTAGTCGAGGCGTTTCTCAATGAAACGTATCGCTTGGACTGCTGCAAACTTATTCTCGATCAGGACCGGATGTGCATTTACGGCAACGGTCAGAAACTTGAGATTTCCTTCATCGAAATGAAAGTTCTCGAGGCACTGATCTATAACCGACTGCTCAGTCACGATGAAATCGCCAATGTTATGGGGCTCAACACCAAATTCTACGACTCCCGAGCCCTGGAAAAATCCATCAGCCGCCTGCGCAGCAAAATCAAGGCGCGCTATGGCGAAAATATCATTCAGAACATCCGTGGCTACGGTTACAAGTTGAGCCGTGGAATTATTTCCGCCCAGTATTTGCACCCAACCCAGGAGAGATAGCGTCGTGAATAACGAGAAAATATCGCCTGTCACAATAGCCCAACCCAAGCTCTTCAGACAAGCGATAGTTGAGCGCAGTTGCGCACTTTGGGGCAATGAGATTCGCGTAACCAGCGCACATAATCTGCTCAATCTCCCAGAGCATTCGCAGCCTTTGTATCGCGCTCAACTTAAATGCGCCTACCGTGACGCCCTGTCGCGCATCGACCCACGCATGACTGCCGATTTCAGCCATTTACCACTTGCTTCTGCACAGCCGGTGACTCATAAATTTCTGCGCATCGAGCAATCAACGCTTATGTCCGAAGACACGCTCAAGGAACTTATCCAGGTCGCGCATGTCTTGGAAAGCTATAAGCAGCAACTCGTTATCACTATAGAAAACCCCTTGGACGCACTTCCCGGCCCCGCAGAACGCCGCGCGATGGTGCGCCAACTGTATAACCTCAAAGACCGCAGCAGTATCAAGCTTGCCTACAATAACTACACTCTGGATACAAAGCAGGCCGACCTATTGATCGAACTGAAACTCTATGACTATATAAAAATGCCATTTCCGGATGTGCTCCTGAGACTCAGCCTGAATATACGCTCGGATCTGTTCGACCGGCTCTACGACCGCATGTTAGAGCTGATAAGCACCAGCCGAGCCTCATTCATTGCAGACAAAGTTGAATTCTCTGACAGTGCAACACTCGCTAAGCGTTTGCCTTTCAATTACTTTCAGGGCGGTTATTACTCGCCGGCCGAAAATGTATAAACCTCAACCCATAGGACCATGGTAACCACTATGAGCTCACTCAAAAAACACCTATCCACCACTACGCCCACCTTTATTCCGCTGCCCGACTTTGCGTCGCATGCGGAGTTACTCTATGGCGATATCGCTTGCCCGCTGCGAACCAAGACAGCAGAAACCCAGGCAACCAGCACGCCATTGTTTGGCAACCAGTATTTCAATTCGCACTACACTAACAATTCAACGATCGAAAAACCCGACAGCGCCAATAACGCATCAACGCCGGTCATTTACAAAACATTGCAACCCTACAATAAACTGGAACTAAACGTTCAACTCCACAGCACCGACAGGCCTCAAAAAGCGCTGGCGACCCAGACCGAAAAACCTCCGCTACAGGCACCCGACTACTGGACCTTTACACAACATGATCGAATGTTGGTCAAGGGTGGTTTACGCATTTCCTTGACCACGATCGAGTCAGCACTTATCAAAAAAATGTTACATCATGAAGAACGCGTGGTGAGTAAAGAAGAACTTATTCGCAATATTGGTCGTGAACCTGAGTTGTATCGCGGCCTGGAAATGTGCCTCAGCCGACTTCAGGAAAAATTCAAGCGCGTCAACGATGGCGAGCGTTTGTTCCGTTCGGTGAGAAATCGGGGCTATTGCTTGACCCAGAGGATAAAAAACCCCCTGGAACTCGCCCAGCAGTTTCGCTGAAAAAAAATATAATAATTCTAGAGTCGTTAATCTTGGCGTTGATCACGCTCCACTCTCTGCCTTTTTATAACAATCCGTCTCACCCAACAGCCACTTAACTATCGCTATGTGCCTGTTATAACTCGTCAGCTACTGCCCCCTGCCGTTGATTAATATCAATCTGTGCGCGCCTACGCGTGCCTGTCTATTTGGCTGTTTCAATGCCACGCCTCGCTTAAGCCTGCCACCATGAGTGGTCACCACTGGGAGCAGTAGTATGCTGAATAACCGGAGAATGCATCGTAACCTAACACCCAAAGGTCTGACCTTTTGGGGGCAGTGGACGCTGGCGTCAAGTTTGGTCGTCACACTGTTATTTGCATTGGTTATTTTAAAGACTGGCCAGCTGGAATATCCCTACCGGGTATTGGCTGCCTTTAGCATATTGGCCTCGATCCCGGCCTATATGTTATGTGACGTCTACAGCAAGAAAGATGATTACGCGGTGGGACTGGGCCGACTCTTCATGGGTTGGTTACTTACCCTGCTGATACTGGTTGCGGTGGGTATTGCCTGCAATGCTAACGCGTTGTTCCCCCTCGAAATCCTGCTACTGTGGGCGGCGATTAGTTATGCCGTGCTGGCGCTCTGTTACATCCCGATCCACAGTCTTTCCCGCTATTACCACGGGCAACTTCACGAGCGACATAAATCGCTGATCGTGGGTACCGGTAAACTTGCTGCCGACCTGGCGAAAACACTTTCCCGGCAAAAACGCTCACCGCTGGTCGGCCTCGTCGGCGCCACGGCGACCGCAGCCCCGGGCGTGCAATCGCAGATACTCGGCGAGCTGCCGGACCTCCCGCAGTTGATCCGGCAGCACGGCATCCGCAGGCTGTACATCACCCATTCGCTGCAGGAAGCCACCCATATCGAGGCGCTGTACATCAACCTGCTGGAGATCAGCGTCGACGTCATCTGGGTCCCCGACCTCAACAACATGCTGCTGCTCAATCACTGCGTGGCCGAGGTGGACGGCCTGCCGGCGATTTTCCTCAATGAAAGCCCGCTGACCAGCCGTCCGACCGCCGCACTGAGCAAGTCGCTGCTGGACAAAAGCGTGGCCTTGCTCGCGCTCATCCTGCTGAGCCCGCTGCTGTTGCTGTTCGCCGTGCTGATCAAACTGACCTCCCCCGGCCCGGTGATCTTCAAGCAGGACCGTCACGGCTGGAACGGTCAGGTGATCAAGGTCTGGAAGTTCCGCTCGATGCGCGTGCATGACGACCACGAAGTACGCCAGGCCAGCCGCCACGATTCACGCATCACCCCCGTGGGGCGTTTCATGCGCCGCACGTCCATCGATGAACTGCCGCAGTTGTTCAACGTGCTGCAAGGGCACATGGCCCTGGTCGGTCCAAGGCCCCATGCGGTTGCGCACAACGACTACTACTCAGGGAAGATTCACGCGTACATGGCGCGCCACCGTATCAAGCCCGGTATCACGGGGCTGGCGCAGATCAATGGGTGCCGGGGCGAGACCGAGACCCTGGAGAAGATGCAAAAGCGCGTCGACATCGACCTGCGCTACATCAACACCTGGTCACTGTGGCTGGACATCAAGATCCTGCTGAAAACGCCGTTCACACTGCTGTCCAAAGACATTTACTGAGGCAAACAAAGGGGGACTTCACGTCCCCCTTTCCTTGTCTATTCAGTGATCTTCTCGAAGTTCCGATAGAACAGATCACTGTCACGGCCATCGGTCATCGTATGCAGCGAATACGCGCGATTGAGGCGCGCGCCGCCATCGCGGGTCAGCGGCGCCCACACCAGATTGGCGCGGCGCATCGTCGACAGGCTCATCAGCTCATCAAAGGGAATTGACAGGTAAAGGCCTTTGTCGAAGCTGCCTTCGCCAAAGGCTTCTTTTGACGCGGTGGTGCGGGTGACCCAGGCGCCAATCCGCACGCCATTGTTGAACTCGCGCGACAAGTCCAGGGTGGCGCCCCAGTCCCGGGCCAGGTAGCGACCGACACTCAGCGCACCCTGTGTGTTGAACGGCAAGTCGGTGTAGCCGGTGATATGCCCCGTGACCGTGCGGTAGTCGCGCAGGCTGAAGTCCTGTTCGAACCCGCGCTGGCGCACGTAGTTCAGGTCGGCGCCCAAGGCCCAGCGCTGGCCCATCGGCCGGTACAGCACCTCACTGCCGACACCGGCGTACATCGATTCCAGCAACCCGCCGTAGACCATGCCATACAGGTCCTGATCCAGTCGCACCGCGTGGTTGAGCTGGAACGTCGGCACGGTCACGTCAGAGCTGGTCATGTACTTGCGCAGATCGGTACGCACGCGCGGCAAGCCGCTGGGCGCGTCGTAGGTGAAGCCATCGTAGTTGTTCAGCAGGTTGACGCTGAGCAGGCCGCTCCACCAGGTGTTGCGGGTGAAGCGGTATTCGGCGTCGAGGTCGGCGGAAATCTGATACAGCAGGCCATCCGGCCCGCCGACGTTCTGCTTGTAACCCAGCCCGACGCCGTAGCTCAGGGGCTTGGGCGCTTGGGTGTAAAGCAGCGTTTGCGCCTGGGCGCTGGGCGGGTTGACTTCGGTCTGGCGATGCAGGGTCTGCAGGGGCTCGCGTTGGTTGACCACCTCGCGGAACGTCTCGCGGGGCACGCTGGTTTCTTCGATCGGCATGGCGTACCGCTCGCTCACCAGGGTGAACCAGCTGATCTGGTCATTGACGCTGTCGTCCAGGATACGGCTGGCGCGCCCCACGGCCTTGGCGCTGTAGAGATAGCGCTGCTGCTCGCCATACACCAATAACTCAGGGCCGCGCTGGGCAATCCGCTGCACGTTATAGCCGGCATTGTCCTGCAAACGCTTGGACACCGCGGCCCAATCCACTTGATCCATCGCGACGCTCGGCGCCTGGGCGGGCAGCTTGGGGGCCGGCGGGTCGTAGGTTTTGACCGGCGCCTTGCGGCTGACGAAATTGGTGTGCAGGGTGATACCGAACATCGCCGTGTTGCCGCGCTCCCACGCGGCACTCAGGTCGACGGAGTCGGCCACCTTGTAAACCAGCCCGAGGTTGACCGGCGAGTCCTGGCGCAGATGGTTGTTTCGAGGCTCGTTTTGGTAGTCGTTGCCCTCGTATTCCAGCTTGAGGCTCAACGGCGCCCAGGGTGTCTGGTAGGCGACGCCGCCAAACAGCGCGGGCCGGCCGCGGAAGTAACCGTTGGAGAAATTGCCGGAACCTTCGGCGGTGGGCCGCTCGTTGAAGCGATCACTCAGCGCGCCCAGCGGGTTGCCGAAATCGCCCCGGCTGCCCAGGTAACCCCAGGCGATGCCCGCACTGAAATCGAATTCGCCATAACGCTTGTTGGCCACCAGGTACTCGCTGGAAAACAGTCCGGTGCCGCCCAGGTCGAGCATCCCCAGCGCGACCTGGGGCAACCAGTGGCTTTCCTCGTAGAGACGCACTTTGGCGTCGACGGCCTTGTCCTTGTAGCTCTGGCTGCCACTGAACGATTCGGGGCCATAGGGGCGGTTGGTGATGGCGGTGTAGCGAAAGGTGCCTTCGAGCCAGTCCAGCGGTTGCGCGGAAAAACTGTAGCGACTGTAAGGTTCGGTGCGGTTGGCATTGACGCTGAGTTCGCCGGCCGGGGCCATGCGTGCGGTCGGGGTTTGCAACAGCCCGACCCCGCCAAAATCACTCTGGGTGTAACGCGGATCGCCGTGCGCGACGCCACAGGGCACCAGCAGCACGGCTGCAATACATAATTTCAAGGCGTGACCTCAGCCAGGGGTTGGGTGGCAAGAAACTCGGCCAGTTGTTGGTTCAGCTCAGGGGTGGGCGGTTCCAGGTCGTCGCTGCGCAGCGGCACCAGCAGCGTGCTGCCCGGTGCCGGCGCGGCCGCCGTCTCGCGGTTCCAGGGGGCAATGCCCAGGCGCGTGACCAGGCCGTCGGGCTGGATCAGCCACAGGTAGTCGACGTCGGCCCCCGTCACCGCCGGGCATTCGTCGAGGTAATCGCGTGCCGCCCGCATCGGTTGGAACACCAGGGTGCAAGGCTGCGCGACCGCGCCCAGGACGCGCACACCTGCCGGCCTGGGCGGGTAGATCAGTCGATCGCCGTCGCTGACCCGCAGATTGGGCGCAAAACCGACCTCCACCGCCACCGGGTCCAGCATCGCGCGTTGCCGGCCGGTCACCGGCAAGGCCTGCACCTGTCGATAAACGCGCGCCGCCAAGTCGGCCCGGCTGTCGTACCCGGCGGCCAAGGCAGCCTGGCGCAACGTATCCAGGTCAAACAGCACACCGGCTTTGAGCCGGGCCTGGGGCTCGATCAATGGCTGGTGCAGCCAAGCCGCCGCCAGCCAATAGCCCTGGGCATCCGGTTGTGACGCAATGATCGCGTCGAGCAAGCGCGCCTCGGGCGGCAGGGCGATCGGCCCGGGGTGCAGGACTTGGCCGCTCACCGTCAGGGCGGCGTGGCATGCACTGGCACAACTCCACAACAGCGCCAGCGCCCATCGTTTGCGGGCGGTCATCGGGCCTCCTTGCGGGCGGGTTGCAGTTGGGTGATTTTCAACGTGAGGCGCGGGCTGAGGTGCTGTTCGCTTTGCACAATGAAGCCGTCAGTGGGGTCGACCCAATAACGGTTGCGCGCACGAAACCCCAGCGCCTCGGCTTCGATGTCCTCATCGACGCGCAACAAGGTGTAAGGCTTGTCGAGGATCTCGAGCGTCTCCATGCCCTCGCGGGTCAGACGGCTGGTGACGGTGATGCCGACGCGATAGCCATCCACCAGGTCGATCTGCCGGCTGCTGCGGTAGCCGTCCGGCACGCGGTGCAGCCCCTGCTGGAACGGCGACTGCCCTTGCCAGCGCGTGCCATCCAGATCAGTGCCGAGGCCAACGGTACGCACCACCAGGCCATCGCGCATCAATAGCACCTGTTTGCCGGAGGCGACCCAGAACTGCAGGTCGTCGCGCTGGCGAATCAACGCCATCACGCCTTCGCTGGACACCGTGGTCACTTTGATCTGGGGAAACGGCACGGCGTCCACCTGGGCCTGGCTCAGCACCAATGGCGCAGGCCCGACGACGGCCGCCTTGAAGGTATCGAGCGAGGCCTGCATCAGTGGATTGCAGCCGCACAACAGCCACGCAAGGCACACGTAAATACCGGTTTTCACACTGTTCACGCAGGTTCCACCCTTATCGGCTGTTGGCTTCGCTCAGGTTGTTTTGGGTGGAAGCACCGGTGCCGATGATCGAGGCGGAAGGTATCAACTGACTGATGACCCGGTTCCAGCGGGTGATATTGGCGGGGCCGACGAACACCACGTCCTGGGGCTGCACATCGAAGCGCGTGGCCAGGGCCATGGCTGCCGGGGAGCCGGCTTGCAGATGGAAGACCTTGGCCGGTTGCGTGTCCAGGTTCTGTGCGCCGCGGATCACGTAGATCGCATCGGCGTTCGAGGTGTTCTGGTTGATGCCGCCCACCGAGCCCAACACATCCGTGAGGTTCATGCTGCGTGTCTTGAAACTCAATGCGCGGGGCTGCATGACCTCGCCCATCACATAGATGCGCTTGCGGTCGTTGTAGGGCAGGTACAACTGGTCACCGTCCTTGAGGTAGATATCGTTCAAGCGCGACGGGTTGAGATTGAACGTGTCCAGGTCGAGTGTGTAGCGCTTGCCGCCGCGGGTCAGCGTGAGGTTCGAGAGGTCGGCATTGATCGGATCGACGCCGGAAGCACCGATGGCCTCCATGACGCTCATCGGGGTGGTGGTGATCGGTACAGGCCCAGCCTTGAGCACTGCCCCGGTGATCACCACTCGCTGGCTGGCAAAACGCAGCACACTGATATCCACCTGGGGGCTGTCGATGTACTGACGGAGCTTATCGGTGATTTCACTGCGCAGCGCCGCGAGGGTGCGGCCCTTGGCAACCACTTCGCCCACGTAGGGGTAGAACAGGTTGCCGTCGGGGTTGACCAGGCGCCCGTTGGCATCGATTTGCTGCTGCGGACCGGAAGGCGCAGTCAATTCCGGATGGTCCCAGACCGTGATGTACAACGCATCATTTGGGCCGATCAAATAGGGCCCGGGTTTATAATCGAGCAGTTCTTTGGGAAGCGCATAAGAGACTTGAGTCGCCGCGTCCATGGCCAGCAACTTTGGAGTAATCGGGATCAACTCCACGCGACTGCTTTCAGCACCGCCCTCCTTGGTCATTGCCTCGGTGTCCATATATTGACCGGGCGCAAACATGCAGCCTTGTAACAATGCGGAGGCCACGACCGCCACAGAAAAAATACGCATCATAGTGCTAAGACACTCGCGATAAACGACAAGAAAAAAAGACTACTTGGGAGGGGTTTCCAAGCAGTCTTATAAAGCGGAAGGCGTTCTGTTAGTTGCCGGTACCGGTGGTACCCGTGGTGCCAGTGGTGCCTGTGGTGGTGCCTCCATTGGCGCTGCCACCGCTGCTGGACGCGGCGGCGACGCCCGCGACCAGGGCCGCGCCGACCAGCAGGGTTTCCCCCACCGTCACAGAGCCGACCACCGCGGTACTCAGGCCAAGCGGCAACTCGGCAGCCATGGCAGAAGTACTCAAGAGACTGAGCACAATAATAGCCAGTTGTTTTCTCATATCAGACTCCTTATCGATAGTGAGCATTTAGCAAACGAGCGGGTGCCGCTGAAATACACCTTGATAGTGCCACTCAAGTAAACAACGCACCAGCCCGGACATTACCCGGAAAGTTGAACGTATTCGTTCGAAAATAACATTTCTCGAAGCCAGCCCCCGTGTATCAACACGTTGAGGCCGCGAAACTAACAAGGCTGGCGGTTTAACATCGGAGCAAATGTTATTAATTGTCGGAAAACCTCAGGCCCGGCCGTACTTGTCTTCGAAACGCACAATATCGTCCTCGCCCAGATAAGAACCCGACTGCACTTCGATCAATTCCAGCGCAATCACGCCAGGGTTCTCCAAGGCATGCACCTGGCCAATGGGGATGTAGGTCGATTGGTTCTCCGAGACCAGGTACGTCTGTTCGCCATTGGTGACCTTGGCCGTACCGCTGACCACGATCCAGTGCTCCGCACGGTGATGATGCATCTGCACCGACAGCTTGGCGCCGGGCTTCACGGTGATGCGTTTGACCTGGTAGCGGTGGCCGCTGTCGATGGCGTCATACATGCCCCAGGGCCGGTAGACCTCACGATGGTTGAGGTGCTCATGACGCCCGTCGCGCTTGAGTTGGTCGACAATGCCCTTGACCTGCTGCACCTGGTCCTTGTGCGCCACCAGCACCGCGTCCTTGGTTTCGACGATGATCAGGTCCTGCACGCCCACCGTGGCGACCAGGCGGCTGTCGGCGTTCACGTAGGTATCGCGGGTATCCAGTTGCAGCACATCGCCCTGCAGCACGTTGCCGCCGTCAGTTTTCTCGCTGGCTTCCCATAACGCCGACCAGGAACCGATATCACTCCAACCGGCCTGCAACGGCACCATGATTGCGTCGCTGGTTTTTTCCATCACCGCATAATCGATGGAGTCGTCCGGGCAGGCGGCGAATAGCGCCTCATCGACCCGGGTGAACAACTGATCCTGGCTACCCGCGGCCAACGCCGCGCGGCAGGCCGTGAGAATCGCCGGCTGCAAGCGTGCCAAGGCGTCCAGGTAACGGCTGGCACGGAACATGAACATGCCGCTGTTCCAGTAATGATCGCCCCGCGCCACGTAGTCGGCAGCGGTGGCGGCATCCGGCTTCTCGACGAAACGCTTCACCGCATACCCGCCCTCGCCCACCGCCTCGCCCTGCTCGATATAGCCGTACCCGGTGTGCGCGCTGGTCGGCGTGATGCCGAACGTCACCAGCTTGCCGGCCTCGGCCAGCGGCAGCGCCACCGCGAGGCTGGCATGAAACGCAGGAACATCTTCAATCAGATGATCCGCCGCCAGCACCAGCAGAATCGGGTCGCGGGACTCGTCGAGCGCCTTGCAGGCCGCCAGCGCAATCGCCGGCGCGGTATTGCGCCCCATGGGTTCGAGCAGGATGCTCGCCTGCTCCATGCCCAATTGACGCAATTGTTCGGCCACCAGAAAACGGTGCTGCTCATTGCAGATCACTTGCGGCAAGGCGACATCCGCGCCCTCCAGACGGCCGATGGTCTGCTGCAACATCGACAGGCTTTTATGGGTCAGGCGCAAGAACTGTTTGGGGTTCAGTTGCCGCGAGAGCGGCCACAGGCGCGAACCCGAACCGCCCGCCAAGATCACCGGTAATAACATGAACGCGTCCTTCGATAGAGGGTCAGAAATAGGCACGGGTGTTCTCGTGTACACGTGGGCTGTAGCGCAGCTCATCCAGCGGCCACCAGCGGTAATGCCGGTGCTGCTCGGTGGGCGGTTCCAGGACCTGATTCTCGGCAAGGGTCAGGCAATAACCCAGCACCACGTAGTGGGTGTCCGGGCCGTTCCCGGCGTTGGCGAAGACGCTGTCATCGTAGAAGTGCTCGAACACACCCAGCAGCTGCGCATCGGCGCGTTCGAAGGTGTGGCCGAGTTCTTCGTGGGTCAGGCGGCGGAAGGCGTCGTCCAGGGTTTCGTTTTTCTGGATGCGCCCGCCGGGGACGAACCAGAAGCCATAGGCCGGCCGGTTGATCCGCAAGCCCAGCAGCGTATCGCCGTTGGGTTTCCTCACGATCAAGTCGATGGCCACCAACGGCGTCGACGTCACGACCGTATTGAAGGTCGGTAAATCAAGCCACATAAGCGTCAGACCTGTGCCATAAAGCGTTGGAGGACACGCTCTTTATCGAGAAAATCCGCGGCGTAGTTCAACGCCACCCTGTTGCGCACAGGCAATGCCAGCACCCGCTCGATCCCTGCATTCAGGGCGCTGACCGATTCGGGTTCGACCCGCACGGCAATGCCCGGATGCTCGTCGCACAGCCGGCCAAGGGTGGTGTCGGGGTCAGCGGTGATGATCGCATTGCCGCCGACGGCCAGAATATTGGTCAACTTGGAGGGCAATACCGAATCCGCCGCGCCGCGTTTCTGGATCACCAGGTGGACGTCCGCCGAGGCCAACAGCGCAGGCAAGTCTTCATAGGCCTGCAACGGGGCGAAGACCACGTTGTGCAGGCCCTCGCTGCGCGCGCGCTGCAGCAGGCGGGCCTGGCCGGCGCCCTGGCCGACGATCAGAAACACCAGCTCCGGGCGATGGACGTGAGCCTGGGCGGCATCGAGGATCAGTTCGAGCCCCTGCTTCTCGCCGATGTTGCCCGAGTACAACAGCACCCGCTTTCCCGCCGGCACGCCGAGCCGTTCCAGCAGCCCGCTGTTGCGCGGTACATCGAGGAAACGCTCGGTCTCCGACCAGTTGGGAAAGAACAGCAGGCGCTGCGCCTCGACGCCTTTGCCGGCCGCCTTCTCCAGCATGCCGCTGGATATCGTCGAGACCCGGTCAAAGCGCCGCAGCAAGCCGCGCTCCACGCCCCACGCGAGTCGCCGCAGTAACGGGCTGCCGCCCAGGCCCAGGCCGAACATCGCATCGACTTCATAATCCTGGATATGCAGCACGGACTTGGCGCCACACAGCCTGGCCAACAACAAGGCCTGGGGCGCGCAGAACAAGGTCGGCACCACCAGGATGACCAGGTCCGGCTTCCAGCGCAGTTGCCCCAGTACCGCCAGGCACGAGCTGGCGGAAAAGCTGATCAGGTGCAGCAAGCGCTTCAGCGCCGTGGGCTTGCGCGGCACGTACAACGGGCAGCGCACCACCGTCACGCCGTCGACCTGTTCGGTGCGAAAACGCCACGCCGAGTAGCCCTCGCCGACCTGCCATTGCGGGTAATACGGCGGCGCCGTGACTACCCGCACCGCGTGGCCCTTGCTGGCGAGCCAGCGCGCCTGTTCACCGCTGTACTTGCCGATGCCGGTCAGCTCGGGGCTGTAGTTGATGCCATACAAAAGGATCTTCATTAATGGCCCCGAGGCTGTTCGAGGGCCGCGAGATACGCGTTGTAGGCATCGCGCAGCCCCTCCTCCAACGGCACGTAGGCTTCCCAGCCGAGGGCGTTGATACGGCTGACATCGAGCAACTTGCGCGGCGCACCGTCGGGTTTGCTGGTATCGAACCGCAAACGGCCCTTGAAGCCCGTGACCCGGGCCAGCGCCTCGGCCAGTTCGCGGATGGTGCAATCCACACCGGTGCCGACGTTGACGTGGGAACGCATGGGCTCGGTGTGTTCGCCATAGCCCTCCTGGCTGAGTTCCATCACATGCACGCTGGCGGCCGCCATGTCATCCACATGCAGGAACTCGCGCCGTGGCGCGCCGCTGCCCCAGATCAGCACTTCTTCGTCACCGCGCTGTACCGCCTCATGAAAACGGCGCAGCAAGCCGGCGATCACATGGCTGTTGTCCGGGTGGTAGTTGTCGCCCGGGCCGTACAGGTTGGTCGGCATCACACTGCGGTAATCGCGCCCGTGCTGGCGGTTGTAGCTTTCGCACAACTTGATGCCGGCGATCTTGGCCACGGCGTAGGGTTCGTTGGTCGGTTCCAGCGAGCCGGCAAGCAGCGCCTGCTCGGTCATCGGCTGGGCGGCGAGCACCGGGTAGATGCACGACGATCCGAGGAACAACAACTTGAACACCCCATGAGTGTGGGCGGCGTGGATCACATTGGCCTGGATCATCAGGTTCTGGTAGATGAAATCGGCGGGGTACGTGGCGTTGGCGTGAATCCCACCGACCCTGGCCGCCGCCAGGTACACCTGGTCGACCCGTTGTTCGGCGAAATACGCGTGCACGGCCGCGGGGTCCAACAGGTCCAGTCGATCGCGGCCGGCGGTGAGGATCTGGGTATAGCCCAAGGCCCAGAGGCGGCGCACGATGGCCGAGCCGACCATACCGCGATGGCCGGCGACAAAGATCCGTGCGTTCAGATCACGTGCCATGCTCAGTTCTCCACGGCAATCGGCGCATCGTGGCCGTGCAGGCGCAGCAACGCGTGGCGCCGCGCGATTTGCAGGTCTTCGCGGACCATCTCCGCACACATCTGCTGGGCGCTGATTTCCGGCACCCAGCCCAGCTTCTGCTTGGCCTTGGACGGGTCGCCCAACAGCGTCTCGACTTCCGCCGGGCGGAAGTAACGCGGGTCCACCCGCACAATCACGTCACCCACCAGCATGCCGGGCGCCAGGTCGCCGTCGATGTGCTCGACCACCCCGACTTCCTCCACGCCCTCGCCGACAAAGCGCAAGCGCAGCCCCAGTTCCGCCGCCGACCAGCGAATGAAATCGCGCACCGAATACTGCACCCCGGTGGCAATCACGAAGTCTTCGGGGCTGTCCTGCTGCAGCATCATCCACTGCATGCGAACGTAGTCCTTGGCATGGCCCCAGTCGCGCAAGGCGTCCATATTGCCCATGTACAGGCATTGCTCCAGGCCCAGGGCGATGTTGGTCAAGGCGCGGGTGATCTTGCGGGTGACGAAGGTTTCGCCACGACGGGGCGACTCGTGGTTGAACAGGATGCCGTTGCAGGCATACAGCCCGTAGGCTTCGCGGAAATTCACGGTGATCCAGTAGGCATACAGCTTGGCCACGGCATAGGGCGAGCGCGGATAGAACGGCGTGGTTTCCTTTTGCGGGGTTTCCTGCACCAGCCCGTACAACTCGGACGTGGAGGCCTGGTAGAAGCGGGTCTTCTTTTCCAGGCCAAGCAGACGGATGGCCTCGAGGATGCGCAAGGTGCCGAGGGCGTCTACGTCGGCGGTGTATTCCGGCGAATCGAAGCTGACGGCCACGTGGGATTGGGCGCCGAGGTTATAGATCTCGTCCGGCTGGATCTGCTGGATGATGCGCGTCAGGTTGGACGAATCCGCCAGGTCGCCATAATGCAGGATCAGGTTTTTATGCAGGGCTTGGGGGTCTTGGTAAATGTGATCGATGCGCTGGGTATTGAACGACGAAGAGCGGCGTTTCAAGCCATGCACGACGTAGCCTTTTTCCAGCAACAGTTCCGCCAGGTAAGAACCATCCTGCCCGGTAATCCCGGTAATAAGCGCGACTTTTTTCATGTCTATCTCCCAAATAATAGGCGAGCGAAGGCCGACACCCGAACTTGGGTGTTTGTTAAAAACGGTCAGTTATTTCGGTATGGGCAGCGTCAAGTTATGTCCGGTCAACTTTGAAAGTTCGCGGACGATTGAGTCCTTATCGTCTAAGTGAGCGATCGCGGTTTCCAGTTCAAGCACCTTGGCGCCCACCAGAAAGCGGTACCAGTAACCTTGCAGCAAGTGATAAACCAGGCCGCTGCGGCCATCGAGAAAACCCAGTTGAACGATGTAGCGCCAGAGGAAGTACGCCGTCGAACTCAAGGTAAACGGCACGCGGTTATACACCCGGTTTTTAACCAGGCGCTTGAGCTTGGCCTGGAACGAACTGTGGCCCTCATTCAATTCATGGCGCACCGCAAACAACCCCAGGCGCGAGTTGATGATCTCAATCGCTTCACGGGTCGCGTACTGGTTGTGCTTGTGGGTGAAGAACGTCAAGTCGTGCAGGTTGTGATCGGCAAACCCGCCCTCCAGGGTGATGGTGCGACCCTCGGCCACCGAGATGTGCTCGTCCATCCAGCGATCTTCGATGCGCCCCTGCCCCGTGCGCCACAGCCGCAGCATCTTCAACGGGTAGCGGCCGCCATGGCGCACCCAGCGGCCCATGAAAATATGCTTGCGCTTGAAGTTGATGCCGGTGATGCCCTGGTCCAGCGTCGGCAGCCGCGTGTTGATCTGCGCCGCCAGGTCGGCCTCAATGATTTCATCGGCATCCAGGCGCATCGTCCAGTTACCGGTGATCGGCAAATTATCCAGCGCCCACTGGAACTGCTTGGCCTGGTTGACGAACGCGTGCTGCACCACCAGGGCGCCGTGGCGCCGGGCGATCTCGCAGGTGTCGTCGCTGGAGAACGAGTCGACCACCAGCACTTCGTCGCTGAAGGCGCGCACCGACTCGATCGCGCGGGCGATATGCAGGCTTTCGTTGTAGGTGAGGATGATCACACTGACGGTTTCGCGTTTCATGTCAGCCACCGTGCAGGTGAGGCAGGTTATGCGGTGCGGTCATCAGGCTTGACTCCCTTGTCGTGGTGCAGGCTCTTGCAGATGCTGGGTACGCTGGCCGATAAGCCGGGTCGGATGCCCGGCATGCACGGTCCACGCTTGCGCGATGTTTTTGATGACGAGCGCGCGGGCGCCCACGACGACGCCATCGGCAATACACACGCCCAGCGTGATAAAGGCATCGGCACACACCCATACGTGCTCTCCGAGCACGATCGGTTTGGCGTAGAGTTGAAAGTTGCGACTGTTGTAGTCATGCGACCCGCCGCACAAATGCGCGCCCTGGGAAATCACGCTGTAACGCCCGATAGAAATCAGCGCCATGTTGTAAATATTGGTGTCATCGGCAATGCCGACATGGTCACCCAGCTCGAGATTCCACGGCGCCCACACTTTGGCCCGCGGATAAACATGCACACCCTTGCCCAGGCGCGCGCCGAACAGCCTCAACAGAAACGCCCTCCACCCATGAAAGGGACGCGGGCTGGTACGGAATAGCAGCACATAGACCGTGTTCCACAGCTGCCGCCGCAACCGATGGGACAATGAAAATGAAGCGGCGCGATACGGATCATTGCCTTGGAGAATCATGCAAGGCACTCCCGCACGATCTCCAGCAAACGCTGCGCGCCGCGTTGGATATGAAAGCGCTCGGTAAAACAGCGGCGGGCGCGCCCGGACATGTCCGCATACTGCTGCGGGTCGAGCCGCAACCAACGGCGCAGGTTATGCACGGCGCCCAGCACCGTGTCGTCGCTCACAAAGCCAACCGCGTCGGCTTCGATTTCGCGCCAGATGTTGACCTTGTTGCTGATCAGCACCGGTTTGCCGCAGGCCAGCGCCTCCGCCACGACCACGCCGAAATTCTCCTGATGGGACGGCAGGCAAAACACCTCGGCGGCGTAAAAGGCGCCCCATTTCGCGGCGCCCTGCAACATGCCCGGCCACGTCACGCGGTCGGCGATCCCCAGTTCCACGGCCTGCGCCTGCAGCGCCTGCACCCAGCCGCCTTGATCGGGCCCGGCCATGACCAGGTGCAAGCGTTCGTCTTCGCCAGCCACTTGGGCAAAGGCTTGCAGCAGGTGGTCGCAGCCCTTTTTTTCGTGGATGCGGCTCAGGAACAACAGCACCCGTTTGCCCTTCAACACCGGATGCTCATCAACAAAGCGCTGCGCCAGCGCTGCACCGCCCGCCGGCGGGCTGGAGGTGCCATAGGCGGTGACCGTCTCTTTGGCGCGGTACAGCCAAAATGACTCGCGCGCACGGATTTTCTCTTCTTCACTGGTAAACACCACGCGCTGGGCATCCCTCAATACGCGGTATTCACCCCATGGCCAGTACAGCCATTTCTTCAAATGCTTGAGCGGATATGCGTGCTTGAACCAGGGGTCGAGCATGCCATGGGTATAAACGATGTAAGGCCGCCCCAACTTGTGCAGGACCTGGCGCGCAATAAACCCGTGGTACTGCCACAAACCGTTGACGATAAAAAAATCGTAGTCACTGGCGTGTTGTTCCAGCCATTGGCGGATCCTGGCGTTTACGCCATACCCAAACAGGCTCGGCCCCATGAAGTGAACGGTTCCCGGGTAGTCGACGGCGAAGTCCGCATCCAGCGTCAAGACATCCACGAGATGCCCGTTCTGCTGGAGAATCTTGTCGATTTCGCGGGCAGCGTTGATGGGGCCGCCCTTTTCCGGTTTAACCGAAGAGATGATTCTTAATAACTTCAAGTGCTGTCCGCTCATCCGTTGAATTGATTCAAGTCTTCTTGCAAGCGGCAAGAATCAGGCAGGCGTAGAACACGCCAAAGGCCAGGAACGTGCCCTGCATGGTCATGACCCCATTGAATAAAATCGGCGCCAGGAAACCGCACAGCAGCAGTGGAACGCCGGTGCCCTGCCTGATCAGCGCTTTATAGGCTTTGAGCAGTAACCAGATCAGCAAGAAGATCCTGAACAGGATAAAGAGCGCCCCGATGGGAAGGCCCAGTTCCAGGATGATCCGCGACCATTCATCTTCGGCCAGCAAAAACCCCGCGCCTTGCTCGCGCCCCGCGCGCAATATCGCCGAGGCGGCATTCGTACCCGAGCCGATGCCGTGTCCCCAGAGCGGTGCATCGTCGATCACGCGAGTGAACGCATACAGACTGGAGAATGCCCGGGTCACCGGCGAACCTTCACTGGCGACGGCACTCCGGTTGCGTTCGACGAGAATCTGGTAACTGTCGGACGACATGAAAATCAGCAGGCTGACAAACAGTGCCGCCACCAGGAAAAACAGCGACAACAGGTTTCTTTGCGATTTCTTGATCAAGGCGACCATCAAGGCCGCCAACAGCACGATGGCGGCATACGCATAGATGGCCCGCGATCCGGTCAAGAAACACATCACCGCCACCGAGATGGCCGACACCGGGAACAACAGGTATCGCCCGGCGAACACTGCGCGGAACAAGGCCCGGTCGAAAATCGCCGCCACCAGGAAAGCAAAGCAGGCAGACACGTAAACAACGTGCCCGGCGGTGAACGTGAACGTCCCATACGGCCGGACAACCCCGTCGGCGATCATGAAAATGAAGTCATCGTCCCCAATGCCTTTATTGACGAAGGCTTGCGGCCCGGACGAATACTGCATGACCACCAGCACGCTGATGGGAATCGCCGCAAACAGCGTGATCCGGGCAAAACGGTAGACATCGGCCAACTGCAGGGTTTTTCCGGCAACGAATATCAGGGGGAAATACAGCAAGTAGTTCCTGACGCCATAGCCGTAGATGATCAGCCCTTCAGGGCTGCTCAACAAAAATGCGGAGACCAGAACAAAGAACACCACCAACAACATGACGAAGTACGCCGACAGCAGGTTCTTGGAAAAAAAGCCGAACCTGAACGCGTACCAATAGATATAGAGAACGATCGGATCCTTGATGAAATAGATGGCCGAGCTCAGGCCCGGCAGCAGCCACTTGCGCAAAACCCCTTCAAACAAAATGAACAGATAGATCAGGACAAACGCACTGACCACGCGCTTTCTGTAACGCTCCTTCAGGCTGGACAGCTCAGGGTTGGCCAAGGATTGCATCCAGCACCTCCTTGGCGTAGGTGTCCCAGGTCGTCCTACCTGCCGAGAACACCGCGTTGTGCTTCAGCGCACTGAGTTTTTCACTGTCATCGGCCAGCTCGACCAGACGGGCAGCAATGGCCTCGGCGGAACGGATCGGCACCACATACCCGTTGAAACCGTCGATGATCAAATCCGCCGCGCCACAATTCTGCGAAACGATGACCGCCGTCCCCGTGGACAGTGCCTCGCCCACCACCAGGCCGAACGCTTCGGCGAGTGAAGGCAAGACCAGCACGTCGGCCGCCAGCAATTGGCGGATGACCTGATCGTGGGGCGCCGAACTGAGCCAGCGATACTTCTTCAGCTCGCTATTGAGCGCCTGGTTACGCCCATTGGCATAGTCGGCACCGATGACGGTGACATCCAGGGCAACGCTGCCCGACGCGATCTTCAGCGCCTCGAAAAAATACGAGATGCCCTTCTGCTGGGTCAGCGCACCGACAAAAATCACTTTGAGCGGCCCCCCGGCCCGGACATTCACCTCTTTGTGGACCATCGGTGCGGGTGCGCCATAGGGGGTCACCGCAACTTTTTGGTGGGCGATGCCGGATTCACCCAGGGTGCGTTTGGCAAACGTGCTGGCCACGATGATCCGATCCGCCAACGCCAGTTCGGCGGTCTGCTTGCGAATGGTGGTTTCGCTGAGGTTGGGAATGCTCGCCCGCCACGCGGGGTTCGCTTCACGCTCATGGTCCAGCATCCCGCACGCGTAGGAAATGGAGCCGAAGGCCGCCTCATAATTGAGCGTGATCCCGCCAACCGCCTTGGCGGCGGTGAACAGGGCCTTGCACTTGCCGTCATAACCGTACACTTGGCTGGGTTTGCGCGCGGTGTTGTACAAGAACTGCGCGCTGGCCCGATCAATGTGTTCGTACACATTTTCCGGGCAGAACATCCCAATGTTGCGCTGCGTAAGGCTGTACCACTTCAACTTGTCACAGAGCACGCGAGGCACATCGTAGCGCGGGTAGCTGTGCAGCAACGCACCGTCGACCATGTCGAACGTGCGCCGCAGGCACTCTTTGCCGACGACCGGAAGACGGCAAAGCCAAGAGTCTTTATGCAACGCCAGCGAGCTATGGAACGAATGCAGCAAGCGCCGTTGATTCAACGCACCCAACAGCGCGCGAACGTTTTGATTACCCACCGGATGAGCGACCAGGATCATCTTATTTACCCATCCAGGCTTCAACCACGGCACTCGACCTGACCGGGCTGTAGGTGAACGCGCACTCGGCGCGACGTTTGATCGCGACCGCCGGGTTACCCGCGACGATCGTGAAAGGCGCTACATCGCGGGCAACGACACTGCCCGCACCGACCACGGCGCCTTCACCGATGGTCACCCCCGGCAAGATGATCGCGCCCGTGGCAATCCATGCGTAATCGCCAATCACCACCGGCGCGACCTTCAACTGCCAAGCGGGATCGTCCACGCCGTGCGTGCCCGTCAGGATTCGTACACCGTCATTGATCGCAACATGCCCGCCAACCTTCACGGGGGCGTGCAATTGGATAAACGTGCGCTTGCCGATAAAACTGCCCGCGCCGATGCTGAAACGGCCAACGGCGCCTTCAAACTCCGCATCGTTGATCATCACCAGCGCACCGATAGTCGCGCCCTGTCGGCGCAGCCGGCACTGGCGGTGGTTGGCCTGGAGCAATCGGCTGAGCAGCAGCGCGCGCTTGGCCAGGTATTTCAACCCGACGAGCTTGAACGGGCTCACCTTCAGCCGGTGCTGGAACAGGTAATTAATTAACACGGGCCATCCTCTGTTCAAGACGATAAAACCCGCGTTTGGCAAAGCAGAACAACACCCCTTCCGTGGCCACCAGCACATAACAGACACCCAGCAGTCCGAAGTCTTGAGCCAGGCAAAAAACCGCGAGCACACTGACCATCGACACCAACATGAACACCACTGCAAACGCCGAGTAGGAAGCGGTTGCCATCATGGCCACCCAGTACACCTGCCACGCCACATGCGTCAGTGCGCCGACAATCAGTACCAGCATGACGGTTGCCGAGTAATCCGCCTTTCTGCCCGACCAGACATCGAATATCGACCCGCCGAATACCACGATCAGCGCACCCATCACACAGGCAATGGGCAGTGAAAACCTCAGCGCATAACGAATCATTTTCCTGACCAACTGGTTGTCACCGACGGAGAATGCATAAGAGATTTCCGGCCAGATCGACTGATTCACCACCGTGGAAAACTGCACCAACACCCTTGAGATCGTTCGGTAAAGACCGAATATCGCGGCATGGGCCGGTGACAGCAGTATCGACAACAAAATCGTCAGCCCTTGAACATTCAGCGCCAGCCCGATCGGAAAGGCCAAAGACGCCAGCGAGGGTCTGATCAAGGTGATGAACGCCCGCTTCCCGACCACCGAAGGATCGAAGCGCAAGCTGATGCCCAGCCGATCGGCCAGCAGATTCTTGACCACAATTCCGCTCGAACGGACGATCAACAGCGCCAGGCTGGTGGCAACCAGGCTATGGGTGAGATACGCGCACAGTAAGGCGGCCGACCATTCCAGCATCCTGATCACATTCATGATGAAGGACGACAAAGGCAGCGCCTTGGATGCGCGGTAACGTATCGAAACCATGTTGGTCAGCAGGCACAGCAACGAATACCCAGTCAACGCCGAGAGGATCAATACCCCATCGCCGCTCCGGATGGACTTGAGATTGAGCAGGCTGAACAGGTCGAAAAACGCCAGAGAGCCAACAGCCAGCAATAACACGCTAACCCCCACCAACAGTAAAAACGCAAAGCTGGTGCTGTAGACCGCACTGGCAACCTTCAACCGGCCTCGCTCATGCCATATCACCACCTTGCTCGAGGCGGCGGTGGTAACCCCCAGGTCGGACAACGCCAGGTAGGTGGGGATCGCAGACAGCACGACCCATTCACTGTAGGCGCCAAACCCCCAACTGGCGATCAGGACCGGGACACTCACCAGTTGGATCAGCAGATTGACCACCTGACCAAACGAGTTGGCGCCAATGCCGTTGACGACTCTTTTAAGCACACTCATGGGAGGACCTATACCGTATTGAGAGGTCGCCCAATGGAAATGTACTCAATGCCTTTCTTCAGCACGCTGCCGGGGTCGAACAGGTTGCGTCCGTCAAAAATCAACGGCTGTTTGAGTTGCCGTTTGATCACGTTGAAATCCGGCGCCTTGAATGCCTGCCACTCGGTGACGATCATCAATGCATCCGCACCTTTGAGGGCTGCCTCCTGGGTGCCGCACAAGCGCAAGTCGTCGCGGTCGCCATAAATGCGCTGGGTTTCTTCCATGGCTTCCGGGTCATAGGCCTGCACCTTGGCGCCCGCGCGCCACAAGGCCTCCATCAGCACCCGGCTGGGTGCTTCGCGCATGTCATCGGTGTTGGGTTTGAAACTCAGCCCCCAGAGCGCAAAGGTCTTACCCGCCAGCTCGCCGTTGAAGCGACTGGAAAGCTTGTTGAACAGCGTCTGTTTCTGTTCGGCATTACGCCGTTCCACGGCCTTGAGCAGCGTGGCATCGAAGTCGATGCCGTCGGCGGTCTGGATCAACGCCTGGACATCTTTGGGGAAGCACGAGCCGCCGTAACCGACGCCCGCGTAAAGAAACTGATAGCCGATGCGCGGGTCGGAGCCGATCCCCTGGCGAACCATCTCGATATCGGCGCCCAAGCGCTCGGCCAGGTTGGCCATCTCGTTCATGAAACTGATCTTGGTGGCGAGCAGGCAGTTGGCTGCGTACTTCGTCAGCTCGGCGCTGCGTACATCCATCACGATGATTCGGTCGTGATTGCGATTGAACGGCGCGTACAGCTCGCGCATGACCGCTTCGGCCTGTGGACTGGCCGTGCCGATGACAATGCGGTCCGGCCGTGTGCAATCGGCAACCGCACAGCCTTCCTTGAGAAACTCCGGGTTGGACACCACCTCGAAGCTCAAATCGCTGCGGTCGCGCTGAGCCAGCATGGCCGCAATACGCGCGCTGACCTTATCGGCCGTGCCCACCGGGACGGTGGATTTGTCGATGATCGTCAGCGCCGCGTCCATATGCAGACCGATGGTTTCAGCCACCGCCAGCACGTACTTGAGGTCCGCGGAACCGTCTTCGTCGGGAGGCGTACCCACGGCGATAAACTGCACTTCGCCATGCTTGACCGCGGCCACGCCATCGGCGGTGAAGTTCAGGCGACCGGCAGCACGGTTATCCCTGACCAGAGCCTCCAGGCCAGGTTCATAGATCGGAATATGCCCCTGATTGAGACGTTCGACCTTCGAAACGTCGATGTCGATGCAAAGCACGTCGTGACCGACGTCAGCAAGTACCGCGGCCTGGACCAGGCCGACATAACCGATGCCAAAAACTGTAACTTTCATAGCGTTTCTCTTTGAACCTGCGGCCAGTGGTAAAAAGGCTGCTCGTTGGACGTCGATTGCCGGTAGCGCAAGATCAAACGCTGTCTGACTTGTAGTCGTAGTTGTAATAGCTGTAGGCGCCATAGCCGTATTTGGCGGATGAGCGTTTTTCGATGCCATTGAAAATCGCGCCTTTGAGCTCGATGCCACTTTGCTGATAGCGACGCATCGTCAACTCCACTTCACGCACAGAGTTCACTTCGAAGCGAGCCACGATCAGGTTGGTGCCCGACTGACGCCCCACGATGGTTGCGTCCGTCACCGCGAGAAACGGCGGGGTATCCAGAATCACCAGGTCATACAGCGCGCTGACCTGTTCGAGGAACGCGCTGAAATTGGCGTGCATCAATAGTTCAGAGGGGTTCGGCGGTACTTGCCCTCGCCCGAGGAAGTGGAGGTTGTCCACGGCCGTGTGGTGGATGGCTGCGGTGAGTTCGCAGTTTTTGGCCAGCACGTCAGACAAGCCGTTTTCAACCGATACGCCGAAGACCTTGTGCAAATAGCCTTTGCGCATGTCCACGTCGACCAACAACACCCGCTGCCCTGAATGGGCAACCACCGCCGCCAGGTTCGCCGATACAAAGGTCTTGCCGACCTGCGGGCTGGGCCCGGAGATCATCAGGCGATTGTTAGCGGCTTCCAGCATGGCGAAATGCAAACTGGTACGCAGGCTGCGCAACCCCTCGATCGCAAGGTCCGACGGATGAGTCATGGCCAACAGTCGTGCGCCAGCGACCCGGTCTTTACGAAAGGTTTTTTGATCCAGTTCTTTTTGGATCGTGCTGAACGGGATCGCGGCGTAGACCGGCAAGCCGAGCTTTTCCAGGTCATTCGGGTTGGTAACACCGCGGTTGAGCGCTTTGCGGAACATCACCAATGCGATCGCGACGAAGGCACCGAGCAGTGTGGCAATCACGATGATCAGCGCTTTCTGCGGCCTGACCGGGCTTCGCAAATCGACATCGGCGGTATCGATGAGCCGCACATTGCCCACGGTGCCGGCGCGCATCACGTCCAACTCTTGATACTTGTTCAGCAGCAGCGTGTAGATCTCGGTGCTGACCTTCAAATCGCGGGTCAGGCTCAGCAGCTCCTGCTGGGTGGTGGGCAGGCTCTCGACCTTCTTGGCCAACTCATTCTGGCGCTCGGTCAGCTCTGCCAATTGAGTCAGTAACGCCCGGTACACGGGATGCTGAGGGGTGAACTTGCGCTCTATTTCCGCCTGCTGCATCTTGAGTTCGGAGATGCTGGCATCCAACGCGACGATCTGATCCAGGATGGCTTTCGCTTCCAGGCTGATATCGATGGTCTTGTTGCGGATCTGAAATTGATTCAACGCCGCTTCCGCCTGCTCGACATCCTTGCGCACCTGCGGCAACTGGCCCTTGAGAAACGCCAGGCTTTGCGCGGCTTCTGCCGAGGTACGGTCAATGTTTTGCCGCACATAGATGCGTGCGACCTCATTGAGCACTTGAATCGCGTCGGCAGGTCGCGGGCTTTCCAGGGCCAGCCCGATAATCCCCGATTCCTTGCCGCGTTCAGCCACATCCAGCAATTTCTGATAGCGCAAAATGGTGCTCAGGCGCGGTGAACGGACCACGCTGAAAGTGGTACCGGGGTTGGCCCGAAGCTGTTCGACACGCAGCTTGATGCCATTGCTGTCGTAGGCGCGCCCCACTTGGCCCTCAAGCAAAACAGCCTCGTCCTGGTCCGACAGCGTGAAGCTGCCGCCATTGCCGGCGGTCAACGTCAGCTCCTGGCCCAGCAGTTTGGCGGGAAGGCGCAGCTCGGAAAACTTCAGCTCCTCACCACCCCAGGCGAAGCTGCTCAACCCCAACCACGGTGCAGCCACTGCCTCCTGTTCGGTGGGTTTGAAACGACGGGCAATAAAGTCCCCCAGCAATGGGAAATGCTTGGGTTTGACGTCAAGGTCCAGGTTCAGGTTATCGACGGCGGTCCCGATGGTGATCCGCGAGCGGATGAGTTCGATTTCGGTCACCGTCGGCGATTCTTTACCGAGCAGGCTGCCAACATCCGAGAAGCCCAGCATGTCGCCCTTCTTCGGTTCGACCTGAACTAACGCGGTCGCTTGATAGATCGGCGGCGTCAATACCGAATAGGCCGCGCCTAGGGCCATAAAGGCAATACTGATTCCACCGATCAGCCATTTATGATCCAGTAGAGTACCCACCAGCGCCATAAAGTCTAAATCAGTGTCATCCGAATGGTGTGAAGTTACCGCAGTTACTGATTGCATAAGTCAGTTCTTTTTCTTACAGATAGTCTAGGAATGGCACAGGGTGCAAGACGCCCGGCTCCATGCACGTACAACGGCTATACTCGACACACAAACGCTCACTAGAGCCTGACAACACAATCTTCTCAACACTTGACGCTCAACTCACGAGTCACTTTCCCAATATTCCAATAGAGGGTTCAAGCGATCATGTCCGACCTTAAATAACATTCAAACAACCTCAACCCGCCAACAACTGCGCCCACGCATCCGTCGCTTCCTCAATCAAGCCATACGCTTGTAGAAATGCCGGTTTGCCTTGGCGGTAAGGGTCTTTGATTTCTCTATTGCACTGCCACTTGCCCAGCAGGAATACTTTACCCCGAGCCACCGGCGCGAGTTTGAGCACCTCCTCGATCTGCCACTGTTCCATCACAAGAATCAGGTCCGCTTCACTCACCGCCCCGCTCGTCAATTGCCGTGCCTGGTGGGGCTGAAAAGCATGCCCGTGTTCTTCCAGTACCCGCGAAGCCGTGGCTTCCAGCGGGTGTTGATGCAGCGCCGCCAACCCCGCCGAACTCACCTGTATATCGCTGGAAGCAAGTGCGGCACGCAGTAAATTTTCCGCCATGGGGCTGCGACAAATATTGCCGACACACACAATCAAAATCTTATTAAACACCGCCATCTCCCACGCGCCGCAAAGTACTCATGAGCCAAAGCAAAGAATAAATAACATCAACGCCAGCCAATAGCACCCTGAAACAAGCCAGGCAATTATGTTCACAGGCAATAAGTTTCGACCATCTCTTCAGCCGGACAATAAATAACATAATCGCCTATTGACCGACTAAAAATAACATTCCCTTACTTTTGCGCCTCTTCATAATAAAGTGCCCACCGAGTACAGCAACGAGGCACGGCCATGAAAAGTTCAAAGTTACTGGTAGAGCGTATTGGCCTGTTCCCGTCTTCGGGAAACATTCATGTCAATGTCGACAACTCGACAACGGTGGTTGAGCGAATGCACATGTTATATGCCAGCAACTCTTTAGACTTCGACGAATCCGGTTCCGGGCTGTCCATGGTCTTCGCCGACTGGCGCTTCAAGTTGCAAGTCAGTAATGCCCTGTCCGTCTGCCTGTGCGTAGAGAGCCGTGGCGACCGCCATTTCATGCAAACCAAGACCGACGAGCTACTGGCGAACATCTTCAGCACCGAGGGACGCCCATCAACCGGTATGCCCGTTCAAGACACGCCTCCACTCATTGCGCCTTGATCGGCCCGGAGCCGACGCGCCACGCGGGCTCCTGATGGGCGCGTGACGCCCCGGAGACGCTGACGGCGACATGGTTAAGCAGGTTCTCGGCGTTGTACTTGGGCACCAGCGCACTCAATAACACGACCACTGCCCCAGCGCCGATCAGCGATGGCGACACATTGACCTGCGCGACATCTATTCGCCACAAGAACGTCAGCGCGGCCACCGCGCCCAATAACCCGCCCGCCAGCGCCTCGTTCAGAGGGTGAATGTACGGCGCGACACAATAAGCACTGAACCAACCGGTGGCGATCAATCCGGCGAGCGCCGCGGGCCAGCGCAAGGCCGGGTTGAACTGGCGCGCCACCAAACTCATTGCCACGGTGACCACCAGGCATGTGTTCATGGCGTGGCCACTGAGCACGGCAATATCAAGGTGTTGAAACGAAACGCCCCAGCCCTTGAACAGCAACTTGCTGAACGCCACGATTGAATAAGTGCAAGCGACGGTGATGAGCCATCCCTTGAGCGCCCGCGGCGACGAATAGCGCAGCCACACAGCGATGACCAGCGCGGCCGGAATCATGACGGTAATACCGCCATAGTGTGCGAGTTCTTCGCGCATGAGTGACCCACCTGACCCAGCAATTTTCCGCGCCCATCAGACCTCAGGCCCAGGGAAAACACAACGTTATCTACGGTCAGGTTAAAGCCCTTGCCGCCCGCGCCCCTACACGCCCACAGGGGTCAAGCGGCGTTGCGGATCTTGTGCAAGGCGTCCGCCACCCACTTGCCGAACGCATCCACCGGCCCTTGCAGGTTACCGAGGAAGTGCGGGTAGATCAGCCACAGGTTCATCACCGGCTTGAAGTCCTTGAGCGGCATCACTGCCAGTTGCTCGCGGTGGGCGCTACGCTCCAGCAACGGGCGCGGTACCAGGCCCAGGCCCAGGCCGTCCGCCACCAGGCCCAGTTGCAGCTCGGTGCCGAAGGTTTCCAGGTTCACCCGCAACGCCAGGCCCTGATCGGACAAGGTGCGTTGCAAGCCGGCACGGAAGCCGCAGCCGTCCGGGTTGAGGATCCAGCCGTTCTGGTACACATCGGCCAGCTTGCACGGTTTCTTCGGCAACTGTGCCTTGGCGCAGACCACCACCAACTCCATCTTGCCGATGGATTCACCCACCACGTTGTCCGGGAAAATCTTGCCGGCCGGGAACAACGCCGCCGCCGCATCCAGCTCGCCGCGTTCGATCTTGCCGACCAATTGGCTGCCCCAGCCGGTGGCGACCTGGGCGCGCAGGTCAGGGTATTCGGTGCGCAGGTGCTTGAGCGCATCGAGCAGCACCACGTCGCCGATGGTTTGCGGCACACCGAGGCGCAACAGCCCGGTGGGCGGCGCATCGGTGGCCACCAGTTCGCGCAGGGCATCCATCTCACGCAGGATCAGCCGGCACTGCTCATAGACGCGCGTGCCGATCAGCGTAGGCTTGAGGGGCTTGGTGTTGCGGTCGAACAGCTCCACGCCCAACGCCTGCTCGAAGTTCTGCACACGGCGGGTGATGGCCGGCTGGGTCAGTTGCAACGACTCGGCGGCATGGCTGATGGACTGGCACCGAATCACTTCGACAAAAGCATCGATATCGTCAATTTTCATTTGGGCCGCACATAGAAAACAGTCATTAAGATGTGTGCGAAGCATAGTTGCAGGCACGTTTTCTGGATAGCCCGGGCTGTGTTCGATAACGTCTAACACTATGCAGAGCGGTTCTAAATCACCTTCAGCTATAAGCTAATCATTAAAAAATAGCATATTAACTACAAACATTATGCTTAGATAAACCGATCAACAGTAGCCGATGGAAGTGTCATGACCCAGGCCAAGCACCCCGAAAGACTCAGGGCCTTCATAGGCGCCCTGGCGGAATTGATCGACGCTAATCCACGCGAAGGCGACCTGTTGCACCGTGGCGGCAAGCTGCTCGCGCAACTGGTCAGCCATGACGACTGGCTCCCCGACGAATACGCCCAACCCGACCCCGAGCGCTACCAGCAATTTTTGCTGCATGCCGATTCGCGCCAGCGCTTCAGCATCGTCAGTTTCGTATGGGGGCCGGGGCAAAGCACGCCGATTCATGACCATCGGGTCTGGGGCCTGATCGGCATGCTGCGCGGTTCGGAATTCTCCCAAGGCTTCGCGCGGGCCACCGACGGGCGCCTGGTCGCCGCGGGCCAGCCGATCCAACTGGTGCCGGGCCAGGTCGAGGCCGTGTCGCCCAAGGTCGGCGATATCCATCAGGTCAGCAATGCTCACCCCGATCAGGTGTCGATCAGCATTCATGTGTACGGCGCCAATATCGGTGCCGTGCGCCGCGCGGTGTACCAGCCTGACGGCAGCGAAAAACTGTTTATCTCCGGTTATTCCAACGCCTTTCTCCCGAACATCTGGGACTTGTCCAAAGAAAAGAGCCCTGCCCTATGAGCACCGTATCGCACCGCAGCTTTGCCCAGATTCGCCAGGCCCTGTTGGACCGCGAAGAAGTCGCCTTGTTGGACGTGCGCGAAGAAGCGCCGTTTGCCGAATCCCACCCACTGTTCGCCGCGAACATCCCGCTGTCCAAGCTGGAACTGGAGGTGTACTCGCGCATCCCGCGGCGCGATACCCAGGTGACGGTCTACGACAACGGCGAAGGGCTCGCCAGCCGCGCCGCCGAGCGCCTGGTTGCGCTGGGCTACACCGCGGTCAGCCTGTTGGAGGGCGGCCTGGACGGTTGGCGCAACGCCGGTGGCGAGCTGTTTATCGACGTCAACGTGCCGAGCAAGGCCTTCGGCGAGTTGGTGGAGAGTGAGCGCCACACGCCGTCCCTGGCTGCCGAAGAGGTGCAGGCCCTGCTCGACAGCCAGGCCGATGTGGTGGTGCTCGACGCCCGCCGCTTCGACGAATACCAGACCATGAGCATCCCCACCGGCATCAGCGTGCCCGGCGCCGAGCTGGTGTTGCGCGCCCGTGAGCTGGCGCCGGACCCGGCCACCCGCGTCATCGTCAACTGCGCCGGGCGCACCCGCAGCATTATCGGCACCCAGTCGCTGATCAATGCCGGCGTGGCCAACCCCGTGTCGGCCCTGCGCAATGGCACCATCGGCTGGACGCTGGCCGGGCAGACACTCGCCCACGGCCAGTCGCGCCGCTTTGCGCCGACCGGCGAAGCCCATCGCCAGCTCGCCGCCCAGGATGCGCGCCGAGTGGCCGACCGGGCCCGCGTCGGCCGCGCAAGCCTGGCCGACCTGCAACGCTGGCAACAGGACACGACGCGCACCACTTACCTGTTCGATGTACGCACCCCGGAAGAATTCGACACCGGCCACCTGCCCGGCGCCCGTTCCACCCCGGGCGGCCAACTGGTCCAGGAAACCGACCATGTCGCCAGCGTGCGCGGTGCGCGATTGGTGCTGGCCGATGACGACGGTGTGCGGGCGAATATGTCTGCGTCCTGGCTGGCCCAACTGGGCTGGGAAGTGCATGTGCTGGATGACCTGCAACCGGCACACTTCAGTGAAACCGGCGCCTGGATCGCCCCGGTGCCCGCCGCGCCCCAGGCCGAACTGATCAGCCCGCAGACCCTGGCCGAGTGGCAGGCCCATGGCGACACCGTGGTGCTGGACTTCACCGCCAGCGCCAACTACGTCAAGCGCCACATCCCCGGCGCCTGGTGGGCCCTGCGCGCGCAACTGCCGCAAGCCCTGGCCAAGGTGCCGAACGCCGAGCGCTACGTCCTGACCTGCGGCAGCAGCCAACTGGCACACCTGGCCGTGGCCGAAGTCGAAGCCCTCACCGGCAAACACGTGTTCCTGCTGCAAGACGGCACCGCCGGCTGGATCGCCGCCCAACTGCCGCTGGAAGCAGGTGAAACCCGCCTGGCCTCGCCGCGCATCGACCGCTACCGCCGGCCGTATGAAGGCACCGACAATCCCAAGGAAGCCATGCAGGCCTATCTGGATTGGGAGTTTGGACTGGTGGAGCAATTGGCTCGGGATGGGACACATGGGTTTTATGTGATCTGAGTCTGCCATCAGCGCGGGCTGCGTGTGCATAGGTCATTTTCACCAGCGTTTCGCGCCCGTTCTTCTGGCTGCGTACTTCGATCAAGCGGTGTTCAGCGTCGTAGGCAAAATGTTGCAAACCCCGTGCGGCGCTGCGTTTTTCGATCAGTCGGCCAAAGCCGTCATAGCGGTAACGCTTGTCCTGATAGGTCAGCAGTTTGTTATGCCGTACCCATCCGCCCCTTACTTGCGGACCGTCGAGTAGGTTGGCGGCGGCGTCGTAGGCAAAGGTTTCGCGCTGGCCTTGTACGTTGTCCTCGCTGGCGATGATTCGAGCGGTCGCGTCGTAATGCAGTAACTGGTGCTGGCTCCCTTCCCGGCGGCCGATCAGGTTGTCGGCCGGGTCGTATTCGAAGTTCTTTTGGTGGGGCGGCGGCAGTTGCCAGGGCTGGCCGGTGGGGCTGCGTTTGCGCTGGCGCAGGCGGCGGCGGCCGTAGTAGAGGCGATTGAGCCAGCGGCCGTCGGGCGGGGGCCCTCAGAGGCAGAACACGAGCGCCTGCTATGATCCCGCTAGGTGGAACGGTTTTTTGAGAGAACCTGTAGTTGTACTTATTCCTCGTCGACATCTTCCTCATCAATCAGCCCCTGAACGAATTTGAGGAAATTTGAGCAAATGGGTTTTTCGGATTCAGCATGGTTTTCTTCAGAGCTGAGGTCGCTATCAAACGTATCAGTTGTGAAATAACTGACTGTCCCGGTATCGAGATTCAGGCAAAAAAAGTTGCCGCCCCAATCGTTCGCGAAAGGTAGGAGGTGTGCAGGAATAACCTTTTTTTCCAGCATTAACTGATAAGTGGATAGCACCGTGGATTCGCCATCCGAAATCGGCTTGAAAACGGACACTTCTACGGGCTCTTCAAAGTCTTCATCTTGCCAATAAGTTCGTTCAGGGGTGCCGCCGTTGTATTTGAGGTAGTGATTTCGGAAGGGCGGCGGCAGCGTCTTGCCGATAGCAGACTCCAAGTGGTCCAAGTCTGCTGCGGTGATAGCTGAGCTACTACCTGAGAATTTGTTTTCGATCATCGTTATCTCCAATCATGAGCAGCGCCCAGGTTTGAGTTTGTTTTTGGGGATTTTGTTCGCCAGCCAACCCTTTTTGGAGGCCGCAAGGACTGCTTCGCCTTTGTCGTAGTTAACCTTGAAGTGTTTTTCGAACTGCGTGACCGATCCGCCATGCGGGAACGAGGCTTCATGGGCAGAGGTTTTGACCAACTGCATGGTCGTTGTACCCGTTTTGGGGTTGAAGTCATCAACATGGTGCCAGGTGTAGCCCGTTGCAGCGCTTTTGGGAATGCCTGCCTCTTTGAAGGCTTGGGTGAAATCTCGCGTTCTGCGGCCTTGCATCTTGATGGTAACGATATTTCGTTGTGAGCCTGTGGTTGGGAAGAGGTCACTGCCGCCAGTAAAGTCCACCCCTGCATACGCCCAGCCCCATGGATCGGCCCATCCAATTGGGTTTGGCGCGTATTGGTAAAGATTGAGGCCTCCTTCCAACCCAATCGGATCCGGCGTCGTAAACCGCCCCACATCCGGGTCATAAAACCTGAACGTGTTGTAGTGCAGCCCCGTCTCCCGATCCAGATACTGCCCCTGAAATCGCAGGTTTTGCTCTTCAATGTAATAAGGTTCACGCACCTCCTCCAGCGTGTTACCCCACACCCGATAAGTCGCGCGCCAGACGTTGTGCCCGTCGCCTTCGGTCAATTGTTCCGGCAAGCCGTTGAGGTCGTTGTGGTAGTAGCGGATTTTTTGCAGCGGGCCAATGCCGTCGACTCGCGCTAAGGGTTCGTAGCCTTCGTCTTCGTAGACGTACAGGCTTGTTTGACTGTGTTTATGTTCCTGCAACAACCGCAGGCCATCCCACATGAACCGCGTCTCGCCCGGCGGATAGCCGTCGCGGCCATGCTCGGTTTTTTTAACGCGTCGGCCCAGCGGGTTATAGGTCATCCTGACCACGCTGCCGTTTTCATTGCGGACTTCAATCAGTCGGCTTTCGGCGTTGTAGCCATAGCCCACGAGTACTTCACGGCGTTGATCGGTATAAAAACGCTCGATGCGAGTGACGCCTTACCTCGCACTGAACACCGCGCTGCCTAATGTAATAGAGCCTATGTCGATGGGTCGACCCTGTTCGTCGGTGTAGACAATAGTCTCGCCGCTTTCGGGATGAGGCTGGGTCTCAACACAAACCTTTAACGAAGTCCTTCCACTAGTATCTGGTCTTTCTCCCCACCCCAAGGGTCATCCAGTAGATACTTGGCTGGAACTTTTCCCTCGGATGGAATCAGCGTGATCTTGTAAAAAATCTCGTCGCCTTCGCAGACCTCGAAATACAACGCATAGTCACGTTTTTCTAGATCAAGCTCGACTTTGAATTTCTCAGCGGCGGATGAAATTTCCACATGATTGGGATCTGTCACATGAAACGGTACGACAATGCACCGCTGGGCGGTTTCATCAAGATCGAAATCGCTTGCCAGTTTTAGATGTATGTTCGCACCGAATGCGTCTTCGGGAATAGGGTCAAACACAACATAGTCGTTATGAACAACGGCACCTTGCTCCAGATTAACCTTACCCCATTGGCTTGAAGCCTCGTCAAAGGGGCGTGAGCGAAATTGAACTTGGCTGTGGGATATTAGTAGATCCACAGATTGATCTTTATTTGTCATCAGTAAACCTCGAGTTTAACTCTGGTCCCATTGGGTAGGTCGGATAGGGCATTGCCAATGCTCGAGCCAGCACCCCGATTATCGCTAGGACCGATGTACTTGACGCTGGCGCCACTACCACCTTCTTTGAACATTGCCATCGGCCATTCATCTCGATCCTTGTCTGTCTTGGTTTTTATATCTTTCAAGCTGAGTTTGCGGTTGAGCTTAGCGGCGTCGCGTTGAATGGTCACAATGTAGGGGTGGCCTTTCTTAATTGCACCATCAATATGACCGAATGTCTGCGGGTACTCCGAACGCTTCAATCTCAGCTTGTAGTCGTACTGTTTTGACCGGGTTTTGCTCAGCGTACAGCCGGCAAGGCCTAGAGGGTCCAGCCAGGTGAATGGGTTCAAAACGAACGCGTACAAATTGAATCCACCCGCCAACCCAATCGGATCAGGCGTCGTAAACCGCCCCACATCTGGATCATAAAACCTGAACGTATTGAAATGCAGCCCCGTCTCCCGATCCAGATACTGTCCCTGAAATCGCAGGTTCTGCTCTTCGATAAAGTAAGGCTCACGTACCTCTTCTACCGCATTCCCCCACACCTGATACCGCGCCCGCCACACCGTTTTCCCGTCGGCTTCGGTCAACTGTTCCGGCAACCCATTCAAGTCGTTGTGGTAGTAGCGCACGCTCTGGTGTTCGCCCATGCCATCAACCTGGGCCAGCGGTGTATAGCCATCGTCCTCATAAAGATACAGGCTGGTTTGAGCGCAATGGGGTTCAAATGCTCGGGTGATCCCCGTTCAATCGTTAAATTTCAAGCGGTCCATTCTTTTTCGGAACACCATTGCTGCACATCCGCGATCAGCTGTGCTGAAACCGGTTGCAGATCGGGGAGTTTTTTTTCGTACTTTTTAATGCTCTCAACAAAAAACTTAATGAACGCAGCACCTATTAATCTGCGCTGGGCGGCCTTATCTTTTTTCAATGAAATGAAGTCTTCCTCATCCATAGCGATATCCAGCCCGAACATCTTGTCTTTGGCGTAGTAACGACAAAATGTTTGTCTTTTCAGATCCTTCGGCAAGCATCGCAGGCAGACCACCAGTTCCCAGTCGAGTGAGGGGTACTTTTTTTCAAGAATCTTACTCAAGCTATTTAGCTCGTCACTGATTTCAAAGACTTTTGTCCAGCTCGGTGAGTCAGATGTTGTATCTATTCGCATAAAGCAATCCTCAAGTCAGTGTCTGCATTTGTTACCCGGAGGCAGCTTACCTCGGCGTTTGAAATATTTTCCGATCTTTAACCTTTCCCATATCTGCAGGTTGCCCTTCGCTGGGGCAGCCATAATGCGTTTGTACGCAAGGTTTTTATCTTTAAGCCACTTATATGTATATCGCCTGTTCGGGTTGATGGTTTCCCCGACCTTCCACACTTCGCCTTTTTTCAAATAGACTTGGCCTACTGGCTTTTTAAAACCCCACTCCATTTCATCATAAAAGCCGTTCTTCTTCGCAATCAGATAATATAGTTCGGGAGCTAGCCCCCATGGATCAATCCAGGATATTGGATTCGGGGCGTACTGGTAAAAATTGACGCCTCCATCCAATCCAATCGGATCAGGCGTCGTAAACCGCCCCACATCCGGATCATAAAACCTGAACGTATTGAAATGCAGCCCCGTCTCCCGATCCAGATACTGTCCCTGAAATCGCAGGTTCTGCTCTTCAATGTAATAAGGCTCACGCACCTCCTCCAGCGTATTGCCCCACACCCGATAAGTCGCGCGCCAGACGTTGTGCCCGTCGCCTTCGGTCAATTGTTCCGGCAAGCCGTTAAGGTCGTTGTGGTAGTAGCGGATTTTTTGCAGCGGGCCGATGCCGTCGACTCGCGCTAAGGGTTCGTAGCCTTCGTCTGCGTAGACGTAAAGGCTGGTCTGGCTGTGTTTATGCTCCTGCAACAAACGCAGGCCATCCCAGGTGAATCGGGTTTCTCCCAGCGCATAACCCCGGCTGTCGTGTTCGGTTTTGGTGATGCGTCGACCGAGCGGGTCGTAGGTCATGTTCACCAGCGTTTCGCGCCCGTTCTTCTGGCTGCGTACTTCGATCAAGCGGTGTTCAGCGTCGTAGGCAAAGCGCTGCAAACCCCGTGCGGCGCTGCGTTTTTCGATCAGTCGGCCAAAGCCGTCGTAGCGGTAACGCTTGTCCTGGTAGGTCAGCAGTTTGTTATGCACCACCAGCCCGGCGCCGGTTTGCGGGCCGTCGAGCAGGTTGGCGGCCGCGTCGTAGGCGAAGGTTTCGCGCTGGCCGCGCAGGTTGTCCTGGCTGGCGATGATGCGGCCGGTGGCGTCGTAGTGCAGCAGTTGGCGATGTTGCGCGGCGGGTTGCTGGTCGAGTTTGCCGATCAGGTTGTCGGCGGGGTCGTACTCGAAGTGTTTTTGTGTGGCCGCCGGCATCAACGAGGGCTGGCTGGCGTGGCGGCGCTGGCGTGCGCGCAGGCGGCCGCTGCGGTCGTATTCGCTGCGGGTGCTGAGTTGGCCTTGGGTGCGCAGCACTTCGCGGTGCAGGCGGTCGCGTTCGAAGTCGCTGATGACCTGGCCGTCGAGGTTGAGCTGGTGCAGGTGGCCGCTGCCATAGTAGAGGCGATTGAGCCAGCGGCCGTCGGGCAGTTGGGTTTGGATCAGGTTGCCGAGTTCGTCGTAGTGATGGTGCAGATTGCCCGCTGAACTTTGTTCGGCAAGCAACTGGCCAAGGGCGTCGTAAGCGAAACCAAGAGCCTGGGTATTGCCCTGCAAGTCGCTGAAGGTGACGGCGGTTAGCTGGTCCACCGCATCGTAGCTGTAGTCGGTGCGGCCATCGTCGGTGGTCTTGGCAATCAACCGGCCAACCACATCGCGCTCCAGCCTATGAACGATGGGGGGCGCTGGCATCTCGGGAACCACCGCCAAGCCATTGCCATAAGGCGCCGCAACGGCGGTCACTGCCGTGATGTTATCCAGCCGGTCGTAGGTGTAGCGCTTGGCGCTGCCGTCGAGGTCTTGTTGTTGGGTCAGCCGATCCCCGGCATCCCACGCGAACCGATAGCTTTCGCCGTTCTCGTTGACCAGCGCTTGCAGCCGCCCATAGCTGTCATAGCCGAATTGCACCTGCCGGCCATGGGCGTCGGTGCGCTGGCGTACCTGACCGCGACGGTTGTGCTGGTAGAGCGTGGTGTGCCCGGCCGGGTCGGTGTAGCCCACCAACTGACCGCTGACATCGCGCTGATAGCGCTCAATGCGTCCGTCCGGCAGTTGGCTGCTGAGCAAACGCCCGTTGGCGTCATAGCTGAATTGAGTGCGTTCGCCGAGGGCGTCGGTGATGACCTGCAAATAGCCGCGCTCGTCGTAGCGAAAGCGCGTGGGGTAGCCCGAGCAATCGACATGCTCGACCAGTTGCCCGAACGGGTTCCAGCGCAGCTTTTTACTTTTGCCGGTGGCGTCGATGATTTCCACTGCTTGGCCAAAGCGGTCGTATCGATAGCGCGTTATCTGACCAAGTGGATCGATTTCGCTGACGCAGTTGCCGCGCGGGTCGTACCGGTATTGCCAAACCTGTCCGGCGGCATCGGTTTCCACCAATGGCAGCGACCAATGCTCCAGCCACACGGTGGATTCGATACGCCCCAGCGGATCTTGCGTCTCGCACAGGTTGCCGGACTCGTCGTAACCGAACGTCCACTGACCGCCCTGAGGGTCGGTGGCGCCGAGCAACTGGCGCTCGTCATTCCAGTCGAATTGCCAGGTTTGGCCGAGGTTGTCGGTGTACTCGGTGATCTGGTACTGGGCATTCCACCGACGGGTGCTGACCCGTTGCAAACCATCGGTAATCTGCGTGATCCCAGCGTGTAGGTCATAGTCGAACTGGTAGTCGTCGCCCTCGTCGGTCCAGTGTCGGACCACGCGCCATTCGGCGTCTTCCACACAGGCCCACTGGTAATAGCAACGCAGTCCGGTGGGCCGTTGGTGCTCGACCATGCGCTGGCCGCTGTCGTAGGCAAAGCGGCGCTGCACATGCCCGGCAGCATCGCGAACTTCGGTCAGGTCGCCAGCGGCATCGTAGTGGTAGCTGACTAACACTTCGCGGCTGTGATCGGGGAACAGGCGGTCAATCTGCCCGACCCGGCCGGGCCATTGCAGGCTGTAGCCCAGTTCGAGTCGTACATCATTGAAGGAATCGCGTAACTGGCTCAGGCGACCTTGGGCGTCGTAGTCGAGGAGGATGCGGTTGTCATTGCGGTCCCCCAACTGGCTCAGCCGCAGGTGCAACGGGTTGCCTGGCGTTGGTTCGAACAGCCGATAAATACCGTCGACGCTTTCAATCAGCACCTGCCCGTTGACATGGCGCCGCACGCTCAGGCCTTCGCCCGCGCTGAACACCGCGCCGCCCAAGGGGATCACGCCCATATCGATCTGCCGGGCCTGCTCGTCGGTGTAGATCAGGCGCTCGCCGCCCTCAGCAAGCCCTCCTATCTCGAGGAAAACCTCGTAGATCACACTCCAACCGGAGCCGAACAGGCCATCGCGGCGTTCGTCCCGACTGCTGTAGTAGCGCTGCCACTCGATCGGCAACAGGCCAGGCAGGGTGAAGTCCAAGTCGTCCTCACCGTCGAGAATTTTCGCCCCCGTGGCGCTGTGTACCGGGTTGGGCGAACCGGCGACCGCCGAGGTAATGGCATTGCTTACCTGGCCGCTGCCCCACGACACCAGCCCGCTCACCACCATGCACGGCAGCTTGCTGAAAAACTTCGCGCCACCGCCGCGCAACGTCAGCAGCGCCGTCACCGCCAGCCCGACACCGGGCGTCTTGCCGCTGCGAATCTCGCGGACGACGATCGGGGCGCCGCCGATGATCACATTCGGCGAAACCTGCGCCGTCCCAACCTTGGCCTCGCACGTGCTGCGATCCCCACTGCGCACGGCGGGCTGGCCGTTGATAAATACGCGACTGGAACCCTCGGCCATGTACTGCTCTGGCATCGGCGGGTGTTTATCGCAGTCGACTTTATCGCCAGGACAAGGCACGGCGCCCAAGGCCGGCGTAGCGACTGTCGGGCGCCATAGCTGAGAGAAAAAGCCTTCAGCGATATCCAGATAAGTAGGCTCACCCTCTGGCGCTGCGATTACATCCGAGATCTTGCCAGCCGCCCGCGCCGCGGGTTTGCCGTTGATGAATACGTTGGGCGAGCCGCTGCTGATAAAGGCGTCGATGACGGGAGGAAACAGGGCATTGGCGAAAGACTCACATAATCGTGAGAGGCCTTTATCCGCGCCGGTTTTGCTCATGCCGACGCCGACCACCGCACCCACCACGGCGCCGAGTACAACGCAGCCGAGGCCGCCAGTCGCCACGGTGACACCCGTCGCCGCAACCACCGCCGCTGTCGCCAATGCGGTCACGGCCACATTGGCGGCAATCTCCAGAACTCCGCCTAAAACGTCGGCCAGCATGGAACTGTGCAGAAGCGCATCGCCCTCGCGGGCGGCCCAAGGCGTGTCAGTCATGCGCAACGATCCGTGTTTGAAAAAGACCCGGATCAAATCACGCGGTGGTTGCCTTGCTCAGGTGAGACTTTCCGATGCGCTCGTAGGAATACTCCGAATCAGCAGCCAAACTAAATGCATCAAAGGAATAATCATAAACCAGATAATCAGTTATTTTAATAATTACCATATAACCAAAAAGAACTTCACAGCAGGTTTTTATGGGAATAACGTTAACCCCTCACCGACCCCTTCTCCAGGCGGAGGTAGCCGAACCCTTTCTTGATCTGCCTGGAGCCTGTATCCCATGGTCTTTGCCTCCCCGTTCAAACGCCTGCTCCTGGGCACCGCACTGGCCTTCGGCCTGAGCACCGGCGCCCATGCCGCCGACCTGCAACCGCTGCGGGTGGCCAATCAGAAATCGACGATCAAGGCGCTGCTGGAAGTCTCCGGCGAAGCCAAGAATGTGCCCTATGAAATCCAGTGGGCGGAATTTCCGTCCGCCTCGCCGCTGGGTGAAGCCTTGAATGCTGGCGCCGTGGATATCGGTGCGCTGGGCGATGCACCGTATGTGTTCGCCCTCGGTGCCGGTGCAGCGCTCAAGGTGGTCAGCATCATCCACGCCGACGGGCGTAGCACCACCGCCCTGCTGGTGCCGAAGGACTCACCCATCAAGACCGTGGCGGACCTCAAAGGCAAGCGCATCGTGACAGGCCGTGGCTCCATCGGGCATTACCTGGCGATCAAGGCCCTGGCCAGCGCCGGCCTGACCACCCAGGACGTGCAGTTCATTTTCCTGCTGCCCAGCGAATCGCGCCTGGTGCTGGACAATGGCAGCGCCGATGCCTGGTCGACCTGGGACCCCTACACCACCGTGGTCACCTCACAAAGCCAGGCGCGGATTGTGGCCAGCGGCAACACGCTGTTGAGCAATCACCTGTACCTCGCGGCAACCAGCCAGGCCATCAGCGAAAAACGCGCGCAGCTCGACGACTTTGTCGCACGCGTCGACCGCGCCTACGCCTGGGCCAATACGCACCCCAACGAATACGCCGCCGCCCAGAGCAAAATCACCGGGCTGCCGCTGGCCGTGCATGTGGCCGTGGCCAAAGAAACCCACCTGACCCCGGTACTGATTGACGACGCCGTGATCAGCGGCCTGCAAGCGACCGCCGACACCTACCAACAAGAAGGCCTGCTGCCCCGGCACATCGACGTGTCGCAGGGTTTCGACAAGAGCTTTAACGCCAAGCGTGCCCCCCAAAACCAAGCATCGCGTTAACAGGAGCAGAACATGAGCAAGCCACGTCAATTGAAACTCGGCGCCATGGTCCACGGTGTCGGCCACGGCTGGGGCGAATGGCGCCACCCACAGGCGCAACCGAATGCCAGTACGAATTTTGCGTTCTACAAACAGCAGACTGAACTGGCCGAAACCGCCAAGTTCGACTTCGTGTTCATCGCCGACAGCCTGCACATCCATACCAAATCCAGCCCGCATTACCTCAACCGGTTCGAACCGCTGACCATCCTCTCGGCCCTGGCCGCGTTGACCACGCATATCGGCCTGGTCGCCACCGTCACCGTCAGCTACACCGAGCCCTACCAGGTCGCACGTCAGTTCGCCTCGCTGGACCACATCAGCGGCGGCCGCGCCGGCTGGAACGTAGTCACCTCGTGGCTGAGCGGCACCGCCGATAACTTCGGCAAGGCCGAGCACCCGCCGCATGCGGTGCGCTATCGCATCGCCAGGGAACACCTGAATGTGGTCAAGGGGTTGTGGGACTCCTGGGAAGACGACGCCTTTGCCTACAACAAGCAAAGCGGTGAGTTCTTCACCCCGCACAAACTGCACACGCTGAATCACCAGGGCGAGTTTTTCTCGGTGAAAGGCCCGCTCAACATCGCCCGTTCACGCCAGGGCCAGCCGGCGATTTTCCAGGCCGGCACCTCAGAGGACGGGCGCAACTTCGCCGCCGAGCATGCTGATGCGATCTTTGTACATGTCGACAGCATCGAAGACGGCCTGGCCTACACCCAAGACCTCAAACGCCGCGCCACAGGCTTCGGCCGCGACGCCGACAGCCTGTCGATCCTGCCGGGTATCCGCCCGATTGTCGGCCGCGACGCCGCCGAAGTGGAACGCCGCTATCAGCAGGCAGTGGACCTGGTGACCGTGGAAGATGCGATTGTCGCCCTCGGTCGCCCGTTCAACGACCATGACTTCAGCCAGTACTCGCTGGACGAACCGTTCCCCGAGTTGGGCGAGCTGGGTTCCAACAGCCAGAAAGGCGGCTCCGACCACATCAAGCAACTGGCCCGGGACAAAGGCCTGACCCTGCGCGAAGTGGCCTTGCATTTCTCGCGGCCCAAGCGTGATTTTGTCGGCACCCCGGAGCACGTCGCCGATACGATCCAGACCTGGTTCGAGACCGGCGCCAGCGATGGTTTCATCGTCAATTCGGTGCTGCCCGATGGCTTGCAATACTTCACCGAACGGGTGGTGCCACTGCTGCAACAGCGCGGCCTGTTCCGCAGCGAATACAGCGGCCAGACCCTGCGCGACAACCTCGGCCTGGACGTACCGGCCAACCGCTACAGCGTCGCCGCCGAGGTCGAAGCACAGCAGGAGGCATTGGCATGAGCGAACCCCTCCACATCGGGGAGCCAGCCCGCTGCCCGATTTCTGACCGAGTCCATGCATCATGACGTCATCCTCGCCACCGTCCTTGCGCGCCGTGGAAGTCGCCAACTTCGACGCCCTGCTCGACCGTCTCAGCGCCGAACTGGCCGGCAGCGCTCAGCTTTTCGACGAGAGCGGCGCCTTCCCCCACGCCAACTTCAAACGGCTGCATGAACACGGCCTGCTCGCCCTCACCGTGCCCAAGGCCCTCGGTGGCGGCGGCGCCAGCCTGGCCCAGGCACGCAAAGCCATCAGCGCGATTGCCAAGGGCGAACCCTCTACCGCGCTGATCCTGGTGATGCAGTACCTGCAACACACGCGCCTGCAAGACAGCAAAACCTGGCCCGCGCACCTGCGTGTAAAAGTCGCCGAAGACGCGGTACGCCACGGTGCGTTGATCAACGCGCTGCGCGTCGAGCCGGACCTCGGCACCCCCGCCCGCGGCGGCCTGCCGGCGACCACCGCGGTGCGCAGCCCTGAAGGCTGGCGCATCAGCGGGCGCAAGCTCTACTCCACCGGCAGCCACGGCCTGAGCTGGTTCAGCGTGTGGGCGCGCAGTGACGATGCCGACCCGCTGGTAGGCGCCTGGCTGGTCCCCAAAAACAGCCCCGGCATAAGCATCATCGACAGCTGGGACCACCTGGGCATGCGCGCTACCTGTAGCCATGACGTGGTGTTCGACAACGTGCTGGTGCCGCTCGACCACGCCGTCAGCGTCAGCCCCTGGAGCGCACCGCAGCCGGAACTGGATGCCGAGGGGTTGCTGTGGATGTCAGTGCTGCTGTCGTCGGTGTATGACGCCGTGGCCCAGGCCGCGCGCGATTGGCTGGTGAACTGGCTGCAAACGCGCCAGCCGTCCAACCTCGGCGCCGCGCTGGCGACATTGCCGCGTTTCCAGGAAACCGTCGGGCATATCGACACCCTGCTGTTTGCCAACCGCAGCCTGCTCGACGCCGCCGCCGAAGGGCATACCCCGGCCGGCAATGCGGCGCAGTTAAAGTACCTGGTGACCGGCAACGCGATCCGCGCCGTGGAGCTGGCGATCGAAGCCTCGGGCAACCCCGGTCTGTCCCGCCACAGCCCGCTGCAGCGCCACTACCGCGACGTGTTGTGCAGCCGCGTCCATACCCCGCAGAACGATGCCGTGCTGCAAGGCGTCGGCAAGGCGGCCTTCGCCCAATGGCAGAAGGAACGCACATGAGCCCGCTGATTATTGCCAGCCAGCGGGATGAAGACTTCAACGCCGTGATCCGTGAGCGGCTGGCCTCTCTCCACGCGACGGCGCTGGAACCGTTGCCGGACGGGCACCCGCTGTACACCTATCCGCGGGTACGGCGGTCACCGCATACGCGGCGATTTCCACCACTGGCCAAGATGCGATTGCCGCTACGTTCCTGGCCAACCTGATCCGTCAGCTGTTCAACAGCCGTTAGCCAGGCGCTCGCGCAGGAACTCCACCAGCGCCTGCACCGGCCTCGAACTCTGCCGGTGCTGCGGGTACACCGCCGACAGCGTCAGGGCCTCGGGGGCGAAGTCTTGCAACAGCGTCACCAGGCGCCCGTCCGCCAAGGCATCGGCGACGATAAAGGTCGGCAGGTAGGTGACGCCCAGCCCGGCGATGGCGGCGTCGCGCAGCAACTCGCCATTATTGACGCGCATGCGCCCGCTGACGTTCAGCGACTGCGGCTTGCCTTTGCTCTGGAACCGCCATTGCACCTGGCGGCCGTGGCCGTAGGGCAGGCAATCGTGGTCGGTCAGGTCGTCGGGTTTCTGCGGTGTGCCACGCAACGCAAGGTACTCGGGGCTGGCGCAGTACACACGCTGCACGCTGGCGATACGCCGGGCGATCAGGGTGGAGTCTTCGAGGATGCCGATGCGCAACACCAGATCGTAGCCTTCGCCGATCAAGTCCACCGGGCGGTCGCTCAGATCGACTTCCACCGACACCTGCGGATAGCGCTGCAAAAACAGCGGCAACAGGCAACCCAGATGGGCCATGGCAAACGACAACGGCGCACTCAGGCGAATGGTGCCGCGCGGTTCGCTGTTCTGCCCGGCAATGCCCTGCTCCACCTGCTCGACTTCGCTGAGCAGGCGCAAGGCCGATTCGTAGTAACTCTGCCCCAGGGGTGTGACATCCAGGCGGCGGGTCGAGCGGTTGAGCAGGCGCACGCCGAGGCGGTCTTCGAGTTGGATCAGGCGGCGGCTGACGAATTGCTTGGACAGCCCCAATTGCTCGGCGGCGGCGGTGAAACTGCCGGATTCCATGACCTGGCAAAACAGGCGCATGTCTTCGAAGGGATTCATTGTCGCGTCTCGGTGGACATTTTTCTGATTTATAGCCTGTCAGGTGCTGCACCACAAACCTAATGTGCCAACACAATCAAAAGTGGGAGAGGGCTTGCCCCCGATAGCAATATGTCAGCCACTACATGCATGACTGATCCACCGCTATCGGGGGCAAGCCCCCTCCCACAGGGGATTACCGAGATTCCCGAGGTCGGGTTACTTGGTGGTGAACGCCGAGTAGCTGTTCATCAGGTTGCGGTAGTTGGGAATGCGCGGCGACAGCAGGTTGGCCAGGCCTTCCATGTCGTTGCGCCAGTCAACCTGCAGCTCGCAGGCCACGGAGAACCAGTTCACCAGTTGCGCGCCGGCCGCGGTCATACGGGCCCAGGCAGCCTGTTGCACGGTTTCGTTGAAGGTACCGGAAGCGTCGGTGACCACGAACACCTCAAAGCCTTCGGAGAGAGCGCACAGGGTCGGGAACGCTACGCACACATCCGTCACCACACCGGCAATGATGATCTGCTTGCGGCCGGTCGCCTTCACCGCCTTGACGAAGTCTTCGTTGTCCCAGGCGTTGATCTGGCCAGGGCGCGGGATGTACGGCGCGTCCGGGAACAGTGCTTTGAGCTCGGGCACCAGCGGGCCGTTGGGGCCGCTTTCAAAGCTGGTGGTGAGGATGGTCGGCAGGTTGAAGAACTTCGCCACGTCGGCCAGGGCCAGCACGTTGTTCTTGAATTCGTTGGGGGAGAAATCCTGCACCAGGGAGATCAGGCCGGTCTGGTGATCCACCAACAGCACCACGGCGTCATCTTTGTTCAAGCGCTTGTAAGTCATGGGTTAACTCCTTTGTGGGTTTAGGTATCAGAACGCAAAGCACGAGCAGCCAAACGCACCCCAGAAGCCCTGGAAGTCGCTGACCGGCACGTTGGAAAGACGCGCTTTCTCATGGCCATGAGCATGCACGCCACACGGGCCACTGCAGTGGTGAGCCTGCGCCTGCAGCGGCGAAGCGGGACGCCAGTGCCCCGGCACCTTGACCACCGGCGACCAGTCCGGCAGCACCGGCACGCGCGGCGGTGCGAAATCTTCGAAGTCGCCGGCGCCATACACCACCTTGCCGCCGACCACGGTCAGCACCGACTCGATCCACTTGATGGCCTCTTCATCGACGCTGAAAAAATCCGCCGACAGCGCGGCGACGTCCGCCAACTGGCCGACCTTGATCTGGCCCTTCTTGCCCTGCTCGGACGAGAACCAGGCGCTGCCATGGGTGAACAGCTCCAGCGCGGTCAGGCGCGGCAGGCCTTCGGCGTGCAGCTCCAGGCCGCCCACGGTGCGGCCGCTGACCATCCAGTACAGCGAGGTCCACGGGTTGTAGCTCGACACCCGCGTGGCGTCGGTGCCCGCGCCGACCGGTACACCTTCGGCGAGCATGCGTTTGATCGGCGGCGTGGCTTCGGCGGCCTTGGCGCCGTAGCGCTCGACAAAGTACTCACCCTGGAACGCCATGCGGTCCTGGATCGCAATCCCGCCGCCGAGGGCGCGCACACGCTCGATGTTGTGCGGGGTGATGGTTTCGGCGTGGTCGAAGAACCACGGCAGGCCATTGAACGGGATGTCGCGGTTGACCTTCTCGAACACATCGAGCATGCGCGAGATCGACTCGTTATAGGTGGCGTGCAGGCGGAACGGCCAGCGCTGCTCGACCAGGTGGCGCACCACCGGCTCCAGTTCCTGCTCCATGCTCAGCGGCAGGTCCGGGCGCGGTTCGAGGAAGTCTTCGAAGTCGGCGGCGGAGAACACCAGCATCTCGCCGGCGCCGTTGTGGCGCAGGTAGTCGTCGCCCTGGTGCAGGGTGACGCTGCCGGTCCAGTGCTTGAAGTCGCTGAGTTCTTCCTTGGGCTTCTGCGTGAACAGGTTGTAGGCGATACGTACCGTCAGCTGTTCATCCTTGGCCAGTTGCTCGATCACCGCGTAATCGTCGGGGTAGTTCTGGAAGCCGCCGCCGGCGTCGATCGCACTGGTCAGGCCGAGGCGATTGAGTTCGCGCATGAACTGGCGGGTCGAGTTGACCTGGTATTCCAACGGCAGTTTCGGGCCCTTGGCCAGGGTCGCATACAGGATCATCGCGTTGGGCCGCGCCACCAGCATGCCGGTGGGGTTGCCGTTGCTGTCACGCACGATCTCGCCGCCCGGCGGGTTCGGGGTGTCCTTGGTGTAGCCGGCCACGCGCAGGGCGGCGCGGTTGAGCAAGGCGCGGTCATACAGGTGCAGCACGAACACCGGCGTGTCCGGCGCCGCTTGGTTGAGCTCGTCCAGGGTCGGCATGCGCTTTTCGGCGAACTGGAATTCGTTCCAGCCGCCGACCACGCGCACCCATTGCGGCGTCGGGGTGCGATCGGCCTGGTCCTTGAGCATGCGCAAGGCATCGGCCAGGGACGGCACGCCTTCCCAGCGCAGTTCGAGGTTGTAGTTCAAGCCGCCACGGATCAGGTGCAGGTGCGAGTCGTTGAGGCCGGGGATCACCGTGCGGCCCTTGAGGTCGATGACCTGGGTGCCGCTGCCGCGCAGGGCCATGGCCTCGCCATCGGTGCCCACGGCCACGAAGCGCCCCAGGCGAATGGCGACGGCGGTGGCGCGTGGGTTTTCACGGTCCACGGTGTGGAACTGGCCATTGAACAAAATCAGATCGGCGTTCATAGGGTTTCCTTTACAGAGGCTTCAAGCCAGGGAGCGAACAGGCGGGTAGCCGCCGGCATCAGCAGGTACACCACCAGCAACACGATGGTCAGGGTGATCAGGAAGGTGGCGACCACGTAGTTGGACAGGAACGGGTGCAGGCCCAATATCGGGCCCCACACGATCGGTACCAGCAGGGTCAGCGGCAGGATCACGCACAGGGTGACCACGGCCTGTTTCCAGCGCGGCGGTTTGGCGACGCTGTCGGTTTGGGGGGTGAACCAGAACTCGTTGACCGCACCGATTTCGGTGTGGTCGCCGTCGGCCAGCATCGGCGCGGCTTCTTCGATCAGGGTTTTGCGCTCGGGGGAGTCGAGCCAGCGTTGCAGGTCGTCGGTGGAGCGGTAGCGCAACACGCAGGTGAACAGCGACAGGCCGTCGTGTTTACCGCGCACGACGTCGACGCCGAGGTGGCCCGGGCGTTCGCCGGCGATGCGTACTATGCGGCGTAGCCACGCTTCGTAGTTGGCCTCGCTGCCGGATTTGATCCGGTGTTTGACGATCAGGGTGACGACTTCGTCGGAACCGGTTTCAGGTGTTGGGTCCATGGTGTGTTCTTCCCCCTGGAGAGCTGAGCGATGAGACGAGTTTGGCGGCGACGGGCGATTCGGAATTGGATGTTTGTGCTGTTTGGCGCGGTGACTTGCCGGGCCGCCTACGCGGGGAAGCTGGACATGTGCGCGCTGATCCGGCTCCTCAACCAGCGCTCCGCCGGGTCGTTGTCATGCACCCCGCTCCACACCATCGACAGCTCTGCGGCGTCGATCGCAAACGGTGGGTCCTGCGCGCGCAACGTGGTGCCTTCGGTCAAGGCGCACGCTGCGTAGTCCGGCACGGTCGCGATGATCTGCGTGCCCGCCAGTAACGCCCGCAAGCCACTGAATTGCGGCACCGCCAGCACCACCCGGCGCGCCCGACCGATGCGCGCCAGGTCGAGGTCGATATTGCCGCTCAAGTCCCCCGAGAACGACACCATGGCATGCGGCCGTTCACAGTATTCGTCCAGGCTCAGCGGTGCGGTGCCGCCATCGCCGCGCAGCACCTTGCACGGAATGTCGCGCAGTTTCTTGCGCTTGGCATTGGCCGGCAGATCCGTGGTGTAGCTGACTCCCACGGTGATCTCGCCACTGGCCAGCAGCGACGACATCAACAGGTAATTGGCGCGGCGCACCACCACCACGATCCCCGGTGCCTCGTCGCGCAGTTGGCTGAGCAACGGCGGGAACAGGCCGAATTCGGCGTCATCGGACAGGCCGATGCGGAACACCGCACAGCTGGTGGAAGGGTCGAAATCCTTGGCGCGGCTGACCGCGCTCGAGATGGTGTCCATGGCCGGTTGCAGCTCCTTGAGTATCGCCATTGCGCGTGGTGTGGGCTCCATGCCGCGCCCATTGCGCAGCAGCAACGGGTCGTCGAACAAATCGCGTAAACGGCCCAAGGCCGCGCTCACCGCTGGTTGGCCCATAAACAGTTTTTCGGCGACCCGGGTCAGGTTCTTCTCGAACATCAGCGCTTCGAAAATCACCAGCAGGTTCATGTCGACGCGGCGCAGGTCGTTGCGGTTCATGGTGGTTCCCAAACAGTTGACAGAGCACCAGCTAAGCACGCGGCGCGGCGAGCGCGATTGCACACCTGTGCTGTCTTTTCCACGCCAACAACTGGCGAAATTAACAACGATTAACTCGTCAGTCGGACGGCACGGCACCAAGAATGAGGCCGTCTACACTGCATCCATTCACCGGGAACGCTCCCATCGACTGCGGATATTTCGTCATGGCCCGACTTGAGCACGGTGCTCCAAGCTTCTGCGCGACCGGCGGCCTCTGCCCCCGGCGCGAGCGTATCGCCAAGCAACTGATCCTCGCCAACCTCGGCGAAAGCCTGGCGATTGCCGACCTGGCCCAGGCCTGCGCACTGTCGCGCAGCCACTTCTCCCGCGCCTTCAAATGCACCACCGGGCTGTCGCCGCAGGAATGGATTCGCCAACAGCGCATCCAGCGCGCCAAGGAGTTGATCACCGGTACGTCCTTGAGCCTGACGCAAATCAGCCTGGAATGTGGTTTCTGCGACCAGGCGCACTTCTGCCATATGTTCACGCGCAGCGAAGGCGTCAACCCGATGACCTGGCGTAATCACCAATTGCGTCGCAAGCAGGCGATTGCCGCCTAGTGGTCAGCGCAAGCGTGGAATATGCTGGGCGAACCCTTTTTTCAGAGCTCGCGCTGGCATGAACGACCTCAGCGAACAGGCCGTACACTTCGGCCCGTATCGGATACACCCGCGCCAACGCCTGGTGCTGGAGGCTGGCCGGCCGTTGCGCCTGGGACGGCGGGCAGTGGACATCCTGCTGATCCTGCTGGAACAGGCCGGCAATGTGGTGAGCAAGCAGGAACTGATCGCGCGGGTCTGGCCCAAAAGCGTGGTCGAAGACGGCAACCTGCGCGTGCATATGGCGGCGTTGCGCAAGGCCCTGGGCGATGGCCAGGCCGGGCAGCGCTATATCGTCACCGTGGCCCAGCGCGGTTACAGTTTTGTTGCGCCACTGAGCATCGAACCGATGACCCTTCCAACCGACGGCAGTGCGCAAAGCCAGGCCCACAACCTGCCGCTGCGCAGCACGCGGATGATCGGCCGCCAGGCGCTGATCGATGCGCTGGTGCAGCAATTGCCGCAACAACGCTTTATCACCCTGACCGGCGCGGGAGGCATCGGTAAGACCACGGTCGCGCTGCGTGTCGCTGAGCTGCTGATCGGGCATTACCGCGACGGCATTCGCCTGCTCGACCTCGCCCCCCTCAGCGCGCCGTCGATGATCCTGCCCAACCTCGCCGCCCTGCTCGACCTCACCCCCGACGAACACGCGCCGCTGTTGACCCTCGCGCGCAGTCTCCACACGCGCCAGTTGCTGTTGGTGATCGACAACTGCGAACACCTGCTCGATGACATCGCCCTGATCAGCGAGACCCTGCTGCGCCACGCGCCCAACGTTCACATCCTCGCCACCAGCCGCGAAGCACTGCGCGCCGAGGGTGAATACGTGCAGCGCCTGGAGCCGCTGGCCTGCCCGCCCGCCACCGGCAACCGTGCCCAGGCGCTGGGCTATCCGGCCCTGCAACTGTTGATCGAGCGCGCCATGTCCCATCAGGACAGCTTCGCCCTCAGCGAAGCCGAACTGCCATTGGCGATTGATATCTGCCAGCGCCTCGACGGTATCCCGCTGGCCATTGAACTGGTGGCGGCGCAGATCGAACGTTTCGGCCTGCAAGGCCTGCTGGTGCAGATGGAAGACAACTTTCGCCTGCTGACCCGTGGCCGCCGCAGTGCCCTGCCCCGTCAACAGACGCTGCGCGCCACGCTGGACTGGAGTTTCGACCTGCTCGCGCCCTGCGAACAGATCTGCCTGCGCCGCCTGGCCGTGTTTCGCGGCGGCTTCAGCCTGGCCAGCGCGGCGGCGGTGATCGCTGGGGAACAGATCGCACCGGCCGAGGTGCTGGGTTCGATCACCCAACTGGTGGCCAAGTCCTTGCTCAATGTCGAGCCCGGCGATGACGAGATGGTCTACCGCCTGCTGGACATCACCCGCACCTACGCCCTGGAAAAGCTCAGCGTGGCCGCTGAACTCGACACCACCCGCGAGCGCCACGCCGCACGCTGCCTGGCCTTGATGGAACAGGCCCGGGACGATTGGGAACTGACCGCGACGCAGCCCTGGATCGACCGCTACGCGCCCCTGCGCGAAGACATCCGCGCCGCACTGGATTGGGGCCTGGGCGACCAGGGCACGCACCTGTTGGGTATTCGCCTGACGGTCAGCGCGATGCCGTTGTGGCAGGAGCTGTCATTGCTGGGGGAACACGGGCTGTACGTGGGCAAGGCGCTCGCACGGCTGGCGCAATCGCCCGCGCCGAACCCGCACTTGCACATGGCGTTGCAACTGGCGCTGGGCAGTTTTTCGTATCACACCCAGGGCGGTACGCCGCAGACCATTGACGCCTTTGCCTACGCGCGGCGCCTGGCCGAAGCGAACAACGACTTGAGCGGCCAGTTGCGTGCGGTGTCGGGCCATATGGCGGTCAACCTGTGTTGCGGCAATTATCGCCAGGCACTTGCGCAAAGCCTGCACTTCGATCAACTCGGCCCCCAGGCCGACCCCTTGCTCGACCTCAGCGCCCAGCGCCTGCGGGTACTGGCCCAGCACTTTGCCGGTCACCAGGCATTGGCCCTGCAAAATGCCGAACAGGTGATCCAGCGCATGGCCCACAGCGGCCATCTGAACCGGTTCACCCATGGCTTCGGCGTGCAGTACGACCAGGGCGTGGCCTCGCTGACGATCCTCGCTCGCATCCTGTGGCTGCGGGGGTTCCCGGAGCGTGCCTGGCGCACCGCGAACCAGGCCCTGGAACTGGCGCTGCAGATCAACCACGGCACCTCGATCTGCTACACCCTGGCCCTGGCCGGGGTGGTCATCGCCCGCTACAACGGCGACGCGGCCGCGGCCCATTCGCTGCAGGAACTGTTGTTGCAACAAGCGCAAAAGCACTCGGTGCAGCTGTTTCATACCTGGGCCCGACACTACGCGGGCGCAGCGCCGACGCAAGCCATGCCCGGGCTCGGCCTGATCGCGGATACCCTGGTGACCTTCAATGCGGGCGCGCTGGACGCGGCGATGTTCGAACGCGCCAAAAGCGGCGCGGCCGGCTGGTGTACAGCAGAGATCCTGCGGGTGCGCGCCGAGCACAGTGACGACATCCCGGCAGAAGCGCTGTTGCTCGAGGCACTCGGCCTGGCGCACCAGCAAGGCGCCCTGGCCTGGGAGTTACGCAGTGCGACCGCGCTGGCGCGGCTGTGGCAGCGCCAAGACCGCCGGCAAGCGGCTCGCGAGTTGCTGGACTCGGTCTACGGGCGATTCAGCGAAGGGTTCGCCACCCAGGACCTAATCGGCGTGCGCCGCCTGCTCGACGAGTTGCAGGACAAACGGCCGGCCTGAAAACGCCCCCAGATAATGCCCATACCCTTGCTGCAGGCGCGCCACTTGCAGCGGGTCGCGCAGTTGCGCCAGGGCGTAGCTGCGCACGCTGTTGAGCAAGCGGTAACGCTCGGGACCGAGGCCGGGCTCCACGCTCAGCAGCGAGATGTCGACCAGTCGCCGCAGCAGGTATGGCAGGTCGGCGTGAGCCAGCTCAGTGCCGGCGATCAACTGCCCCAGGACGGGCAAGCTCACCGCCATCTTGAACAGGCCCAGTTGCAGGAACAGCCAACGCTCCGGCAGGCTCAGGCGCTCGTATGACCAGTCCAGGGCCGCCGCCAGGGATCGGTGGCGTTCCAGCGCCGTGCGCCGACCGCGCGCCAGCACTTGCAGGCCGCTGCGCAATTGCACCTGCAAGCCCTGCACGCCGAGAGCATCGACCTGGGCCGCCGCCAGTTCGAGGGCCAACGGAATACCGTCGAGCCGGCGGCAGATATCGCGCAGCGCCGGCAAGTCCTGGGGCCGCAGGGCAAACCCTTGCTGACTGGCGCGCACGCGCGCGACGAACACCTGCACCGCCGAGTAGGCCATCGCCTGCTCGACGCTGCCCCAGGCGGACGGCATCGGCAGCGCCAGGCGAGGCACGCGCTGCACCCACTCGCCGGGCACCCGCAAGGCTTCGCGGCTGCTCAACAACAGCGTCACCCCAGGCGCGCTGGCCTGCAGCGCGCGCACCAGATGACGGCAGGCGCCGAGCAACACGTCGGCGCCATCGAGCACCAGCAATAACTGGCGCGAGGCCAATTGACGGAAGAGCGCCGCGGCACTGTCAGCCGCGTCGAGCCCGAGGGTCTCGGCCAACTGGCGCAGCATTGCCGTGGGCGTATCGACACCGGCCAGATCCAGCCACCACACGCCGTCGCGATAACGCGGCAACACACGCTCGGCCAACGCCAGGGCCAGGCTGCTCTTGCCGACGCCAGCACCTCCGGTGAGGGTCATCAGGCGTTGCCCCGACAGGCGTCGGACCAGCGTCCCCACCAGTTCGTCGCGACCGATCAGCGGGCTGAGCCGGGTCGCCAGGTTGTGCCGCGGTGCCGCGTTCCCAGCGGCCTCCTGCAGCGGCGCAACCAGGCAATAGCCGCGTTGGGGTTCATTGAGAATGTAGCGACGACCGTCCAATGCACGGCGCAGGGCGGCGATATGCACCCGCAGGTTGTTCTCTTCCACCACGCTGCACGGCCAGACGCGGGCGATCAGGGTGTCTTTGCTGACAAATTGCCCGGGCGTTTCGAGCAGCACCGCCAGGATGTCCAGCGCGCGCCCGCCCAACGGCACGGGCATGCCCGCCTTGCTGACCAGGCGCTGCTGGCGATGAAAGGTGTAAGGGCCAAAGCGCATCGCATGGTCGTTGTTCATCTGCGTAAAAGCGCTGAAACACCCGAGCTTGGGCTTCCGCGCATCCTTCTTCCATGGGCCTGCCGTTATCTTGCCAGCTCGTTGTAACAGGACAATGCTGGCACGGGGAGCGATACGGACAATCGGGTGCGCGAGACGGACATCCTGTCGTTAACTGAACTGCTGCCGGTATTGGGTGGGGTTGAGGCCGAGTTTTTCACTGAACAGAAAGCGCATATGCCGCACGCTGCCAAAGCCTGCGTGAAAGGCCACGGTTTTGAGCGGCAGGTCGGTGGTTTCCAGCAGGTGCCGGGCGCGGTCGATGCGCGCGCCCTGCAGGAAGGCCATCGGCGTCATCTGCACCTCTTTGGCGAACAACCGCGCAAAGTGCCGCGCACTCATGCCGGCGAGTGCCGCCATGGATTCGATGGTGAACGGCTGGTCCAGATGCGCCAGCACATGGCTCTGCACCCGCGTGATCGCGGTTTCCTGGGGCGCCACGGCGGCGGTCATCGGGCTGAACTGGGCCTGCCCGCCCTGGCGCTTCATCACCACCAGCAGCACTTTGGCCACGTCCACCGCGACCTGCTTGCCGTGGTCCTGGGCGACAACCGACAGCGCCAGGTCGATGCCCGCCGTCACCCCGCCGGACGTGATCAGGCGGCCGTCCTGCAGGTAGATGCGGTCGGTTTCGACAACGGCCTGGGGGAAGGCCTTGATCAGCCGCTCGGTGTAATGCCAGTGGGTGGTCACGCGGTGGCCGTCGAGCAACCCGGCATACCCCAGCACAAAGGCACCGGTGCAGATCGAGCCGAAGCGCCGCGCGCGTGGAGCAGCGGCCTGGAGCCAGGGCAACAGGTCGGGGTGGCATTCGTTATAGGCACCGGGACCACCGGGCACCAGCAGCAGGTCATAGGCCTCGTGCGCCTGGGCCAGCAGCAGGTCGGGCTGCACGACCACACCATTGGACGCACGCAGCGGGCCGGGCTCGGTGCCGACGATCAGGATCCGATAGTGCTGCGCCGCTGGCAGGTAGCGGTTGGCAATCGAAAACACTTCAAGCGGCCCAGCCATGTCGAGCAGGAGGAAGTCCGGAAACAGCGCCATGGCCACGGTGTTCATAGAGGGAGACGTCCATCAGGAAGGAAGGCAGCGGGTATTATGCCACGTCCGCAACTGTCAACCTCAATGCGACAGTTATTCAGATATCAGCTTCTTAATGAATATCCCAGTAACCAGTAACCTTCTTCTCAACGCAAGCGCCCTGCATTTCGCAGCCCGCTCTGACTTGAGGACACCACCATGCTGACCCTTCGCAAAGCCTCCGACCGCGGCGCCGCCAATCACGGTTGGTTGAAGTCGTTCCATACCTTCTCGTTCGCCAACTACTGGAACCCCGCCGAACAGGGTTTTTCCGACCTGCTGGTGATCAACGATGACCGCGTCGCCGCAGGCCGTGGCTTCGGCCAGCACCCGCACCGCGACATGGAGATTTTCTCCTATGTGCTCGAAGGCGCCCTGGAACACAAGGACACCCTGGGCACCGGCTCGGTGATCCGCCCCGGCGATGTGCAACTGATGAGCGCCGGCAGCGGCGTGGCCCACAGCGAGTTCAACCATAGCCAGAGCCGTGGCGTGCATTTCCTGCAGATCTGGATCGTGCCGAATGTCTCCGGCGCCGAGCCACGCTATCAGCAGGAGCACTTCAGCGCAGCGCAGAAACGTGGACGCTTGCAGTTGATCATCTCGCCGGATGGCGCCGAAGGCTCCCTTCACGTGCGCCAGGATGCACGGGTCTATGCCGGGCTATTCAACGCTGACGAAAGCGCAAGCCTGGACCTGGCGCCGGACCGCCACGTGTACATCCATGTGGCCCGCGGCAGCGTCGAGATCAACGGCCAACGCCTGCAGGAAGGCGACGGAGCCCGCGTGCGCGATGAGCGCCAGATCCGCCTGAGCCACGGTGACGATGCCGAGGTGCTGGTATTTGACCTGCGCCCTCTGGAACTGCCGCAGATGCCATGACGGCTGCACGATAGCCCGCCGACGCGGGCTATCGCTGGCGTCGATAGTCACCATCAGCCCAATGAAGTTCTCTTAAAAATACCAACGCGTAACATCAAACCCACACCAGGCAACACCCTAATCAAACACTCGGAGCACACTCTCATGAAACGCCAACTCTTGCTTAGCCTCGCTTTCTCGGTACTTGCTGCAAACGCTTTTGCCCACCCAGTCGTCGCTGAAGGCGGCGCTGATCGCCTCAACGAAAACCGCGTCGCCGAAGGCGGTGCCGAGCGTCTGCAAGGCAACCGTGTCGCCGAAGGCGGTGCTGAACGCCTGCTGGAACGTCGCGTCGCTGAAGGCGGTGCGGATCGCTTGCAAGAACGTGGTCTGGCTGAAGGCGGTGCGGATCGTCTGCAGGAACGTGGCCTGGCTGAAGGCGGTGCAGATCGTCTGCAGGAACGTGGCCTGGCTGAAGGCGGTGCAGATCGTCTGCAAGAACGTGGCCTGGCTGAAGGCGGTGCTGATCGCCTGCAGGAACGTGGCCTGGCCGAAGGCGGTGCAGATCGCCTGCAGGGCAACAACGCTTGACCCCGCGCTGTGTGCGCGGCACCCCAAACCGGCCTGATCAGCCGGTTTTTTTTCGCCTGCTTATCGGGTACTGGCCTGAAATCGCTTGCGATACGCTGCCGGCAGCATCCCCACCCGCTGCTGGAACAGGCGCCGGAACGAGTTGCTGTCTTCGTAGCCCACCGCATAGGTGATGCTTTCGAGGGTCATGCGCGTCGACTCCAGCATCTGCTTGGCGCGCTCCAGGCGCAGGGTCTGCACATAAGCGATCGGTGTATAGCCGGTGGCATCCTTGAAACGTCGCTTGAAATTGCGCACCCCAAAACCAAAGTGCCGGGCCACCTCGTCAATCACCAGCGCCTCGGCGCAGTGCTGCTCCAGCCAATGCTGCACGCGCAGTATCTGCGCGTCGCCGTGGCTCTTGGGCAACGACCACATCGCGTACACCGACTGCACCGTCCGCACCGTGTCGATCAGCAGGTATTTGCCACAGGTGTGAGCCAGTTCCGGCGAGCCGAAGCGGCGGATCAGGTGAAGCATCAAGTCCATCGCCGCACTGGCGCCACCACAGGTGATCACGCGGTTTTCTTCGCAGAGCATCTGCGCGTCATCGAGGCTTACGTCTGCGTAGCGTCGCCGGAAAAGCTCGGCAAACGCCCAGTGGGTGGTGGCGCGCAAGCCTTGCAGTACACCGGTTTCCGCCAACAGAAAGGCGGCGGTACACATCGACGCCAGCACGGCGCCGCGCCCATGCTGTTCGCGCAGCCAGGGGCCGAAGGCGGCAAACGTCGGCAAAGCCTCTTTCAAGGTGAAGAGAAAGCCGGGGATCAACACCAGGTCGGTCTGTGCGATCTGCGCGGTCGAACAGGCCACTTGCAGACGCTGCCCGCCCCAGGCATTCACGGCCTGGCCGTCGAGGGACGCGACCACGATCTCGAAGGGCGGATGGTCGGCAAACAGGTTGGCGGCGCTGAGCATTTCCAGGGCCAGGGTGGCGCTGGCGGCGGAGCAGTGATCGGCCAGGAGCAAGGTAATGTGCATTCACGGACCTTTTTGCGCTTTTCGCATTAAATAAGTCATTTGCGCACCTACCTTAGCCGATTTGGCGCCCTTACAGTGCTGCCACTGTTCAACTCTGTGGCGTCTCTATGAATCTCTGGTTTCGATTGCTCTACATGCTCTGCTGTCGCCCCTGGCGCAAGCCTGCCCATGGCCTGGCCACCACCGTGGTACGCATGCGGGTGTGGCCGCTGGACCTGGATCTCAACCGGCATGTCACCAATGGCCGCTACTTCACCCTGGCGGACGTTGCCCGGATGGATTTTGTCTTGCGCACCGGCGCTTTTCGCGTGGCCCTGCGCAACAAGGCGCTGCCGATCGTGGGCGATACCTGGGGCAAGTTCCGCCGCGAACTCAAGGTGTTCGAAGTGTTCGAGGTACACACCCGCATACTCGGCTGGGACCACAAGTGGAGCCTGATGGAGCACCGTTTCGTCAGCAAGGGTCGGGTGGTCGGCGTGGTGGTGATGCGCGGGCTGTTCCGCTCAGCCAAGGGCACCCTGCCCCCGGCGGATTTCCTGCGGGAGCTGGGGCTGGCCGAAACATCGCCGCCCCTGCCGCAGTGGCTGAGCGACTGGGCGCAGAGTTGCGAGGCGATGAGCGTGCAATTGCGAGGTGAGGAACAGGATTGAGGATCATCCGCTCATCATCGTCTTGAGGCATGCGCTCCTTGGCCAACATGTCCTTGGCGATTTTACGAGTCGTCGCGGCGCCTTCCAACTGCGCGCTGGATATAGGAGTCCACCAGATACCGAGTGTTATCGCGGTATTGGGGAGAAGACGCCACTGCCCCGCCCAAGCTGGACGTCAACGACTCGACGCCGTGAACAACCGCCTCACAAAAGTCAGTGATGCACAAAAAAAAAGCACTGCCGCACTCGCTGCGAAGCTCCAGGGTCTTACTCGCGCAAGCCAGGGACATCTTGATAGCTGCCCATGCGGCCTCTTTCTTGAGACCCGGCGCTGGATATCGACGAAACTCGTCCCAATGCAGATACCGGCCCTTGTCATCGACAGCTTTATAGATTGAGTCGCCAGGCGCTGCTCAGACTGATCAAGTCATACCTACCAGTTCTCCCCCAACCCCAGCAAGCCAAGTATCTGCCGGCGCAGGTCCACCAGATAAGGATCGTCGCGGTGCCGGGGGTATGGCCGCTCGATGGTCAATTGCGCCTGCAGGGTCGCCGGGCGGTCGCTGAACACGATCACGCGGTTGGCCAGGAGCAAGGCTTCTTCCACATCGTGGGTCACCAGCAACGCCGTGTAGCCCTGGCGTTGCCACAGGTCGATCAGTTCCTTTTGCATGGTGATGCGGGTCAGGGAATCGAGTTTGCCCAAGGGCTCGTCGAGGATCAGCAGGCGCGGCTGGTTCACCAACGCACGGGCCAGCGCAACCCGCTGCGCCATGCCGCCGGACAGTTGCCGAGGGAAGGCGCGGGCGAATTGGCTGAGGCCGACTTTTTCCAAGGCCTCATCGACTTTGGCGGCATGGGTCTTGAGCAGGCCCTGGGCTTCGAGGCCGAGGGCGACGTTGTCCCACACGCGGCGCCACGGATACAAGGTCGGGTCCTGGAACACCACCACGCGGCTCGGGTCCGGGCCGCTGATCGACTCACCATCGGCGAGCAAGCGCCCGGAATCCACCGGTTCCAGCCCAGCGACCAGACGCAGCAAGGTGGACTTGCCGCACCCCGAAGGCCCGAGCAAGGCAATGAACTCCCCCGCTGCCACGTCCAGCGAAACCCGCTGCAGCACCGGCAGATGCTCACCGTCCAAGGCAAACCCGTGGCTCAGGTTTTCGATGCGCAGCGCCAATCCCGCCGCGGCTTCTACTGCGGTTGCCAGGGCTACCATTTCATCGCTCCTTTCTGCCAGGCCAGCAAGTGGTCGCGCAGCCGGAACAAGCCGCTGATCAACCCCGAGCAGGCCAGCGCCATGATTAACAACGCTGCATACATATTCGCGTAGGCCGCCCACCCCTGGGCCCATTGCAGGTACCAGCCGATGCCGGATTTCACGCCCATCATTTCCGCCACCACCAGGGTCGAAAACGAGGCGCCGAGGCCCATGAACAGGCCGACGAACACATGGGGCAAGGCGGCGGGAATCGCCACCTTGAAAATCAGGAAAGGCTGTTTTGCACCAAGGGTGCGCGCCACGTCGTAATAGGCTTTATCGACACTGGCCACGCCGGACCAGGTCAGCACCGTGACCGGAAACCAAGTGGCCAGGGCGATCAGGAAGACGCTGGCGCTCCAACTGCTGGGGAACAGGAAAAAGCACAACGGCAACAGCGCCGTCGACGGCACCGGGCCGAGGATGCGCAGCACCGGATGCAGCCAATAGCCGATACGCGTCGACCAACCGATGGCCACGCCGGCGATAAACCCGGTCGCCGCGCCCAACGCCACGCCCGCACCGAGCAGCAACGCCGAATGCAGCAGGCTGTCGGCCAGGCGCACGTAGTCTTCGACATACACCGCGAGCAGGGCCTGGGGCGGCGCGAAGAACGGTACCGGCAGCAGCGCGAGTTTCGCCGTGAGCAGCTCCCAAATGCCCAACAGCAGCGGTAAAGCGATCAGCCATGACGCGGCTCCGCGCAGGCGCAGGCCGAGCCTGGCGAACCGGCGCCCGGCCACACTCGACACCCCGAACACCGCCGCCACGCCCACGCAGAGATGGGTCAAACCTTGGGTCATCGGCCAGTCGCGCGTCGCATTGGGCCAGTAGCTGATCAGCAGCGCCACGGCCAACCAGGCGCCGACCACCGCCAGGACCGGCCACCCGATCTTGAACGCCACGGGTGGGTTGAGGGTGGTCGCGTCAACTGAAGACATCGGCGGTGATCTCCTTGGCGAACGCCAGCGGGTCGGTGCCCTGGCTGATCACTTCCACGGTTTTCAAGTCGGTGACGTAGGTGGTGATTTCCGCGGTCAGCGCGGTGCCGACCGCATGGTGGCCGTGGGTGTGGTCGTGGAGGATCGCCTGGACTTCTTCGGTGGAGGTGTTCAACGCATAGGCCTGGAAACCCTTGGCGACGACCTCGGGGTGTTGCACGGAATAGTCATGGGCTTCGAGGATCGCCTGGGTCAGCGCCGCGACCACCCGCTTGTCTTCGCGCACCAGCTTGCCGGTGACACCGACCACGCAGCAGCTGAGGTTGGCGTAGGCCTCCACCAGGTTGGTGGACAGTTCCCGCGCCACGCCGGATTTGATCAGGCGATACATGAACGGGTCGCTGCCGCTGACCGCCTGCACCTCGCTGCGCTCCAGGGCGGTGCCGAGCAGGTCGGCCGGGTACAGGCGCCATTCGACGTCGCGCACCGGGTCGATGCCGTGCTTCTTGAGCAGGATCGAGAAGAAATTGCGGTCCGGGCTGGCCATGTCCGTCACGCCGATCGTCTTGCCCTTGAGGGCTTCGAGTGTGCTTACGCCGCCGTTCGCCGCACTGAGCAAACGCAGGCAGCCGCCATGGGTGCCGGCGGTCAGCTTGACGTCGAAGCCCTGCTCCAGGGCCTTGAGCCAACGCAGCGCCATGCCCACACCGGCATCGGCCTTGCCGGTGGCGATGGCTTCCAGCAGCACCTCGGTGGAATTGCCGAAATTGACCAGTTCCACATCCAGGTTGTGCTGTTTGAAGAAACCTTGACCGTGGGCGATCACCACCGGGGCCAGGCACACGGCATTCAGGTTGACCGCCAGTTTCAACGCGCGAGGCGCATCCAGGCGGATGAACTCACCGGTGCCGGCGGGCTCCTGGGGCGTGTGGTGCGCGGCGTGCTCGTCGGCGGCGAAGCCCAGGCGGGGCAGCGACAGCAGCAAGGGGCTGGCCAGGGTAATACCGGCCATGCCCAGGAGGCGGCGGCGGGTTAAAGGATCGAAAGCGGCCATGCAAAAACTCCCATGATTGTGTTCGCTAGGTAGATTGCGCGCCTTGCGTCATGCAGGGCACTCGCGACAAAACTACAATTTGATTATATTAATCAGCGACAATTATGAAAGAACCATATAATTCTATGGTTATGCCCGATGCCTCGAAACGCACAAAAAGCCCCCTAAGCTCAGATCGGAACAGTATTTATCGGGGTGTATGCGCAGTGGGTACAGACCGGGAAATGGGAGAAACCGCACCTGTAACCGGGGACGATCGATCAGTTGGCTGAGCAGCAGAAGATCGCAGATGCGTTCTTCAAGCCGGTGGATGCACAGGACGTGCAGACCTGGACGTGATGCAGGGGGAATGCGCTTGATTCCCCCCTTTTTCGATTCAAGCCGGGCTGCGCGCCTCCCACCCGCGCGCCGCCAACGCCCCCAACACCCCGCCGGCAATCGGCGCCAGCCAGAACGCCCAGAGTTGCGCGAGGTACTCGACCCCGGCGAACAACGCCGGCCCGGTGCTGCGCGCCGGGTTGACCGAGGTGTTGGTCACGGGGATCAGGATCAGGTGAATCAAAGTCAGCGCCAGGCCGATGGCAATCGGCGCAAAGCCGGCAACCGCGCCCGGTGCGGTCACGCGCATGATGATCAGGACAAAGAAGAACGTAGCGATCAGTTCGGCCAGCAACGCCGCCTTCATGTCGAACTGGCCCGGGCTCAGCGGGCCATAGCCGTTGGCGGCAAAACCACCCGGCTCAAAACCCGACTGCCCGTTGGCAATCACGTACAGGGCGGCAGAGGCGACAATCGCTCCTGCGACCTGGGCGGCGATGTAAGGCAGCACATCGGCACCGGGAACGCGGCGCCCGGCCCATAGGCCGATGGTCACCGCCGGGTTGAAATGCCCGCCTGAGACACCGCCCACCGCGTAGGCCATGGTCAGCACGGTGAGCCCGAACGCCAGGGACACCCCCAGAAACCCGATCCCCAGCGTCGGGAATGCCGCCGCCAGGATGGCACTGCCACACCCGCCGAACGTCAACCAGAAGGTACCTGCAAACTCTGCGGTCAAACGCTTTTGCACAATCGACTCCATTGCTTTTCAAACACCACGGCCCTGATCGAAGGGCATGGTGATCGCCGTCACCACAGGATGTGAGAGGTCCTGGGAGACGGTAGCAACAGGCATCAAAGTGCCCTGTAAGACTTGTCTGATTTCAGTCGCGCGCGACACCCTGACCGAACCGTCGGATCGCCAGGCAATAACCGATCAACGCCAGCGCGGCCAGCAACCCGCCCGCCGCGCCGATCCAGGCGAAGCCGAAGTGGCTGCCGACCCAACTGCCCAGCAACGCGCCGCCGCCGATGCCAATGTTGTAGATGCCGGAGAACATCGCCATGGCCACGTCGGTGGCGTCCGGGGCGAGCACCAGGACCTTGGACTGCATGGCCAGGCCGAAGCCCATGATCGCCATGCCCCAGAACACGCTCAGGCCGACGAGGTAGGATTCGGCCCCGCTCAACGGCAGCAGCAGCGCCAGGCACGCGCCCAGCAGGAACACCGCACCGACCACGAACAGATGCGGGTTGAAACGGTGTACCAGGCTGAACAACAGCGAGCCGATGATGCCCGCGCCGCCGAACACCAGCAGGAACAGGGTCACGACGTTACCGCTCAGGCCGGCGACACGTTCGACAAACGGTTCGATATAGCTGTAGGCGGTGAATTGCGCGGTGACCACCATGGCGGTGAGCACGTACAGCGCCACCAGCGCCGGGCGCTTGAACAGCAGCGGCAGGCTGCGCAGGGAGCCTGAGTTCTGGCTCGGCAACAGCGGCAAGGTGCGCGCCAGCCAGAACACCAGGCCGGCGGCGAAGGCCGCAATCACCAGGAACGTGGTGCGCCAGCCCATCGCTTCGCCCAGCAGGCGGCCCAGGGGGATGCCCAACACCATCGCCAGCGACGTGCCGGTGGCCAATAGGCCGAGGGCTTGCACCTGTTTGCCGGCCGGCGCCAGGCGTACCGCGAGGGACGCGGTAATCGACCAGAACAGCGCATGGGACAAGGCGATGCCGATCCGACTGACCATCAGCAGGCCGAAGCTGGTGGCGACGCTGGAGAGGATATGACTGACGATGAACAGGCCGAACAACACGATCAGCAGCTTGCGCCGTTCGATGTTGCGCGTCAGCAGCATCACCGGCAGCGAGGTCAGCGACACGATCCAGGCATAGATGGTGAGCATCAGGCCGACGCTGGCAATGGGCATGTCGAAGCTGGCGCCGATGGCGCTGAGCAGGCCGACGGGCACAAATTCGGTGGTATTGAACACAAAGGCGGCCAGCGCGAGGGCGATGACCGGTTGCCAGTTGGCACGGGGCGTTGCGGTTGAAAGGCTCATTGAAGGGCGCGGCACTCTGACGATGATCAAACGGCCACCCAGGACAAGCGCCGCCGCCGAGCATTCTATAGGTTTCTCGGGCGGCTGTTGACGCTCATCCGGGGCAAATCGCCTGCGCGATCGATCAGGGCGAGGTCAGGGTGATCAAGTAGCTACCCGTCTGAATGGGCTTATCGAAGGCGTCCACCAGGACATACTGCTGGTCGTAATAACGTCCGTTGGGGGTGTCGGCCATCAACCGCACATAGGCGTTGGGCGCGCCCACCGCCTTGACGCTGCGGACCGGCTGCACCGCGAGCTGGTTGCCGCGACTGGCCTGCGGGCAGCCTTTCAAGTCCATTATCGAGCCGCTCGCCGCCGCCGTGGTGCAGCCCGGCTCGACGATACTGCCGTAGAATCGGACGACGCCACCCTGCGGCGCCGCCATGCACGTCCCCGTCCATACAGCGAGGAAGCCTGTAACCAGTGACAAACGTATAACGTTCATGTCGACGCTCCTTCTTGGGTTGACAAGAAGTGAGTCGTCCGTTTTGACGCAGGCTTTAGGCCTTTCGTCGCTTTAAGAAATGTCTGATAGACCGATCACGGGTCCACCTGCCCCATCAATTGCGGAATGCTTTCCGGGCGCTGCGCATAACGTTGCGCCAACGCCGCACACACCATCAGCTGGATCTGGTGAAACAGCATCAACGGCAGGATCAACACACCCATGGTCGCCCCGGCGAACAGCACCTGGGCCATCGGCACTCCGGTCGCCAGGCTTTTCTTCGAACCGCAGAACAGGATGGTGATGCGGTCCTCCTGATTAAAGCCAAAAGCCTTGCCCAGCAGCGTGGACGCCAGCAATACCAGGGCGAGCAACACGCAGCAGGCCACCACCAGGCCGCCCAGCTCCCACAGCGGAATCTGCTGCCAGATGCCTTGGATGACCGCTTCGCTGAACGCGCCGTAGACCACCAACAGGATCGAGCCTTGGTCGACGAACTTCAGCCAGGCCTTGTTGCGGCCGACCCACTCGCCGATCCAGCGGCGGGCGATCTGCCCGGCGATGAACGGCAACAGCAATTGCACGCTGATTTTCAGGATGGCGTCGACGGTCGAACCGCTCTCGCCGTGGACATTCAGCAACAGCGTCACCAGCAACGGCGTGAGGAAGATCCCGAACAGGCTCGACGCCGCCGCGCTGCAGATCGCCGCCGGGATATTGCCGCGCGCCAGGGACGTAAAGGCAATCGCCGACTGCACCGTGGCCGGCAACGCGCACAGATAGAGCATGCCCATGTACAGGTCTTTGCCGATCAGCGGCGACAACAGCGGTTTGAGCGCCAGGCCCAACAAGGGGAACAGCACAAAAGTCAGGCTGAACACCAGCAGGTGCAGGCGCCAGTGCCCGGCCCCGGCGACGATGGCCTGGCGCGACAGCTTGGCGCCGTGCAGGAAAAACAACAGCGCGATGGCCAGGTTGGTCACCCAGCCGAAAGCCACGGCGGTCTGGCCGCTGGCGGGCAGCAAGGACGCAAGGAGCACGGTGGCAATCAGGGTCAGGGTGAAATTGTCGGGCAGAAAACGCGGGCGAGTCATAAGCAGGATCTTCCGGGGTTGCCAAGAACGTCATCGCGACTCTAACGTAACGCTTTATTACCGACTAACGCCAATGAGCCAGTAAATGCCGCCTAAAGGACATGACAAGACCGTCCGCCGCAGCGTGCCCGGGCTTTCCAGCCTGCCACGCCCGGTGTACGGACGCACCGAATCCTTGCCCAACCGCGCCTTGACCCGTCGGCACAGCCATCCGTGGGTGCAGTTGTCCTACGCGATTTCCGGGGTGCTGGAGATCCAGACCAGCGTCGGCCGCTTCGTCGCGCCGCCACAGCGCGCGGTGTGGATTCCGGCGGGCATGCCGCATCGGGTCTACAGCTCGCCGCACACGGAGATGCGCAGCCTGTACCTGGATTGCAGCGTCACCGCCTGGGCGGACGAACGTTGCCAGGTGTTGGAGGTGAGCAGTTTGTTGCGCGAGTTGATCCGCCGCTTCAGCGAACTGCCGGTGGAATATGCCGAAGAGGGCCCGGACGGCAGGCTGGCCCAGGTGGTGCTGGACCAACTGGCGGCGGCGCCCCAGGTGGATTTGATGCTGCCGTTGCCCCTCGACCCGCGCTTGCGGCAGATCTATCGCAGTTTGGAGCTGCACCCGGAGCAACCCACCACGCTGGGGGATTGGAGCCGCAAGCTGGCGGTCAGCGAGAAGACCCTCAGCCGCCTGTTTTTGCGTGACACCGGGCTGACCTTCCGCGCCTGGCGCCAGCGCTTGCGCCTGCTCGGCGCCCTGCCCGCCCTGGAGCAAGGCGAGCGGGTGACGGATGTGGCGTTGGCGTGCGGGTATGAATCCACGTCGGCGTTTATCAACGCGTTTCGCCAGCAATTCGACGCCACTCCCGGCGAGTTCTTCCGCTAATGCAAAGGAAGGAGCTCAGCGTTGTTTCATGCGATCGATCACCACCGCCAGCAGCAGGATCGAACCGCGGATCACGTACTGGTAGAAGGTGTCGATGTTCTTCAGGTTCATCGCGTTCTCGATGATCGCCAGGATCAGCACCCCGGCGATCACATGGCGGATCATGCCGATGCCGCCGCTGAGCGACACCCCGCCCAGCACACAGGCGGAAATCACCGTCAGCTCGAAGCCCTGGCCGATCATCGGCTGGCCCGAGGTCATGCGTGACGCGAGGATCACCCCGGCCAACGCGCCGATCAGGCCATGCACGGCAAAGATCAGGATCTTCGTGCGGTCCACGTTGACCCCGGCCAACAGCGCGGCTTCCGGGTTGCCGCCGATGGCCATGGTGTTGCGCCCGTAAGTGGTGTAGTTGAGCAGCCAGCCGAAGAACAGGAAGCAGACGATGGTGATCAGGATCGGCACCGGCACGCCCAATAATTGGCCGTTGCCGAACACGAAGAACTGATCCTGGGACACCCCCACCGCCTTGCCGTCGGCAAAGATATAGGCCAGGCCGCGCACGATCTGCATGGTCGCCAAGGTGGTGATCAGTGCATTGACCCGCAGCTTGGCGATGACGATGCCGTTGATCAGCCCGACAATCAGGCCCATCAGCAGCGCCGCGCCGATGCCCAGCATGACGCTGTCGGTGTCGCGCATCACAATCGCGGCCACCACCCCGGCGCAGGCGATCACCGAGCCCACCGACAAGTCGAAGTGCCCCGACGCCAGGCAGAACAGCATGGTGCAGGCGGCGATGCCCACGGTGGAAATCGCCAGGCCCAGCCCGCGCATGTTCAGCGGCGAGAGGAAGTTGT
>NZ_JYLL01000011.1 GCF_001439695.1 Pseudomonas veronii
TTCTTGACGACCATAGAGCATTGGAACCACCTGATCCCATCCCGAACTCAGCAGTGAAACGATGCATCGCCGATGGTAGTGTGGGGTTTCCCCATGTGAGAGTAGGTCATCGTCAAGATTAAATTCCGAAACCCCTGTTTGCTTACGCAGACAGGGGTTTTGTTTTGGGCGGTCGGAAAGGGCGCCTCATTGCGGTGGTCTTCAGTGCTTCCTTGGCAGTGTCTACTAAAGGCTTTTGTATCGCTCTCCTCAAGCTGCAAGATCGTACAAGAGCGCTCGACCCTTCCTTCGATAGTCTGACAACTCTCACCTACCAGAGGATCTGTCATGACTCAGCAGCACCCAGCACAACCTGTCAATCTCGCGCAAAAGGCTTCGCTCATCAGTGAACAGTGGAGCCCGAGAGTCGTCGCCGAGATGAACGACTACCAGTTCAAGGTTGTACGCATCGAAGGCGAGTTCATCTGGCACTCACATCCAGAAACCGACGAGGCGTTTTTCGTGCTTGAAGGGACACTGCGCATCGACCTTCCGGACGGTCCCGTGTATGTGGCACCGGGTGAGCTGTATGTCGTTCCTCGCGGAATAGAGCATCGGACGGCCGCCGAAGGCGAAGCCAAATTGATGATGATCGAACCACGCGGCATCTTGAACACCGGCCATGAAGGAGGAGACCGCACCGCCATGAACGACCTGTGGATCTGAAATCCCCCTGCTGTTCGAGGCCACCGTTGCCATCTGGTAACAGTAGCCTCATCCCCTGATGCTCGGTGCCGTCTGACTCAACGGCACCACACGGCTCTTCCCAGGTACCGTTGGGGAAATCGATGCAAAGTGTTTCTGCATTTTTGTTATGGTGCAGCACATTTTCACAAGGATTGAGCTTTTATCCGCAGGACGCGGCGTCGACCTTTTTCAACGAGATGCTGTAGAAATGCCTCAACCAATCCCGATCAAAGACCACGAAAACGAAAACCGCCTGGTCAACAAGCGCCTGCTCGCCTGCGCCTTGTTGGTGATCGGCATCACCTGCGCCCTGGTGAGCCGCCTGTATTTCCTGCAGGTCGTGCAATTCGAGTATCACTCGACGATTTCTGAAAACAACCGTGTCCACGTACTGCCCATCACACCGACTCGCGGCTTGATCTATGACCGCAATGGCGTCGTGCTGGCCGACAACCGTCCAAGCTACAACCTGACCATCACCCGCGAGCGCACCACCGACCTCAAGGGCGAACTGGACGCGATCGTCAGCCTGCTGCACCTGCCGGCAGAAGACCGTGCCGTATTCGACAAGGCGCTGAAGCAGGCGCGGCATCCTTTTGTTCCGGTTACGTTATTTTATGAGCTGACCGAAGAACAGATCGCCGAACTCGCCGTCAACGAATTCCGCCTGCCCGGTGTAGACGTCGAACCGCAATTCGTCCGCCACTACCCCCTGGGCGCGCATTTCGCTCACTCCATCGGTTACGTTGGCCGCATCAACGAAAAAGAATCCAAGGCCCTCGACTCGGTGGAATACCGCGGCACGCAGTCCATCGGCAAGACCGGCATCGAGCGCTTCTACGAGTCAGAACTGCATGGCCATGTCGGTTATGAAGAAGTCGAGACCAATGCACAGGGGCGCGTACTGCGTGTGCTCAAGCATACCGACCCGATCCCCGGCAAAAACATCGTGCTGAGCCTCGATGTCAAACTCCAGGAAGCGGCGGAAGAAGCGCTGGGCGATCGTCGTGGCTCCGTGGTAGCCCTCGACCCGCAAACTGGCGAAGTACTGGCGATGGTCAGCAAACCCAGCTTCGACCCCAACCTGTTCGTCACGGGCATCAGCTTCAAGGAATACGCCGCCTTGCATGATTCCATCGACCGGCCGCTGTTCAACCGCGTCCTGCGCGGTCTCTATGCGCCGGGTTCGACGATCAAGCCGGAAGTGGCCATCGCGGGTCTCGACAGCGGGGTAGTGACGGCCCAGACCCGCGTGTTCGATCCCGGTTACTATCAATTGCCCGACTTTGACCACAAATACCGCAACTGGAACCACAGCGGCGACGGTTGGGTGGATATGGACGCCGCCATCATGCGCTCCAACGACACCTATTTTTACGACCTGGCCCACAAGCTCGGCATCGACCGCCTGCACGACTACCTGGCCGAGTTCGGCCTCGGCCAGAAAGTCTCCCTGGACATGTTCGAAGAGTCGGCCGGCCTGATGCCGTCCCAGGCCTGGAAGCGCGCGACCCGGCGTCAGCCCTGGTTCCCGGGCGAAACGGTGATCCTCGGCATCGGCCAGGGTTATATGCAAGTCACGCCGCTGCAACTGGCCCAGGCCACTGCGTTGATTGCCAACAAAGGCGTGTGGAATCGGCCGCACCTGGCCAAGACCATCAACGGCGTGGCGCCGGTGGACGAGCACCCGATGCCCAACGTGGTCCTCAAGAACCCGCGTGACTGGGAGCAGGTCAACCACGGGATGCAACTGGTGATGCACGACCCGCGCGGGATCGCCCGGGCGGCCGCGCAAGGCGCGCAATACCGCATCGCCGGCAAGAGTGGTACCGCGCAGGTGGTGGCGATCAAACAGGGCGAGCGCTACAACCGCGACAAAACCCAGGAGCGCCACCGTGACAACGCGCTGTTTGTCGGGTTTGCGCCAGCGGAGCACCCCCAGATCGTGATTTCGGTGATGATCGAAAACGGCGAGGCCGGTGGCCGCGTCGCAGGCCCGGTGGTGCGCCAGATCATGGACGCCTGGCTGCTCGACCACGAAGGCCACTTGAAGCCGCAATATGCGACGCCGAGCAAAGCCCCCGGCGACCCCCACGTCTGACTCACAGCTGCCATTCGTCCCACTGCTGCACGCCCTCATGCGCCAGCCACGGCACATCGTGGGCCGTCCAGATATGCGCGGTGGGCCTGATGCCCGGATCATCGTCCAGCGTCGCCACCCGCACAATCACATGGGGCTGATGCCCGCGCTCGGCCATCAGGTGTGAGCCACAGCGCGAGCAGAAGCGCCTGAATTTGCCTGGCGAGGATTCGAAGGCCGCCAACAGTTCTTCGCCCTGGGTCCAGCGAAAGTGCTCACGCATTACGCCGGCGGTGCTCACAAACGCTGCCGCATGCACCTTGCGACAGCTGTCGCAGTGGCAGTGGCTGATGGGCATGTCCAGGCTGTCCACCTGGTAGCGCACGGCTTTACAGAAGCAACTTCCATTCAACGGGTCAGTCATAACCTAAGGGCCTGGACAACAATGGGGGCATCATCATCGCGCAGAACCCAAGGTTGCGCATTAGTCGATGTCGCCTACTGTCAATGGAGGAGGTGACGTATGCACGTATCAGATCGTATAGAACGGAAAGTCCTACTGAACGCTCCACGCAAAAAAGTGTGGGAGGCACTCACCGATGCCGAGCAATTCGGCCGCTGGTTTGGCATCGCCCTCAAGGGCAAGACCTTTGTCGCCGGGGAAACGATCGAAGCGCCGATCACTTACCCAGGTTACGAACACGTGATCTGGAAAGCCAAGATCGAACGCATCCTGCCGCAGACGCGGTTTTCTTTCTCGTGGCACCCCTTCGCCGTCGAAAAGGGCTTCGACTACGACAAGGAAACACCGACGCTGGTGGAGTTCACCGTTGAAGACCGCGCCCCGGGCATTCTGCTGCGGGTCGTTGAATCCGGCTTCGACGCAGTGCCCGAAGCCCGCCGCCTGAAAGCCTTCAAAATGAATTCCCGCGGCTGGGACGAGCAAATGCGCAATATCGAAGGCTACCTGAGCCACTTCCACCAAGGCATCGCCTGAGGCGATTGCGCTCTGTGTGCGTTAACGTGCCGCGTTTGGCCGGATGCCGGGTAGAATCACGCCCTGAACGTGATTCCTGAGGTGCGGCACGGTGGATTTACAGCAGGGTTTTGTCCTGACCCGGCATTGGCGTGACACCCCGGCGGGGACGCAGGTCAGCTTCTGGCTGGCCACCGACCAGGGGCCGCGGCTTATTCGCCTCCCCGTGCAAAGCTCGGTGATATTCATCCCCGAAGCCCATCGCAAGCCGCTGGATTGGCTGCTCAAAGACGAGCGCGATATCGAATTGCGCCCGCTGGAGCTGTGCGATTTCCATCACCGCAAGGTATTAGGCCTCTACACCCGCCAGCATCGGCAACTGATGGACCTGGAAAAGCGCCTGCGCGCCGCCGGTGTCGATGTCTACGAAGGTGACGTGCGCCCGCCCGAGCGCTACATGATGGAGCGTTTCATCACCGCCCCCGTGTGGTTCGACGGCACGCCCGATGCCAGCGGTGCGCTGCTCGAAGCGCAGATGAAACCCGCACCCGACTACCGTCCGCCGCTCAAACTGGTGTCCCTGGACATCGAGACCACCGCTCAGGGCGATCTGTATTCCATCGCCCTCGAAGGCTGCGGCGAGCGCCAGGTGTACATGCTCGGCCCGCCGAACAAGAGCGACGCGGTGGACTTCAAGCTCGACTACTGCGACACCCGCGGCCAATTGCTCGAACGCCTCAACCAGTGGCTGGCCACCCATGACCCCGATGCGATCATCGGCTGGAATGTGGTGCAGTTCGACCTGCGCGTGCTCCACGAACATGCCCAGCGCCTCAACGTGCCGCTCCTGCTCGGCCGCGGCGAAGAGCCCATGACCTGGCGCGAACACGGCAGCCGCAATCATTACTTCGCGGCCGCGGCGGGGCGGTTGATCATCGACGGTATCGAAGCGCTGCGCTCGGCCACCTGGAGTTTTGAATCCTTCAGCCTGGAAAACGTCGCGCAAACCCTGCTCGGCGAAGGCAAGGACATCTCCACGCCGTACCAGCGCATGGACGAGATCAACCGCATGTTCGCCGAGGACAAGCCGGCCCTGGCGCGTTACAACCTCAAGGACTGCGAACTGGTCACGCGGATTTTCGCCAAGACCGAGCTGCTCAAGTTCCTGCTCGAACGCGCCAGCGTCACTGGCTTGCCAGCCGACCGCAACGGTGGCTCCGTGGCCGCATTTACCCACCTGTACATGCCGCTGATGCACCGCCAGGGCTTCGTCGCGCCGAACCTGGGCGACAAACCGCCCCAGGCCAGCCCCGGCGGGTTTGTCATGGATTCACGCCCCGGCCTCTACGAATCGGTGTTGGTGCTGGACTACAAAAGCCTCTACCCGTCGATCATCCGCAGCTTCCTGATCGACCCCGTAGGCCTGGTCGAAGGCCTCAAGCACCCCGATGACAGTGCGTCGGTGGAAGGCTTTCGCGGCGCACGGTTTTCCCGCACCCGGCACTGCCTGCCCGCCATCGTCGCGCGCATCTCCGAAGGCCGCGAAGAGGCCAAGCGCGAACACAACGCACCGTTGTCCCAAGCGCTGAAAATCATCATGAACGCCTTCTACGGCGTGCTCGGCTCCAGCGGTTGCCGCTTCTTCGATACGCGCCTGGCGTCCTCGATCACCCTGCGCGGCCATCAGATCATGCGCCAGACCCGCGAACTGGTCGAAGCCCAGGGGTATGAAGTGATCTACGGCGACACCGACTCGACCTTCGTCTGGCTCGGCAGCGCGCATTCCCAGGAGGACGCCAGCCGCATCGGCCAGGCGCTGGTACGGCACGTCAACGATTGGTGGCGCGCGCATTTGCACAACGCATTCGGCCTGCACAGCGCGCTGGAGTTGCAATACGAAACCCACTTCACGCGCTTCCTCATGCCGACCATTCGCGGCGCCGAGGAGGGCAGCAAGAAGCGGTACGCCGGGTTGGTGGTGCGCGGCGATGGCAGCGAAGAGATGGTCTACAAGGGCCTGGAAACCGTGCGCAGCGACTGGTCGCCCCTGGCCCGGCAATTCCAGCAGGAACTCTACCAGCGCATCTTCCACCGCCAGCCCCATCAGGATTACGTGCGCGACTACGTGCGGCGCACCTTGAGCGGCGAATTCGACGAGTTGCTGATCTACCGCAAGCGCCTGCGCCGCCGGTTGGACGACTACGAGCGCAACGTCCCGCCCCACGTGCGCGCCGCGCGCCTGGCCGACGACTACAACGACCGCATGAACCGCCCGCGTCAGTACCAGCGCGGCGGTTGGATCAGCTACGTGATCACCGTCAACGGCCCGGAGCCGCTGGAAGTGCGCCAGGCCCCGATCGACTACGACCACTACGTCACGCGGCAATTGCAGCCGGTGGCCGATGCGATTCTGCCGTTTGTGAATGACGACTTCGGCACCCTGGTCGGCGGGCAAATGGGCCTGTTCTGAAGTACTTGCCTCGCGTGGCTAAGCGTCTACGCTGTTGGCGTGCTCGGCAACTGCTACATGACATTCAGGAGGAACCCCCATGTACACGCTCTACGGCACCGACGACTCCGGCTCATGCATGATTGAAATTGCCCTGCCGCGTTGCGCGGTGCCGTGGCATCGGGTGGACGCCAGCTCCTGGCAGGACGGCGAAGGCAGTGCAGCGCTCGCACGGATCAACCCGCTCAAACAGATCCCCACGTTGGTGACGCCCGACGGCCAGGTACTGACGGAAAGCGCGGCGATCCTGATCCACCTGGGCCTGGAATTCCCGGCCGCCAACCTACTTGCCGGCAACCGCGGCCAGATCCTCCGCGGCCTGGTGTATATCGCCGCCAATTGCTACTCGGCGATCGGCATCATCGACTACCCGCAACGCTGGCTGGGCAACGCCGATGAGGCGGCGCAAGCGCAATTGATCAGCGGCACGCGCCACTACCTGCACCAGGCCTGGAGGGTGTTCGCCGATCAGTTTGCCGACCAATTGTTCGCCCCCGACCAACAGCCGAATGCCCTGGGCATCATGGCGGCGGCGGTGTCGCGCTGGGATGCGGCGCGAGAGGCGTTGCAAGACTCGCGGCCGGCGTTCGCCCAGACCCTGGCCCGGGTGGACGCCGACCCGCTCGTAGCGCCGGTGTTCGCTCGGCATTGGCCGCAGCAATGACAGTGCCGCGTCCTATCGCCTGGCACGTCACGCGCTGGTGCGACGACCCCTATAGCCAAGGTGCCTACAGCGCAATGTTGCCGGGAGGCGATGTGAGCCTGCGGCGCCTGCTCTCGACGCCGATTGATAATCGTCTGTTCCTCGCTGGGGAAGCCTTCAACCACGATCATTGCGCCATGACCCACAGCGCTTGGGACAGTGGCATCCGCGCGGCGGATGCGGTGGCCGGCACCCGCGCCCGCAAGGTCATCGTTATCGGTGCCGGGTTTGCCGGCCTGAGTGCCGCACGTGCGTTGCAGGCGCAGGGTTTGGAGGTGCGCGTACTCGAGGCGCGCAACCGCATCGGCGGGCGCGTGAACAGTGTGGCCCTGGGTGACCATACGGTGGATGCGGGGGCCGCCTGGTTGCAGCACTATGCCCTCAACCCGCTGGCCCGACGTGCCGAGCAGTTGGGCCTGGAGCGACGGCCTACCGATTTCTCGCAACCATTGGCTGCCGCGTGGGACGGCCCCGTACCGGACATCAATGGCGCGTATGAACGCTTGAAACAGGCCATTGATCGTCATCAACCCTTGGCGCAGGGCATCGATCAATACCTTGCGACCCTCAATGCCCCCGAACGCCGCGCTGCCCGCTATGCCATCGACGCTAACCTGATCCTCGAAGCCGGGTTGCCCCTGGACCAGTTGTCGACGCATACGCTCGACGAGGAGGGCGTTGGCCACGGCGACCAGTTTCTGCCTCAAGGCTATCGGCAATTACTGGAAGACGCCGCCAGCGGCCTGAATATCCACCTCAATCACCCCGTGCAGCACGTTGCCTGGGACGAGCACGGCGTGTGGGTCGATGCCCTCAATGCAGATGCCTGCATCTGCACGGTGCCGATACCGGTACTCAAACACCTGCACTTTACGCCAGGCTTGCCGACGGCTTACCGAGAGGCCCTGGCGTTTTTCACCATGGGCCGCCTGGAAAAGGTCGTGCTGCAATTCGACCAGCGCTGGTGGCCGGTTTCCCGCGATGGTTATCTGCGTTGGTACGATCACCCCGCCAATTGGGGGGAGTGGCTGGATTTGACCGATGCCGTGGGTGCGCCGCTGATTGCCGGGTTGATCGCCGGTGATGCGGTGGACCGGCACTATCGAGGCAAGCTTGACGAGCAGATCGCACTGCAAGCCTGCGAAAAACTTGCGGCCTGGGCCTGCGCAATCAAAGGAAACAATGACTGCTAGCACTCGTCACCCCTTGCGTAGCCGGCGTCCTGACCTACGCTTTCTCAAGGCGGTGTAGGAATCATCCTTGAATTTGGCTGTCGCAGACATGAAACTCAAGAACCCTGCATGGAATTCAAAGGAGGTACGCATGCTCATCCGGTCGCTGACCCTGGCTACCTTGATGGCTTTTACGGGGCCGTTGTTGGCTGCTGATGATATCAACCCGCTCAAGCAGGATTTGGGCAAGGCCCGGCCGCTGGTGGTGGTGGAGCTTGATTCCGGCAATGACACATTGGCCAAGCTCAAGAAACAGCTGGACGAGCCTGCCACCAAGCAGTCCTTTGAAGAGCGCGGCATGGTGTTGTACACCGTGAAGTTCGGCAGCATCGGTGCCGAAGGGGAGAAGTTCGCCAAGGACCCCAAGGACAACAAGAAGCTTGCCCCACCTGAAACCAACGCGCTGATCCGCGCCCTCAAATTAGGCGCCGGCAGCGGCACCAAAGTGATCCTGGTCGGCAAGGACGGCGAGAAGAAAGTCGAGAAGACCGTGCCGCCGGATACCCTCAACTTAAGCGAGTTTTTCAGCGCCATCGACCAGATGCCGATGGCCGAGAAAGAAGCGGCTGCCGTTGCGGAACCCGAACCTGTCGCCCCCGCGCCAGGCAAGAACGCCAAGCCCGCCAAACCGGCGAAACCCGGCAGCAAACCGGCCCCTCAGCCATTGGATGACTGAGGCTTATCCTTCGGCGGGCGCGCGCCCATAGATATCGTCGAAGCGCACAATGTCGTCTTCGCCCAGGTACTTGCCGCTCTGCACCTCGATCATCACCAGCTCGATGCTGCCGGGGTTGGTCAGGCGGTGTTTGTGCCCGGCCGGAATGTAGGTGGACTCGTTGGCGTTGATCAACAATTCCCGCTCGCCATTGGTGATCTGCGCGGTACCGCTGACCACCACCCAGTGTTCGCTGCGGTGGTGATGCATCTGCAACGACAGTGACGCCAGCGGCTTGACCACAATGCGCTTGATCTTGAAGCGCGCACTCTCCTCCAGCACCGTGTAGGTGCCCCATGGCCGCGTCACCGTGCGGTGCAGGTTGTACGCCGGATGGTTCTGGCGCTTGAGCTCGGCCACGATGTGGCGCACATCCTGGCTGCGGTGGGCATCGGCGATCAGCAGGGCGTCGGCGGTGTCGACGATGATCAGGTCGCGCACGCCCACCACGCCCAATACCCGCCTGGGCGAGTCGATGTAGCAGTTGTGAACGTCATGCAGAATCGCTTCGCCATTGACCTGATTGCCCTGGGCATCGCTGGGGGTGAGCTGGCGCAAGGTTTCCCAGGAGCCGATATCGCTCCAGCCGATATCGCAGGGCACCACGGCCACCTGCGTGGACTTCTCCATCAACGCCACGTCGATGGACAGGTCCGGCGCGCCGCCGAAGCCATCGGCATCCAGTTCGCGCTGGCGCGAGGTTGTATTCTGCAGGCTCTGGCTGTGCGCCAGCGCGGCCTTGGCGGCCGCCAGCACCAGCGGGGCGTGGGTGGTCAGCTCGTTCACCAGGGTGCTGGCCTTGAAGCAGAATATGCCGGCGTTCCACAGGTGCTGGCCGCCGTCGAGGTAGCCTTGCGCGGTGGCCAGGTCGGGTTTTTCGACAAAGCGTTTGACCCGGTTTCCCGCACTCAACGCGGCGCCTTGTTCGATGTAGCCGAAGCCGGTTTCCGGGCGATCAGGCTCAATACCGAAGGTCACCAGGTAGCCGGCTGCGGCCAGCTCGCGGGCCTGGCTCACGGCTGCGGCGAACGCGCTTTCATTGAGGATCAAGTGGTCGGCGGGCATCACCAGCAACGGTGCGTCGTCGCCGAAGTGCTCCAGCACATGCAGCGCCGCCACCGCCATCGCCGCTGCCGTGTTGCGGCCGAAGGGCTCCAGCAACAAGTCCAGGGGCAGGCGGGCTGTGTTCACCAGGCGATAGTCATCCAGCGTGCGAAACAGCAGGTCACGGTTGGTGACCGTCAGCACGTTTTCCACCCCGGGCAGGCGGCTGGCGCGCAGGAAGGTTTTCTGCAGCAGGCTCTGGCCATCGCGCATACGCATGAACGGCTTGGGCATGTTTTGCCGGGAAACTGGCCACAGTCGGGTACCCGAACCGCCGGAAATGATGCAGGGAATTAATCCGTCGTGGGTATTCATCAATAAACTTCTTGGGGGGGAAAGGGCAGCCCGCGCTTCGGAATCGAGCTTCGTCGCAATCGCGCTGCCCCGTATCATCGGCGACCCGCCGCGCAGCGGCAACTGCGACGCGTATCAACCCAGGCGCGCTGCCGCCCGCGCAGTGATTTCTGCGCGGACCTTGCGCGACTCGGCCGTGCGTTTGTTGGCCTCTTCCAGCACGGCCTTCGGCGCGGTATCCGGCCGGCCGGCATTGAACGGTGGCGCCGGGGCGTATTCGATCTGCAACTGCACCAATTGCGCTGTTGCTTCGTCGTACAGCTCAGCGGCCAGGGTCAGGGCGAAGTCGATCCCCGCAGTGATCCCGCCGCCGGTGAGCAGGTTGCCGTCACGCACCACGCGCGCCTGAACCGGAATGGCGCCGAGCGGGGCGAGCAGGTCGTGGTAGGCCCAATGGGTGGTGGCCTTGCGCCCGCGCAGCAAACCGGCCGCACCGAGCACCAGCGAACCGGTGCATACCGAGGTGACATAACGCGCGGTGAGCGCCTGGACCCTGAGGAAGTCGAGGGTCTGCGGGTCTTCCATCAACGGGCCGACGCCGCTGCCGCCAGGGACGCAGAGCACATCCAGGTGTGGGCAATCGGCGTAGGTCATGGTCGGCGTGAACACCAGCCCGGTGCTGGAGGTGACCGGCGAAAGGTCTTTCCACACCAGGTGCAACTTCACATCCGGTAGTGAGCCCAAGACGTCATAGGGGCCGGTGAGGTCCAGTTGCTGGATGCCGGGGAACAACAGAAAGCCGATCTGCAAGGTCATGAATGAAGCTCCGATAAGGGGTGGACGGTTTCACTCTAGAGGCCTAGGCTTTGGCGAATACGCCATTGAACCCACGAATCACGCCAAACATGCCGCGCATCATTCATGTACTCGCTTTTGATAATGCCCAAGTGCTCGACGTGACCGGGCCCTTGCAGGTGTTCGCCTCGGCCAACGACCTTGCGCGCCAGCGCGGTGCGCCGTTGCCCTACGCGGTTTCGGTGATCGCCGCCCAGGCGGCGCCGGTGATGACCTCCGCCGGCCTGGCGCTGGTGGCCGAGCCGTTGCCCGCCGTCGACACGCCTTGCGACACCCTGCTCATCGCCGGCGGCTGGGGGGTCTACGGCGCCGCCGAAGACCTGGCGCTGGTGGACTGGGTGCGCGAAAAAGCCCGGCACACCCGGCGCATGGCCTCGGTGTGTACCGGGGCTTTTCTGCTGGCGGCCAGTGGCTTGCTCGACGGCTGTCGCGTGGCGACGCACTGGACACGCTGTGAAGAGCTGGCGCGCAAGTTCCCGGCGCTGACGGTGGAGGCCAACCCGATTTTCATCCAGCAGGGCACCGTGTGGACGTCGGCCGGTGTAACCGCCGGGATCGACCTGTGCCTGGCCTTGGTGGAACAAGACCTGGGCCGCGCCGTGGCCCTGGAAGTCGCGCGGCACCTGGTGGTTTTCCTCAAACGCCCCGGTGGCCAATCGCAGTTCAGCGTGACCTTGTCATTGCAAAAAGGCGACAGCCGCTTTGCCGAGTTGCACGCGTGGATCGCGGAGCACCTGACCCTCGACCTGACCCTCGCCACCCTGGCCGCCCAGGCCGGCATGAGCGAGCGCAGCTTCGTGCGTCACTACCGCGCCGAAACCGGCCAGACCCCCGCGCGCGCGGTCGAACTGATCCGCGTCGAAACCGCCCGCCGGCAACTGGCGGACAGCAGCACATCGATCAAACGCATCGCCGTGCAGTGCGGGTTTGGTTGTGAAGAGACCTTGCGGCGCAGCTTCCTGCGGGTCTTGTCAGTCACGCCGCAGGCTTATCGCGAGCGCTTTTCGCCAGCGGCCTAGGCGAGCAATTCCAGGAGTGCCTCAAGGGTCGCTTGCGGCGCTTCCTGAGGGATATTGTGGCCGACGCGGGGCAACACCTGCCGCCGATAGAAGCCGCTGAAGTGCTGCGCGTCGTCATCCTCCAGCGGCGGCGGGCCCACGCCATCATCGGCGCCGTACAGCGAAATCGTCGGCACCGTGATCGGCGGTTGCAGCGCCAGCGCCTGTTCGATGGGCGCCAGTGCGGGATCGCCCGGTGCATACATGAAGCGGTGACGGTAGGAATGAATCACCACGTCGACAAAGTCCGGGTTATCGAACGATGGCGCGCTCTGGCCATAGAGGCTGGGGCCTGCCGCCCAGGAGGGCGACCACAGTGACCACAGCAATTGGCAAAACGCCCGGCGATTGGCGGTCAACCCATCCACGCCACGCTGGGTGTGGAAGTAGTACTGGTACCACAACCGATGCTCCGTCTCTGGCGGCCTGGGCTCGAGCGACTTGGCAATGTCCTGGATGTTGTAGCCGTCCCCGCTCACCAACCCGCGCACGCGCTCCGGCCACAGTGCCGCGACAATACAGGCGGCACGCCCACCCCAGTCGTAGCCCGCCAGGGTGGCCCGCGGGATACACAGCGCATCCATGAACTCCAGCAGGTCCTTGGCCAACGCTGCCTGTTGCCCGGAGCGCATCACCTGCGCGTTGATAAACCGCGTCGGGCCATAACCACGCAGGTACGGCACCCACACCCGACAACCGCGCTCGGCCAGGGCCGGGGCGATATCGTCATAGCTGCGAGGGTCGTAGGGGAAACCGTGCAGCAGGATCACCGGTTCACCGTCGACGGGGCCGTGGGCTTCATACGCCACATCGAGCATCGAGGTGCGTACATAAAACAGCGCAGGGGCGATGGGCATGATGGGCTCCTATCGGGTGGGCGATGACTGCCGATGACACTACCGCCGATCGATTAACGCCACAAGGCTGAGAGGGTCGTGGGCCAAGAGTGTCCGGCGTTCAGGTTGCCCGACCCACCGTCATCGCGGCCTCGCTGACCCTCGACGGGTGGCGTTCAAGGCTGCCACACCGTCTTCGCGCCGCTCAACTTGCGGTCCAGAAACGTTGCCGCGCTGATCAGTGCCAAATGGCTCAACGCCTGCGGCGTATTGCCCAGGTGGCGCGCCTGGTTGTCGAACTCTTCGGCGTACAACCCCAGCGGGTTGGCGTAGCGCAGCAACTGCTCAAACTCCAGATGCGCCTTTTCGACCTGCCCGGCGCGGGCCAGGCATTCGACGTACCAGAACGAGCAGGCGGCAAACGCGCCTTCGGTGCCTGGCAGACCGTCGATCCGGCTGTCGTCGTTGCGATAGCGATAGACCATGCCGTCGCGCACCAGGCTTTTCTGGATCGCTGCCAGCGTCGAGAGCCAGCGCGGGTCGGTGGCGGCGACGAAGCGCATCAGCGGCATGAGCAGCATCGAACCGTCCAGCGCGGTGCTGCCGGTATGCTGCACAAAGTGCCCGCGTTCTTCGTTCCAGAAATTGCCCCAGATATCCGCGTAGATCGCCTGGCGCGTCTGGTCCCAGCGCGCGAACGGCGCCGGCAGCGAGCGTTTGGACGCCAGGCGGATCGCACGGTCCAGCGCCACCCAGCACATCAGCCGCGAGTGCAGGAAGTGATGCTGCTCGCCGCGCATTTCCCAGATACCCACGTCTTTGCGGTTCCAGATATCACAGACCTGATCCGCGAGTTCGACGGTGTGTTTCCAGCCGTCGTGGGAAATGGCTTCGCCGTATTTGTTGACCAGATAAATCGCGTCCATCAACTCGCCGTAGATGTCCAGTTGGACCTGGTCGAACGCCTCATTGCCGATACGCACCGGCGTCGCGCCGCCATGCCCGCGCAAGTGCGTCAGCTGAGTTTCGGGCAGTTGCTGGCGGCCGTCGATGCCATACAGGATGTTGATCTTGACGGGCTGGTCGCTGCAGTCGCTGACCCGCCCTCTGAGCCAACGCATGTAGTGATTGGCTTCGTCGACAAAACCCAGGCGCATGAACGCGTAGACCGTGAACGAGGCGTCACGGATCCAGGTGTAACGGTAGTCCCAGTTGCGCTCGCCGCCGGGCGATTCGGGCAGGCCGAAGGTGGCGGCGGCGATGATCGCGCCATGTTTGCGCGAGGTCAAAAGCTTCAGGGCCAGGGCCGAGCGGTTGACCATTTCGCGCCAGCGCCCGCGGTAGTTCGATTGCGCGATCCAGCCGCGCCAGAACGCCACGGTGTGCGCCAACGCCAGGTCGGTGCAGCTGCTGTCGACGCGCGGGTCGTCCTGCCCGCCGAGGACGAATTCGGCGCCTTCCTCCTGGGCCAGGACGAAGCTGGCCACTGCGGCGTTGTCTTCGACCTGCAGTGCGTGGCTGCTCGACAAGCGCAGAGCGGGCTGGCCGTGGGCGGCGAAACACACCGTGCCGTTGTCGAGGCTGGCGTGGGTGGGCGCGCGCGCATAGTCATGACGCACGGCGCAGCGCAGGTGGATCGTCACCTGGCCGCTGACCGCACGCACGCGGCGAATCAACAGGGGCAGGTCGTCCTCCTCACCGATGGTCAACAGGTCAGTGATCTCCACCACGGCGTCATCGCTGAGCCAGCGGGTCTGCAGCACGTTGGTGTCGGGCAGGTAGATCTGTTCGCGGCGGGCGTTGGGCAGGTCTGGCGTGAGCTGGAAAATGCCGGCGTCGGGCGTGTCGAGCAGCGCGCAGAAGATCGACGGGCTGTCGAATTCCGGCCAGCAGAAAAAGTCGATGCTGCCCTTGTCGTTCACCAGGGCGGCGCTGCGCATGTCGCCGATGATGCCGTGGGCGTCGATGGCGCTCTGTGGCTCGTGCTTGAAATCAACCATTGCCGCCGCCGGTCACCAGGGCTACTTGTTGCTGCCGCGAGAGATGCATCCGTTACCCACCGTTGAGTTGCGTTCAGTTAGCTGACTGGCGGGGCAGGGCACAAGTTCACCGAAAAACACCACAACTTGGCTGGCGCTCGCGGTAAATGACACACCACTCGCCAGCAGAACCCATTCACTTCTCCCATTGCTCAAGCAGAATCGAAACAAATTTCTCCGCCGCTGGAGATAACGAGGCTCCACGGCGGTAAACCAGTCCCAATGAACGGTTCACAATGGGCTCTATCAACGGGATGCTGACCAACGTCGGATGATCCACGGCAGGCATCGCCAGGCTCGGCACGGCCGAGACGCCGAGGCCGGCTTCCACCAGGCCCAGCGACGTCGAAAGGTGTTGCACCTCATAGAACCACTGCGGGCGCCAGCTCAAGCCCGATAACGCATGATCGAGCAACATCCGGTTGCCGCTCAGGCGTCCGACGCCGATCAAGCGGTAGTTGCTGAGTTCAGACCAGGTCACCGCGCTACGTTCCGCCAGTTCATGATCGCGTCGACATGCCAATACAAAAGGCTCGTCGACCAATGGCACAAATTCTATGTCGGGGTGCTGGCCGCTCATCATGTTGATGCCGAAGTCGGCTTCTCCGCGTAGCACGGCCTCCAGGCCTTCGTTGGCACTGAGGTCGAGCAGGCGGATACGGATTTGCGGATAGCGCTCGTTGTAGAGGCGGATGACCGAAGGCAGGAAGTAAAAGGCTGCGGTCGGGATGCAGGCAAGGGTGACCCGTCCGCTCTGTCGCTCTGCCAGCTCTCGGATGTTGAGTATCGAGTCGTCGAAGTCGTCCAGCAGGCGGCGTGCCTTGGGTAGAAAGTCCCGACCAACGCTCGTGAGACTCACCCTTCTGGTGGTGCGATCGAGAAGGGCGGTCCCCAAGCCTTCCTCCAGTTTTTTCATCCTCCGGCTCAGCGCCGGCTGGGACAGGTGCAATGCATCGGCAGCCTCGTGGAAGCTCCCGAGTTCGGCGATTTTCACGAACGATCGTATGTCATTTAGCTCATATTGCATTTTTTATAACTCGATGGAAGAGGGCGGCGGCGTTCAATCATCCTAGATTTGTCATTCGTTAAACGCAATAATCAGGCTGATATTTGCATTGGAAACATTTTTTAAAGCCTGCGACTCTTGCCTCAAGAGCATTAATCAACCCGATTGATCAATAAGAGTCAGTGGTCATGCAACGAATTCCTTGTGTGCTTATGCGCGGCGGTACGTCCAAGGGGCCAGTATTTCTCGCCTGGGACCTGCCTGATGCGATCGAACAGCGTGATGAGCTGCTGCTCAACCTGATGGGCTCCGGCCATGAGCTGGAAATTGACGGTATTGGCGGTGGGAGCCCGCAAACCAGCAAGGTCGCCATCGTCAGCCCATCGCTGCACCCGGACGCGGATGTCGACTATTTGTTCGTGCAGGTCATGGTTTCCCAGCGTCGAGTCGATACCGCACCCAATTGCGGCAATATGCTTTGCGCCGTTGGCCCGTTTGCGGTCGAGCAGGGGCTGGTCAAGGCGTCTAAAGGCCTGACGCGTGTGCGTATTCGCAACCTCAACACGGGGACGTTTGTGAACGCAGACGTACACACTCCCGAAGGGACTGTCAGCTACGAAGGCGACACCGCCATTGATGGCGTGCCGGGGACTGCCGCTCCCGTGCAGCTGACCTTCCTGGATGCCGCGGGCAGCAAAACCGGTAAGCTGTTCCCGACGGGACAGACTCAGGACCTGATCGACGGTGTCCCGATGACCTGCATCGACATGGCGATGCCGATGATGATCATCGAGGCTGGCCAATTGGGTAAACGTGGGGATGAAAGCCCTGCTGAACTGGATGCCGACAAAGCCTTCCTGGGGCGCCTGGAGTCTCTGCGGCTGCAAGCCGGCCTGGCAATGGGTTTGGGCGACGTCAGTGATAAAGTGATCCCCAAGCCCGTACTGGTGTCGCCGGCCAAGGCGGGCGGCACCCTTCAGGTGCGCTATTTCATGCCGCACAACTGCCACCGGGCACTGGCGATTACCGGCTCTATCGGCTTGGCCACCGCGTGCGTCAGCGAAGGCAGCGTGATTGCTCAATTGCTTGGCGGGGTGAGTGAGCCGCGCTTGAAACACGTTCGAATTGAACATCCAAGTGGCGCAATAGACGTTGTACTGTCCTACACCGGGGCTCAGGGTGAGACAATTCGCGCTTCGGTAGTGCGTACATCGCGCAGGTTGTTCTCCGGTTATGTCTACGCCGCGGCTTCCCAACGACTTGCCGGATAACGTCCTTTAGTCATTGTCGTTTCTGCATCAGCACAATTCTAAAAATGGGTGATGCCATGAAGTTTGTAAAATCGCTCTACGTCCAGATTCTCTTCGCCGTGCTGTTGGGCGTGCTGGTCGGGCATTTCTGGTCACAACAGGCCATAGCCTTGAAGCCGCTGGGTGATGCCTTCATCAAGCTGATCAAGATGATGATCGCTCCCGTGGTGTTCTGCACCATCGTCACCGGTATCGCCGGCATGAGCGACAAGCGCTCCCTCGGGCGTTTGTTGAGCAAGACCCTGTTGCTGTTCCTGGGCCTGACCGTGATCAGTCTGATCATCGGCCTGGTGGCGGTCTATCTGTTCAAGCCCGGTGTGGGCATGAACATCGACCCTACCCAATTGAGCACCAAGGGGCTGTCGCACTACACCGATTCTGCGGCGAAGCTGGGCGTGGTCGAGTTTTTCATGCACATCATCCCCGACACGTTCATCGGTGCTTTCAATAAAGGTGAGGTGCTGCCGGTTCTATTCATTGCGGTGCTGTGCGGGTTTGCGCTTTCGGCCATTGGCGAGCGCGGCAAGCCGCTACTGGATGTACTGGAGTCCGCTTCGCACATGGTCTTCAAGATCTTCTCCTACCTGATGCGCTTTGCGCCGATCGGTGCCTTTGGGGCCTTGGCGTTCACGGTCGGGCAGTACGGCATTACCTCGTTGGGCTCGTTGGCCAAGCTGATCATGACGCTGTACATCGCCTGCGCATTCTTCGTGTTTGTGGTGCTGGGGAGTATTTGCCGCGCGCATGGCTTCAGTCTGTGGAAGTTGCTGCGCTACTTGCGCGAAGAATTCCTGGTGGTCCTCGGCACGTCGTCCACCGAGCCGGTAATGCCGCGGATGTTGGAAAAACTCCAGGCCCTGGGTTGCAACAAAGGCGTGGTCGGGCTGGTGCTGCCCACGGGTTACTCGTTCAACCTCGACGGTACGGCGATCTACCTCTCGCTGGCGGCGGTGTTCATTGCCCAGGCCTGCAACATCGACCTGAGCCTGACCCAGACCGTGACCATGCTGGCAATCATGCTGCTGTCCTCGAAAGGCGCCGCCGGTGTCACCGGCTCCGGTTTTGTCGCACTGGCGTCAACGTTGACGGTCATTCACGACATTCCCTTGGCCGGCCTTGCCCTGCTGATCGGTATCGACCGCTTCATGTCGGAAGCCCGGGCCTTGACCAGCCTGGCCAGCAATGCGGTGGCGACCGTGGTGATGTCCCTCTCGGAAAATGCCTGCGATCGCGAAGTACTGATGCGGACGCTGGACGGCAAACCTTCCCCCATTGCCATCTCGGCCCAGGCCCAGAACCCGGACTGGGATGGTGTGACGGTCACGGACCGCGTCTGACCGGTCGCGGCTGCGCCCAGACACCTTAAACACCTCAAATAAACACTCCCCGCCAGGCACAACTGGCGGGCGCGGACTCGTGCGCCTGTGCATCGGCCCCGTTACTTATAAGAACAAGAGAACTGACTTATGCTCGCATTGCTTGGCTTGGCCATGGTGGTGGTTTTCACCTTCCTGATAATGACTAAACGGCTGTCGCCGATTGTCGCCCTGACCCTGGTTCCGATAGTGTTTGCCGTGATTGGCGGCTTCGGCGGCACTACCGGCAAGATGATGCTCGACGGCTTGAAAATGGTCGCACCGTCGGCCGCGCTCCTGCTGTTTGCGATCCTGTTTTTCGGCTTGATGATCGACGCCGGCCTGTTTGACCCGCTGATTCGCAAGATCCTCAAGCGCGTCAACGGCGACCCGATGAAAATCGCTGTCGGCACCGCGTTGCTTTCGCTGGTGGTGGCATTGGACGGTGACGGCACCACCACCTACATGATCACCTGCGCGGCCATGCTTCCGCTGTATAAGCGCATCGGCATGAACCCGATGATTCTGGCGACCATTTCCATGCTTTCGCTGAGCATCATGAGCGGCATGACCCCCTGGGGAGGGCCCGCGACCCGCGCGATTGCGGCACTGGGCCTGGATGCCGGGGCCTACTTCGTACCCTTGCTGCCGACCATGATCGGCGGCGCGATGTGGGTGGTGTTCACCGCGTTCCTGCTGGGCCGCGCCGAGCGCAAGCGCATCGGTAACATTCAACTGGAGAGCGGCGGCGGTAACTGCTACATCAACGCAATACTCGAGGACACGCCGCACAAGCGCCCGAAACTGGCCTACGTCAACCTGCTGCTGGTCATCGCGGTGATGGTCGCGCTGGTGATGGGGATCATGCATTCCGCGATCCTGTTCCTGATCGGGTTCGTCCTGGCGCTGATGATCAACTATCCGCAACTGGACATTCAGAAGGAACGCATCCTTGCCCATTCGGGCAACGCCATGACGGTCGTATTGTTGGTGTTTGCCGCGGGCATCTTTGCCGGGATTTTCTCTGGCACGAAGATGGTCGATTCTCTCGCGCAGACACTGGTTGACTGGATTCCGCCGTCCTGGGGGCACCTGTTCCCGCTGGTCGTGGCCGTTACCAGCATGCCGCTGACGTTCGTCCTGTCCAACGATGCCTACTACTTCGGCGTGGTGCCTATCCTGGCCAACGCCGCCGCGGCCTACGGCATTGATCCGCTGGAGATCGCCCGCGCATCGATTCTGGGGCAACCGGTGCATCTGATGAGCCCGTTGGTCGCCTCGACCCTGTTGTTGGTCGGGATGGTTGATCGCGACATCGGCGATTTCCAGAAAGCCACCGTCAAGTGGGCCGTGCTCACCTCATTGGTCATCACGGTGCTGGCTTTGTTGACCGGGGCGATCAGTCTCTTCACCTGATTCAACCCAACCTCCTGTTTTTCACCGACGCGCCTCACCCGCGAGGCGCGCGATTTCCTGCACGCCAAATAACAACAATGAGTAGTTTGCTATGAACACTGTACATACCCAACGGGTGCTGTTTTCACTGCTTGGTTTGTTGCCGCTGGCCAGTGCCAGCGCCGAAGGATTTATCGATGACAGCAAGCTCAAGCTGCAATTGCGCAATGTCTATTTCAATGAAAACTTTCGCGACGAGCATGGCTTGAGTGCCCGATCGGCCAGGACCGCTAAGAGCGAACGCACCGAATGGGCCCAGGGATTCCTGCTGGATTACCAGTCGGGATTCACCCCAGGCACCGTTGGGTTTGGGGTGGATGCCCTGGGCCTGCTCGGGGTCAAGCTCGACTCTGGACGTGGCCGCAGCGGTACAGGCTTGTTGCCGGTTCACGCTGACGGGCGTGCGGCCGACGAGTTCGCCAGCCTGGGCATGACCGCCAAGGCCCGACTGGCCAAGACCACGCTCAAATATGGGACCTTGCTGCCCAAGACACCGGTACTGATCTACAACGATGCGCGTCTGATGCCGCAAACCTACCAAGGCGCACAGATCAACAGCCTCGACATCGAGAACCTCAGCCTCACCGGGGGCCACCTCGATCGATTCAAGCTGCGTGACTCCACCGACAGCATGCCGATTGTGCCCGACGGCTATAGCGGCGCTGAATCCGGGGACTTCAGTTATGCCGGCGGAGAATACAAGCTGGGGAAAAACATTCGCTTGAGTTACTTCTACGGCGAACTGGAGAACTTCTACCGGCAGCATTTTGCCGGCATCCAGCACGATCTACCCTTGGGCGGCGGCGTGCTGAGCAGTGATTTGCGCTACTTCAACAGTGTCGATAGCGGCTCTGCCTACGGCGGCAAGATCGATAACAACATGCTCAGTGGGCAACTGTCCTACGCCATTTCCGGGCATACCTTCGGTGGCGGGTATCAGACCCTCAGCGGGGATGCCGGGTTGCCATACATCAGTGGCGCGACCGTCTATTCGTTCAGCAACGCCGGTATCGGTAAGTTCATCGAAGAGGACGAGAAGACCTGGATGCTCAACTACGGCTTCAACTTCGCCGCCCTGGGTGTCCCCGGCCTGACCTTTTCCACGCGTTACCTGAGCGGTAACGACGGTAAGTCCAACACCACGGTCAAGGAATGGGAACGCGATGCCGAACTGGCCTACGTGGTGCAGCAAGGCACCTTCAAAGGCCTGGGAGTGAAGCTGCGCAATTACGTCTACCGCTCGGATTTCTCCCGTGGTCGTGACAGTAATCGGATCTACTTCACCTACGACATCGCGCTCTGGTGATCCACTGCTCGCGGCCACGCGACATTCGCGGGCCGCTTTTGCATCGGCGGCTTCATAGGATCGGGGTGAAGGAATCAAATAATGTCGTTCAAAACCAAAATACTGTTGCTGACCTTATTGCCGGTGCTGTTGTTTGCGCTGGTTTTAGGGTTGAGCGCGCGCAGCACGTTGCAGGCCCAGGCCGAGCAGGAAGTCGCACAGACCCGCGAGCGGCTGCTCGAGGAAAGCCGCACCCGACTCAAGGATTACGCGAGCATCGCTCAGACGTCCATCACCGAACTGTATGAGCGGGCGGCTGCCGGGGACCTTTCCGGCCGAGCCTTGGCAATCAGCCGACTGTCCAACGTGAAGTATGGCGATGACGGGTATTTCATCGGCTATGACAGTCAGGTCGTGCGCCTGTTTCGCGGTGACAGCAGCGAAGGCGTCGGCACCAACATGAGTGATCGCAAAGACATCAACGGGAAGTACCTGAACCGCGAGATGGTCGAAGCGGCCAAAAACCAAACGCACTTCGTTACCTATTCGGGTGGGGTCGTCAACACCGATAAGGTGGTGCCCAAGCTCGCTTACAGTTTCTATTTGCCCAAGTGGGACATGGTTGTCGTCACCGCGGTCAATCTGGACAGCATTGAAACCCAGGTCGCCAACGTGCGGGCCGATGTCGAGCTGCGCATACACCACTTGATGCTCAACATTGCGCTTATCGCTGGCGCGCTGATCGGCATCATCGGGGCACTCGCGCTTCTGCTGGTCAAGCGCAGCTTACGGCCCTTGACCTTGATCCGCGCTCACCTCGATGAAATCGCCGCGGGCGAGGGGGATCTGACGCGGCGGCTGCCGCTTGTGAGTCGCGACGAACTGGGGCAACTGGCCGGTTCGTTCAATGCCTTTATCGAAAAGATTCACAGCCTGGTCAGCCAGATCGTCGCGATGAGCGAACAGTTGACCGGGTCTGTCAGCCATGTGGCCGAGCAGAGCCGGCAGATTGACCGGGCCATGGAGCGGCAGCGCCTGGAAACCGACCAAGTGGCCGCGGCGATAAACCAGATGTCATCGGCGGCGCAGGAAGTCTCGGCCAGCGCGCACAATGCGGCAAACGCAGCGGTCGAGACCGACAGGCAGTCCCGTCACGCCAGGCAGATCGTCAACGGCAGTATTGCGCGCATTCAGGCACTGACGGTCGAGCTGGATGAGAGTGGCCTGTCGATGCAGAATCTGCAAAACGACGTGACGTCTATCGTCACCGTGCTGGACGTCATTCGCTCGATTGCCGAACAGACCAACCTTTTAGCCCTCAATGCAGCCATCGAAGCCGCGCGTGCCGGTGCGGCCGGGCGCGGGTTTGCCGTGGTTGCCGATGAAGTGAGGGCGTTAGCCAGTCGCACTCAGCGCAGTACCCAGGAAATCCAAGCGATGGTCGAGCGTCTGGAGAGCGCTACCGGCGGGGTGGTCACGGCCATGCACCAATCCACCGAAGCCGCCCAGGGCGCTAACGCCGAGGCCGACCAGGCGGGTGAGTTTCTGGGCAACACGGTCGAGCTGATCGCCACGATCAATGCAATGAACGCGCAAATCGCAAGTGCCGCGGAAGAGCAAACCGCGGTGGCTGAAGAGATCAACCGCGGAGTGCATCAGATCGCACGCGCCATCGACGCGGTTGCCAACCAGACGCAGCAGGGCGTCCAGACCGTCGATGAGTTGTATGCGATCGGCAGCCGCCTGCAAGGCTTGCTGGGGCAATTCAAAATATGAGGCTGCCCTGCAGGGGGCGATAGGGTGGCCTGCATCGACATCATGCGTGATCACTTTCTCACGCAATAATGAAAATCATGAAAAAAGGCCCTTCTCTTAAGAAAAATCACGCTTGTGTGAATTTCTATAAATTCATTTTTATCAAATACTTATATTACTTTGTAATGATATTTAATTGCTTAGCCAAAAAATTGGCTTGTAGCATGTTGTAAAAGTTTCATGTTTGACAAATTGACGCCAATACATTGTCAGAATAGCATTCCCGGAAATGATGGCTCTTAGCCACCCTTCATTGGGGTGTTTATGTACGGCTCAAAACTCAGGATGAGTGCCTTTGGGGTGCTGGCGTTGGCGGGGGTTGCTGCCTCATTCATGGCTGAAGCTGCATCCAATCCCGGCGACACCGACCTGATTCGCGACCGTCAGGACCGCCTCCTCGAAGAACAACGCCAGCGCCTCGACCAACTCAAGGAATTACCCGGCAAAACCCCATCACCGGTGGCGCCTGCAGCCCCGGTTGACAGTCGTTGTTTCCTAATCAAGACCATCGAACTCACGGGGGCAGACGCGCTTTCCGCCGGCGAACGCGAACGCCTGCTGGCACCCTATATTGGCCAATGCCTGGGCGTAGCGCAGCTCAATGCTCTGCTTAAAGTCATCACCGAGCGCTACATCGAAAAAGGCCTGGTCACCAGCCGTGCCTATTTGCCGCAACAGGATCTGTCCAGCGGCATCTTGAAGGTCCAAGTGGTGGAAGGCCGGCTCGAAGGCTTGAAGGGCGCCGATGGCAGTGGCTTTTCCGAGCGCCAGTTGGCCCAGGTGTTTCCGGGCAGGTCGGGGGAGTTGCTCAACCTGCGGGAAATCGAGCAGATGGTTGATCAGCTCAACCGCCTGCCATCGAACCAGGCGCAGATGGAACTGGCGCCGGGCAAGGAAGTTGGCGGCAGCGAAGTATTGGTCAAGAACACTCCGCAAAAGCCCTGGCGTGCCGGTTTGTCCTACGGCAACGACGGCCAGCGCAGCACCGGTCGCCAACAGGCGGGTACGAGCTTGGACTGGGACAACCCGCTGGGGCTGTCCGATCAACTCTCCCTGCGCGCCGGGCACGATGTGGTCAGTGATACCAGTAAGAATTCGCGTAACGCGATGCTCAATTACAACCTGCCGTTCGGTTGGTGGAACCTCACCTACAGCTACAACGAAAGTGAATACCGCTCCCTGGCCCAAGCCAACGGTTTCAGCTTCAAGCAAAGCGGCGACAGCCAGAACCACCAACTACGTCTTGAGCGTGTGATCTATCGCGATGCCGTGAGCAAAACCTCGCTGAGCAGTGGCGTGTCGTACCTCAGCACCCACAACTACATCGAAGACAGCAAGCTGGCGCTGAGCAGCAACCGCATCAGCGAAGCCCAGTTCGGCATCAACCATGGCCGGCGCATCGGCGGGGGTTTTCTCAACGTCGACCTGGGCATGCAAGACGGTATCGGCGCCTTCGATGCCCAAAGCAATCGTGACGTCAAAGCCGGCCAGCCCGACGCGCGCTACCGCAAATACACCGCCACCCTCAGCTATTTGCAGCCGTTCAAGCTGGGCGATGAGTCATTCAGTTTCAGCAGCCTGATGACCGGGCAACACAGTGAAGACGTGCTGTTCAGCCCACAACGCACCAGCCTTGGCGGTCTGTCGTCGATTCGCGGCTACCAGGACCAGTCCCTCACCGGTGACAGCGGTGGTTACTGGCGCAACGACCTGCGCTGGACACGCCCGGTGACCTGGAACTGGATGCACACCGTGTTTGCCGAGTACGGCAGCAGCATTGGCTATGACCAGGGCGTGATCAGCCACGGGCGGTACAACCCTGACCAGCACGGGCGCATGACCAGTGACGCGCTGGAGTTGTTTGCCCGCGGCCCCAACGTGGCCGCCACCGTGACCTTTGCGCACTCCCTGGAACGACCCGACGCGATCACCGAGCGTGAGGCGCCGATCTATTTCCGTCTGGATTTCTTCCTCTAACTTTTTCGCCTTTGTGCATCGAGACTTGACATGGACGTCCGCCAATTCGCCTTTCTTGCGCGCCAACCTTCTGCGGCCCTGAAAAACCGCACGTCGTTTCTGGGGCTGCCCAAGCGCGGGTTGGCGCTCATCCTGGTTAACGCCATGTTCTGGCAACCGTTGCTGGCACAGGCGGATGGCATCGTCGTCAATGCCCCCGGCACCACACTGGCGCAAGCGGGCAACGGCGTGCCCATCGTCAACATCGCGGCGCCGAATGCGGCGGGCTTGTCCCATAACCAGTTCCATGACTACAACGTCGGCGCGCAGGGCCTGATCCTCAACAACGCCACGGATCGCACCCAAAGTACGCAACTGGGCGGGATCATTGTCGGCAACCCCAATTTCACCGGGCAGGCCGCCAGCACCATCCTCAACGAAGTCAACGGCGGCAGCCCCAGCCAGTTGCGCGGCTACACCGAAGTGGCGGGGCAGGCGGCCCATGTGATTGTCGCCAACCCTTACGGTGTGAGCTGCAATGGCTGCGGCTTTATCAACACGCCGCAGGTGACGCTGACCACCGGCCAGGCCGTGATTGAAAACGGCAAGGTCAGCCGCTACCAGGTGGACCAGGGCAGTGTGTCGGTTGACGGCGACGGATTGAACGCGAGCAACGTGGGCCAGTTCGAAATCATCACCCGCGCCGCGCACATCAATGCGCAGATTCAGGCGCAAAAGCTGACCGTTGTTGCCGGTCGCAATGACGTGGACGCCAGCACCTTGAATGCCGCCGCACGGGCTGCGGACGGCAGTGCTGCACCGGCACTGGCTATCGATTCGTCGGCGCTGGGCGGGATGTACGCCGGCACGATCAGGCTGGTGGGCACTGAGGCGGGCGTGGGGGTAAAACTTGCCGGCAACATGGTGGCCGGTGGTGATATCCGGATCGACGCCAACGGGCACCTGAACCTGGGGCAAACCTCTGCCGGCAATGCATTGAATGTGACCGCCCAAAGCCTGGAAACCCAAGGCGCGGTATATGCCGGTACGGATCTGGCGATCAAGGCCCAGGGCGACCTGAGCAACACCAACAACCTGGCAGCCCGTGACAGCATCACGCTGGACAGCGGCGCTCGCCTGAGCAACAGCGGCATTATTGAAGCGGGCGTCAATGCCGACAACAGCCGCAATGCCAACGGCGATGTGCGCCTGACCGCGCAAACCCTCGACAACACCGGTAACACCATCATCGCCAGCCGTGACCTGACGGTGAATGCGGCTGCGCTGGTCAATCAGCACGGCACCCTCAGCGCCGGGCGTCAGGCGCAGGTCAGTGCCGATCAAGTCGATAACACGAATCAGGGTCGGATAATCAGCGCCGGCAGCCTGGGGCTGACGGCCAGCCAGTTGCTCAACAACACTGGTGGGCTGTTGAGCGGCACCGGCAATCTCAACGGCACGGTGGGCCAACTGCTCAACAACGCAGGCGAGCTGTCGAGTGTTGGCCAGGTCAGCTTGCAGGTTGCGTCTCTGGATAACGTTGCCGGCCTGGTGTCGGCCGGGCAGGCGTTGAGCCTCAACGCCAGCGGCGCGCTGAATAATCAGGGCGGGCGGATAGCGGCGGGGCAGGCGGTGCAACTCACCGCAGGCGCACTGGACAACAGCCAAAAGGGCGCGCTTACCAGCCAAGGCACGCTTGACCTTGCAAGCGGCCTGGTCAACAACAGTGCCGGCGGCCAAATCTCCAGTACCCAGGGGCTGCACGCAAACCTGGGTAGCCTTGACCAGCATGACGGCGGCCGTTTCTACAGCACCGCCGACATGAGCCTGAACCTCAACAGCGGCCTGCTGGACAACCGCAACGGGCTGCTCAACGCAAGCGGCCAGTTGACCCTCAAGGGTCTCAACACCGTTAACAACCATCAGGGCGAAATTTCCAGTGCACACGGCTTTTCGCTCGCCGCCAATAGCCTGGATAACGGCGCGGGCAAGCTGCTCAGCGATCAGGCCCTGACAGTGCAGATCGCTCAAGTGCTGAACAACGGTGCCGGGGTGATTTCTGCCAACGGTTTACAGGTCGCCGTCGGCAGCCTGGACAATACCGCCGGCCGGGTAGCCAGCCAGTCCGATGTGAGCCTTGACCTCAATCGTGGCCAACTCACCAACCTGGGCGGCGTGATCAACGCGCCGGGGCAGTTGCTGCTCAGTCATTTGAACGGCGTCGATAATCGCAACGGCGAGATCTCCAGTACCACCAGTTTCAGCCTGCTGGCCGACAACCTCGACAACAGCAACGGCAAACTCCTTAGCGCACAGGCGTTGACAGTGCACATTGCCCAGGCCCTGGAAAACGCCAAGGGGCTGGTGTCCGCACAGGCGCTGGAGGTGCATGGCGCCAGCCTCGGCAACGTCGGCGGCACCCTCAGTGCCACGGGCGGCTTGGCCGTGCAGGTCGACGGTGGGCTGGATAACCGCAACGGGCAGATCCTCGCGCACACGGCTTCGGTCACTGTGGGCGCCTTGGATAACCGTCAGGGCCAGGTGCAGGGTGACGCAAACCTGAGCCTTGTCGGCGCTGGAGCCATCGATAATCGCCAGGGCACCCTGGCGACCGGCCAGGCGTTCGACTTGAGCGCGGCGAGCTTGGATAACACCAATGGCAGCCTGACCAGCAACGGCCAACTGACGGCACAGATCGCCGGGCAACTGCTCAACCAGACTGGCCTGTTCGCCGCTACCGGCGACCTGCAACTGAGCGCCGCCAGCCTGGACAACCGGAGCCTGGGCCGCATCATCGGCAAGGCCAACAGCCGCCTTGCCGTCGGCCAGTTGGACAACCGCGGCGGCGAAGTCTCCAGCGTTAACGACCTGAGCGTGACCGGTACCGGCGTCGACAACAGCCAGGGCGGTCACCTGCTGGCCGGCGGCGCGCTGCAACTGACGCTTGATCGCCTCGATAACCAGCTCAAGGGCATCCTCAGCGGGCAGCACACCGTCAGCATCAACGCGGGCAGCCTGGACAACAGTGGCCAGGGCAGCGTGTATGCCAAAGACGACCTGTCATTGCTGCTGCGCAATCAGTTCAATAACGGGCAGGGCGTGGTACGCAGCGACAGCCGCTTCAGCGCGCAAATGGGCAACCTGATCAACGATGGCGGGCGCATCAGCAGTGCCGGGCCATGGGCGCTCACCAGCCAGAGTGCGGTCAGCAACAAGGGCGGCGAACTGCTCAGCGCCGCCGGTTTGATGCTGACCAGCGCCAGTCTGGATAACAGTGTTGCCGGTCACCTTATCGGGGACGGCGCGGTGCGCGTCGTCACCGGTGCGTTGAACAACCAGGGCGGGCGGCTGACCAGCGCCGATCGCCTCGACCTCAGCGCCGCACAGGTGGACAACAGCGGCGCCGGCCGCATCGCCAGTACTCAGGCGCTGAACGCCAGCGTTACCGGCCTGGACCAACACGCTGGCGGCCAGTTGTACAGCACCGCCAGCCTGACTCTGGACCTGAACCACGGGCTATTGAACAACGCCGGTGGCCTGATCCACGCCCCGGGCGCGTTGCTGCTGAACCATCTCGACAATGTGGATAACAGCGGCGGCGAAATCTCCAGCGCGCAGGCCTTTACCTTCGCCGCGCAGAACCTCGACAACAGCGCCGGCAAGCTGATCAGCGACCAGGCGCTGACCCTCACGGTCGCGCAGCTGCTGACCAACCTCAACGGTGAAATTTCGGCGGCTGGGCTCAAGGCGCAAGCGGGCACACTGGATAACACTCACGGCTTGCTGAGCAGTTCAACGGACCTGGGATTGACCGTGGCCGGCTACCTTGTCAACGACAACGGCGAGGTATCGAGCGCCGGTGCCAGCGTGGTCAATGCCGCGACGCTGAGCAATAAGCGCGGGCAAATGCTGGGCGATAACAGCCTTGACCTGAACGTCAGCGGGGCACTGGGTAACAATGGCGGCACTCTCGGCGCCGGCCAACGCTTGCAGGTCAAATCCGCCAGCCTCGACAACAGCCAGTCCGGCAGCCTGGTCAGCGACGGCAGCTTGAGTGCAACCGTTGACGGCCTGCTCGACAACCATGCGCGAGGCAGCGTGCAGGCCAAGGGCGCGGTGGACATCCAGTCCGCCAGCCTGGACAACCGCACCGGGGCGATTCGCACCAACGGGAATCTGAACCTGCACACGGGCCAGGTGGACAACCGCCAGGGCGTGATCAACAGCAAGCAGGCACTGGGCTTCGTGGGTCAGTCGCTGAATAACAGTAACGGCTTGACCAGCGCCACCGGCCCGGTGCAGTTGGCGTTCGATACCGTCAGCAACGACAAGGGACGTATCGCCAGCCAGGGCGATCTCGACGCAACTCTGGGAGCGCTGACTCAACAGGGTGGTGAACTGGTGGCCCAGGGCAACCTGACGCTGAATGCCAACACCCTCGACAACCGCAACGGTGGGCTGGTTGCGGCTACAAAAGCGCTGAAACTCAGTATCGACAGCGTCGACAACCGCGTGGGGGAAATTTCCAGTCAGCAAAGTGTCTCGCTGAGCGGCCAATACCTGGATAACAGCGGCGGCAAGTTGCTCGCTGCAACTGCACTGGAACTGGCCGTTGCCCAGGTGATCAACCAGGCCAAAGGGCTGGTGTTCGCTCAAGACGCGCACCTGGTGGGCACGCGCCTGGACAACACCCAAGGCAGCGTGGCGGCCCAGCACTCGCTGGCCATTCAACTGGCTCCGGCCATGTTGCCGGGCGCCAGCCTGATCAACGCCGGCGGCACCCTCAGCAGCGAAGGCGGCCTGACGCTGCTCGGCCAACGCCTCGACAACACCGGCGGCAAGGTGTCCAGCGCCGGCCTGCTGAGCGTGACCAGCGCTGGCGACCTGTTGAACCTGGGCGGCACCTTCGACTCGGCGCAAGGCCTGGCACTTTCCAGTGCCAGCCTCGACAACAGCCAGCAAGGCCTGATCAAAAGTGACGGTGCCTCCAGCATCACCACCGGCCAGTTCAACAACGCCACGGGCGGGCAGCTCACCAGCACCGGCAAGCTCGACCTCACCGCGGCCCAGGTCAACAACGGCGGGCGTATCGCCAGCGCCGATGTGTTGAGCGCGAACCTCACCGGGCTGACCCAACAGAACGGCCAATTGTTCAGCAACACCCAACTGAACCTGAACCTCAACGGCGGCGACTTGAGCAACAGCGGCTTGATCAATGCGCCAATCCTGCTGCTGAGCAATCTGGGCAACCTCAGTAACCAGGGCGGCGAAATCTCCAGCCAGAATGCGTTTTCGCTGGCTGCGCGCAGCCTGGACAACAGCAACGGCAAACTCATCAGCAATCAGGCCCTGACCCTCACTGCGGACCAGCAACTGGGTAACGTCAACGGCCATATCAGCGCCGTGGGTTTCACTGCGCGCAGCACGCAGATGGATAACACCGACGGCATCATCAGCAGCCATGATGGCGTGGACATCAGTGCCCGTGACCTGCTCACCAACCTGCGCGGCAGTCTGGTCGGTGACGGCTCGCTGCTGCTGACCACCGCCAGCCTGGACAACCGCGCGGGGCAGGTCGCAGGCAAGGCTGACACAACGCTCAATGCCGGCGTGATCAACAACCAGAAAGGCCAGGTGATCAGCACCGATACCTTGCACCTGCGCGGTGCCAGCCTGGATAACCGCACCGGCCTGGTCGGCGCGACCAACGCGTTGAAACTGGATGTGGGCAGTGTCGACAACCGCGCGGGCGAGTTAAACGGCAGCGCTGATGTCAGCGTCAACGGTCAACAGCTGAACAACAGCGACGGCGGCAAGCTGTTCGCCGCCAACGCCCTGAGCCTTGTCGTTGACCAGTTGCTGAACCGTACCCTCGGCCAGCTCAACGGCCAACGTGTGACCCTCACCGGCTCAACGCTGGACAACAGCGGCGGCAAGGTTTTCAGCCAGCAACCGCTGGTGCTGAACCTCACCGGTGATGTGAACAACACCCAAGGCCTGTTGAGCAGCGAAAGCCAACTGACCCTCAATGCTGCCAACCTCATCAATGCCCAGGGCAGCGTTTCCAGCGCGCAAGACCTCACGCTGGGCCTCAGCGGCCAGGTCAACAACCTTGGCGGCGAACTGGTGACCGACGGCGCCCTGAACCTGCACAGTGCCGGGCTGGGTAACGGGCAAGGCAACATCAGCGGCAAAGGCGCGTTGGCGCTGGTCACGGGTGACCTGACAAACCAGAGCGGCAGCATCAGCAGCGGCGACACCCTGAGCCTCACCGCAGGCCAACTGAGCAACGGCGGCAGCATTGGCAGTCACAACGCGCTGACCGCCAGCGTGACCGGCCTGGACCAGCAAGGCGGCAAGCTGTTCAGCAACGGCGCCTTGACGCTCGATGTCAACAACGGCCTGTTGAGCAATACCGATGGCTTGATCAATTCGGCAGGCCTGCTGCAACTGAACCATCTCACAGACGTCACTAACCACAACGGTGAAATCTCCAGCGGCCAGGCGTTCACACTTGTCGCGCAGAACCTCGACAACAGCAACGGTAAGCTGCTGAGTAACCAATGGCTGACCCTGCGCGTCAACCAGACCCTGAGCAACATCAAGGGCCTGATCGGCGCTGCCAGCCTCGACGCCCACGCCGCCTCGGTGGACAACAGCAACGGCACCCTGAACAGTCGGGGTGACCTGCAACTGACCAGTGATGGCCTGCTGAACAACACTGGCCTTGGCTTGATCCACAGCCAGGGCAACCTGAACCTCACGGCTGGCAGCCTGAATACTGGCAGCGGCGGTGAAGTGTCAGCGCTGGGCACTCTGGACCTGAGCACCAGCGCGTTGACCTCGGCGAACGGCAGGGTGACAGGTGAGCAACGCGTCACGCTGGACCTGAACAATGGTGACCTGGATAACCACGGCGGCCTGATCCTCGGCAAAGGCCCGCTGGCTATCAACCACCTGCGTGACCTCAACAACCAAGGGGGTGAAGTCTCCAGCCAGCAGAACCTGGTACTGGCCGCGCGTGCGCTGGACAACAGCGCCGGCAAGCTGATCAGCAGCCAGGCATTGACCCTGGGCGCCGCCAACCTGATCAATGCCAACGGCCTGGTGTCGGGCTGGCAGAGCCTCGGTTTTGCTGGCGGCAGCCTCGATAACCGCAACAACGGCACGTTTTCCAGCCGCAGCGGTGCGATGGCGGTGAACCTCACGGGGGCGCTGCTCAACAGTGGCGCCGGGGCGCTGGTCAGCCAGGGCCGCCTGGATATCAGTGCGGCCAGCCTCGACAACAGCGGCGGCGGGATTCTGTCCAGCGCCGCGGGGCAGGGCCTGACAGTCAGCGGCCTGCTCAACAACAGCGGCGGCGGTTTGATCGACAGTGGCGCGACCCTGGACGTGCAGGCGGCGACCCTGAGCAACGACGCCGGTGCGCTCAACGCGCAGCAAGCGCTGGCGGTCAATGCCAATGACCTGGGCAATGCGGCTGGCACCTTGGCCAGCAACGGCGCGATGACCCTGAACCTGCTGGGCAACCTCACCAACACCAACGGCAAACTGGCCAGCGCAGGCCCGTTGCTGTTGCAGCGCGCCGCCCAGGTCAACAATCAGGGTGGGCAGATTGTCAGCCAGAACCTGCTGAGCCTGTTTGCCGGTGCGATCGACAACAGCCAGCACGGCACCCTCGCAGGCACCGGCAGCGTGGCGATCAACGCCAGTGGCGCAGTGCAAAACAATGCCGACGGTTTGATCTACAGCCAGGGCGCCGACGTGCAATTGCGGGCCGCCGGGCTCGCCAACAGCCGCGGCGTGGTGCAGGGCCAGAACGGCCTGACCCTGAACATCAGCGGCGACGTGGATAACCAGAGCGGCAAACTGATTGCCCAAACCGGTGACCTGACGCTCAACGCCAACAACCTCGACAACCGTGGCGGCACATTCGCCAGCCTCAACGGTGCGTTGCAGGCCCAAATAGTGGGTGTGCTGCGCAACGGCTATGACCTGAACAACAACCGCCAGGGCGGCACGGTGCAGGGGCAGCGCCTCAACCTGCAGGCGGCGATGTTTGATAACTACGGCGGGCGCGTTTCCGCCCAGGGCGGCGATGCGCTCGTCACCACCGGCAATTTCGACAACCGCAACGGCGGGCTCTACGCGACGGGCCTGGTGAGCGTCAGCGGCAACGACTTTGATAACAGTGGCGATAACGACGGCCAGATCGCCGGCCAACAGATCGACCTGAGCCTGCGCGGCGCGCTGAATAACCGCCTGGGCGTCGTCGAAAGCCAATCCACCCTCAAGGTCAGCGCCGCCAGCCTCGACAACGGCAACGGCCGCTTGCGCGCCCTGGGTAATGCAGGCACCACCGAGTTCGCCATCGGCGGCCTGCTGGATAACACCAACGGTGTGCTCGAAACCGCCAACAGCAACCTGATACTGGGGGCCGGCAGCCTGCAGAACGTCGGCGGTAGCGTGCTGCACGTCGGCAATGGCAACTTCACGATCGCGCCGAGCAACCTCAACAGCGTGGGTGGCAGCCTGGTGACGCGTGGTGGCCTGACCATCGCCCAGGACACCTGGACCAACAGCAGCGTGATCCAGGCCGGGCGCCTGACGGTCAACGTCAATACCCTCAACCAGACCGCCGACGGCCAATTACTGGCAAGCAGTGCGTTGACCGGTACCGGTGAAAACTGGTCCACCAATGGCTTGATCGCCAGTGATGGCAGTCTCGACTTGCACCTGGGCGGCACGCTCAACGGCGCAGGGCGCATCACCAGTCAGGGCGACCTCAGTCTGAGCGCCGCGCAATTGAACCTGAGCAACACCGCCAGCGTGGCCGGCGGCGGCCTGACCAGCGCCAACATCACGGGCACCCTGAACAACGCCGGGCGGCTGACGTCCGCCAACGACCTGATCATCAATGCCGGCGCGATAAACAACACGGCAACCCTTGGCAGTGCTCAGAAGCTCACCGCCACCTCCGGCGCACTGCTCAATGACCATGGTCTGATTTTCAGCGGTGGCGACATGAGCCTGCGCGTCGACACGCTGACCAACAGCTACGCCGACGTCTACAGCCTGGGCAACCTGAGCATCGACCGCGACGGGCAGGGCGGCCTTGCCACGCAGATACTCAACAGTTCATCGAGCCTGCAAAGCGACGGCAATATGAGCCTTGCCGCCAGCACGATCCAGAACGTGCGTGCGGTGCTGACCACCAGCGCAGGCGGCATCTACACCGCCTCCATCACTGAATTCCCGTGCATCGAAGGCCCGAACTACGCGGGTGATTGCAGCGGCAAACAGAACCACTTGTGGCAAATCGATCAACGCGAAAAACTCGAAGTGACGGCCTCCAGCGCCGCCTCGAGCATCACCGCCGGGCAAAACCTCAGTATTGCCGGCGGCGATGTGGTCAATGCCAGTAGCACCATTGGCGCGGGTGGCAACCTCGGCGTTGTCGCCAACAACCTGACTAATAGTGGCGTTGAAACCGGCGAAACCGACACCTGGCGCCTGTTCGTGTCCGAGCGTACCCGGCATCCCGAGATGTGGTACGACGCGGCCGCCGCGTTCAATAACCGTTACTCCGTCGGCGGCGCTGCCTACAACGCCAGTGACCTGAGCGGCCTGGCCGGTGCCATGGCCGGGTTTATCGGTATCACCGAGGCTGAGCGCACGGTATTGCGCCGAGTCACCCAGATCAGTGCCGGCGACCAGACTTACGCGGGAGTGATTCAGGCGGGTGGCGCGGTTAACGTCAAGGCCCAGGCCAATATCGACAACAGCGTGGTACGCCCAGGCTTTACCTATGTAGGCGCAGGCGCCAAGACCGGCACCGGTGCCGCGGGTGCCAGTGGTGCGGGCGCCTTCTCCACGCGCATTACCGTCAACGGGCAACTGCCGCCCGACCTGGCCCAACGGCAGATCAACCCCCTGACCTTGCCGGGCTTCAGCCTGCCCACCGGGCAAAACGGCCTGTTCCGCCTGAGCGGGCAGGGCAGCAGTGCCCCGGCGCAGGGTAACAATGCGCCGGGCTGGTCGGTGAGTGGCGCCAGTCTGCAACTTGACCAACATCAGATCACCACGCCCACTCATCAGGGCCGAGTGATACAGATAAATGCCCCGACTCAGGACGCCGCCGGCAGCCTTCAACTGAACTTGGCTACCCGCCAGGCCAGCGGCATCGGCGCCAGCAGCAGCGGCGTGGGGACCATTGGCGATGGCGGCGGCGCCAGCATCCAAACCCCTGGCCGCAGCAGCGCCGCCGATGCCAGCCAAGTGGTCGCAATCGGCACACAGAACGCCGGCGGTGGTGCGGCATCGTCTGCGGTCGTTGCATCCCACCCGAACCTGGACCTGCCGGCGCAAGCCACTGACCACGGCAGCACCGTGGTCGTGAACGCTCCGTCGATTCCCGGTGTGACCCCAGTGGCCCCGGCCGCAACCACCGGCGACAAACCGTCCCCGGTGGCCAGCCAGAGCATTGCCCGTGTGCAGGGCCTGCCGGGCACGCAGCCCGTGTCGCAGCCGCAGAAATACCTGATCGAAACCAACCCGGTGCTCACCGACCTCAAGCAGTTCATGAGCTCGGACTATCTACTCTCCGGCCTCGGCTACAACCCTGACGACAGCGCCAAGCGCCTCGGCGACGGCCTCTATGAGCAACGTCTGGTCGAACAAGCCGTGGTGGCCCGCACCGGCCAACGCTTCATCGACGGCCAGAACACCGACTCGGGCATGCTCAAGTACCTGATGGACAACGCCATCAGGAGCAAACAGCAACTCGGCCTGAGCGTGGGTGTGAGCCTCACCTCAGCCCAAGTCGCGGCGCTGACCCACGACATCGTCTGGCTTGAAGAAGAGCAAGTAAACGGCGAAAACGTCCTGGTACCCGTGGTGTACCTGGCCCAGGCGAATAACCGCCTGGCCCCGGACGGCGCGTTGATCGCCGGTAACGACGTCAACCTGATCGCCGGCCAGAACCTGGACAACGTCGGCACCTTGCGGGCTAGCAATAACCTGTCGGCCCAGGCCGGCAACGACCTGACCAACAGCGGCCTGATCCAGGCCGGTAACCGCCTCAATCTGCTGGCCGGTAACACCATCGTCAACACCGCCGGCGGCATCATCGCCGGTCGCGACGTGAACCTGACCGTCACCCAAGGCGACATCCTCAACGAGCGCAGCGTCACCAGCCACGACAGCAGCAGCGGCTACCGCACCGAGCACACCGACTCCGTGGACAGTGCAGCGCGCATCGAAGCTGCGAACAACCTGAGCCTGCAAGCCGGCCGCGACGTAAACAGCGTGGGCGGCGTGATGAGCAGCGGCGCCGACACCACGCTCAAGGCCGGGCGCGACGTCAACCTGATCTCTGCCGAAGGGACCAACAGCAATACGGTGAGCGGGCTGTTCAAGAACAGTAGCGTGACCCAGTACGGCAGCCGCGTGGATGCCGGCGGTGATTTAAAGGTACAGGCGGGCCGGGACATCAGCGCGGTGGCGAGTGAGATCGATGCCAAGCGTGATGTGACGATGTCGGCGGTGGGCGATTTGTCACTGTCGTCGGCAGCAGACGAGTCCCATGCCTCGTTTACGTCGAAGAAGGTCAAGAGCAAAGAGGACCATGTGAGCCAGGTCTCCACCACGGTTAAAGCCGGTGGTGACGTGGCGCTGAGCGCCGGACAGGACCTGGCGTTGACGGCGAGCCGGGTGACGGCGGGGGATGAGGCGTATTTGTATGCCGGTAAAGACCTGAACCTGGCGGCGGCTGAAGACAGCGATTACTCGTATTACTCGAAAACGAAGAAGGGGTCGTGGGGTAAGAAAAGCTCGAAGATGAGCGAGAGCGAAAATGATGTGGCTGTTGGCTCTTCAATTCAGGCGCAGGGTAAAACAACGGTTGTCGCCGCCAACGACATCAACCTCACTGGATCAACCATCAACAGCGACAAAGGCGCATTGGCGGTTTTGGCGGGTCACGACGTCAATCTGACTGGCGCAGAGAACCGTGAATCCAGTGCTTCCGCCAAATCAAAATCCGGCGGGTTTGGACTTTCCAGTACCAGCAAGATGAGCAGTGATTCACAAAGCAGCACGTCGTTGACCGGTTCGACACTGAGTGGGGATACGACGTTGGTACAGGCCGGTCATGATATTGCGGTTTCCGCCAGCAACGTAGTCTCGACTGAAGAAACGAACATTCAGGCTCGCAACAGCGTTCGCATAGAGAGTGATGCGGAGTCGTTCAGTGCACAACACAGCCAGTCGACTAAAAAGTCTGGCTTGTTAAGCACAGGGGGGATCGGCGTCACCTTGGGCTCCTCCCAGAATACCTACAAGCAGGGCACGGAGAGCGCCAGCCAGAAAGGCAGCACCGTCGGCAGCGTCATGGGCGATGTGAATATCACCGCCGGTAAAGACCTGACCGTCAAGGCGTCGGACGTGGTTGCAGGGAAGGACATCAAGCTGGTTGGACAAAACGTCAATATTCTCGACGCGGCCAACGACAGTACGACGTGTACCTCTCAGGAGAGCAAGAAGAGCGGTCTGACGTTGGCGTTGTCCGGTGTGGTGGGGGAAGCGGTCAACACGGCAGTGCAAACCGCTCAAGATGCCATTCATGAAAACGACACGCGTTTGTCGGCATTACAGGGGGTCAAGGCCGGGCTTTCCGGCTATCAGGCTTATCAGGGCGCCCAGGCACTTGAGTCCGGTGCGCAGGCAGGCGAGTTCGTCGGTATCTCGATTTCGCTGGGAGGACAGAAGTCCAGCTCCAAGCAAATACAGGAACAAAGCGTCAGCCAAGGCAGCAATCTGACGGCAGGCGGTAACCTTAGCCTGGTTGCTACCGGGAATGGACAGCCGGGTGCTACGGGTGGCGACATCACGGTACAGGGCAGCAAACTTCAGGCCGGCACCGACTTGCTGTTGTCTGCCGCACAGGACATCAATCTGCGCTCCGGCACCAATACGCAAAGCCTCGACGGCTCTAACAAGAGTGCAGGCGGTGCAATCGGCGTAAGCCTGGGAGTCAGTGACAGCGGTGCGGGTCTTAGTATCTTCGCCAACGGCAACGCCGGGGCGGGCAAGGAAAAGGGTAATGGCACCACATGGACTGAAACCACCGTCAATGCCGGTAACAAGCTCACGCTCGACAGTGGTCGGGATGCAACCTTGGTGGGAGCGCAGGCGAATGCCCAGCAGATCGTCGCGGACATAGGGCGCAACCTGACGCTGAGCAGTCAGCAAGACACTGATCGTTACGACTCCAAGCAAACCAACGTCAGCGGAGGCGCCAGCTTCACATTTGGCTCTATGAGCGGGAGTGCGTCGCTTAGCGTCAGCCAAGACAAGCTCAAGTCTAACTTTGACAGCGTGAAAGAGCAGACCGGGTTGTTCGCTGGGAAGGACGGCTACCAAATAAGCGTTGGCGAACATACCCAACTGGATGCCAGCGTAATCGGCAGCACCGCGAGCGCCGACAAAAACAAACTCACGACCGGGAGCCTGGGCTGGACCGGACTGGACAACAAAGCCGATTTCAGCAGCCAGCACCAGAGCGTGAGTGGAGGGACGGGCGGGGATGCCAGTACTCAGTTCCTCGGCAATATGGGCAGTATGTTGCTGGTGGGTGCGAACCACGACGGGCATGAAAGCAGTACGACTTACGCAGCCATATCTGATGGCCAGCTGACTATTCGCGACAAGGATAAGCAGCAACAAGACGTCAACACGCTGAGTCATGACGTTGAGCATGCCAATAACGCACTGAGCCCTATCTTCGACAAGGAGAAGGAGCAGCAACGGCTTCGCCAGGCGCAGTTGATTGGTGATATCGCTAACCAGTCCATGGACATTATTCGTACCCAGGGAACGATTGAAGCTGCGAAGGCCGCGCAAGCACACCTGACAGATGAACAGAAGAACATGCCGGGGGCTAATCCAGACGCCTCTTACAAAGATCGCAAGGCCTACGTGGACATGTTGCAGGGCACCGATGCCTATAAAAGCACCATGGCTGCCTACGGTACGGGAAGTGACCTTCAGCGTGCTGCGCAAGCCGTAACGGCAGCGGTTCAAGGGCTGGCTGGAGGCAACCTTGCCCAGGCGGTCGTGGGGGCTTCGGCGCCGTATCTGGCGGGTATCATCAAGGACAACACAGGCGATAACCTTGAAGCCAGAATAATGGCTCATGCTGTATTGGGCGCGGTGCTTGCAAAATCCCAGCAAAACTCTGCGCTTGCTGGAGCCACGGGGGCGAGTATCGGTGAACTGGTCGCTTACGAGCTGTACCCGAACAAGCCCATCGATCAACTGAGCGAAGCTGAAAAACAAAAGGTCTCCGCACTATCGACACTTGCTGGAGGCCTCGCTGCAGGCATTGTGGCAGGGAACTCGTCAGATGCAGTGGCGGGAGGCATCGCAGCAAAAAATGCGGTCGAAAATAACCAGCTCAGGGGCAGTGAGGGCATAACACTTGCGCAAGAGCAGGCCGAGTATAAGAAAAGGAACTGCGGGGGAACGTCCTCATCCCGTTGTGACGAACTATCGAAAAATATAAAGGAACTGTTGGCAAGAGACAGCTCCGTACTCAAAGATATGCCAGCCGTAGAAGGGGACATAGGAACCGATCCGGGCTCCAGACCTCAGCCAGGGCAACTGGTCAGCTGTGCGCTCTCGGGTAACGGTGTATGTGTCGTATCTGACAGAACGGTCAAAACCGATTTGGGAGATGAGTGGGCCCTGGAACCCGCCAGCGACGCACAGTCGATTACTCATAAAGCAGAGGTTGCAACAACGGTAGCTGCACAGAAAGCGTATCTGGACGAGTTTTCGAAGGAAACGTTTGCTGCCGGATGCGGTGGTATGGGGCTCGCGGGGATTGCGTGCCAGACCTACATGGCTTCAGGTGGGAAAAATCCCATCACCGGTGAAGTAGCGACGACAACCGAAAGGTTCGGGTTCGGGCTCCAAGCTGTCCTGAACAGTGCGGGATTGTTTGGGGCAGTTTATGATGGTGCAGCTGCTAGTATTGATTTAGCGCCAGTTAAGGGTGCAAAAGAGGCAGGTGCGGCTGGGAAGGTAGTAGACGATATTCCGGCAACATCTCCACTTGCTCGGGATGGTTTGCGCGAAGACTTAGCGGCACAAGCCGGTATTCCTCGAGATATTGCTGGAAATCCTTCCAGTGTTTGGGGGAAATCAATAGATGATATTAAACAGTCGCTCACCATGGATGGCGCAACACTTACACCTAAAGTGAGAGCCAGTTCATCTGGTAATGCCCAGGTCTATACGGTCGAAGGTAGCACTACAGGGATTAAAGAAATTCAGTATAGTCCATCTACTATTGGGGATGATGTTTTGTCAACTCACAAAGGTGAGTACTACAAGCTTACTTATGCTGATGGGAGCAAAGTTAAGGTTGTTGATCCTGTGGCTTACAGACCGACTTTTAGTAGCGGGAGCCCTATTTATGATGCTAATACAAAGTATTTAAACCCTCAGGGGCAGAAAGTGGTATTTAACTCCTCCACCAACACGTGGGTGCCAGAATGACGTCATCTAACGATTTTTCAATATCTTGGGTGGCACCAATCGTGCCATCCGTCTCTCTTGCAGGTATACCGCTGGATGTGAGCGCGGAAGTGCTGGAACGTGTGCTGCTTAAGTATTTGGTTGATGCGTCCAGTCTATTGTACAAGTTTGAAAATTCGCCGGACCTTCTATTGAGAACGCATGGTCTGGATGAGCTTGGAAATGGAGGCTACTCTTTTTCGCTATTTAATGATGCAATTATTAATGGTCTGCTAAAAGGAACTCCAGCTCTATCAATAATGGTTAGAGCGGGAAAGGTTTATGCTGTTAAGGTTTACGATTTTAGCTTTTCTGGGGAGTTTGCACGGGAGTTTGTTTATAAGGGGTTTTTGCCGGCTGGTATTGGCTTGGGTAGTTTGGTTTCGGATCTATTGCCATTTACATCTTTAGAGTTTGATAGTGCTGAAGAGTGGTTCTATACCGATCAAAGCTATGGTGGACTTGAAGTTACCGGCTGGGGGGTTCCTCTAGAAGATCATCCTGATCAAGTTGTTACTGCTTTATGTGTGATATCAGGAGCGATTGCTTAAGTCTAAGGGATCCCTCAGGGTCTGACCCCTATTTCCCCTGGGTAAAATGGCGCTGAAGGACGGTGTCGAGCTCGGTGAGCAGATCGCAGAGCTGGATGCGAAGACGGCGAAGAACTGGAGTACGGACGGCGGTCAGGGTGATTGGGAAACGACGCAGCTTCCAGATCGGCCGGTAATTCCGAAGCGTGATCCGATCGTTTCGGGTATCCCTGCCATTGGTGAGCTATCTGGTGTCGAGCCAACCGCAGGAGGTTTTGTCAGTTCAGCCAAACTGAATGCGGGAGGGTATGCTATTACCGATCTCACTCCAGCAGAAAAAGCGCTGGCGCAGCAGGTTACAGATGGGCTCGACAAGTCAGGTGCTCTGACCGAAGAACTGGTGGAATCCGTATCACAACGGCAAGGTCTTAAATCTTTAGAGGGTGGCAAGTACGGAAGTAATAACGGATTTGATCATGTGTATATGAGTGCTGATGGTAAATCGGTAATTGTCTTGGATTCGAAACAAATAACTGGGGGGGGTTCGTTTTCTCGTGATGCTAACGAAGTTGTTCAAATGTCTGACTCGTGGGTAGAGAAGGTGCTCGGACGTCTGGATAAAAGCTCCGAGGCTTATAAAGCGGTAGACAAGGCGCGTGAAAATGGTAGTTTGGTAAAGGGTGTGGCGGGTGTTGATCGCAGTTCAGGTCAACTAATAATTGCTAAGTTGAAGTGAGAGTGATCAAGTGATTTCTTGGAGTCGATACGGCAAGCTCGAAATTAACGCGACATCTAGAATTGAACACGTAAAAAGCCACCTAGATGGCGGATTTAACTTGGCTGGCTACATTGCCAATATAAAAACTGGGCAAGGTGATCCTGTCGCTTGTTTGGATCGCTTGTCTTCTCATGCGTATGCTCAAGCTATAGAGGAGTGGTTTGGCAATTCATCATTGGAAAAAATGAAAGCTTGGTTTTTTATAGCAGACAGTCTTCGCCAGTATCGGTATTCACTGAAAACCGACAAAATGAACTTCATGTTGAAGACATTTGATTTTTTGGCTAGCTTGGTTTCTGATAATGAATCCCTGATTAGTTGGTTCTGTAATAACGACGACATCGTTGATACTAAAAGAATTCAGGCCACTACTACCGCAGATTTTGTAGCCTATCAAATTAGATTGGCTGTTAAAGGAGACTTTACTCAGTTGCGCGACCGTTGTGCCAGGATGATTGCGCACCCACCTTCAGGACCGAAGAAAAGATTTATGCTGGACAATGAGTTCTTCATTGCGCTGGCAGAGGGCGATAAATCAAAAATGGAATCTGTTTTGCGCGAGCTGACAACACCAGCCTCAATAAAGAGAAGGTTTGATAGTGAGAACGGTTATTCTGAAGGTCTGATTTCAACTTTTGGTGTCATCTACGCAAAAATTGCCTGGAGACATGGTTATGAAGTCGTCGTCGATACACCATACATCCCATCAGAGTGGTTACCTGTGAAACCCCTAGCTCATTATGATGCTCATTATGAGTTTTTAAAGAGAGAAGTTTGATGGGATATGAATGGATAAAAGGGGACAGAGTCTGAGGAATCCCCACAAACCTACTCCAGTCTCTGAGATTGCCGGCGCACTTCATCGCGCAGCAATAGCTCCATATCCGCCAATTTCGAGCAGGACAATCCGGTGGTGGAGCATCTCAAGTATTCGAGGCCGAGACGCCAGAGTGAGAGCACCAGTTTATGCCTGATGCTGTTGCTCTGGAAGTGACGTGACCGACCTGTCGTTCGAGCAGAGGTTATCCATACATGGAGACCTCAATAAAAATAGGTGCTCGCGTGACGAATGTCCTACGACACGGCGCCAGGTCCTATGTGCGCAAGCCGATGGCCATGAAACGCTGATGGTAGAAACGAAAAAATGCGCCCTTCGCGTATATAGGTAAAGCAGATCCGGTCACCACTTCGCCTTTTCAGGCTTCGGCCCGCCTTGCGCGAGCACCCTTTCGGGCCAGGGGACGTTCAAATCTCAACCGGTTAGTCGTCCCCTTTTTTCATTAAAGGCTAAACAATGATTATGCGTTTAGAAATGGTTGGAAAAAGCCTTGTAAAAAAGCTGAAAGTGGCTAGTAAAGAGCAACGGCGAAGTGCGGTTAAAGTTGCTTGTGAACTTGCTTTTCAGACAAGCTCAGTAGGCGTGCCTGTTGTTGCTGAGTCCCTTGCGCAACTACGATTTGGTAATAAGCTTACGACTGAGCAACTATCTGAGCTAGATGCTTTGGCTGAAAAGTTAGATGAGCAATATTTTGATTTGCAAGACAGTCTGAATGAGGGGCAGGAATTAGGTATGGAGGCCCTTCAGCTGTTTAGTCAAGCGCGGGCTGTATCGGCGCTGTCCTTAGCTGGTGGAGAAGATTCGCTTATGGCAACGACCGAAGCAATATACGAGGCATTATCAGCCGTTGATGATGGAAGTTGTATTTTTAAAGCCGTACTTTCAATCTTGTCAGAGTCTTAAACGGTAGATTTTTTGCTTCAGCTGATACCCGGCGCATGCTTGCGCCGGCACTTTCAGTGATTGTTGAGCCCTATATGCCCCCTTGTTGTACCCATGGAGAAGGGGACAGATTTATTTATAGTGAACTGATCGCACGCGCCATCGACGCGGTTACCAACCAGACGCAGCAGGGCGTCCAGACCGTCGATGAGTTGTATACGATCGGCAGTCGCCCGCAAGGCTTGCTGGGGCAATTCAAAATCTGAGGCTGCCCTGCAGGGATACCGCGCTTATCAGGCGTTGACCGTCACCGCGTTTTGCTTGCGATACAAGATCGTCGTCGCCGTGAACCCGCATAACGCCGCAAACATCAGCCAGTAGGCCGGTGATGCCTTATCGCCGGTTACTTGCACCAAAAGGGTGGATACGGCGGGTGTAAAGCCGCCAAACACTGCAGTCGCCAAGCTGAACGCCAGGGAGAACCCGACGACCCTGACGTTCTGCGGCATCACCTCAGTCAGCGCGGCAACCATTGCGCCGTTGTAAATGCCAAAGAAGAACGAGAAGTACAGCAGCACGCTGAGGAGTCGTTCGAAGCTGGCCGCGGCGGCCAGCCAATGCATGGCGGGGTAAGCGGTGCATAGGCACAACAAAGAGATCGCCAGCAATAACGGGCGCCGGCCGATACGGTCGGAGAGTGTGCCGCCGATGGGCAACCAAATGAAGTTGCTCAGGCCGACGAAGAGCGTGACCACCAGGCTGTCGGTGGTGCTCAGGTTCAGTACCGAACGGCCGAAAGTCGGGGTGTAGACGGTGATCAGGTAGAACGTGGTGGTGGTCATCGACGCCAACAGACCGCCAGCCAGTACCGTGCGCCAGTTGTCGCGCATTGAGCGGAACACTTCATTGGCCGTTGGGTGATGCTTGCGTGCTTTGAACGCCTCGGTTTCCTGCAACGAACGGCGAATGATGAAGATGAACGGGATGATCACGCAGCCGATAAAGAACGGGATGCGCCAGCCCCAGGCAGCTACCTCGGCGGCTGCCATGGACGCGTTGATCGTGTAACCCAGCGCTGCCGCAAGAATGATCGCCACTTGTTGGCTGGCCGATTGCCAACTGGTGTAGAACCCGCAGCGGCCCGGCGTGGCGATTTCAGCCAGGTACACCGAAACGCCCCCCATCTCCGCCCCGGCGGAGAAGCCCTGCAACAGTCGTCCCATCAACACCAATACCGGTGCTGCCACTCCGATGCTGGCGTAGCCGGGCACGAGTGCAATCAATACCGTCCCGGCCGCCATGATCGACAGCGTTACGATCAGGCCCTTGCGCCGTCCCACCTTGTCGATGTACGCCCCCAGCACGATAGCGCCCAGCGGACGCATCAGGAACCCGGAGCCGAATACGGCGAAGGTCATCATCAGCGAAGCGAAGTCGCTGGTGGTAGGAAAGAACGTCTGGGAGATGTAGGTCGCGTAGAACCCGAACAGAAAGAAGTCGAACTGTTCGAGAAAGTTGCCGCTGGTGACCCGCAGGATGGCGCCCAGTTTCGAACCCTTGGACGGGGTGTTTTGTGTTGTTGTTTTCATTATGGCTACCGTGGTGATCAATCTTGTTTTTGGAATGACGGTCTTGACGATCAGTCGCTTGCGGCGTTGATGGGGTTGGGTTGACGTTTTTCGATGGAGTATTTGAGCAGCGCGGCGCTGCGGAAGATGCCGTGGGCGAATTTGCTGTAGGGCATGGTCAGGAAAAAAGCCATGACCAGGCCGAGATGGATCGCCAGCAACAGGCCCAGGGCCATGCTTTCGCGAAACGCCAGGAGTGCCAGGCCGCTGGCGCTGACGAGAAACAACAGTGCGATGAAGCCGCGATCCATGGGCTTCTGCTGTTCATCGCCGTGTTCGGCGTTGCGCCGCAGGTTCAACCACAAGAGCCCCGCCGGGCCGACCAGCAACCCGAACCCGCCGACGATGCCGAGCATCACCGGCACGCTCAAGACGGGGTAGGGCGCCGACCAGCCCAGCAGGAAATGGTAGAGCGTGGCCACGCCGGTGGCGGCGAAGCACAGCATGAAGCCGTAGAAGGTGAAGTGATGGAAGCGCCGCCGCCACAAGGTGAATCGATCATCGGCGTTATTGCAGCCCTCGCCGTGGCCACCATCCAGGTACTTGAGCGTGGCCACATTGGCGCTCGCTTCCAGGGCCGCCGATGTTGTTTGCTCGCGGGAGGCCTCGACCGGCGAGACATTGCGCCAAAAGCGCCGCACGCCGATCGCCAATGCAAGCACCGCGAAACCAAACACTGCGCCGAACATCAGCGCCAGGGTGTTATGCGGGAAGATCCCGTAGAGATTCCCCCCGGGCATTGCCGTGAACAGATTGCCCATCATCATCAACGTCAGGCAGAGGAACAGCGCCAGCCCCGCGCCGGATGCCAGCGCCAGGGTCAGCCCGTTGCGCCGGTATAACGTGCCCATCGCCTGCGGCCAGGCGTACTCGGCATATGTGTCGAGGCGGACTTTGGCCATGGCCTTGGGCACATTGATCGCAAATTCATGCGGTGCGGCGTACTGGCAGGCGTGCAGGCACGCACCGCAGTTATGGCAAAGGTTCGCCAGGTAATGGATGTCCGCCTGAGAAAATTCCAGGCGTCGGGTCATGGCCGGGAATACCGCGCAGAAGCCCTCGCAATAACGGCAGGCATTGCAGACCGTCATTTGTCGCTGGACTTCGCTTTCATCAAGGTTGAGGACGGGAATCAGCGTGCCCGGCGCCTTGGGATCAAACAGCTGCATGTTGCGGCTCCTGGGATGAACGGGTGATGAAGCCGGCCGCGGCGGCGGCTTGCACGCCGGCAATGCGACCGAATGCGGTGCCGATGGCCATGCCGATGCCGGCGGTGTAGCCCTTGCCCAATACGTTGCCAGCCATCATTTCTCCGGCGACGAACAGGTTCGGGCTCGCCTGGCCATTGAAGCGAACGGCGGCGGTAGCGTCGGTGGCGAGGCCTAAATAGGTGAAGGTCACGCCCGGCTTGAGCGGGTAGGCGCAGAAGGGGGGCTTGACCAATGGGCGGGCCCAATGGGTTTTGGCGGGCGTCAAACCTTCGGTGCGGCAATCGTCCAGGGCGGTGTGGTCGAACGTACCGACGCGGCAGGCCGCGTTGTAGGCCTGGATGGTGCTGACAAATGGCGCCACCGGGAGCTTCAGCTGGCGCGCCAGGTCTTCCAGCGAGTTGGCTTTGGTGCCCGGAAACACCGGCGGCATGAACCGACCGATGGCTTGTTGGTCGATGATCGAATAGGCCTGTTGACCGGGCTGCCCCGCGACCAGGCGCCCCCAGATCGCATAGCGCTTGGGCCAGAAATCCTCGCCCTCGTCATAGAAGCGCTCGCCGTCGCGATTGACCACCACGCCCAGCGATACACAATCGATACGCGTGCAGATGCCGCCGTCATACAACGGTGCGCGGGCGTCGATGGCCACCATGTGCGCCTGGGTCGGGTCGCCGATAAAATCGGCGCCCAGTTGCTGCATGCGCCGCAGCAGTACGCCGGTATTGAAGCGCGTGCCGCGAATCAGAAAGTTGTCCGAAGGCCACTCGCCGCGCTCGTTTTGCCCCCACGCTTCACGCAGCCATTCGCGGTTGGATTCGAACCCGCCCGCCGCCAGCACGCACGTCCTGGCCTGGATACGTTCGGCGGGCAGACGTTGCCCTTCGGCATCGCGCGCGCTCAGGTGGGCCGCGACAAATGTTCCCCCGTTCAATTCGATGTCGGTCACTTGCGCGTTGTAGCGGATGTTCACGCCCAACCGCTCGGCGCTGCGGTAATACGCATTCACCAACGCCTTGCCGCCGCCCATGAAAAACGCGTTGGTGCGCGCGACATGCAGCGCGCCGGATAACGACGGCTGAAAATGCACGCCATGGGCGCGCATCCAGTCACGGCAGTTCGATGAGGCGCGGATGACCAGACGAGCGAGCTTCTCGTTGGTCATCCCGCCGGTGACTTTCAGCAGATCCTGCCAATACTCCTCTTCGGGGTAGGCCTCGACCAATACATCCTGGGGCGCGTCGTGCATGCAGCGCAGGTTGCGGGTGTGTTGCGAGTTGCCGCCGCGCCAGGCTTTGGGCGCGCCTTCAAGCAACATCACGCTGGCGCCGGCCTCTCGGGCCATTAACGCCGCGCACAAGGCGGCATTGCCGCCGCCAATGACTAATACGTCGATCATCATCACTCCTCGATCGCGAGGAGGCGTGAACGAAGGGCTCCTCGCGAGTGGCGAGACCTTAGGGCAGCGAGCGTTGGGTCGAAAGGCGCGTTAGTGGTTGGGGTGTTTAGTTTTCGTAAAGGCTTTGCGGGTTGCCGCTGGCCCTGAAGCGCGGGCGAGGGCGGCTGGAGATCAGGGCGTGATGTCTTCGATCCACGAGGCGCCCGGCCATTGATGATCGATCACCAGCTGCCGCGCCACATCGGTGATGACCAGCCGCGCCGCGAGTGCCGCGGGCGCCAGCTCATCATCCGGCAGTGTCGCCAACAGGTTTCGCCGGCCGACATGAGCATCGGCGATTTCCACCACCGAAAGCCCCGACTCGCCTTTGAGCGCCACCGCCGCGCCGGGCTGGATGGTGGCCGCGTGGCCGGCGCGTACAGCGTTCATCAACACGGCCAGGCCATCCACCTCCATGATGATGTTGGGCGTCAACCCCGACCGCTCGAACGCCGCCATCAGCGTTGAGCGCAAACCGTGTTGCGCACTCGGCATCACCAGCGGCAGTTGCCCCAGGTCCGCCATTTGCACAGAGCTTCCTTGCGGGGCATCCGGCAAGTGCGGCGAGCAGATGACAAACAGTTTCTCGTCAAGCAGCGGCGTCACGCTCCAGCGCTTGCCCCCTTCAAGTTGAAACAAAATGGCCAGATCGATCTGGCGGGCATTGAGTTGCGTGGCCAGATGCCCGGACAGCATCTCGATCAGGTGCAACTGAATATCCGGATACCGCGCGCGCATCGCATTGATCAAGGGCAGGGCAAGCACCGTGGCCGTGGTGGGCGGCAAGCCCACGGTGACATACCCGCTCATCCGCCCACGGTGTGCCGCCAGGATCGCATTCTCGGCTTGCCTCAAGCACAACTGCGCATGGTGCAGGAACGCCATGCCGGCCGGGGTCGGTGTGACGCCGGTGGTCGTGCGGTTCAGCAGGCGGGTCGAGAGTTCGCTTTCGAGTTTGGCGATCTGCTGGCTCAGCGCCGACACGCCCACGTCCAGCTCAAGGGCTGCGCGGCCCAGGCTGCCGTGTTCGACAATGTTGACGAAATAGCGCAGTTGTCTTAATTCCAAGCGTTACTGCTCCACTTCAAATGAGTACCTGCCTGTGTAACGGTGGGTCGGGGAACGTCAGCCACCACGCACCGAGCGGGCGAGGCGGCGCGTGGTCAGCCTGAGAGGTAACGCGTCGGCCGTCAACTTCCAGCGTTGGGTTCGCTGCTGGCCGGCGTTGTTGGCGTGCGCCAATTCATAACATGCGGCGCAGCACGTCGCTACGAGGGTCTTTGTCGTAGAAGCGGTGCTTGAGCGCACCGGCGATGTGCAACAGGATCAGCCCGAGCAAGGTATACGCAAGTACCTTGTGCAGCCACTGGAAGACGACGAACCAGTCGTCATTTTTCGCCAGCAGCTCCGGCAGGTTGATCCCGAAAAAGAACACCCCGTCGCTCATCGTGTAGGTGCTCGACATCGAGTAACCCATCAGCGGCACGATCACGAGCAGCGCATACATCACGCGTTGCGCCAGTCTCGACACAAACCGCTCATGCTTCGCCAGCGTTCCCGGCGGCTGTGGCAGCCTGGGGCTGTGCAACCGCAGGGCGATCTGAACCAGCACCACCAGGAACGTCAGCACCCCGAAGGACTTGTGCCAGGGGTAATAGAGCTCGAACTTGCTTGCCACTTCGTCAGGCATGCCGGTCATATGCCAGCCGGCCCAGAGCAGGCCGGCGACGAGTGCGGCGCGCAGCCAATGCAACATGCGCAGGGACGTCGGATACCGATCGGTGCTCTGTTCGTCAGTCGGGTTCATCGTGGTCTCTCCATGGGTATCAAAGGCCTCAGCGGCGGCGGGGCGGTCAGGCCCGGTTTTTTTCAGGTGGGCAGCAGCACGGTGATGACCTTCTCCTCGGTGTAGGCCATCGCGCCGCCGAAACCGCCCTCGCGTCCGATGCCACTGGTCTTGACACCGCCCCAGGGCAGGTTGGCATCCAGCGGGCTCCAGCAGTTGACACCCACGGCGCCGACCTTCACCGCCGCGGCCACGCGATGCGCGCGCGCCAGGTCGGTGGTCCACACCGTGGCGGCCAGGCCGTAGGTGGAATCGTTGGCCAGTGCGACAGCCTCGTCTTCGCTGTCGAACGTGATCACGGTGCCGACGGGGCCGAAGATTTCGTCGCGGGCGATCGCCATCTCGTTGTTGGCGTTGGCGAAGATCGTCGGCCGGACAAACCAGCCGCGCTCAGGCGTCGAAACGCCACCGGCCAGCAGAGACGCACCTTGTTCGATGCCCAGTTGGATGTAGCGGTTGACGCGATCGAATTGCGCTTTCTTGGCCACCGGGCCCATCTGTACGCCGGGTTCGCGCGGATCGCCGACCTTGACCGCTCGCGCCGCCTCGGCCAGCGCTGCGGCGAAACGCTCGGCAATGCCGCGCTGCACCAAAATGCGCGAGCCGGCGGCACAGACCTGGCCCTGGTTGGCGAACAACCCGAGGGCACAACCGCGCAGCGCGTCGTCAAAGGGTGCGTCGTCGAAGACGATCTGCGGGCTCTTGCCGCCCAGCTCCAATGCCACGTGCTTGAACAACACGCCCGCGGTGCGCTGGATCTCGCGTCCCGCCTCGGGGCTGCCGGTGAAGCTGATCTTGGCGACGTGCGGGTGTTCGCACAACGCACGGCCCACCTCGGCGCCGTAGCCGGTGACCACGTTGATCACGCCATCGGGGAAACCCGCTTCCTGAGCCAGCGCGGCCAGGTGCAGGGCGGACTGCGGCGTTTCTTCCGAAGGCTTGATGACCACGGTGCAGCCGGCGGCGAGCAACGCCGCGAGTTTCCAGACGGTGATCATCAGCGGCGAGTTCCAGGGCACGATCGCACCGACTACGCCCACCGGCTCGCGGACTGTGTACGAGAGCGTCTTGGTGCCGAAGTAGCCGCCAGTGGGAATGGTGCGCCCCTCCAACTGGTTGGCCCAGCCGGCGGCGGCACGCAGGTTGGCGACCGCGTTGGGGACGTCCAGCCGGCGCGGTTCGAGCGGCGAACGGCCGATGGCGTCGGCGTCCAGGTCGGCCAGCACGTCGGTGTCGCGCTCTACCAGGTCTGCCAGTTTCACCAGCAGCCGCCCACGCTGGGCGCCATCGAGCTGGCGCCAGGCGCCATGTTCGAGTTGGCGCTGCGCGGCGGCTACGGCGCGATCCACGTCTTCGGCCGTGCCGCGTGCGCAACTGCCGTACACCTGTTCTGTCACGGGGTTGACCAGGGCAATGCGCCGGCCGTCGGAGGCTTCGACGCCAGTGCCGGCGATGAAGTGATTCAAATGTTCAGTCATGTTTGAGGCCTAAGTGATGGAGGACCGGTGTGAACCGCTCAAGCCTTGAAGGAGGCCAGTGCCTCGCGGGGCATCCGCGCAGTGCAAGGATTCAGGTATGCCGATCATCCCTATGGCGCGCCGCTTGCCGTTAGCCCGAATTGGCACTTGAGACGGCTGCCGTGAGCGCGCCGCCCCGCGAATTGAGGCGTGCACAAAGGAATGTGCAGGTTTTGCGCTATGTGCGAATATCGCCGGGAAGAATGCTCAAAAAAAAAGAATATTGGCAGAGGCTTTCGGCACCATGAAAAACCCGCTCATCAGCCACTTTCAAGACATCCATGTGCATGCGGCCACCATCGAGGAATGGAGCCAGGACTACAGTCAATTAACCGCGGGTTCGGCTGAGAGTTCGCTCATGCAACTGTCGACTGCCGGTTGCCATGTGTTTCGCGAGCAGATCAACCAGCGCGTCGTGCAACACGGCGCGGCGCCGCGAGGCAAGATGTGTTTTGCGGTGCCGATCACCGTGCCGGGTTCGGTTCGGATGCAGGGGCGGGAGGTGGACGACAGCAGCCTGTTCTTCCTTCACGGTGGCGAGGAGTTCATGTTCCATATGCCGATGGGCATGGAGTTGTTGTCCATCACGTTCGAGCGTGAATTGTTCGAGCAGGCACTGGCGCAAACGGCGTCGGCGAAGGAGGTCGGCCAGTTGCTGCGTCAGCCGGTGATCAGGGTGTCCACGCAGCGCGTTGCCGGCGCTCGTCGGCGCTTGCTGGCGATGTTCTCCCAGGCCCTGATGCACGAAGCGCTCGACAGCACGCGAGACCGCGAGCGGGAGCAGGCGTTGGAACAGGCCATGCTTGGCGAGCTGCTGCAACTCTTGACCGACCCGGCCTGTGACAAGCAGCAACGCAGCCCAAGTTCCACGGGCAGTTTCATCGTCGAGAAATGCCACCGTCTGGCGACGGCGCAGTTGAACAGCGTGCCCAGCGTGAACGACTTGTGCCAGCGCCTGCAAGTCAGTCGGCGCACCGTGCAGAACAGCTTTCGCGCGGTCGCCGAGACCACGCCCCTGAACTACCTGCGCTCCGTGAGGCTCAACGGTGTGCGCCGGACCTTGATGTCCACCCGCGCGTCGGAGCTCTCGATCGGCGATATCGCTGCCCAATGGGGCTTCTATCACCTCAGCCATTTCGCCGCGGAGTACCACGCGCTGTTCGCCGAGTTACCGTCGCACACCGCACGTGCCGCCATCGCCGTCTGCGCGCGGGCCTGACGATCCAGTTGTTACGGTGCTGCCGATCTGCTCACGGATAGTGCATGGACTGTCCTCTTTAGTAGCACATCGTCCGGACAGGATCGGATGGGCGACTGCGAAGTATCCGACGACTACATCTAAATCAATCACTTAAGTCGACAGGCCAGAACCTGGCACGCCTCGTGCATTTTTGAATTTATGGATAATTGGATACAAAAATGCAAAGGTACCGCCGAATGCAATTTGCCCCCGCTTACGTTGACCGTCAGCCCCTGACTGCCGAGGAAGAGGCCTACAACTTCCTGCTCAATGCCATTTGCGGCGGCCGCTACCGCAAGGGCGACCGCCTGATTGCCGAAGACATCGCCAGTGAAATCGGTATGAGCCGCATGCCGGTGCGCGAAGCGTTCCGCCGCCTGGATGCCCAGGGCCTGGTGACCTTGCGCCCCAACCGCGGCGCCATCGTCGGCGGCCTGGATATCGATGAGCTGCACGAAGTCTTCGAGATGCGCAGCGCCCTCGAAGGCCTGGCGGTGCGTGTTGCGGTCGGTCGTATCGGCGAGCGCCAACTGGCGGCCCTGGAGCGCTTGCTGGACGAAATGGACGACTACCGCGACGAAAGCGCCGTGTGGGTCAGCCGGCACCGCGCGTTCCATGAATACCTGTGCAGCCTCAGCGGCCGGCCGCGGCTGATGAAGCAGATTTCGGCGTTGTACTCACTGGTCGAGGCGCCCATGCGCTTGTGGTTGCAACACGGTGAGAAACCCCTCAGCGCGCGCCAGGAACACGCGGTGATCCTCGACGCCATCCGTGCCGGTGACGCGGCGCGCGCCGAAGCCGTGGTGCGCGAGCACATCGAAGGCACCGTGCCGGCGCTGATTCAATTCCTGCAATCGGAACAATAGAAGCGGGCCCAAGCCCGCCTGTGTGTTGACGTTGAGTCCTGCCCCCGTTATTCAACGAACTGGAGTGTCTGGTCATGCATAAACGCCGCGCCTTGCTGGTGGCTCTCTCTCTCGGCCTCTTTACCCCATGGGCCTTCGCTGCGCCCCAGGTGCCGGAGCGTTTGCAGAAAGTCGATAAGCTCATCTACTGCTCGGGGATGGATTCACCGCCCCTGGTGTCCTTCGACGAAACCCAGAAACCGCGCGGGCTCACCGTCGACCTCGGCGTGGAAATCGCCAAGCGCCTGGGCGACAAACAGGTGCAGTGGCGGGTGATTCCGTTCTCCGGGCTGGTGCCGGCGTTGCTCGCCCAGCAGTGCGACATGATTGTCGATCAACTGTTCGACAAGCCCGAACGGCGACAGGTGATCGACATCGTCAACTACATGTATTCCAGCCAGTCGGTGGTGGTGCCCAAGGGCAACCCCAAGGGCATCAAGACCCTGGATGACCTGTCCGCGCACAAAGTGGCGGTGCTCAACGGTTCCACCATCAAGACCCTGTTGGACACCCAGAACGACAGCCTGACCAAGGCCGGCAAGCCACCGATGAAGCTGGTGGTCTACAACACCGACACCGACGCGTTCCAGGCCCTGCGCATCAGCCAGGTCGACGCCTACGGCACCACCGTGGAAACCGCCGGTTACTACGCGGCCATGGCCCCGGACCTGTTCCAGGAAGGCGTGCCGGCGTTCAGTCGCATCCTCACTGGCCTGGGCATGCGCAAGGACGACCCGCAACTGACCGCCGCCGTGCAGCAGATCATCAGCGACATGCGCAGCGATGGCAGCTACGTGCGGTTGCTGGACAAATGGCATGTCAGCAGCGACACACTCGACTGAGGCAAACCTGCGATGAATTTCAATTGGGATGTGTTCTGGCAGTACCTGCTACAGCCCAGCGGGGTGTACCTCACCGGGCTCTGGTTGACCTGCCTTATCAGCGTGCTGGCGATGCTGCTCGGCTGCGTGTTGGGGCTGGCGGCGGCGCTGCTGCGCTTGTCGAAGAACCCGCTGTTGCACCTGCCGGTGCGCTTTTATGTGTGGTTGATGCGCGGTACGCCGTTGCTGGTGCAGATCGTGTTTCTGTACACCGCTTTGGCGGCGGGCGGGATTTTCCGCTTCGAGGACATCGAGCTGTTCGGCCTGATCGTGCCCGGCAATATCCAGGCGGCCATCATCGCCCTGGGCCTCAACGAAGGCGCGTACATGGCCGAGATCATCCGTGCCGGTATCGGCGCGGTGGACAAGGGCCAATACGAAGCCGGGCGTTCTCTGGGCATGGGCTTCGCCAAGCTGATGCGGCGCATCGTGCTGCCCCAGGCCTTCCGGGTGATCGTGCCGCCGCTGGGCAACGAGTTCAACGTGATGCTCAAGAACACCACCCTGGTCAGCGTGATCGGTGTGCAGGAGCTGCTGCTCAGTACGCAGATGATCACCTCGGCGACCTTCCGCGTATTTGAGCTGTACCTGGTGGTCGCCCTCTACTTCTTGACGCTGACGACACTGTGGGGCTTTTTCCAACGCTGGCTGGAGACGCGCTTCAGCCAGTCCGACCGGCCCACCGCGCCGCCGACGGCGTCCAGCCGCCTGTTCGGGCGCAGCACCCTGAAACTGCTGAGGGGACGTTAACCATGGCGCACCAAAGTGAAGAACTGATCATCGAAGCGCTGGATATCCACAAGTCGTTCGGTACATTGCCGATTCTCAAGGGCATCTCGCTGCAAGTACGCCGTGGCGAGGTAGTCGTGCTGATCGGCGCCTCCGGCTCCGGCAAGACCACCTTTATCCGCTGCATCAACCTGCTGGAAGACATCCAGGGCGGGCGCATCCGCGTCAACGGTCGCGCCATGGGTTATCGCGAGCGCAGCGACGGCAGCCTGGTGCGCGATTCAGAGCGCAACATCGCCCGTCAGCGCCGCGACATCGGCATGGTGTTCCAGCGTTTCAACCTGTTCCCGCACATGACCGCGCTGGAAAACATCATCGAAGCGCCGATCCAGGTGCTCGGCACGCCGCGTGCGCAAGCGCTGGAACAGGCCCGTGGCCTGCTGGCGCGGGTCGGCCTGGCGGACAAGGCCAGCCATTACCCGTCGATGCTCTCCGGCGGCCAGCAGCAACGGGTGGCGATCGCCCGCGCGCTGGCGATGAAGCCCCAGGCGATGCTGTTCGACGAACCCACCAGCGCCCTCGACCCGGAAACCGTCGGCGAAGTGCTGCAGGTGATGAAAGAACTGGCCGAGGAGGGCATGACCATGGTGGTGGTCACCCATGAGATGGGCTTCGCCCGTGAAGTGGCCGACCGCGTGGTGGTGCTCGATCAGGGCGAACTGATCGAGCAGGGCCCGCCGGAACAGATCTTCAGCCACCCCAGCCATCCGCGTACCCGAGCCTTTCTCAGCCGCGTGTTATGACTTTTTTTGAAGAGCCTTTGCCATGTTGAAATTTTCTGCTCACGAGTACCCTTATCCGTCACAACGCCAAAGCGTCTTCGCCCGTCGCGGCATGGTCGCGGCGTCCCAACCGCTGGCCGCCCAGGCCGGGATCGAGATCATGCAAAAGGGCGGCAATGCCATCGATGCCGCCATCGCCACGGCGGCGGCGCTCACCGTGGTGGAACCCACCGGCTGCGGCCTGGGCGGCGATGCCTTTGCCCTGGTGTGGTGCAAGGGCCAGTTGCACGGCCTGAATGGCAACGGCCACGCGCCGGCCGCCTTGAACATCGAGGCGGTCAAGGCGGCGGGCCATGAGCGGATGCCGCTGTACGGCTGGACACCGGTCACCGTGCCCGGTTGTCCATCGGCCTGGGCGGAGCTGTCGCAACGCTTCGGCAAGTTGCCCTTTGCCGAACTGCTGCAACCGGCGATCAGCCTGGCGCGCGACGGTTTCCCCGTGTCGCCGGTGGTCGCCCATCAATGGCAGATCGCCCTGAATGAATTCAGCCCCCATCGCGACGCGGTGCTGGACGCCTGGTTCGACACGTTCCTGATCGACGGGCGCGCACCACAGGCCGGGCAGATCTTCCGCAACCCGGCCCAGGCCCACACGCTGGAAGAACTCGCCGCGACCCGCTGCGAAAGTCTCTATCGCGGCGCCTTGGCCGAGCGCCTTGACGCGCACTCCCGCGCCAGCGGCGGTTACCTGCGCGCCAGCGACCTCAAGGATTACCGCGCGCAGTGGGTGGCGCCGATCCATATCAATTATCGCGGCGTGGACGTCTGGGAAATTCCGCCGAGCGGGCAGGGGCTGGTGGCGTTGATGACGCTGAAGATCCTTGAAGGCTTCAGCTTCGATCACCGCGACAGCCAACAGACCTGGCACCGTCAGTTGGAAGCGATGAAGCTCGCCTACAGCGACGGCCTGCACTACATCACCGACCCCCAGCATATGCGTGTGGCGGTGGCCGATCTGCTGAGCGACGCCTACAGCACGCGCCGCCGCAGCCAGATCGGTGAACAGGCGCAGCCGCCCGCGCCCGGCGACCCCCACGCCAGCGGCACGGTGTACCTGGCCACGGCGGACGCCGAAGGCAATATGGTTTCGTTCATCCAGAGTAACTACCACGGCTTCGGCTCCGGCGTGGTGCTGCCCGACAGCGGCATCGCCCTGCAGAATCGCGGGCAGGAATTCAGCCTCGATCCGGCCCACGCCAACTGCCTGGCCGCGGGCAAGAAAACCTTCCACACCATCATCCCGGGCTTTCTCACCAAGGACGGCCAGGCTCTCGGACCGTTCGGCGTGATGGGCGGCTACATGCAGCCCCAGGGCCATGTGCAGATGGTGATGAACCTGGTGGACTTCGGCCTCAACCCCCAGGCGGCCCTGGACGCACCGCGCTGGCAATGGTTGGGCGACATGAAGGTCGGCATCGAACACGGCGCTTCGCGGGACTTGGTCAATGCACTGGCGCGGCGCGGGCATAAGGTGCAGACCGACAGCGACCTGACCGACTACGGGCGTGGGCAGATCATTCTGCGCGACCCGGTCAGCGGCGTGCTGTGCGGGGGGACCGAGCCGCGGACGGATTCGCATATCGCCGTGTGGTGAGCCGCTGATCGAGCCCAAGGGCGCGGTTTCACTGCGCCTGCCGGCTCAGCTTGACCAGCAGTGCGGCCATCAACAGCAGTACCGCCATCGTCACCAGCACGACCACGAAGCCTGCATCAAACGCCGAACGGGCGAACGCCGTCAGCATGGCGGCGCCCTCGGGTGACAAGGTCTCGGCGACTTTCAGCGCGTCGTCGAGGCTCTCGAATGTCATGGGGTTTCGGCTCAGCCATGACGGGATCATCAGGCCTGTCGAGTACGCGTAGATCGCTGACAAGAGGCTGCCTGCCAGTGTCACGCCCACCGCACCGCCCAGTTCGAACGAGACTTCCTCAAGGGAGGCGGCCATGCCGGCCTTGTCGGCGGGCACGCTGAGCATGATAGTGCTCGACGCTGCGGTCAGTGCCGCCCCCATGGTCAGGCCCAGCAGCGCCAGGCTGACGATTTGCAGCGGCACTGCGGCGTTGTACAGCGACACATAGGCCAGCATCGCGGCGGCTGACAGCAGCAATGTCCAGAACAGCATGCGTTGGTTGCCCAGGCGCGGCAGGTAGTAGCCGGCAAGCGGGCCGGCGACGAAGGAACCCAGTGGCAGCGGCAGGATGAACAGCGCCGCGTCCAGCGGCGACAGGCCCAGCACCAGCTGCAGGCGCTGGCTGAACACCAGTTCCATGCCAATCAAGGCGGCGGCGGACACGAGCGCTGCAATCACGGCATTTCTGAATCCGGGCGTGCTGAACAACGACAGATCGAGCATCGGTTGCGTCGCTCGGCGTTGGCGCCGAATGAACAGCGTGAGGCAGAGCGCACCGAGCACGACCGCCACCAGCATGGCGTCGAAGGAGGGCAGGCGTTTGCCGAGTTCCTTGACGGCATACGCCATGCTGATCAAGCCGATCATCACCTGCAGCGAACCCAGCCAATCCCAACGTCGTTCGGGGTTTCCCGGGTGGTCGGGGATCAACAGCACGCCGACGAGCAACGCCAGCAGCACAATCGGCACGTTGATCAGAAACACCGAGCCCCACCAGAAATGCTCCAGCAACAAGCCACCCACCACCGGCCCGAACGCCGCGCCCCCCGAGGCCACCGAGGCCCAGATCCCGAACGCCATGGCCTGTTCGCGCTCGTCGGTGAACGTCAACCGGACCAGGGCCAATGTGGCGGGCATCATCATCGCTGCGCCGACCGCCAGGAACCCCCGCGCGCCGATCAATACGCTGGCCGAAGGCGAGAAGGCTGCGATCAGCGAGCACAGCCCAAATACACTCAAGCCCCCGATAAATAGCCGTTTATGCCCCAGGCGGTCGCCGAGCGTGCCCATGCCCAGCAACAGCCCGGCGGCGATCAGCGCATAGATATTGATGATCCACAGTTTCTGCGACGCCGTCGCACCAAGCTCGCGCGTCAGTGTCGGCAACGCGGTGTACAGCACGGTCATGTCAATCACGATGAGCAGCAATGCGCTGGAAATAATGGCCAGGATCAACCAGCGTCGCGAAGCGGTCATGGGCAGGGCTCGATGGGTAAAGTGTCGAAGGCCGGCCACTGTAGCTCAGTTGTGCTGCATTGCCCCTCACACACGGAAATGGCCCACCAGGTTCTGCTGATGGTTGGCCATTTCATGCAGTGAGTCACTGGCCCTGGAGGCCTCGTTCATGCGCGTGCTGAGTGTTTCGCTGATGCCACGGATGTCACTGACACGCTGGCTGATATCGTCCACGACGGTGCTTTGTTCCAGGGCGGCGCTGGCGATCTGCTGGTTCATCTGCTCGATCACGTCCACGGCCTGGGAGATGTTCTGCAGCGCCGCACGCGTCTGTTGCACCTGGATCACGCTGCTGCCGGCTTGTTCGCGACTCAGTTGAGTGCTGTGTACCACCTCCTGGCTCAGCTGTTGCAACCTCTCGATCACGTTGCGCACCTGTTCGACCGAACTCTGGGTGTTGCTGGCCAGGTGCCTGACTTCATCGGCCACCACCGCAAAACCGCGCCCTTGTTCGCCCGCTCTGGCCGCTTCGATGGCCGCATTCAAGGCCAGCAGGTTGGTCTGTTGAGCGAGGGTGCAGATCACGTCCAGCACCTGGCTGATCTGGCTGCTGCTGTCGGCGAGGGCGTGTACCTGCTTGAGTGTGGCGTCCAGGCGCTGGTCGAGGTGTTCGATGTTGTGTACGGCGCTGGCGAAGACGGCCTGACCGGAGCGGCTCGCGCTTTCCGCGGCGCTCGCGGCGTCGGCGGCAGAGTGCGAGTGGCGCGCCACTTCCTGGGCACTGGCGCTCATTTCATGCAGCGCGGTCGCCGCCAGTTCCACTTCACGGTACTGGCGCTGCATGCCTGCGCTGACCTCCCGGGCAATGCCCGAGGACGTGTCGGCACTGGTGCGCGTGTCCCGCGAGGCGGATTGGATGTCGCGGATGATCGGCTGCAATTTGTCCAGGAAACGGTTGAAACCGTTGCTCAGTGCGCCCAGCTCATCGTGGCGAGCCACCGGCAGGCGCTGGGTGAGATCACCGTCGCCGTCGACAATCGCATCGAGCAGGCTGGCCACCTTCAGCAGCGGGCGCGTCACGCCGTAGGCCGCCAGCCAGATCAGCAGCATGCCCAGGCAACTGGCGAGCAAACCGAGGCCCAGGTTGAGCCAATTGGCCTGGCGGCGTTGGGCATCCAGTTCGCTCTGCATCTGCCGAACGGGGGCCTGCGCCACGGCTTGCGGCACCTTCAACTGCAACGTCCACGGTGGGCTGCCCGCCACGGTCTGGACGGCCTGACTGATGTCGATGCTGGCGCCCGAGACCTCGCCACTGCGCCCGGCCACCTGGCCCGAGTTTGCGACTATGCTGACTGCGCTGGCGCCCTGGTACAGATCCTGGCGCAGGTTGGCCGCGAGTTTCTGCAGGGTGTCGAGGCCGATGTCCATGCCGACCACGCCGATCGTCGTGCCGTTGGCGATCAGTGGAATCGAAATGCTGCTCATCAGGACTTTGCGGCCCTCCACCTCGCTTTCATAGGGCGCCACCACACAGGTGCGGCCCTGGGCCTGCGGGCAGACGTACCAGGCGTTTTCCGGCTCACTGCCCGTCGGCGCATGGTTGGCGGTGATTTGCGGCTCGGTGAGTACTTCCTGGACCAACTGCCCCGGTTGGCTCTGCGACCAATACAGCGCGAACCGGCCTGTTTCGTTGCCTGCCAACGCACGTTGCGCGGTGAACTGCGCGTCGGCACCCGCCAGCGCATCGGGCAGCAACACCACGTACAGGCCGAGCACTTTGTCGCGCTTGAGCAGTGTCTGGCGAGTAATGTTCACCAGTGTCTCGCGCAGTTGTGTCGCCGAGAGGTGGCCATTGAGGGTTTGTTCGCGCAGTTGCAGGACCTGTTGCGCGAAGCCTTCGCCATACAGCGCCGTCTCATTGAAAAACCGCGCGACCTGCTGACCGTGGGCAACCGCCTGGGCCTGCAAGTGCTCCGTGGCCGCTTGCGCCAGCAACTGAGTGCTGCGTGCCTTGAGCAGTTCTGCACTTTGTTGATTCTGGTACAGCGAGGCGCCGGTCAATGCGGCGACAACGGCCAGCAGGCACAGCCCGCTCAGGAGTGTGATGCGCCATTGAATAGTCAGGTGAGCAAAAGGCATGGCTGGGGGTTCCTGCGCGTGAGGGCTCTATGGGCTGTAATAGCCTGGTGGGCGCCGTCGTTTCTTATTGTTGCTAGCCGACATCCGGGCATAGCACGGCGACCCTAGAGTGCAGGGATGAACATCCGGGGGGTTATCCCAAATCGGCGGGGAACGGTGCTGGACGCTGAACTGTTTTGGGGCGGTGCAGGCGATGCTACCGATTTGGGATAGCGAGGGGTTTGTAGGGGGGCATAGGATCGAATACAGCGTGCAAGCCAAAAAATAAAAGCGCTACCCGGTGCCGATAGAGCCTTGATCGGAGCCACCCCACAGCGACTGCCTCATACAATAAGGTCAATAACATGAGTGTATCTATTCAGGTCAACAGCTCCACGGAGTTGAAGCGAGGCGCCCTGGGTGTCGGCTTCATCATCTTTTTCGTGGTTTCGGCGGCGAGTCCGCTCAGTGTCATCGCCGGCGGTTTTCCGATTGGCATCATGCTGGGTAACGGTGCCGGCACCCCGGCATTGCTGCTTCTCGCCTTGCTGGTGCTATTGGCGTTCTCGGTGGGTTACACCACCATGTCCCGGCACCTCACCAACGCTGGCGGTTTCTATGCCTTCACCTCGCGTGGCCTGGGCGGTTTGGCCGGGGGCTCGGCGGCGGTGTTGGCGATGTTTGCCTATAACATTCTCCAGATCGCCCTGTATGGCATGTTCGGCGGCGTGGTCAGCGGCACCATGGAGAGCGTGGTTGGCCTGGTGTTGCCGTGGTGGTCGTATTCGCTGATGGCGATGGCCAGTATTGCGGTCCTCGGTTATCGCAAGATTGATCTGTCGGCCCGGGTATTGTCGGTCGTGGTGATCGCCGAGTACCTGGCGATCCTCACCCTCGACTTCGCCATTCTCAAGAGCGGCGGCGACAGCGGGGTCAATCTCGACGCATTCAGCAGCCAGCATGTGTTCAGCGGTACGCCGTCGATCGGCCTGCTGTTCTGCTTCGCCGCCTTCATCGGCTTCGAGGCCACGACGATCTACGGCGAGGAAGCGAAAAACCCGCAGCGCACCATTCCGATTGCCACCTACTGTTCGGTGCTGTTGATCGGTGGGTTCTATGCGCTGTCGGTCTGGGCGATGGTGGTGGGCGTGGGCGCGGACAAGATCGTGCCGATGCTGCAGGCATTGCAGGACCCCACGACCTTTATCTACGGCATGTCCGATCACTTCGTCGGGCCTTACCTGACCCAGATCATCCGCGTGCTGTTCATGGTCAGTATCTACGCCGGGCTGTTGGCATTCCATAACGCCGCCGCGCGCTACTTCTACGCGATCGGCCGCGACGGCCTGCTGCACAGTCTGCTGGGCACCACGCACCGCGTGCATCAGAGCCCGCATATGGGCTCGGCCTTGCAGAGCCTGATCGCGGCGGTGGTAGTGCTGATCTTCGCCGCCTTGGATGCGGACCCGATCCTGCAACTGTTCGCCTGGTTCTCCAACCTCGCCACCCTGTGCGTGATTTTGTTGATGGCGATGACCTCGGTCGCGGTGTGTGTGTATTTTCACCGGCATCCCGAGCTCAACGTCAGCGTTTTGCGCGGGCGCATTCTGCCGGGGATCTCCTGCCTGGCATTACTGATGGTGCTGGTACTGGCGGTGGCGCATTTCGATGTGCTCACGGGCGCCAGCAAGCTGTTGTCGTACAGCCTGTGCGCCGTCATCCCCCTGGCCCTGCTCGGCGGCATCTTTCTCGCCGCGCGCTTGCGCAAGGTATCGCCCCAGCGGTTCCTGGCGTTGGGCAGCCACAAGCTCTAAGGCATCAACCCGGTACAACTCTACTGCGAACTGTGCGCTTGTCGGTGTCCGACAAGGCGTGCCTGCGTTAAAGGAAAATTGCACATGCACCATTACACGATGCTGATCAACGGGGTTCAGGTTGCCGGTGAAAACGGGCAGTTTGACGTGATCAACCCAGCCACCGGCACCGCATTCGCACAGTGCCCGGCCGGTTCCCTGGCGCAACTGGACCAGGCGGTGGCGGCTGCCCAGGCGGCCTTCAAGACGTGGCGGCACAGCACTCACGCGCTGCGTTGCGAGCGCCTGCTGGCGATTGCCGAGGCGATCGAACAGGATGCCGACGCCCTGGCCCGGTTGATCGTTCTCGAACAGGGCAAACCGCTGGAGCTGGCGTTGTCCGAAGTCATGGGCGCCGCCGCGTGGACCCGCTATGCCGCCGCGCAACAGATCCCCGTGGAACTGGTGGAAGAAACCCCCACCCAGCGTGTCGAGTTGCACCGCAAGCCGCTGGGCGTGGTGGCTTCCATCACACCGTGGAACTGGCCGGTGATGATTGCCGTGTGGCACATCATGCCGGCGTTGCGTGCTGGCAATTGCGTGATCAGCAAGCCCTCGAGCCTGACGCCATTGAGCACCTTGCGCCTGGTGGACATCATCGCTCGGCATGTGCCCCACGGGGTGATCAATTGCGTGACCGGTGAGCAAGGTTTCGGCAGCGCGATCACCACCCACCCCGGTATCCAGAAGATCGTCTTCACCGGCTCGACCGCCACCGGGCAAAGCGTGATGCGCGGCGCTGCCGGCAACCTCAAGCGATTGACCCTCGAACTGGGCGGCAACGATGCCGCCATCGTACTGCCGGGCACGCCGGTGGAAGAGGTCGCCGAAGCGATTTTCCAGGCAGCGTTCCTCAACATGGGCCAGACCTGTGCGGCCCTCAAGCGTTTGTACGTTCATGAGTCCCAGTACTCGGCGTTTGCCGATGCATTGACGCGCATCGCCGCACGCCAGGTCGTCGGTGACGGCCTGGCGCCGGGGGTCACGTTTGGTCCGGTGCAGAACCTGGAGCAACTGCAACTGGTCGAGGCACTGGTCGCCGATGCGCGCGAACACGGCGCGCGGGTTCTGTGCGGCGGCGCACGCCTGGAGCGTCCGGGGTTCTTTTATCCACCCACGCTGGTCGCCGATGTCACGGACGGCCAGCGGCTGGTCGACGAGGAGCAGTTTGGCCCGGTGTTGCCGTTGATCGCCTATCAGGATGTGGAAGACGTGCTGCGTCGCGCGAATGCGGGCGACATGGGCTTGGGCGGCTCGGTCTGGGGGCCGGACGTCGAACAGGCGACGGCCTTGGCCAGCCGTCTGGAAAGCGGCGTGGCATGGGTCAACTGCCATGCCCGCATCCAGCCGAACACGCCGTTCGGCGGCAGCAAGATGTCCGGGTTCGGTGTCGAGTTCGGCCTTGAAGGGCTGCTGGAATTCACCGGGCAACAGCTGTTGTTTGTCCACAACCGTGACGCTGAGTAAGGGCCTGAGCCATGTACGAAAAATACAAAACTGCGCAGAAGAAATTCTGGCATCCGATGAGTTCCAGCGCCCCGGCGCAGCGTGCCAAGACCTTGATCATTGCCCGTGGCGACGGCAACTACATCACCGACATCGACGGCCAGCGCATGCTCGACGGCGTGGGCGGCCTGTGGAACGTCAACATCGGGCACAACCGTGCGTCGGTCAAGGCCGCGATTGCCGCGCAACTCGACGAACTGGCGTATTACCAGACCTTCGACGGCATTGCCCATCCGCGGGTGTTCGACCTGGCCGAGCGGCTGACGTCGATGTTCGCCCAGGAGCAGATGACGCGTGTGCTGTTCAGTTCCGGTGGCTCCGATGCGGTGGAGACCGCACTGAAAATGGCCCGCCAGTACTGGATCGCCAGCGGCGAGCCGGGGCGCACGCGCTTTTTGTCCCTGCGCAACGGTTATCACGGCGTACACATGGGCGGCACGTCAGTGGGCGGCAATGGGGTTTATCACTACAACCACGGGCCGTTGTTGGCCGGATGCCATTTGCTCGACACCCCATGGTTGTATCGCAACCCTTGGGACTGCCGGGACCCGCAAGCGCTGACCGCACACTGCATTCGCCAGCTTGAAGATCAGATCGCCTTGCTGGGCGCGCAGACCATCGCCGCGTTGATCGCGGAACCGGTGCAAGGCGCCGGCGGCGTGATCGTGCCGCCGGACGACTACTGGAAGCGCCTGCGTGAGGTGTGCGACCGCCACGGCATTCTGTTGATCGCCGACGAAGTGGTCACCGGTTTCGGTCGCTCGGGCTGCATGCTCGGCAGCCGCGGCTGGGGTGTCGCGCCGGACATGCTGTGCCTGGCCAAAGGCATCACCGCCGGTTATATCCCGCTGGGCGCAACGATGTTCAATCAGCGCATCGTCGACGCGATTGAGCACGGCGAAGGCTTCAGCAACGTGATCATGCACGGCTACACCTACAGCGGGCATCCGACCGCCTGCGCGGCCGCCCTGGCGGTGCTGGATATCGTCGAAGCCGAGGACCTGCCGGGCAACGCCGCCAAGGTCGGCGGGCAATTGCTCGAACAGCTGCAAGCACTGACCGAGCGTTACGCCGTGGTCGGTGAAGTGCGCGGCAAGGGCCTGATGATTGCCCTCGACCTGGTGGCGGACAAAACCACCCGCGAACCGCTGAACCCGGCGGCCGGGCAGCCTTTGCGGATCGCTGACGCGGCACGCCGCGCCGGGGTGCTGGTGCGGCCGATCGGCAACAAAATCGTTCTTTCGCCACCGCTGACCCTCACGGGCGGGGAGGCCGAATTGATCGTCGCGGCGCTGGACACCGCGCTCGCCGCTTGCGGCTAGCCCTTGCGAGCCTGGCGCAGCGCGGCTGCGCCAGTGTTATGCGAATACCTAAGACAGCCTTTGAAGGTGCACCTCAAGGAGTTTCAACCATGCGGTATCCATCCCCTCCCTTTCGCCGCAGCACCCTGGCTGCCACATTGGCGCTTTGCGCCGTCGGCCAGGCCCATGCCTATGAGGTTTACAGCGACGAGAGCCGGCATCTCAACGCCGATATGACCGCCGTATTCGGTCAGTTCAACAGTCGCAAAAACTATGACGGCGCCCCGGGCGGTTCGACCTGGCGCGAAGGCTTCATCAAATACGGCTTGAGCGGCGACCAGGCCCTGGCAGGCAAAGGCACGGCCTATGGCGCGTTCGCGCTGGTCAGTTCCGCGACCTGGGGCGACGGTGATCCGGCCGGCAATACCCTCGGCACCGAACACACCACGAAAATTGAAGACGCTTACCTCGGTTGGCGTTCCGGCGACCTGTTTCCGGCACTGGGCAAGGACGGCGTGGATATTTCCGGTGGGCGCCAGGTGGTCAAGATCGGTCGTGGTTTCCTGATCAACGACGACGGGCCGAACCTGGGCAAGGGCCCGGCGGATGGCGCGCTGAACCGTGGTGGGGCCTTTTACCTGGCGGCGCGGCATGCCTTCGATCAAACCGCGGTCCTGCGCCTGGGCGGGCAGGAGGGCGTGCATGGCAGCGTGTTGTGGCTCAAGTCCGACAACCGCGCCCAGGCGGAAACCGAACTGGCCGCCGGCACCCTGGACTACACCGCCAAGCCCGGCACCCTGGGGTTGACCTGGGTGCATGGCATCGATGTGAACGAGCGCTGGGCCAGCGATTTTCAGCGCCAGCGCAAGGGTATGAACGTCTACAGCGTGCGCGGCGAAGGCGATGCCGGGCTGCCGAACGTCAGCCTGGCATTCGAGTATGCCTGGCAGGACAAAGACGCCGGGCCTGAAAAAGCCTGGTACGGCGAAGCCGGCTACACCTTTGCCGACATCGCCTGGGCGCCGAAGCTGACCTACCGCTACACGCGCTATTCGCAAAAATGGGACCCGCTGTTCACCGGGCTCAGCACGGGTTACGGCACCTGGTTCCAGGGCGAGGTGGCCTCCAACTATGCCGGCCCGTTCAACAGCAACACCGGTATCCATCACGTCGGTCTCAAGGCAACGCCATTGGAGAACCTGACGGTCGGCGCGCTGTACTTCGACTTCGACACGTTGCGCAAAAGCAATGCGCTGAACCTCGATGCGCGGGAGCTGGACGTCTACGTCGAGTGGGCCGTCAACCCGCACCTGATCGTCACGCCGCTGATCGGCCTCTACAAGCCGAAGCAGGACTCCACCAGCGGCGGCAACCAGACGGTCGGCAATGGCACCAACCTGTACAGCCAATTCACGGTCGCGGTGCCGTTCTGAGGTTGACGGCCGTCGCGTTCCTGACCCTCAGGACGCGGGGGCGCTCGGTGGGTTGCGCATGTTTTCGGCAATTCGCCGTGTGGTGTCCATCACCATTTCGATCACGGTTTCCTGACGTAGCAGCTTGAAGCTCTGGCTGCTGCCGACGGCGGACAGACTGCCAACCACCTCGTCCATATCCGGCCGGATGATGGGCGCGGCGATACCGGTCAGGCCCAGGTTGAGTTCGTCGTGGGTCAGGCAGTAGCCGTCCTTGCGGATCTTTTTCGCGGCCTTGGAGAAGCTGGCCCAGTCGTATGGGCTGTCCGGGTCGTTGGCCATGTGTTCTTCGAACAGGCGTTGCAAGCGTCGACCTTTCTGAAAGGCGATCAGCACCTTGGATTGCGCGCCGCGAAAAAACGGCAGCGGGTGTCCGCGGCCAAAGGAGAAGTGGTAGGTGTCGCTGGGTTCGGCGATGTAGGTGTTGATGATGCGCCCGTCATAAAAAACGCTGGCGAACACGGCCAGGCCGGTCTGGGCGGACAGTTCGTGCATCAGCTCGCGCCCGGCGAGGAGGATGGGGTCGTACTGGCGCATCATCCAGTCCAGTTCGATCACGCGCGGCCCCAGGCCGTAGCTGCCGGCATCCACGCGGGTCAGCAGGCCGGCGTCACACAGGTCCTTGACGTAGCGATACACGGTGGCGCGCGACAGGCCCATGCGCTCGGCGATGGTGTCCGGATCGATCTTCAACGTCTGCGGACCGAACAGGTCCAGGACACTCAACAACTTGCTCAGACTGCTCATTTCGTTCCTAGAAAAGGGGATGGCACGCGGGTGAGCACTATAGGCACGCCCGCCCGCGCTGAAAAGACGGCCGGCCCGAGGGGGGCCGTCACGCCACACTATCGCAGTTAAGCGAAAAAGCAATCGTCGCAGCACTTTTCATAACCGATTAATTGGCATTTATCTCATAAGTAGAGACAAATGGTAAAAAACAGCTTGTTTGATGTGATTTTATGTGTGATAAATCTCATCAAAGAAGATGCTCAAGCGAGAGGGCTGATAATGAATGGTGCGCAACTGATAGTGAATGCGGCAGCGGCAAGCGGTATCGAGTACTGCTTCGCCAACCCGGGAACCACGGAGATCCCGCTGGTGGCGGCCATGGCCAGCGCGCCCGCCCTCAAGCCGGTGTTGTCGTTGTTCGAAGGCGTCTGTACCGGAGCGGCGGACGGTTACGGCCGCGTCGCCGGCAAGCCCGCGATGACGCTGACTCACCTGGGCCCGGGGTTTGCCAATGGCATCGCCAACCTGCACAACGCGCGGCGCGCCAACACGCCTATCGTCAATGTGATCGGTGACCACGCCTCATGGCACGTCAACTACGACCCGCCCCTGGCCAGCGATATCCAGGCCCTGGCCGGCACCGTGTCCGGCTGGGTTCGCACGTCGCGCACCGCCTCGGCGATCGGTGAGGACCTGCAGGAAGCCGTGCGTGCCGCCTGGCAAGCCAAGGGCCAGATCGCCAGCCTGATCCTGCCGATGGACCTGCAAGCCGCCGCGGTGACGCACAACGGTGTGTTCACGCGGATGCAGGCGCCGATCCGCCGCTTTGCCGGCGACCGTATCGAAGCGGTGGCGCAGGCCTTGCGTGATGGTCAGCGGCTGGTCTTCATCGTCGGTGATCAAGGTTTGTCGGTTGCCGGCCTGGAAGCGGCAGGGCGTCTGGCGCAATTGCCCGGCGTGCGGCTGTTCGCCGAAACCTTTCCCCGGCTCAGCTACCGGGGCGGCGGTCTGCCGGACCTGGACCGCCTGCCGTACTTCCCGGAAGTGGCCATCGAGATCCTCGAGCAGTACGACAAGGTGGTCTGTGCCGGTGTCCCGGAACCCATCAGTTACTTCGGCTACGAAGGCATTCCGTCGCGGCTGGCCGAACGTGAGCGCTTGCTGTCGCTGGCCGAAGTCGGCGACGACGTGGCCGGGGCGTTGACCGCGCTGGCCGACGCGCTGAATGCACCGGCTTATGTGCCGACCCCGCGGGGGATCGAGCTGCCGCCAGGCGAGGCCGCGTTGACGCCGCAGTCGGTCGGCCAAGTGTTGGCCGCAGCGCTGCCGGACGACTGCATTGTCTCGGTCGAAGGGGGCACTTGCGGCTATCCGTTTTTCACCGCCTCCGCCAGTGCGGCGCGGCACCGTGTGTTGACCAACACCGGCGGCGCGATTGGCCAGGGCATTCCGGTCGGGTTCGGCGCCGCGCTGGCGGAGCCCGGTACCCGGGTGTTTTGCCTGCAATCGGACGGCAGCGCGCAGTACACCATTCAAACCCTGTGGAGCATCGCCCGCGAGCAATTGCCGGTGGTGATCCTGATCGCCGCCAACCACCGTTACGCGATCCTGCAGAACGAACTGCGCCGTTTCGGCATGACCGAACTCGACCCGCAAGCCCTCAGCCTGACCGTGCTGGACCGTCCGCGGATCGACTGGAAAGCCCTGGCCACCGGCTACGGCGTGCCGGCCCGTACCGTACACACCAATGCCGAACTGCAACGGGCGCTGGCCAATGCCGCCGCCGATGCGGGCCCTTGCCTGATCGAAATGGCACTGTGAAGGAGTCGATGATGAATCAGCTTGACGTGTTACCCGCCGTCCAGGCGTTCCTGTCTCAACCCGGCCGTCTGTTCATCGGCGGTACCTGGCAAGACGCGGCCAGCGGTCGCCGGTTTGCCGTGGAGAACCCCGCCACGGAAGAAACACTCACGGAAGTCGCGCGCAGCGACGAGCGCGATGTGGATGCCGCCGTAGCCGCCGCCCGCGCCGCATTCACGGGGGCTTGGGCGCAGCAGTCACCGGCCCAGCGCGGCGTGTTGCTGTTTCGCCTGGCGGACTTGCTCGACCAGCACCGCGAAGAGCTGGCGCAACTGATCACCCTGGAAAACGGCAAGCCGATTGCCAACGCACGCGCCGAGGCGGCCAGCGCGGCCAGCATCCTTCGTTACTTCGCCGGTTGGCCGACCAAGATCGAAGGCAGCACGCTGCCGGTATCGCCGGCCAGCGGCGCACCGATGCTCAACTACACGTTGCGCGAGCCGGTGGGCGTCTGCGCCTTGATCGTGCCGTGGAACTTCCCGTTGAACATGTGCGTGTGGAAGCTCGGCCCGGCGCTGGCCACCGGCTGTGTGGCGGTGCTCAAGCCCGCCGAGCAGACGCCGCTGGTGGCGATCCGGCTGGTGCAGTTGATCGAGGCGGCGGGCTTCCCGCCGGGTGTGGTCAACCTGATCACCGGCCTGGGCGCCGAGACCGGCGCACCGCTGGCGCAGCATCCTGACGTGGACAAGATCGCCTTCACCGGCTCGACCCAGGTCGGGCGGCTGATCGCCCAGGCGGCCACCGGCAACATGAAGAAGGTCTCGCTGGAGCTGGGCGGCAAATCACCGAACATCATCTTGCCCGACGCCGACATCGTGCGCGCCGCCAAGGGCGCCGCCGATGGGATTTTCTACAACCAGGGCCAGGTGTGTACGGCGGCATCGCGTCTGTACGTACACGCCAGCGTGCTGGATCAGGTGCTCGAAGAATTGCAGCGCCACGCTGCTGCCCATGTCCTCGGCAACGGCCTGGACCCGGCCAACAGCATGGGCCCGCTGGTGTCCGCGCGGCAGCTGGATACGGTCAAGGGCTACCTGCAGCGCGGCCAGGAGGAGGGCGCCGAACTGATTTGCGGCGGCGGCCGCCCCGAGCACCTGGAACGCGGGCACTTCATCCAGCCGAGTGTGTTCCTCGATCGTGCCGAGCGTGCCTGCGTGGCCCGCGAAGAGATCTTCGGCCCGGTGCTCACCGTCATGAGCTGGACCGACGTCGATGACCTGGTGTTGCGCGCCAACGACTCGCCCTATGGCCTGGCCGCCGGCCTGTGGACCCGCGACTTGCGCTCGGCGCACCGCCTGGCGGCGCAGCTCCAGGCCGGTTCGGTGTGGATCAACTGTTGGAACGTGGTCGATGCGGCTTCGCCGTTCGGCGGCTACAAGCAATCCGGCTGGGGCCGGGAAATGGGCAAGAACGTTATCGACGCCTACACCGAGACCAAAAGTGTGTTTGTCGATCTCGGCTGAACAGAATAATCACAAGAGGAACTGCTATGGATCTGGAATTGAAAGGCCGCGTGGCAATCGTCACCGGAGGTGGCATGGGCATCGGCAAGGAAGTTGCGCGCTTTCTGTCCGAAGAAGGCTGCAAGGTGGTGATCTGTGCGCGGCGCATGGCGTTTCTCCAGCTGGCCGCCGAAGAGATCAGCGCGCAGACCGGCAACGAAGTACTGCCGCTGTTCTGCGACACCAACGATATGTCGGCCGTGTCGGAAATGGTCGCCGCCGCGCACAAGCACTTCGGCCGCATCGACATCCTGGTCAACGGTGCCGCGGCGCCGTCGGGCGTGGTGCGCAATGACATCGAGCATGCCGGCGACGACGAGTTGCTGTCGGATCTCAACACCAAAGTGATCGGCTACTTCCGCTGTGCCAAGGCCGTGACCCCGCACATGAAGGCGGGTGGCTTCGGCCGCATCATCAACATCGGCGGCCTCACCGGGCGCAGCAGCAAAGTCCTCTCGGGGATGCGCAACCTGGCGATCGCGCACATGACCAAAACCCTCTCCGACCAGTTGGGCGCGTTCGGCATCACGGTCAACCTGATCCACCCGGGCGTGGTCGACACCCCGCACATCCGCGAGCTGTACGAGCGCGAAGGGATCAAGCAGGGCAAGACCCCGGAGCAGGTCGAGCAGGGCTACATCGACGCAACGCCGATTCGCCGCACGCTGGCGCCCATTGAAATGGGCTGGCTGATCGGCTTCCTGGCGTCTCCCAAGGCTGGCGCGGTGACCGGTGAATCCATCGGTATCGACGGCGGCCTGACCCGTGGCATCTTCATCTGAGGAGTAACTGCGATGAGTAACGGAACCCTATTAGTCGCCACCGTCGGCCAGGCCGTGATCCGTAGCGCCGACGATGGCCGCAGTTGGCATCGTCTCGGCCTCGGGCAGGATCTGGAGTTCGATGCGATCACCCGTTCGCTGAGCTTTCACCCCGGCACGCCGGACGTGATTTATGCCGGCACCGACATTGGTTTGTGCGTCAGCCACGACACGGGCGGCCATTGGCAGCAGGTCGACACGCCGTTCAACGGGCAGACCGTGTGGAAGGTGGCGGTCGACCCGCAGGATGCTCTGCGGATATTCGTCGGCACCGGTGCGCCTTCGCGCGCCGAGCTATGGCGCACCCTGGACGGCGGCCTGAGCTGGGATCGCGCGCCGGTGGAAATCCCGGAGTTCTGTGATGGCGTCAGTCGTCCACGGTTGCTGGCCTTCGCCTACGACCCCACCGACCGCAACCAGGTGTGGTTCGGCCTCGAGGAGGGCGGGCTGTTCCATTCGCGTAACGGCGGCGAAAGCTGGATGCGCGTCGATGATCGGCTGCTGTGGGACTTCAACTCGGACATTCACAACATCCTGGTCCTGCCCAATCACGGTGAGAAAGTCATCGTGGTGGTTTGCGTCAATGCGGTTTACCGCAGCCTTGATGAAGGGCTGACCTGGACCGGCATCGTCGCCCGCGAAGCGTTTGGCCTGTATTACGCGCGCGCCATGAGTGCGCCATTGGGCACGCAGGATACGCTGTACCTGAGCATCTCCGACGGCACGCCGGGCACCACCAGCAAGATCCTGGTCTCCCATGATGCCGCGCTCAGTTGGCAGGTGTTGCCGCTGCCGCAACAGCCCAATTCCTGTGTGTGGGCTATCGCCTTCAACCCGGCGAACCCTCGGCAAATCGTGGCGGGCACCAAGTACGGCCATTTGTTCACCTCCGAGAACGGCGGTGACGGCTGGCAGAAGCAGTGGCGCGAATTCAGTGAGATCGCTGACGTGCTGTGGACCCCCGCCGTGGCGCAGATCAAGGCGGGGCATCAATCCATCGTCAAGAAAAACTGAGGTAGTGCGTGATGAAAGTCGAAGTCCTTCGTACTCACTTATCGCTATGGGTGAGTGATCCAGATGTGTCAGCACTTTGGTACGCCGACATCCTGGGTATGCACGAAAGTGCCCGTGGCGAGAGCTGGGTGATGATGGCGTTTGGCACCAAGCACCACGACATTGCGTTGATTCGTGCCGAACCCGGCGCCCATCAGGGCGGGTTGGGGTTGCAGCACTACGGATTGGAAATCGCCGGCGACATGACCACCCTGCGCCAGCTCTACGGCATGTTGCTGAGCAAAGGCGTCGAGGTGGTGAAAATCACCGATCACGAAATCGGCCATGGCGTGTATTTCCACGATCCGGATTGTAATCGCATGGAATTCTTTCTCGAGACCGAGCACGACGACGCACTTGGCAAGGCCCGCTTCAAGGCCGCCGGCGCGCCGAGCCGGAATTTTAAACTCGACCCACTTTGAATAGAGGCAGCTCTGATGAAAACCGCGAATTTCGCCAGCTATCACATCCGTAAATGGTACAGCTTCATTGAAGAAACCCTGGCCAACGAAACCGGCCAGTTGGCCGATGGCGAACCTGTGTACAAGTACGCCATCGCCGCAGTGATTGCCAACCCCTATGCCGGCCGCTTCAGCCAGACGCTGGATGCATTGGTGGACGACTCGCCGTTGCTGGGCGAAGAGTTCGGCCGGCGCATCAACGCACTGGCCGGCGAGCACGAGATTGTCAGCTACGGCAAGGCTATCCTGGTGGGCACCGAGGGCGAGTACGAGCACGGCAACGCGTTCCTGACCAACCCTGCCGCCGATCCGATCCGTGTCGCGCTGGGCGGTGGCAAGTCGTGGGTGCCGTCCACTGGCAAACGTGGCGGTCCGGGTTCGACCATTGACGTGCCATTGGCTCACAAGGACGCGCTGTATGTGCGCTCCCATTACGACAGCATGTCGCTGATGTTCGGTGACGGTCCTTCGCCGGACGAGATCGTTGTGATCTGGGCCTTCGCCACGCGCGGACGCCTGCATGCACGGCTCGGCGGTTTGCAGGCGGCGGATGTGCAAGGTCTCGACGGGCTGCACTGAGCCCGGGCGCAAGGCCTTGCGTGGCATCCGATCAAAACCACAACAAGAAAGCGGTGACTAGCGATGAAGCAGGACAAAACCCAGGTGGTCATTGTCGGCGGCGGCCCGAACGGGATCACCGCCGCACACTATATGGGGATGTACGGTATCGACTGCGTCGTCCTTGAACTGGCCGACGGCATCCTGCCTTATCCCCGCGCAGTTGGCATGGATGATGAAGCGCTGCGTGTACTGCAGGGGATCGGCATTGCCGAGCTGGCCGCACGTGACATGATCTGCGATGTACCGCTGCGCTATTACAACGCGCGTGGCGTGTGTTTCGCCGAGGTCAAGCCGAGCGTCGCGCAGTACGGTTGGCCGATGCGGAACATCTTCATGCAGCAATTGCTCGAAGGCACCCTGCGCGAACATCTCGTGCAGCACGCCAGCGTCCAATTGCGCCAGGGCCATGAACTGCTCGAACTGGAGCAGGACGAGCAGGGCGTGACCTTGCAGGTGCGCGATGCCCACGGCGAGCTCTACCAATTGCAGGCCGACTATGTGATTGGCGCCGACGGCGGGCGTTCCACCGTGCGCAAACAGTTGGGCGTCGAACTGCTCGGGCTCACGCATCCGCGCAAATGGGTGGTGGTCGATACGGCCAACGACACCCTGGATGCGCCGTACACCGCCCTGCATGCCGATCCGCAACGGCCCTTCGTGTGTATCTACCTGCCTTATCAGCAGCGGCGCTGGGAGTTCATGCTGCTGGAGGGCGAAGACGAAGCGAAGATGTGCGACGAGGCGACGATTCGTGAACTGATCCGCGGCCATATCGGCGCGGCCGTGGATCAGTTGAACGTCATCCGAATCCGCGCTTACACCCACCACTCCCGTGTTGCGGCGCGGTTTGTCCAGGGGCGGGTCGCGCTGGTCGGCGATGCGGCGCATATTTCGCCGCCCTGGGCCGGGCAGGGGCTCAATTCCGGCCTGCGCGACGTGGCCAACGTGGCCTGGAAACTGGCGGCGATCATTCAGGGCCGCGCGGCGCCGTCGATCCTCGCCAGCTACGACCAGGAACGCCGCGGCCACGCCACCGAGCTGGTGGCGCTGGCCGACAATATGGGCGCCGTGCTGGGGTTGACCAACCCGTTGATGGCCGGCGTGCGCGACTGGCTGTTCCAGGCGGTCAACAGTGTCGACAACCTGCGCTCGCACCTCTTGGAATTCAAGTTCAAACCCAAGGCCACCATCACCCAAGGCCTGGTCTATCACGAGCGTGCCGAGCTGCGCGAAGACGATCTGGTCGGGCAACTGTTCGTGCAGCCTTATATCGAAGATGCCCAGGGCCAACGTCGGCGCCTCGACGACATGCTGGGCAACTCGTATGCCGTGCTGGGTTACCGCACCAATCCCCGGGCGCCACTGAGCGAGGACATGGCCGCGTATTGGGCGCGTTGGAACACGTGCTTTATCCAGGTCAACCGTTCGCGCAGCGGCGTGGGGCGCAACCAACCGCTGACGGCGATGGACGCGATCAGTGTGGAGGACGTGGATAACCGGCTGGGCGAGTGGTTCTCCAAGGTGCGCGACTGCATCGTCGTGGTGCGTCCGGACCGCTTTGTCGCGGCCATTACCACCCCAGAGCGGCTGGACGGTGTATTGCGCAAGCTGGCGGAGCAACTGTCATGAGCACGCCCGACGATGTACTCGGCCAACTGCGCCAAGCGAGGCTCAGCGCTCATGCCATAGCGCCTTTGGCACCGCAGGCGCTGGACCGGCAGCAAGGCTACGCGCTGTTGCGCCAGACCCTGGAGCGACGCGTGGCCGCCGGGGAGAAACCGAGCGGCTGGAAGGTCGCCTTCGCTGGCCGAGCCGCGCAAGCACGCTTTGCTCTCGACGAACCGGTGTACGGCGGCCTCACGGAGGCGATGCAGGTTGAGCCGGGGAGTGCGGTGCCGTTGGCGCGGCTGATCCAGCCCAAGCTGGAGGTCGAACTGGCGTTCGTCTTCGGGCACGCGCTGGCGCCGGGGGACTACCGCGACCAGGACATTCTGACGGCCATCGCCGAGGTGGCGCCCGCGTTCGAAATCGCCGACTGCCGATGGCAAGGCTGGCGTTTCGGGCTTGGCGCCTTCCTCGCCGATAACGCGGCGGCGGGGCTTTACTGTGTGGGGCCGAGGTCGCCGTTCGAGCCGCAACAGCATGCCTGCGTGCCCTATCGTCTGGAGCATGAAGGGGTTCACCTGGGCAGCGGCGATACGCAGGCTCGGGAAGACAACCCCCTGTTCAATCTGTGCTGGTTGGTGCGCCGGCTCCTGGCGGACGGTCACCGTATCGAGGCTGGGCAGGTGGTGCTGTCGGGCGCGTTGCTGGCACCGATCGATATACAGCCGGGAACCTATCGTCTGCAGATGCTTGGCACGGAACTGGCTTTGATTTTCCGGGCGGACACTGTGCCCGTGTGAATGCCAGCTGCCGTCAGGGATGACTGAGCCCCCTTCAGGCCAATGACCAGACACAGGCCGCCGAGGAACGACGAATATGCTCGCTGAAGTCCGAACCTTCAATGATCCTCAACAGCACGCCGGCTCGATCCAGGGCTGGCAGCAGATCTACGACCAACTGGGCCGTGGCTGCCTCACCAGTGAACTGCGCCAGTTGTCCTGCGATCGCTTCCAGATTTTCCAGGAGGTGCTGGACAAGCGAGTGGTGCAGCATGGTTCCTCGCCCAAAGGCCGGTTGTGCGCCGCCATGTCATTGGGCAGCTCGCCGGTGGTGCAAGGGCAGCAAGTGGACGCGCAGAGCGTGGTGCTGCTGCGCGATTCGGAGGAGTTCGTATTGCATGCCCCGGAAGGCACGCATTTTTTCGCGATCAACGTCGACGCGGTACGCTTTGCCAAACTGGCGGCTTTCGAATTATCCGGCGAGCAGCTTAAACGCCTGACCACTGTGTCTCAGCTGCGTGTGGATGAGGCGTTACTGCTGCGTATACACCAGCGTATTCACCCGTTGTTTCGTCACCTTTTGGAACATACCGACGCGATCAGCGCCGTTTCGGAAAAGATCCTGGAAGATGAGCTGCTCGGCACCTTCCTGGACCTGTTCACCCATGCCAGCGACGAGGTGCGTTGCCGGCGCGGCAATTTCGCCGTCAGTGCCTACCTGGTCCGGCGTTGCCAGGAGTTGATCGTTGCCAGCGGCGATACTCCATTGAGCATCCTCGATCTGTGCGAGCAATTGCGCGTCAGCCGCAGGACCCTGCAGAACAGTTTTCAGGCGGTGACCGGCCTGCGCCCGGTCGAGTACCTGCGCAATCTGCGCCTCAACGCGGTCCGGCGGCGGTTGATCGCGACCGCGGCCAGCGAGAAAAACGTCGGTGAGGTCGCCGTGGCCATGGGCTTTTTTCACCTGAGTCACTTCGCGGCGCATTACCGCGAATTGTTTGGCGAGTCGCCCTCGGAAACGCGCAGGGCCGAGCGCTGATGCGCGATCAGTCCGCCGCTTCGCCAAGCCCGGGGTTCACGCGCTTGCCGATGTCCTTGAGCCGCGCCAGTTGGTCGATCATCGAGGGGGCTTCATCCAGGCAACTGACGAAAGTCCACAGGTAAGTCATCACCGCATAGATATGCCCGGCTTTTACGGCCGGCGACAATGCCAGTTGCGTGATGGCAACCACAAACAGCAGCGCCGCCAGGATGCCAATGAACAGGAAGGCGATGGCCTCACGGTCCGACAAGCGGATGCGCAGTCGCGACAGCAGGTGATAATGACGGTGCAGGGTATGCGCGCCGACGGCTTCCACCATGCCGATTTCCTTTTCCAGGCGATTGTTCAAGCGCTCATGCAAGCGCTGGTTACGCCGGGCGAAGCCGGGCATCACGGTGACGCACAGCAGCAGCGCGAGCAGGCATGCCACGCCAACCCAAGGCTCGATCACCAGCAACATGCCGGCCGCGCCAATGATCGAGACCAGCGCGGTGGCGATGATCGGCACGTGCTTCTCGAAAAAGTCGACAAAGTCCCGCGCCAGCACCACCCGCGCCGCCGCCTTGGACGTGCTCTGGCGTTCCAGGCGCTGATTGAGGATCACCGGCACCGCAAGATCGGCGTAGATGCGCGTAAAGGTGCGCGTATCCAGCGCGCGCCGCGCCGCCCCCACCACCCAGAACCCCAGCACCACGCCGGCATAGAGCAATGCGCTGGCGGCATCGCCACGGATGATCGAGTCCACGGCAAACCCGGCAAACAGCGGGTAGGCGAGCAGCAGTGCATTTTCCAGCGCCACCAGCGACAAGGTCGCGAACAGCTTGCCGGGGTAGGCCCTGGCAATGGCCTTGAGGGTCTGGCTGGCGGATTGCTGACCGAGCTTTTTGCTTTCTTCGAGCACAATCCTAGGGGTTACGGACGGCATGGGCCACCTGTCGAGCGCATCATGGGAGGATAGATACCGCGGGCGACGCCGAGCAGATAGCGCGCCTCCTCGGTCATCAATAACAAATTGATCTGCACTTCTTCGATAACGATTTCCAGGGCGATCAATATGCAAATGGCCGGCGCTGCAATCAGCCAGTGACAATAAGACTGTGTGATCAACGACGCGCACACACCAATCAACCACAACGCCAATACGCAATGCGGCGCGTACTTCTGCAGGGGAATCCAGAAGCGCTGCAACTTTCGCAGTTTGAGTGTGTAGAGCGTCAGTGACGCTTCCAGCTGTTTGGAGTCAACAAGGGGGCGAGCGGAATGCAGAGTCGGCATAACAATTGTCCGCGTAAAACATTGAACGTCATTTGCCAGGTGTTGCTTCATTATCCCGGCGCCCGTGGCCTGGAAGGGTTTGATTGAACCAGGCAAGATTGATTGCTGTGACTTCGACCCATTCGCCCTGAGTTGGCATCCTTTCGCAGCTCTTGAACGCGATACAACGTCCTTGTGAGTTCAATAAGGCAAAGTGGCGATATTTCGTGGCTCTATTAACTATAAAAATAGAGAGGCGCATGCCATCACCTTTGTCGGTTTGAATATTCAAGCGGGTTTGGCGTTATATGCAGTTACACTTCAGTAGACTCCGTGTAGGTATCCAGGCTTTGCGTTGTTGTTGGCCAACTGAGTTCAAACACGGTGCCGCCATTAATCGATGTCCGACAGCTCACCGTGCCGCCATGGGCGATGGCAATCGCGCGTACCACGGCCAGGCCCAGCCCGCTGCCTCCCTGGGCACGGGAGCGAGAACTTTCGCCGCGCTGGAACGCATCGAAAATATGCGTCGCGAAAGCGTCGCCCACCCCCGGCCCCTCATCCGTGACTCTCAGGAAGTTGCGCGAGTGTTGGCTGCCGAGTTGCACCCAGACGTTGCCCGGCGTCGCATGCCGACGGATGTTGTCCAGCAGCGCCAGCAACGCCTGGCGAATCCGCGCGCGATCACAGCGTATCGGCCCCTTGAGCAGGTCCAGGTGCAGCACGAAGCCGGCGCTGCGCAGGCTCGATTCGAACAACCGTGCTTCGGCTTCCAGGTCGGCGGCCAGGTCGGCGTAGTCGGGTTCGAGCTTGAGGTAGCCGCTGTCTCCCAGGCCGACCACGCGCAGGTCTTCAACCAGGCGCGTCAAGCCTTCCACTTGCGTCAGCAGGCTGTAGAACTGCGCGGTGTCCGGTTCGAACACACCTTCGGCGAGCCCCTGCAGGCGGCCGCGCAAGATGGTCAGCGGCGTGCGCAACTCATGGGCGATCGCTGCGTTCCAGAACGCCTGTTCTTCGGCCATGCGTTTCAGTCGGTTGGCCATGCTGTTGAAGTCATCCACTAATAAGGCGGCTTCGCCCAAGGATTGATCCGGCGCCACTGCGCGGGCATCCAGGTCGCCATCGGCCAGCCTGCGCAGGCTGGCCGCCACCGAGTTCAAGGGCATCAGAATGCGCCGGGACAACTTGATCGCCGCTGCGACGCCGACGCCCAGGCTGACGCAGGTGATCAGGCTCATCCAGGCCCACTCCATGCCGCTGGGCAGCCACTCATCCATTTCCGCGTCGCTCAGCGGAGCAAACGACCACAGCAACCCATAAAAGACATAGGTCCCGACAATCGCCAGGGTTATCACACACAGGACCACGGCCGACATCGACAGGATAATCTGCCGACTCAAGCTGTTGGCGCCTTTCATGGCAGGCTCCCGAACCGGTAGCCGACCCCGCGGATACTGGCCGGTACGCCTTGCAGTCCGAGGTCCTCGATTTTCCTGCGCAATTTGCTGATATGGCTGTCGACCGTGCGCTCCAGGCTGTCGCTCTCGGGCGAACAGAGGGCCAGCAACTCGGCGCGGCTAAACACGCGCCGGGGCGCCTTTGCCAATTGCGCGAGTAACTTGAATTCGGTCACGGTCAGGTTCAATGGGTGTTTCTGCCCATCGATGCTGACGCTCACGTCATGGTTGTCGATGTCGATTTCGAAGGCGTCCACGCGCAGCACGCTGCGCCCCGTCAAATAGCCATTGTCGATGCAGCGGCGCAGCACCGCCTGGGTTCTGGCGACGACCTCGGCCGGGTTGAACGGCTTGACGATGTAATCGTCGGCGCCAATACGCAGCCCCATGAGTTTGTCCACGTCCTGGTCCTGTGCGGTCAGCATGATGACCGGCGTGTTGCCGCGGTGACGAACCTCCGCCAGTACCATCCAGCCATCCAGTTTCGGCATCAGTACATCGAGCAGCACCAGGTCGGGCTTGAGCGTTTGATGCAGTTCGAGTGCGCGACGGCCATCCTGCGCATGCGCGGTTTGAAAGCCGGCGCGTTTGAGATAGGCCGTGAGGATGTCGGCGATTTCCGGTTCGTCTTCGGCGATCAGGATCAGTGCCTGATTAGCGGTTGATGCAACGAGTGATTCGGTCATGTTCTGCTCGGTCGATGTGCCCTGTGCTACCGGGCCATGCTGCAACGGCGCGCGGTTTTCTGGCAACGGGTTGGATGATGCACGGCAAGCATGCACTTTCAGCGTAGGTTTTATGGAGAAATGATGGAGACGCAGGTTTATTTTTCGTCGCGCGGGGGAGGGGGGTGAACGCTGCCTGATGCGGCGCGTTCAGGCGAAGCTGATGCGGTCGCTGTAGGCGTTCTGCACAATCTTGCGCTGGTAGTCACAGGGCGTCGTACTGACCAGCTTCTTGAAGTCGCGCAGGAAGTGTGACTGATCGGAGAAGCCCAGGTCCAGCGCCAGTTCCGAGAAGGATACATCGTGCTGGGTGTTCAATGTTTCCAGGGCCGCCTGGCAGCGAATGATGCGACAAAAGATCTTCGGCGACATGCCGGTGTCCTGGCTGAACTGGCGATGGATGGTGCGGCTGGTGTAGCCGCTGAGGTCTTCAAGCTGCTGAATGCGCAGGTCACCGCGATGCACCAGGGCCTGTTGAATCACCATCGCCGTCAGTTTCGAGGTCCTGCCCATCAGGCGCGGGGCCAGGTAGTCATTGAACAGCCTCATCTGCTCTTCCAGCCGTGGGGTTTGCACGATGTTCTCGAACATGCGCTGGGCAAACCCCGAGACCTTGAGCAGATCCAGCTCCTGTTCGGTCAGGTCCGCGGCCAGCACATTGATGAAGCCTGGAATGACCCCCGGTGAAAAGCGCACGCCAAAGTAGTGATGATGCTGGTGCAGCTCGACGCGCTGCGCCTCCAGCGGTGTGCCGCAGATCCGCACGGTGGGACGTGTGGCATCGCAGTCGAAAACGATGTCCACGCAGCCATCCGGCACCGCCAGCACGTCGGTCGATTGGGCGACATCGAAGGCATAGAAATGCGAGATCGCCGGGTGTTCGGAAGGCATCACCGAATACCGCGATGAGTTGAGTACGAACCAGGGTTGTTCGTAGGCGGTTGGGTGCCGCGGCCTCGGCGCACACAGGTTGACCATGACGGAACCTTCGATTGGCAATATGCGCGAATATTCAGGCATTTATCGCGCCAACTCAGGTGCCCGCGGCAAGCGCCGATGTCCGAAATTTACAATACCGCCGATAAGCCCAGCCCGATACTCGGACTCGACAGCGTGGGAGCCGCGCCTACCGCAGCGATATCACCTTCAGCCCGAGAATAATTATGTCCACGACTACAAAAATAGACTTCATCTACCTGTCCGAGCAGGACATGATCCGCGCTGGCGTCACCGACATGCTTGCCTGTGTCGACACCATGGAAGAGATGTTCGGCCTGCTGTATATCGGCGACTACCGCATGGCGGGCCCGAACAACGATTCCCACGGCGCGATGGTGATTTTCCCCAAGGAATCACCATTCCCGAACATGCCCAAACCCACCGCTGACCGACGCATGATGGCGATGCCGGCCTACCTGGGCGGCAACTTCTGCACCGCCGGCGTGAAGTGGTACGGCTCCAATATCGCCAACCGCGACAAAGGCCTGCCGCGCTCGATCCTGATGTTCACGCTCAACGACCCCGACACGGGCGCACCGCTGGCGCACATGTCGGCCAACCTGCTGTCGGCGTATCGCACCGGCGCGATTCCCGGCGTGGGCGCGCGCCACCTGGCCCGCAAGGATGCCAAAGTCGTCGGCCTGCTGGGCCCGGGGGTGATGGGCAAGACCACGCTGGCCGCTTTCATCGCGGTGTGCCCGCAGATCGATACCTTGAAGATCAAGGGGCGCGGCGAGAAAAGCCTCAACGATTTTATTGCCTGGGTAAAGCAAACCTACCCACAGGTGACCACGATAAAAGTCGTCGACACCCTCGAAGATGTGGTCCGCGACGCCGACCTTGTTACTTATTGTAGCTCCGGTGAGGTCGGCGACCCCTCGAACTACCCAATCGTTAAGCGTGAGTGGGTCAAACCGGGCGCCTTCATGGCGATGCCGGCGTCCTGCTCCCTGGATGAAGGCATGGAGAGCTCCGAGGTGCGCAAGGTGCTGGATAACACCGGCCTCTATGAAGCCTGGTTCGAAGAATTGCCCAAGCCCGCGCACCACTGCGTGCCGGTGATCGGTGTGCGGTTCATGGACATGATCGCCGAAGGCAAGATGCAGCGCGACGAGCTCGAAGACATCGGCAAGATCGTTGCCGGCGATGCCCAGGGCCGCCGGAACGATGAAGAGATCATCATCATGTCGGTGGGCGGCATGCCCGTGGAAGACGTGGCCTGGGGCACGGTGGTGTACCGCAATGCCATCGCAAAAGGCATCGGCGTGAAACTGAATCTGTGGGAAACCCCCGCGTTGCGCTAAGCCACCCTTATCCATCTGAAGAGGCAACGACATGACCAAAATCATCAAGCTCAAGACCGGTTCCCCGTTTGAAGACCAAGCCAGCTATTCACGCCTGGTGGTGGTGGACAACTGGATCTATGTCTCCAATACCGCAGGCCGCAACCCGCAAACCAAGTTGATCCCCGAGGACATCCTCGAACAGACGCATCAGGTATTCGCCAACATCGAAACGGCCCTCGCCGTCGTCGACGCCAGCCTGGCCGATGTGGTGTGCTCGCGGGTGTTCATCCAGGACCCCAAGGACGTTCCGGCGGTCATGGGCCTGATCGGCGAGAAGTTTCGCGGTGTCGATCCGGCCAGTACCGTGACCTGCCCGCCGTTGGGCTCGACGGTCTACAAGGTGGAACTGGAAGTGACGGCCTATCGCAACGCCTCCAAGGCGCAGGTCGAAGTCATCCGCCTGTCGCAATGACCGCTACGCGGCCGTGCGCTTGCGCGGCCGACCTCAATCGCTCACAGAGTCTTGATCATGGCCCCGACTATAGCGCCCGTGAACACGTCAACCACGTTCCCCTTCGCGACGTCCGTCGTCATCATTGGCGGCGGGATTATCGGCTTGACGGCTGCGCTGACATTGGCCGAACGCAATATCGCGGTGGTGGTGCTGGAAAAAGGCCGTATCGCCGGCGAGCAGTCCTCACGCAACCTCGGCTGGGTGCGCAAGACCAGCCGGCACGCCGCCGATATCCCCTTGGCCCTCGCCGCAGATCGCTTGTGGGCGCAGATGCCTGAGCGGGTCGGCGCCGACGTCGGGTATCGGCAAGAGGGCATCATGTTCCTGGGCCGCAACGAGGCGCAGATGGCGATGCATGAAAGCTGGCTGAAATCGGTCGAACATCTGTCCCTCGACTCGCGGTTGCTGAGCCAGCGCGAGATCGCGCAACGGGTGCCGGGCGGCGTGGCTGACTGGGCCGGCGGTATCTTTACGCCATCCGATGCGCGGGCCGAGCCGACCCTGGCCAGCAGTGCGATCGCCAAGGCGGCCATGGCCAAGGGCGTGGTGATCATCGAGCAGTGTGCGGTGCGTACACTGCAGATGTCCGCCGGCAAGGTCAGTGGGGTGGTCACTGAAAAGGGCGAGATTCGCTGCGATCAGGTATTGCTGGCCGGGGGGATGTGGTCGCGGCGCTTTTTGGGCAACCTCGGCGTGGCGTTGCCGACCTTGGCCTTGACCTGTTCGGTGCTGCGCACGCATCCGATGGATGGGCCTACGGAAATCGCCGTAGGCGCGCCGGACTTTTCCTTTCGCAAGCATAAGGACGGCGGTTTCATCATTACCCAACGCGGCAAATTGGACGCCTACCTGACCCTCGATCACCTGTTGCTCGCCAAGCAATACATGCCGCAGTTTCGCGCGCAGCGCAGCGTGTTGAACGTGTCGCTGGGCAAGTATTTCTTTAACGACCTGGCGCTGGCCCGGCGTTGGTCGGCCGACAGTGTCAGCCCGTTCGAACGGGTACGGGTGCAGGACCCGGCCGCCAACCCGCGGCTCAACAACGATGCGATGAGCAACCTCAAGGCCGCCTGGCCGGTATTCGAGCAGGCGCGGATTGCCCAGGCCTGGGCGGGCACCATCGACGTGACGCCGGACTCGAACCCGGTGATTGGGCCGGTCGCGCAAATTCCCGGGTTGACCGTCGCCACCGGTTTCTCGGGGCACGGTTTCGGTACCTCGCCGGCGGCCGGCCATCTGGCGGCGGATATCGTCAGCGGGGATACCCCGATCATCGATCCGAGCCCGTATCGTTTCGATCGTTTCTAAGCCGGCCCAAGCCCAGCCTTCATGGAGCACAACGATGTCGCCTGCCAGCTGTTTTTTTACTAATCGCACAGGCTTGCGCCTGCATTTTCTGCAATGGGGCGAGCCGAGCGGCGTGCCTCTGGTTCTGCTGCACGGCTTGCGGGCCTATGCGCAGACCTGGGAGTCGCTGGTGCAGGCGTTGGGCCCTGGTTACTGCGTTTACGCCCTGGACCAGCGCGGTCGCGGGTTGAGCGATTGGGCCACGCCGAGCAGCTACCACACGCAATCTTATGTGGAGGATGTGGAGGACTTTGTCGCCCACCTCGGTTTGCAACGCTTCGTGTTGCTGGGGCATTCGCTGGGTGGCGCCAATGCCCTTGAATATGCACGGCAAAACCCGGGGCGTTTGCACGGGCTGATCATCGAAGACATCGGTCCCGGCTCTTCGAGCCAGGGCGACGGCGCGGCGCGTATTCGCCGTGAAATGAGCCAGACGCCGTTGCACTTCGACAGCTGGGCGAGCGCCCGCGCTTTCTGGCAGGCGTCGCGCCCGGGTTTGTCAGAGCAGGGCCTCGCTTCCAGGCTGGCGCATTCGATGAAAGAGCACGAAGGGCTGATCAGCTGGCGGCACGATCAGCAAGGCATCGCCGAGGCGCGCCTGAGCATCGAGCCGACCGACCTGTGGCCGGCGGTGCGGGCCTTGGACTGCCCGACGCTGTTCATTCGTGGCGGGCGTTCGGACTTCCTGCCCACCGCGACGCTGCAGGCGATGCGTGACAGCAATCGGCAGGTGCAGACGGTGGAAGTCGCGCACGCCAGTCACTATGTCCACGACGATCAGGGCGAGACGTTCAACCGGCTGGTCGCTGACTTTCTCGCCAGCCTCACGACTCCCGGCCCATGAAGGCAAGCGCCAGCACTGCCGTGGCAGGCGGCCATGGCAAAAGCGAACCACTCTAACGAGTGGTTTTTTTTGCCTGGATTTTTACGCGGTTGATACAAAGCTGATACGCGAAAAGCAGTTAATGAGAATACATGTCATACGCGAATGGTTTGGTATATCATGCGCCGCGAATTCTTGGCAGGTTTGCCTGCGCGTCGGCTCATTCATGAGGTCCAACATCCATGCGTCACACCCTGATTTCCCTCTGCGTGCTTCAGGCGTTTACTCCTTTTGCCTGGGCGCAGGTTGCCGCCTCTGAACAACCCAGCCTCGAGTTGCAGGCGACCACGGTCACCGGCGAAATGGACTACGAGACGGCTCAAGGGCCGGTCAAGGGCTACCGCGCGACACGTTCAGCCAGTGCGACCCGTACCGACACTTCGATTCATGAAACGCCGCAGTCCATCAGCGTAGTGCCCAAGGACGTGGTCGAGGACATTGGTGCGACTCGCCTGCAGGAGGCCCTGGACTACGCGGGCGGCGTCGGCCGGGCGAACAACTTCGGCGGGCAAGGGCTTACCAGCTTCACCGTGCGAGGCTTTACCACTGCCGAGTTCTACCGCAACGGTTTCCCGATCAACCGCGGCTACCCGAGCATGCCCGACGCCAACAGCATCGAGCGCCTTGAAGTGCTGCGCGGGCCGGCGACCATGCTGTATGGCCGTGGCGATCCCGGTGGCACCTTTAACGTGGTATCCAAGCAGCCGCTGGCCGAGCCCACGGTCACGCTGGGTAGCCAATTGAATGATCAGGGCATGAAGCGCGGCACCCTCGATGCGTCCGGCCCGCTGGATGAGCAAGGCACGCTGGCCTATCGTCTGAACGTGGTGGGCGAGGGCGGCGACACCTTCCGCGACCATGTCTCGAGCGAACGCTACGGCGTGACCCCGGTGTTGACCTGGCAGGCCAATGACGCCACCAAGGTGATCTTCGAAGGCGACTTCATGCGTAACAATCGCCCGCTGGATCGCGGCCTGACACGCTTCGCCAACCAGCGTGGGACGCCGTCCCGTGACACCTTCTGGGGTGAGAAGTACGCCGGCGACCTGCACAACGATAACAACATGGCCCAGTTGCGCTTCGAACATCTGCTCAACGACAACTGGACCCTGGGCGGTGGTTTCCAGTGGCTGGACGGGACGATGAAGGGCAATGGTGTCGAGGCCAACGGCGCGACCAGCCTGGATGCCGATGGCCGCACACTTCAGCGCAACTTCAACTACCGCAAGCTGGAATGGACCGACAAGGACTACCAACTCAACCTGACCGGGCACTTTTCCACCGGCGGCTTTGATCACACATTGCTCACTGGCATCGAATACGAAGACTACGACTACAAGTCGATCATCCAGCGTTCCAGCGCCGTGGCGGGGACCTTTCCGATCGATATCTACAACCCGGTCTACGGCCAGCCTCGTCCGGCGCTGACCCGCACGCCGACGCACGATAAAGAAAACCTCAAGACCTACGCGGCCTTCGTTCAGGACCAGGTGGCACTGACCGAGCGCTTGAAAGTCCTCGCCGGTGCGCGCTTCGAGCGCTTCGAGCACGATTACGAGTCCTACGTACCCGGTGTCAGAAGCTGGAACGCCGCCGACAACGCCGTCACCCCGCGCGTCGGCGTGATGTATGACCTCACCGACACCGTCGCGCTCTACGCGGATGCCGCGCGCTCGTTCAAGCCCAACACTGGCGCCAGTCGTCAGGGCGGTGGGTTCGATCCGGAGAAGGGCAAGTCCTACGAGATGGGCGTGAAGTGGGAAGCGCTTGACCGACAGCTGAGCGTCGATGCGGCGATCTACCAGATCGAGAAGAAAAATGTCCAGGGTGTCGACCCCGTTGACTCCGCCTTCAATGTTGCGACGGGCCAGGTCCGCAGCCGCGGCTTTGATCTGAACGTGGCCGGCAACCTGACGCCCGAGTGGCGGATGATCGGCGGCTATGCCTATGTGGATGCCGCCGTCACCAAGGACACCACTGTCCGTACCGGAACGCGTTTGGCCAACATTCCGCGCAATAGCTTCAGCCTGCTCAACGTGTATGAGTTCCAGGACGGCGCGCTCAAAGGCTTGGGCCTCGGCGCCGGTGGCAAATACGTGGCCGAGCGTGCCGGGCAGACGGCCAACAACACGTTCGCGATGGACGCCTACACGGTCGTAGACCTGCTCGGTTACTACAAGGTCAACGAAAAGGTCAGGCTCAACCTGGACGTGAAGAACCTGTTCAATCGCGAGTACGAAGAGGGCTCGTTCTTGAACTTCTACGCCTACCCTGGCGAGCCGCGCACGGTGCAAGTGGGTATTTCCTACACTCTGTAGCGCGGTCAGCGCCCGGCGCGATGTGCCTCGTCGGTTGATCCGGTGGTATGCCGGGCGAAGGTCACGCAGCCACACTTTTTGGCGGCCTGTAGGGAAACCCCTACAGGCTCCGAAAATCCCTCGCGCAATATCAGGATTGGATGATGGCTCTTTGCTAGATGTCGGGTTAGAGTGATTAAAAGGTTCTTGCGAATCTTCGTTTCTGCGACCCCTCCCGAGGCTGCAGGACACTTCATAATGTGGAGTGCATCATGAAAGTCCTAATCGCTGATGACTCATCCATGTCCCGCAAGCTGGTCTTGCGTTCCCTGCCAGAATCACTGACCGAAGATGTTCGCCAGGCCTGTAACGGTGCCGAGGTGATGGAGGCGTATCACGCCGGTTTGGTGGACCTGCTTTTTCTCGACCTGACCATGCCGGTCATGGATGGCTTCCAGACCCTTGAGGCGCTCAAGCGCGAGGACGCGAATGTGGTTGTCGTGGTGATCAGCGCCGACATCCAGCCGCTGGCCAGGCAGCGCGTATCCGATCTGGGCGCTGCTGCATTCGTCGCCAAGCCGGTTACGGCGCAAGCTGTACTCAATGCCTTGCACGTCATAGGGGTACTTTGATGGAAACCTTGGCCGCGCTAACCGAAGACCAACGTGATGCCTTGCAGGAATTGATGAACATTGCCATGGGGCAGGCCGCCGAACGACTGGCCCGGCTGACCAACACCATGGTTACGCTTTCGGTTCCTTTCATTCACCCACTGATCCGGGAGCAGGACAACCTGTTGATTCCCGACCATCTTCGTCGAAGCTCCATGATCGTCACCCGCCAGTCGTTCCTGGGGGAGTTGCGCGGAGAGGTGTTCGTTTGCTTTGGTTCCATGGGGGCCGACAAGCTCGCCGAATTGCTCGGCTATAGCGACGGCGGCCCTGCGCAGCAGGAAGAACTGATGCTGGATGTCACCAACATCCTGTCCGGCGCCTGCATCAGTGGCCTGGCCAAGCAGGTGGCGATACAAGTGAGTTATGACGCGCCGTCGATTCTGGTCCACAGAGAAGAGTCCGCGAACGCACTGAATGAATTGAACCTGAACGAACACCTGGCGATGGTGTTGGAAATCCGTTTCGAGGTGCAGGCTCATCAATTCTCCTGCGACCTGCTGATCTGTATTACCGAACGTACAGCAGGCGTTGTGGTCCGGGCCATCGATCGCTTGCTCTATGAGCTTTGAAGGGGCGTCTTCATGACAGACAACAAGGCAATTTCCCGGGAAACCCTTGAGTCGATGCTCAAGGCTATCAACATGGGCGTGCTGCTGGTCGATCATGACTGCAAAGTGCTGTTCTCCAACCACTTCATGTCCATCAACAGCGGCCGCAGCGCCGAAGAGCTCGTCGGTCGCACGCTGTTCGAAGTGTTTCCGGAACTGCCCGAGGTCTGGACCCGGCAGAAGATCAACAGCGTCGTCACGCTGCAGAACTTTGCGTTCACCTCCTGGCAGCAACGGCCGCACCTGTTCAACTTCGAAAGCACCCGGCCGATCAGTGGCTTGGTCGGGCACATGTATCAGAACTGCACGTTCTTCCCGGTGCAGGACGCCGATGGCGGCAGTCTGGGGGTGGGCCTGGCGATAAGCGATACGACCGATACCGCTGCCCGCCAACTCGAACTGACGCACCTCAACGAGTTGCTGGAAGAGGAAAAGAGCGCCCAGGCGCTGCTGATCGCACGGCTCGAGGAGGCTCAGGCGCAGTTGCTGCAGTCCGAGAAAATGGCTGCGATAGGCCAGCTTGCGGCGGGCGTGGCCCACGAGATCAATAACCCGATCGGCTTTGTGTGCTCCAACGTCAACAGCCTGCGGCGTTACCTGGTGGATCTTTTCGCATTGCTCGACGCCTACGAACAGGCCAGTGACGAAAAACATGCGCAGGCTCATCCCGAGCTTGCGGCCATGCGGGACAAGGCGGATTACGACTTCATGCGGCAGGACATCGACGAGCTGATCGTCGAGTCGGTCGAGGGGCTGGACCGGGTCACTCGTATCGTCAAGGACCTGCGCGAGTTCTCCCACGTCGACAGCTACGAATGGCAGTTGGCCGATCTGCACAAGGGGCTGGATAGCACCCTCAACGTTATCTGGAACGAGATCAAGTTCAAGGCTCAGGTGATCAAGCGCTACGGCGATATCGAGCCTATCGAGTGCATGGGCTCGCAGATCAATCAGGTGTTCTTGAATCTGCTCATCAATGCGAGCCATGCCGTGGGCGTTGATGGCGAAATCATCATCAACAGTGGCAGGGAAGACGGCGGTGTGTTCGTCGAGGTCGTCGACAACGGTCACGGCATCCCGCTGGACATCCAGAACCGGATATTCGAACCGTTCTTCACCACCAAGCCGGTAGGCATGGGCTCGGGCCTGGGCCTGTCGCTGTCGTACAGCATCATCGTCAAGCACCATGGAAGACTCACCGTCGAAAGTGAACCGGGCCGGGGCAGTTGCTTCCGTGCGTGGCTCCCGTTACGTCAGCCCCAGGTACAGGCCCACGCTACCTCTGCCGTTGAAGGATGCTGAGCATGAACACCACCGAGTTGAGCGAAAAACGCTACACCGTCATGCTGGTGGACGACGAAGAAAGTATCCTCAACAGCCTGCGCCGCTTGCTGCGTGGCAAGCCTTACGATTTGCTGCTGGCCACCAGTGGCGCGCAGGCGCTGAACCTTTTCGAACTGCACCCCATAGACCTGATCGTCTGCGACGCGCGCATGCCGTTCATGGACGGCCCGACCCTGCTCCGTGAGGTGCATAAGCGCGATCCGCACTGCATGAATATCCTGCTGACCGGTTATGCCGACATGAGCATGATCACGCAGGCACTCAGCGATGGGTACATTTTCCGCTACATCAGCAAACCCTGGAAGGATGAAGAGCTTCAGCTCACCCTCGATGAGGCTTTGGAAATGCAATGTGTGCTGCGTGAACGTGACAACCCGAAGAAGCTCATCAGCGAATAGTGGCTCGACAGCTTCGGCGCCTCACGGTTTTTGATAAATCGAAGGCGCCACCAGCTTGAACGCATCGCTGACGCCGTTCAGGCTTTCCGAATGACTGATCATGAAATAGCCGCCACGTCGCAGGAATGGGAGCAGGCGACTGACCACTTTTCGCTTGGTCTCCTGATCAAAGTAAATCATCACGTTGCGCAGGAAAATCACATCGAATTCGCCCAGTTGGGGCAGGGTTTCGATCAGGTTGACTTGCACGAAACTGACCCGCTGGCGCAGGGATTTATCGATCAGGAAGGTGCCTTCCTGCTGGCCGATGCCCTTGAGGCAGTATCGACTGAGCAAGGACTGCGGCAGTCTGTTGGCGCGTTCCATCGGGTAATGCCCGTTCCGGGCCTTGGCCAGTACCTGGGTGCTGATGTCCGATCCGATGACCTCCCAGGGCGTGCTGCGCAGGGTTTCGGCAAGGGTCATGGCCAGGCTGTAAGGTTCTTCGCCCGAGGAGCTGGCCGCGCTCCACACCCTGAAGGTCTTGCCTGGCGACGCGAAGGGCAATACCCGTTCGCGCAGGAACTCGAAGTGCTTGGGTTCACGAAAGAAATACGTTTCGTTGGTGGTCAACAGGTCCAGGGCGAACTGCAGTTCGTCGGGGTTCTCCTTGCCCATTATCATTTTGAAATACGCGCCGTAGCTCTCCAGTTCATGGAACTGCAGGCGCTTGAACAGACGCCCGGCAACCAGGGCTTTTTTCATGGGTGACAAGTGGATGCCCGCTGCACCATAGAGCCAGGACTGGAACTGGGTGAATTCACGATCTTCAAGATTGATCTGTTTCAATCCGAACTCCTTGTTCGTGACTTACAGCTCCTGGAGGCTGGGGCTGTCACCGGCGTCCGCCAGTTGAGACATTTCATCCATCGACAACACCTTGTCCACCTGCAAGACGATGACGAACGTGCCGGCGACCTTGGCCATGCCGCTGATGAAGTCAGGGCGAATGCGCGCGCCAAAGCTGGGGGCCGGCTTGATCTCGTCCGCCGGAATTTCCAGTACCTCTGACACACTGTCCACCAGAAGCCCGATATCCTGGGCCTGGTGGTCCTCGCTGCTGGCTTCGAGGATCACCACACAGCTGCGTCGAGAGACCTTCGTGCAGGGCTGCCCGAACCGTGCCTTGAGGTCCAGCACCGGCACCACGGCACCTCGCAGGTTAAGCACGCCGCGCACGAAGTCGGGCATCATCGGCACCGGAGTCACGTGTCCGTACTCGATGATTTCCTTGATGCCCTGGATATCGATGGCGAACATTTCGCCGCCCAGCAGGAGCGTCAGGTACTGCGCCTCCTGCTTTTGAATCGCCGTCGTCTGTCGGGTATCGGTTAACGCGCCCATGTCGCTCTCCTGCATGAAAAAAGCACCGCGTCCGGTTTGCGCTCAGAACCGCGTGAACTCGCTTTCGTCGGGGCCTGCGCTCTTGAGGAAGGTTTTCTGCGGGACCGCTCGCGCTGCCCGCGCCACCGCACGCGATACGCTGCTTGCCTGGCTGGATTTGCCCAGTGTGGCGTTCGATGCCTGATCGCTTGCGTCCAGCCTGAAAAAACTCATGGCCTGCTGCAACTGTTCGGCCTGGGTACTCATTTCTTCGGCGGTGGAAGCGAGCTCTTCGCTGCTGGAGGCATTTTGCTGAGTGACCTGGTTGAGTTGGTTCATCGCCGAATTGATCTGCGCCACGCCGGCTGCCTGTTCTTCGGAGGCGGCCGTGATTTCCTGGACCAGATCGGAGGTCTTGTTGATCGACGGCAGCATCTCGCCAAGCAGATGGCCGGCCCGTTCGGCCATTTCGACACTGCTGGTGGACAGCTCGCCTATTTCCAGAGCCGCCACCTGGCTGCGCTCGGCCAGTTTGCGCACTTCGGCCGCCACCACCGCGAAGCCCTTGCCATGTTCGCCGGCTCGCGCCGCTTCGATGGCGGCGTTCAAGGCCAGCAAGTTGGTCTGGTAAGCAATGTCATCGATGATGCTGATGCGTTGCGCGATTTTTTTCATCGCCTGCACCGTCTGCTGAACAGAGTCGCCGCCGTCTCCTGCTTCCTTGGCCGCTTTGCTGGCCATGCCGTCGGTTATCTTGGCGTTCTCGGTGTTCTGGTTAATGCTGGCACTCATTTGTTCGATGGACGCACTGGTTTCTTCGACGCTTGCGGCTTGTTGGCTGGTGGTCTGGCTGATGGCCTGGGCGGTAGCGCTGACTTCCTCCGACGCGCTGGCCAGACCGTCGGCGGCATTGCGCACCTCACCGATAATCTGCGAAAGCTTGCCAATCATTGCCTGCATCGCCGTGAGCACACGCCCGGTTTCGTCCTTGGAACCACCTTCGATCTTCACGGCCAGGTTACCTTCGGCCAGTTGGCTGGCCACATCCACGGCCCTTTTCAGCGGGGTGGAAATGATGCGTGAAATAAACAACGCCAGCGCGATACCCACCAGCAAAGCCACGAGTACCGCGGCGATGATGGACAGTCGCGCATTGGCGTAGATTTCGTTACCGCGTTGATTGGCTGCCGTGGCTCCGGCGTCGTTGAGGTCGATGAGTTTTACCAGGTCGCTGGAGATCTGTTCGAAGTCCCGTTTCGAATCCCCTTTGAGAATGACACTGGTCTGTTCCTTCAAACCCTGCCGCGACTCGGCCAACAGGTTCTTGCTGGTGTTGAGGTAGCTGTTCCAGTTGGTCTTGAGCGTATCGAACAACGCCTGTTCCGCCGGGCTTGAGATCAGCTCTTTTTCATAGCGCGCCATGCGGGTCTCGACTTCCTTGCGGGCATCGACGATCTCCTGTTCATATTGCGCCTGTTCCGTCGGGCTGTCGGCCATCAGATAGCGCAGTTCCTTGACCCGATAGTTGGCGACAAAAAAACGAATGCCGGAGACAACCCGCACCGAAGGCAACCAGTTGTCGCGCATCTCAGCGGCAGTTTCGTTAACCAGGCCCAACTGGATGATGGCGAACACGCCCGTCATGGCCGTCAGTACCAACACCAGCAAGAACGAAGTGATGAGCTTGGTAGCTATCCTTAAATCGTAGAACCATTTCATTGAAAGGCCTCTCCATGTGCGGTGCGGTTGGCTGAATTGCCGGGTTTGCTATCGTTCGAGGAATAAACAGCGGTTTGCCCAGGCGTTTGCTGGGCGCGTTGTCTGGTTGTCGGTGCGCCAGCCGCTCAATAGCAGGGCGCACGCGCCACAGGCAGCGGGTACGAGCGATAAGTGGAAAAAAGTGCGAGCCTGAGGAAGCGGCTGCAAGTTGCCGTATGACGACATAGGTTCCTCCCTGAATCAGTAAATAGCGATCCTTCTCACATCAGCCTATCGGCTCGGGCCAAGATCAACTTGAGCGCAGAACAGGTCAGTCGTCGGTCAGCGGTAAAATAATTCGGTTTTACCGGGGCGGTAAGTAAGGGCTGTAATAAAAAACGGCCCGGCAGCGGTGGTTTATATAATCGGTAGACGACTGACGCAGGCGTGGCGTTATATAAATAGCGCGCAATCGCCGCGTGCGAGTCCTTCAACGTCATGATTGCCTCCTAGTTTCTTTGTCCTATCCAGGTTTCTAAGCCCTTGGAACTAATAGGTTTTTCTATCAAGTAACGCTGCAGAACTTCTTGGTTTTCTACGCCTTCTGCAACGACTCGGTAGCCGATATTTTGAAGTTATGCAGAATAGTTTCGCAAATTTGCTCAGGGCCCGGCTCATTCATTGAGAATCAAGCCGAATCGCGTCGGACTGATTTTATAAAGCAAGCAATTATTGGGTAGCAGTTTTGTAGGCGCGACGTTATCGCCAGGATCAAGTCTTGTGCACAGATATAACCCGGTGCCTTGACTATATCGTTGAGGACTTTCGGCGTAATGACGTCGACTGCGTCAATCTCGCATGCGCTGTTTACCCGGACCGTTTGATGTATATCTTCCTCAAACCTCAATCGATTAAACAACCCGGTGGGTTGGTCTACGAAGTTACGAGCGCGCATGTTGCAGATACGCATCATGACCCGTTCAGCGAAGTCATTGAGCATGCCTCTGTGCAACTCGCTCATGGGCGCGCGCGTGACAGTTTTTAGCCTTTCAGCTTCACTCGACGGAATAGGAGCGCCTTCGCCCATGATGACCCTCGCAATTGCTTGGTTCTACCTACAAGGTATCAGGTGATGATGTCATTATGATATCATTTTTTCGTTCGCTGCAACGCTCAGCGGTCTGCGCCTCGGCGTTGCGGGTGGGCATAGACAAGAGGTGATGCAAAACCCGCGACGGCCCATGTGTATTGACTTGGATCATCTCCTGTAGCGCCTTCTCTTCTATCGTGCTGCAGCTCTTTGAAGTCTGATATTGGGCTACAGTTCGAGCAAAGGATTGAGTCGTGGGTCTGAAGGCGCTTTAACGCGAGATAGACAAGTTGGCGGTGAGGGGCCGTGCTCTCGTAAAAAGGTCAATGTTCAGGCGTTTCCGATTTCCAGCGCTGCGTAGAAGGTTGCTAGGCGTTTTACCCGCCTTGCAAATATCGTTAAGTCCGTTCAACGACCGAGGGCACAGGGATGATGGCTCGCGACGCACAGGCAGTGGCTGACGACGATACGTTGCGAACCCTCGAGAGTGTGCTCGGCTGTCTGTCCATTGCGGTTGTGGCGCTGGACCGCGCCGCTCGGGTTGTCGCCGGCAATCCCGCGTTCGCCCAACTGCAAGTTCAAAATGGCGTTTCTCCGGCAGCGGGCGGCGAGTTCATCGCCCTCCTGCGGCCCGAAGACCATGGGCTGTTTTATGCGGCGCTGGAAACGGCCGCAGGGAACACGCGGGCTGGTTTCGCGGCATTGAGCAGAGAGGCGTGCGGGCTGGACGTCTCCCTGACGTTGTGGCGCGATGCGTATTTTATTGTCGAGGTCGTTGCCCGCCAGGGCGCGTCGGCCCCGTCATCCGAAACCGAAAGCTACGCGCAGATCCCGCTCAGGTCGATTTTCGATTCCTCCGGCACCGGCCTGGCGCTGGTGTCGCTGGACGGTCATTGGCTACGGGCCAATGGCGTCATCTGCAGGTTGCTTGGGTATAGCGAAGCGCAGTTGCAAACCACCACGTTCATGGCACTGACCCACCCCGAGGACCGCGAGGTCGGCAAGCAGTTGATCGACGAACTCAAGCGCGGTGCAAGGTCGGGCGCGACGTTGCATAAACGCTATATCCATCGCGACGGGCGGGTGGTGTGGGCGCGGTTGACCGTGGGAATGGTGCGGGACGATCAGGGGCAGCCGCTCTGCTTTGTGTCCCAACTGGAGGACATCACCGAGAACTGGCAGCTGCGCGAAACGCTGGTGGGCAGCGAACTCAAATTTCTCACCCTCGCGGAAAGTTCACCCAACATCATCGTGCGCTACAACCGCAACCTGTTGCGCACTTACGTCAACCCGGCCTTTTTGCGCTTGACCGGCATGTCTTATGACGAGTCGATAGGCGTGAGCCCCGACGAGGACGCGGGTGACTATATCAACCAGCTGCGCCATGTCGTTGCGACGGGCGAAACCGCGCAATTCCTCGACAGTTGGACCTTCGCGGACAGTACCGAGTTGGTCAGTTGTGCGGTCAGCCTGACGGCCGAGCGCAGCCCGACAGGCGAGGTGATCGGCGTGTTGGCGCTGGCCCACGACATTACCGAGTTGTGCAAACAACAGGTCCTGGAAGACGCGCGCTTGGGGATTTTCGAAAAAATGGCGACGGGCGCGCCCCTGGAAGAAACGCTCGGGCTCCTGGTGGACTATCTGCAATTGGCCTTGCCCCATCGGTCCTGCCGGGTGCAGTTGGTAGCGCCGCTCGGCACCGGCGCGGTGATGAATACGGCGTCTGCCGTAGGCTGGTCCGAGCCGATCGTGGACAAACAAGGTCATGTGCTCGGCACTTTCGAGTTGTCCCAGGCGTCCGGCGCCGGGCCGGATGAGAGCGACATCCTGCGCGTGCGCCAGACCTGTCATATTGCGGCGATCGCGATCGAACGCTGGCAGTCAGAGTCGTTGCTCCGCGAGCGCGAGCGTCGTTACCGTGACATTTTCGACCATACCCTGGACATGCTTTGCCTGCTGGAAATGACGGCGGTCGGTTGCCTGCGTTGTGTCGAGGTCAACCCGGCGTTGTTGCGCGCGCTGGGCAAACCGCATGCCGACGTTATCGGTGAGCCGCTGGAGTTGATCTTTGGTCGATTGGGCGCGCAAAAGATCCAGGCGCTTTGTGAGCAATGCACAAGCGCCGGGCGGGTGGTTGAGTCGGATGAGGGCATGGTGCTTCGCAACGAAGTCCGTCAACTGCACTTTACGCTGGTGCCGGTGGCGGATTCAGGGCGTGTGGCGGCGCGGATATTGGTGATCAGCCGCGACATTACCCTGTTGATCAGGGCCCGGCAGAAAGAACTCGGACGCCAGCACGACATCAGCGCACTGGTCGAAAACAGCCCGGACGCTATCGCTCGGTTGAGTGCTCATGGCGAAGTGCTCTACGTCAATGCGCAGTTGCGAAGATGGGTGGGCGGGGCCTGGCCGGAACTGATGGGCATGCCCATGGACGCGGTGGCGCCGCTGAACCACCAGTCTCAGCTGTTTCGCGAATTGGTGGCCCAAGTGATTCAGGAAAATAAAGCGACGGAGCAGGAGTTTCTGCTCTCGGGGTTGAAGAGCGCACCCAAAGTGGTACTGATCCACTTTGTTCCAGAGGTCGACGGCCAGCGGGTCGTGAGCGTGTTGGCGGTGGGGCGCGATATTTCCAGGCTGCGGGCTGCCGAGCGGCGCCTGGCCAACTCCAATGCACAATTGCGCGATCTGTCGACCCGTCGCGAAACGGCGCGGGAAGAGGAGCGCAAACTGATCGCCAGGGAGATCCATGATGAGCTGGGCCAGCACTTGACGGCACTGCGCATGGGGATATCACTGTTGAGGTTTCAATTCGGCGCCTCGACACCCGAGCTGACCCCGCAGGTCGAGCGGCTGATGGTGCTGACCGACAAGACGATCCAGGTCGTGCGTGATGTCTCCACCAGCCTGCGACCGTCCGCGTTAAACCTGGGGCTGGTTTCCGGTCTTGAGTGGCTGACCACCGAGTTCGTCACCTTGACCCGGGTTCCCTGTGTGTTACACCTGCCGTCGATTCCCCTGACGCTCCCCGATACCCACGTCACCGCCGCGTTTCGCATCGTGCAGGAGTCGTTGACCAATATCGCGCGTTACGCCGAAGCGACACAGGTCAGCGTCACCCTGAGCCCGCAGGAAACCAACTGGCTGCTGGAGGTCCAGGATAACGGCAAGGGGTTTGACCCCGACGCCGTCACCCGGCAGACCCTGGGGTTGGCCGGGATGCGTGAGCGTGGCCTGATGTTGGGCGGCAAAGTGATTGTTTTCAGCCATCCCGGACAGGGCACAACAGTCCAGGCATTCATTCCGATGCACAAGGATACGTATTAATGATTCGCATGCTGATCGCCGATGACCACACCATCATGCGCGAAGGGCTCAAGCAGTTGTTCATGCTGGTCGCCGATGTCCAGGTGGTGGCCGAAGCCGAGAGTGGCACGCAAGTGATCGAGCTGTTGCGCCAGGTCGAGATCGACCTGCTGCTGCTCGATATGAACATGCCGGGTATCAGCGGCGAAATCCTGATCGCCCGCCTGCATACCCAGTACCCGGAGCTGCCGATCCTGGTGTTGAGCATGCATAACGAAATCCACATTGCGCAACGCGCACTGCGCGCTGGTGCGCTCGGCTACCTCACCAAGGACCGCGACCCCGAGACCCTGTTGGTTGCCATGCGACGAGTGGCCAGCGGCCAACGTTACCTGGACCCGGCGCTGGCAGAGCAGATTGCCCTGCAAAGCAGTGGCCTGAAGCAACAGACCTACGTTGAAAGCCTGTCCGATCGCGAGTTTCAGATTCTGCGCTTGCTGGCTCATGGCATGAGCGTCAACCAGATCGCCGAACAGTTGGTCATCAGCAACAAGACGGTCAGCACCCACAAGACCCGGCTCATGGAAAAGATGGGGTTCGGCTCTACGGCGGACATTGTGCGCTTCGCCATGACCTTGGGTATTTCGTGAGCAACCCCCTTGTGTAGGGATTTTCCTACCTTGGTTGCCGGTATCCCTACCCTGGAATAGGGATGGTCCGATGGCCGTGGTGCCATTATTGGGCCAGTATCCCTCTCAAGCAATCGAACTGCCGATCAACCGGCGACGAGATGCTTCGATTGGGAGACAGACCGTGAGCGAACAGACCACACCCCCCTCGGCTGCTTTGATAGTGTTTCCGGTCGCCTTGGCCGGTCTGCTCGGAGGCCTTGCGGTTGCCTACAGCAATGACTTCAGCGCATGGGCTGTGGCGGCAGGGGGCGCGTTGTTGGTGCTGTGCGTTGGCTTGGGCCTTTGGGCAAACAGATGCTTCCAGGCGCATTGCAACAGCCTGCAACGCCAGCTCGATCAGCCGCCCGAGGTCTCGGCGACATTGGCCGTCGATAACGGCCTGGCAGACGTGTGCCTCAGCGTGCTTCCCGTTTGGTCCAGGCAGATCGAAGCCGCGCGCCTGATCAGCGAAACGTCCATCCTCAAGCTCAGCGAACGCTTTGGCACGCTGTCATCGAACATCAGCCACAGCGTGGCCAGCAACGGCGGGCAAGATGCTTCCCAGCAATTGGTCGACTTGCTGGAAGTCGGCCAGCGCGACCTCAATTCCATCGTGCTGGCTCTGCGCTCCGCGCTCTCCAATAAAGAGAGCGAACTCAAAGAAGTCCTGCAGCTCTCCGGCTTCACCGAACAACTTCAGCAGATGGCCAAGTTTGTCGGTGACATCGCCAGTCAAACCAACCTGCTTGCCCTCAACGCCGCCATCGAGGCCGCGCGCGCCGGTGAGGCGGGGCGAGGTTTTGCGGTGGTCGCCGATGAAGTGCGCAAGCTGTCGAGTATGTCCGGCGAGACCGGGCGCAAGATCAGTGAAACCGTGAATACCGTCAATGCGGCCATTGCCCGCACGGTGCAAATGTCCCGCCACCACGCTGAACAAGACACCTTGACCCTCGCGGATTCGGAGCGTGTGGTCTCGCAGGTCATCGAACATTTTCGCGGTACCGCCCAGACCCTCGTGCGCAACAGCCATGACCTGCAACAGCAGAGCGCCAACGTCGCCGACGAGATTGCCCAGGTGCTGGTCGCCTTGCAGTTCCAGGACCGCGTCAGCCAGATGTTGACGCTGATTACTCGCGACCTGGACAAGCTCCAGCAGCAGTTGGACGAGCGCCAGGCATCGAGCCTGAGCGGGCATACCCTCAGCCCGATGGTCAGTGATCGTTGGCTGCAAGAGCTTTCAACGGCCTACACCATGCCGGAGCAACACGCTATCCATGGCGGTAACACGCACGCCAAGTCCGATGACAGCGAAATCACCTTTTTCTAGAGGAGCTTTTCCGATGAGCAAAACCATTCTGATCGTCGACGACTCTGCCTCCATCCGGCAGGTGGTCAGCATCACTCTCAAAGGCGCGGGTTATGACGTGATCGAAGGCTGTGATGGCAAAGATGCGCTGAGCAAACTGGACGGACGCAAAATCCACCTGATTGTCAGCGACGTGAACATGCCCAACATGGACGGCTTCAGCTTCGTCAAGGCGGCCAAGCTATTGCCGGCCTACAAGTTCACGCCGGTCATCATGCTGACCACCGAGGCCAGTGATGCGATGAAGCAGCAAGGCCAGGCCTCCGGTGCCAAGGCGTGGATGGTCAAGCCCTTTCAGCCGGCGCAAATGCTCACTGCCGTCTCCAAGTTGATCCTGCCATAGCAATGACCAGCGACCGCTGGCCAGGAGGTTTCCATGAAAAGCACCGTACCGATGCTACGTCGAATCCAGGTCATGGAAGGCCCCCTGACGATCTACACCGCCACTGAACAAAAAGACCTGTTGTTGTCGTTGTTTCCGCTGGCGCATGAGGTTGAGTTGGACTTGTCCAATGTCGACGAACTGGACAGCGCCGGTCTGCAATTGTTGATCCTCATCAAACGCGAGTCGCTCAAGGACGGAACGCAGCTGTTGCTGAGCAACCCGAGCGCGACCGTAATCGAAGCAATACGGCTCAGCGGTCTTGACGACTACTTCGCCAATCCGCTTTTCGCCCAGTCGCTTGGAGCATGATCGTATGGCCCAGCCCATGAACATGGATGACGTGCTGCAGACTTTCATTGCCGAGAGTCGCGAGCTCCTGCTGCAAATGGAAGACGCACTGCTGCAGATCGAGAGGTCGCCGCAGGACCTCGACACCATCAACGGCTTGTTCCGCGTGGCCCACACCATCAAAGGCTCGGCCGGCTTGTTTGGCTTGATGCCCATCGTTGAGTTCACCCATGTCGCCGAAAGCGTCCTGGACCGGGTCCGCAGCCTGGAAGTGCGCGTCGACGAGGCATTGAGTGCGTTGTTTCTCGATGCCCGTGACCATATCGGCCAGTTGATCGACCTGCTGGCCGAGGATGGCAACCTTGACCGATTGGACGAACCGCTGCGGCTCCAGGGCCAATGCCTGGGCGAGCGGCTCGCGCAGTACCTGGAAGGCTCGGTGCCGAGCGCTTCGCCCGCTCCAGCCACGCTGCCGGCGGACGAGCCGGGCGCAAGTCCCGGCCACTGGCACTTGTCCCTGCGCTTTGGTCCGGATGTATTGCGCAACGGCATGGACCCGCTGGCGTTCCTGCGTTACCTGAGCACGTTGGGGCAGTTGCTGCATACCGTCACACTGTGCGAGGGGTTGCCGCCGTTTGCGTCGATGGACCCGGAAACCAACTACCTGGGCTTTGAACTCGCGCTGCTCAGCGATGCCTCGCGGGAGGTCATCGACGGGGCCTTTGATTTTGTGCGCGATGACGCGCTCGTCCAGATCCTTGCACCGCAAGCCTCTGTCCAAGCCTGTCGCGCGCATCTCGACGGATTGCCGGAAGACAATGCCGTGCTGCTTGAGCTGCTGGTACGTTGCGGCACATTGACGGAGTCCCAGGCCCTGCTCGTCACCCAGGAGGGTGAGCAAGCTCCGGTCGAGATGCGCGGCGAGCTGGACGCAGCCCCCGATTCAGTCGCGCCGTTGATCAAGGCCGGCAAGGGCGCGGCGAGCAACGAAGGCAACCTGATCCGCGTCGATGCCGCCAAGCTGGACCAACTGATCAACCTGGTTGGCGAGCTGATCATCGCCGGAGCCGGAGCCAACCTGGTGGCAGTGCGTAGCGGGATTGGCGAGATGATCGAAGCCACCAGCCTGTTATCGCGCTTGGTGGAAGAGGTGCGTGACTCGGCACTGACCCTGCGCATGGTGCAGATCGGCGCGACATTCACGCGCTTCCAGCGGGTGGTGCGCGACGTCTCCAAGGAACTGGGCAAGGACATCGTGCTGCAGATCGGCGGTGGCGAGACCGAGTTGGACAAGACCGTCGTCGAACGTATCGGCGACCCGTTGACGCACTTGGTGCGCAACGCCATGGACCATGGCATCGAGGCCGTGTCGACGCGCCTTCAACGGGGCAAGCCGGCCCAGGGCACGGTACGCCTGAATGCCTACCACGAGTCCGGCAGTATCGTGATCGAAGTGTCGGACGACGGCGGTGGCCTGGCCAAGGACAAAATCCTGGCCAAGGCCCGCGAGCGTGGCCTGGTGGGGGACGGCCAGCTACCGGCGGATAAAGACATCCTGAACTTGATTTTCGAGCCGGGCTTCTCCACCGCCGACCAGGTCAGCAACCTGTCCGGCCGCGGGGTGGGCATGGATGTGGTCAAGCGCAATATCACCGCGTTGCGCGGCAGCGTGAGCCTCGAGAGCGAAGAAGGGCAGGGCACAACGGTACGGATTCGTCTGCCGCTGACCCTGGCCATCATCGACGGCTTTCTGATCGGGGTGGGCAAGGCCTCTTATGTCATCCCGTTGAACATGGTGGAGGAGTGCATCGAGCTGGCGCCTGGACAGGGCGCAGACACCGGCTACCTGGACCTGCGTGGAGATGTGCTGCCGATCCTGCGCCTGCGGGACATGTTCGATGTGCAAGAACCTCGAGGCAGTCGAGAAAACGTGGTCGTCGTGCAATACGCCGGCTTGCGTGCTGGCTTGGTGGTCGATCGCTTGCAGGGGGAGTTTCAAACCGTGATCAAGCCATTGGGCAAAGTGTTTGGTGAGGCCCATGGGCTCGGCGGGTTCACCATCCTTGGCAGTGGAGCCGTCGCCCTGATTCTGGATATACCCAATTTGTTAGGACACGTTGCCAAGGACGCCACCCACCGTTCGATCCCAAGTCCGTTATCGACTTAATGAGCGTCATCAGGAGTTCCTCGCCATGACCGTTATCAGAAATATCATGCTGTTGGTTTTCACCGCAGTGCTCGGCGTTGTCGTGTTGGGTGGTACCAGCCTTTACCTGGCCGGTGAAATCAATACGAGCGCCAGTTATGCCAACGTCAATACCGTGCCCAGCTTGCTGGAAATCGACCGTGCGGCGGCGGCGTTCACCGACCTTCACGCCCTGGAATGGCAGCGTCTGAACGATTCCGAAAAAAACTTCGTGTCCAGCTATGCGCAGAACGTGGCACAGAACTTCAGCGCGATTGGCAAAGCCCTGGATCACTATGAGGCCGCATTGGTCTCCGACGACCATGACGCAGCACTGTTGAAGCAGTTACGTGGCCGCTTGGGTGAATTCGCGACCCTGCAGGCGCATTTCGACAAGTTCATCGACGACGGTGATCAAGCCTCGGCCCGCGCATTGATCGAGGCCAGCCAGCCATTGCAGAGCGCGGTGCTGACGACGATCGGTGAGCTGCGCGAATACAACCTGGAACTGGGGCGCAAGGGCCAATTGGTTGCCACCGCCACTGAGAAGAATGCCCGCTCCCTCATCCTGCTGGTCAGCGCGCTGACATTTTTAGCCACGGCGTTGGTGGGCGCACTTCTGGGGCGCAACCTGATGCGCCAACTCGGCGGCGAACCGGTGGCCGTGCGCGCTTTCGCCGCTCGCTTGTCAGCGGGGGAGCTGGATGCCAAAGCCATGCTCAAGCCCGGTGACACCACGAGCTTGATGGCGTCCATGCAACAACTGGGCGCGAGCCTGCATGGGCTGGTCGCGGAGATAAACCGCATGTCCAGTGAACACGACAAGGGCGACATCGATGCACAGATCGATGCTGGCCGCTTTCATGGCAGTTACCGCTCCATGGCCCAGGGCATCAACGAGATGGTCAACGGCCATATCAGCGTGAAGAAAAAAGCCATGGCCTGCATCCGCGCCTTTGGTGAAGGTGATCTGTCGGCGTCGCTGGAAAAATTCCCGGGCAAAAAAGCCTTTATCAATGAAAACATCGAGCTGCTGCGCAGCAATGTGCTGGCGTTGATCCATGAGATGCAGCACATGTCCAGCGAGCATGAAAAAGGCGACATTGACGTCATGATCGACGTCGATCGCTTCTCGGGTTCGTACCGCGATATCGGTCAGGGCATCAATCAGATGGTCAGTGGCCATATCAGCGTGAAGAAAAAAGCCATGGCCTGTATCCGCGCGTTCGGCGAAGGCAATCTGTCAGCACCGCTTGAGCAATTCCCCGGCAAAAAAGCCTTTATCAACGAGAACATCGAGCAACTGCGGGCCAATATCCTGGCGCTCGTCGAAGACACCAGCCAGATCAGCGACAGCGCGCTGATCGGCAAACTCGATACCCGGCCTGACGCCGCTCGGCATCAAGGTGATTTCCGCCGCATCATCCTGGGGATCAACGGTTCGCTGGATGCGATCATCGTGCCGATTACTGAAGCCATGGATGTCTTGTCGGCGATGTCCAATGGCGACCTGACCCGGACCATCAACGGCGACTATCAAGGCAAGTTCCTGGAACTGAAAAACTCGGTCAACGGCACCGTGGAAAAACTCTCGGAAATCATCGGCGAAGTGCGCGGCTCGGCCGATTCGCTGTCCAGTGCTTCCGAGGAGATCTCCGCCACTGCGCAAAGCATGGCGCAGTCGGCGTCCGAACAGGCCGCGTCGGTGGAACAGACCTCGGCATCGATGGAGCAAATGTCGGCGTCCATTGCTCAAAATACCGAAAATGCCAAGGTGACCGACGGCATGGCGGGTAAAGCCAACAAGGAAGCCTCGGAAGGCGGTCGCGCCGTGAAGGACACGGTGGCGGCGATGAAGACCATCGCTGAGAAAATCGGCATCGTCGACTCCATTGCTTACCAGACCAACCTGTTGGCGCTCAACGCGGCGATCGAAGCGGCGCGTGCCGGCGAGCACGGCAAAGGCTTCGCGGTGGTGGCGGCCGAAGTGCGCAAACTGGCCGAGCGCAGCCAGATCGCGGCGCAGGAAATCAGTGAAGTGGCCAAGAACAGCGTGGCCTTGGCGGAACGGGCGGGCAACCTGCTTGACGAGATTGTGCCCTCGATCGCCAAGACCTCTGACCTGGTGCAGGAAATCGCGGCCGCCTCGGAAGAACAATCCATCGGCTCTGAGCAAATCAACAGCGCGATGTCGCAGATGAGCCAACTGACCCAGCAAAACGCTTCGGCCTCCGAGGAACTGGCGGCGACGGCTGAGGAAATGAGCGGCCAGGCCGAGCAGTTGCAGGAACTCATGGGCTTTTTCAGCGTACAGAGCAAGCGCGCCGGGCGGACCGCCTCGATGCCCGTGATCAATCGCGCGGCATCCACGTTCGACCAGGATAGCCGTGCGGTGGAGAGCGGTTTCGTCCGCTTCGGGAGCTGACCCATGAGCGCCACAGCCGTTATGCCGAACACTTTGGAGTCAGCGCCGCAGGTCGATGAGCCCTTGCAGTACCTGACCTTCTTGGCTGACCAGCAGATGTATGCGGTCAATACACTGAACGTTCGCGAAATCATCGAATACAACCAGGTGACCACGGTGCCGATGATGCCGACATTCCTGCGCGGGGTGATCAACCTGCGCGGTTCAGTGGTGCCGTTAGTGGACCTCAAGGCACGGTTTGGCAAGGGTGTGACGGTGCTGGGCAGCCGAACGTGCATCGTCATTCTTGAAGCGGCGAAGGAGGGCGAGTCCCAGGTGCTGGGGGTGGTGGTGGACTCGGTCAGCGAAGTGATCGAGATCCTCGATATCGATATCAAGCCCGCGCCGGCCTTTGGTAACCCTATCCGTACCGACTTCATCCGGGGGATGACCAAGGTGCGAGGTGCGTTTGTCACGCTGCTGCAAATCGAGCAGGTGTTGTGTGTCGATGAGATGGCCGGCTTGATGCGAGCTTGACGTGTACGACCGCGCCTCCCGGCGCGGCCGCAAAGTAATCGATGCGAGGTGAGTCATGGCGTTATCCATCGCAAGTCCAGGGAAAGCCACGGTCTCGAGCCCTAGCCAATACCTCACCTTCGAGTTGGGGGATGAGATGTTCGCCGTCGGCACGCTCAACGTGCGAGAGATCATCGAATACGGACCGATCACCAGCGTGCCGTTGCTGCCGCCCAGCATCCGCGGCGTGATCAATCTGCGCGGCGCGGCGGTTCCTGTGCTGGACCTGGGTGTGCGCTTTCGCGGCGAGCGCACGGTGCAGACCTCGAGGACCTGCTTTGTGATCCTTGAGGTACAGGCCAATGCCGGGGGCAAGCCGGTGGGCATCATTGTGGATGCGGTCAGCGAGGTCCTTGAAATCGCCGATCAGGATATCGAACCGTCCTTGAATTTCGGGACCGATGTCAGAGCGGACTTCCTGTTGGGCATCGGCAAATTGGAGAGCGGTTTTGTGTTGTTGCTGGATATCGGTCGCGTGTTGTCCCTGGAACAGGTCGATGTGCTGGCAACCCTTGATCCCTTGCTGCCTTCAACCGCCTGATTGTTTTTTGGGAGTGTCCTCATGAACGTGATTCTCTCCGATGCGGAGTTCCTGCAGTTTCGCACTCTCATTCATCAAATCGCCGGCATCAGCCTGTCGGATGCCAAAAAACAGTTGGTGAGCGCTCGGCTCGCCAAGCGCCTGCAAGTGTTCAAGCTCAATACCTACGGCGCGTACTACAAAGTGCTGATGAAGGACGCGACGGAACTACAAGTGGCGGTCGATATGCTGACCACCAACGAAACCTACTTCTTCCGCGAGCCCAAGCATTTTGATTTCCTGCGCGATGTCGCACTGCCCGAACTGCGTGGCAGCGGGCCTTTGCGTGTATGGAGCGGCGCCTGCTCGAGCGGTGAAGAGCCCTACACCCTGGCCATGGTCCTGGCGGACAGCCTCGGCGGCCGGCCCTGGGAAATCGTCGCATCGGATATCAGCAGCCGGGTACTGGAAACGGCCCGCCAGGGGCGCTACCCCCTCGAAGGCACGCGCGGCATTCCCCAAGCGTTGCTCAACAAATATTGCCTCAAGGGCGTCGGCGCCAACCACGGTTGCTTCATGGTCGAACCGGCGCTGGCGTCGAGGATCGATTTCCAGGCCATCAACTTGAACAATCCTCTGCCGAAACTGGGAATGTTTGACGTGATCTTCCTACGCAACGTGATGATCTATTTTGACAGCGAGACCAAAGTGCAAGTGGTCAAGCGCCTGGTCAGCCACCTCAAGCCCGGCGGCTATTTCCTGGTCAGCCATTCGGAAAGTCTCAATGGCGTGACCGATGAACTGCGACTGGTCAAGCCTTCGATCTATCGGAGGCCACATGCCTGACACCCCACCGTCCCGCGAGGTGTACCTGAATCCCGGCGAGTGGTTTTTCGGTTCAGGCGCCATTCGGCTGCGCACCGTGCTGGGCTCATGCGTTGCATTGGTGGTCTGGCATCCGCGGCGCTTGTTGGGCGGCATGTGCCACTACCTGCTGCCCCGGCGCGCAGTGAAGAGATCGGCTGCACTGGATGGTCGCTACGGTGATGAGGCGCTCCAATTGCTGCTCGGCCGAATGCACGCGATCAAGGTGCCGCCGACGGAGTTCAGAATCAGCGTGTATGGCGGCGGGGATATGTTTCCGGGGCTGGCGCGTTCGGACAATCACTACGTTGGCCAGCGCAATGTCGAGCAAGCCAGGCACCTGCTCGATTCGCATCAGTTGCGGTGTCACAACTTTCATGTGGAAGGCGTGGGTTATCGAACCGTGGTGTTCGATCTGGCCAATGGCAACATCGAACTCAACTACCTGGCCCTGCATTGGCCACTCAGCAGCCCTCATGGAGAGCGTGCGATATGAGCCTTATCAAAGTACTGATCATTGACGACTCCGCGGTGGTTCGCCAGGTGCTGACGGCGACCCTTGGGCAAGACCCGGCCATTGAAGTGATCGGCGCGGCGGCGGACCCGGTGTTCGCCATGGACAAGATGAACAAGCAATGGCCGGACGTCATCGTGCTGGACGTCGAGATGCCGCGGATGGATGGCATTACGTTCCTCAAGAAACTGATGGCCGAACATCCGACGCCAGTGGTCATCTGTTCCACGCTGACCGAGAAGGGCGCGGCCACCACCATGCAAGCGCTGGCGGCCGGTGCGGTGAGTATCGTGACCAAGCCGCAACTCAATTTGCGTCAGTTCCTGACCGACAGTTCCGATGAATTGGCCGGTGCCGTCAAGGCCGCAGCCCGGGCCAACATGAAACGCATGGTGCCGTCCAGCGAGCGAGCCCCGGTCAAGCTGACTGCCGACGTCATACTGCCGGCGAGCACGCAGGCCATGGCGCGCACCACCGAAAACATCGTCGCCATTGGTACGTCCACCGGCGGCACGCAAGCCCTGGAGCTGGTGCTGACTGCCTTGCCCAGGGTGTGCCCGGGAATCGTGATCGTGCAGCACATGCCGGAACACTTCACCGCGGCATTTGCCGAGCGGCTCAACCGCCTGTGCGAGATCGAAGTCAGGGAGGCGAAAAATGGCGACCGGGTCATTCCCGGTTGTGCGTTGATTGCTCCCGGCGGCAGGCACATGTTGCTCAAGCGCAGCGGCGCCCAATACCTGGTTGAAATCGTTGACGGGCCCCCTGTCAGCCGGCACCGCCCTTCGGTGGACGTGCTGTTTCGTTCGGTCGCCCGCAGCGCCGGCGGCAACGCGCTGGGCATCATCATGACGGGCATGGGGGACGATGGCGCTCGCGGGTTGAAGGAGATGCACGACAACGGCGCGCTGACGCTGGGCCAGAATGAAGAGTCGTGCGTGGTGTACGGCATGCCTAAGGAGGCCTTCAAGCTCGGTGCGGTGGAGCGCGAGTTGCCGCTCGAACAAATTCCAGCCGCGATTCTGCAGTCCATGCACCTGCGCCGCTGACGGTTGATGCTGGTGAACCGAGGTTTTTTGCGCGCCTGGGTCGGGTTGGGCGGCGAGGGGGCTGGCTGCGCCGAAACGGCTTGGGAAGGTGATGAGTTCCGTATCTCAGCAGATGCTCTTCCTACCTGGGCGCTGGAAACTTTCAGCGCGATCAGGAACCGACTCCCACAGTTCTGCCACACAGGATAAGCCTGCTTCCGCTGGTTTGCTTGACGATTTGTCGATCGTCGGGGCGCCTGGAGCGCTGAGGCAAGGCGTCTGATCAAACCGAACTGGAGAACTAAATGTCGGCATCAGTATTCATGCAGTCTGTCGCTCACTCCTCTGATGACAAGTCTTTCAGAGACCCCATGTCCATTGCCGAGCGGTCTATGAGCTCATCGGCCAGCCAGAGCCTGTTCTGGGATTCGTATCACTTCGGCTCAGCATTCGGCAGCACGTCGTCGCGCCCGTACTTCGGCCACGGTCATTATCACTCGGGGCCGCCGCAACGTCCGCTGCCCGATAATGTGCGCCCGAACCCCGGCCCACCACCGCGCCCAACCCCCGAGCGGCCGGACCCGCATTACTCCAAGCAAAGCAATCAGCAACTGGCCCAGGCGCTGCTGAGCAATTACGGCGCGTTCAGGGAAGGGCATTTTTCGCGGCAAGTCACCCTCGAAAGCCTGAAAAAAATGGCCGAGCGACCATTGACCGGCAACCCGCAGATGGACGCCAATATCCGCCTGGCGAAGGAACTGCTGCGGCGTCCCGAGCTGGTACGCGCGCTTGATCGAAACATGAGCACCGGTGCTTCGGATGGCCGCTTGTCCAGGGACGACATTATGAGCGTCATCGGTTCCGATAACCCCTTTAAACTCAAAGACGACAAACAGCTGATCAAGGAAATGCTCGGCCATTTCCAACAGTTGAAGGGCAACGGTCGGGGCGACAGCATCAAGCTCGACAAGCTCAAAGAGTTTGCGGCGCAAGCGTTGACGGGCAACCCCTTCACTGACCATCTCATCCAATTGGCCAAGGAAGTCATGGCCCGTTCGATTCTGCAGGGGCGGATGGACAATGTTGACGAGTGGCAGCGCGACGGCAAGATTTCGCGACGCGAACTGCTGAAACTGCTGCGTTAACTCTGGCACAGCCGAATGCCGCGTCACTCGCGGCATAGGTTGGTAAGCGTAGTGAGCAGGAAGCACCACTTCAGCCAGGGAGGAAGGGTTTTACCACGAAGAGATTGCCATCGGCCGTTGAATGGCTGCCGGTGTCTTCACCTACCGAATCAGGTCTGGACTATGAATTCGACATCCTTTGAATCTCAGCCCTCCCAGTACACGGTTGCGAGCCTGGCGATGCCTGCACGGGAAGCAGGCCTCCCAAGCACATCCCGTTCGCAGGCACTCAACCTCATGTCTTCGCCGAAGTTCAGCTTCAGGGCGCCCACCGCCGAAGACTTCGATAAAGGTTCTCGAACATTCACGGAGGAACCGTTGTCCAGCCCTGTGTTTTCCACGCTCGCCGGGTTATGGCACAAGTTGTCTTGCCGTCTGGCCAATGACACCGAGCGGCATCTGGGCTAACCACTGAACCGTTCTGCCAGGCACAGCGCTGCGGACGGGAAACGATAAGGCAGGGAAGAAACGATCAGGCGTACATGAGCTACTTGAAGGATTCAGGCCGCTCATGTCCTTTGCTCATACCCGCAGTATTTTGCCGCTGACCGCCACCGCTGCGAGCAATCCCCCGATCAACAGGAAGGCAGTCGCCAGGCTGCTGCCATGGGCAATGAAACCGATCACCGCGGGCCCCGCGAGAATACCGGCATAGCCGAGGGTGGTGATGGCCGGCACGGCGATGTGTTCCGGCATGACGGTCTGCTTGCCGACAGCGGTGTAGAGCACCGGGACGATATTTGAGCATCCGGCGCCGACCAGCGCATAGCCCAGCAGGGACATGGCCCAGGCCGGTGACAGGGTCGCGAGGAAGATCCCGGCCGCCGCCAGCGCCCCGCCGGTGACGATCACCCGGGCAGCCCCCAGTCGACGGACAATCCGGTCGCCGGTCAGGCGCCCGGCGGTCATGGTCAGGGCAAAGGCCGCATAACCCAGGCCGGCGTAGGCTTCGTCCAGGCCGCGTTCGGCACTGAGGAACACCGCGCTCCAGTCGAGCACGGCGCCTTCGGCCAAAAACACGATGAAACACAAGCCGCCGATAAACAGCACCACGCCGTGGGGAATGGCAAACGGCGGCCCGGCGCTTTCACTGCCGTAGGGCAACCAGTGGGGGGCGGCCTTGAACAGCGCCAGCGCCATGATGACGATCACCACCAGGGTCGCCTGCAGCGGCGAAAACCCCAGCCCCAGCAACCCGGAGACCCCCGCTGCGCCGACGATGCCGCCCAGGCTGAACAACCCATGGAAGCCCGACATCATGGTTTTGCCGCTGGCGCGCTCGACGATCACCGCTTGCAGGTTGACCGTGGAGTCGACCGTACCCAGGCCCGCGCCGAACAGGAACAGACCAGCCATCAGCAACGGGATCGAACTGACCGTGGCGAGCATGGGCAACGCCAGGCAGATCAGGACCGTCCCGGCGCTCAGTACGCGCCGGCAACCATAGCGCGAGGCCAGTGCGCCGGCCACTGGCATGGCGATGATCGAACCGACCCCCAGGCACAGCAGCAACAGGCCCAGAGTGCCCTCGTTGAGTTCGGCGCGGGCCTTGGCATACGGCACCAACGGCGCCCAGGCGGCGATGCCGAAGCCGGCGATGAAGAAGGCGATGCGCGTCGACATTTGCTCCAGCCGCCCGGGAACCACGGGCGCTGGGGTGGGGATGGCAGTCATGGAGAATCCTTGGTTTTGCGTTCAACGAACGATGTCCGGCACGACATCCTTACACATCAAGCCTGATCGAGCGAGCCAGGTTCACGCGGCTTTCGCGCTGGCGGCGGGTTTTATTTTCGCCAGCACGGAACGCTCTGGACACTGGCTGCCACCTAGAGGACATCGACGTGTAGGAGGTGGTCTGGAAGGTGCGTAATCCCCGTGAGAATTGCTGAACCCCAGGCTTCCTGCGGCGGATGACGCACCTTCCAGACCACTTCCCACGCGCCGACCGTTCTGTAATACGCTGCTGCTTCTGTGTGCAGACGATTGGACGGACGAAGCGATGAAGGACTTTCAGCCAGGCGACCCCACGACCCGGTTCTACGATGCCCGCGGCAATATCTATGGGGTGGTCAGCCCGGCCTGTTTGCGTCGCCACGGGGTCGAGGTGCCCGACACTGCGGCCCTCGCGGCGAGCCGGCGCGACGCTTGGGCACTGCCGGCCATTGCCGCCGAATGTGGCTGGGGGCCTTCGCCGCGTCCGGCTGGCGCCAAGGCGCACCGTTGTGATGGGTTGTTGGTCGGGCCGTTCCAGGCGGCGCCGCCGTTCGACCTGTTGATCGTCAACACTGACGGCTCCCTTGCGGAGCGCAGTGGCAATGGCCTGACCATCTTTGCCCAGGCGCTGAGTGATCAGGGCTTGATGACGCAGGGCTGCGAGCTGCGGGTGCATCACGATAAACAGGATGCGAAGTCGCCGCTGGCCACCTATGTCGAACCGGCACTGCACGAGCAGGTGCGTGGGTTCTGGCTGGCGTTGGGGCAGCCGGCGTTCGGCCCGCTGGCGGTCGGCGCGGACCTGCCTGGCGCCGAAGAGGGGGCGTTCAGCCATGTGCCCGCGCTGGCGGCGATCAACCCGGCATGGACGCGCAGCCAGTTTGTGCGGGTGGGCAACCCCCATTGCGTGACGTTGGTGCACCAGGCCGCTGCGCTGCCGGACAATCTGCCGATGCACCAGAGCGCACTGTTCGAGCCCTTGCAGGCGATTGCATTTGCGCCACCTGCCGGGCGTGGCCAGCCCTGTGTGGCCGGGGTCAACTTGCAATGGGCTGCCCAGGCGTCCGGCAATCGAGTGCTTGCGCGGGTGTTCGAGCGGGGAGAGGGGCCGACGGCGTCCTCCGGGACCAGCGCCTGTGCCGTGGCGTGCGCCGCGTGGCGCGCCGGTTGGGTCGCGGGCGGGGAGGTCGCGGTGGTGATGCCGGGCGGTACGGTGCCGGTTCGGTTGCAGATTCAGGATGCGACAGTGCTGAGCGTCAGCCTGTTCGGGGCTGCGCGGCCGCAGCTCGATGCAGGGCCGCGCGGCTGATCGCGTCGAGTCGTATCAGCGGCTCTCCATCGAACCCCGCGTGCTACAAAAACGTCACCTGCGCCGGCTGGCGCTTCATCAACACCTTGCCGTTGCGGATCGAGTACAGCGCCAGGCCCTGGCTGCGAATCACCTCGTAGTCGCTGTCGGCCGAGAGGATCAACAGGTTGGCCGGCCGGCCGGGTTCCAGCCCATAGCGATCGCCGAGGGCCATGGCCTTGGCGCTGTTGTCCGTGACCAGGTCCAGGGCGTTTTGCAGGTTGCGGTAGCCGAGCATGTGGCAGATGTGCAACCCGGCTTCGAGCACCCGCAGGATGTTGCCGTTGCCCAGGGGGTACCAGGGATCGACGATGGAGTCCTGACCGAAGCACACGTTCATGCCGGCTTCCAGCAGTTCGTTGACGCGGGTGACGCCGCGCCGTTTCGGGAAACTGTCGAAGCGCCCTTGCAGGTGAATGCTTTCGGTGGGGCAGGAGACGAAGCTGATACCGGAATGCCCGAGCAGGCGGAACAGTTTGGCGCAGTAGGCGTTGTCGTAGGAACCCATGGCCGTGGTGTGGCTGGCGGTGACGCGGGCGCCCATGTCGCGGCTGCGCGCTTCTTCGGCGAGCACTTCGAGGAAACGCGAGTGCGGGTCGTCGGTTTCGTCGCAATGCACGTCGACCAGGCAGCCGCTGCGTTCGGCCAGGTCCATCAGGAACTTCACCGAACTCACGCCCTGGTCGCGGGTGTATTCAAAGTGGGGGATGCCGCCGATCACGTCGGCGCCCAGGCGGACGGCTTCTTCCATCAGCTCGCGGCCGTTGCGGTACGACTCGATGCCCTCCTGGGGAAAGGCGACGATTTGCAGGTCGATCAGGTGCGCAGTGTCCTCGCGCACTTCGAGCATGGCTTTGAGCGCGGTGAGGTCCGGGTCGGTGACGTCGACGTGGGTACGCACATGCTGGATACCGTGGGCGGCGAGGGCCTGGATGGTTTTCCTGGCGCGGGCCTTGGTGTCTTCGTGGGTGATGGTGGCTTTGCGTTCGCCCCAGCACTCGATCCCTTCGAACAGGGTGCCGCTCATGTTCCAGCGCGGCTCGCCGGCGGTGAGGGTGGCGTCGAGGTGGATGTGCGGTTCGACGAAGGGCGGTATCACCAGGTTGCCGGCCGCGTCGAGGTCGTCGGGCCCCGCCGTGGGGGCTGTGGTTTGCGGCGTGATGCTGGCGATCCGGCCGTGTTCCAGGTGCAGATCATGCAGGCCTTCACGGTTGCGCAGGCGGGCGTTGATGATGTGCATGGGCAAGTTCCTCTTGGCTAAAAACAATCAGGCAGACAGCCGCCAGATCATCAGCGCGATGCCGATGTCCAGGCGGTCATACGAATTATCCAGCCTCAGCCCGCACAGGGCTTCGATGCGCTGGACGCGGTGCGTCAGGGTATTGCGGTGGACGGCCAGGCGCTGCGCGGCGGCCACCAGGTTACCATTCTCGTGGAACCAGGCTTCGAGGGTCGGCAGCAGGCTTGGGCCATGGTGCAGGTCGTGGCGCAGCAACGGGCCCAGGCGGTCATTGAGAAACTGGTCGAGCAGCGCACGATCGCGCACGCCGCTGAGCAGCTTCAATACGCCCAGTTCGTCATACACGCAGAGCCCGGCGCGTTCGCTGAAGCGCCGCGCGGCGGCCAATGCCTGGCGCGCTTCATCCTGCGCCTGGGCCAGGCGCGCCGGCGGGTGGGCGGCGGCGCTCAGGCCGATGAACAGTTTCAGCGGCGCCAGACGCAGGTTCAGCGGCTTCAACCAATTGGCCAGTTGCTCCCGGTTAGCCAGCGCCGCGACGGCATCGGCGGCCGGCAGCAGCAACGTCCATTGGCCGGCGCGCCCGAGTACCGGCACCGCGGCCGACAACTGCCGCAAGCGCCGGGTAATGCTGTCGTGTTGCCGCGCCAACTGCGCTTCCATCTGCGCGGCCTCACCCTGGGCAAATAACGCGTCGCTGCCCTCCAACTGCAACTGCACGATTTGCCAATGGCCGGCCAGGGGCATGCCCAACTGGGCGGCGCGGTGCAGCAGCAGATCCAACGATTGATAGTCACCGGCCAGCAACCGCTCCAGCACATCGTGCCGCGAGCGGCCCAATTGTTCGGACTGGATCAACGCCGAACCGATCGCCTGGGTCACCAGCACCATTTTCAGTGAGTAAGGCTGTTCGATCAGCGGCATGTCGGCGGCTTCGGCGGCGTCCAGCAAGCGCTGGGGAATCGCCTGGATGTAGGCCGGCCCGGTGAGAATCACCAACCCGGCCACCTGACGCAGGCAGGCTTCCTCCAGCAGTTGCAGCAAATTCGCTTCGTCCCGTGGGTGATTGATACCGGTGACGAACACCAGTTCGCCCCCCAGCACCCACTCGGCGATGCCGCTGTTCTCTGCGACATACGGCCAGCGCACGGCATTCTCCAGGCCCGCCGCCCCGGCGCGCAGGCACAGGGAATCCAGCCCCGGCAGGGCGAGCACATCGGCAATGGTCAGGCTCATGCCTGTGCGTCAGCCAACGGTGCCCGCACGCGCAGTACGGCGCTGAGTAGCATGTAGGTCAGCGACGCGGCGACGATCCCCACCAACGGCGCCACCCAGGGCGAATTGAACGCCAGTACGGTGCCCACGGCGTAGGCGGTCAGCCCCGGCCAGTTGAACGCCGGCAGGCGCGCATCGGCCAGGCGCGGATAGCGGCCGCGGTAGCGATAGAAAAAGTCCGCCATGATCACCCCGCCAATCGGTGGAATCACCGTGCCCAGCAGGATCAGGTACGGCACCAGCATGTCGTACATGCCGAGCAGCGCCAGCAGCGTGCCGATCACCGCACCTGCCAGGGTCACCGTCTTGCGGCGGCGGGTGCGCAGCAGGTTGCAACCGGCCACGGCGAAGTTGTAGATGGTGTTGTCCTGCGTGCTCCAGATATTGAGCAGCAACATCGCCATCGCGGCCGTGGCAAAGCCTTGCAGCAGCAACACCTCCACCACGTCGGGCTGTTGATAGACGATGGCGCCATAAGCCCCGATCAGCACCATCAAGCCATTGCCGACAAAGAAACCGATCAGGCTGGCGAGCACCGCGACCTTGGCCGAGCGCGAAAAGCGCGTCCAGTTGGTGGCCTGGGTCGCGCCGCTGACAAAGGTGCCGAACACCAGGGTGATCGCCGTCGACAAGTCCAGTTCCGACGTCGGCACCACCGCCAGCAAGCCTTGCAGCCCGCCGACTTTCACCGTGGCGACCCACATCGACAGGCACAACAGAATGCCCATGGCCGGCACCGCGATGTAGGACAGAATCTCCAACCCGCGATAGCCCACGTAGGCCGTGGCGCAGAACAGCAGGCCAAACAGCACCATCAGCACCAGCACGTTGCCCTGGCTCAGCTCGAAATATTTGCCCAGCACCACGGCGGCGGTGGCGGTGCCCCAGGCGTACCAGCCGATCTGGGTGAAACCGAGGATCAAATCACTGAGCTTGCTGCCGACTTCGCCAAAACAGAAGCGCCCCATCAGCACCGAGTTCAGGCCGCTCTTGAACGCGATGTAACCCAAGCCTGCGGCATAAATGCCCAACAGCAGGTTACCCAAGGCCACGACGCCGAGCATGTCGACGAAACTGAACGCCACGCCCAGCTTGCCGCCGGCAAACATGGTCGCGGTGAAAAAGGTGAAGCCCAGCAGCACCATGGCGGTGGACGCCAGGCCCTTGCGTGCGTGCATCGGGACTTCGCTGAGGGGGTAATCGTTGCCCGGTTCTTGCTGCGTCATGTGCCTTGCTCCCTGAATGAGTGACGCAGGCCTATTGCACCGCGCGTGCCAATTGAGCAGCAGTGACGGGCGCACGGTGGGTGTTGTGCAGTATGCACAGGATTTATCGCCAGACAGGCGCGGAACGCGGGCGGGAGTGGTCGCGGTGCCCAATCGGGCACGAAAGCGGTGCAGCGGTGATACAAATTGGATCAGTCGAACAGCGTCAGCGTGGTTTCGCCGCGATGAAACGCAAAGGCCGCCTCGAGATCGCTTTCGATGGTGCGCCCACGGGACAGCGGCGGCAGGTCGTCGAGGGTGAAAAAGCCCACCTCGGTGGTTTCGAACCCGGCCGTCGGCGCCAGTTGGTCGACCCGTTCACACAGGAAATACAGCTTGTAGAAGTCCCGCACATCCGGGCGATACAAGCCCTTGGCCTTGTGCGTGACGCTGTAGAGCGCCCGCGCCGTCACGGTCAGCCCGGCTTCCTCGCGGATCTCCTTGACGATGTTTTCTGCGGCCGACAGACCGATATCGGCATAGCCCCCCGGCAGCGCCCAGCAACCATCGGTCGCCTCGCGCACCAGCAGAATGCGCTCGCCGTCGATCACCGCGCCGCGGACATCGATCATCGGCGTCGAATAGCGCTGGGCGAAATCCGGGACCAGCCCGCTGATGCGCTCCAGCGGCACATTGCCCAATTGCGCGAGCATGCTGTGGGCGATCTCGGCAATTTCTTCCAGGCGCTCGCGTTCGAAGTCGTCGGTGCAAAAGTGCAGCCCCGTGGAAGCCAATGCCTGCAAGCGTTTGGCCTGGGCCAGCCAGGTGTTTTCCATGGGGCGCTCCCGCAGGGCGTTGACGTGAGGGTTACTCGCCGCGATAGATGCAGCCGCTGGTGCAGGTTTCATGGATGCGAATCGCGCTGAGTTCGGGCAGCAGGGGTTTCAATTCGGTCCAAATCCACTTGGCCAGTACTTCGCTGGTGGGGTTTTCCAGGCCGGGGATGTCGTTCAGGTAGTTGTGGTCGAGGCGTTCATAGAGCGGCTTGAAAATCGCCTTGATCTCCGAGAAGTCGCGAATCCAGCCGGTATGGGGGTCCAGGTCGCCGCTCAGGTGGATCGCCACCTTGAACGAATGCCCATGCAGGCGCCCGCATTTGTGGCCGTCTGGCACGTGGGGCAGGCGGTGGGCGGATTCGAATGTAAATTCCTTGAAGATTTCCACAGTATTTTTCAGCTCGGTCAGGTTTCTGGCAGGCGGCGAGTTTAACAGCTACATCGCGCCTCGCGCATACCGCTGGGTCAAAGCGCCTGCAAGCGCTCGCCCAGGCCACCCTGGTCGGCCAGATGCAGAAACTCATCGCCCAGGCGCCGGCTCTCGCTCATTGCGGTTTGCCAGTATTTGTTGCGAGTCGCGTCATCGCCCAGAAAGCGCTTGAAGTCGCTGCGGTCCGGCAGTTTGCCGTGGGGCAGGCGGGCCAGGTAGTCCTTCGACGGCGCCAGCAGCAACACGTCCTGCAAGCCTTGTTGATTGCTGCGTCGCCACGGCAGGCCCTTGTCGAACCAGCCGGGGATGACGCGGTCGGTGAAGTGCGGGTACAGCACGATGTCATCGCCGTGGTAGGGCAGGTCGAGGTGGTAATCCAGCAGGCCGCCGTCGCGGTAGGTGCCGGCACCGGCGCCAGGCAGGTCGCGCACGCCTTGCATCACCAGGGGAATCGAGCCGGACGCCAGCAGCGCCTGGCGCAGGTTGCCCAGGTTCAGGTCGAGGAAGCGCGACGGAAAATCCCGCAGCGCATGCACTGGCGGCGCCTGGCGCGGGTCATGGATGATCAGCCGCTCGAAATGCCGCGCCAGCCGCGCGCGGCCGCGCAGGTTGTCGGCAATCACCGACGACAGGCCCAGGCCCAGCCGCCCGCGGTGGTCATCGGCGAGCAGGCCGTGGCTCTTGACCACCATGATGTTCAGCCGATAGCCGGGGTTGTCCAGCACCCGCGCATCGCGCCCGGCCAGCAGGTCATCGAGCATGCGCCGGCAGCTCTGGCTGACCTCGGCCATGGTCACGCCTTTGGCGAAGCGTTGTTCGTTGTACAGACGGCCGAGGTCGAGCAGGCCTTGCACCGGGTCGGGCAGGCAGGCGCTGGCAAACCGCCAGGAACCGATGGAGGCACCGATCAGCGCACGTTCGCGTGGCGCGCGGGGCAGCCACTCGCCGAACAGCGCCAGGTCCAGGCCCTGGATGCCCAAGGCCTTGGGCCCGCCTGCCGCACCGGGAAGGATACCGACATCGGCAGGCTTGAGGCCTTGCTCGCGAATGCGCGCAAAGGCGCGTTTGCCGGCCTTGAGGGTCAGGGCGGGAAACTTGATGTGGATGGCTGTCATACCGGTCTCTGTTGAAGCGAGCGGGGCAGTATAGAAAATCTCGCCGGGTGAAGGAAAATGCGGGTGACGCGAATTGCCATGGTGGCAATTCAGTTTCAGTTAAGTTGCCGCGGATACGCTGGCGGGTGTAGGACAAATATCGTGAAACGGAGACTCAGCATGAAGCGTCTCACAATGCTGGTCGCCGCCGGGTGCGCGGCCTCTTTGGCGGCACAGGCCCTGGCAGCCGACCCTGACAAGTCACTCCGCGGGCCCGGCACTGTTACTATTGTCGCCTTCGATCAGCTGGACGCCACGGCCCTGGCCTTGCATCCCGGTTCGACCCTGCTGGACACCGACCTGGACGAGGTCTACGGCAAGTACCTCTACGAGGTCGAACTGGAGGATGTCGACGGCATCGAATGGGAGGTTGAATTGGACGCGCTCACCGGGCATGTGCTCAAGAATCATCAGGATACGTAATGAAGGTATATCGACGCGCCGCTGGCTGGGCGGGGCTGGTGCTCCTGGCGTTTTGCTCAAGCCTGTCAGCCCGCGACCTCAACCAGGACGAAGCCTTGGCACTGCGCCAGCAGGGGGTGATCCTGCCGCTCGAGCAACTGTTGCAGCAGGCCATGGCGCGCCACCCCGGCTCGCGGCTGCTGGAGGCCGAGCTTGAGAAAAAGGACGAGCAATATGCCTATGAAGTGGAACTGGTGACGACCGACGGTGTGGTGCGCGAGATCAAACTCGACGCCACCAGCGGTGCGCTGATCAAAGACGAGGAAGACTGATGCGCCTGCTGTTGGTGGAAGATAACGTACCGCTGGCCGATGAACTGCTGGCCGGCCTGCAGCGCCAGGGCTATGCCGTCGATTGGCTGGCCGATGGGCGCGATGCCGCGTACCAGGGCCGCAGCGAACCCTATGACTTGATCATCCTCGACCTCGGCCTGCCCGGCTTGCCCGGGCTCGAGGTGTTGGCGCAATGGCGCGCGGCCGCACTGGCCACCCCGGTGCTGATCCTCACCGCGCGCGATTCCTGGGCCGAGCGCATCGAAGGGCTCAAGGCCGGGGCCGATGATTACCTGAGCAAACCGTTTCACCCCGAAGAACTGCACCTGCGTGTCCAGGCGCTGTTGCGCCGTTCCCATGGCCAGGCCAACCAGCCGACCTTGCAAGCGGCCGGCCTGCACCTGGATGAAGGGCGCCAATGCGTGCTGCGCGACGGCGACGAAATCCAGCTGACCGCCGCCGAGTTTCGCTTGCTGCGCTATTTCATGTTGCACCCGCAACAGATCCTGTCGAAAAGCCATCTGGCCGAGCATTTATATGACGGTGAGACCGAGCGCGATTCGAATGTGCTCGAAGTCCACGTCAACCACCTGCGCCGCAAATTGGGCCGCAGCGTGATCGAAACCCGGCGCGGCCAGGGTTACCGGTTCGGCGCCAGTCCTGCATGAAGTCGATCCAGCGGCACCTGAGCCTGGGGCTGATCAGCGTGATGGTGGTGGTCGGCGTGGTGCTGGCGCAAACCAGCCTGTGGTTGTTCGAAGCCGGTTTGCAGCGCTATTTGGAGGCCGGCCTGCGCAACGACAGCGAGAACCTGCTGGTGGCGCTGGTGCGCGGGCCGAATGGCGTGCAACTCGACGAGCAACGCCTGGCGCCGGCCTATCAGCGGCCGTTCTCGGGGCATTATTTCCGTATCGATTTCGCCGACATCCACTGGCGCTCCCGCTCGTTGTGGGACCAGGAGCTGCCACGCCTGCCCGCGGCCGGGCTCAAGGGCAATCTGCAACTGGGGCCGGAAGGCCAGCAACTGTTGGTACTGCGTTCGGACTACAAGCGCTTCGGCCAATTGATTTCCATCAGCGTGGCCCAGGACTACACGCCCGTGCGTGAAAGCTTTCGGCTGATGCGTCAGATCGGCCTGGTGCTGGGGGTGGCGGCCCTGTTGCTGGTGTTGATCCTGCAACGGGTCACGGTCCGTCGTGCCTTGCGCCCGCTGGAAGTTGCGCGCAACCAGATCGCCCAGCTGCAACAGGGCCAGCGCTCGCAACTCGACACCCAGGTGCCGCAGGAGCTGGAACCGCTGGTGGCGCAGATCAACCACCTGCTGGCTCACACTGAAGACAGCCTCAAGCGTTCACGCAATGCCCTGGGCAACCTCGGCCACGCGCTGAAAACCCCGCTGTCGGTGCTGTTGAGCGCGGCGTCGAGCGAAGCGCTCAAGGATCAGCCGCGCTTGCGCACGCTGCTGCGCGAACAGCTTGAACAGGTGCAACAGCGCCTCGACCGCGAACTCAACCGCGCACGCCTGGCCGGCGACACCCTGCCGGGCGCCTTGTTTGATTGCGCGAACGAACTGCCGGGCCTGCTGGCGACCCTGAACATGGTCCACGGCGACCACCTGGACTTGAGCCACCACGCCGTCCCTGGCCTGCAATTGCCCTGGGACCGCGAAGACCTGCTGGAGCTGCTCGGCAACCTGCTGGATAACGCCTGCAAATGGGCGGATGCGCAGGTGCGCCTGAGCATCGGCGAGACGCCGCACAGTTACCTGCTGGCGGTGGAAGACGACGGCCCCGGCATTCCCGAAGCCCAACACGACCGGGTGTTCAGCCGTGGTACGCGCCTGGACGAGCAGACCGACGGCCATGGCCTGGGCCTGGGAATCGTGCGCGATATCGTCGAGGTGTGGGGCGGGGTGTTGCAGTTGCAGGAAAGCCAACTGGGCGGGCTCAAGGTGCTGATCGAACTGCCCAAACGCTGAGGTCGTTCAAAAATGGGGGGGAGGGGGCTTACCCCGGTACAGACCGGAGACATCCTTTACGTTTGAAACCGGAGACATCGTTTACATGTATTAATCATGGCCAGGCGATGACCAGCCGATCAAAAGTGTGGGAGGGGGCTTGCCCCCGATAGCGGTGAATCAGTCGATGTAGCCTTTGACTGACCCACTGCAATCGGGGGCAAGCCCCCTCCCACATTGGATTTCCTTCAGAGTCGGTGTCGGTCACTCACACCTGGAAATGATCCATCAACCCCTGTTGCTGATTGGCCAGGTGGTTCAACGCCTGGCTGACGCGCGCCGATTCGTTGGCCTGTTCCGACAGCGACTCGGTGACATCGCGGATTGTCGCCACGTTGCTGTTGATCTCCTCGGCCACTGCGCTTTGCTCTTCGGCGGCGCTGGCGATCTGTAGGTTCATGTCGCTGATCACTGTGACCGCGGCGCCGATCTGGCGCAGGGCGGTGACCGCCTCGCCGACTTGTTCGACGCTGCTCTGGGCCTGGCGATAGCTGTTGCCCATGGCGCCGACCACATCGGTGGTGCCGCTTTGCAGTTGCTCGATCACCAGGCGGGTTTCTTCCACCGACTCCTGGGTACGACGCGCCAGGTTGCGCACTTCGTCGGCGACCACGGCAAACCCACGGCCGGCCTCACCGGCCCGGGCCGCTTCGATGGCGGCGTTGAGGGCCAGCAGGTTGGTCTGCTCGGCGATGCCGCGAATCACTTCGAGCACCGAGCCGATCTGCGCACTGTTGGTCGCGAGGCCTTCAACCTGGGTCATGGCGGTGCTCATGTCCGCCGCCAGATGGCCGATGTTGGTGGTGGTGCGGTCGATCACCTGCAGGCCGTCACGGGTGGCCTGGTCGGCATCGCGCGCGGCTTGGGCGGCCTGGGCCGCACTGCGGGCGACGTCCTGGGCGGTGGCGCTCATTTCATGGGAGGCGGTGGCCACCTGGTCGACCTGGCGGTATTGCTGCTCCATGCCGGCGCTGGTTTCGCTGGCGATCGCGGCGGATTGGTCGGCGGTGCCGCGGGCGTCCTGCACCGAGCGTTTGACCTCGGCGATGATCGGCTGCAGTTTGTCGAGGAAGCGGTTGAACCAGCCGGCCAGTTGCCCCAGTTCGTCCTGTTTGGCGTAGTCCAGGCGGCGGGTCAGGTCGCCTTCGCCGCTGGCGATGTCTTCGAGCATGTGCGCCACGCTCAGGATCGGCCGGGTCACGCTGCGCGCCATCAGCCACACCAGTCCCAGGCCGATCACGGCGGCGAGCAGGCCCAGGCTCAACTCGAGCAGGGTGCCACGGGCGTTGTCGGCGTCCAGTTGCGCCTTGAGCGCTTCGGCCGGGCCCACCAGGATTTTTTCCGGCACATCCAGCAACACGCCCCACGGCTTGCCGCCGGGGATCGGCGTGAACGGTGCCAGGACCTTGAGTCGATGGTCGGCACGCAGGCTGCTGATCCGCGTACTGCCGGCCAGGGCGCTGAGCAATTGCGCGCCGCTGGCGGTGTCGACCTGGTCCAGGCGCTGGCTGAGCTTGCTCGCATCCGGGCTGTAGCCGGCCAGCAAGCCGGTGGCGCTGAGAATGCTGACCTGGGTCTGGCCGTCATACAGCGTGTGGCTCGCCTGCTGGCTCACCGCCTGCAGGCTGTTGAGGTTGATGTCCACCGACAGCGAGGCGATGACTTTGCCATTCACTATCAGCGGGAACACGAGGCTGGTCATCAGTACGTTTTGGCCGTCGATGACATAGAAGTACGGTTCGATCACACACGGTTTGAGGGTGGTGCGCGGGCAGGTGAACCAGGCGTTGGCCTTTTCTCCACTCGGGCCGATGCTGGTGTCGGACATGTCGCTTTCGGGCAGCGACATGGCGGTGAGTTTGCCGGGCGTCGGCTGTGACCAATAGAGGGCGAATCGGCCTTTGTCGTTGCTGCCCAGCTCTGGCTGGTTGACGAACAGCTCGTCCTTGCCGTCCAGGGCATTGGCTTCGAACACCAGGGACAAGCCGAGCAGGTCGGGGTTGGCCTGCAAGGCGGCCTTGACCTGGCGGGTCAAGTCTTCACGGGTGTCGAAGGCGTCAAGGAAGCGCTTTTCTGCCTGTTCGCGCAGGAACAGCACCTGGCGGGAAAACCCGTGACCGTATTGATAGGCATCCATGAACTGCTGGCGGATGCCCAGCGCCTGCGCTTCGCCCTGGGCTTCGATACGCGCCCGGGCCGCTTCGTCGAGCATGTGCATGCTGGAGGCTTTGACCTGCTGCGAACTCTGTTCCATGCGATACAGCGACAGACCCACCAGCAGGGTCACGATCCCCAGCAGGCAGAGGCCGGCGAGCAGGGTGATTTTCCATTGAATGGACAGCTGTCTGAGGGACATCGCGGAGCATCCTTTACCTGAAAACATAGAGAGCCTTTATATCGGCGGCTGTATTTTTTTCTTTATTCAAACGTTCAATTTAAATTTGAAAGCGACGTCGTTTTTTGACATGCGACCGCGCCTGCTGCAAAGTGCGCGCCCTCTAATAAGACCTCCTTCCAGCCTGCACACCGGCAGTCATGCCGGTGCGGGCATGCCTGTATTTTGTTTTTTGCTTGAGGTAACCATGATTAACGCAGTCATCGCCGCGGTCGGCACCATGCTGGTGCTCAGCTTGTCCCGCGTGCATGTGGTCATCGCCATCATCGTCGGCGCCCTGGTGGGCGGGCTGACCGGTGGCCTGGGCATCGACGCCACGCTCCAGGCCTTCAACGGTGGGCTGGGTGGTGGCGCGACAGTGGCTTTGTCCTACGCATTGCTCGGCGCTTTCGCGGTGGCGATTGCCAAGTCCGGCCTGGCCCATGCCCTGGCGGACAAGGCGTTGCTGCTGGTCGATCGCCAGGAAGCCAGCGGCGGCAGCCATGTCAAATGGCTACTGATCGGCCTGCTGTGGGGGGTGGCGATCGCCTCGCAAAACATCCTGCCGATTCATATCGCGTTTATCCCGCTGCTGGTGCCGCCGTTGCTGTACGTGCTGACCAAACTGCAACTGGACCGTCGCCTGATCGCCTGCGTGATGACCTTCGGTTTGATCACGCCCTACATGTTCCTGCCGGTGGGCTTCGGCAACATCTTTCTCAACCAGATCCTGCTGGCCAACGTGGCCAAGAGCGGCGTGGACATCAGCCAGGTCAACGTGACCCACGCCATGGGCCTGCCGGCGCTGGGCATGGTGGTCGGCCTGCTGGTGGCGGTGTTTGTCAGCTACCGTAAAAAGCGCGTGTACGACCTGGAGAAAATCGAGCGGGTCGAACAGGTCGCGGTGCAATACAACCCACTGACCCTGCTGGTGGCCGGCCTGGCGATCGCCTCGGCGTTCATCATTCAGTTGTGGTTGGACTCGATGATCATCGGCGCCCTGGCCGGGTTTTTGATTTTCTCGGTATCGGGCATTGTGCGCTGGCGCGAGACCGACGACCTGTTCACCGAAGGCATGAAGATGATGGCGATGATCGGCTTCATCATGATTGCCGCTTCAGGCTTCGCCGAAGTGCTCAAGGCCACCGGTGACGTGCGCTCGCTGGTGGAAACGTCGGCGGCGTTCATCGGCCATAGCCGTGGGATCGGGGCGTTGCTGATGTTACTGGTGGGGCTGCTGGTGACCATGGGCATCGGTTCGTCGTTTTCCACGGTGCCGATCCTGGCCGCGATTTTCGTGCCGCTGTGTGTGCAACTGGGCTTCAGCCCGCTGGCCATTGTGTGCATCGTCGGCACGGCCGGCGCCTTGGGCGATGCCGGTTCGCCAGCGTCGGACTCGACCCTGGGCCCGACCTCCGGCCTGAATATCGACGGCCAGCACCACCATATCTGGGACACCGTGGTGCCGACGTTCCTGCATTACAACATCCCGCTGCTGGTGTTCGGCTGGGTGGCGGCGATGACGCTCTGACGGGGTCGTCCTACAGAATCTGCGCAACTGGCCGTTAACCTCTTAAGCCGCCACTAATAAGAGAGAAAAGCCATGCGTCTGAGCCTGAAGGTCAAAGTCCTGTGCCTGGCCATCGTGCCGGTGCTGTTGTTTGCGTTGGTGATCAGCCTGACCACGGTGTGGATCCTCAAGGGGCAAGCGCGCAACGAGGTGGATGAGACCCGCCAGCACTTGCTCGACGCCGCCAAGGCCACTCTGCAGAGTTATGTGGAAGTGGCCATGACCACCATCAAGCCGCTCTACGACGCCGCCGCCCCGGGCGATACGGCGGCGCGTGCCGAGGTGGTCAAGCTGCTGTCCAATACCAGCTACGGCAAGGATGGCTACTTCTTCGGCTACGACTCCGAAACCATCCGCCTGTTCAAGGGCAACAGCCCGGACGGCGTGGGCAAGAGCTTCAAGGACAACCGCGACCCCAATGGCGTCTACGTCAACCGCGACCTGGTCAAGGTCGGCAAGGACGGCACCCACTACCTGCAATACAGCTCGACCCAGCCCGGCCAGACCGAACTGGTGCCCAAGCTTGGCTACACCGAATACCTGCCCAAGTGGGACATGGTATTCGGCACCTCGGTCAACCTGGATGGCATCGATGCCCAGGTGGCGGTGGTCGAGGCCAAGGTCAAGAAGCGCATGGAGGGCGTATTGCTGAGTATCTTCGGTGTGGCCGTGCTGGTGCTGCTGGTGATTGCGGCGGCGGGCATGGTCCTGGCCAATACCATCCTGCGTCCGCTGCACCTGATGAAAGCCAACCTCGACGACATCGCTGCCGGTGAGGGCGACCTGACGCGGCGCCTGGCTATCACCAGCCAGGATGAGCTGGGCGATCTGGCCGGGGCCTTCAACCGGTTTGTCGAAAAGATCCACGGTTTGGTGCGCCAGATCACCGAAATGACCGCGCAACTCACCGGGCTGGTGGGCCAGGTGTCCGACCAGGCGCAGCGTTCGGAGCAGGCCATGGAGCGTCAGCGTCACGAGACCGACCAGGTGGCCACCGCGATCAATCAAATGTCTTCCGCCGCCCAGGAGGTTGCGCGCAGTGCCCAAGGCGCTTCCGTGGCTGCGCAACAGACCGACGCCGAGGGCCAGGCTGCCAAGCGCGTGGTGGACGGCAGCATCGCGCAGATCCATGCGTTGGTGAACGATATCCGCAGCAGCGGCGTGTCCCTCGACAGCTTGCAGCAGGATGTGTCGTCGATTGTCAGCGTGCTCGGCGTTATCCGCTCGATTGCCGAGCAGACCAACCTGTTGGCCCTTAACGCCGCGATCGAAGCGGCGCGGGCGGGGGAGGCCGGTCGCGGCTTTGCCGTGGTCGCCGACGAAGTGCGTGCCCTGGCCAGTCGTACCCAGACCAGCACCCAGGAAATCCAGGGCATGATCGATCGCCTGCAAAAAGGCACGGTCGCCGCCGTGGAGGCCATGCGCCGCTCCAGCGATGCCGGGGACGGCACCTCGGCCCAAGCCAACGAAGCCGGGGCGTCGCTGGACACCATGGCGCAGTTGATCGGCACCATCAACTCGATGAACGCGCAAATTGCCAGCGCCGCCGAAGAACAGACCGCGGTCGCCGAAGAGATCAACCGCAGCGTGCATCAGATTGCCGTGGCGGTCGACAGCGTGGCCGATGAAACCCAGTTGGGCGCCCAGACGTCGCGCAGCCTGGCCGACCTCGGCCAGCGCTTGGGCCAACTGGTGGCTCAGTTCAGGATCTGAACGGGGTTACTCGACGTCGCGCATCAACAGGCCGAAACGCAGATCCATCTGCGCCGGCAAGGGCACATACACCGTGTGCCCATCCCCCGGCGCCACCTCGATGGCTTCGCCCTTGGCGTTGTGCAGGGTGGCCAGGTCGAAGTGAAAGTTGCCGGCGGGGGTCATCAGTTCCAGGTGATTGCCCACCGCAAAGCGGTTCTTCACCTTGACCTCCGCCAGCTCGCCCCGGCGCTCGCCGGTCAATTCGCCGACGAACTGCTGACGTTCCGACACCGAACTGCCGTTCTGGTAGTTCTGGTACTCGTCGTGTACATGGCGACGCAGGAAACCTTCGGTGTAGCCGCGTTGGGCCAGTGACTCCAGGTTGGTCATCAGGTTGCGGTCAAATTCGCGACCGGCCACGGCGTCATCGATGGCCTGGCGATACACCTGGGTGGTGCGCGCGCAGTAGAAGTGGGACTTGGTGCGGCCTTCGATCTTCAACGAATGCACGCCCATGCGGGTCAGGCGCTCCACATGCTGCACCGCGCGCAGGTCCTTGGCGTTCATGATGTAGGTGCCGTGCTCGTCTTCGAAGGCGGGCATCTGTTCATCCGGGCGGTTGGCCTCCTGCAACAGGAACACCTGATCGGTCGGCGCGCCAATGCCCAGTGTGGGTTCCGGCTGATATTCCTGGACGATATCGCCGGTGGCGTTTTCCACCGCCGGCGTGGCCTGGTATTTCCAGCGGCAGGCGTTGGTGCAGGTGCCTTGGTTGGCGTCGCGCTTGTTCATATAGCCGGAGAGCAGGCAGCGCCCGGAATAGGCCATGCACAACGCGCCATGGACAAACACTTCCAGCTCCATGGCCGGCACTTGCTCGCGGATTTCGCCGATCTCTTCCAAGGACAATTCCCGCGACAGGATCACCCGGCAGATGCCCTGCTGTTGCCAGAATTCCACACTGGCCCAGTTCACGGTATTGGCCTGCACCGACAAGTGGATGGGCATCATCGGGAAGTGGCGACGCACCAGCATGATCAGCCCGGGGTCGGACATGATCAACGCATCCGGGCCCATTGCGATCACCGGGGCCAGGTCCTTGAGGAAGGTCTTCAGCTTGGCGTTGTGCGGCGCGATGTTGACCACCACGTAGAAACGCTTGCCCAGTGCATGGGCTTCCTCGATGCCCAGGGCCAGGTTGGCGTGGTCGAATTCGTTGTTGCGCACGCGCAGGCTGTAGCGCGGCTGGCCGGCGTATACCGCATCGGCGCCGTAGGCGAAGGCGTAGCGCATGTTTTTCAGGGTGCCGGCGGGGGCGAGCAGTTCGGGTGCAAGGACGAGAGACATGGGGAGTGGGCCCAAAAGGCCGCGAGCGTAGCCGAACGCGTGCAGGGATTTATTGATCCAGGTCTACGCTTGCTGCAACAAAAAAGGCACTCCCGGGATTTGCGACGGACTAAGCACGTGGACGCAAGCGCGCGCCCGGCTTTTTGACCTGGATCGGACATGAATCAAACCAATCTGCAATTCAAGACTCTGCTGTTACTGCTGGCCCTGGTGACCGTTGCCTTTATCTGGATATTGCTGCCGTTTTACGGCGCGGTGTTCTGGGCGGTCATCCTGGGCATCATCTTTGCCCCGATGCAGCGGCGCCTGCAGGTGAAATCAGGCTGGAACCGCAACCTGACCTCCCTGGCCACCCTGACGGTGTGCCTGGTGATTGCGATTCTGCCGGTGATCATCACCAGCGCCTTGCTGGTGCAGGAGGGGGCCACGCTGTACAAAAATGTCGAAAGCGGCAAGCTGGACGTGGCCGGGTATATCGAACAGTTCAAGAACTTCCTGCCACCTTATTTTCAGCACCTTCTGGACCGCTTCGGCATGGGCAACCTGGAAAGCCTGCGCGAGAAAATCGTCAAGAGTGCGATGCAGGGCAGCCAGTTCTTCGCCAGTCAGGCGTTCAGCTTTGGCCAGGGCACGTTCGATTTCCTGGTGAGTTTTTTCATCATGCTGTATCTGCTGTTTTTCCTGCTGCGTGACGGCCCGGAGCTGGTGCGAAAAGTCCGCACGGCGGTGCCGCTGGCCGAGCCGCAAAAGCGCCGCCTGCAACTCAAGTTCAACCGCGTGGTGCGCGCCACGGTCAAGGGCAACGTGTTGGTTGCCGTGACCCAAGGCGCGTTGGGCGGTTTGATCTTCTGGTTTCTGGACATTCCCAGCGCGTTGCTCTGGGCGGTGCTGATGGCGTTTTTGTCGCTGCTGCCGGCGGTGGGCGCGGGGATCGTGTGGGGGCCGGTGGCGGCGTACTTCCTGCTGAGTGGGGCGATCTGGCAAGGCGTGGTGCTGAGCCTGTTTGGTGTGTTCGTCATCGGCCTGGTGGATAACGTGCTGCGCCCGATCCTGGTGGGCAAGGACACCAAGATGCCGGACTACCTGATTCTGATCTCGACCCTGGGCGGCCTGTCGGTGTTCGGCCTCAACGGCTTTGTGATCGGGCCGCTGGTGGCGGCGTTGTTCATGTCCAGCTGGGCGTTGTTTGTCGAAAGCAAGCCGCGGCTCAAGTTGCCGTTGCCCTAGGCCTCAGGCGCGCAGCCTGAAGGTTGCCGCTTGTTGCTCGGCAGCCGATAACGACGTGAGCGGGCCGCTGACGGGTTCGCCATCGTGCATCAGGTACCAGCAGGCGAGTACACCCAGCTTGCGCAGGGGGGCAGGAACGGCGCTGCCGATGACGGACATGATCTGAATAGTGGGCATATGAACCTCCAATCGCTATGGGGGTCACCTTACGGGGTGCCAGCGTCGAGGAAAAATCACCCGGCTTGATAGTCGACATCAACGCCAGGCGTCACTCCACCACTTGATCGAGCATGTGTACCACTTCTTGCTCATTGAGCAGGCCTTTGCGCACCAGGCTTTCGGTCAGCAGTGCGAGGAATTTTGCGCTGCGGTGGCCTTCCAGGTGCTTGAGTTCGGTCAGTGCGCTGTAGACCTTGCTGGACGTACAGAGTCCGGCTACGTGGTGTGGGTTTTGCGTGGGCATGGTCAGCCGTCCTTGTTGTTATCGGGTTCAGAGGTGGGATAGTGAAAGTGAGTCGTGACACAAACATGACAGCGCGAGACCCGGTCGGGCAAGTAGACTTTCGGCTTCGATGATGTGGGATTACGACTCGGCCATTGTCCTTATAACGACCTTGGTACGATCAATCCGCGCGAGGTGCGATAAAACGCCATGCAAAAAAAGGCCCCGCGGGTGGGCGAGGCCGGTTCAGGCAGATCGGTTCAAGCTTACCAACCGCGACCATAGTAGCCGTGGGGGTGGCCGTAATAGCCACGCGGTGGCCCGTAATACACCGGCGCCGGGCGGTAATAGACTTCTTGTTGCACATACACCGGCGGCGGTGGTGCGTAGTACACAGGCGGCGGTGCGGCGTAAACCGGTTGCGGTTGCACATACACCGGCTGCTGCACATAGACTTCACGGGGTTGGCTGGCAACCACGGAGCCTACGACGGCGGCGCCGACTAACGCACCCAAGACGGCCGGACCACCCCATCCACCACCGTGGGCGGAGGCTTGGCCTGCCATAGCGAGTGCACCGATAAGCAAGGCGATCTTGGGGATTTTACGAATCATGGTCATTCCTCGGTTAGCCCCTGCGCTTGTGGCCTGCAATCAATTGGCTCAAGTAATGTCGCGGGGATACTTTTAAGACAACGTATTTCTGAAAAACAGCACGGCCGATTGGTAAAGATTGTGTAAGGTCTGTACCGATTTGCTTACTTCAAGGAGTTACCCATGCAGATGCACCCCAACAAGGATACCCAACTGTGCATGTCACTGTCGGCGCGTCCCGGGAATTTCGGCCTGCGATTTCATAACCATTTGTATGAACAACTGGGTCTGAATTTCTACTATAAAGCCTTCAGCAGCCAGGATTTAGCCGGCGCGATCGGCGGTATCCGGGCGTTGGGGATTCGCGGTTGCGGGGTGTCGATGCCGTTCAAGGAGGCCAGTATTGCCCTGGTGGACGAACTGGACAGTTCGGTCAAAGCCATCGCGTCCCTGAACACCATCGTCAACACGGCCGGCCATCTCAAGGCCTACAACACCGACTACATCGCCATCGCGCAACTGTTGAAAAAGCATGCAGTGCCGACAGATTCGACCTTTGCCCTGCGCGGCAGCGGCGGCATGGCCAAAGCCGTGGCCAGCGCCCTGCGCGACGGCGGGTATGCCAATGGCGTGATCGTGGCGCGTAACGAAGCGGCGGGCAGGGCGCTGGCGCAGAGCCTGGGTTATCAATGGCAGGCGCAATTGGGCGATCTGCGCCCGCAGATGTTGATCAACGTCACGCCGATCGGCATGACCGGCGGGGCCGAGGCCGATCAGTTGGCTTTCGAGGCTGACGCGGTGGACCAGGCGCAGACTGTGTTCGATGTGGTGGCGATCCCGGCGGAAACACCGTTGATCGTGCGCGCACGTGCCCAAGGCAAGCGCGTGATCACCGGGCTGGAAGTGATCGCGATCCAGGCGCTGGAGCAGTTTGTGTTGTACACCGGGGTGCGGCCGACCCAGGAGCAGTTCGAAAGCGCCGTCGCGTTTGCGCGAGGCTGAACAGCGCGGCCAATCACCTGTAGGAGCAGGCAAGCCGGCTCCTACAGGGGGTTGAGCGTGTCAGGCCTGTTCCAGCTGTGCCAGCCGTTCTTCGAGCGCGGCAATCCGCGCTTCCAGCTCTTCGATGCGCTCGACTGAGACCCCGCCGGCCCCGCGTTCCACCGGGTTGCCGCGCGCCGCGATAATCGCCTCGATATCCGCCGGGTCGCCCAGCGCGTGGGTATAGCGATCCTCGCGTTGCCCCGCCTGGCGCGGCACCAGCACGGCCAGCCCCCGCGCAATCAGGCGTTCCAACTGGTGTACGACCTGGTCGGCGTCTTCGAAGTCATGCATGCGCCCGCTGCGGGTCAGCAGTTCGTTGACCGTCTGCGGCCCACGCAGAAACAGCAGCCCGGTCAGGATCACCTGGGCCGGCACCAATTCCAGGGCCTTGTCGACCCGGTGTTCCCAGCGGTCGGCGCGGCTGCCCATGACCAGGCGGGTGAAACCCTGGCCTTCCAGCACGCGCAGGCTTTGGCCGACCTGGCCTTGACTGAGGTTCATCACCGGCTCGCGGCTGGTCTTCTGGTTGCACGCCAGCACCAGCGCGTTGAGGGTCAGGGGGTAGGTTTCCGGGTTGGTCGCCTGTTTTTCGATCAGGCAGCCTAGGATGCGGATTTCCGTGCTGTTCAGGCGCGGCTCAGGGGTGTCGATATCGTGTTCAGCGGTCATCGCGCTTTCCCTATGCAGTGAACGCACTAGCCTAATCCCGAAAAAATAAAAGACAAGCGGCCGGCATGGCTATAATCGCAGCTGGTTCCAACCCAGCCCTTACCGATGAGACTGTCATGACTATTTCCCTGTACGCCGCTTCCGTCCCAGTCTTCAAGCAAATGCTCACCGCCCTGAGCGGTGTGCTGGACAAAGCCGAAGCCCACGCCACCGCGAAGAACATCGAACCCAACGCCTTGCTGCAAGCGCGCCTGTTCCCGGACATGTTCCAACTGGTGCGCCAGGTGCAGATCGCCGTCGACTTCGCCAAGGGCGTTTCCGCGCGCCTGGCCGAGATCGAAGTGCCGAAATACGAAGACAACGAAGTGACCTTCGCCGACCTGCAAGCGCTGATCGCCAAGGTCCTGGCGTTTATGGACAGCATCAAGCCCGAGCAAATCGACGGCAAAGAAGGCATCGAGATCATCACTCGCCCAGGCACGCCGAAAGAGAAGCGCTTCAGCGGCCAGTCCTACCTGCTGACCTACGGCCTGCCGCAGTTCTTCTTCCACGTCACCACCGCCTACGCGCTGTTGCGTCACAACGGTGTGGAAGTGGGCAAGCGTGATTACATGGGCGCTTTCTGAATAACCGTGTACTGAGCGCATAAAATAAAAAAGCCCGGGGTCGTTCCGCTGTGAACGGCCCCGGGCTTTTTTGCGAGCGCTGTTTAAACCGGCTGCTCTTCCTTGCCCAGGCACGCCGCCGCAGTAAACAGCACATCGGTGGACGAGTTGAGCGCGGTTTCCGCCGAGTCCTGCAACACACCGATGATGAAACCTACGGCCACCACCTGCATGGCGATATCGCTGGAGATGCCGAACAGGCTGCACGCCAGCGGGATCAGCAGTAGCGAACCGCCGGCCACGCCCGACGCACCGCACGCGCAAATGGCGGCGACCACGCTGAGCAGCACGGCGGTGGGCAGGTCTACGATGATGCCCAGGGTGTGTACGGCGGCCAGGGTCAACACGGTGATGGTGATCGCCGCACCCGCCATGTTGATGGTGGCGCCCAGCGGGATCGACACCGAGTAGGTGTCTTCATGCAGGCCCAGGCGTTTGCTCAACGCCAGGTTCACCGGAATGTTCGCCGCCGAACTGCGGGTGAAGAATGCCGTGATGCCGCTTTCGCGCAGGCACATCAATACCAGTGGGTAGGGGTTGCGGCGCAGTTTCCAGAATACGATGGCCGGGTTGATCACCAGCGCCACGAACAGCATACAGCCGATCAGCACCACCAACAGGTGGGCGTAACCGAGCAGGGCGCCGAAGCCGGAGGTGGCCAGGGTCGAGGCCACCAGGCCGAAAATCCCCAGGGGCGCGAAGCGGATCACCACGCGCACGATCAAGGTCACGCCGTTGGACAGGTCATCGAGCACCGTGCGGGTGGTTTCGCCGGCATGGCGAATCGCGATGCCCATGCCGATGGCCCAGGCCAGAATGCCGATAAAGTTGGCGTTCATCAGCGCGCTCACCGGGTTGTCCACCACGCTCAGCAACAGGCTCTGCAACACCTCGACGATGCCGCCGGGGGCGCTCACGGTGGCGTCGTGGGTGGCGAGCACCAGCGGCGAGGGAAACAGCGTGCTGGCGATCACTGCAACCACGGCGGCCGCGAAGGTGCCCAGCAGGTAGAGGAACAGGATCGGCTTGATGTGGGTTTCCTGGCCGTGTTTGTGGTTGGCGATCGACGCCATCACCAGCACGAACACCAGGATCGGCGCCACGGCCTTCAGCGCGGTGACAAACACTTTGCCAATGAAACCGGTGGCCCTGGCGGCGTCGGGCAACACGAAGGCCAGCAGAATACCGGCGATCAGGCCGATGACGATTTGCGTGACCAGGCTGACGCGCGTGAGTCGTTGGAAAAGGGAAGGGGCAGCAGTCATAAACGGTTGTCTCTGGTTTTTTTAGTAGGACGCAGCATTGCAGGTGGAGCGCGCTGTAGGAAGCGGGCGCGGAGTCTATCATGCTGTAGGAAATGTCCCTGTTGATGCGGCATTCCGTCACCCATTTGCGGCCAATTCGCACAGATCCTGTTAATATCGCCGTCTCTCATCTTTCCTCTTCGTCAGCGGGCCTCCGGGCTTTCGTTGATGTTGTCGTTTCTGGAGTTTTCATGCTGTTTCCCATCCTGCTGCTGTCGGCCGCCGGTTTTACCGTGCTGACCACAGAATTCATTATCGTCGGCCTGTTGCCGTCGATTGCCCGGGACCTGAACGTCAGCGTGTCCCAGGCCGGCCTGCTGGTGACCCTGTTTGCGTTCACCGTGGCGGCGTTCGGCCCGTTTCTCACGGCCTACTGCGCGCGGTTCCAGCGCAAGCGCCTGTTCATCACGATTTTGATCATGTTCGCCGTGGCCAATGGCGTGGCGGCGCTGGCGCCGAATATCTGGGTGATGTCCCTCGCGCGCTTGATTCCGGCGTTGGGTTTGCCGGTGTTCTGGGCGCTGGCCAGTGAAACGGCGGTGGACATCGTCGGCCCGGCATACGCCGGTCGCGCCATCGAGAAGATCGGCTTCGGGATCGTCTGCGCCACCGTCTTCGGCATTCCGGTGGGCACGTTGATTTCCGATATGTTCGGCTGGCGCAGCGCGTTTGCGGTCCTCGCGGTGATTGCCTTGGCCAAGGCGCTGCTGCTGTTTGTCTACCTGCCGGTGACACAGGCGAAGAACGCGCAGGTGACGTTGCGCTCGCAATTCAAGCTGCTGCGCAGCCCGTTGATGCAGGGGCATATCCTGCTGTCGATCCTGGTCTTCAGCGGCATGTTCACCGCCTACACCTACCTGGCCGACATCCTTGAGCGCCTGGCCGGCTTCGACGGCACGCTGGTCGGCTGGTGCCTGATGGGCTTTGGCGCGGTCGGGTTGATCGGCAACTCCCTGGGCGGCCGTGCGGTGGATCGCCACCCCTTGATTGCGTCGATGGTGTTCTGCGGGTTCATGATCGGCGGCATGGTCGCGTTGGTGCCGGCGATTCACTCCACCATCGGCCTGGCGGCGGCGATGGCCGTGTGGGGCGTGACCCAGGCGGCGATGTTCCTGGTCAGCCATGTGCGGCTGATGAAGGCTGCGCCGCATGCGCCGGCGTTTGCCGCGTCGCTGAATATTGCCGGTGGAAACCTCGGTATCGGTCTCGGCGCCTTGGTCGGTGGGCATGTGATCGACACCCTCGGCCTGGCCAGCCTGGGCCTGGCTGCGTCCGGGTTCATCCTGGTGTCGATGCTGCTGGCGCTGTGGCTGATGAGCGCCAAACCGCTGCCGACTGGCGCTTGAACCCTCAGGGCAGGGCGGTGAACAGTTCTCGCCTGGCGCCTTCGGTAATCGCCACGATGCCGGGGTGCTTGACCTTGCGTTCCACCGAAATCGCATAGAACGATTCGGTCACTGCCTCGGTCTGGCCAATCAGCGCGACGCCGTACTGGCGCACCACCTCATCGGCGATCACGCTGGGGGCGATAAAGATCCCGCTGCCGGATTGGCCGAATGCCTGCATCAAGGCACTGTCGTCGAACTCGCCGATGATCTTCGGTTGGATCTGTTGCTCGGCAAACCAGCGCAGCAAGCGGCTGCGCACCACGGTCTCCGCCCCCGGAATCAATAGCGGCGCGCCCTGTAAACACTGTGGGAAAACGCCGCGGTGTCGGTCAGCCAGTGCTTGGGTAGCGAAAAAACTGATGCCGCATTCGCCCAACTTCTGGCTGTAGCCTTTGATGTCCAGATGCGTGGGCATGGGGCTGTCGGAAATCACCAGGTCGAGGCGCTGGATCGCCAGGTCGGCGAGCAGGCGTTCGAGTTTGTCTTCGCGGCAGGTGATGCGGATCGGCTCGCTGAGCTCCATGGTCGGCGCGATCAGCCGGTAGACGATGGATTTGGGCACCACATCCGCCACCCCGACCCGAAACAGAATCTGCTGCTCATTCGGCTGGGCGCGCAACATCGCCTCCAACTCGTTGCCGGTCTGGAACATCTGCTCGGCATAGGGCAACGCCTGGCGCCCGGCTTCGGTCAGCTCGAGCTGACGGCCGACCCGCTGAAACAGGGCGATACCGAAGGTTTGCTCGAGCAGACTGATCTGCCCGCTGATGGTCTGGGGGGTGAGGTTCAGTTGCTCACAGGCGCGCACGATGCTGCCGGTCTTGGCCACCACCCAGAAGTAATGCAATTGTCGGTAATTGAGCATGCCGGCCTACACTTCGTTAAAACCGAAGTATACGCGAGAAAAATACGAATTTTCCTGAAGTGTTCCCCTGCATAGAATGCATCGCTATCGAGGGGCCACTATTTGGACCCAATGGTTCTAATGAGGAAAACATCATGAAACTCAATTCTCTGGGCGCGGCATCGTTGCTTGCGCTTTCATTAGTAGTGGTCAGCGGTTGTGATCAGGTCGAAAAAAGCGCACAGCAGGTGATGGGCAAGGCCAGCGAATCGGCCAAGCAAGTGATCGATGACACCCACAAGGCCGCCGAGCAGGCATTGAGTGAAGCGACCCAAGGCCTGATCAGTCCGCAGAAAAAAGACGATCAGCCGCAAAACGAGTCTGAATCGACGCGTAAAGAAGCCTAATTTCCCAGCACAACGTCAGGATTGATCTATGGACTACCTTGTACAACTGGCCGCCAGCCCCACCGCCTGGGTCGCACTGGCGACCTTGATCGTGATGGAAATCGTGCTGGGCATCGATAACCTGATCTTTATCTCGATCCTCACCAACAAATTGCCCGAGCAGCACCGGGCCAAGGCGCGGCGCATCGGCATCAGCATGGCGTTGGTGTTGCGCCTGGGCCTGTTGAGCACCATTGCGTTCATCGTGCAGTTGACCACGCCGGTGTTTGAGATCCTCGGCCAGGCGTTTTCGTGGAAGGACATGATCCTCATCGCCGGCGGCCTGTTCCTGGTCTGGAAGGCAACCACCGAGATCCATCAAAGCATGGACCCGGAGCCTGAAGAGAAGGCCAGCAGCGGCAATGTCGTGTCCATCGGCTTTGCTGCGGCCATCGGCCAGATCCTGATGCTCGACCTGGTGTTCTCCATCGACAGCATCATCACCGCCGTGGGCATGACCGAGCATTTGCCGATCATGATCGTTGCCGTGGTGACCTCGGTCATCGTGATGCTGGTGGCGGCTGAACCGCTGGCCAAGTTCATCCACGACAACCCGACCGTGGTGATGCTGGCCCTGGGCTTCCTGATCATGATCGGCATGACCCTGATCGCCGAAGGCTTCGGTGCCCATGTGCCAAAAGGCTACGTGTATGCGGCCATGGCGTTCTCGGCGGCGATCGAGTGCTTGAACATCGCCCGGCGCAACCGCCACAAGCGGTTGCTGGCCGCCCGCCAGTAATCGCAGCAACCCAAAAAGGCCGGCTGTGCTCGTAAGAGCCCCGCCGGCTTTTTGCCGTCTGTTAGAATCCGCGCACTTGATAGCTTGAGGTCCACCATGAACGAGCCGATTCGCCTTACCCAGTACAGCCATGGCGCGGGGTGTGGCTGCAAGATTTCGCCCCAGGTATTGGAAGTGATCCTCGCCGGCAGCGGCGCACAGAACCTTGACCCCAACCTGTGGGTGGGCAACGCCTCGCGGGACGATGCGGCGGTGTACGCCATCGACGACGAGCGCGGCGTGGTCTCCACCACTGATTTTTTCATGCCGATTGTCGATGACCCGTTCGACTTCGGCCGGATCGCCGCCACCAACGCGATCAGCGACATCTACGCCATGGGCGGCGACCCGTTGATGGCCATCGCCATTCTGGGCTGGCCGGTGAATGTCCTGGCGCCTGAGGTTGCCCGCGAAGTGATCCGTGGCGGCCGCTCCGTGTGCGACGAGGCTGGCATTCCCCTGGCCGGTGGCCACTCCATCGATGCGCCGGAGCCCATCTTCGGCCTGGCCGTGACCGGCATCGTGCAAAAGCGCCATATGAAGCGCAACGACACCGCCACCGTCGGCTGCCGTTTGTACCTGACCAAGCCCCTGGGCATCGGCATCCTGACCACTGCCGAAAAGAAGGGCAAATTGCGCGAGGCGGATATCGGCCTGGCTCGTGACTGGATGTGTACCCTCAACAAGCCTGGCAGCCGCTTCGGCAAACTGGCCGGCGTCACGGCAATGACCGACGTCACCGGCTTCGGGCTTTTGGGCCACTTGGTGGAAATGGCTGACGGCAGCGGCGTGACGGCACGCATCGAATACGACAAAGTCCCACGCCTGCCCGGGATCGAGGACTACCTGGACCAGGGCTGCATGCCGGGCGGCACCTTGCGCAACTTCGACAGCTACGCGAGCAAGCTCGGGCGCCTGCAGGAGCTGCACAAGCGCGTGCTGTGTGACCCGCAGACCAGCGGCGGCCTGCTGATCGCCGTTACGCCCGCGGGCGACGCCGAGTTTCACGCGGTCGCCAGCGAACTGGGCCTGACCCTTGAGCCCATCGGTGAATTGGTTGAGCGACAGACCCACGCGGTAGAGGTGTTTTGATGGCGACTGACATCACCGACTACCGCGACATCTTCCTCAACGACCGGCCGATGATGGATACCCGCGCGCCGGTCGAGTTCGCCAAGGGCGCGTTCCCGGGCGTGGTCAACCTGCCACTGATGACCGATGACGAGCGTCAGCGGGTCGGCACTTGCTACAAACAGCAGGGCCAGCAAGCGGCTATCGTGCTCGGGCACGAACTGGTGTCCGGGGCGATCAAGGCCGGGCGTATCGAGCAATGGGCGCGGTTCGCCCAGGCCAATCCCGATGGCTACCTGTACTGTTTTCGTGGCGGGCTGCGCTCGCAGATCGTGCAGCAATGGCTGAAAACCGAAGCCGGTATCGAGTACCCCCGCGTCGGCGGCGGCTACAAAGCCATGCGTGGTTTTTTGCTGGAGACCGTCGAACAGGCGGTCGCCGAGTGTGATTTCGTGTTGCTGGGCGGCATGACCGGCACTGGCAAGACCGAAGTGCTCGGCCAACTGCGCAACGCCCTGGACCTGGAGGGCCACGCCAACCATCGCGGTTCCAGCTTCGGCAAGCGGGCCACAGTGCAACCGTCCAACATCGACTTCGAGAACCGCCTGGCGGTGGACCTGCTGAAAAAACGCGCGGGCGGCGTCGAGCAGTTTGTGGTCGAGGATGAGAGCCGCATGATCGGCAGTTGTGCGCTGCCGTTGCCGTTGCACAAGGGCATGCAGACCTTTGCGATGGTGTGGCTGGAAGACACTGTCGAAGGCCGGGTCGAACGTATCCTGCGCGATTACGTGGTCGACCTTTGCGCTGAATTCATCGCGGTATTTGGCGAAACCGGCTACGTCCTGTTTGGCGAGCGCCTGACCCAGAGCCTGGCCAATATCCACAAGCGCCTGGGCGGCGAGCGTTTCCAGCGGTTGCAGGCGATTCTGCAGGACGCCCTGGCGGAACAGACCCGCAGCGGCGCTGTGGACCTGCACCGGGTGTGGATCGAAGGGTTGCTGCGCGAGTACTACGACCCGATGTACGCCTTCCAGCGTGAAAGCAAAGGCGCGCGCATCGAGTTTGTCGGGGAGCAGGCAGCGGTGGTGGAATATTTGCGCGAGCGTGGTGCGTTGCGAGGTTGATGCCTGCCTGCAATAAGGCCCTCAACCCCGCCTGCCACTTACAGAATCGCCGCTCCAATCAAGCCGCAGACCACGCCTACCAGCATGGTCAAGCCGGCCACGGTGACCAGCACCCGCGCGTCGAAATCCTTGCGCAACATCAGCAGCGAAGGCAGGCTCACGCTCGGCAGGGTCATCAACAGGGCCACGGCCGGGCCGCTGCCCATGCCCAGCGTCATCATGGTTTGTACGATAGGAATCTCCGCGGCGGTCGGAATCACGAACAGCGTGCCGACAATCGCCAGCGGCACCAGCCACAGCAGGCTGTCGGCCATCGCCCCATCCACATGGGGAAACAGCCAGACCCGCGCCGCGCCCAACACCAGCACTGCCAGGATATACACCGGGATCGTGCTCCAGAACAGTTGCCACAGGGTGCGCAACCAGCGGCTGAAAAACGGTTGCGACTCGATCACGCTGGCCTCGGCCACCGCGCCCAGCGCCGCTTCCGGCACTTGTTCCGGGCGCGCGATGCGCTGGGCCACCAGGGACACGCCCACCACCAGCACAATCCCCGCCACCAGCCTTAACGCCGTGAAGCCCCAGCCCAGCACAAACCCCATGAATACCAGGGTGGCCGGGTTCAGCACCGGGTTGGCGATCCAGAACGCCAGCGCCGCGCCCACCGACACTTGCTGCCGGCGCATGCCTGCCGCCACCGGTGCCGCGCAGCAACTGCACATCATTCCGGGCAGCGCGAACAGCCCGCCGCGCAGGGTCGAACCCAGCCCGGCACGCCCGAACAGGCGCAGCAGCCAGTCGCGGGGGATCAACACTTGCAGCAACGAGCCCAAGATCACCGCCAAAACGGCGGCTTTCCAGATCGCCAGGAAATACACCTGGGCGTAGGCCAGCGCCGCGGCCAGTGGCGAGGTTTGCTGGTCATTGAGAATCGACGCGCCGATGCTGTGGTTGTCGGCGGCGACGAACGCCTTGAAGTAGTAGGGCGACCACTTCACGTAGTAGAGGCCGATGCAGGCGACCAGCAGGAACAGCGCTGGTTTCCACCAGAACGACCAGCCCCGGTTGGGCTGGGTGGAGACGAGGTTGGACATGGTGTTGATCCGCAGATGAGTCAATAGCCGCGCATCATACGCCTCTATTGCTCAGGCTTCAGAGGTCTGCGCTGACCTGCGTCGCCGGTGGGCAGGTTTGTTCGCCGTTGTTCAGGCCCTGCTTGTAGTTGCGGCTCAGCAGCGAGGCCTTGCCGTTATGCCAGGTGAGCGTCAACACATACAACGTGTCGTAGTCATTGCCGGACCAGTCTTGGGTGATGGTGTGCTTTTCGCCCACCGCTTCGCTGGCCACCTTGTTGATCAATTCCGGCAGATAGCCGTGGGACCAGGCGGTGTAGATGATGGCGTTGTGGTACTTGTTTTCCACCAGTTCGTCGGCGAGGGCGCTGGTGTCATTCGCCGAAAACTTGATGTTCACCGGCAAGCCGAGCTTGATCGCGCTGGGGCTGATGGTCATCAGTGGGCGAATGTAGCTGTAGGAATTATCTTTTTCGCCTTCCTCGACATTGCGCGTCGGGTTGGCGGCGAAGACGAAGTTGGCCTTGCCGAACTTTTCCGGCAGCACGGTGGCCAGGTTCATCGCACGGTTCAGGCCCTGGCAATTGAGTTGGCCCAGGCCGCCGACGGGTTTTTCGCCGTGGCGCAGGAACACCAGGGTTTGCACGCCGTCCACCGATTCGGCGCGGCTGATGCGCGATTGCAGGGTCAGGTCGAGGGCGCCGCCGACCAGCAACAGCGGTAATATGATGTATGAATATCGTTTGAGGCGTTGCGCAAGGCACAGAGGCTTTATTGTCATTGGGCTCGAGTCTTCAGTGCATCGGATTAAGGCGGACAAGCCCGGCCCCAGTGACACACGCGGCGTCCTGCGGGTTCCGTGTCTTATTAACAGGGTGCCTCCATTCACCGTTCAGCGCACTTAAGAGTCCACTCGGCCACTTTGGTTCGCTCGTGGGGGAGAGTAGCGAGGGCATGTTGCGCAATGATGACCCATGCAGGATGCCGGACAGATGATTATCATGGGGGTTTCCGCCGAGGGATATCCCGATGAATTCACTCGCCGCTTTCCCGATCAACCGCAAATGGCCCGCCCAGCATCCGGAACGCCTGCAACTGTATTCGCTGCCCACGCCCAACGGGGTAAAAGTCTCGATCATGCTCGAAGAGCTGGGCCTGCCCTACGAGGCGCACAAAGTCAGCTTCGAGACCCAGGACCAGCTGTCGCCCGAGTTCCTGTCGCTGAACCCCAACAACAAGATTCCCGCGATCATCGACCCTAACGGCCCCGGCGGTCAGCCGTTGGCGCTGTTCGAGTCCGGTGCGATCCTGCTGTACCTGGCGGAAAAAACCAGCCAGTTGCTTTCCGAAGACCCGGCGACACGTTATGAAACCATTCAGTGGCTGATGTTCCAGATGTCCGGCATCGGCCCGATGTTTGGCCAGGTGGGGTTCTTCAACAAGTTCGCCGGCAAGGCCTACGAAGACAAGCGCCCGCGTGACCGCTACGTCGCCGAGTCGCGGCGCTTGCTGGAAGTCTTGGAAAAACGCCTGCTGGGCCGCACCTGGATCATGGGCGACGACTACAGCATCGCGGACATCGCGACGTTTCCGTGGATCCGTAACCTGATCGGTTTCTACGAATCCGGTGACTTGGTCGGCATCGCCGATTTCCCCAATGTGCTGCGCGCGCTGGACGGCTTTGTCGCACGTCCGGCAGTGATCCGTGGCCTGAACATTCCGAGCTGAGCCCATGCCGACTTTCGATTTCAAACAACTGGATGTCTTCAGCAGTGTGTCGCTCAAAGGCAACCCGCTGGCAGTAGTGCTGGGGGCCGACAGCCTCAGCGAGCAACAGATGGCCGACTTCGCCAAATGGACCAACCTCAGCGAAACCACGTTTTTACTCACGCCCCGCGATCCACGGGCTGACTACCGGGTAAGAATCTTCACCACCTTGCAGGAGCTACCGTTCGCCGGGCACCCGACGCTGGGCAGTTGCCATGCATGGTTGCAGGCGGGGGGCATTGCGCGAGGGGAGGAAATTATCCAGGAGTGCGAAATCGGCCTGGTGCGTATCCGTCGCCAAGGCGATGAGCTGGCGTTCATCGCGCCGCCGTTGTTGCGCTCGGGCCCGCTGGAGGCGGCGTTGCTGGAGCGCGTGCGGCTGGGGTTGGGCCTGGCGCCGGAGGCTATTGTGCGCAGTCAGTGGGTGGACAACGGCGCAGGTTGGCTGGCGGTGATGCTGGCCGACCGCCAGGCGGTGCTCGATCTGCAGCCCGATTACTCGCAGTTGCTCGGTCTGGCGGTGGGCGTGATTGCCCCCTGCGATCCCGAACGCGACGCTGTAGACACGCACTTTGAAGTGCGCGCGTTCATCGCCGGCGACGGGTCCCCGGAAGACCCGGCCACCGGCAGCTTGAATGCCGGGGTGGCCCAATGGTTGTTGGGCGAAGGCCTGGCACCGAACTGTTACGTGGTCAGCCAGGGCACGGCCATGGGGCGCGCGGGGCGTATCCGCATCGAGCGCCAGGGCGATGAGATCTGGGTCGGCGGTGCTGTGGCGGTGTGCATCGAAGGGCGTCTACAGCTCTAGATCAATGCAATTGTTGTGGGCCTTGCCATAAACTATTGCCTGCCTGGCATTTGCGCTGCCGGGGTCGGGGGGCATACGCTTTCGCCCCAACGTTTTTAGCCTTATTCAGGACAGCCATGACCAGCCAGTTCCCTCAAGCCCGCCCACGCCGTCTGCGCCGCTCCCCGGAGTTGCGTAGCTTGTTCCAGGAAACCGAGTTCACCCTCAACGATCTGGTGCTGCCGATTTTCGTCGAAGAAGAAATCGACGACTTCGTACCGATCACCAGCATGCCGGGTGTGTTGCGCATCCCTGAGAAAAAGCTGGCCGGGGAAATCGAGCGCTATGCCCGCGCCGGGATCAAATCGGTGATGACCTTTGGCGTGTCCCACCACCTGGACGCCAGTGGCAGCGACACCTGGAAGGAGCGCGGCCTGGTCTCGCGCATGTCCTCGATCATCAAGGATGCCGTGCCGGAAATGATCGTGATGTCCGACACCTGTTTCTGCGAATACACCGATCATGGCCATTGCGGTGTGATGCATGGCGCCCATGTCGACAACGACGCGACCTTGGTCAACCTCGGCAAGCAAGCCGTGGCGGCGGCTCGTGCCGGTGCCGATGTGATCGCGCCGTCGGCGGCGATGGACGGCCAGGTTCAGGCGATTCGCCGGGCGTTGGATGACGCCGGTTTTACCCATATTCCGATCATGGCCTACTCCACCAAATTCGCTTCGGCCCTCTACGGCCCGTTCCGTGAAGCGGGTGGCAGCGCGCTCAAGGGAGACCGCAAAAGCTATCAGATGAACCCGATGAACCGCCGCGAAGCCGTGCGTGAATCGCTGCTGGACGAGCAGGAAGGCGCGGATGCGCTGATGGTCAAACCGGCCGGTGCCTACCTCGACATCATCCGCGACATCCGCGAAGCCTCGCGCCTGCCGGTGGCGGCGTATCAGGTCAGCGGCGAGTACGCGATGATCAAATTCGGTGCTCAGGCAGGCGCGATCGATGAGGACCGCGTGGTGCGGGAAACCCTGGGTTCGATCAAGCGCGCCGGCGCGGACCTGATCTTCACTTACTTCGCCATGGACCTGGCGCTGGCAGGGATCTAAAGCGCCCAACCTGTGGGGCGGGTAAGCCCGTCCCCACAGTGGGTTGCAGCGTTTTTCAGCGCTGTGCGAGCGCCAGGTTCAAGCCCAACCCCGCAAAGGCCGCCGCAAAACTGCGCCGCAGCCAGTTCTGTACCCGTGGTGACTCGATCACTGCGCGGCGAAACACATTGGCCAGCAGGCCATACACCACAAACACCGCAAACGTCATGGCCATGAACACGCCGCTCAGCACCAGCATTTGCAAGGCCGGCGCCGTGCTGGCCGGTGTGACGAACTGAGGCAGGAAGGCCAGGAAGAAAATCGTCAGCTTGGGGTTGAGAATATTCAGCAAAAAACCGCGCAGCATCAGGCCCCGGGCCGTGGTTGCCGTTGGTGTGTCATTCACCGCGAAGGCCGAACGATCGCGCCAAGTGGCGTAGGCCAGGTACAGCAAGTAGGCGGCTCCGGCGAATTTCAGCGCTTCGAATGCCAATGCGCTGGTGTGCAGCAGGGCGGAAAGGCCGAGTATGGATGCCAATAAGTGCGGGATGATCCCAGCGGTACAGCCCAGCGCGGCGAACACGCTGGCGCGCTTGCCGGCCATGAGCCCCGTGGACACGGTAAAGATCACGCCGGTGCCGGGAATCAGCACAACGATCAGGCAGGTGATGAGAAAGTTCATGCTGAGCATGGCATTCAAACTCCTTGTACGAATGGTCGGTGAAAGATCCTGTCATATTCGCATTGTGTTGGCGAGGGGGCCACAGGGCGAACCCGCGTTAGACTTATCGGTCGATATCTGCATCGCCCGGCCCATCGCCCCTCAAGGAAGCCCATGCACCTACGCCGCCTGATCCTGTGTCTCACGCCCTTGCTGGTGCTGGCCGGTTGCTCGACCGCACGTGGCCCGCAACAGCCGGAGCGCAGTGAAGCTGAGGTCAAGGCGCAGATCGTGCGTTTGCTGCCCGCCAAGGTCGCCGATCGCAACGGTTGGGCCCAGGATATCTACACCGCTTTCGACACCCAGCACATCTACCCGAGTACCGAAAACATCTGCGCCGTGCTGGCGGTGACTGAGCAAGAGTCCACTTACCAGGTCGACCCACCTGTGCCGAACATGGGCAAGATCGCCCAGGATGAAATCCTGCGCCGTGCCGGTAAGGTGCATGTGCCGGCGGTGTTGGTCCGCACGGCACTGCAACTGCGTTCGCCCACTGGTAAGTCCTACGCCGATCGCTTGAATGCCGCCCGCACGGAGAAAGACTTGAGCGGGATCTTCGATGACTTCATCAGCATGGTGCCCTTGGGCAATACGCTGTTTGGCGGCTTCAACCCGGTACACACCGCCGGCCCGATGCAAGTCAGCATCGACTTTGCGCAGAAGCAGGCGCGGGGTTATCCCTACACGGTAGACGGCACGATCCGTCGGGAAGTGTTCACGCGACGTGGCGGCATGTACTTTGGCATCGCCCATTTGCTTGGTTACCCAGTGAGTTATGACCGGCCGCTGTACCGGTTTGCCGACTTCAACGCCGGTTGGTACGCCAGCCGCAACGCCGCGTTCCAGGCCGCCGTCAGCCGCGTCTCAGGCACCGAGTTGGCGCTGGACGGGGATTTGATCCGCTACGGCTCGCTGCTGCCCGGCAGCACCGAATTGGCAGTGCGTTCCCTCGGCGCCCGGCTGGACATGCGCAACCCCAGCATCCGCAGTCAGCTGGAGCAGGGCGAACAGTTGGATTTTGAGCAGACCACGCTCTACACACGCGTGTTTGCCCTGGCCGACACGGCGGCCGGCAAACCGCTGCCGCGGGCGATCCTGCCGGGCATCGTGCTCAAGAGTCCGAAGATCACCCGCAACCTGACCACTGCCTGGTTCGCCCAGCGGGTGGATGAGCGTTATCAGCGCTGTATGAAGCGCTGAGGCCGGTCCTGAGCGGGGTTGGCGAATCAGCCCCAGGCATTGCAGAGGATATGTGCGGCTGATGGTAATGGTCGCCGTGTGGGGCCTGGGGTACACCTCATGCCTGACTCCAAGGAAGACTCCGCGATGATTGCTCACGCCGTGCCCGAAGGTTTTGTCTCACTGCCGCGCAGCAGCCCGCTGCTCGACTTGTTGGGCCCGGCGTATTGCCGGGGTGAAGGTCTGCAACTGGAAATCGGCCTGCGCGCCGACAACCGTCATGCCAATGGCCGCGGCACGGTGCATGGCGGGGTGTTGGCGACTCTGGCGGATATCGGCATGGGCTACGCGATGGCGTTTTCCAGTGAGCCGCCATTGCCGTTGATTACCGCGAGCATGACTGTCGATTACCTGGGCGCGGTGCAAGTGGGGGAGTGGATCGTGGTACGACTGGAGCATCACAAGCGTGGCCGGCAAATGGCGTTTGCCACGGTGAGTCTGCAGGTGGGGGAGAAAGTCGTGGCGCGGGCGAACGCGGTGTTTGCGGTGCCGCGTGCGGACTGACAGACGAAAAAAAGCCCGGTTTTTCGTGGAACCGGGCCTTTTCGTGTGTTGCTCTTGAATCAGCTGCGCTCAAGGGCCAGGGCTACGCCTTGGCCGCCACCGATGCACAGTGTCGCCAGGCCTTTTTTGGCGTCGCGCTTGATCATTTCGTGCAGCAGGGTCACCAGTATGCGGCAGCCTGATGCGCCGATCGGGTGGCCAATGGCAATCGCGCCGCCGTTGACGTTGACTTTGTCGGCGTCCCATTCCAGCTCTTTGGCCACCGCCAGGGATTGCGCGGCAAAGGCTTCGTTGGCTTCGACCAGGTCCAGGTCGCCGACGCTCCAGCCGGCTTTGTCCAGGCAGCGGCGGGTGGCCGCGACCGGGCCGATGCCCATGATGGCCGGGTCGACGCCGGCATTGGCGTAGCTGGCGATACGCGCCAGAACGGGCAGGCCAAGGGCCTTGGCCTTGTCGGCGCTCATCAGCAGCACCGCGGCGGCGCCGTCGTTGAGGCTGGACGCGTTGCCCGCAGTGACGCTGCCGTCTTTCTTGAACGCGGGTTTGAGTTTGGCCAACGACTCGGCGGTGGTGCCGGCGCGCGGTTGTTCATCCACGGCGAAGGCCACCGGGTCGCCCTTGCGCTGCGGGATCAGAATCGGCGTGATCTCATCGGCAAAGCGGCCGGCTTCGATGGCGGCGGCGGCTTTTTGCTGGGACGCGGCGGCGAAGGCGTCCTGGGCTTCACGGCTGATGCCGTACTTGTCCACCAGGTTCTCGGCGGTGATGCCCATGTGGTAGTCATTGAATGCATCCCACAGGCCGTCGGTGATCATGCTGTCGATCATCTTGGCGTGGCCCATGCGCAAACCGGTGCGCGCACCAGGTAATACGTAGGGGGCCAGGCTCATGTTCTCCATGCCGCCGGCGATGATCACGTCGGCATCGCCACAACGGATGGCCTGGGCGCCCAGGTGCAGGGCCTTGAGGCCCGAACCGCAGACCTTGTTCAAGGTCATCGCGGGTACGGCATGGGGCAAGCCGGCGAGGATCGACGCCTGGCGCGCCGGGTTCTGGCCTGAGCCTGCGGTGAGTACGTGGCCGAGGATCACTTCATCCACCTGGGCCGGGTCGAGGCCGGTCTGCTCCAGCAGGCGACGGATTACGGCAGCGCCCAACTCCGGTGCCGGGATGCTCGCGAGCGATCCTTGAAAACTGCCTACGGCGGTACGTGTGGCAGCAACAATCACAACGTCTTGCATGGAATGTGTCCTCACTGGAATTGCATTTCTGGAACGTGGTCGGGGACGATTAGTTTACCGGCTGTCTTGCTGACAATCTCTTCAATACTGACCCCTGGGGCACGCTCCTTTAGGATAAAGGCGCCGTTGTCGATTTCCAGGTATGCAAGGTCCGTCAGCACACGCTTGATGCAGTGGGCACCGGTCAGCGGCAGGGTGCATTGGCTGAGCAATTTGGACTCACCGTCCTTGGAGGCGTGGGTCATGATCACGATGATGTTTTCCGCGCCGGCCACCAGGTCCATGGCGCCGCCCATGCCCTTGACCAGCTTGCCCGGGATCATCCACGAGGCGATGTTGCCCTGTACGTCCACTTCAAACGCGCCGAGCACGGTGAGGTCGACATGGCCGCCGCGAATCATTGCGAAGGACTCGGCGGAGGAGAAGATCGAGGCGCCGATGCGCGCGGTCACGGTTTGTTTGCCGGCGTTGATCATGTCGGCATCGATGGTGTCTTCGGTGGGAAACGGGCCCATGCCGAGCAGGCCGTTTTCCGATTGCAGCATCACTTCCATGCCTTCCGGGATGTAGTTGGCCACCAGGGTCGGAATGCCGATGCCCAGGTTGACGTAGAAACCGTCCTGCATTTCGCGGGCGACGCGTTGAGCCATTTGTTCGCGGGTGAGAGCCATTGTGCTGTTCCTCTTGTTCTCTTCGGGCTGGAGGGATTATTTGCGGACGGTGCGCTGTTCGATGCGCTTCTCGAAGGTGCCGCAGATGATCCGGTCGACGTAGATGCCAGGGGTGTGGATCTGCGACGGTTCCAGCTCGCCCGGTTCGACGATTTCCTCGACTTCGACCACGGTGATCTTGCCGGCGGTGGCGGCCAGCGGGTTGAAGTTCTGGGCGGTGTGGCGGTAGATGACGTTGCCGAAGTGGTCGGCTTTCCAGCCTTTGACGATGGCGAAGTCACCGGTGATGGATTCTTCCATCAGGTACGGGCGACCGTTGAATTCGCGGGTTTCCTTGCCTTCGGCCACCGGGGTGCCGACGCCGGTGGCGGTGAAGAAGGCCGGAATGCCAGCACCGCCGGCGCGCATTTTTTCCGCCAGGGTGCCTTGGGGGGTGAGCACCACTTCGATTTCGCCGCTGAGCAGTTGCTTCTCGAACAGGGCGTTTTCGCCCACATAAGACGCGATCACTTTGCGGATCTGCTTTTGTTCCAGCAGCACGCCCAGGCCAAAGCCGTCGACGCCGCAGTTATTGGAAACCACGGTCAGGTCGCGGGTGCCTTTGCGCTTGATCTCGGCGATGAGGTTTTCCGGAATGCCGCACAGGCCAAAGCCGCCAGCGAGTACGGTCATGCCATCTTCCAGGCCTGCGAGGGCTTCTTCATAGGACGCCACGCGTTTATCGAAACCTGCCATATGCACCTCTTTTATTGTTAGTGGGCCAGCCAATGCCTCGAGTGTTGCGCCGACGGATTGATTTGTTAAGTTGTTTTTTAAGGTTGATTGATTTAAAAAACTGCATAGTCGAGCCGTCGTCCGGAGTAATGTTATGACCGTCAAACAGATGCGTGCCTTTTTGGCTGTGGCGCAAAGCCTGAGTTTTGCCGCCGCCTGCGAGCGCCTGCACCTCTCTCAGTCGGCGCTGAGCCTGACCATCAAAGGTCTGGAAGAAGGGCTGGGCGGGCGCTTGTTCAGCCGCAATACACGGAATGTCGCGCTGACCCCTGAAGGGGAATCCTTATTGCCGCTGGCGCGTCGGCTGATTGCCGATTGGGACAACGCCGAGGATGAACTGCGCCAGCGCTTCACCCTGCAGCGCGGGCGCGTAACGGTGGCGGCGATGCCGTCGTTTGCGGGCAACCTGCTGCCGCCGATCCTGAAGATATTCCGCGCGCGTTACCCCCATGTGAACGTGACGGTGCATGACCTGATCAACGAACAGGTGCTGGAAATGGTCCGTGATCGCCAGGTCGAGTTGGGCGTGGCGTTCGAACCGTCCGAGGGGTCGTCGCTGGCGTTTACGCCGTTATACCTGGACCGCTTCATTGCCGTGGTGCCCATGGATTCACCCTTGGCACTGCGCGCTGAAATCGACTGGAAAAGCCTGTTGGAACAACCGTTCATTGCCCTGCAACGACCCTCGACGGTACGGGTGATGCTGGAGGAGCATCTGGGCGCCTTGCAGATGAAATTGCCGGTGGCGCTGGAGAGTCATCAATTGGCGACGGTGGGCAAGATGGTTGCCAGTGGCCTGGGGGTCAGCGCCGTACCGGCATTATGTGCGCAGCAGATGCAGGAGGCGGGCGCCCATTGCATCACCTTGACCGATCCGGTGATCGAGCGGCCGATTGGTGTGTTGACCAAACCGGGGCATGAACTGTCGGCGGCGGCACAGGTGTTGTTTGATATTTTCCGCGATGAAGCAGGGAAAGGGCGTTACCCCAACTTTTGAAGTTGCATAAAAAATGTGGGAACTGGCAAGCCAGTTCCCACATTAGTTGAGAAGTACTTAGTAGTAGCGGTCGATTACTTTAACTTGCGAGTTGTCTTTGAAAGACTCCCACGCGTGGTTAAGTGTGTCGAACACTTGCTCGATGAAATTGCGATCGGCCGCCGCTTTCTTGCCGACATAACCCTGGCCACGGCGGTACATCTTCAGGCGCGCCGCCAGTTCACGGTTGTTTTTGTCGAACTCGGCTTCTTCGGTGTGGGGCGCCAGGCAGTCAATTTGGACTTTGCCCGATTTGCCAATCCACAGGATATGGTCGTCGAGTGTGTCTTTCTGCGCTGCGAACATCTCAGCCAATTCTTCGATAGTTGGTTGGTTGTTCAGATTCATGTGTAAGCCCCTTGACCAGTTGGCGATCTATCAATTGATTCGTTAAAACTGCTTAGTTGTCTCCGGTTCCGAAAACCGGGCGTCAGTGACGGTCTGCCGAATACGGGCAGGGTCTTGAACCTGATGCATGTAGTCTTGCTGATGAACTGCTACGCAATGGTTTCATAACGAAGACAAGCAGCGTTTGAGCTCCTTGTACCGAACCCTTCGGGTCGGTCAGCTTCATCAATCTGCCTTGTGGGCAGTGCACATCCGGAAGAAACAGCTCGGCGGTCAGACGAGCTTGTTCAAAACGCTTGTTACCAACGCTCCCGATCCGGGAGACGTCTAGATCATGCAAGGACAAAAAGGTTACGTCAACGGTTATGTAGTGATTATTTTTGATCACTACATAAATCGCCGTGGGGATGGGGGCATGCGAGGAGGTGTGACTCAGGCGTCATTTTTTGTGCGGTGGGTCGCTGCAGTTCGTTGGCCTGCCCGGGTCTCCCGCTGATTTTTGAGGGGCGGTGCCCTGGCTATCCCAGGTGCTCTGCCAATAGCGGCAACAACCGCTCGCAGGATGCCGCGATCTTCAGCTGCAACAACTCATCCCCACGGGTCTTGCCCAGATTGATGGCAATCACCGGTTTGCCTTGCTCGACCATCGCCTTGCACAGGCGAAACGCCGAATAGGCCATCAGCGACGACCCCACCACTAACAGCCCCTCGGCGTGTTCCACCGCCGCCATCGCCCTGGCGGCGGTGGCCTGGGCAACGTTTTCGCCGAAGAACACGACGTCCGGTTTGAGCCGTTCACCGTCGCAATGGGGGCAGCGGGGCACGCGAAAACGTTGTTCAAACGCTGCGTCGAGCAGCGTATCGCCGTCGGGTGCCTGCACGGCGTCGACGCCCGCCAGGTACGGGTTCTCGGCCTCCATCAACCGTTGGATCACATCGCGTGCGCTGGGCCGATGGCAATCCAGGCATAGCACGCGATGCAAGCTGCCATGCAGCTCGATCACATCCTCACTACCGGCCTGGTCATGCAGCGTGTCGACGTTTTGTGTGATCAGCCCGCTGATACGCTGGCGATGTTGCAAGGCGGCCAGCGCCAGGTGGGCCTGGTTCGGCTGCGCAATCCGTACCCGTGGCCAGCCCAGCATCGCCCGTGCCCAATAACGGCACCGCGCTTGCGGGGTGGCCAGGAACTCCTGGTACATCATCGGCGCCTTGCCTCGGCGCACGCCTTCGCTGTCCCGATAATCCGGGATACCTGATGACGTGCTGATCCCCGCCCCGGTCAGCACCAGAAAACGCCGTGCGGCCATGGCCCGGTGCAGGGTCTCGAGGTGAGCTTCTTGATGTTCGAGCATGTCGAGCATGGGCTCTCCTATTCGCCGCGAATGTATTGCTCCAGTTGCTTGATCAGGTTGGCTTGTTCGGCAATGGCTTCCTTGACCAGGTCACCGATGGAGAGCAGGCCCAGCAGTTTTCCGTCGACGACCACCGGCAAGTGGCGCAGGTGACTGTCGGTCATGATGTTCATGCAGGCTTCGACCGTCTTGTGGGCATCGACCGTGATGACTGGAGAGCTCATGACCTCGTGGACTTTGGTGGTGACGGAAGAAAGGCCTTTGAGTATCAGCTTCCGTGCGTAATCGCGCTCGCTGATGATGCCAACCACCTCACCCTGCTTGACGACCGGCAAGGCCCCGACATTTTTCGATGACATCACCACCAACGCTTCGAATACGGTGTGGTCCCATTCAATGGTGTGGACTTCCTGGTTTTGCTTGTCTTTGGCTTTGAGTACTTCTGAGACGGTTTTCATGGTGGCCACTCCGGTGTTGTTGTTAGGAAGTCAGCAATCCCCTACAGAATCCTAGACGGCCGGCGCCGGAGCAAGGACCAAAGCGGCGTTAAAGCTGTCGAAAAACGTCATCCGCCGGATTTATTCATGGTTTACCCGGTACTTGTCGGCTTTTTCGCCCGCTTTGGGCTGGCCGCCGTCTTGCGGGGCGCGGCCGTGCGTTTCTTCTTCCACGGAGTGGCGCCGCGGCCTGCCGGGCTGGCGGGGCCGGTGATGGTCATACGCATACCGTTGCAGCGGGCGATTTGCTTGCTCATCCAGGCCGCTTGCTTGGCGACGAATTCTTCCAGGCTCATTTCGCCGCTTTGCACCATGTCCAGCGCCTGTTCCCAGATCGCCGTGGTGCCCGGGTCGGCGATGGCGCGCGGCACCGCATCGATCAGGCTGAACGCCGCCGGGGTGGCCGAGAGGGCCTTGCCGTTTTTCACCAGGTAGCCTCGGTCCAGCAGGCCCTGGATGATCCCGGCGCGGGTGGCTTCGGTGCCGATGCCGGTGGTGTCCTTGAGCTTTTGCTTGAGCAACGGGTCTTCCACCAGCTTGGCGACGTTTTTCATCGCCTTGATCAGGTCACCCTCGGTGAAGGGTTTGGGCGGCTGGGTCCACAGGTCCTTGAGGTTGACCTTGGCAACGGCGTAATCCTGGCCCTGCACCAACGCCGGCAGGGCTTGCGGTGCCGGCGCCTCACGGCCTTTGGCGGGTGCAAGGGCTTCGGGCAGCGCGCGTTTCCAGCCCTGCTCGATGACGACTTTGCCCACCGCGCGCAGCGCTTGGCCGGCGCAGTCGAAATCCGCCTGGGTGCGGTCGTATTCATGGTTGGGCAGAAACTGCGCCAGGTAGCGCGCGCGAATCAGTGTATAGACCGCCCGATGCTTGCCGGTGAGCTGCCCGGCATCCTTGCCGGCGCCGGTGGGAATGATGCCGTGGTGGGCGCTGACCTTGGCGTCGTTCCACGCCCGCGAGCGGCGCTGGGGATCGAGATGCGGCATCAGTTCGTTGACGGCCGCGTCGGCCCGGCCCAGGGCGGCAAGGATCTTCGCCGCGTCGCCATGCTGACTCAATGGCAGGTAGCCGCAATCGCTGCGCGGGTAGGTGATGGCCTTGTGGGTTTCGTACAGCGATTGGGCGATGTCCAGGGTTTCCTGGGCGCCGAGACCGAGCTTCTTCGAGCAGATTTCCTGCAACGTCCCCAGGTCGAAGGGCAGGGGCGCGACCTCGCGCATGCGTTCGGTGCGCAACTTCACCAGCCGCGCACTGGCGGCGTGGGTCATGGCGTCGGCGGCGTCCCGGGCGAGTTGCGGGTTGAGGCAGCGGCCTTGGTCGTCACAGGCATCGTCGACGGCGCGCCATTGGGCGGTGAAGGTCATGTGCGCGTGGCGCAGGTCGACGTCGATGGCCCAGTAGGCCACCGGTACGAAATCGGCGATGCTGCGGTCGCGGTCGACCACCAGGCGCAGGGTCGGGGTTTGCACCCGGCCCACCGGCAGCACGCCTTGGTAACCGGATTGGCGGCCGAGCAAGGTAAACAGGCGGCTCATGTTCATGCCGATCAGCCAGTCGGCGCGGGAACGGCCGAGGGCCGAGTGGTACAGGCTGAAGGTCTCGGCGCCGGGTTTGAGCGCGGCCAGGGCCTTGCGGATGGAGGCGTCGTCCAGCGCCGACAGCCACAGGCGTTGGATCGGCCCGCGATAGCGGCAATGTTCCACCAGCTCGCGGGCGATCATTTCGCCCTCGCGGTCGGCGTCGGTGGCGATCACCAGTTCCAAGGCTTCCCCCAGCAGGCGCTTGACCGCCTTGAACTGGGCGGCGGTCTTGGGCTTGACCCGCATCTTCCATTTGTCCGGGACGATCGGCAGGTCGGCGAGCACCCAGCGCTTGTACTTGGCGTCGTAGGCGTCGGGCGGGGCGGTTTCCAGCAGGTGGCCGATGCACCAGGTGACGGTCACCCCGTTGCCCAGCCAGCAACCGTCGCCACGGCGCGTGGCGCCGAGCACGGCCGCAATATCCTTGGCCTGGGAGGGTTTTTCACAGAGGAACAGCCGCATGGTCATCACATCAGATCGGGTTGATGCCTTGCAGGATGCGTAGTCCGAGGGATTTGAGCAACCATTATCTGTATGGATGTACAGCAATTTGTGTGGCGCCACAGAGCAGATGTGGGAGGGGGCTTGCTCCCTCCCACAGGGGACCTGCGGTGTTCAGGTGGTCGGGTCAGTTGTTGTCGATATCCACATGCCGCGTTTCCTTGAGGCAGAACATCCCGACAACCAGGCTCACCCCGGTCACGACCACCGGATACCACAAGCCATAGAAGATATCGCCGGTGTACACCACCAGGGCAAACGACACGGTCGGCAGGAAGCCGCCAAACCAGCCGTTGCCGATGTGATAGGGCAGGGACATCGAGGTGTAGCGGATGCGTGTCGGGAACAGTTCCACCATCAACGCCGCCAGCGGGCCGTAGCACATGGCCGCGATCAGGATCAGCACCACGATCAGCACCACCACCATCACCTTGTTGACCTGCGCCACATCCGCCGATGTCGGGTAGCCGGCCAGGGTCACGGCGGCGCGCAGGGCCGACTCGTCAAAGCCATCGATGTGCACGTCGCCCACGCTCACCTGCACCGGGCTGCCCGCGGGGGCGGCGGAGCTGCTGTAGGGCAGGCCTTGCTTGACCAGGAAGGTCTTGACCTTGTCGCAGGGGCTGTCAAAACGCGCCTTGCCCACCGGGTCGAACTGGAAGGTGCAGGTGGCCGGGTCGGCCAGCACGGTGATCGGCGCCTGGCGACTGGCCTGGTCCATCGCCGGGTTGGTGTAGTGCGCCAGGCCCTTGAAGATCGGGAAGTACAGCGCGGTCGCCAGCAGCAGGCCGAGCATCAGCACCGGTTTGCGCCCGATCTTGTCCGACAGCCAGCCGAAGAAGATAAAGAACGGTGCGCCAATCACCACGCTGATGATCAGCAGCATATTGGCCAGGGCCGGGTCCATCTTCAGGAACTGCGTGAGGAAGAACAGCACATAGAACTGCGCCGCGTAAAAGGTCACCGCTTGCCCGCCGTTGATGCTGAACAGCGCAATCAGCACCACCTTGAGGTTTTCCCACTTGCCGAAGGACTCGCGGATCGGCGCCTTGCTGGCCTTGCCTTCCTCCTTCATTTTCAGGAACGCCGGCGATTCATGCAGGCTCATGCGGATCCAGGTGGAAATGCCCAGCAGCACGATGGAAAACAGGAACGGAATGCGCCAGCCCCACACTTCGAACTGATCGCCAGTGAAGTAGCGGCAGGCCAGCACCACCAGCAATGACAACAGCAGCCCCAGGGTGGCGGTGGATTGAATCCAACTGGTGTGCAGGCCGCGCTTGCCGGCGGGGGCGTGTTCGGCGACATAGGTCGCCGCGCCGCCGTACTCGCCGCCCAACGCCAGGCCTTGCAGCATGCGCAGGGCGATCAGGATGACCGGCGCGGCAATGCCGATGCTGGCATACGTCGGCAGCAGGCCGACACAGAACGTCGCCACACCCATCAGGATAATGGTCACGAGGAAGGTGTACTTGCGCCCGATCATGTCGCCCAGGCGGCCAAACACCAGCGCGCCGAACGGGCGCACCACAAAGCCGGCCGCGAAGGCCATCAAGGCAAAGATAAACGCCGTGGTGTCGTTGACCCCGGCAAAGAACTGTTTGCTGATCACCGCCGCGAGGGCGCCATAGAGGAAGAAGTCATACCACTCGAATACCGTCCCCAGGGACGAGGCGAAGATGACTTTTCTCGATTCGCTGACGGTGCTCGTGCTGACCGCCGAGCCCAGGGTTTGAGCATGTTCTGACATCGGGTATCCCTCACAGTGATTATTTATTGTTGTTCCACTGTCGACGCCAACCTCAGCGCCGGTCTGTTTTCCGTTCCTCTGTAGGCGCGCGCTTGCTCGCGAAAATCGCCAACGATTACGCGGGAAATCTGGATGAACGCGGCGCCTTTGTGTTTTTCGCGGGCAAGCTCGCTCCTACAGTGTTCGGTGAAAGGATCAGTTGCGCGGCTTTCTCCGCGATCATCAGCGTCGGTGAGCAGGTATTGCCGGATGTGATGCGGGGCATGATCGAGGCATCGGCGATGCGCAGCCCCGGCACGCCATGCACCCGCAACTGCGCGTCGACCACCGCGTCCTGGTCACTGCCCATGCGGCAGGTGCCCACCGGATGGAAGATCGTTGTGCCGATGCGCGCCGCGGCTTCGTGCAGTTGCTCTTCGGTTTGCAGCGCATCGCCGGGCAAGTATTCCACCGGTTTGAACGGGCTCAGGGCCGGCGCGGCGACGATCCGTCGAGTCAGGCGAATCGCGTCGGCGGCCACCCGCAGGTCTTGCGGATGGCTGAGGTAATTGGGCTGGATCAACGGCGCATCCGCCGGGTTGGCCGAGCGAATATCGATACGCCCGCGGCTTTGCGGGCGCAGGTCACAGACCGACGCGGTAAACGCCGGGAACGCGTGCAACGGCTCGCCGAAGCGCTCCAGGGACAGCGGCTGCACATGGTATTCAAGGTTGGCCGAGGTTTGTTCCGGGCCCGAGCGGGCAAACGCACCGAGCTGGCTGGGCGCCATCGACAGCGGGCCGCTGCGGTCATACAGGTAACGCAGGCCCATGCCCATTTTGCCCCACACGCTGCCCGCGATCTGGTTCAGGGTGCGCGCGTTTTCCAGCTTGTAGATCAGCCGCAGTTGCAGGTGGTCCTGCAGGTTGCCGCCAACCCCCGGCAGTTCATGCAACACATTGATGCCGAGCGACTTGAGCACGTTGGCGGGGCCAATCCCCGAACGCTGCAAAATGCCGGGCGAACCCACGGCGCCAGCACACAACACGATTTCCTTACGGGCCTTCCAACGGAGCGACTGGCCGTGCTGACGCCCGACCACTGCCGATGCGCGGCCGTTTTCCAGCAACACGCGGTCGACTTCGACTTCGGTCAATACCGTCAGGTTCGGCCGATGGCGGATCGGTTTGAGGAACGCCTTGGCCGCATTCCAGCGGACGCCGGCCTTCTGGTTGACCTGAAAGTAACCGCAGCCTTCGTTATCGCCCTGGTTGAAGTCGCTGACGTTGGCGATGCCGCTTTGCGCCGCGGCCTCGCGAAACGCATCCAGGATCGGCCAATGCAATCGCTGTTGCTCGACGCGCCACTCGCCGCCGTCGCCGTGAAATGCCGAACCGCCAGCAAAATGGTTTTCGCTGTGCTTGAACAGCGGCAGCACGTCTTCCCACGCCCAGCCCGGGTTGCCTGCCGCCGCCCAGCCGTCGTAGTCCTGAGCCTGGCCGCGCATGTAGATCATGCCGTTGATCGACGAACAACCGCCGAGCACCTTGCCCCGCGGGTAACTCAGGGCGCGGCCTTGCAGGCCGGCCTGGGCTTCGGTCTTGAAGCACCAGTCGGTGCGTGGGTTGCCGATGCAGAACAGGTAGCCGACGGGGATGTGAATCCAGGGGTAATTGTCGCGACCACCGGCTTCAAGCAACAGCACACGGTGGGCGGGGTTGGCGGACAGTCGATTGGCCAGCAGGCAGCCTGCGGGGCCGGCGCCTACGACGATGTAATCGTATTCAGCAGTTGCAGTGGGCATCTGAGGTCTCGCTTGTTTTTCTTATTGGCTCCATCCTAGTTGTTAGTTTTCGTCTTAAAAATGTTAGTTTTTACCCAGCGGCTGTGCGTTTTTAAACAGCGCGGCCCAGGCTCACGGATTGGAGGCGCTATGTTCGACTGGAATGACCTGCGGTTTTTTCTTGAGTTGCAGCGCAGCGGCCGCCTGCTCACCGCCGCGCAACGCCTGAAAACCACCCACGCCACCGTGGCGCGGCATATCGAGGCGATCGAGAAAAGCCTCGGCACCGCGTTGTTTGTGCAGCACGCCCACGGCTATGAGTTGACGCCGTCCGGCGAGGCCCTGCTCAAACACGCCGAAGCCATGGAAAACGTCGCGCTGCTGGCCGAAGACGAACTGACCCACACCGCCGCGCCCCTGGGCAAGATCCGCCTGGGCGTGGCCGAAGGGCTGGGGGTGATGTTCCTCGCCAGCCGCATGGGCGGGCTGTTCGAGCGCTATCCGGGGTTGGAAGTGGAGCTGGTGGCCGTGCCGCGTTTCGTCAGTATCCTCAACCGCGAAGCCGAAATCAGCATCCACCTCGAACGCCCCAGCGTCGATCAACTGGTCACGCGCAAGCTCACCGACTACCGCCTGGCGCTCTATGCCAGCCGCGCGTATCTGGCGCGCACCCCGCCGATTGAAAAACGCGAAGACCTCGCCGCCCATGCCTGGATCGATTACGTCGACGATCTGCTGTTCAGCCAGGAACTGAAACTGCTCAGCAGCTTCTGCCGCAACCCCAAAGTGGTGTTTCACAGCACCAGCGTGATCGCCCAGCACCAGGCGGCGCGTTCCGGGCTGGGGATTGCGGTGTTGCCGTGCTTCATGGCGGCCGGTGATCCGGACCTGGTGGCGTTGTTGCCGGGGGAGGGGATTCAGCGCAGCTATTGGATCAGCTCGCGCCGGGAACTGCACAAGTCGGTGCGGCTGCGGGTGTTGTGGGATTACGTGGTGGAGTTGTGCGCGCGGGAGCAGGCACTGTTGCTCGGCGGGTCCACCTGAAGAACCTGGATCAAAAATGTGGGAGGGGGCTTGCCTCCTCCCACACTTTTGACCGGATTCAGCTTCCAAGATCAGGTCGGCTATAAGGCCAAGCAAGAGCAAGAGCAGAGCAAAAGCAGCTCAGGGTCTATCTGATCTATGGAGATCCAAATGTGGGAGGGGGCTTGCCCCCGATAGCAGTGTGTCAGCCAAAACATGCATGACTGAAGCAGCGCTATCGGGGGCAAGCCCCCTCCCACATTTTTGACCGGATTCAGCTTCCAAGATCAGGTCGGCTATAAGGCCAAGCAAGAGCAAGAGCAGAGCAAAAGCAGCTCAGGGTCTATCTGATCTATGGAGATCCAAATGTGGGAGGGGGCTTGCCCCCGATAGCAGTGTGTCAGCCAAAACATGCATGACTGAAGCAGCGCTATCGGGGGCAAGCCCCCTCCCACACTTTTGACCGGATTCAGCTTCCAAGATCAGGTTGGCTATAAGGCCAAGCAAGAGCAAGAGCAGAGCAAAAGCAGCTCAGGGTCTATCTGATCTATGGAGATCCAAATGTGGGAGGGGGCTTGCCCCCGATAGCAGTGTGTCAGCCCAAACATGCATGACTGAAGCAGCGCTATCGGGGGCAAGCCCCCTCCCACATTGGATCTGTGGTGTTGCTTGAACTGAGTCAATCGCGCAAGACGAACTCCGCGCTGCCCAGCCGTTCTCCATTCACCAGCACATGCACCGCGTGCTTGCCCGGGTAGTGCTTGCGCGTGGTCAGTTCACGGATATGTTGTTCGCGGCTGATGTGCTGCTGCTCGCCTGCGCCAAGGGTAAAGGCCTTTAGCTTGAACACTTTGGCCGCACGGTGGCCGGCGCTTTTTACGTAGTCGATGGCGTAGTCCACCACCAGTTTTTGTGGTGCGGCGGCGGTGGATTCGAGGCTGAAGGTCAGGTTGATCCGCTCCCCCAGTGTGATCACCGCCGGCGTGACGCGCAGGTGATGAATCTTGACCTCGGCCTTGGCTCCCGCGCCGATGATCGTCAGCGCGCGGGTGTTGCCCTGCTTGATCAGGCTGCGCAGTGCATGGCGGGCGATCCAGGCGGTGTGCGGGTTATCCAGCGACCAGCCTTCGATCAGGCTGAGGACCCAATCGGGGTGGTCCTTGGTGATGTCGTTGAGGTGGTTGGCCACGGACTTGCGCACGTAGAGGCTGCTGTCGGCCTTGAGGTTGTCGAGGATCGACGCGCACAGCGCGGGGGTGGCCTGCACGTCGGCCAGGCGGAATGACCACGGCAGGCGCGGTCGCGAGCCTTCGCTGGCGAGGCGGCGCACGTGTTCGTTGTCATCCAGCGACCACTGTTGCATCACCGCCAGGGTGCGTTGGAAGTCGTGCAGCAAGAAGTGCCGGATCGCGAATTCGGCGGAGCCAAAGGTGGTGAAATATTTGAGCGCGGCCATGGAGCGCTCGAAGTCATCCCGGCCATGACTCGCCACGTAGTGCGGCAGGAACAGGCTGACAAAGCCGCTGTTCAAGCGCGGCGCGAGGGCATAGAGCAGCGTGAGAGTCTGTGGGTAATCCAGCGGGATCACCGCATGCAGGCTGTCGCTGACCCGCGCCACGCGCTGCATCACCGACAACTCGGCCAGCCCGGCCTTGGCGTGCTGGAGAAAGCCCTGGGCGTCGAACGCCGGGTACACCGCCGTCGTCTCGGTGGCGATGTGTTGCAGGCGTTCGGCGTTGAAGATTTCCTTGAGGGCCGGGGCGCTTTGGTCGGTCATCGGTGATTCCATGGGGGGGTTAGAGAAACCAGCGGTATTCCCGCGCGTTGATCTCCTGCTGAAACGCCAAGTGGTCCTGGCGTTTGTTCTCGCAGTACACGTCGACAAATTCCGCGCCCAGCTTATCGCGCAATACCGCTTGATGTTGCATGGCGCGCACGGCCTCGAGCATTTCCAGGGGGAAGTCGGTGCCGCTGTTGCGGTCGTCGTTCAGTGGGGCGATGGGTTCGCGCTTGGCGTCAAGCCCATGCTCCAACCCCACCAGAATCGCCGCCAACACCAGGTACGGGTTGGCATCGGCGCTGGCCAGGCGGTGTTCGATACGCAGGTTGCGCGGGTCGGACTCGGGGATGCGTACGCACGCATCGCGGTCTTCGAAGCCCCAGCTGGCACGGGTGGCGGCGTTGACCGTACCGCCCAGGCGGCGGAAGGCGTTGTGGTTCGGCGAGAAGATCGGCATGCAGTGCGGCAGCAACTCCAGGCAACCGGCCACGGCGTGGCGCAGGGGTTGCTGTTGATGGGCCGCGAGTATGTTGTTGCCGGCGCCGTCGTACAGGCTGACATGCACATGCATGCCGCTGCCGGGGAATTGCAGATAGGGCTTGGCCATGAAGCTGGCGCGGTAGCCGTGCTTGAGCGCCACGCCACGGGTGCTGCGGCAGAACAGGGCGGCCCAGTCGGCAGCGCGCAGGCCATCGTCCAAGTGGCCGAAGTTGATCTCGAACTGGCCGGGGCCGAGTTCTGCGGTGATCACCGTGATGTCGATGCCTTGGTCTTTGGCGGTTTGCGCCATATCGTCGAGCACCTCGCTGAAGCGCGACAGTCGCTCGATATGCAGGTTGGGCTGGTCGTCGGCGTCGTTACTCAGCGGGTCGCGGGCGAATTGCGGCAGGCCGTTGTCGAGCTGCTTGTCGAACAGGTAAAACTCCAGTTCAAAGGCCACCACCGGGTGAATGCCTTTGTGGTGCAGGCGTTCCAGGACCTTGGCCAATACTTCCCGCGGTTCGAATTCGATCGGCGCTTGCGTACCGTCCGAGGTGATCAGCATCTGGCCCAGCGGCTGCGACTCCCAGCTCACCGGCTTGAGCGTGCCCGGTACCAGGCGGCGGTTGGCGTCGGGGTCGCCGTCGTTGAAGCAGTAATCACCGATCTTGAACAACCCGCCCTGAACCCCCAGCAGCACGGCGTTCTGCGGCAGCTTCAAGGGGCCGCCGGCGGCGACTTTTTCCAGCATCTCCACCGGGTAGCGCTTGCCGTAGAAATGCCCGGGGATGTCCAGGGCGATCAGGTCGACATAACGCACGTCGGGGTGGTTCTGGCGAAAGCTCCGTACTTCGGCCAGCAGCGTGGAGGAATGGCTTTTCACGGGTGTAGCTCCTAGTTGTAAACCCACAGCACGCGGGCGGGCAGTTCGGTCAGGTTGGCGTAGCGGCAACGGGCGAAACTGGCCAGGTGGAAGCTGTCGCCTTGGTGCAGGGTGACCGAGTCGGCTTCCCCTTCCACCCACAGCGTCAACTCCCCCTCCAGCACAAACCCGGCCTGCTCGGCGCGGTCGCTCATGGTCTGCTCACCGCTATTGGCTCCGGGGGCCAGCAGGCTGTCGAGCATCGAAAACGCACCGTTCATGTTGGGGGAGACCAGGATGTCGGTGATGCCATTGGCGTAATACACCGTGCGCCGCTCGTTGGGGCGCGTCACCCAGTTGATGGCCTTGGGTTTGCTCAGGCTGTAGAAATAGGTGGTGGGCACGTCAAGGGCGTGGCTGATCGCGGTCAGGTCCGCCACGGTCGGGCGTGACAGGCCTCGTTCGACCTGAGACAGGAAACCCACCGAACGCTCGATCTTTTGCGCCAATTGCGCGAGGGTGAGTTTCTTGTACTTGCGCAGGTCGTGGATCAGGATTGCCAGGGCTTCGAGTTCTTCTTGTTGGTTCATGAAATTTATTTCGTTAAATTTCATGAAAAATTACAGGATAAATTTCACGAGGGCAATAGGTTTGTGCTGCTCAAAACCACTAACGGCACCATCCTCGAGATCACCCCGGTCAAGCGATAATCCGCTGGCAACGTCTGCTTTTTTTCGGGTTACTGAGGTAAGGTGACCGGCTGCAATGGCCGCGTTACCTTCATGGAATGAGAGCAGGATGCTTGCCACCCTAAGACACTACCCCCGCACAGTGAAGCTGTTGCTGTCCGCCACGTTGATGTTGACGCTGGCCAAGGCGATCACCTTTCCGTACCTGGTTATCTACCTCACCCGGCACTTTGCCCTGGACATCACCCAGGTCGGCCTGGTGATCGGCAGTTCGCTGATCGTCGGTTCGTTGCTCAGCGTGTATGGCGGGTTTCTCGTCGATCGCATCAGCAGCTATCGGTTACTGCTGGGCTTGAGTGCGCTGTTTGTCGTGGGCTTTATCGGTACGGTGCTCGCGCAGACTATCTGGGCGTTCTATGGCTGCCTGATCCTGATCAACCTGGCTTACGCGGTCATCGATATTGCGATCAAAGCCGGCTTTGCCAGCCTGTTGCCGGAAGACGCGCGCAGTGAGGTGTTTTCCATCAAGTACACCCTGACCAATATCGGCTATGCGGTGGGGCCGTTCTTTGGTGCGATGGTGGCCAGGCTGGATATCAGCTTGCCGTTTATGCTGTCGGCGCTGTTGGGGGCGGGTTTTTTCCTGCTGTACTGGCGCTGGGGTGATCGTGCGCTGGCCACTGTCGATGCCACGCAAAAGCCGGTGTCATTCCTGGCTGTCGGCCGCGTGCTGTTGAAGGATCGGCGCCTGGTGTGCTTCACCGTTGGCGGCGTGCTCAGTGCGGTGGTGTTCGGCCAGTTCACGGCTTACCTGTCGCAATACCTGGTGACCACCACCACAGCTGAATACACCTACAAGGTCATCAGCGCGGTGCTTACGACGAACGCCGTGTTGGTGATTGCCTTGCAATACGTGATCGGTCGGCGCATCTCGCACCGTTACCTGAGCCAGTGGCTGATCTTCGGCTTGAGCATGTTCATGCTGGGGTTGATCGGCTTTGCGCTGTCCACCAGCGTACTGTGGTGGGTGCTGGCGATGGCGGTGTTTACCGTGGGGGAAATCGTCGTGTTCCCGGCCGAGTACATGTTTATCGACCGCATTGCCCCGGACCACCTGCGCGGCATGTATTACGGCGCGCAAAACCTGTCCAACCTCGGCGCCGCACTGGGGCCGGTGCTGTGCGGGTTGGTGTTGGCCAGCCTGCCGGCGCATTACATGTTCTACATGCTGGGGGCGTTTATCGTCGGTGGCGGGGTGTTCTATTTCATGGGTGCGAGGCTGAAGGCAAGTCATCCAGAGTGAGTTTGCCCAGGTGGTTGCTGTGCAGCTCGTAGCGTAATTCTTCGACCATCTTGTCCACTTCTTGCGGGGTCTGCAGCCGATTGGTGCTGATCCCGGTGACCACCAGGTCGACCCGGCCGGTTTCGGCGTCGAAGACTTTGAGGGTCAGCGACGCGTCCCGGCACAGGGTGAATTCGCACGTCAGCGGCGACAGGCCTTCTTCGATGCAATTTCGCAATTGAGACAGGGTAAACATGCTAATTCCTTCCGGGTGTGGAATACGACGACACAGGATCGAAAGCCTGTGCCCACCTCAGGAAGGTTAAGCATTACACCTAGGCGCAATAAGGCGAATTCGCACTAGCCGCACTAGTGCATTTGCACTTTCAGCGCTTGTTTTTCAGACGCAGTTCACCGGCGAACAGCCCGCGCTCACGGGCCCAGACGATCGCTGCACTACGGCTATGCACCCCCAGTTTGGAATACACCGTGGCCACATGGTTACGCACCGTGTTGGGCGCCAGCTTCAGGCGCGAGGCGATCTCTTTGTCGGCCAGGCCTTCGCAAATCAAACCCAGCACATCGCGCTCGCGGGTGGTGAGGTCGGTGAAGGCAATTCCCGGCACATTGGGTCGGTTGGCGCCTTTGGCGTTGGCCAGCTTTTCGATCAGGGTCTGGCTGAACCAGGAGGCGTCCTGCATCACTTCTTCGATGGCCGCCACCAGCTCCAGCTCCGAGCGCTTGCGTTCGGTGATGTTCATCAGCACCAGCAGGTAGCAGGGCACGTCCTGGATGCTCACGGTATCGGCGGACACCACGCAGTCGATCACCTCAGCGCCTTTCTTGCGCACCTTCAGATCCAGCCCGTCGAGGTTGCCGGCTTTTTCCAGAGTGGCGAACAACTGCGCACAGGCTTGGGCGCTGTCGATGAAGTCGATGTCTTCGATGGCTTTGCCGATCAGTTCTTCACTGGTGTAGCCGGTAATGCTCATGAAGGCTTCGTTGATATCCACCACCTGACGGTTGTCGGCGTTGCACACCAGGGTTGGCACCGGCGTCAGTCGGAACGACTTGGCGAAGCGCTCCTCACTCTGGCGCAGGGCGATTTCTGCCTTGCGCCGCGGTTCCAGGTCGGTGAAGGAAAACAACATGCAGTCTTCCTCGTTCATGTCCAACGGCTGGCCGGCCACGATCACCAACTTGCTGCTGCCCTCGGGCAATCGCAATTCGGCCTGCATCTGCGGGATGGTCGCGCCTTCGGCCAGGCGCTGGATGGCCAGGTCCTTGCGCTCGGCGTGTTCCAGCACGTCCAGTTCATACACCGAGCGGCCGATCACTTGGTCGCGGTTATAGCCGGTCATCTCCAGAAAGCCCTGGTTGACCTTGATATAGCGCAGGTCGCTGAGGCGACAGATCACGGCGGGCGCGGGGTTGGCGTTGAAGGTTTTTTCGAAGCGCTGCTCGGCACTCGCCCATTCGGTGGCGTCGCTGAGGATCAACACCAAAAGCTCCGGTTCGCCGCGTGAATCGGTCAGCACCAGGCTGCGCAGGCGATGGACCCAACTGCGCTCGTCGTCGCCGGTGGGGCTGACTTCCACGATCACGTCGCTGAACGCTTCGCCGGCCGCCACCCGGCTGAGCGGGTAGTTGTCCGGCAACAGCGGGTGGTTATTGCGATAGCGCAAGGCGAACCGCTCGGCATAGGCCTGATTGTTGGCGCCCAGGTGTTCGACCGCGCTGACCCCGTGCATGGTCAGCGCGGCCTCGTTGGCCCAGAGGATGGTTTGGTCGAGCTCGGCCAAAATCACCCCGTCGGACAACCCGGAGATGATCTGCTGCAATTGGCGGCGGTTGGTTTCTTTGGCGAGGACGTCCTGGCTCATGGTTTCTCCTGGGAATGGGCGCATGCGAGTTACGACACCCAGGCTGCGCGATAGTGCAGCGCAACTGCCCCGTGCGATCTGGCGCACGCTGCTGTTGCGCACGGCGCTGAGCGTTTCCTTTCTTCACCTGCCGCGTTGAATGGGTAAAATGCCGGCTTTTTACGCGTATCCCGCAAAGGTGCATCTTGAACGCAGGCAAATTCGTCGGCTTGTTATTACTCACTTCGCTGCTGGCGGCCTGCGGCACCTCGCCACCCCGCACGCCCAACGACCTCTGCGGCATCTTTCGCGAAAAGGCCGACTGGTACGACGCCGCCCAAGTCACCCAAAAGCGCTGGGGCGTGCCGATCCAGTTGCCGTTCGCCATCATGTACCAGGAATCGGCCTTCCGGCAGGACGCCAAGGCTCCGCGTAACTACCTGTTGTGGATCATCCCCTGGGGCCGCGTCTCCACCGCCGCCGGCTATGCCCAGGCCAAGGATGAAGTGTGGAACGACTACCGCAAAAGCACCGGCCGCAGCGGCGCCAGCCGTCAGGACTTCGACGACGCCATCGACTTCGTCGGTTGGTACATGGACAAGACCTACACCATCAACGGCGTTTACAAGTACGACGCCTACGGCCAATACCTGAATTACCACGAAGGCTGGGGCGGCTATCGCCAGCGCACCTACGCCAGTAAAGCCTGGCTACCCCCCGTGGCCAGCAAAGTGCAGGCCCGCTCGCAGCTGTATGCGCAGCAATATGCGGGTTGCAAGAATGATTTGGGGCGTGGGTTCTGGAGCCGGTTTTGGCATTGGTTGTGAGGCCGCTCGTGCTCAACGCGGCAATGCTCGATGCTGCATATAGCCCAGCATCTGATCGTACAGGTCAACCCGCCGATCCCTTTGCAGATCATTGAGGCTGTTCCAGATGGGCGCACTGCGCGCGCTGCTCAGGTCGATATCGGCGAACAGGATTTCCTGGCGATTGGCCGACGCCACCTTGCCGATAGGCCACCCATTGGTCCCGGCAATCAGCGAACACCCCAGGTAACGGGCATCGCGCTCTTCGCCGATTCGACTGGCGGCGGCAATAAACACGTTATTGACGTGTGCTGCCGTCATCGTCAGGTAGGACGCCATGCACCGCCCGGCGTCGTCGAACAGCGGGGGCGGCGTCCAGACCCAGTTGTTCAGGCTGCAAATGATATCGGCACCCTGCTGGCTGAGAATGCGCGGGACTTCGGGAAACCAGATGTCCCAACAGATCAGCATGCCGATCCGCCCGATCGGTGTCTCGAAGACTGGAAATCCCGTGTTTCCCGGGGTGAACCACAGCTTCTCCAGGTTCCATAGATGGGCCTTGCGGTACTTGCCGATAAAACCGTCCGGGCCGAGCAGCACCGCTGTATTGAATAATTGCGCTCCGTCGATTTCGTTCAGGCCCGCCGCCAGATAGACCTGGTACCGGCCGGCAAAGTCGATCCATGCCCGCAGACTCGGACCGTCTGGCACCGCTTCGGCGTGATCGAACGCATCTTTGCGGCTGGAAAAGAAGTAACCGCAGTTGGAAAGCTCCGGCAGCACGATCAGATTGGCGCCGCCGTTCGCTGCCGCGGCTGCCAGCTCCAGGCTACGTCGCAGGTTTGCGGTACGGTGGTCCACACCGACCTGGGGATCGAATTGCACAACAGAAACACGTACAGGGCTTGTGGCTTGGTTCATTGTGGGTGATCTCTTTGGATGGTTACCGCCGAAGTGGCTGGCGCTCCATAAGAGGTGATCTGACGGGCGGGAGAAAATCGGGCGCTTCCGGTTGAGGTGTCAGTGGGCTCTTGATAGTTCGCTGCCCCTATTCGTGGAGAGAGGTCAGGTCTTTCGGTCCCAGCGAAATTGGATCGACATGCACTAGCATTGGTTGTGAGAACGACACCCGGCGACTGGTACAGACCTGTGAACTCTGACAGTAGGCAGGATGCAGTGAGCTTCTTAAGCTGTTGCGTGTGCCCTCACGCATTGTTGAAGAAGGAAACTGACAATGAAAAAGTCTGAATTTAGCGCTTACCTTGATAAAGAGATTAATACTGCCCAGGGCCGTATCTCATCCAAGGACAGCAAGTCCGATAAGGTCGATTCGGGCCGGGTGGAGTTTTTGACAGCGTTGAAGGATGTTGTCGATGGGAAGCCCCAGCCTAAAAATGTGGGCGTTGTCGGCGCAGTCAATGACGTGTTGCAGACACTAGGTCTGCTCTCTCGCGACAAAACCTTACTATCCGGCCTTGAGCTTTGAGGCGGTGATTGCTTTTGTTGTGGTGAGGCAATCGTCCCTCCTCACAACGCGTGCCGCCGGTTCAGCTCGGCAGCATGCACTCCAGCGATCAATTCACCGCCCCCTCGATTATGTTCACCGAGTACGATCTCGAAATAGCGCCTGTGCGCCAGGTGCCGCCCAGCCGGCGGAAACGCCCCGCAGGTTAAAGGGAAATGTCATTGAGCCGACGCTTCCTACACTTGCCAAACCCACCCAATTCTGGGAAAACCCCAGCCTTTGCGCAGTCAACGAGAGCCCCCCATGAGCGACGAACAACTCCAGATCACCGACATCCGCCCCGGCACCGGCAAGGCCGTGGTCAAGGGCGCGTTGATCACCACTCAATACACCGGCACCCTGGAAGATGGCACGGTGTTCGATTCGTCGTGGGAACGGGGCAAGCCGTTTCAGTGTGTGATTGGAACGGGCCGGGTGATCAAGGGCTGGGACCAGGGGTTGATGGGCATGCAAGTCGGCGGTGTACGCACATTGTTCGTACCGGCGCACCTGGCGTATGGCGAACGTTCGATGGGCGCGCATATCAAGCCGAACAGCCCTTTGCGCTTTGAAATTGAATTGCTGGAAGTACTGACGCGTGATGATTGAGGGCGGCGGTTGCACGCCGACCTCGAAGCATGGGCCGTCACGCAGGGTGCCGAGTGGCTGCGCCTGACGGTGGTGGTCGGTAATCGCAAGGCCGAGCGTTTCTGGCCGAAACTGGGGTATGTGCCGGTGCGTATTCGCGAGGGGATCAGGATGGGGCGACAGCTGAATACGGTGTCGATTCAGGTCAAGGCGCTGGTGGGTGGGCAGGTGGATGATTACCTGATACGGGTGCCGCTAGATCGACCTGTTGCACCTTAGCTGCGGATAGACACATTCAACCTGTGGGAGGGAGCTTGCTCCCGATGGCGATGGTGCAGCTAGAGATAAGCTAACTGCCCCACCGCCATCGGGAGCAAGCTCCCTCCCACATTTATGCCTCGGAGGGCTTCAAGATAGGGGTTCCTGAACCCATCCTGAAGAATCCTCTTATTCATCATGCAGGTACTTTCCTACGGTTTACTCTCCTGTAATCGGGGCGTAAGCTTCGCGCGTTTTCATCAATAGCGGAGACCCTCAGTGGGTACTTGTTCAAGTGACAGTCGTCGGCCGGTTTCGGTAACCGGCACAGACTTGGCAAGGTAACGCGCATTCTTCAGATGCCGTTGTCTCGCCAAACAGCGAGAAGCGGCATCCCGGCAGCGACCAGTCCTGGCGCCTGCCTCGATCCACTCTCATCGACGCTGACCAGCACCTGACTCACCTCAGGTTGCTACGGACGCGCCTGCCTTTTTGCGGCGGGCGGGCCAGGCTGGCTGTGCCTTTTTGATCGGGCGCGGCGCAGTTGGCCGTACCTGCACGACGGTTTCCTCGCGCAGGAGTAACACCATGAACTTCACTCTGTTGAAAGAGTTCTTTGCCGGCTTCCTGCGGACCCGGCATATCGCTCGGCATTTCCGTCGCCTGGCACTGCTCGACAGCGTCACTGACGCCAGCGTCAGCCGCGAAGTCCCGCCGAGCCTGGCGCAAACCCTGGTGGCTGCGGCCAACAGCGGCGCGGAACAATTGCTGGGCACCCTGGGCAGTCACGCCGAAGGCTTGGACGCCCAGGAAGCCGACGCGTTGCGGGAGCAATACGGCCTCAATGAAGTCGAACACGAACAGCCGCTGCCCTGGTGGGTCCACCTGTGGCATTGCTACAAGAACCCCTTCAACCTGCTGCTGACCTTGCTGGCGGTGATCTCCTGGCTGACCGAAGACATGAAGGCCGCCACGGTGATTTTTTCCATGGTGGTGCTGTCGACCCTGCTGCGTTTCTGGCAGGAGGCCAAGTCGAACAAGGCTGCCGACGCACTCAAGGACATGGTGAGCAATACCGCGACGGTGTTGCGCCGCGAGGCGGCCAAACCCATCGAGCTGCCGATCAAGCAACTGGTGCCGGGCGACCTGATCGTGCTGTCGGCCGGCGACATGATCCCCGCCGACTGCCGCGTGCTCAATGCCAAGGACCTGTTCGTCAGCCAGGCGGCGATGACCGGCGAATCGATGCCGGTGGAGAAGTTCGCCCAGCAGAAGGATGCCAAGACGCGCAACCCCCTGGACCTGGAAAACATCCTGTTCATGGGTACCAACGTGGTGTCCGGCGCGGCGACGGCGGTGATTCTGACCACCGGCAACAGCACCTATTTCGGCGCGTTGGCCCAGCGCGTCACCGCCACGGATCGCGCGACCACCTCGTTCCAGCAGGGCGTCAACAAAGTCAGTTGGCTGCTGATCCGCTTCATGTTCGTGATGGCGCCGCTGGTGTTGTTCATCAACGGTTTCACCAAGGGCGACTGGACCGAAGCGCTGCTGTTCGCGCTGTCGATTGCCGTGGGCCTGACCCCGGAAATGCTGCCGATGATCGTCACCTCGACGTTGGCCAAGGGCGCGGTGTTTCTGTCGCGCAAGAAGGTCATCGTCAAGCGCCTGGACGCGATCCAGAACTTCGGCGCCATGGACGTACTGTGTACGGACAAAACCGGCACGCTGACCCAGGACAAGATTTTCCTGGCGCGCCATGTGGACGTGTGGGGCGAAGAGTCCGACGACGTGCTGGAAATGGCCTACCTCAACAGTTACTACCAGACCGGTCTGAAAAATCTGTTGGACGTGGCGGTGCTGGAACACGTGGAGGTGCATCGCGAGCTGAAAGTCGCCACCGCGTTCCAGAAGGTCGATGAGATCCCGTTCGACTTCAACCGGCGCCGGATGTCGGTGGTGGTGGCCGAGCAAGGCCAGCCGCACCTGTTGATCTGCAAAGGCGCGGTGGAAGAGATTCTGTCGGTGTGCAACCGGGTGCGCCACGGTGACTCCAACGAAGCGCTGACCGATGAGTTGCTGGCGCGCATCCGCCAAGTGACCGCGGCATTCAACGAAGAAGGCTTGCGGGTGGTCGCGGTCGCCGCGCAGCCGATGTCAGCGGGGCGCGATACCTACAACCTGGCGGATGAAAAAAACCTGACGTTGATCGGTTACGTGGCCTTCCTCGATCCGCCCAAGGAAAGCACCGCGCCTGCCCTCAAGGCCCTCAAAGCCCACGGCGTGGCCGTCAAAGTGCTGACGGGCGATAACGAACTGGTCACCGCCAAGATCTGCCGCGAAGTGGGCCTGGAGCAGCAAGGCCTGCTGATGGGCAACGACATCGAGGACATGACCGACGCCGAACTGGCCAAGGCCGTGGAAACCACCAACGTATTCGCCAGGCTGACGCCGTCGCACAAGGAACGCATCGTGCGCCTGCTCAAGGCCAACGGCCATGTGGTGGGCTTCATGGGCGACGGGATCAACGACGCACCGGCGCTGCGCACGGCCGATATCGGTATTTCGGTGGACAGCGCGGTGGACATCGCCAAGGAAGCGGCTGACATCATCCTGCTGGAAAAGAGCCTGATGATCCTGGAGGAGGGCGTGCTCGAAGGCCGGCGCACCTTCGCCAACATGCTCAAGTACATCAAAATGACCGCCAGCTCCAACTTCGGCAACGTGTTTTCGGTGTTGGTCGCCAGTGCGTTCATTCCGTTCCTGCCGATGCTGCCCATGCATTTGCTGGTGCAGAACCTGCTGTACGACATTTCGCAGATCGCGATTCCATTCGATAACGTCGATGAAGAAATGCTCGCCAAGCCGCAACGCTGGCAACCGGGGGATGTGGGCCGTTTCATGCTGTTTTTCGGGCCGATCAGTTCGATCTTTGACATCACCACGTTCGCACTCATGTGGTATGTGTTCGATGCCAACACCCCGGACCACCAGACCCTGTTCCAGTCGGGTTGGTTCGTGGTGGGGTTGCTGACCCAGACGCTGATCGTACATATGATCCGCACCCCGAAAATCCCGTTCCTGCAAAGCCGTGCGGCAATGCCGCTGATGGTGATGACGGGGGTGATCATGGCCGTGGGGATTTTCCTGCCGATGGGGCCGCTGGCGCACTACTTCAAACTGCAGGCGTTGCCGTCGCTGTACTTTGTGTTCCTGCCCGTGATTCTGTTGGGGTACATGGCGTTGACCCAAGCGGTGAAGGGCTACTACATCCGTAAGTTTGGCTGGCAATAACAGTTGTATCGAACGCCCCTGGGCCCGGTGGGAGCCGGGCCTGCCCGCGATGGCAGTGGGGCTGCCGCCGCATTCATGGAGTTTTTATGCAGGCAATCAACAACATCAACCTCGATTCCCTGATCGATACCGTGGTCAGCCTGACCGCCGCGTTTATCCTCGGCGGCTTGATCGGCTTCGAGCGCCAGTACCGCCAGCGCACGGCGGGCTTGCGCACCAACGTGCTGGTCGCAGTGGGCGCGGCGATTTTCGTCGACATGGCCAACCGCCTGGGCGGTGCAGACGGTGCTGTGCGGGTGGTCGCCTATGTGGTGTCGGGCATCGGCTTTCTGGGGGCCGGCGTGATCATGCGCGAAGAAGGCAACGTGCGCGGGCTCAACACCGCCGCCACCCTCTGGGCCTCGGCCGCGGTGGGCGCCTGTGCCGGTGCCGACCTGATCCTCGAAGCGCTGCTGGGCACGCTGTTCGTACTGGCGGCCAATACGCTGCTGCGGCCGATCGTCAATAACATCAACCGCCAGCCGCTGGATGTGGTGTCGGCGGAGGTGACCAACATCCTCTATGTGATTGCACGGCGTAGCCAGCAACAGGCGGTCATGGTGTTGCTGGAAGCCGAGCTGGCACGTTGCAACTACCCCGCCAGCGATGTCGATGTGCGCCCGTTTGGCAGCGAAGAAGTGGAGATCGAGGCGACCCTGGCGGCCACTTCCGTGGACGGTGATGAACTGGACGCCCTGGTGACGCGCATTTCCATGTCGAGCCTGGTGGTGCAGGCTTTCTGGAGCCCAAGTACCACCGACTGATCCACCCTGGTCAAGCCTAGGCATACCCAGGATTGGCTATGCTTTTGTAAGGAAAAGTCCTACACGCAGTCAGGATTATCCCTTCGTAAGAAACATCACCCCATTGCTAAGGTTGATCGCTGCGGCTGGCCGGCAGCAATGATACGGCTTCATATGTTCGTGGTGATTTTCAAGGGAAGGGACCAGGCACCCGTCTGTTGGCGCTCTGAGGGACTGTACCGTTCGTCGGGACTGTCAATTCTCACAGGTGGCTGGGTCCCGTGTGATGTGTCAGCGTACTTTGTCCTCTCAGGGGTGTTTTATGAGCAAAGCGTTAGTAGTGGATTGAACGAGCCCCATGAAAGACAGGACACCGTTTCCCCCTTACGATAAGGGATAGGCAAACGGGTATGTTTATGACTAACAGCAACGATAAGGGTGGTGAGCTGCTCGGCCAGGAACGCCGACGCCGC
>NZ_JYLL01000012.1 GCF_001439695.1 Pseudomonas veronii
GACGGCTTCCCTCGTCCATTGCTCCGTGCCCCGTCCATGCCAGCGTCGCTAGCGCAATCGCGCCACAGACAGTGACAATCCAAAGACTCAGTGTTGGAAAGCGCTTGTTCAGGGAAACGCCAATAATTGCCGTCACCAACGCCCCTATTCGGACCATCCAGGTCAAACCGACGTCAGTCCCCATGAGAACCATTTGAAAAATATGGTGATGTAGCTCCATAAAGCCCGATACGCCACTCATTGCTTTCGCAAGCAACAGCATGGCTGCAAGGGACAGAGCTACACCTACAACAGATGTACCGTAAAGAAGCGACTCAAAATTCAAAACCGCTCCCGATACTCTTTCTTTACCCCTCAGGCTATAAAGACCGAAAATTGCCAGTCCAAATAAGAGCATAAGATCGAAATAAAGGGCAAAGCGAACAGCGATATTTATTGAGTCGCTCATGAATCATTTCACTTTGAAGGAAAAGTTACCGGTAATCGGGTGAGTGTCCGAGGAGACGGCACGCCATTCGACTTTATAAGTACCCGTGGTCAATGGCGATGCGGGCGTGATAACCATCGTCTTCGGATCACTGCCACCTGCAACGCCGGCTTTTACGCCCATAGGAGAGTTCGGCATGCCAGGCATATCGGTCATGATCAGTTTGGCACCAGAGAACTGAGTCGTTAGATTCTCAGAAAAGTGCAGTTCAATTTTAGAAGGAGCCGCCGCATCCGACCCTTCAGCGGGAGTAGAAGAAACCAGCTTTGGATGCGCCTGAGCAACTGCACTCAGAAGCAAACCCGCAGTCAGCGCAACAGCTACGGTGGTAGTTTTAAGGAATGACATGCAAGACTCCTCACAGCAAGAGCTGTTGGTTCTAGGTTTTTTAGGGAATATCTAGTTTTTACTTTTTGACGCTTGTTAAAGCCACTGGCGAATACCTAGCAGATTCCGTGTCCTAGGGCGGGCTGGACAGGAAGAAATCACAAGAACTCTAACGTCACAGTGCGAGTACACGATGCCACATGAACGCAAACTATTCGATTACATTTCAGTCAGCTTGAGGTGGGATTTTGGACACTGATAAGCGCGTATACAGGGCCGAATACGTGACTCCCTTTGCGACGCGCCAAGAGGTTTCCGTCATCCACGAACGTTCCCTTTGAGCTAACCACATGCTGCTATATATATATGAGCAACGGGCCTTACGCCTTTTTTTCATCCGCACAAGGGAGTTCAATATGAAAGGCTGTTTTTCCGCTTGATGACGTACACCAAATCTTGCCGTCATGCGCTTCTATGATTGATCGAGTGATCGACAAACCTAGCCCTGCATTGCTTGGGCTCCCTTCTCTGCGAGCCGGGTCCACGCGATAAAAACGATCGAACAACTTTTCAAGATGCTCAGGCGCGATTGGCTTTCCAGGGTTCTCCACGGAGACCGATATTGAAGTTCCTTTCTGCCGGATATCGACACTAATACACTCCCCTTCGGGGGTGTACCGGAGTGCATTTGAGAGCAGATTAGAGATGGCCCTGTCGAGCATAAGGACGTCACCTCGGACGCTCCCCCTCCCTGTGACTTTGAGGTCGATCCCTCGCTCATCAGCAAGCAAGCGGTAGTATTCGAGTAATTTCTCTACTACCGCTACCAGGTCTATCGGTTTGTTTTCATGTGTAATCAGACCGTTGTCTGATTTCGCCAGAAAAAGCATGTCATCAATCATCCGGCCCATACGTTTTAAATCATCAAGATTTGAGTACAGATTATCTTCGTAGTCCTCAATATTCCTTTTTCTAGATAAAACCACTTCAGTGTGAGTCATCAAATTACTGACCGGCGTTCGTAATTCGTGAGCAATGTCCGCAGAGAAGTTCGATAAACGAACAAACGCATCGTCCAATCTGGATAACATTGCGTTGAACGACAACACCATCTGCTGGAGCTCTTTAGGAACGGGACCTAACGGAATACGCTCTTTGAGTGATTTAGCTGACATTGAAGCCGCGACCTGAGTAACTAGGCGGATAGGCCGTAGGCCACTACTCGCGACCATCCAGCCCAGTGCAGCACTGACCAGCGCGCTGATCACCAGCCCTATCCAAAACCAGCGTTCAAGCGTCTCGAAGAAAGCCATATGTTGAGTAACATCAAAGATCAACATCACGGTCAATGGCTTGTCTTGCCCTGTCACAATGGCTTGTGCCGTCACTCCTCGAAATACCTGCTCCTCATCTCGCCACTCCCAGACATTGCTGTTTGTGATTGTTCGGTAGTCTTCCGGCACTACGATCGGACCAGGATCAGCAAACAGGAGCTTGCCGTCACCATCGATGATAAGTGCTGTCAAATCACGATGAGCACCAAGCAGCGCCTCCAGCTCGGGCTTAACATCACTGAACTGATCAATGCTATTCAACCCAGTCAAAATTCTTTGCGTCGAGTGAAGCTTTTCGTTCAGCGCCTGCTGATCCAGCATCTTGAAGTGATGCCGGCTAAGGTTGTTAAAACTGAGTCCGGCGACGGTGAGCACAGCTGTTACAGCAAGCATGAACATCAGGCTCATGCGGGTAGTCAGTGACATTCGCTTCATTCCGACCCCGAGTCCGGTGCGTCCAACATGTAACCCATCCCCCGAGAGGTGTGGATCAGCTTGACCTCAAAATCATCATCAATCTTCGCTCTGAGCCTCCTGACCGCGACCTCGATGACGTTGGTATCGCTGTCGAAGTTCATATCCCAAACTTGGGAAGCAATAAGTGACTTGGGGAGAACCTCGCCTCGACGACGGAGCAGCAATTCGAGTAACGCAAACTCTTTGGCTGTGAGATCTATACGTTTGCCTCCACGGACAACCCTGCGCTTGAGCAGGTCAACCTCAAGATCCGCCAATTTCATGTGGGTTTGGGAGGGGGCTGTGCTCCCTCTTCGCAGCAGCGTTCTGACGCGGGCCAGCAATTCAGAAAATGCGAAGGGTTTTATAAGGTAATCGTCTGCCCCCAGCTCAAGTCCTTTGACGCGATCCTCAACGCGGTCTCGCGCCGTGAGAAAAAGCACGGGGACATTTTTTCCGGATGCTCGCACCTTCTGAAGTACTTCCCATCCGTCCAGCCCAGGCATCATCACATCGAGAATCAGCAGGTCATACGCCTCGCTCAAAGCGTGCTGAAGCGCGTCTTGGCCATTGGTAAAGCGATCAACATTGAACCCCGCCTCAGTGAGTCCTTGCTGCAAATAGATACCTATTTTGGGTTCGTCTTCCGCAACCAGAAGTCTCATGGGGGTGGCTCTCAAATAATTGTGAGGCTGAGTCTGCAACGAAATGCTTCTGCCAACCAGCAACTGACAGAAAAGTAATATTGGCTTCAGGTAGTTGTCAGCGAGCGCTGTCTAGGGTTCAAACATGAGTACTTCTTGGTGCTCGACCGACTCTTCAGCATGAAACCTAAGGGAGCCGGAAAATAAATCCATAAGGAGCTGTCCTATGAATCGCCTAAAAGTCCTTTTCTTTGTGAGCTCGATACTCGTCTCGGCTTCTGCGTTGGCTGAAGGTGGCGCAGACCGGATCGCGGAGCGTATGGAGAGCCTGCGCGACAAAGCAGAAGCAACCTTGGTACAAGCTGAAAAAGCCCCTGAAGGACAGCGCCATGTACACATGGCCGAGCATATGAAAATGCTGGGCGAAATCATGAGCCAGCTCCATCAAGATCACCCAAACGCATCAATGTCACCTCAGCAGCACCTCGCCTGGATGGAAAAACACGATGCTATGGTTGATGACGTTTTGAGCCAAATGCAGCGCGAGCACAAACTGATGCTTTCTGAAAACCATCAGTGACCAACCAGGTCTCATTGGTTTTTTGAACCGGTCCTCTAAACACGGCGTCATTCGGGCGCCGCGTTTTCTTTTGAAAACTTACAGAAATGTAGTGTTCAGGTCAGTTAAGTGGCAGCTCCGCCCCTTTAGCATAGCCAGTGATTCGCTCTTAACCCACGAGGTCACCATGAAAAATAAGCTTATTACCCCAGTTATTGCGGCAATCACCCTACTCTTCGGTGCTACAGCGATGGCCAGCGCAGGTCATGGGAAAGAGGATATTGGCCAGCCTGGAGTCGCCTCTGAGGTTACTCGCACGGTTGATGTGGAGATGGGTGATATTTTCTTCAAAACTAAAAACATCGACGTAAAGCCCGGTGAAACAGTTCGCTTTGTACTTCACAACAAAGGGGCGCTGCTGCACGAGTTCAATATCGGTCAGGCCGCTGCTCATGCGGCGCACCAAAAAGAAATGGCGAGCATGTTCCAGAATGGAACGCTTACACCCATCGGTGCTGGGAAGATGACGGGCAACATGGGCCACAGCATGGGAGGGATGAAGATGGTCGGAATGGAACATAACGACCCGAACAGCGTGCTGGTCGAGCCAGGAGCAACCAAGGAGTTGATCTGGACCTTCAACAACAGCGCCGGACTTCAATTTGCCTGCAACGTGCCAGGTCATTACCAGTCGGGGATGGTCGGTCAATTTGACTTGAAGTAAGCCTGAGCTGACAGCTAAAACCGCGTCGACGCGAGAGTTGACTACGCTCTGAGGCAGAGATCAGAGCAACTCGCTCACACTGGGGTCTAGATCATGAATAACCATCAGCATCCGTTTGGAAGCACCACCCCTCCATTTTGGAGGCGCAAAACAGGCGTTGTACTGATCATGCTCATCGCGATCGGTGCCTTCTACGTGGTGCGGGAACATTTCAGCCACGTTTATCCGTATTTGCCCTATCTCATTCTGTTGATCTGTCCATTGATGCATTTTTTTGGGCATGGACATGGCGGACATGATCATGGCGATCAGGCAGCAACCAACAAGGACGAAAAATAGCTATGCCCACTACACCGAGCCATCACGATCACGGTCCCGCCCACGCTGCCTCGCCCCCTGACGGTGATCTACGTGACCCGGTGTGCGGTATGGCGGTTACGCCTCCAAGTAAATTTGGCGAGTCTTATCAGGGACAGATGTATCAATTTTGCAGCCAGAAATGCCAAGAGAAATTTCGGGCAGATCCAGACCACTACAGTGGTAATCATCCCAGCACTGAACCCAGCATCTCCGCTACAGAGCCTGTGCTACAAGTAGCCACTGAATTTACCTGTCCTATGCACCCGGAAATAAGACAGCCAGGGCCCGGCAATTGCCCTAAATGTGGCATGACATTAGAACCGGTCATGCCCGCGCTAGATGACGATGACAAAACCGAGCTCCGGGATTTCGCTCGCCGCTTTTGGTGGTCGCTGCCTTTAACCGTGATAGTGACCCTTCTAGCCATGGCGGGTCATTCATTACAATTCTTCCACGGCTCGGTTCAAAACTGGATCGAGTTCGCTCTGGCGACGCCGGTCACCTTATGGGCAGGTTGGCCCTTTTTTGTAAGGGCCATAGCATCTGTTAGAAATCGCAGTCCAAACATGTGGACTCTGATTGGGCTGGGGACTGCCGCAGCCTATCTTTACAGCGTCGCGGCAACCCTATTTCCCCAAAGTTTTCCCACCACCTTCATGCAAGATGGACGCATCGGCGTCTACTTCGAAGCCGCTGCGGTCATCATCTCGCTCACCTTGCTTGGGCAGATTCTTGAGCTCAAAGCACGTTCACAAACCTCCGCCGCCATTAAGTCCCTTCTAGGCCTGTCTCCCAAGACTGCACGCAAGATCAACGCCGATGGTCAGGAGGAAGACATTCCTCTTACCCATGTTCACTTGGGAGACCATTTGCGGGTCAGACCTGGTGAAAAGGTGCCAGTTGATGGCTCCGTACTCGAGGGAGAAAGTGCGGTGGATGAATCCATGCTCACTGGTGAACCTGTGCCGGTAATGAAAAGAGCAGGGGATAGTTTGATCGGCGCCACGCTTAATACTCATGGGAGCTTGGTGATGGAGGCGCAAAAGGTCGGCGCCGACACCATGCTGTCGCAGATAGTACAAATGGTCGCTCTAGCCCAACGCTCCAAAGCGCCAATGCAACGAATGGCCGACTCGATTGCCGGCTACTTTGTGATGGGGGTTATCGCGATTGCGTTGCTGACACTCTTAGGCTGGGGGCTATTCGGCCCAGAACCCAGCTGGGTCTTCGGCCTGATCAACGCTGTCGCCGTACTTATCATCGCTTGCCCCTGTGCACTGGGTCTCGCAACGCCCATGTCGATCATGGTTTCGACGGGTAAAGCCGCCAGTATGGGTGTGCTGTTCAGGGATGCCAGAGCCATCGAAAACCTTTGCAAGATCGACACACTGATTGTCGATAAAACTGGGACCCTGACAGAGGGACGGCCGGTATTTCACAGTGTGGAGGCCACACCAGATTTCAACCCACACGATGTTCTTCAACTGGCCGCTAGCCTTGATCAAGGCAGCGAACACCCTTTGGCTCATGCCATCGTCGATCACGCCCGAACTGAAAATGTTGCGCTCACCAAGCCTGAATCGTTTGAGTCCGGGTCAGGGATTGGAGTCAGTGGCCTCGTTGATGGTAAGAAAGTACAGCTGGGCAACACTGCACTGATGGAAGCTGCCGGCGTGAGCACTAAGGTCTTACAAGACCGTGCAGAGTTGTTGCGCCTTGAAGGCATCAGCATCATCTATCTAGCAGTTGACGGGGTCTTGGCAGGATTACTGGCGGTCTCAGACCCGATAAAACCGACCTCTAAAGAAGCAGTCACCAAGCTTAAGGCTGATAACGTAAAAATCATCATGGCCACCGGAGACGGGCTCACCACCGCACGTGCTGTCGCCAGGGAGATGGGTATTGAAGAGGTTCATGGTGAAGTGAAACCTCAGGACAAGGAGCGCCTGGTGGCGGACCTCCAGCAATCCGGTCGAAAGGTTGCCATGGCCGGCGACGGTATCAACGACGCACCGGCCTTGGCGCGAGCAGACGTGGGCATTGCCATGGGTACAGGGACTGACGTCGCGATGAATAGCGCGCAGCTCACGCTGGTAAAAGGCGACCTGATGGGGATTTTACGAGCACGGGCACTTTCGGTTGCAACGGTGAAAAACATGCGGCAAAACTTGGGGTTCGCCTTCCTTTACAACTCAATGGGTATCCCCCTCGCCGCAGGCCTGCTCTACCCACTGACGGGGCACCTTCTGTCGCCAATGATCGCTGCGTTAGCCATGAGCGTCAGTTCTGCATCTGTAGTTTTCAATGCTTTGAGACTGAGGAATACCCGAATAGATTGAGCGTAACCGATGCTCGCAGCCCGTTAATACATAACCCTTGACCTTGCCATTGTGTCAACGTTGATGCTGGTGTTGCGGTGAAAAGAGACCGCTCAGCACAAGAGGAATAACCATGTTCGTCTTAAACGTATCAGGCATTGGTTGCGGTAGCTGCGTCAGCAAAATCACCAAAGCAATTCAGTCACTGGACAGCAAGGCTACGGTTTCCGTGGATCGCGCGGCAGGTAAGGTAACCGTTGAAAGCAGCGAACCCCCAGAGCAGGTCCGTAAAACTGTGGAAGCACTCGGTTTCCCTTCCCAAATCAGCGCCTGAGGCGCTGATTCCCTCGCTGGGTGAGGTTTATTAGTCACCTCGTAGAGCTTTAAGTAGCCCCTTAAATGCTCCATTCAATCGAGTAAAAGCAGTTTCGAAATGAATCGAATTTTCCGTATATTTTGCCACCTCGACCTGTTGATCCACAGTATTTTGATCAATGGAAGGTTGGTTCGGCGTGCTGTAAAGCAAAGCGCCGCTGTGAATATCACTTGCTAATTCGTTTACGGCAATATGTTTTGGGTTTGTTGTTTTCAAAGAGAACGGAGTAGCAAAACCTCCTTTTGTCTGGCTAGCCAGGACAGCGGAAAAGTCCAAATCTCTGGCCTTAAAGTTAGGAGTGTCGACATTAGCGATATTATTGCTAAGCACCTCAGCTCGTTGGCTGCGAAAAAGTAATGCTCTTTCTGCGGAGCCAAGCGCTTTTTCAAAATTAATACTCACCGGTGGCCACCTTTAGTTACGCTAAGTTACGCTGCCATTTAGCATTCCCACCTATATCGAACACTCAAGTGCTTAACGTAGTGCATCCGAGTCGAGATACAATTCAAGTGCGAACGAAAAAACGTCAAACCTCCGCGAAAGTGACCGGAAGATTACACAACCGCACAGGTAAGTTTTAAAGAGTAAATGGCGGTTATGTGACGCTGGATGGCTTAGACCTTACGGACTATTCACTCTGTATCTCAAGAGAAATATCGCAACCTGACACAACTGTAATATTGGCCTAAGCTTCCTGTCAGGGGATGAGTCTTATAGTCCTATTGAGCCTCAAGCTCACCTCTTAGAGTCAACGATTGATGTGGATTCAGGGGGCATCAATACTCATCCGAGGAACCCCAAATGAATCCTATCAAAACCTTGTTCGTCATCGCTGCTCTGACCGTTTCTTCTTTGGCTATGGCTGAAGGCGGTGGTGACCGGACTTTCGCACGCATGGAAGTGGCCAGGAATAATTCGATGGAATCGTACCGAGTGGCTCAAACGCAAAATGCCCAACCTCCTGTCGCTGAAAGCAAAGCCAAGGCGATGGACCACAAGAATTGCTAAATAGCTGGGCCCTCCAAGCTGACAGAAATGTAATCACTGCGGTGGTTTAAATGTGGCAATTTCTGAACTCGCTTGCCGTAAGAGTTTGTCTTTTGTGACGGTGGGCAAAGCTGATCCGGGCAACTCATGATCGGTTGTTTCGCACGGCTTCCCTTTTGACTGATTGGAAATAAACGGCATGCATTCCAAAACCTCTAGACGGACATTCGTAAAAGGCTTGGCCGCTGGTGGCATTCTCGGCGGCTTTGGCCTTTGGCGCACTCCTGTATGGGCGGTGACAAGTCCTGGTCTGCCGAGCGTACTCACCGGCAATGAATTTGATCTGTTTATTGGTGAAACCCCGGTAAACATAACCGGCTCGCCGCGAACAGCCATGACTATCAATGGATCATTGCCAGGACCTTTGCTGCGTTGGCGCGAAGGAGAGACGGTCACTCTGCGTGTAAAAAACCGCCTGGACCAAGACACCTCAATTCATTGGCACGGGATCATCCTGCCGGCCAATATGGACGGTGTACCTGGCTTGAGTTTCCATGGCATTGCACCCGACGGCATGTACGAGTACAAGTTCAAGGTTCATCAGAATGGTACGTACTGGTACCACAGCCACTCGGGCTTACAGGAGCAGGCAGGGGTTTACGGACCAATCGTTATCGACTCGAAAGAGCCTGAACCTTTTCAATACAACCGCGACTATGTGGTGATGTTGACTGACTGGACCGATGAAGATCCTAGTCGTGTCATGGCCAAGCTTAAGAAACAGTCGGGCTACTACAACCACCATAAACGCACTGTTGGTGATTTCATCGACGATGTCAGTAAGCAAGGTTGGTCAGCAACAGTAGCTGACAGGAAGATGTGGGCTGAAATGAACATGAGCCCAACCGACCTTGGAGACGTCAGCGCAGATACTTACACCTATCTCATGAATGGCCAGGCGCCCAACGGTAACTGGACCGGTATTTTCAAGCCGGGTGAGAAGCTACGCCTACGCTTTATCAACGGCTCGGCGATGAGCTATTTCGACGTCCGCATTCCTGGTTTGAAAATGACCGTTGTGGCCGCCGACGGCCAACACGTGAACCCAGTGAGCGTTGACGAATTCCGCATCGCCGTAGCTGAAACGTATGACGTGATCGTAGAGCCTGCCAGTGAAGAGGCTTACACCATCTTCGCCCAGTCTATGGATCGGACGGGTTATGCACGCGGAACCCTCGCACTTCGTGAAGGGCTAGTTGCTCAGGTACCTGCTATAGATCCACGTCCAATCGTCACTATGGATGACATGGGGATGGGCGGTATGGCTGGTATGGACCATGGCAGCATGGCCGGTATGGGCGGCGCCGAGAAGAAGTCAGGTGAAATGTCGGGCATGGCTGGCATGGACCACAGCAAGATGACCGGTATGGACCAAAGCGACATGACCGGGATGACCGGCATGGACAGCGGTGACATGACTAACATGGCGGGTATGGATCACAGCAAGATGGCGGGCATGGACAAAGGCGACATGTCCAGCATGGCCGGGATGGACCACAGCAAGATGGCTGGAATGGGTAGTGGTGATATGTCAGGGATGGCTGGCATGGGCGGTATGGGTGGAGAAATGCAGACACACCCTGCCTCCGAAACCAACAACCCCCTGGTTGACATGCAAGCCATGAATCCAACGCCAAAACTAAACGATCCTGGAATAGGCTTGCGGAATAATGGTCGTCGAGTGCTCACTTACTCCGACTTGAAAAGCACTTTCCAAGACCCTGACGGCCGCGAGCCAAATCGTACCATCGAGCTTCATTTGACCGGTCACATGGAGAAGTTTTCGTGGTCGTTTAACGGCATAAAATTCTCTGACGCCGAGCCGCTTCGCCTGAAGTACGGTGAGCGTCTGCGCATCACCTTGGTGAACGACACCATGATGACCCACCCCATCCACCTTCACGGCATGTGGAGTGACCTCGAGGATGAGAACGGCAAGTTCATGGTGCGCAAGCACACGATCGATATGCCGCCAGGTACCAAACGCAGCTATCGAGTTACCGCTGATGCCTTAGGCCGTTGGGCCTATCACTGCCACCTGCTTTTCCATATGGAAATGGGCATGTTCCGTGAAGTACGGGTTGATGAGTAAAGGAGACGATCTGTGAGCACATACCTTAATCGTAATTCCCTGGTGGGTTGCCTCTTTGCCGTTGGCCTGCTGGGTGGACTCCCGCCCATGGTGCTGGCACAAGAAAATGGCAGCGATCATTCAACCAATGTTCCTGCTACAGCAACGGACAAGCCAGCAATGACGGCGAACGATTCGAAGCTAGATCACGGGGCAATGGACAATAGCAAGATGAGCCATGAGTCGATGGATCATGACCAAAAAACCAAAAAGGCAGATTGAGATCATGACCAGTAAATTTTTACGCCCAACGTTGATGGCACTTGCAGTCTCTACCAGTCCTGCATTTTTCTTCATGGCCCAAGCTGCTGAGGAGATGGATCCGTCGATGGCGATGCCATCAAGTGCGAACGCGAAGCCTTCAACTGCGCAGAAATCCAAACCAGCCAAAGCAAAAGATGGCGCAATGGATCACTCCAAGATGGACCACGGCTCAATGGGAACTATGGACCATAACAAGATGGGGGCCATGGATCACAGCAAGATGAGCATGGACGACGGGCAAATGGACGGTATGGAAAGCATGGCTGGAGGGGCTACGACCACAAGCCGAACCCCTGTCCCCGTACTTACCGACGCTGACCGTGCAGCCGCCTTTCCAGATGTGGCAGGTCATGGTGTACACGACAAAAAAATCAACTCGTTCATCCTTCTGGATAAGTTTGAGTACCAAGACGCTGACAACGGGAGTGCGTTGGCCTGGGATGCCAAAGGGTGGATCGGCGGTGACGTTGATCGCCTGTGGCTGCGTTCGGAAGGTGAACGTACCAATGGCGTGACGGAAAACGCCGAACTCCAAGCACTCTGGGGGCACGCCATCGGTCCATGGTGGGATGTCGTCACGGGCGTTCGGCAAGACTTCAAACCCGGGTCGCCTCAAACATGGGGAGCGCTCGGTATTCAGGGCATGGCCCTCTATAACTTTGAAGCTGAAGCGACTGCCTATATCGGTGAAAACGGTCAAACCGCTGCTCGATTTGAAGGCGATTACGACATCCTGCTGACAAATCGCCTGATCTTACAGCCGACAGTCGAAGTAAACATGTATGGAAAAAATGATCCCCAGCGCGGCATAGGATCTGGATTGGCCAACACCGAAGTAGGGTTCCGGTTGCGTTACGAGATTGTTCGCCAATTTGCCCCTTATGTCGGGGTTACCTGGAATCGCTCCTACGGCAAGACCGCCGACCTGGCCAGCGATGAAGGGGAAAAGACCAACGAGGCTCGATTTGTAGCCGGTATTCGGATGTGGTTCTGAGTGGTTTGAGCAAAAGCCCTACGATTTTTGAATAACAGGGGGGCGGCTCCCCGACTCAAATATAATACCTTCAACCAAACCTTTGCAGCGGCATTCATCTCGCCGCCGCCAAGGGAAAAGGAAATATCCATGACAGGTAGCTTCCGACTCTCAAGTCGATTTCTGCGTATCGCAACGTTCGCCGCACTGTTCATCGGTTCAACCGCTCAAGCAGCACAGGCGTTGGCCATCGATGTTCACCGAGATGCTAACTGCGGATGCTGTAAGAAGTGGATTCAGCATCTTGAGGCCAATGGCTTCACCGTCATAGATCATGTAGAGACCAACATGAGTGCTGTCAAACAAGATCTGGGGGTCGCTCCACGACTCTCGTCTTGCCACACTGCGATGATCAACGGAAAGTTTGTTGAAGGTCACGTGCCTGCCGAGCAAATAATTGCGATGAGCAAACGTGACGACCTTCTCGGAATCGCCGCCCCTGGTATGCCAGCAGGTTCTCCAGGAATGGAAGTCGACGGAGTGCATGAGGCTTACCAGATCATCGGCCGGAACAAAGCTGGCACAGATCAGGTCATTGCTGAATACCCCGAAAACTAACCCCCCCGATCCATCCCGTTACAGCATGGTCACCGTTCATGGCCATGCAGTGGGACTTGCTCTGTCGACATTATTCTCAAACAATTCGCCAAGGACGATCAGCAACAGTTGTACAGGCGCACTTAAACCACATCGGATAACCCCGCACCGCTGTCCTCAATAACAATTTTAGATGAGTTCAAGTAATTGGTGATGACGCCGTGACACGCACTGCGCAGCAGATTGCTGACCGCGATAGTGATCGGTTTGGAAATGGCGTTGCCCCTCAGCTTGCCCTCCCAAACCAGGACATCTGTCTCGGCTGAAAAAGTTGAAAATGTAAATGACGGTGGTTTAAGAGTTCTTTTTTTGCAGGCTTTTCAGGCGCAGGGTCGCCCGTTGTACAGAGGCCATTTTTTCTGGACGCTTCATTCGTTTCCATTTTTTGATGTCTTCCTTGGTGCGACCGCAGCTGACGCACAGTTCGCTGTTCAGCTGGCAAACAGAGATACAGGGATTTTCGATGTCCTTGGCCATTGTTCAATTTCTCGTCGAACTCTACGTGCTACGGGTTCATTGCGAAGCAAGCACGGCGAGCTGATCGGGTGAATCAGCGACCAACTTCGTGCGGTACTCAACTGTCAAATGAGTGATCTCATGAACCGTTGCAAGCCGTTCTCGTATGTTTTCCGCATTCACTGCTGGGCTGCCCAGAACACTCACAATCGCAGCGCGGGCTTGCGGCCCCACCTGCCAGACATGAAGATCAATGATCGAAGCATCTCCCGGTTGCTCAACCAGTTCACGAATCTCTTCAGCGACATGATCATCTGTCTGATCGAGCAATACACCCGCAGTCACCCGCATCAACGACCAAGCCCAGCGCGCAATGACAACTGCACCCACAATCCCCATTGCAGGATCGAGCCATACCCAGCCAAGGTATCGACCAGCAAGCAGTGCTGCGATGGCCAGAACCGAAGTCAGTGCATCTGCAATGACGTGAACGTAAGCAGAGCGCAAATTATTGTCGTGACCATGCGCATGGTGAGATTCATCGTGGCCGTGGTCATGCCCATGGTGATGATCATGACCACCAGACAGCAAAAGCGCGCTCACCACATTCACTGCTAATCCTACAATTGCGATAAAAGTCGCTGTTCCGAATTGCACTTGAGTCGGTTGAAAGAGACGAAATAGCGACTCTCCGGCAATTCCCAAGGAGACCAGTCCCAAAATCAGAGCAGAGGCGAAGCCACCCAGGTCTCCCACCTTGCCAGTTCCAAAACTGTAGCGCGCACTTGAGGCATGTCTTTTTGCGTAACCGTAAGCAGCTGCGGCTATGCCAAGTGCTCCGGCGTGCGTTGCCATGTGAAAACCATCTGCCAGCAATGCCATTGAGCCAGTGAGATAACCGGCAGTGATTTCAGCAACCATCATTACGACGGTCAGAGCCACTACCCACAAGGTTCGCTTTGCGTTTTCTTCATGTGATTTCCCAAGGAACATATGGTCGTGGGAAAAGTCGATGTACGCATTACTCATTTGGGTAAATCCTATTTGGAATAGCGGCGAATGGCTTCGAGAAGCTCATCGACGCCTTTCGCTCTTTCTTCGTTGCTGAGTGTGGGATTCGCGACGTGTTCACGAGCGTGATCTTCGATGATTTCATCCATCAGCCCATTAATAGCGCCACGGGTCGAAGCGACCAAAAGCAAGGTTTTGGAGCAGTCATCATCAGAGTCGAGTGCTCGCTCAATCGCCTGGATCTGCCCAGCGATGCGCTTCACGCGTTTAAGAAGATTGTCTTTGCTTGATCTCAAATGACCCATACCATACCCCCCCTGCCTATATTGAGTGCATCATCACATGCTCCAACGAACCATACAAGCGTGCCGTGGAAGCCTTCCGACCGGCAGCGTTGCTGCAATAAAATCTGCAATCGAAACAATATCGTTTTGCTGGGCAAAACCAATAAAGTCGAGGAGCAGATACGCCCCTCAGTCACGCTTAGATGGCGGGTGTCTGTAGGATTATCTGAATGCCCTAGCCTTGGATCGCGCAGAACCCCGTACAACTCAGGGATAGGCTATGAGGCCTCTCAAGCAAGACGTCATCTTCCGCAAAAGCGACTCAGTACAGTAGTTGGCCCCATAGTGCGAACACTGGAACGACGGCTAAGACAAATAAACTGTAACGACAGTCCACAAAAAAAGGCGCCACTAGGGCGCCTAAGCCGTCTCCAAAACCAAAGGAGAAACAAAGAGACGGGGTGTATCTGGTAATCGGACACCTGATGCCGAGGGCTAGCGCCCGTTAAAGGAGTTGCAGTGGATATTCGACAATCAGTCGGACCTCGTCCAAATCAGATTCGAAATCGGTGGCTCGTGTCGTTGCCTGGCGAACACGCAAAGACATATCCTTCAGAGAACCTGACTGGATGACGTACTTAGCCTCAATGTCTCGCTCCCAACGCTTTTGGTCCTGTAATGGGGCACCATCCGCTCCGCGACGCATGTACACGCTGTTCGCGTTGGAATAGTCCGCGTCCCAACCCTTCGCGTAACGAGTCATGAAGCTAAGACCGGGGATGCCGAAAGCCTGCATATCTAGATCATAGCGTAGCTGCAAAGATTGCTCTTTCGGGGAGTTGAAGTCGCTGTACTGAATAGAGTTATCCAAGAAAATCGAATCTGATTGACGTAGGTAGTCAAAGTCGTCGTTGCCATTGTTACGCTGATACCCGACGGTCACCGTATGAGCTCCGAGTTTGACCCCGGTCTTGCCGCTCCAGATGTTGTTATCGAAGCTCCCCAGAAGTTTTTTTCCCTCATCAACGGCTCGGTAATAATTAAAGCCACCGATCAGCGATACGCTGTCTGAGAGTGGATAGCTCAATGTGGTGCCCGCGTAATACTGGTTCCAAACATCCTTGAATTGGCTGGTGTAAAGACTTACACCTACGTGCTCATTGACGGTGTAATCGCCCCCTAGATAAGCAATCCACGGAGCATCAACCGCCCCGGCGTAGAAAGTCGAAAAGCCATCACGCATGCCACTGGAGTTGGGTTGGCTCATCGCATGCAGCCGACCACCCTGAAGGGTCAGGTCTTTGATGCTGGTGTTGGTAAACGTTGCACCACGGAAACTTTCCGGGAGGAGTCGGGAATCCCCATACGCCACGACAGGAGTCGACGGAAAGACATCCCCTACCTTGACGACTGTATCCAGGAAACGGACCTTTGCGGCGCCGCCTACTTTTGAATAGGAGTCTTCAGGTTGGCCTTTACTGTTGTGCGGCAAGACATCGACTGAACTTCGAGCTCCCGAGCGACCATCGCCTGAGTCAAGCTTGAGGCCTTCCATTGCAAACGCATCGATGCCGAACCCGACGGCGCCTTGTGTAAAACCAGACTCAAAACGACCGATAATGCCATGAGCCCACTCTGCTGAGTAGCCATTGCCCGTAGGACTTGACTGGCCTTTTCGATAATCTCGATTGAAATAAAGATTTCGATTGAGAATACTAAAGGTGCTCCCCTCAATGAACCCTTCAGGCTTTTGTTCAACGCCCACTGCAACTTGCCCCATGCTCATGCCAAGGGCAATGAGAGAAAGACTGTAAAAGCTTTTATTGTTCATTTAACACTCCAGGCTTTAGCTTGGCAGAGTTTCTTTGTGAAATATTTTTATCATTATAAAAGCCACCGGCACGTGAGGGTTTCCTCTACGCGCCGGCAGACATAATTTCATACAATAGATAACTCCAGCGTGACCTGAAAATTACTTCTATGTCAGCGAACAGTAAGCATGCCTAAAAATATATCGAGTAGTCTGGTGCAGACATCGCTTATCTCTACTAGCTTCCGTGCGGGCAGTTTGTGCCCATGACCATGTACTCCAAGGTGTTGATCTTGCCCGCCGAATCTTCATAAGTCATGCGCGAAGGGGCTACGCCGCAGGTTTTATTGGCCTGAGTGGTACTGATTACCTTCTGGACATCAAGGTTCATTCCATATTCATAATGAACAACTTCAGGTATCGCCTTTCCGTTTTCTAAGGCGTACTGCTCCATTGCCTGTTGGTTCTCTTGCATCATCCGACCATACACACGGTCACCGCCTCCTTCAGCCATGGCTAATGAAGATAAGGTCAAAATCGAAGCGGCGCAAAACGCTTTCATTGCTGTCATTGCTTTCATGATTTTCTCCTAAAGCTCAATTTTCTGAGTTAAAGAGTAACAAGTGAAAGCTTTCAGAAAGCTGCCGCGAAGGTTACTAATGTGAAAGGTGGACCCTACTCCGCGTTTACGCTTTCAAGCCAGATGGCATTTTTGTTATCACCAAAGGTTGGCAGAAGCTAACGGAACACAGATGCCCTCAAAAGCTTATTGAAACCGGTGGTCCCTCCCAATCCCTTGATACGCCGGTAGATCTGAGCAAGGCCTCTGCGTCGACCCCTGTTCTGGCCAGGCTTTCCAGATCCCACTCGAAGAAACTGGAAAAAACCAGGAAAACCTTGCTTGATACCGCTGAGGTCAATCTTACCGTCGAGTAATTCACGGGGAGCTTCATCCTGATGAGTTCAGAGACAGTCCACACCAAAGTTCTTAGACGGAAATGCCATACTGACTCCTGATGAATCTTGATCTGTTGATAAGTAAGGGGGAACCTCTGCTTGCGTAGATCCAGCTCATGAGGTAACGAACCTGGGAGTAGCGATTGCAAATTCCGAATGTTCACTCTCTTCGGATCTTTCGTAACTTTATACAGCTCATCTACGCCCGCTTCGATAAGGGCTGCATAGGCGCCGTCTCTTGAGTCGACGGACTTTTCGACCGTAACTGTAGGTTTTTTAGGTGCATGGAGTTTTGCCATTAACCATGCGTTATCATTTTCTAGAATCCATTGCGTAGGTTTGTACGCCTTCTTCCAGAGGTACTCGACATCGGCGTCGGTACGCAGCGCTAAAAGCAACTCAATTTTTTGGCGATATCTAGTTTTTTGGTTAGGAAGCGATTGTTCGCCTTTGGGAACTCGCGTAGAAACAGAGGCACTCAGCAGGATAGACTCATTCTTCAGAGCCTCTTCAAAGTTATCTGCACTGGAAAACAAATGAAGAGCAATGATCAAATGCCGCGCGAGCGGCATATTTAGCTGACCTTTATCTGATTTGAGCCGGATCCATTGCTCATGCTTTCCGTTGTTGTAGGCTGGATCAATCTGCGCCAAAAGTTCATCGCCGTAAGCGCTTTGGATGCTGTCGAATAGTTTCGCAATGCCCGCATTTTTTCCGAAAATGAATCCGCGCTTCTTGCATTGGCGGACGTAGCACGAACTCAATACCGTGCTGCCTATCGGAGGAATATTGCGTTGCAAGATATCGTGTGCGAACAGAGCGACTTTCTGTTCCATCTTTGAACCCTTGTGTATTGCTGCGCTGTTTAACGGGCTCCAGCCGCATGCGCATGGCTCAGTCAGATTGGGAAGCAGTTTCAATTTACGGTAGAACGGGCGAGAGCACTCGGGGCAGGCATGGATCAATGCGTCGCCATGACGCCAACAGACGGCAACACCGGGTATCTGGTGAGATCGATGCCAGTAGGCAGAACCCCGCTCAATCAAATCTTCCTGAACGCAGGTAGGACAAAGCTTAGCCTTGCCATGGGTGGACTCTTCTCTGCGGGGCACCCGTACCACCCCGTCATAACCCAGCGGTCCTTCGTTGTTCTCCGGCCCCTGCTTAACCCCAAGAAACGGCCGGTAAGCAGGAAAAGTAGTATTGCTACTGATCAGCTCTGCGAGATTGCTCTCCGATTGCCCCGGCAGCCTGTGCGCGAGCCTCTCGATCTGCTTGGGTACGATGCCACCAATGCAAAAGGGTTTCGATGCGAACAAATCGCGGTAGGTTTCTGCCGCGGTTCTATTGCCTGACAGATAGTGATAGCGGGTGACACGAGAGTGCAGCATTTCATCCGGCATCGACACGGGAAAAAATAATAGATCAGACATCATTTACCAATTAAAGGTAGGGGTCGAAGAGAACGTGCATCCGGGGGCAGTATATATGCAACCCGTAAAATTCTGTATCCGGTCTGGATTTGGAAATTACACAGCCGCTCAACTTTGAATCGTAGTAAATTCATCTAAACCCCGCCGCGCCCGTACTGCTTGAAATACAGAACACGTATCGATAACCCGTGTAGGTCAGCCAATGGCGATTGCAAAACTATTTCGGGTGATCGCGGGTTAATACGTTTTAGATGATGATTGTGATCATCCAGCGTATGCCGGCGCTATTCTGGTGGGTGTAAATTTTCATTAACAGAAAAACAATGTGTTCACGGTGAATTGATTTAGAACTTTTTTTAGATAGAGGGAATGCCCGGCTGGATTACAGCGGGGGCCGAATGCTCGCGACCCTGTAGAGCGAAGAACGTGATATAGGCTTGCCCTCCGAGAACAATTGGCGTCTAGCCCATCGCAGACGCCTATCGTGAAAGCCTTCGATTGGTTCACATACTTTTTCGAGCATTGCTGCACAGAGAGGAAGCTTGCAGAGCTGCTTTTCGAAGCGAGAAAGAACATGAAGCTCCCGACCAATCCTGGTACGCGAAATGCGGACAGGCTTACCCGCGAGAGCATAAAGCGTATCGGCACACTGACGGACTTCGCCGGCCAGTCTCGCATCGAGGGCAGCGAACATTTCGGTGCTATTTAGACGAGGCGTACGATGTGGGCTTGGGTTTGCAGTTGACTCCGAAAGCCACTGTATATCGTGACGATACAGCCATGCATACCCCCTGCATGCATGTGCTTTGTAACATCGATAATCAGCCTCGAAAGCCGCGCGTCTTGCGCATAGCTCAATGTGAAATCGTGCCTCCCTCCAAGCATCTTGCCCACCGGGTACATTTCGGATGTGACGATAGACATACGCTGATGAAACGCCTAGAACGGCAGCGATCTTTTTGGCATCAGCTCCTTCAAGAGCATGTTTCCACACAGCGGCTGACGAACAGTCCAGGCCTTTACTAGGCATCACCGGAGAAAGGCGCGCGAGAAGCCGAATGTGAGCTTTCGGATCACATGCCACCGCCTGTTTCACTGGGCATTGACCATGCAGCAAGCTCACCATTTCAATGCCCAGAGCACCGGCCAATAAAATGTATTTGAGCGGATGGTGGGAGGTTATAGGCGTGCGAAGCAGCTTCGTGACCCATGAGGCGGGTGTACCTGCACGAACATCTCCGAGTATAGAAAATTCCCATTCACGCGGGAGTGCGGCAAAAAAATCGGCCATGTGCTGCGCCAGCATGTGCAGGTGCAAGCGATGGTTATCAGAGGCAAGGTTGAGCTGCGTCGCCCTTTGTAAAAGCGTGTAGCGCACCGCCTCCGCCGACAAAGCATTGACTTCAGACTCTATGACCTGAAGCGAACGCAACGCTATTTCGTGAAGCGGCGGCATACACCGCAACGGGGTGTCGAGAAGTACCGTGTGTGCTTGCACATTCTCATCACTCGGCAGATTAAGTTGTCGAGAGCTGCGGCTGGACCAGCGAGGATCAAGAATCCTGAGTGACGTGCCGTGATGCGGACATACCAGCACGCCTGGAAGCATGTGTACCCTGTGCCAGTAAGCAACTCCCCGTTGAGCCTGATCTTGGGCGATACATTCTGGGCATAACCGCACTCGGGAGGCGAATCCAATACGGCTCGCGTTGACGCCCAGCTTTAACATCAAACCTTTCCCATCAGCGGTCATCAGCGTCCGAGCGTGTTCAACCTGGCTCATCCTCAAAAACGGCGCATAGTAGGGTAATAATGTGTGGCGCATGAGGACCTCGGCTACCGATAGCTCGGTACCGCTGGGTAGTGCATCGACAAAATCCCCTAAGTGACTCGGGAATGCCACATTTTGCGAAAATGCTGCCGCCGATTTCAGTCCGGCAAATGCTGCTTGGCAATTACGAACACCACAAAGACGGGCATAGCGAGAAATCACGCTGTGCAGCGTCTCGTCGGGAAACGCAGCAGGGAAGAAATGGAGTTTAAGGTGCACTTCACCACCCTCCGACTCACGCTTTGTGATACATCGGTGAGAACTCAAAAAGGTCCTCGTTGAGCCAGCCCGAAGCGCGCAGAGCTTCGAGAGGAGCGTCATGTTCGCTAAGCGCTTTAGCCTCTGAGTTTTCCACAGCAGTAGCAATCGGCGATGGGTGGTCTTTCGCAAGAATGCTTGGAGATGGGTCTGCCGGCTTCTCACGGGATACAACGCTTCGAAGCAAGGCAAGGCGATCCTCTCGTGCCAAACCATCGAAGACCATCATTTCGCTCAGCTGATCCTCGATCGGCAGCAAATCGTCGAACTGTCGCATCCGCTTCGGATCTCGGCTACGCAGAGCTGAAAGGGCTGGCTTTAGAATCTGCATTTTTGAGTTGCTTACCTTCACCAGGATCTCAGCAGTCAAACACTCCGAGCCACTCTGGACCGCATAACGCTGACTCAATACCAGCAGCTTGACCAAGAAATCTGTGACGCCTTGAGTGTGCTCATACAGCGTGTCAAAAATCTCGTCGGTCAGCTCAGCAATCTGCTTGCACCACTGATAGCTCCAGAGATTTTCGACCAACAACCGCCACTCCTCATCATCCTTTTCGAATCGTTTGAATTCGAGCGTGCCGGCACCACAGACTCGGCGGGCAGTCCGCATGGCTTCTGAGAACAGGCTAATCGTCGAATTCGTGCCACTGAAAACGACCGGGATCCCAATGTTATTTACCAAATGCAGAAAAAAATTCAGCATGCTCTCCTTACCACCGGTTTTCGCCAGGTGGAGGTTTTGCAGCTCGTCGATCAATAAGGCGCCGATGAAAAACGTGCTGGCCACCTGCTCCATTTGTTGCAGCGCATCATTGATGTTTCGATGCCTGTAGCGCTTGTGGTAGTCCTTGTCTCCCAGAGCGTCACCCACCGCATAAAAAAACTGCTGACAAAATCCAGCCAGCGATCCATCCCGAGGGCAGTCAAGCTTCAGCCATGTGATTTGGGTATGAACAAACTGCTTTCCTTCATAGCGCTCATGACGGATTGTCTGTGGATAAAGGCTCAAAATGGCGTGGAGTGCCGTTGACTTGCCAATGCCGCTCAGGCCAACGACGGTAAACGTTTCTGCAGTGGACTTGAACGCATCGTGGTAACGCTGAGCCCCAGATAAAGAATGCAAATGCCGGACGGTAGCGGGCGACATCGGGTTACGCCCAACATACCCTCGACGAATGAGCAGTGAGAACAGGGCCTCCAGTTCCAGATGTAGCAAAAACGGCTGTACCACGGTTCTTAGCCGGTCGATACAGTGAATTCGAGTGGCTCCTTCGAGCGTCAGCTCTTTCGGATCCACCGGCTGAGGAAAATTCGAGATCAGCTCAACAGCCGCCGCCTCCGACAATATCGGAGGCAAAGCTTCGATAAGCGGGTTACCCGCATACTCACTAATGTCCTGTCTGACGTAATTGGCAAACGTCTGTGCACCTTTCATTTTGCCTGTCCTGGCCGAATTCTTTTGAGCAAATCGATAACCTGCGCAGTGCGCTCGCCGGCATATGAATCATGCGCTTTCGGTGTCAATTCAGATTGAAGTGAAGCTGGCTCCGCCCTAACGCCTTCAGGAACAACAGCATTTTCACGCTCACGGAGACGTTCTTCTGCGCGGTTCTCGCGGATGTTTCCAGTGGCCTCTGCCTTGGTGGGCGGAGCAGGTTCCAGTTTTCGTTCTGCGAGTGCATGACTGATGATCTGGTGGACCTGATCGCTAAGCTGCACACGGCTTTCCAGCTCGGCTCGCCGGCGAGTAGGCGGTTTTTGGCGATAGGCTTCGAGCAGATCAAAAATCTCGTCCGAGCGGTAATTCGCGTAACCGGCATCCGATCGTCGAAGATCACAACGGATAAACTGCTTGGCCTCTCCCTGAATCCAAATGTGTGCCGCAGAGTTCGGATCGAACCAACACTCTATTGACCAAACGCCCCCTTTGCGAGCCTTGGCAAACCAATCTTTCTCTATGGCCATATCACACACGTAGTGCATGCCGCGAAACATCACCCCGCCCTTTTGAACGGTCGCGCGCTCGCGAGGCAAGAGATGGAGGTAAACCAGCTCGTCAGGACGTTTGTTGGATTCGATCAGGTCGTTGTCGTAGGCCCAATTCCATATCCCGTTGGGTGTAGGTTCAACGCCGTCATTCATCATCGCCTGAGTCAGTCGTTCAGGCTGTCGATGGTGCCCGTTATAGTGGAGTACGCACTTGATGAGGATTTGGGTGAACTCTTTGAGATTCAGCGTGGCATCGAGCCGGTAGTCTCGCTCGCCTCGCTCTTTGTCTCGCGCTGCTACCCCGCCAGGTAGCCATCTGATACCCGTCAAATCATTCAAAATGCCAAACCGACTTTCCACCATAGGCTTCCAATCCGGCCGATAAGGCGGAGCAGTGCCCATCTCAATTCCCAATCCTGACGATAGCCCCTCTGCTGCGAGTGACAGCATCTCTCCTCGGTCGGCGTAAATCTGGTGGGGCAGGTGGTGACAATTCCAATCATCTGCATTGATTTCGACGCCGTTCTGAGCGCAGAACTCGACTTTGGAGGTAAATGCGTTGAACAGCGCTTGCCTGGCCCCATTCCAACTAGGGCCCTCCAATCCTACATAGAGACCAGCAATCATTCCGGAGAAGCTATCCACAACGATATAAACTACGGGCCGGCCAATGAGCATCCGCCTGGAGTAGCTGTTGACCAAATAAATATCGGCAATAGTCGCGTCGATCTCGAACTGATGACAGGGTCCACGCAGCCAATCGCGAACGGTACCTGAAAGCGGACGGCAGTCTTTTAACCATCTCCTCAATCCTTTACGGCCACGCTCGGTTTCAATCTCGTCGAAAAAAATCTGTCCCCAATATTGGAACTGCCTCAAGCTGGGGAGTTCTGAACCAGGCAACAAACGAAGCTCTTCTTCACTGTTTTTAGAGATGTCTCGAACTGAGTAGAATCGTCTCAACATTTCGTCATATGCGCTCGAAATAGAAGATTTCTTATCTCTTACATATAGAGCATACCCAACACGGATGCATCGTTTATCAACCGCACTAAGCATCTTGGAAGGCGAAGTAAGAACGCCTTGAAATTTAGGCTTTCGCCCTGGTGGCCTACTTGGATCATATTTTCTATCCGCAACACCTACCGCCGTATAATTACTAAGCAATGAGTTGCGAACTTGACCATAAAACCAATATCGGTAAAGAAGCCGATAGATCGTTTTCCGCTGGATTCCGAGCTCTGACGCCCGTCTGCTAACAAGCCGGCCTAACTCACCTCGTACAAATATTTGTCCCGGGTATTCAGGATCTAATAGAGGGGCGATAACGGCCCACTTTTCGTCCCGGCCTTGCTTGGCTCTCTCATCCAACTGTTCCTCAAGCACAAGCATAAACTCGGGCGTGGTGATGGCTGCTGGTTTGGTGTGACCAGATGCTATCGAGCGACGCAGCTCCTCCAGACCAACCGCGTACGGCTGCCGGGGTGGGTCAGCTAGATCTATCACAACTGCTAAGTCACGCGTTTCATCCTGGTAAAGGAGCCTGGCTATCGTAGAGATGACCGACAGATCGGTTACAGGCTCGAAAACGTCATTAACGAGAACAGTCATGACATTTTCTCCTTCAACGATACTTGGACAGGGCTCGCGGAAACTTCGAAGTCAGGAACTAGACCAGTAAGATGGAGAGGAGTGTTAACCAAATCTATTTTCAGTATCTTGGTCCAAACCAGATGAAAGAAAATTGCTTGAGCGTCTATATAGGAAATTGACAGAAGGGATGCTATTTTTCTTAGACAGGTGGCCAAGGTCCACGAATATTCCCGGCTGTTCACTAGGCACTCAATAAAATTCGAATGCAACGGCAGTTTCATTAAATCACGAGAGAGCTTCGAGTATCTCCTGATTAGTCCAATATTTTTTATCAAATCTCGTGTAAAAAACTCGTCTGTTACGATTTTCCAATCAACACCTTGGCTTTCCCAAAAGCGCTTTTCAATCTCAAGTTTCTCAAGCGTTCTTTTACTTCTGTTGCCAATTAAATCGGAACGATACTTCACCGTCCTAGCTACCGATTTGAAGTTTCCGCTCGGGTCTTTAACAGTTAACAGGAAGTCTGTTGTCATCACATAAGGCAGTGTTGTTCTAGGGTATCTTGGATAGCGTACAGCTATCGCCGACGCTATCGCTTGCGCACGCTCTGTGGGTAGTAAAGGGTATTGCTCTCGGATATCCACGACGTCTTCAGAAAATTCACACACAAGGAAGTACGAACGCTCGAGATCTGACAGTAGGTGATGAATTCTCTCGATCTTCACACCTTGAATCTTGTGCGAACGACCTATCGACGGGACATCTTGTACCCGCAGCCAAGGCACGTAGCTTGCCCCGGCGCCTTCGCCAAATCCATTTGCAATGTGCCGTTCAATGTCCTGCTGTGATGCAAACTTACGACCTCGCAACCCACGCCTCCTCAGTCGATGCGGACCGCTTCACCTCGCGTCGAGAAAAAGTCGTAGAAGGACACGACTGCCAAAGCGGCCGTATTCAAAACATTTTCCAGACTACACCCGCTGAAAGTTGAAGCGATGAATCCAGACCAAAGGGAAAGCCTGGAAAGGAAAACCCCTGTAGATACGGGGGGTTGAGCCTTGTGTCAATCTATGTTCATCAGTGTCAAACTTTATTGTTTTGTGTCAATCTTTATTGTTCAAAACCAGACGGGCCTTCCGGCGCCAGCCGTATTACTCCACCGTCACCGACTTCGCCAGGTTGCGCGGCTGGTCAACGTCGGTGCCCTTGAGCACGGCGACGTAGTACGACAGCAATTGCAGCGGGATGGTGTAGAGGATCGGCGACAGGGTGTCGTGGATGTGCGGCATGTTGATGACGTGGGTGCCTTCGCCATTGACCATGCCGGCTTTCTCGTCGGCGAAGACGATCAGTTGGCCGCCGCGGGCGCGCACTTCCTGCAGGTTGGACTTGAGCTTCTCCAGCAGTTCGTTGTTCGGCGCGACGGTGACCACCGGCATGTCGTCATCCACCAGGGCCAATGGGCCGTGTTTCAGTTCGCCGGCCGGGTAGGCTTCGGCGTGGATGTACGAAATTTCCTTGAGCTTCAGGGAGCCTTCCATCGCCACCGGGTATTGCGCGCCACGGCCGAGGAACAGGGTGTGGTTCTTGTCGGCGAACAGCTCGGCGACTTTTTCTACGGTGCTGTCCATCGCCAGCGCTTCGCCGAGGCGGGTCGGCAGGCGGCGCAGTTCTTCCACCAGGGTGGCTTCGACGCCGGGGGCCAGGGTGCCGCGCACTTGGCCCAGGGACAGGGTCAGCAGCAGCAAGCCGACCAGTTGGGTGGTGAAGGCTTTGGTGGAGGCCACGCCGATTTCGCGACCGGCCTGGGTCAGCAGGGTCAGGTCGGACTCACGGACCAGGGAGCTGATGCTGACGTTGCAGATCGCCAGGCTGGCGAGGAAGCCCAGCTCTTTGGCGTTACGCAGGGCAGCCAGGGTGTCGGCGGTTTCGCCGGACTGCGAGATGGTCACGAACAGGCTGTCGGGCTGCACCACCACCTTGCGGTAGCGGAATTCGCTGGCGACTTCGACCTGGCACGGGATGCCGGCCAGTTCTTCCAGCCAGTAACGCGCAACCATCCCGGCGTGGTAGCTGGTGCCGCAGGCCACGATCTGGACATTGCGCACCTTGGCGAACAGCTCGGCGGCTTGCGGGCCGAAGGCGTTGACCAGCACTTGCTTGTCGCCAAGGCGACCTTCCAGGGTGCGTTGCACCACGGCCGGTTGCTCGTGGATTTCCTTGAGCATGAAGTGGCGGAACGCGCCCTTGTCGGCCGCTTCGGCGCCGTCGCGGTATTGCACGGCTTCGCGCTCGACGGAATTGCCGTTTACGTCCCAGATCGCCACGCTGTCACGGCGGATGTCGGCAATATCGCCTTCTTCCAGGTACATGAAGCGGTCGGTGACCTGGCGCAGGGCCAGTTGGTCGGAGGCGAGGAAGTTTTCCCCCAGGCCCAGGCCGATCACCAGCGGGCTGCCACTGCGTGCGGCAACCACGCGGTCGGGTTGGCTCGCGCAGATCACGGCCAGGCCGTAGGCGCCGTGCAGTTCCTTGACCGTGGCCTTGAGGGCGGCGGTCAGGTCGTTGTGGTCCTTGAGCTTGTGGTTGAGCAGGTGGGCGATGACTTCGGTGTCGGTGTCCGAGGTGAACACGTAACCCAGGCTCTTCAACTGTTCACGCAGCGCTTCGTGGTTTTCGATGATGCCGTTGTGTACCACGGCCACGTCGCCAGAGAAGTGCGGGTGGGCGTTACGTTCGCACGGCGCACCGTGGGTGGCCCAACGGGTGTGGGCGATGCCCAGGCGACCGACCAGCGGTTCGCCGGCCAGGGCCTGGTCCAACTCGCTGACCTTGCCCGGACGACGCAGGCGCTCCAGCTTGCCGGCGTTGGTGAAGACCGCCACACCGGCGCTGTCATAGCCGCGGTATTCCAGGCGTTTGAGGCCTTCGATCAGGATGGGGGTGATGTTACGTTCAGCGACTGCGCCAACAATGCCACACATGGTGTTTCTCCTAGATGATTGCCGCGCATATCAGCGTAATGCCGCGGGCTTGGATCTGGTCGCGGGCCTCATGCGGCAGGCGATCATCGGTGATCAGGGTATGGACGCTGCTCCAGGGCAGTTCCAGGTTGGGAATCTTGCGGCCGATCTTGTCGGACTCGACCATCACCACCACTTCACGGGCAACCTCGGCCATCACGCGGCTCAGGCCCAGCAGCTCGTTGAACGTGGTGGTGCCGCGCTGCAGATCGATGCCGTCGGCGCCGATGAACAGTTGATCAAAGTCGTAGGAACGCAGCACCTGCTCGGCGACCTGGCCCTGGAACGAGTCCGAATGCGGGTCCCAGGTGCCGCCGGTCATCAACAGCACCGGCTCGTGTTCCAGCTCGCTCAAGGCGCGGGCCACGTGCAGGGAGTTGGTCATCACCACCAGGCCGGGCTGGTGGCCCAGTTCGGGGATCATGGCGGCGGTGGTGCTGCCGCTGTCGATGATGATGCGTGCGTGTTCGCGCAGGCGCATCACGGCGGCACGTGCGATGGCGCGCTTGTAGACCGAGATCGGCTGGGCAGGGTCGCCGACGAGCTCCTGGGGCATGGTGATCGCGCCACCGTAACGGCGTAGCAGCAGGCCGTTGCTTTCGAGGGCGGCCAGGTCCTTGCGGATGGTGACTTCCGAGGTTTCGAAACGCTTGGCCAATTCATCCACGCTGACTTCGCCCAGTTGATTGAGCAAGGTCAGGATGTTGTGGCGTCGTTGGGGTGTATTTCGTTTCGACATGGTGACTTTATGTTTCGTTTCGAAAGATAACGAAGGCAATAAAAACCTATTGGCGAAAGATCGTCAAGCAGCATGCCGCAAATTTTTGAAACTGGCGAAGGGCTAATGTGGGAGGGGGCTTGCCCCCGATAGCAGTGTGTCAGTCATTAAGTGCTTTGACTGGACCGTCGCCATCGGGGGAAAGCCCCCTCCCACATTGACTATTTGTTGCTGATAAGACTGTGGATAACTCAGCTCTTTTTGATTTTGACCGGGCGTTTCCAACCGTCGATGTTGCGCTGACGGGCGCGGGCCACGGCAAGCTGGGACTTATCCACATCCTGATTGATGGTTGAACCCGCTGCGGTGTTTGAGCCATCACCGATGGTTACAGGTGCAACCAGCGAGTTATTGGAGCCGATGAATACGTCTTCACCAATCGTCGTCTGATACTTGTTGGCACCATCGTAATTGCAGGTGATGGTGCCAGCGCCGACGTTGGTCCGCGCGCCGATCACCGCATCGCCCAGGTACGTCAGGTGGCCGGCCTTGGCGCCTTCGCCCAGATGGGCGTTTTTCAATTCGACAAAGTTACCCACATGGGCCTTGGCTTCCAACACGCTGCCGGGACGCAGGCGCGCAAACGGGCCGGCATCGCTGCCCTCGCCCATCACCGCACCGTCGATATGGCTGTTGGCCTTGATCACCACGCCCTTGCGCAGGGTGCTGTCCTTGATCACGCAGTTCGGCCCGATCACCACGTCGTCTTCGATGATCACACGACCTTCAAGAATCACGTTGATGTCGATCAGCACATCCCGGCCCACGGTGACTTCACCGCGCACATCGAAGCGCGCCGGGTCGCGCAGGGTCACGCCCTGGGCCATCAGGCGGCGGCCTTCGCGCAGTTGGTAGTGACGCTCCAGTTCGGCGAGTTGCTTGCGGTCGTTGGCGCCCTGCACTTCCATCGGGTCGTGGGGCTGTTCGGTGGCGACCAGCAAGCCATCGTTGACGGCCATTTCGATCACGTCGGTCAGGTAGTACTCGCCCTGGGCGTTGTTGTTGGACAAACGGCTCATCCAGTCCGCCAGGCGATTGGCCGGCACTGCGAGAATCCCGGTGTTGCCTTCGGTGATGGCGCGTTGGGCGTCGCTGGCGTCCTTGTGCTCGACGATAGCGGCGACCTTGCCGTCGGCGTTGCGCACGATGCGGCCGTAGCCGGTAGGGTCATCCAGTTCGACGGTGAGCAGGCCCATCTGGCCGGGCACGACGTGCTTGAGCAGGCGCTGCAGGGTTTCCACTTCGATCAGGGGCACGTCGCCGTAGAGGATCAGCACCGTGTCGGCTTTGATGAACGGCACGGCTTGGGCGGTAGCGTGGCCGGTGCCCAGTTGCTTGTCTTGCAATACGAAATTCAGGTCATCCGCGGCCAGGCGTTCACGCACCACATCGGCACCGTGGCCGATGACGACGTGGATGCGTTGCGGGGCCAGTTGCCGGGCGCTGTGGATAACATGGCCAAGCATGGAGTTACCGGCCACCGGGTGCAGCACTTTGGGCAAGGCCGACCGCATGCGGGTGCCCTGGCCAGCGGCGAGAATGACGATTTCTAGAGACATGAATGGCTACCAATCCTGGGCGGTCCGGCTTCAGACCAGAGAAGTGTTTTGCAAAAAAAGAAAAAGGGTAGCCGAGGCTACCCTTTTTAATCAATCACGCATGAGGCGTAACGGCTTAGCCGCCAAACTTCTTGCGGATCTGCTGGACGGTACGCAGCTGAGCTGCGGCCTCGGCCAGACGAGCGGCAGCAGAACCGTAGTCGAAATCTGCGCCTCTTTCGTTCAGGGCCTTCTCAGCAGCCTTGACGGCAGCCTGAGCGGAGGCTTCATCCAGGTCAGCAGCACGTTGCACGGTGTCGGCAAGTACCGTGACCATGTTCGGCTGAACCTCGAGGAAACCACCGGAGATGTAAAACACCTCCCGTTCCCCGCCTTGCTTGGTCAGAGTGATCGGACCTGGCTTCAAACCGGTGATCAATGGCGCGTGGCCCATGGCAATACCCAGGTCACCGAGTTCGCCGTGTGCAATCACCATTTCTACCAGACCGGAGAAGATTTGCCCTTCCGCGCTGACGATATCGCAATGGACTGTCATAGCCATCTGATTGCCTCAACCTGATGAGCGCCCGTTGCCGGGCGCCGGGATTACAGTTTCTTGGCTTTCTCGATCGCTTCTTCGATGCCGCCGACCATGTAGAACGCTTGTTCTGGCAGGTGGTCGTAGTCACCGTTGAGGATGCCTTTGAAGCCAGCAATGGTGTCTTTCAGGGAAACGTATTTACCCGAGGCACCGGTGAAGACTTCAGCCACGAAGAACGGCTGCGACAAGAAGCGCTGGATCTTACGAGCGCGGGATACCAACTGCTTGTCGGTTTCCGACAGCTCGTCCATACCCAGGATCGCAATGATGTCCTTCAGTTCTTTGTAACGCTGCAGCACGTACTGAACGCCGCGAGCGGTGTCGTAATGCTCCTGGCCGATCACGTTCGGGTCCAGCTGGCGCGAAGTCGAGTCGAGTGGATCGACCGCTGGGTAGATACCCAGGGAAGCGATGTCACGGGACAGAACGACGGTGGCGTCCAAGTGGGCGAAGGTGGTCGCTGGCGACGGGTCGGTCAAGTCATCCGCAGGTACGTATACCGCTTGGATCGAAGTGATCGAACCTTCCTTGGTCGAAGTGATACGTTCTTGCAGAACGCCCATCTCTTCAGCCAGGGTCGGCTGGTAACCTACTGCCGAAGGCATACGGCCCAGCAGTGCGGATACTTCAGTACCGGCCAGGGTGTAACGATAGATGTTGTCGACGAACAGCAGAACGTCGTTACCTTCGTCACGGAACTTCTCGGCCATGGTCAGGCCGGTCAGTGCTACGCGCAGACGGTTTCCCGGCGGCTCGTTCATCTGACCGTAAACCAGTGCCACTTTGTCCAGAACGTTGGAGTCCTTCATCTCGTGGTAGAAGTCGTTACCCTCACGAGTACGCTCACCCACACCGGCGAACACGGAATAACCGCTGTGCTCGATGGCGATGTTACGGATCAGTTCCATCATGTTTACGGTCTTGCCTACACCGGCACCACCGAACAGACCGACTTTACCGCCCTTGGCGAACGGGCAAACCAGGTCGATAACCTTGATGCCGGTTTCCAGCAGGTCGTTGCCGCCAGCTTGTTCCGCGAACGAAGGTGCTGGACGGTGAATGCCCCAGCGCTCTTCGGTGTCGATCGGGCCAGCTTCGTCAATCGGGTTACCCAGAACGTCCATGATCCGGCCCAGGGTCGCTTTACCGACCGGTACGGAGATGGCAGCGCCAGTGTCCAGAACACCCAGACCGCGCTTCAAGCCCTCGGTGGAACCCATTGCAATGGTACGAACCACGCCGTCGCCCAGCTGCTGCTGAACTTCCAGAGTGGTGCCTGCATCGCTTTGTACTTTCAAAGCGTTGTAGATGCTCGGTACGCTGTCGCGTGGAAATTCCACGTCGATAACGGCGCCGATGATTTGAACGATACGTCCGCTACTCATAGCTGGATCCTCTGAATATTTGAACCGTTAAACCGCGGCAGCGCCGCCGACGATTTCCGAGATCTCTTGGGTGATCGCAGCCTGACGCGCCTTGTTGTAGATCAGCTGCAAATCGCTGATCAGATCACCGGCGTTATCGGTAGCGTTTTTCATCGCGATCATCCGCGCCGCTTGTTCAGCTGCGTTGTTCTCGACCACCGCCTGGTACACCTGCGACTCCACGTAGCGCACCATCAAGCCGTCAAGCAGCTCTTTGGCGTCTGGTTCGTAGAGGTAGTCCCAGTGGTGCTTGAGTTCCTGATCCGGAGTCGCCACCAGTGGAATCAATTGCTCCACGGTAGGCTGCTGGGTCATGGTGTTGATGAACTTGTTGGATACCACGGACAGGCGGTCAATCCGGCCTTCCAGGTACGCATCCAGCATCACCTTCACACTGCCGATCAAATCATTGATCGACGGCTCTTCACCCAGGTGGCTGATAGCTGCAACGACGTTACCGCCGAAGTTGCGGAAAAAGGCCGCACCCTTGCTACCAACTACACACAGATCGATCTCGACGCCGTTTTCGCGGTTTACCGCCATGTCCTTGACCAGGGCCTTGAACAGGTTGGTATTCAAACCACCGCACAAACCACGGTCACTGCTCACTACCACATAACCCACACGCTTAACTTCGCGGTCGATCATGAACGGGTGGCGGTATTCCGGGTTGGCGTTGGCCAAATGCCCAATTACCTGGCGGATACGCTCCGCATAAGGACGGCTAGCCGACATACGCATTTGTGCCTTGCGCATTTTGCTGACCGCCACTTTTTCCATGGCGCTGGTAATTTTTTGCGTGCTTTTGATGCTCGCAATCTTACTGCGAATCTCTTTTGCGCCTGCCATGTAACACCTATCAGGTTAGCAAGCGGGAGCCTTGCGGCTCCCGCTGCGGCTTACCAGGTTTGGGTGGCCTTGAACTTCTCGATACCGGCTTTCATGCCAGCGTCGATATCGTCATTGAAGTCACCCTTCACGTTGATCTTCGCCATCAATTCGGCGTGATCGCGGTTGAAGTAAGCAATCAGCGCTTGTTCAAAGCTGCCGACCTTGGCGATTTCAACGTCGGTCAGGAACCCACGCTCAGCGGCATACAGCGACAACGCCATGTCAGCGATCGACATCGGGGCGTATTGCTTCTGCTTCATCAGCTCGGTAACGCGCTGACCATGCTCAAGTTGCTTACGGGTCGCTTCGTCCAGGTCAGAAGCGAACTGGGCGAATGCCGCCAGTTCACGGTACTGAGCCAGAGCGGTACGGATACCACCGGAGAGCTTCTTGATGATCTTGGTCTGAGCGGCACCACCCACACGGGATACCGAAACACCGGCGTTCACTGCAGGGCGGATGCCCGAGTTGAACATGGCCGATTCCAGGAAGATCTGACCGTCGGTGATGGAAATCACGTTGGTCGGAACGAACGCGGAAACGTCGCCAGCCTGGGTTTCGATGATCGGCAGTGCGGTCAGGGAACCGGTTTTGCCGGTCACTGCGCCGTTGGTGAACTTCTCTACGTATTCTTCCGAAACGCGGGATGCGCGCTCCAGCAGACGGGAGTGGAGATAGAACACGTCGCCTGGGTAGGCTTCACGGCCTGGTGGACGGCGCAGCAGCAGGGAAATCTGGCGGTAAGCCACTGCTTGCTTGGACAGATCGTCATAAACGATCAGCGCGTCTTCACCGCGGTCACGGAAGAATTCACCCATGGTGCAACCGGAGTACGGTGCCAGGAATTGCAGCGCAGGAGATTCCGAAGCACTGGCAGCCACGATGATCGTGTTGGCCAGGGCGCCGTTTTCTTCCAGCTTGCGAACCACGTTGGCGATGGTCGATTGTTTCTGACCGATGGCTACGTAGACGCAGAAAATGCCGCTGTTCTTCTGGTTGATGATCGCGTCGATCGCCAGAGCGGTTTTACCGATCTGACGGTCACCGATGATCAGCTCACGCTGGCCACGGCCGACTGGGATCATGGCATCGACAGCCTTGTAGCCAGTCTGTACAGGCTGGTCTACCGACTTACGCCAGATCACGCCTGGAGCAACTTTCTCGACCGCATCGGTCTCGGTGTTGTTCAGCGGACCTTTGCCGTCAACTGGGTTACCCAGTGCGTCGACTACGCGACCCAGCAGTTCCTTACCAACCGGAACCTCCAGGATGCGGCCGGTGCACTTGGCGCTCATGCCTTCAGCCAGACTGGTGTACGCGCCCAATACAACGGCACCTACGGAGTCTTGCTCCAGGTTGAGGGCCATACCGTAGACGCCGCCCGGAAACTCGATCATCTCGCCGTACATGACGTCGGCCAGACCGTGAATCCGCACGATGCCGTCAGATACGCTGACGACAGTGCCTTCGTTACGGGCTTGGGAGGTCACATCGAGCTTGTCGATGCGGCCCTTGATAATTTCACTTATTTCGGAAGGATTGAGTTGCTGCATTGCTCTGCTGCCCCTTCAAACTCAAGATTTCAATGCTTCGGCAAGGCTCGCGAGTTTGCCGCGAACCGAGCCATCGATAACCAGGTCGCCGGCGCGAATGACAATGCCCCCAATGAGGGATTTGTCTTCCGCAACTTGCAGGCGCACTTCCCGGTCGAGTCGTGCACTGAGAACCTTGGCGAGTTTGTCTTGCTGTTCTTGGTTCAATGCAAAAGCACTGGTCACTTCAACGTCTACCGACTTCTCTTGCTCGGCCTTGAACAGGTCGAACAGAGCGGCAATCTCCGGCAGAAGCGGGAGACGGTCGTTTTCGGCAACGACGTGAATGAAGTTCTGCACTTTCACATCGAACTTGTCGCCGCACACGTCAATAAACGTGGCGGCCTTGTCTGCGCTCGTCAGGCGCGGGGCCTTGAGCACGCGCTGCATGGTGTCGTCTTGCGACACTGCTGCAGCCAGGCCGAGCATGGCTGACCAAGAGGCCAGCTGCTGGTGGGCCTGGGCGTGCTCGAAGGCTGCCTTAGCGTAAGGTCGGGCCAACGTGGTCAGTTCTGCCATGATCGCCCTCGCTTAAATTTCAGCAGCCAGTTTATTAACCAGCTCCGCGTGCGCGTTTTGATCGATTGTGGCACCGAGGATCTTCTCGGCACCGCCGACCGCCAGCGCACCCAGTTGGGCACGCAGCGCGTCTTTGACGCCGTTCAGTTCCTGTTCGATCTCGGCATGAGCCGAAGCCTTCACACGATCAGCTTCGACGCGGGCTTTTTCAACAGCCTCTTCGACGATCTGGTTGCCGCGCTTCTTGGCTTGCTCAATGATTTCAGCTGCCTGTGCTTTAGCATCGCGCAGTTGATGACCCACTTTCTCTTGGGCCAACTCCAGGTCGCGAGCTGCACGGCTGGCAGCGTCCAAACCATCCGCGATCTTCTTCTGACGTTCGTGCAAAGCCGCGATGACCGGAGGCCACACGAACTTCATGCAAAACACTACAAAAATGAAGAACGCAACGGATTGGCCAATCAGGGTTGCATTAATGTTCACGCCAACACCTCGCTCATTCGTTGTCCATCACCCCAATCAACTCGAAAATTCGAGTGATTAGCCAGCGAGTTGACCAACGAAGGGGTTCGCGAAGGTGAAGAACAGAGCGATACCAACGCCGATCATGGTCACGGCGTCGAGCAGGCCGGCGACGATGAACATTTTAACTTGCAGCATTGGAACCATTTCTGGCTGACGCGCTGCGCCTTCCAGGAATTTGCCGCCAAGCAGGCCGAAACCAATGGCAGTACCCAGGGCGCCCAGGCCGATCAACAGTGCAACAGCGATAGCGGTTAGACCAACTACAGTTTCCATCTTTCCTCCCGACTTTTACGTCGTATGGTTTAGGTTTTTTAGATTTTAAAGCGGTAAAACAAATCGTTTCATAGCCCTTTCAGGCCACCTTCCCGTTTTACCGGGAAGGACATCAGACTAGTCGAGACTGGCCTTAATGGTTCTCTTCGTGCGCCATCGACAGGTAGACGATGGTCAGCATCATGAAGATAAACGCCTGCAGGGTGATGATCAGGATGTGGAACACAGCCCACGCCCACTGCAGAACAACGCCCAGGCCGCTAAGCCAGAGCAGACCGCTGCCGAACATCACAGCGATCAGAATGAACACCAGCTCGCCGGCATACATGTTGCCGAACAGTCGCAAGGCCAGGGAGATCGGCTTGGCGACCAGAGTCACGAATTCCAGCAGGAAGTTCACCGGGATCAGCAGGGCTTGAACGAAGATGTTCTTGCTGCCGAACGGGTGCAGGGTCAGTTCGCCGATGAAGCCGCCGATGCCCTTGACCTTGATGCTGTAGAAAATGATCAACGCGAACACCGACAGGGCCATGCCCAGGGTGGCGTTAGGGTCAGTGGTGGACACCGCACGGAATGGAATGTGGTGATCGCCAGTGATCAGGATGGCCAACTGAGGAATCCAGTCGACCGGAATCAGGTCGACGGCGTTCATCAGGAACACCCAGACGAAGATGGTCAGTGCCAGCGGTGCAATCACCGGGCTACGGCCATGGAAGCTGTCTTTCACGCTGCCATCGACGAATTCGACCAATACTTCAACGAAGTTCTGCAGGGCACCCGGTTGACCGGAAGTCGCCTTCTTTGCCGCCATGCGGAAAATCAGGACGAAAATCAGACCCAATGCGACCGACCAGCCCAGAGTATCCAGGTGGAAAGCCCAGAAGCCCATTTCTTTGGCTTCTGCTGCGGTGTGGGCGAAGCCCCAGCCGCCGTTGGGAAGCTGACCGAAGGTCAGGTTCTGCAAGTGGTGCTGGATATAGCCCGAAGCGGTTGTTTCTGCCATGGTTGCCTCAAACGCCCTAAGGTTTCGAAAGTCTTGTTTTCATTAGCAGGGGAGCGAACCAGCTGACCAGTTGGGTCAACACGAAGACGCTGAATACAGCCAGCGGCGCCAATGGCTTCACACCTGCAAAGGTCAGTGCAAACAGCACTGCCGTCAAAATCAATTTCCCCGCCTCGCCGGCATAAAAAGACCGGACGATGGCCTGGGCTGCTCGGGCGCCGGAAAACCGAAAGGCCCTGTGAGCAAAATACATATTGGGCAGCAAGGCTATCAGGCCACCGCAGAGTCCCGAGTATCCCGCTACGACTCCATGCCAATACCAAAGCGCCAGTGCGGCGATCAGCAAAATGACAAATTGCGCCAATAGAACCGGGAAAACGGCCAAGCGATGGAACGACGACGTGTTTGGCGTGCGGGTTTCCACCACTCTTGCTCCTCAATGGTCGGCTGCCGGAAATCAATAACTTGGCATAATTTGTGCCGACAAAATGCGCGCAGAGTATAGGGGCGGTTCTGCCCCTATTCAACTGTCAGGTAGTGATTTCCGATCACACGCTACATAAGCAATTGTTTCAGCGGATGTGGGCAAGAACACCCTGAAGCTCATCTAGCGAGTTATAGCCGATGACCAGTTGGCCTTTACCCTTCTTGCCATGTCGAATTTGCACCGCAGAGCCCAGGCGCTCGGCCAGGCGCTGTTCGAGACGCGCGATATCCGGATCAGTTTTGACCGCTTCGACCGGTGCAGGTTTACCACTGAGCCACTGTCGAACCAGGGCCTCGGTCTGACGAACGGTGAGACCCCGTGCGACAACGTGTCGCGCCCCTTCAACCTGTTGATTTTCCGGTAAACCGAGCAAAGCACGCGCATGCCCCATTTCGAGGTCGCCATGGGAAAGCATCGTCTTGATGACTTCCGGCAGTGCGATCAGGCGCAGCAGGTTGGACACGGTCACGCGGGATTTACCCACGGCATCGGCCACTTGTTGCTGGGTCAGCTGGAATTCCTGCTGCAAACGCTGCAAAGCGATCGCTTCTTCGATCGGATTGAGGTCTTCGCGCTGGATGTTCTCGATCAACGCCATGGCGATGGCGGTTTCATCCGGCACATCGCGCACCATCGCCGGGATGGTTTCCTTGCCGGCCTGTTGGCTCGCGCGCCAGCGGCGTTCGCCGGCGATGATTTCAAAGCGGCCGGCGCCAATCGGGCGGACCACGATCGGCTGCATCACGCCCTGGGCCTTGATCGAGTTGGCCAGTTCTTCCAGCGCCTGCGGGTCCATGTCCCGGCGCGGCTGGTATTTGCCGCGCTGGATCAGGTCCAGCGGCAGGTGCTGCAGCTCGCGCTCGTCGGCCTGTACCGCTTGTTCTTCAAGGGTCGTGACAGTCGGACCACTCAGCAGTGCATCCAGTCCACGTCCGAGACCTCGTTTCTTGACGGCCATGGGGTTTCCTTAAGTTGGCTGGGCTGCAGCGGTACGGGAGTTGCGGCGTTGACGACGAACCATCTCGCCGGCCAATGCCAGGTAGGCAATGGCGCCACGCGAGGACTTGTCATACGCCAGCGCGGGCATGCCATAGCTTGGCGCTTCGGCCAGGCGGATGTTGCGTGGGATCACGGTGTCGTACAGCTGATCGCCGAAGTGTTCCTTGAGCTGCGCCGACACATCGTTCATCAGGCTCAGGCGCGGATCGAACATGGTCCGCAGCAGGCCTTCGATCTGCAGGTTCGGGTTGAGCAGTTCGGCGATGCGCTTGATGTTATCCACAAGGTCGCTCAAGCCTTCCAGTGCGTAGTACTCGCACTGCATGGGGATAATCACGCCATCGGCGGCCACCAGCGCATTGAGCGTCAGCATCGACAGCGACGGCGGGCAGTCGATCAAGATGTAATCGTAATTCTCGCGGATCGGCGCCAAGGCGCTGCGCAGACGGCTTTCTTTCATCTGCATTTCCAGCAGCACCACTTCCGCCGCCGTCAGGTCGCGGTTGGCCGGCAGCAGTTGATAACCGCCGTGTTCGGAATAGTGCATGGCCTGGGCCAGGTCGCACTCGCCGATCAGCAAGTCGTAGACCGAGTTTTCCAGGCCGTGTTTATCCACACCGCTACCCATGGTGGCGTTGCCCTGTGGATCGAGATCGATCAACAGCACCCGGCGCTTGGTCGCGACCAGGGATGCTGCGAGGTTGATGCAGGTGGTGGTTTTACCCACGCCACCTTTCTGGTTCGCTATCGCGAATACCTTAGCCATTCTTGCTTGTGTTCCCAATCATGCCGTGCGGCGCAGTATCAGCAGATGGCGTTGGCCTTGGCAACCGGGTACGGCCAAGGCGTGTTCGCTATCGAGGTGGAAGTCTGCCGGCAATGCTAACAGCTCGTCGCTTGGATGAACGCCCTTCATTGCCAGCCAACGTGTGTCGCGGTCGCCTAAGTGGCGGGTCCAGTTGCTGAAATTCTCCATGCTGCTGAAAGCCCGGGAAACAATTCCGTTGAAAGGCTGCGGCGGCGTGAAGGCTTCGACGCGACTGTGGATAACTTGCAGGTTGTCCAGCTTCAGTTCGAGTTTGACCTGGGTCAGGAAGCGGGTCTTCTTGCCGTTACTGTCCAGGCAGGTCACTTGCGACTCGGGAAACAGGATAGCGAGCGGAATGCCAGGCATCCCGCCGCCGCTGCCGACGTCGAGCCAGCGGCCGTTTTCGATGAACGGCATCACGCTCAGGCTGTCGAGCAAGTGGCGCGAGACCATTTCGTCGGGGTCGCGCACCGCCGTCAGGTTGTAAGCCTTGTTCCATTTGATCAACAGGGCCAGGTAGCCGAGCAGCAACTCGTGCTGGGCGGGGCTCAGGTCGACACCCAACTGGCGTGCTCCTGTGGATAACTCTTCGGCGTGTTGCGAGGTGACCAACGAACTCAAGCGCTTTGCTCCAACTGACGGCCCGCGCCGCGTTTTTTCAAATGAATCATCAACAGCGAAATGGCTGCCGGGGTGACACCGGGGATCCGTGAAGCCTGGCCCAGGGTTTCCGGGCGAGTTATCCCCAGCTTGCTTTGGATTTCTTTCGATAGCCCGGAAATCCCGGTGTAATCGATATCCACAGGCAGCTTGGTGTCTTCACTGGCGCGCAGGCGAGCGATCTCGTCCTGCTGGCGATCGATATAACCGGCGTACTTGGTTTTGATCTCGACCTGTTCGGCGACCTGCGGATCGTCTGCGCCGCCGCCGGTCACTTCAATCAGACCAGCGTAGTCGATTTCCGGACGGGACAGCAGGTTCAGCAGGTTGTACTCGTGGGTCAGCGGCGTGCCGAATTTTTCGGCGATCGCGTCGCCCTGCTCGGTACCCGGGCGAACCCAGGTGCTTTTCAGGCGCTGCTCTTCCAGGTCGATACTTTCACGTTTCTTGCAGAAAGCCGCCCAACGCGCGTCATCCACCAGGCCCAACTCGCGGCCTTTTTCGGTCAGGCGCAGGTCGGCGTTGTCTTCGCGCAGGATCAGACGGTATTCCGCCCGCGAAGTGAACATCCGGTACGGTTCCTGGGTACCCAGGGTGATCAGGTCGTCGACCAACACGCCGATATACGCTTCATCGCGACGCGGGCACCAGCTGTCTTTGCCCTGCGCGCGCAACGCGGCGTTGGCCCCGGCCAGCAAACCTTGGGCGCCGGCTTCTTCGTAACCGGTGGTGCCATTGATTTGTCCGGCGAAGAACAGACCGCCGATCACTTTGGTTTCCAGGCTGTATTTCAGGTCACGCGGGTCGAAGTAGTCGTACTCGATGGCGTAGCCGGGACGCACGATGTGCGCGTTTTCCATGCCGCGAATCGATTGCACGATCTGGATTTGCACGTCGAACGGCAGGGAAGTGGAAATCCCGTTCGGGTACAGCTCGTGAGTGGTCAAGCCTTCGGGCTCGATGAAGACCTGGTGGCTTTCCTTGTCGGCAAAGCGGTGGATCTTGTCTTCGATCGACGGGCAGTAACGCGGGCCGATGCCTTCGATCACCCCGGAATACATCGGCGAACGGTCGAGGTTCGCGGCAATGATTTCGTGGGTGCGCGCATTGGTGTGGGTAATCCAGCAGCTCACCTGTTTCGGGTGCTGCTCTTTCGAACCCATGAACGACATCACCGGAATCGGCGTATCGCCGGCCTGCTCGGTCATCACCGAGAAATCCACCGAACGCCCATCGATCCGCGGCGGCGTACCGGTTTTCAGGCGACCGACCCGCAGCGGCAGTTCGCGCAGGCGTTGTGCCAGGGCAATCGACGGCGGATCGCCGGCGCGGCCACCGGAATAGTTCTGCATGCCGATGTGGATAAGTCCACCGAGGAACGTGCCGGTGGTCAACACCACGGATTCAGCGAAGAAACGCAGGCCCATCTGGGTAACAACACCGCGGACCTGGTCTTGTTCGACGATCAGGTCATCGGCTGCCTGTTGAAATATCCACAGGTTCGCCTGGTTTTCCAGGGTTTCGCGTACCGCCGCCTTGTACAGGATGCGGTCGGCTTGTGCCCGGGTCGCACGCACGGCTGGGCCTTTGCGGCTGTTCAGCACACGAAATTGAATACCCCCTTTGTCGGTGGCCATGGCCATCGCGCCGCCAAGGGCATCGATTTCCTTGACCAGATGGCTTTTGCCGATGCCGCCAATGGCAGGGTTGCAACTCATGGCACCAAGGGTTTCCACGTTGTGCGTCAGCAACAGGGTTTTTGCACCCATGCGTGCTGAGGCCAGTGCTGCCTCGGTACCGGCATGACCGCCGCCGATGACGATCACTTCAAAACGGGAAGGGAAATCCACCACGCACCTCGTGCCTGCTTATGTAGGTAATTAGGAATTGATTGATTGAGCTGGTTTTAGAGCTTTGGCGGCCAGTATAGGGACTTAGCCCTTCCTAAAGAACCCTTTGCACAAAATTTAACCAGCTGTGGATGAATCACAGACAATAGAAATTAAAAGAGAGAAAGATATTAAATCTTTGTTTTTATGTTTATTTATACTGAGCCTAATTTCTGTGGATAGATTGCTACAGCCCTTTATTTACGTAATGTACAGAGATTCAAAAGTCTGTGGTCATGTGTCCATGAGCGGCGTGGATAAGTGCTTTAAGCCTGTGGATTAAACAGGCGGTTATCCACAGAGGGGTTTTCGCTCAGGTTTCAAGCCCTGTTATCAACCGGGCACAGGCGCGGTTATTCACAGGGCTTAATCCACAGAAATTGCTGCGCCAACGCAAATCGCGCCCACGGTGAGGCCACCAATGGCTGGCTCAGGAGTGCAGAAAGAGAGGAAATCGGCTGAAACAAGAGAAACAGACAGGCACGAATGGCCTGTCTGTGGACAACGAAGGTCTATTTACCGATACAGAAGCTGGAAAAGATCCGCCCCAGCAGGTCATCCGAGCTGAATGCCCCGGTGATCTCGCCCAATAGCTGCTGCGCCTGGCGTAAATCCTCAGCCAACAGCTCACCGGCGCCAGCCAAGGTCAGCTGCGCCCGACCATGCTCCAGGGCCGCGCTGGCATGGCGCAGCGCCTCCAGGTGCCTGCGACGGGCGCTGAAGCTGCTTTCCGACGTCTGCTCATAGCCCATGCAGGCTTTGAGGTGTTCGCGCAGCAACTCCAGGCCATCCCCGGCCGACTTGGCACTCAGGCTGATCGTGACGTGGCCATCCTCACTGGTTTCCATGGCAATGGCTTCGCCAGTCAGGTCAGCCTTGTTGCGGATCAAGGTGACTTTGGCCGGGTCGGGCCGTTGCTCGAGGAATTCCGGCCACAGGGCAAAAGGGTCCACCGCCTCTGGCGCAGTGGCGTCTACCACCAGCAGCACACGGTCGGCTTCGCCGATGGCCTTGAGGGCGCGTTCCACGCCGATCTTTTCCACCTGGTCGTCGGTGTCACGCAGCCCGGCCGTATCGACGACGTGCAGCGGCATGCCGTCGATGTGGATATGTTCGCGCAGGATATCCCGGGTGGTGCCGGCAATCTCGGTGACGATCGCCGCTTCACGGCCGGCCAGGGCATTGAGCAGGCTGGATTTGCCCGCATTGGGGCGCCCGGCAATCACCACGGTCATGCCGTCGCGCAACAACGCGCCCTGCCCGGCTTCGCGCAGTACTGTGGATAACTCGTCGCGGACTTTATCCAGCATCGCCAACACATGGCCATCGGCGAGGAAGTCGATTTCTTCTTCCGGAAAATCAATCGCCGCCTCCACATAGATGCGCAGGCTGATCAGTTGCTCGGTCAAGTTATGCACGCGCAGGGAAAACGCGCCCTGCAGTGAGCGCAAGGCGTTGCGCGCCGCCTGTGCAGAACTGGCCTCGATCAAATCGGCAATGGCTTCGGCCTGGGCCAAGTCGAGTTTGTCGTTGAGGAATGCACGCTCGCTGAATTCTCCCGGCCGGGCCAGGCGACAGCCCAGTTGCAGGCAGCGCTGCAGCAGCATATCCAGCACGACGGGGCCGCCGTGACCCTGCAATTCAAGGACGTCTTCACCGGTAAAGGAATTCGGCCCCGGGAAATAGAGGGCCAGGCCTTCGTCCAGCACCTGGTTATCCGCATCCAGAAACGCGCCGTAATGGGCGTAGCGCGGTTTCAACTCACGACCGCTGATGGCCTTGGCGGCCATGCCGGCGAGCGGCCCGGAAATTCGAACGATACCGACACCGCCGCGACCTTGGGCGGTAGCGACAGCAGCGATGGTTTCACGAGGAGCGCTCATCAGCAGGTTCCAGAACAAAAGTGACGGAAAGCAAAACGCCCCACTAGGGGGCGTCTTGAGTGGTTATCCACAGAGTAAGTTACGCCGCGGCTTTTTTGGTAGCCGCTTCGATCTTACGTGTGATGTACCACTGTTGAGAGATCGACAACACGTTGTTGACCACCCAGTACAGCACCAGACCAGCCGGGAACCACAGGAAGAAGAAGGTGAAGATGATTGGCATCATTTTCATTACCTTGGCCTGCATCGGATCCGGCGGAGTCGGGTTCAGGCGCTGCTGGATGAACATGGTCGCGCCCATGATGATCGGCAGGATAAAGAACGGGTCTTTGATCGACAGGTCAGTTATCCACAGCATGAACGGTGCCTGGCGCATTTCCACGCTTTCCAGGAGTACCCAGTACAGCGACAGGAATACCGGCATCTGCACCAGAATCGGCAAGCATCCACCCAGCGGGTTGATCTTCTCTTTCTTGTACAGCTCCATCATGGCCTGCGACATTTTCTGCCGGTCGTCGCCATGTTGTTCTTTCAGCGCGGCCAGTTTCGGGGCCACGGCACGCATGCGCGCCATCGACTTGTAGCTGGCGGCCGACAGTGGGAAGAAGATCCCCTTGATCAGCATCGTCAGGAAGATGATCGAGAAGCCCCAGTTGCCGACGATGCTGTGGATATGTTGCAGCAGCCAGAAGATCGGCTGGGCAATGAACCACAGGATGCCGTAATCCACAGTCAGTTCCAGACCTGGGGATAACTCTTTGAGCACTGCCTGGCTTTTCGGGCCGGCGTACAGGGTCGCGGTGGTTTCAGCCTTGGCGCCTGGAGCAACGGTCAACGTCGGGCCAGTAAAGCCGATGATGTAGTTGCCCTGGCTGTCCTTGCGGGTTTGCACCAGGTTGGCTTCACCCTTGTTCGGGATCCACGCGGTCACGAAGTAGTGTTGCAACCAGGCAACCCAACCACCTTGGACGGTTTCTTTCAGCGCGCCCTTGTCGATATCTTTCATCGACACTTTTTTGTACGGCTCGTTACTTGTCCACAGGGCGGCGCCCAGGTAAGTCGCGGTGCCGGTGGCAGTGCTGGAAGAAGGATCGGCGCTGCCATCACGCTTGAGCTGGGCAAACAGGTTGCCGCTCCACGCTTTGTCGCTTTCGTTGTCGATCAGGTAAGTGACCTTCAAGTCGTACAAACCGCGGGTGAAGCTGAAGCGTTTGATGTAATTGACGCCGTCGAGGCTGAATTTCAGGTCGACGTTCAACTGGTTCTGGCCGTCAGCCAGTTGATAAGTCTTCTGTTCGGTCGAATAAACCGGACGACCGGTAGCACGCGCATCCGGACCGTTGGTGCCGGTCAGGCCGCTTTGTGCCAGATAAACGCGTTCGCCGCCGTTATCGAACAGCTGGAACGGAACATCCGGATGGTCTTGGCGACGTGGATACAGCGGCAGTTTCAGCTGCGCGATATCACCACCTTGTGGATCGATAGCCAGGTCGAGCACATCCGTTTTCACATGGATGAGGTCTTTATTGGTGACAACTGGCGTTTCTACAGGGGCGCTTGTCTCGCCATTCGCGCTGGGAACATCGGCACTCGCGGACGCATTGTTACCCAGCGGGGTGTCCGGAATAGCCGGCGCAGCCTGATTGGCAGCAACATTCTGAGTCGGCAGGGCAGCTTGGCCGTAGTCCTGGTTCCACTTAAGAACCATGACGTAGGACACGATTGCCAGGGCGACGATCAGGATCGTGCGTTTAATATCCATGATTACTCGGCCATCGAAGAAGAACGGGAGGTAGGGATAGGTGGAACCGGGTCATAACCACCGGGATTCCACGGATGACAGCGACCTAAACGACGAAAGGTCAGCCAGCCACCGCGCAGAAGACCATGATTTTCTATGGCCTCTAACGCGTAGCAGGAACAACTGGGGTAGAAACGACAGTGGTTGGCCATCAGAGGACTAATGGCATAGCGGTAAAACTGGATCGGAACGAGTGCCAGTTTACGCATCAAGGCTGTCTACCCCTACAGTTTCGGTGCTGACTGCTGGTGCTGGTTTGTTGGTACGCGCCAGACGTTTCCAGAGCTTGCCGAAATGCTGAATCAATTCGGGGTTTTCTACGTCCCCCAAGCCTTTGCGCGCGACGATAACAATATCCCAACCAACCAGAGTGTCCTGGTGGAGGCGAAACGATTCGCGCATCAGACGCTTGAGGCGATTGCGCTCAACGGAGAGCTTTACGCTCTTCTTGCCGATCACCAACCCGAGACGGGGGTGATCCAGATCGTTGTTACGCGCAAGGAGCAGGAGATTTTTCCCCGGAACCTTGCCGGTGGGGGAGTCAAAGACTGCCTTGAAGTGCCGGGGGGTAAGCAGACGCTTTTCCCGACTGAAGTCCTGACTCACCACCAGTACCGGATTATCAAACTGCCAGACGCGCACGACCTTTGGCGCGGCGACGCGACAGGACAGCACGGCCGTTCTTGGTAGCCATGCGAGCACGGAAGCCGTGGGTACGGGCGCGTTTGATGGTGCTTGGTTGGAAAGTACGTTTCATGGCGTTGTTACCTGGTTCGTCCACAACGGGCCGGAATGGCCCCCGTTTTAAGAGACCGGCGATTCTAGAGAAAGCAAGCCTCTAGGTCAATTTCCAACCAGCTTTTCCTTCAATTAGATCTTTACAGGCAATCCGCCCTTTTTTGTCCAGCGAGCTTCCAAGGGCAATGCCATAGATATAAAAATAAAGAAGGAAGTTATTTAAAGCTTTTCTGTAAAGCTTATAAAAGCTAGGCAGGCATTCCTCTGTGGATAACTGCCTTTAGGCCTTATTCCACGTGATGTACAGAGAATGACAACACGGGGGAGAAACGGTGCTCTGCCTGTGCTGCGCTGTCGGATAAGCTGTGGGTGGAATGGGTTGTTATCCACAGGCCAGTTACCCACAGACTTTCGACCCCACTTGTGCAACGAGCTCAGGGGCGCTTATCCACAGAGCTTATGCACAGACCATTGGTCGCCTTTATTCACGTTAAGGCGTTGATTTTGGCTGGCCTGTGCGCAACCTACATGTGGATAAGTGGGCGGCCGACCGCTACAATGGCGGCTGTTTTTGCCTCACCGGCTTTCAACTTAGGGGATATCCGTGTCAGTGGAACTTTGGCAGCAGTGCGTAGAGCTTTTGCGCGATGAGCTGCCTGCCCAGCAATTCAACACCTGGATCCGTCCGCTACAGGTCGAAGCCGAAGGCGACGAGTTGCGCGTCTACGCACCCAACCGTTTTGTTCTCGACTGGGTCAACGAGAAGTACCTGAGCCGCGTTCTCGAATTGCTCGATGAACATGGCAACGGCCTCGCGCCCGTGCTCTCCTTATTAATAGGCAGCAAACGTAGCTCCGCGCCTCGCGCTGCGCCGAATGCGCCATTGGCGGCTGCCGCGTCGCAAGCCCAGGCGGTGACGGCTCCGGTCAACCACGCGCCGGCTCCCGCGCCGACGCCTTCGAAATCGTCGGCCCAGAAAAACGCGCCGGCCAATGAAGAGCCGTCCCGCGACAGCTTCGATCCGATGGCGGGTGCCAGTTCCCAGCAAGCACCGGTTCGCGCCGAGCAGCGCACCGTGCAGGTCGAAGGCGCGCTCAAGCACACCAGCTACCTGAACCGCACCTTTACCTTTGAGAACTTCGTCGAGGGTAAATCCAACCAGCTGGCCCGCGCGGCCGCCTGGCAAGTCGCCGACAACCCCAAGCACGGTTACAACCCGCTGTTCCTTTATGGTGGCGTTGGCCTGGGTAAGACGCACTTGATGCACGCGGTGGGTAACCATCTATTAAAGAAGAACCCGAATGCCAAGGTCGTGTACCTGCACTCGGAGCGCTTCGTGGCTGACATGGTCAAGGCCCTGCAGCTCAACGCTATCAACGAGTTCAAGCGGTTCTACCGTTCCGTGGATGCCTTGCTGATCGATGACATTCAATTCTTCGCGCGCAAGGAACGTTCCCAGGAAGAGTTTTTCCACACCTTCAACGCCCTGCTCGAAGGCGGCCAGCAGGTCATCTTGACCAGCGACCGCTACCCGAAGGAAATCGAAGGCCTGGAAGAACGCTTGAAGTCGCGCTTCGGCTGGGGCCTGACCGTGGCGGTCGAGCCACCGGAGCTGGAAACCCGCGTGGCGATCCTGATGAAAAAGGCCGATCAGGCCAAAGTCGATCTGCCCCACGACGCCGCGTTCTTCATCGCCCAACGCATTCGCTCCAACGTGCGTGAGCTGGAAGGCGCGCTCAAGCGGGTCATCGCGCACTCGCACTTCATGGGCCGCGACATCACCATCGAGCTGATTCGCGAATCCCTGAAAGACCTGCTGGCTCTGCAGGACAAACTGGTGAGTGTGGATAACATCCAACGCACCGTGGCCGAGTACTACAAGATCAAGATTTCCGATCTGCTGTCCAAGCGCCGTTCGCGCTCGGTGGCACGTCCGCGTCAGGTGGCCATGGCACTCTCCAAGGAGTTGACCAACCACAGCCTGCCGGAAATCGGCGATGTCTTCGGTGGTCGCGACCACACCACGGTCTTGCACGCATGCCGCAAGATCAACGAGCTTAAGGAATCCGACGCGGATATTCGCGAGGACTACAAGAACCTGCTGCGTACACTGACTACTTGATGACACCAGCGCAGCTTATTAAGGCAAGGGACTAGACCATGCACTTCACCATTCAACGCGAAGCCCTGTTGAAACCCCTGCAACTGGTCGCAGGCGTCGTCGAGCGCCGACAGACCTTGCCGGTGCTTTCCAACGTATTGCTGGTTGTCGAGGGCCAGCAATTGTCCTTGACCGGCACCGACCTGGAAGTCGAACTGGTGGGTCGCGTTCAGCTGGAAGAGCCCGCTGAACCTGGCGAGATCACCGTGCCCGCGCGCAAGCTGATGGATATCTGCAAAAGCTTGCCCAACGACGCGCTGATCGACATCAAGGTCGATGAGCAGAAGCTGGTGGTCAAGGCCGGCCGCAGTCGCTTCACCTTGTCGACGTTGCCGGCCAATGACTTCCCGACTGTGGAAGAAGGCCCGGGTTCGCTGACCTGCAGCCTGGAGCAAAGCAAACTGCGTCGTTTGATCGAGCGCACTAGCTTCGCCATGGCCCAGCAGGACGTGCGCTATTACCTCAACGGTATGTTGCTGGAAGTGTCGGAAGGCATTATTCGCGCCGTGGCCACCGACGGTCACCGCCTGGCCATGTGTTCGATGAAGGCCGATATCGGTCAGCCGGACCGTCATCAGGTGATCGTGCCGCGCAAAGGTATCCTTGAACTGGCGCGTCTGCTCACCGAGCCGGACGGTATTGTCAGCATCGTCCTGGGCCAGCATCACATCCGCGCCACCACCGGCGAGTTCACCTTCACCTCCAAGCTGGTTGACGGCAAGTTCCCGGATTACGAGCGTGTACTGCCTAAGGGTGGCGACAAGCTGGTGGTCGGTGATCGTCAGGCCCTGCGTGAGGCGTTCAGCCGTACTGCGATTCTGTCCAACGAAAAGTACCGGGGTATTCGCCTGCAATTGGCCAACGGCCAACTGAAGATCCAGGCCAACAACCCGGAACAGGAAGAAGCGGAAGAAGAAGTGGGCGTCGACTACAACGGCGGTTCGCTGGAAATCGGCTTCAACGTGAGCTACTTGCTCGACGTGCTGGGTGTGATGACCACCGAACAGGTTCGCCTGATTCTGTCCGACTCCAACAGCAGTGCGCTGGTGCAAGAATCCGATAACGATGACTCGGCTTACGTTGTTATGCCGATGCGTCTGTAATCATGCTCAGCAGAAGCTAGATGTCCCTCAGTCGCGTCTCGGTCACCGCGGTGCGCAATCTGCACCCGGTGACCTTCTCCCCCTCCCCCCGCATCAATATCCTCCATGGCGCCAACGGCAGTGGCAAAACCAGCGTGCTGGAAGCCATCCATTTGTTGGGGCTTGCCCGGTCTTTCCGCAGTGCCCGCCTGTTGCCGGTGATTCAGTACGAACAACTGGCGTGTACGGTGTTTGGCCAGGTCGAGTTGGCTGAAGGCGGCCACAGCAGCCTGGGGATATCCCGTGATCGCGGGGGCGAGTTTCAGATCCGCATCGACGGGCAAAATGCTCGCAGCGCGGCGCAGTTGGCGGAAATCCTGCCGCTGCAACTGATCAACCCCGACAGTTTCCGTTTGCTCGAAGGCGCGCCGAAAATCCGTCGGCAGTTCCTCGATTGGGGAGTGTTCCACGTGGAACCGCGCTTCATGGCCACTTGGCAGCGCCTGCAGAAGGCCTTGCGGCAGCGGAACTCATGGCTGCGGCATGGTACACTTGACGCCGCGTCGCAAGCAGCCTGGGACCGGGAACTGTGCCTGGCCAGCGACGAAATAGATGAATACCGCCGCGCCTATATCAAAGCCTTGAAACCAGTCTTTGAGCAGACCTTGAGTGAGTTGTTGGACCTCGAAGGGCTGACGCTGAGCTACTACCGCGGTTGGGACAAAGAGCGTGAACTGAGTGCAGTGCTCGCCACGTCCTTGCAGCGGGATCAGCAAATCGGCCACACCCAGGCCGGCCCCCAGCGCGCTGATTTGCGTCTTAGGTTAGGCGCACATAATGCCGCGGATATCTTGTCCCGCGGCCAGCAGAAGCTGGTGGTATGTGCATTGCGTATCGCCCAAGGGCATTTGGTTAGCCAGGCCCGGCGCGGTCAATGTATTTATCTGGTGGATGATTTGCCGTCAGAACTCGACGAGCAACACCGCCGAGCGTTATGCCGCTTGTTGGAAGACTTACGCTGCCAGGTGTTTATCACCTGTGTAGACCACGAATTATTGAGGGAAGGCTGGCAGACGGAAACGCCAGTCGCTTTGTTCCACGTGGAACAAGGCCGTATCACCCAGACCCACGACCATCGGGAGTGAAGGCATGAGCGAAGAAAACACGTACGACTCGACCAGCATTAAAGTGCTGAAAGGTTTGGATGCCGTACGCAAACGTCCCGGTATGTACATTGGCGACACCGATGATGGTAGCGGTCTGCACCACATGGTGTTCGAGGTGGTCGACAACTCCATCGACGAAGCTCTCGCCGGTCACTGCGACGACATCAGCATTATCATTCACCCGGATGAGTCCATCACCGTGCGCGACAACGGTCGTGGCATTCCGGTAGACGTGCATAAAGAAGAAGGCGTTTCGGCGGCAGAGGTCATCATGACCGTGCTCCACGCCGGCGGTAAGTTCGACGACAACTCGTACAAAGTATCCGGTGGTTTGCACGGCGTAGGTGTTTCCGTAGTAAACGCCCTCTCCGAATTGCTGGTGCTGACTGTGCGTCGCAGCGGAAAGATTTGGGAGCAGACCTACGTTCACGGTGTTCCGCAGGAACCGATGAAGGTTGTTGGCGAAAGCGAAACTACCGGTACCCAGATTCACTTCCGTCCTTCTGACGAAACCTTCAAGAACATCCACTTCAGCTGGGACATCCTGGCCAAGCGGATTCGTGAACTGTCCTTCCTCAACTCCGGTGTCGGCATCGTCCTCAAGGATGAGCGCAGCGGCAAGGAAGAGCTGTTCAAGTACGAAGGCGGCCTGCGTGCGTTCGTTGAATACCTGAACACCAACAAGACTCCGGTCAACCAGGTGTTCCACTTCAACGTCCAGCGTGAAGACGGCATCGGCGTGGAAATCGCCCTGCAGTGGAACGACAGCTTCAACGAGAACCTGTTGTGCTTCACCAACAACATTCCGCAGCGCGACGGCGGTACTCACCTGGTGGGTTTCCGTTCCGCGCTGACGCGTAACCTGAACACCTACATCGAAGCCGAAGGCCTGGCCAAGAAGCACAAAGTTGCCACCACCGGTGACGATGCGCGTGAAGGTCTGACTGCGATTATTTCGGTGAAAGTACCGGACCCTAAGTTCAGCTCCCAGACCAAAGACAAGCTGGTGTCTTCCGAAGTGAAGACCGCCGTGGAACAGGAGATGGGCAAGTACTTCTCCGACTTCCTGCTGGAAAACCCGAACGAAGCCAAGCTGGTTGTCGGCAAGATGATCGACGCAGCGCGTGCCCGTGAAGCCGCGCGTAAAGCCCGTGAGATGACCCGCCGCAAAGGCGCGCTGGACATCGCCGGCCTGCCGGGCAAACTGGCTGACTGCCAGGAGAAGGACCCTGCCCTCTCCGAGCTGTACCTGGTGGAAGGTGACTCTGCTGGCGGTTCCGCCAAGCAGGGCCGTAACCGTCGCACCCAGGCCATCCTGCCGTTGAAGGGTAAGATCCTCAACGTCGAGAAAGCACGCTTCGACAAGATGATTTCCTCCCAGGAAGTCGGCACCTTGATCACGGCATTGGGCTGCGGTATCGGCCGCGACGAGTACAACATCGACAAGCTGCGCTATCACAACATCATCATCATGACCGATGCTGACGTCGACGGTTCGCACATCCGTACCCTGCTGCTGACCTTCTTCTTCCGTCAGTTGCCGGAGCTGATCGAGCGCGGCTACATCTACATCGCCCAGCCGCCGTTGTACAAAGTCAAAAAGGGCAAGCAAGAGCAATACATCAAAGACGACGACGCCATGGAAGAGTACATGACGCAGTCGGCCCTGGAAGACGCCAGCCTGCACTTGAACGAAGAAGCGCCGGGCATTTCCGGTGAGGCGCTGGAGCGTCTGGTCAACGACTTCCGCATGGTCATGAAGACGCTCAAGCGTCTGTCGCGCCTGTACCCTCAGGAGCTGACCGAGCACTTCATCTACCTGCCGGCCGTGAGCCTGGAGCAGTTGGGCGATCACGCAGCGATGCAGGATTGGCTGGCCCAGTACGAAGTGCGTCTGCGCACCGTCGAGAAATCCGGCCTGGTGTACAAAGCCAGCCTGCGCGAAGACCGTGAACGTAACGTGTGGCTGCCCGAGGTCGAATTGATCTCCCACGGCCTGTCCAACTACGTCACCTTCAACCGCGACTTCTTCGGCAGCAACGACTACAAAACCGTGGTCACCCTGGGCGCACAACTGAGCACCCTGCTGGACGACGGCGCTTATATCCAACGTGGCGAACGCAAGAAGCAGGTCAGGGAATTCAAGGAAGCCCTTGACTGGCTGATGGCCGAAAGCACCAAGCGTCACACCATCCAGCGCTACAAAGGTCTGGGCGAGATGAACCCGGATCAACTGTGGGAAACCACCATGGACCCCGCTCAGCGCCGTATGCTGCGCGTGACCATCGAAGACGCCATTGGCGCAGACCAGATCTTCAACACCCTGATGGGTGATGCGGTCGAGCCTCGCCGTGACTTCATCGAGAGCAATGCTTTGGCGGTGTCTAACCTGGATTTCTGATCGGGTGTAGGCACTCACAAAAGCAGCTGACGTTCACACTATGCTGCTTTCGCCGCGCTACAAAAAAGGCCAACCCCTGCGGGTTGGCCTTTTTTTGCCCGTATGTCCAGGAACGCGCGAGAGCTCTGCCAATTGGATTCACAACGAGAGTTGCCGTAGTAACGTAAAGGCCTGCTTCATTTGGTCTTCACTGACGACGAACGCACGTAACTGCCCTGCCATATCCATGCCTCTGGCTATCAGCCCCTGTGCCTCAAGGCTGATCTGCCATTGCAAATCCTTGCGGCTGGTTTCTCCGGCCAGGTGCAGCGGCATTTCCGGAGTCTTGACCTTCACCAGCATCGCCGGGAACTTAACTTCCTCATTCCCACCCAGCACATTACGCGCCAGGGTCATGGCGCTTACCTGGATAGGTTGCAGAAACGGCAGTAGCTTGCCCTGGATTTGCGCGCAATCGCCAACGGCGAATATGCGTGGGTCAGAGGTACACATGCGTTCATCAACTTCAATGCCACGGTCCACTCGTAAGCCAGCCTGTGTGGCTAACGTCGTATCGGGTTTCAACCCAATTGAGGCAACGATCACATCGGCGCTGATGTGTCGGCCGTTGGACAACGTCGCCAACAGGCCATCGTTTCTCTTTTCAATGGATACCAACGCCTGGTTAAACAGCATTTCCACACCCATCTGGCATAACCGGTGCTGCAGGCGGCTGCTCACCTCAACAGGAAGCAACGATGCGAGCAGGCTGCAGGACTTGTCCATCAGCACCACCTGCTTTCCAGCACGATTGATGTCCATTGCCAGTTCACTGCCAATCAAGCCGGCCCCGAGGATCAGTACGCGCTGTGCAGCCCGCAGTGCATGTTGTGCATGACGGTATTCCTGCTGGCTGTTCAGCGTCACCATCCACTCCCGCCCGGGAATCGGCGGAACCATGGCTTGCGCCCCCGTGGCGAGAATCAGTTGGTCGTAGCTGAATGCCTCATTACCGGTGCTAACACGCTGGTTTTCGCGATCAATCGCAGTGAGCTGGCAGCACGAGTTCAGGGTCAACCGATACATCTCGGCAAACTCTGCTGCAGGCTGGCGAGTCATGTCGTCTGCGGTCTGATTGAGACTGACGACGTGACTCAGGTCGGGCTTGTTGTACTCATCGCAACTGTCTGCAGCGATCAATCGAATGGGCACCGCCGCATCGAGCCGGCGCAAGTTCTTGACCACCTGACGAGCCGCGAAGCCGGAGCCCACAATGACGATTTCCCGGTTCATGTCGCCTCCGAAGGCAGCTCATCGAACACGGATTTACCCATTGAACATTCAGGGCACAGGAAGTAATCAGGCACATCACACCAGGCCGTACCGGCCTGCACATCCTGCATCGGCTCGCCGATCGCGGGGTCGTAAATCCATTGGCAGACACTGCACCGCATGCGCAGGCCGTTGTCCGCGATGGGGTCTGCCTGGGCAGTTGCGGTGGCTGCAGCGGGTGCGACATGTGCAGCCGTCGATGGATGCAGCGCCCATTGCCGAGCGATTTCGCGGCCATGAGCCCGGCAAACCTCAAGCGCCTCGCCGTCCGGCCGCCACTTGGCTTTGAGCGCCAATGTGGTTTCAAAACCAGCGTCCATCAAGCGCGTCTGGATACGGTCTACCGCCCCGCCATTCCAGCCGTAACTGCCAAACGCCGAAGCCTTTTTGTCACGAAAACGCAGCCCGGTTATTTCCTCCAGCAGCGCGGCGACTTTCGGCATCATCACGTTGTTCATGGTGGACGAGCCCACCAAAACGCCTTTTGAGCGGAACACGTTGGTCAGAATCTCATTCTTGTCGTGGCGCGCGACGTTGAAAATCTTCACCGCCACACCTGGATCGACTTCGTGAATACCCTGCGCGATAGCATCGGCCATCATGCGGGTGTTGTTCGACATGGTGTCGTAGAACAGGGTGATGCGATCCTCCTGATAGTCCGCCGCCCATTCCAGATAGCGGTGCACGATCTGCGTCGGATTATCACGCCACACCACGCCATGAGCGGTGGCAATCATATCGACCGGCAGGTTGAAACCGAGGATCTCGGTAATCTTGGCAATGACCAGGCGACTGAAGGGGGTGAGGATATTGGCGTAGTAGCGTTGGCACTGTTCGAACAGTTCGTTTTGATCCACTTCATCATTAAACAGGTGTTCGTCGCAGTAATGCTGGCCAAAGGCGTCGTTACTGAACAGAACGGCATCGCCGGTCATGTACGTCATCATGCTGTCCGGCCAATGCAGCATCGGGGTTTCCACAAAAACCAGCTGTTTGCCATTGCCGACATCCAGGGTGTCGCCGGTATGGACGACGTGGAAATTCCATTCGGGATGATGGTGATGACCGTTGATCGAGTCCACGCCATTGGCGGTGCAATAGATCGGCGTATTCGGGATCAGCGACATCAACTCTGTCAGCGCTCCTGCATGGTCCTCTTCCGCGTGGTTGATGACGATGCAGTCCAGCGTGTTCAGGTCGATTTCCATCGCCAGGTTCTGTATGAACTCCCGACTGAACCTGTGATCAACCGTATCAATCAGTACGGTCTTTTCTTCACGGATCAGGTAGCTGTTATAGCTGCTACCTTTGTGGCATTTGTATTCTGTGCCATGAAAGTCCCGCACTTCCCAATCGCGCTGACCGACCCAATGAATGTTGTTTTTGACGTGAATTGACATGACCTACCTCGGTATAGAAATGATGTTCTACATCGAAGATGGCAACCTTCGTGCCACATAATAAATCGTTGATTTTAAAGGAAAAATAAAACAGTGATTGTCAATATGACATTGCCCGACTATTGTCTTTATGACTAATTCATTGTCAAAGTGACAAACCATGAGTCTCTCCGTTGAATCCCTGGCACGCATCGCTATTGAGCTGCAAAGCGGCATTTCCCATCAGGACCGCTTTCAACGTCTGATCAATACCCTGCGCCAATTGCTGGGTTGCGACGCCTCTGCCTTGTTACGTTATGAACAGCGACTGTTCCGTCCGCTGGCGATCGATGGCCTGGCACCGGATGTTCTGGGGCGCCGCTTCAGCCTTGATGCACATCCACGTCTGGAAGCCATCGCCCGCGCCGGTGACGTGGTGCGCTTTCCGGCAGAGAGTCATTTGCCTGATCCCTATGACGGCCTGATCCCCAGCCGGCAGGACCTCAAAGTACATGCCTGCATCGGGTTACCGTTGTTCGCGGACCAGACACTGATTGGTGCGCTGACGATCGATGGCATGGACCCGGCGCAGTTTGATCACTTCAGCGACGAAGAGCTGCGACTGGTGGGCGCCCTCGCTTCTGCTGCCTTGACCAATGCGTTGCTGGTCGAGCAACTCGAGAGTCAGACCATTACGCCTCTCTCCATCAGTCATGTCCCGGCGGGCAAACCCGGCACCGAAATGGTCGGGCTCAGCGAGGTCATGCAACAGTTGAAAAGAGAGATCGAAATGGTGGCAGGTTCCGACCTGAACGTTTTGATCACTGGAGAAACCGGGGTCGGCAAGGAACTGGTCGCCAAGGCGATACATGAAGGTTCATCACGCGCCAGTCACCCTGTGGTCTATCTAAACTGCGCTGCGCTGCCGGAGTCAGTGGCTGAGAGTGAGTTGTTCGGCCATGTCAAAGGTGCCTTCACCGGGGCGATCCATCATCGCACCGGCAAGTTCGAAATGGCCGATAACGGCACACTGTTCCTCGACGAAATCGGTGAACTGTCGCTGAGCCTGCAAGCAAAACTGCTGCGGGTATTGCAATACGGCGACCTGCAACGGGTCGGTGACGATACCGTCTTGCGGGTCAACGTAAGGGTGCTTGCCGCGACCAATCGTGACCTGAAGCAGGAAGTGCTGAACAATCGCTTCCGGGTCGACCTGTTCCACCGTTTAAGCGTGTTCCCTGTGCATGTGCCACCACTGCGTGAGCGTGGGCAGGACATCACATTGCTAGCGGGTTTTTTCTGCGAGCAGAGCCGGGTACGCATGGGATTGCAACGGGTGGCGTTGGCTGCCGGTTGCCTGTCGTTGCTCAAGCAGTACTCGTGGCCAGGAAACGTTCGCGAACTGGAACATGCTGTTTATCGAGCGACAATCCTTGCTCGTGCGACCCAGCAAAGTGAAGAGCTGCTGCTGGAAGCACAGCATTTCAATCAAGTCCCCGAACAGCTGGCGATACTGCCTGTTGCTGTGGATGTTCCTTCCAGCAGCGTTGGCCAATGCCTACGGGACGCGACGGATAGCTTCCAGCGTCAGCTGATTGAAAGCACGCTGAAAAATTGCGCAGATAACTGGTCTGCCTGTGCGCGAATGCTCGATATGGATGTGGCCAACCTGCACCGACTGGCGAAGCGGCTCGGTTTGAAATAACACTCGCGGCCGATCAGGGCTCAATGCAGGTCAGTCATGCTGACCCACATGTCGCCCTCGCCGCCAAGCTGTCCAGCATAAAACGCTATCGGATCTCGGGGGGAAGGCCGGCGCCCAGCGGTTGGGACGGCGGTTTCTGAATCTGCAGGTGTAGAGAAGAAAACCCACCGGCAGGGAAAAACGCGTTCACTGGTTCTTTATCCGGCGCCAGCGTAATCCGGCTGGTGCGTCCAAGCAGTTCCTCCATCACGATCCGTAGCTCCAGTCTGGCAAGCGGCGCACCGGGGCAGACATGAATGCCGGCGCCATAGAGCAGGTTCAGCTCGGGATCGCGATCGAGGCGCAATTCATCGGGATCTCCAAAGACCGCTTCGTCCCGATTGGCGGACGCCCAGTTGAGGGCAATACGCGAACCCTTCGCCAGCGTGCGCCCGCCCAGCGTGACCTCTTTCGTAGTCACCCGACGGTTCATGATCAGTGGTGCATGAATACGCAGTATTTCATCAATGGCGACAGGTAACAGCGCGGGTTGTTCGCGCAATCGCTGCTGCCACCCGAAGTTGGTCGCCAGATAGTGCGCAAGAATGCCGACCGAGGCGGAAATGGTTCCGAGTTCGCCGACTGTCCAGTTACGTAGAATGCTGACGATCTCGTCGTCCGTCAGGGGTCTTCCCAAGGACTGGTCGCGTAGCAAGAGGGTCGTGATGTCATGCGACGCAGCGGCGCCAGCGGTACGGCGCACGTCCAGCAGATCCTTGATGTAACCGTCAAACTCAAGGGCCACGGCACTCAGGGCCGCCTCGTCTCGGGACAGCGTGGCCGAGTGATTCTTCAGCGTCCACAGGCGCAGCGGTTCATGAAAATCCGCCGGCCAACCCAGCCAGGCACACTGGATCTGCAACGCAAAGATCTGGGCAAATTCGCCGATCAGTTCTGCACGGCCTTCATCCGGTAATGCCTGCACCAGACGAACCGCTATGTCACGGCACGTCGGCGCAAAGGCATCCATATGCTCCGGGCTGAAATAACGCTCGATGAGGTTCCGGTACGCCGTATGTTCGGGCGGATCCATTCCGTTGGGGACCGCGGGGAAACGCGAGACGGCATTACTGAAGGTTTCATGATCGTTAAGTACGCGCAGCACATCCGCATGCCTGAATAACGACGTATAGCCATATTGACTGTGTGCGACCGGGCAACGGTGGCGCATGTCGTCATAGGCTGTCGTCTGATCCTTTAATACGGCTTCAGACCTGGGATCCCAATCCGGTAGCGATTTCTTGTCCATCGTTTACTCCATAAACCCGTCCCGCTGAGAACCCGGAAACAAGGAAGCAAGGTTTGTCGGCCTACTTGTACTCGGTCGGGACATGTAGGAAATACCCGCTAGACTGAAACCATGCACGACGTCCCTACGTCGGCATCACTTGGGTGAAGTCTGTACGGGCTTATAGGGAAAATCGGCTATTAGCTAGCCAGGGGGTTGTGATGAGTAAGCTTCAGCAGTGGGTAAACTCGCAGGGCAGCACTGCGCTGTGGGTGGTGTTCTGGCTCTATGGGGTAGTGCTCAGCAATGTACTGTTTGGCCTGATTCTGGTCGCCTTCAACAAAGTTGCACCCTCCCTGTTTGGTCTAATGCTGCTGGGTTTTGTGGCCTACACCGCGTGCATGCTCAATGCGGTATGGCGCAATGCGGATAATGTCAGTGACCCCCTCTACGGTCAGATCGCTCGTTTCCTCACGGTGGCCTGGTCGATCAACGCGGTATTGGTTTCGGGCTTTCTCTTCCTGGGCCATCTGAATGCCGTTGCCCTCCCCCTGCCGCTGCCTTTTTGATTCCAGATAACCTGGGCCCTCAATGTGGGGTTTGAACGTTAGAGCCCAGGTCATTGCGCCGTTGCGATTATCGCGCCAATTGATTGTCTGCATAGTTGATCAATATCAATTCCATTATTTCTGTCGATCGCCATCACCGTTTCAACGCTATCTCAAGTGCAACAACTCGATCTTCGCTCATGACGCATAGCGGCTCTGTAGAGCGTTGAGCGCTGTTCAACCCCTCCCTTCAACAAATTGCCTCAACCGGCGATAGGAAGTCATATTGACTATTCCTTTGTCATTATGACCTTTTTCGAGTTAGGTCATAATGACAGTGTTGTTATTTAACTAGTTGATATTAAACAATAAAATTGTTGGCCCGGTTTGTGTATTAGGTAATGAACTTAACGCAAACCCCAAAGGGACAATCTCATGACTCGTACCATCGCGCTCAGTTTCACCCTGTGTACACTGCTGTCTCCGCTATGCCAGGCAGACCAGATAATCCGTGTAGTCCCCGACACAACCGCCGGCAAGGGGGTCGGCGTTTTGACCGGAATGATGGTTGGCGCGGTAGGTGGCCCGATTGGAGCATTAGTCGGCGCAGCTGGCGGATTTTTCGCCGGCAGTGCGGTGCAAGGAGGCATTGGCAAGTCTGAAACCGCTTATGAAGTGAAAAACGCGCAAGGCGAGATTAGTACGGTGCGCTCACCCAATGGGCGTTTTGAAGTCGGGCAACAGGTCACGCGTAAAGGTGTGCGACTGGTGGCATCTGAGGAGTAAGAGGCTCCCGTCTGCGTCTTCCCAAGCATTCCAGGCCCTCCGTGGAGTTGCACACATAGATGGTTCGGCTAATCCTCACCGATTAGCTGAACATCACGAAAAGAGCCCGTCAAATCGCGGGCTTTTTTTGCATTCGATCCGGGTTTTTATTACGTGACCTTCCCCACTCCAATCTGCCTGATTGGGGTGTTTTTCTGGATTATTCATCCAGTCATCCACGGTTTATCGCCGCGTTGAAGCGGCCTAATCTCGATTCTCCATCGATTCGTGAAGGAGATTCTCCATGGCAGACCATTCCATTAAAGGCAAAGTCGTTCTCATCGCTGGCGGTGCGAAGAACCTTGGCGGTCTCATCGCCCGTGATATGGCCGCACAGGGTGCCAAGGCTGTCGCGATCCATTACAACAGCGCCGCGTCCAAGGTTGATGCCGATGCCACGGTTGCCGCCGTTCAGGCCAGCGGCGCACAGGCCGTCGCGCTGCAGGGGGATCTGACGACGGCCGGCGCCATCGAGAGGTTGTTCGCCGATACCATCGCCGCGGTCGGCAAACCCGACATCGCCATCAACACCGTTGGCAAGGTGCTCAAGAAGCCGATGGCCGAGGTGAGTGAAGCCGAATACGACGAGATGAGCGCGGTCAACTCCAAGACCGCTTTCTTCTTCCTCAAGGAAGCGGGCAAGCACCTCAACGACCATGGCAAGATCTGCACGATAGTGACGTCGCTGCTGGGCGCCTTCACGCCGTTCTATGCTGCCTATGCCGGCACCAAGGCGCCGGTCGAACACTACACCCGAGCGGCCTCCAAGGAATTGGGCGCGCGCGGTATTTCGGTGACAGCGGTCGGTCCGGGGCCGATGGATACGCCGTTCTTCTACCCGGCCGAAGGCGCCGACGCGGTGGCCTATCACAAGACCGCCGCCGCGCTCTCGCCGTTCAGCAAAACAGGCCTGACCGACATCGAGGATGTGGTGCCTTTCATTCGCCATCTGGTCAGTGACGGCTGGTGGATCACCGGCCAGACCATTCTCATCAATGGCGGGTACACCACCAAGTAAATCCATTATCCGCAGTGTGATCTTCGTCGCCATCCGCTGCTGGGGCGCCGTACAATCGACGCAAAGCAGGCGCTCCTGGGCAGGCTGACGTCGGGACCATTGGCAGGGCAGATACATGGACAGATTCGACCAGTACCGCGTATTCGCCAAAGTGGCCGAGATGGGCAGCTTCATCAAAGCTGCCAACGCGCTGGAGATGCCACGAGCGTCGGTGTCTGCGGCCATCCAGCAGTTAGAGGCTCAACTGGGCGTGCGCCTGCTGCATCGCACGACGCGGCAGGTACGGCTGACACCCGATGGGGAGCAATTGCTCAGCCGTGTGCGCCCGGTGTTGTGCAACGTCGAAGACATCGACCAGTTATTCCAGGCCAGCCAGCGGCAAGTTTCCGGCCGGCTGATCATCGATGTGCCCAGCCGCATTGCCCGCCGCGTCATCGCGCCAGCGCTGCCCGGCCTGTTGCGTTGTCATCCCCTGCTTCAATTGATTTTGGGTTCGACCGACCGGGCCATCGATCTGGTGCAGGAAGGTGTGGACTGCGCGGTGCGCGTTGGCGCGCTGCATGACAGCAGTCTTGTGGTGCGGCCGCTGGGTCAGATTGCCTTGATCAATTGTGCGAGCCCGGCCTATCTGCTTGAGCATGGAGAGCCTCAGCAACCTGCGCAGCTACTCGACGGACATTGGACCATCGGCTATGCGTCGCCGAAGTCGGGCAAGGAACTGCCTTGGGAATACCTGTCCGGCGACGGCAGCGTGCAGCGGTTCGACGTACCGAGCCGGGTGATCGTGAACAATGCCGAAAGCTATATCGCTTGCTGCCTTGCAGGGTTGGGGTTGATCCAGATCCCGCGCTTCGACGTCCAACACCTGCTGGACTCACGACAACTGGTGGAGGTCATGTCGAGTTACTGTGCCGCTTCGATGCCGGTATCCCTACTCTACCCGCACCGCCGGCAGCGTTCGCAGCGACTGGATGTGTTCCACGAGTGGTTCGAGGCATTGATGCGGCCGTATTTGGATAGCCGCCACGTCTCTCTGCATCAATAAAGCCAAATGCTCCACGTGGAACATCGGCATTTTTAACCCGCTGAAGCGGCCGCCACACTCTCCAACCGGTAGCCGTATCCATAGATCGTCAACAACTGCCAACCCCGATCCGCGGTTAACCCCAGCTTGTTCCGCAGCCGATAGATATGTGTGTCCAGCGGCCGCGACGAGACCATTTCTTCATGGCTCCAGAACCGCTCATACAGATACTCGCGAGACAACGGCCGCGCCAGGTTGGCGAACAGGCAGCTGGCCAGGCGGTATTCGCGTTCGGTCAGGTTGATCGGTTTGCCCGCACGGGTGACGGTCAGTTCGGCGTCGTCAAAGGTCAGGTCGTTGAAACTTTGCACTTCAGACGTCGCCGACTTTTGCAGACCGTGGCGGCGCAGGACGGCGTTGACCCGGGCTTTGAGTTCATTCGGGCGAAAGGGTTTACTGACGTAATCGTCGGCGCCGCTGTTCAGGGCGGTGACGATATCGCTTTCGGCATCGCGGCTGGTAAGCATGATCACGGCCGGGGGCGATTCCATGTGTTCACGGGTCCAGCGCAGCAAGGCGATGCCGCTGATGTCGGGCAGCTGCCAGTCGAGGATCAGCAGGTCGAAGGTTTCCCGGCGCAGTTGGCGCAGCAGGTCCTCACCGCGTTCGAAGCAATGCACAGACCAGGGCTGTTCCAGGTTGCTGGGGATCTGTCGCAGTGTCTGTTCCACCCGCTGCAATTCAGCGGGTTCGTCATCCAGTATTGCGACACGCATGGGTGGGTCCTTTCTACTTGGAAATATTTCAGCTGTCGGCCGGTCGAAGAGCGGGCGTCCTTGCTGCGCAGATGCCAGTCATTGAATCTGAAGAATTGTGCTCAGATTCAACGACCCTTTGGATCTCTCGGTACGCTGATATCAAAGGGCCGTTAACGCTTTGAAAAACCATGCGGCTCAGGGGGAAAGATACCGACTCCCGTGCGTAAGGAAAAGGATCAGTGCCGCTGGCATTGCATAGCCGTGCGGGTAGCTGATACTGCGCCCCGATGTACGGTATGTTTCAACGAACGCTTTCAGGAAAAAAACCGGGGCGATCAAAATGAGCTTCACTGGGTTCAGCACCACACCGCGCACCACCTGGAGGGAGAAACCGGGTCTATGACATCTTCAACTGTCCATTTTCAGCAGCGGTGCGGGTTCCTGGCGGTCGCCCTGTGATGCTGTGGCGCAAGGCCGAAAAACGCCAGCCCACCCAGGCGCAGTTGTTGTTCCATGGCCTGTTTCGGGAGTGGCTGTGGATTGGCCTGGTGTTGCTGCCCTTTACTGCATATTTGTCCTCAAGTGCGGGCCTGGCCTTCAATAATCCGCTGTATGACGGCCTGCGCCGCCTGACCCCTCTGCCGGTCGATCCGCGCATTTTGCTGGTGACCATCGATGACCAGAGCCTGAAAAAGCTCGGCCAATGGCCATGGCCGCGCAGCCTGCATGCCGACGTCATCAACCGTCTGAGCGCTGCCCAACCCGCGGGTATCTTGTTCGATGTGATCTTCAGTGAGCCGCGCAACGCCACCGATGACCAGCGCCTGGCCAATGCCGTGTGCAACGCTGGGAATGTTTTGCTTCCCCTGGAACGCGATGGCGGCGCGAGCCAGCCGGGCGAACAGCTGTTGCCGCTGCTCAATTGCGCCAAGGGGCTGGGCCATATCAACGTCGAAGCAGACAGCGACGGTGCCGTCCGCAGCCTGTATCTGCGTGAAGGCCCGCCTGGGAACACCCTGCCGCAGTTGGCATGGCTGGCGTATACGTTGAGCGGGCAAACCGCGCAAATGCCGGGACGCAGCGAACAACCCAACAGTCAGCGCTGGCATCGGGAATATAGAGTTCGCGTCCCGTCCACGTCTGAGCCGCATGGGTTTCCCAGTGTGTCCTACGCCAGCGTATTGCACGGCGAAGTGCCGGCCGAATTGCTGCGCGACCGCCTGATCCTGGTGGGCGCCAGCGCCTATGGGCTGGGGGACCGTTTTGTGACGCCGCTCTCCTCCACTCCGGATACCACCGCCGGTGTGGAAATCCAGGCCAATGTGCTCAACGGTTTGCTGCAGGAGCGCAGCATTGTCGACCTCCCCGGCTGGCTCGCGGCACTGATCGCCACTGCCTGGGTGGCGTTGTTGCTCGGCCTTTTGCTGTACCGCCCACGCTACGCGCTGTGGATGACCTTGGCTTGCATGGCCGGCGCGTTGCTCGGCGCGTGGGCGCTGTTACGCCTTGGCCATTGGTGGTCGCCCGCGGCCTGCCTGATCGGTATGTTGCTCAGCTACCTGATCTGGAACTGGCGCCGCCTGAGCGTGATCCTTGCCTACTTTGGCTGGGAACTGGCGCGCCTGGACAACGAACCCAAGGTGCTGCCCGAACGCCGCCGAGCGCCCGCGAACAAAGGCGATGTGTTGCAAGGGCGCATCTTTGCCCTGGAGCAGGCCGTCAGCCGCACCCGTGACACCCGACGCTTCATGGCCGATGGCCTCGAATGCCTGCCGGTGGCGACCCTGATCACCGACCCGCGGGGCAACATCCTGTTGGCCAACCGCATTGCCCGCGACGTATTCGGCAATGATCTGGTCAACCAAAACCTGCTCGAGCAGCTCGCCGACCTGGGTTATCCACCCCTGCATAACGGCGTGCGCCCCGCCCTGTCCGCCCTGGAAATCGTCGAGTTCCGGGACATCCACCAACGCAGCCTGCGCATGGAAATCGCACCCTTGCTGCCCGCCGAAGGCGATGTCGCCCTCGGCTGGCTGCTCAGCCTGACCGACTTGAGCAAGGAGCGCGAAGCCCAGCAACACCGCGAAACCATGCTGCGCTTCCTGTCCCACGACCTGCGCGCGCCGCACTCGGCGATCCTCGCGTTGCTGGATGTGCATAACGCGGAGTCGCCGGTGTTTGCCCAGATCGAGCAGCAGGTTCGACGCGCCTTGAGCCTCACCGAATCGTTCGTACAACTGGCGAAAGCCGAGGCTGACGGCTACCACTTCCAGCCAAGCCTGTTTGCCATGCTGGTGATGGATGCGTTCGATCAGGTGGCGGTGATTGCGCAGCTCAAGGGCATCCAGTTGATCCACGACCTGGATGAAGCGGATGAAGGCATGGTGTCGGCCGATCAATCCCTGCTCACCCGCGCGTTGTTCAACGTGCTGGAGAACGCGATCAAATACTCGCCGGCCGGCACCACCGTGAGGTTGAGCCACGGCAGCGCGCAAGGTTGGCTGGAGTGTCGCATCAGCGACCAGGGCCCGGGCATTGCGGCAAAGGACTTGCCGGAACTGTTCAGCCAGTACCGCCGCTTCGATTCTGCCCAAGGCAGCGAAGGCCTTGGGTTGGGCCTGACCATGGTCAAGGCCGTTGTGGAGCGGCACGGTGGCCGTATCTGCTGCGAAAGCGTGGTGGGCAAAGGCACCACATTCACCCTGCAGCTGCCCCAGTTGGAAGACTGACAACACGTGCTTTTGCGCTGTGTATAAAAAACCGGTCTCAAGGACCGGTTTTTTTATCCAAAAAAAACTTATGCACGTTTTTAGTATTTTTATGAGTTCAGGAAATATCTAATAAAATCATCTTGTTATGAAGAGAAAAGGTCATTTTGCCAACAAACCGTACACAGGTTATCCACAGATGCTCAGGCCACCGGCGTGTCCACCGCCACCGGCTCCGGCGGCAGCGAACCCATGGCGCGTTGCTGGGCTTCATTCCAGGCGGCGGCGCGGTCATTCAGTGCGGCAATTGCACGCGGCCCTTCACCTTCGGCGTACATCGGTTCCCCGATCACCACGGTGATGGTGCCTGCACGTTTTGCCCAACCGGTTTTTGGCCAGTACTTGCCGGCATTATGTGCAATCGGCAACACAGGCAGGTGGGCGTTGACGGCCAATGCCGTGCCGCCACGTGAGAACTTGCCTACGGTGCCGTAGGGCACACGCGTACCTTCCGGAAAGATCAGCACCCAGACGCCGTCCTTGAGCAGCTCGTCGCCCTTTTTGGCCACATGCTTGAGCGCCGCCTTGGGGTTGTCGCGGTCGATGGCGATCGGGCGCAGCATCGCCATCGCCCAGCCGAAGAACGGCACATACAGCAGCTCGCGCTTGAGCACTTGGCTCAGGGGCGAGAAGTACGCCGAGAGGAAGAACGTCTCCCACGTGCTCTGGTGGTTCGACAGAATCACGCAGGGCTGATCCGGGACGTTTTCCGCGCCCTTGACCTCGAAGCGGATGTTCAGGAACACCTTGCTCAGCCACAGCGCGCAGCGGCACCAATAGACGTTGATGAAGCGATAGCGCGCCTTGAACGGCAGAAAAGGCGCGATAAAAAAGCTCAGGGTGCACCAGAGAAACGAACTGGTGCCCAACAGCAGGTAAAAGAAGAAGGTTCTGATGGCCTGCAAAATCGACATGGCGGCATTTACCGTTGCGGGACACAGCCCGCCTGTTGAAGGCGCACTCCCGAACAGTCCTTGGTCAGGCAGTCGAGGGCGGCTAGTTGTTGATAAGTTCTGCGGCAACCGCCGCCAGATCGTCAAAAATCAAGGTGCCTACCGGCAGGTTTTTCGCCTGGGTCTTTTCGCCTTTCCCGGTCTTTACCAAAACTGGCTGAGAGTCGACGGCTTTGGCCGCCTCCAGGTCACCGAGGCTATCCCCGACGAACCATAGCCCAGCCAGGGGCACGTTGTAATGTTCTGAAATAGTTTTCAACATGCCAGGCTTGGGTTTGCGGCAATCGCAGCCCTCATCCGGCCCGTGGGGGCAGTACACCACCAGCCCCACCTCACCGCCCTGCTCCGCCACCAACGTGCGCAAGCGCGCGTGCATGGCGTCCAGGGTTGCGATGTCGTAGTAGCCGCGGGCGATGCCGGACTGGTTGGTGGCGACGGCCACCGTCCAGCCGGCCTTGCTCAACTGCGCGATGGCCTCGATCGCGCCGGGCAGTGGGATCCATTCCTCCACCGACTTGATGTAAGCGTCGGAGTCGTAATTGATCACCCCGTCCCGATCGAGAATCAGCAGTTTCAACATGATCAGCCCAATACGGAAATGTCAGCGATGTTGATGAACAGACCGCGCAGACGCGCCAGCATGGCGTAGCGGTTTTTCCGCACGCCGGCATCTTCGGCATTGATCATCACCGCTTCGAAGAACGCATCCACCGGCTCGCGCAAGGTAGCCAGGCGCGCCAGTGCTTCGGCGTAGTTGCGTTCGGCGATCAGCGGTTTCACCGCATTTTCCGCCTTGGCGATGGCCGAGTTCAGCGAGAACTCCTTGGCATCGGCGAACAGGCCTGGGTCGACATCGGCATTGCCGAGGTTGTCGGCCTTGCTCAACAGGTTCGACACGCGCTTGTTCACGGCGGCCAGGGCGTCGGCTTCCGGCAGTTTGCGGAAGGCCTGCACGGCTTGCACGCGTTGGTCGAAGTCCAGCGCCGAACCCGGTTGCAGGGCACGTACCGACAGGTACACCGAAACGTCCACGCCTTCGTCTTCGTAACGCGCACGCAGGCGGTCGAACACGAACTCCAGCACTTGCTCGGCCAGGCCGGTTTGCTTGACCTTGCCGCCGAACTGGCCGACCGCGAACACCACGGCCTGGGTCAGGTCGAGGTCGAGCTTCTTGTCGATCAGGATCCGCAGTACGCCCAGGGCCGCACGGCGCAGGGCATACGGGTCTTTACTGCCGGTAGGCAGCATGCCGATGCCGAAGATCCCGACGAGGGTATCCAGCTTGTCGGCAATGGCCACGGCCGCACCGGTCAGGGTGCTCGGCAATTCGGCGCCAGCACCGCGCGGCATGTACTGCTCGTTCAGGGCCAGGGCGACATCGTCCGGCTCGCCGTCGTTGAGGGCGTAGTAGTAACCGGCAACGCCTTGCATTTCCGGGAACTCGCCGACCATCTCGGTGGCCAGGTCGCACTTGGACAGCAGGCCAGCGCGCGCAGCCCAGGCAGCGTCACCGCCAATGCGCGGGGCAATGTAGGCGGCCAGTTTGGAAACGCGCACAGCCTTGTCGTAGACGCTGCCGAGTTTTTCCTGGAACACCACGTTTTGCAGGCGCAGGTTGAAGTCTTCGAGCTTCTGCTTCTTGTCTTGCTTGAAGAAGAACTCGGCGTCGGTCAGGCGCGGGCGCACGACTTTTTCGTTACCGGCGATGATCTGCTGCGGGTCCTTGCTTTCGATGTTGGCCACGGTGATGAAGCGCGGCAGCAACTTACCGTCCACGTCCAGCAGGCAGAAGTACTTCTGGTTGTCCTGCATCGTAGTGATCAGCGCTTCTTGCGGCACATCGAGGAAGCGTTCTTCGAACGAGCACACCAGCGGCACCGGCCATTCAACCAGGGCGGTCACTTCGTCCAACAGGCTTGGCGGCACGATGGCGGTGCCTTCCTGCAGGCGGGCCAACTCTTCGGTGCGCTTGCTGATCAGCTCGCGACGCTCGTTGGCGTCGGCCAGCACATAGGCGGCGCGCAGGTCGTTGAGGTAGTTGGCCGGCGCGGTGATACGCACGCTTTGCGGGTGGTGGAAGCGGTGACCACGGGAATCGCGGCCGGCTTTCTGGGCAAGGATGGTGCAATCGATGACCTGGTCACCGAGCAGCATCACCAGCCACTGGGTCGGACGCACGAACTCTTCCTTGCGCGCACCCCAGCGCATGCGCTTGGGGATCGGCAGGTCGTTCAGGGAGTCTTCGACGATGGTCGGCAACAGGCTGGCGGTCGGCTTGCCTTTGATGACCTGGCTGAAACGCAGTTTCGGGCCGCTCTGGTCGATCTCGCTCAGCTCGACGCCACACTTCTTGGCAAAGCCCAGCGCTGCTTGGGTCGGGTTGCCTTCGGCGTCGAAGGCGGCCTGGCGTGGCGGGCCGTCGAGGTTGATGCTGCGATCCGGCTGCTGGGTTTCCAGCGCGGTCAGCAACACCGCCAGGCGACGCGGCGCGGCGTAGACTTTTTTCGCCTCGAACTTCAGGCCGGCGCTTTGCAGGCCTTTTTCGATACCGGCCAGGAACGCATCGGCCAGGGTGTTCAGTGCCTTGGGTGGCAGCTCTTCGGTGCCCAGTTCAACCAGAAAATCTTGAGCACTCATTGTGCAGCCTCCAGCTTAGCCAACACTTCATCACGCAGGTCCGGGGTTGCCATCGGGAAGCCCAGCTTGGCGCGAGCCAGCAGGTAGGCTTGGGCGACGGAACGCGCCAGGGTGCGAACACGCAGAATATATTGCTGGCGCGCGGTCACCGAGATGGCGCGGCGGGCGTCCAGCAGGTTGAAGGTATGGGACGCCTTCAACACCATTTCATAGCTCGGCAACGGCAGCGGCTGGTCCAGTTCGATCAGGCGCTTGGCTTCGCTTTCATAGAAGTCGAACAGTTCGAACAGCTTCTCGACGTTGGCGTGTTCGAAGTTATAGGTCGACTGCTCCACTTCGTTCTGGTGGAACACATCGCCGTAGGTCACTTTGCCGAACGGGCCGTCTGCCCACACCAGGTCGTAGACCGAATCCACGCCTTGCAGGTACATGGCCAGGCGCTCGAGACCGTAGGTGATCTCGCCGGTCACCGGGTAGCACTCGATGCCGCCCGCTTGCTGGAAGTAGGTGAACTGCGTGACTTCCATGCCGTTCAGCCAGACTTCCCAGCCCAGGCCCCAGGCGCCCAGGGTCGGCGATTCCCAGTTGTCTTCGACGAAACGGATGTCGTGGACCAACGGGTCGAGGCCGACATGCTTCAGCGAGCCGAGGTACAGCTCCTGGAAGTTGTCCGGGTTCGGCTTCAATACCACCTGGAACTGGTAGTAATGCTGCAGACGGTTCGGGTTTTCGCCGTAGCGGCCGTCAGTCGGGCGCCGACTGGGCTGCACATAAGCGGCGTTCCAGGTTTCCGGGCCGATGGCCCGCAGGAATGTAGCGGTGTGGAAAGTGCCGGCGCCTACTTCCATATCGTAGGGCTGAAGTACCACACAACCTTGCTCGGCCCAGTACTGCTGGAGGGCGAGGATCAAGTCTTGGAAGGTACGCACGGCTGGCGTAGGCTGGCTCACGAAATTCACCTGTTACTTGGGCTGCGATTTAAAGAGCGGGAGTATACCCGATTCGGCCGCGCCACCATCCCCTGGAGCCTTATGCCACGCTGCTTTTGGTGTTCTGAAGATCCGCTGTACATGGCTTATCACGATCAGGAGTGGGGAACGCCGCTGCGCGATGCGCAGGGTTTGTTCGAGTTACTTTTGCTCGAAGGGTTCCAGGCGGGCCTGTCCTGGATCACCGTTTTACGCAAACGCGAGCATTATCGAAAGGTCTTGTTCGGTTTTGATGCACAGCGCCTGGCGCGGCTGAGCGATGCCGAGATCGAAGCGTTGATGCTCGACCCGGGCATCGTGCGCAATCGTCTGAAGCTCAACGCCACCCGCCGCAACGCCGCGGCCTGGTTGGCGCTGGAGGACCCGGTGGGGCTGCTGTGGTCGTTTGTCGGCGGCGTGCCCAAGGTCAATCACTTCAAGGACCGCAGCGAAGTCCCGGCGATTACCGCCGAAGCCGAGGCCATGAGCCGCGCGCTGAAAAAAGCCGGTTTCACCTTCGTCGGGCCGACCATTTGCTACGCGTTCATGCAGGCCTCGGGCATGGTCATGGACCACACTCAGGACTGCGACCGTTACGCGGACTTGGCCAACGCCGGTTAGAATGCGTGCTTTGCGCACCACACACGATCAGGAGTGACCTGTGGAAAAGTTTAAAGGCGCCTTGCTGGTAGGCGCTCTCCGGTTGTTTGCCCTGCTGCCCTGGCGCGCCGTGCAAGCCGTAGGTTCGGCGATTGGCTGGATCATGTGGAAAACCCCCAACCGCTCCCGCGACACGGTGCGGATCAACCTCTCAAAGTGCTTCCCTGACATGGACCCGGCCGAGCGCGAGCGCCTGGTGGGCCGCAGCCTGATGGACATCGGCAAGTCCCTGACCGAAAGCGCCTGCGCCTGGATCTGGCCGGCCCAGCGCTCCATCGACCTGGTGCGCGAAGTCGAAGGCCTGGAAGTCCTCCACGAAGCCCTGGCCTCGGGCAAAGGCGTGGTCGGTATCACCAGCCACCTGGGCAACTGGGAGGTGTTGAACCACTTCTATTGCAGCCAGTGCAAACCGATCATTTTCTACCGCCCGCCGAAGCTCAAGGCGGTGGATGACCTGCTGCGCAAGCAACGCGTGCAACTGGGTAACCGCGTGGCGGCGTCCACCAAGGAAGGCATCCTCAGTGTCATCAAGGAAGTGCGCAAGGGCGGCCAGGTGGGCATTCCGGCCGACCCGGAGCCGGCTGAATCGGCGGGGATCTTCGTGCCGTTCTTCGCCACCCAGGCGCTGACCAGCAAGTTCGTGCCGAACATGCTCGCGGGCCACAAGGCGGTCGGTGTATTCCTGCATGCCCTGCGCCTGCCGGACGGTTCAGGCTACAAAGTGATCCTGGAAGCAGCGCCGGAAGACATGTACAGCACCGACACCGCCACCTCCTGCGCGGCGATGAGCAAGGTGGTGGAGCGTTATGTCGGCGCCTACCCGAGCCAGTACATGTGGAGCATGAAGCGCTTCAAGAAACGCCCGCCGGGTGAGGCGCGGTGGTACTGACTCAAAGGCAACCCAAAACCAATGTGGGAGGGGGCTTGCCCCCGATAGCAGTGTGTCAGCCAATGCATATTTGACTGAACCTCCGCTATCGGGGGCAAGCCCCCTCCCACATTTGAGTTCCGCTTAGGCCTTGCGGTCGAGTTTTTTCAGGAACACCGTCATTTCTTTCTCGGCCTGCTTGTCGCCATGGGCCTGGGCCGCTTCAATACCCTTCCCCCAGGCCAGTCGCGCGGCGGCCTGATCGCCAAGCCCGACGTGGGCCTTCCCCAACAACTTCCACGCCGCCGAATACTTCGGATCAAACTCGACACACTTGTGCAGATGCTCGGCGGCCTTGGCGTTGTCCTTCAGGTCCAGATAACCCTTGCCCAGCCCAAAGCGCAGCAGGGCGTTATCCACACCCTTGGCCAGCATTTTCTCCAGGGATTCGAGCATGTCGGTGTACTCCGTTTGATCAGAAAAAGCTCAACCCCACGTGGAACAGCTTCTCCACATCGCGGATATGTTTTTTATCCACCAGGAACAGGATCACATGGTCACCGGTGGCAATTACCGTGTCGTCGTGGGCAATGATCACTTCTTCATCGCGAATGATCGCACCGATGGTGGTACCCGGCGGCAAGCCGATGTCGCGGATGGCCTTGCCGATCACCTTGCTCGACTTCGAGTCGCCATGGGCGATCGCCTCGATGGCTTCCGCCGCGCCGCGGCGCAGGGAGTGGACGCTGACGATATCGCCACGGCGCACGTGGGTGAGCAAGGTGCCGATAGTCGCCAACTGCGGGCTGATGGCGATGTCGATATCGCCGCCCTGGATCAGGTCGACATACGCCGGGTTATTGATGATGGTCATCACCTTCTTCGCCCCCAGCCGCTTGGCCAGCAGCGATGACATGATGTTGGCTTCGTCATCGTTGGTCAGGGCCAGGAAGATATCGGCGTCGGCGATGTTTTCTTCCATCAACAGGTCGCGGTCCGAGGCGCTGCCTTGCAGGACTACAGTGCTGTCGAGGGTGTCGGACAAATGCCGGCAGCGCGCCGGGCTCATCTCGATGATCTTCACTTGGTAGCGGCTTTCGATGGCCTCGGCCAAGCGTTCGCCGATCTGCCCGCCACCGGCGATGACGATGCGTTTATACGTCTCATCGAGACGGCGCATTTCGCTCATCACGGCACGAATATTCGCTTTGGCGGCGATGAAGAAGACTTCGTCGTCAGCCTCGATCACCGTGTCGCCCTGGGGCAGGATCGGCCGGTCACGCCGGAAAATCGCCGCGACGCGGGTTTCCACATTCGGCATGTGTTCGCGCAGTTGGCGCAGTTGCTGGCCGACCAACGGCCCGCCGTAATAGGCCTTCACGGCGACCAGTTGCGCTTTGCCGTCGGCGAAGTCGATCACCTGCAACGCGCCGGGAATCTCGATCAGGCGCTTGATGTAGTGGGTGACCACCTGCTCCGGGCTGATCAGCACGTCCACCGGGATCGCGTCGTTGTCGAACAGGCCGGCGCGGGTCAGGTACGCGGCTTCACGCACCCGGGCGATCTTGGTCGGGGTGTGGAACAGCGTGTGGGCGACCTGGCACGCGACCATATTGGTCTCGTCGCTGTTGGTCACGGCCACCAGCATATCGGCATCGTCGGCACCCGCCTGACGCAGCACCGTAGGAAACGACGCACGACCCTGCACGGTACGAATGTCCAGGCGGTCGCCCAGGTTGCGCAGGCGCTCGGCATCGGTGTCGACCACGGTGATGTCGTTGGATTCGCTGGCCAAATGCTCGGCCAGCGTGCCACCGACCTGCCCTGCCCCGAGGATGATGATTTTCATCCGGTCACTCCCTTTGAACCGTTCAGCCGCGTGCGGCGGCGATCTTGATCAGTTTGGCGTAGTAGAAGCCATCGTGTCCGCCTTCCTGTGCCAGCAATTGGCGCCCGTGGGGTTGCTTGATGCCGGCTGCGGTGGCGAGGTCCAGCTCGCGCGCGCCGCTGGTACGGGCGAGGAAGGCTTCGATGACCTCGGTGTTCTCGGTGGGCAAGGTAGAACAGGTGGCGTAGAGCAGGATGCCGCCGACTTCCAGGGTCGGCCACAACGCGTCGAGCAGTTCGCCTTGCAGCACGGCCAGGGCGGCGATGTCGTCGGGTTGGCGGGTCAGCTTGATGTCCGGGTGGCGACGGATCACGCCGGTGGCGGAGCACGGCGCGTCGAGCAGGATGCGCTGGAACGGCTTGCCGTCCCACCAGGTGGCGGTGTCGCGGCCATCGGCGGCGATCAGCTCGGCGCTCAGGCCCAGGCGTGCGAGGTTTTCCCGCACGCGCACCAGGCGCTTGGCTTCCAGGTCGACGGCGACGACGCCGGCCAGGTCTTTTTCGACCTCCAGGATGTGACACGTCTTACCGCCGGGGGCGCAGCAGGCGTCCAGCACCCGCTGGCCTGGGGCCAGGTCGAGCAGGTCGGCCGCCAGTTGCGCGGCTTCATCCTGCACGCTGATCCAGCCCTCGGCGAAGCCCGGCAGGCTGCGCACGTCGGTGGCGGCTTCGAGCACGATGCCATCGGTGCTGTACATGCACGGCGTGGCCGCGATGCCCGCATCGGTCAGCAATTGCAGATAAGCATCGCGGCGGTGATGGCGACGGTTGACCCGCAGGATCATCGGCGGGTGTGCATTGTTGGCCGCGCAGATGGCTTCCCATTGCTCGGGCCAGAAGGCTTTCAGGGATTTTTGCAGCCAGCGCGGGTGAGCGGTACGCACCACCGGGTCATGTTCCAGCTCGGCCAGCAGCGCTTCGCTTTCGCGCTGGGCGCGGCGCAGCACGGCGTTGAGCAGGGCTTTGGCCCAGGGTTTTTTCAGCTTTTCGGCGCAGCCGACGGTTTCACCGATGGCGGCGTGGGCCGGCACGCGGGTGTAGAGCAATTGATAGAGGCCTACCAGCAGCAGCGCTTCTACATCGGCATCGGCCGCCTTGAACGGCTTTTGCAGCAGCTTGGCTGCCAGCGCCGACAGCCGTGGCTGCCAGCGCGCGGTGCCGAAGGCGAGGTCCTGGGTGAAACCGCGATCACGGTCTTCGACCTTATCCAACTGGGTCGGCAGCGAACTGTTCAGCGAAGCCTTGCCGTTGAGCACGGCGGCCAGGGCCTTGGCGGCGGCCAGACGCGGGTTCATTGGGCGGCCACCCCGAGAAGCGTGCCTACGGCAAATTTCTCACGACGGCTGTTGAACAAATCGCTGAAATTCAGCGCCTTGCCACCGGGCAATTGCAGACGCGTCAGACACAGCGCCTGTTCACCGCAGGCGACCAGCAGGCCGTCCTTGCTGGCACCGATGATTTCACCGGGGGCACCCTTGCCGTCGGCCAGGGTGGCAGCCAACACCTTCAAGGCTTCGCCGTTGAGGGTGCTGTGGCAGATCGGCCACGGGTTGAACGCGCGCACCAGGCGCTCCAGTTCCACGGCCGGGCGGCTCCAGTCGAGGCGCGCTTCGTCCTTGTTCAGTTTGTGCGCGTAGGTCGCCAGGCTGTCGTCCTGCACCTCGCCTTCGAGGGTGCCGGCAGCGAGCCCGGCAATCGCCTGGATCACGGCCGGCGGGCCCATCTCGGCCAAGCGATCGTGCAGGCTGCCGCCGGTGTCTTCGGCGGTGATCGGGGTGCTGACTTTCAACAGCATCGGGCCGGTATCCAGGCCCGCTTCCATACGCATCACGGTCACGCCGCTTTCGCTGTCGCCCGCTTCCACGGCGCGTTGGATCGGTGCCGCACCGCGCCAGCGTGGCAGCAGCGAGGCATGGCTGTTGATGCAACCCAGGCGCGGGATGTCCAGGACCACTTGGGGCAGGATCAAGCCGTAGGCCACCACCACCAGCAGGTCCGGTTTCAGCGCGGCCAACTCGGCCTGGGCCTCGGCGTTGCGCAGGGTCGGCGGTTGCAGCACGGGAATGTGGTGCTCCAGCGCCAGTTGCTTGACCGGGCTCGGCATCAGTTTTTGCCCGCGACCGGCCGGGCGATCCGGCTGGGTGTACACCGCGACGATGTCATAAGGGCTGGCGAGCAGGGCCTTGAGGTGTTCGGCGGCAAATTCGGGTGTGCCGGCAAAAACAATGCGCAGTGGCTCGGTCATGGGCGTTCTCGGTTAAAAGCAGTCACAAAAGAAAAAGGCTTGCCGCAGCAAGCCTTTGGAAGAAGGGCATCAAGCTTGCTGGCGGTGCTTTTTTTCCAGCTTCTTCTTGATCCGGTCACGTTTGAGCGTGGACAGGTAATCGACAAACAGCTTGCCGTTGAGGTGGTCGCATTCGTGCTGGATACACACCGCCAGCAGGCCTTCGGCAACCTGCTCGAAGGGCTTGCCGTCGCGGTCCAGGGCCCTGATCTTCACGCGCACCGGGCGCTCGACGTTCTCGTAGAACTCCGGCACCGACAGGCAGCCTTCCTGGTATTCGCCCATTTCGTCGGTCAGCGCTTCGAACTCGGGGTTGATGAACACCCGTGGCTCGCTGCGATCTTCGGACAGGTCCATCACCACGACACGCTGATGCACGTTGACCTGGGTCGCGGCGAGGCCGATGCCCGGGGCTTCATACATTGTTTCAAACATGTCATCGACCAACTGACGAACCTTATCGTCCACTACGGCCACCGGTTTGGCGATCGTGCGCAGGCGCGAGTCGGGGAATTCGAGGATGTTCAAAATAGCCATAAGCGTAATTGCTGCACATGTGAGGTAAAGGCAAATCGGCGTAGGGATGGACCCGCACGGCCGGTGTGGAACGCTCGGAAGCCGCGAAGGCTATGGCGTTTCACGCGAACGTACATAATAAAGGAGATTCACCCCATGAGGAAATCGCTACTCGTCTTGCTGCTCTGGGCGCCGTTCGCCCAGGCCCTGCTTCCATCGCCCGGCCCGCGCCTGGATCAACCGACGCAACAGGCCATCCAGCGATTTTTGTTACACAATCGCATCCTCGATTCGCCCCTCGATCTCGATAACGCGCCCTACGTTGTCGCGGCAGAGGCCGGGCGCGTGCTGGGGGCCAATGGCGAGCGCGTGCATGCCCGCGGCGTCCTGGACCCGGCCCAGCCAAGCTATGGGATTTTCCGCCGAGGCAAGGTCTACACCGACCCCAAAACCCAGGAGTTACTGGGTATCCACGCCGACGACATCGGCACCGCGCACTGGGTGATGGCCGGCGACCTGACCACCCTTGCCGTACAACGGGTCACCCAGGAAGTGCGCCCCGGCGACCGCTTGCTGCGTGCCGAACCGCCGGTTGCGCTGGCCAGCCTGGAAGGCCCGCAGGCCGCGCCGTTTATCGAAGGGCGCATCATCGACGTACCCAAGGGCGTGACGCAGATCGGCGTGCTGGATGCCGTGACCCTGAATAAAGGCCGCCGCGACGGCCTGGTCGACGGCCAACGGCTGAATGTGATCAAGACCGGCGCCACGGTACGCGACGCTCTCAGCGGCGCTCCGGTGAAGCTGGCCGATGAGTACGGCGGCATGCTGCTGGTGTTTCGCACCTACGAAAAACTCAGTTACGGCCTGGTCCTCAATGCCTCGCGGCCACTGGCGGTGATGGACCGTTTCGAGACGGCCCGTCAAACGCAATAAATAGGCTGCTAAATAAGTTACCAACAGAGTTATCCACAGCTTGTTCCGGTCAAGGATGATCAGATGTATCCGATAAACAGCAGTGAAATTTCCCCGGCAGAACTGGAAGCCCGGCTACGCTTGCACAGGCTGCCGGAACTGGGCCCGAAGCGTTTTCGCCGGTTGATCGACGCGTTCGGCTGCGCCTCGAAGGCGCTCAGCGCGCCGGCCAGCGCCTGGCGTTCGCTCGGCTTGCCCGCCGTCAGCGCCGAGGCCCGGCGCAGCCATGAAGTCCGCGAGGGCGCGAGTGTCGCATTGGCCTGGCTGGCGCGTCCGGCCCAGCATTTGCTGATGTGGGACCAGCCTGAGTACCCCGCACTGCTGGCCCAGATCGATGACGCACCGCCGTTGTTATTCGTCGCCGGCGACCCTGCGATCCTGGAAAAACCCCAGTTGGCCATGGTCGGCAGCCGCCGCGCATCGCGCCCCGGCATGGACACCGCCGCCGCCTTTTCCCGCAGCCTGGCGAGTGCTGGGTTTGTCATCACCAGCGGCCTGGCCCTGGGCATTGACGGCGCGGCGCATCAAGCGGCCCTGGAGGTCGGCGGGCAGACCATCGGCGTACTCGGCACCGGCCTGGAAAAGTTTTATCCACAGCGCCACCGACGCCTCGCGGCCGCGATGATTGCCCAGGGCAGCGCGGTGGTTTCCGAGTTTCCGCTGGACGCCGCGCCCCAGGCCGGCAATTTCCCCCGGCGCAACCGCATCATCAGTGGTCTGTCGCTGGGCGTGCTGGTGGTGGAAGCCGGCATCGCCAGCGGTTCGCTGATCACCGCGCGGCTCGCCGCCGAGCAAGGGCGCGAGGTGTACGCGATTCCCGGCTCGATCCATCATCCCGCGGCCAAGGGTTGTCATCAGCTGATCCGCGACGGCGCGGTGTTGGTGGAAACCATCGAGCACATTCTTGAAGGCTTGCGCGGCTGGCAGGCGCTGCCGTGTCCGGTGCCGCTGCCGGCGACTCATCCGCTGGTCGCACTGCTGCATGCGGCGCCCCACACCAGCGAAGCCCTGGCGATTGCCAGCGGGCGGCCGTTGTCCCAGGTGCTGGCGAGCCTCACCGAGTTGGAGCTGGAAGGCCAGGTGATCTGCGAAAGCGGGCGTTGGCTCGCGCGCTGCTAGGTTTTGCAGGGAAGATCGGTAAACTGCGCAGAGCTTTAGTCCGGAGAGTGAGTAATGGTCAACAGGTGGCGTGTGCTGGAAGCCGCACGAGAAATTCGCGCAGGCGCGGTGATTGCCTATCCGACCGAGGCGGTCTGGGGCCTGGGCTGTGACCCGTGGAACGAAGCGGCGGTGGACCGGCTGCTGGCGATCAAGAACCGCTCGGTGGATAAGGGCCTGATCCTGGTCGCGGATACTATCCGCCAGTTCGATTTTCTCTTCGAAGACTTCCCGCAGGATTGGATCGACCGCATGGCCAGCACCTGGCCGGGGCCGAACACCTGGCTGGTGCCTCATCAGGACCTGTTGCCGGAATGGGTCACGGGGGAGCATGACACCGTGGCGCTGCGGGTCAGCGACCATCCGCTGGTGCGCGACTTGTGCTCATTGGTCGGGCCATTGATTTCCACCTCGGCCAACCCCCAGGGCCGCCCGGCCGCCCGCACGCGGATTCGCGTCGAGCAGTACTTCCGTGGCCAGGTCGATCTGGTGTTGGGTGGCGCCCTCGGTGGGCGCAAGAACCCGAGCCTGATTCGCGATCTGGTGACGGGTGAGGTTGTGCGGCCGTCCTGAGACCGCGGCGTGGCTATCGCGGGCAAGCCCGGCTCCTACATTCGATCGCTGTCCGTCATGACAACACGGTCAAATGTAGGAGCCGGGCTTGCCCGCGATGGCGCCCTTAGCCACGCCGAAATCCCAAGCCTTACGGCAACAGAATGGTCGACCCGGTCGTGCGCCGCGCCGACAGCTCGGTCTGTGCCTTGGCCGCTTCCGCCAGCGAGAAGCGCTGGTTGATATCGATGCGTACCTTGCCGCTCTGGATCATCGAGAACAGATCATCGGCCATGGCCTGCAAGTCCTTGGGGTTGCTGGCGTAGGTCGCCAGGGTCGGCCGGGTGACGTACAGCGAGCCCTTGGCCGCCAGAATCCCCAGGTTCACCCCGTCCACCGCGCCCGAGGCGTTACCGAAACTCACCACCAACCCCCGGGGCGCTGCGCAGTCCAGCGAGGTCAGCCAGGTGTCCTTGCCGACGCCGTCGTACACCACCGGGCATTTCTTGCCGTCGGTCAATTCCAGCACGCGCTGTGCGACGTTTTCCTTGCTGTAGTCGATGGTTGCCCAGGCGCCGTGGGATTTGGCCACAGCGGCTTTTTCCGGCGAACTGACCGTGCCGATCAGCTTCACGCCCAGGGCCTTGGCCCACTGGCAGGCCAGGGAGCCCACGCCACCGGCTGCGGCGTGGAACAGGATGGTTTCGCCGCCCTTCAACTCATAGGTCTGGCGCAGCAGGTATTGCACGGTCAGGCCCTTGAGCATCGCGCCAGCGGCTTGTTCGAAGCTGATGTCGTCCGGCAGGTGAACCAGGTTGGCTGCGGGCAACACGTGCAGTTCGCTGTAGGCACCCAACGGCCCACTGCCGTAGGCCACGCGGTCGCCGACCTTGAATTGGCTGACCTCGCTGCCCACGGCGTCGACCACACCGGCACCTTCGGCGCCCAGGCCCGACGGCAAGGCCGGCGGCGCGTACAAGCCGCTGCGATAGTAGGTGTCGATGAAGTTCAGGCCGATGGCCGCGTTGCGCACCCGAACCTGCTGTGGGCCAGGTTCTGCTGGCGTGTAGTCCACATACTCAAGCACCTCGGGGCCGCCATGGGCGCTGAACTGGATACGTTTGGCCATCTGCACTTCTCCTGGGTTCGAATTCGGGTAGCGCCCTATCGGACTCCTAAGCTTGATCTTCGTCAACTGCGACGGAGTTGAGTGCGGTGGTATCCTGTGCGCCCATTTGCCGCCGACGCCCAATGGCCTCGCGTAGCTTTGCCCGATTCAAGGTGATGCCATGACTACCCGCACCGAGGCTGTTAAAGCCTATCTGCTTGATCTGCAAGACCGTATTTGCAGCGCCCTGGAAACCTTCGAGACGGACACTCGCTTTATCGAAGACGCCTGGACCCGGCCAGCCGGCGGCGGCGGTCGCACCCGTGTGATTGAAAACGGTACGGTGATCGAAAAAGGCGGCGTCAACTTTTCCCACGTGTTTGGCAGCGGCCTGCCGCCGTCCGCCAGCGCGCATCGCCCCGAGCTGGCCGGGCGTGGGTTTGAAGCGCTGGGGGTGTCGCTGGTGATTCACCCGCACAACCCGCATGTACCGACTTCCCACGCCAACGTGCGCTTTTTCATCGCTGAAAAAGAAGGTGAAGAGCCGGTGTGGTGGTTCGGCGGCGGCTTCGACCTCACGCCCTATTACGCCAACGAAGAAGACTGCATCCACTGGCACCGCGTGGCCGAACAGGCCTGTGCGCCGTTCGGCGCCGACGTTTATGCGCGCTACAAGGCCTGGTGCGACACCTACTTCTACATCAAGCATCGCAACGAACCGCGCGGCATCGGCGGCCTGTTCTTCGATGACTTGAACGAGTGGGACTTCGACACCTGCTTCGCCTTCATCCGTGCCATCGGCGATGCGTACATCGACGCCTACCTGCCGATCGTGCAGCGCCGCAAGGCCCAGGCCTATACCGAACAGCAGCGCGAATTCCAGGAATTCCGCCGTGGTCGCTACGTTGAATTCAACCTGGTCTACGACCGTGGCACCTTGTTCGGCCTGCAGTCGGGCGGGCGTACCGAGTCGATCCTGATGTCGCTGCCGCCCCAGGTGCGCTGGAGCTACGACTGGAAAGCCGAGGCCGGCAGCGAAGAAGCGCGCCTCACCGACTACTTCCTGCAAGACCGCGACTGGCTCGGCGTGGCTGCGCCCAAGGCGGCGGTCTGATGGACCGTTATGTGGTGTTCGGCAACCCCATCGGCCACAGCAAGTCGCCGTTGATCCACCGCATGTTCGCCGAGCAGACCGGCGAGCAACTGGACTACAGCGCTCTGCTTGCGCCGCTCGAGGATTTCATCGGGTTTGCCCGTGAGTTTTTTCAACAAGGCCGTGGCGCCAACGTCACGGTGCCGTTCAAGGAAGACGCCTACCGCCTGGCCGACACCCTCACCGCACGCGCCGAGCGCGCCGGGGCGGTGAACACCCTGAGCAAGCTGGCCGATGGCAGCCTGCTGGGCGATAACACCGACGGCGCCGGCCTGGTGCGCGACCTGACGGTGAATGCCGGGCTGCACCTGCAAGGGCAACGCATCCTGTTGCTCGGCGCTGGCGGCGCAGTGCGCGGGGCGTTGGAGCCGTTACTGGCCGAGCGGCCGGCGTCGCTGATCATCGCCAACCGCACCGTGGAAAAAGCCGAAATGCTCGCCGAGTTGTTCGACGATTTGGGCCCGGTGTCTGCCAGTGGTTTCGACTGGCTGTGTGAGCCGGTGGACGTGATCATCAATGCCACCTCCGCCAGCCTGTCAGGCGATGTACCGCCGATTGCAGGCAGCTTGATCGCGCCGGGCAAAACGTTTTGCTACGACATGATGTATGCCAAGGAACCGACCGCATTCTGCCGCTGGGCCACGGAACACGGCGCGGCGGTGGCGATGGATGGTCTGGGCATGCTGGTGGAGCAGGCGGCGGAAGCGTTCTTCCTGTGGCGCGGCGTGCGTCCGGATTCGGCGCCGGTGTTGGCCGAACTGCGCCGCCAATTGGCTTGAGGCAACTCGAAAGGTGGGAGGAGCAAGCCCCCTCCCACCTGTTTGACCGCATTCAGTCTTCGAAATGGATGGGGCAATTGTCGGCGCCTTCCAGCTTTTTCAACTCCTCGACGACCTGCGGCCTGGCCCGGCGCAAGGTCAGGCTACGGCCCATCGCCCTTAATCGCCGCGCTTCCTGGTGCAGCATCTCCACCCCGGAATAGTCGATAAAGTTGATCTGCTGCGCTTCGATTACCACCCGCTCACTCTGCAGGCTTTGCAGGCGAACCTGCAGGTAATGGCTGGCGCCGAAAAAGATCGAGCCACCGACCCGCAACACCTCTTCCTCGCCGTCGCGCCATTGCTGAACCCGCGGCTGCGAGGTGCGCTTGAGGTAGAAAAACAGCGAGGCCAGCACTCCGGCGTAAATCGCGGTTTGCAGCTCCAGCAGCAACGTGGCGATGCAGGTCAGGCTCATCACCACAAACTCGGCGCGACTGACCCGGAACAACGCGCGAATGCCCCGATGATCCACCAGGCCCCAACTGATCAGCAGGATGCTCGCGGCCATGCTCGGGATCGGTATATGTGCGATCAGCGCTGCACCAAACAGTGCGAACAATGCCACCCACAGGGCGGAAAACACCCCCGCCAGCGGCGAGCAGGCGCCTGCTTCGTAGCTGAGGCCGGAGCGCGTAAAGGAACCGGCCGACAGGTAGCCGGAGAAAAATCCGCCGACGATATTGGACAAACCCTGCGCTCGAACTTCCTGGTTGGCGTCGAGCAATTGCTGTGAGCGCGCCGCCAGCGAGCGCGCGATCGACAGGCTGGTCACCAGCCCGAGCATACCCACCGCCACGGCGCTGGGCAGCAGGCGCAAGAGCATGTCCAGGTCCAGCGGCAACGGGCTGAATGGCGGCAGCTTGCCGATAAACGCACTGACCAGCGCCACCTGCCCGAATATCGCCGGCCACAGCCAGGCGGCCAGGCTGCCCAGCGCCAGCGTGATCAACAGCGTCGGCCAGCGCGGCAGCAGGTACTTGAGCAGCGCGCCCGCCAGCAAGGTGCCGAGCCCCAGGGCGAGTGAGGCGCGGTCCCACTCGCCGCCGTGCTCGATCAGTGTCATCAGACTGTTGATCGCCGTGGCCTGGCTCGGCAAATCCAGGCCCAACAGGTTGGGCAGTTGGCCGAGGGCAATCACCACGGCGGCGCCGAGGGTGAACCCCAGCACCACCGAATGAGAGATGAAATTCACCAGCGCGCCGAAGCGCAGCAGGCCGAGCAACCACTGGAACACCCCGGCGAGGAAGGTCAGCAGCAGGATCAAGGTGATGTAGTCCTGTGAACCCGGCACGGCCAGGGGGCTGACGCTGGCGTAGAGCACGATGGAAATCGCCGCCGTGGGGCCGCAGATCAGGTGCCAGGACGAACCCCAGAGGCACGCGATCAGCACCGGGATGATCGCGGCGTACAGGCCGTATTCCGGTGGGAGACCGGCGATGAGCGCGTAGGCAATCGACTGCGGCAAGGCCAGCACCGCGCCGCTGAGGCCGACGATCGCGTCCCGGCCGACGCTGGCGCGGGTTTGGCGCGGCAGCCAACTGAGGAAGGGGAAGAGTGTGTGGCGGTTGGGCCGGGGCATCGCAAACTCGGGCTGAAAGGTTTGGCTCAGGGTATCAGTACACACCGGCTTTTTGTGGGAGGGGGCTTGCCCCCGATAGCGGCGAACCAGCCGCCGAAGATGTCGACTGACACTCACCTATCGGGAGCAAGCCCCCTCCCACATTTGGATAGTGGTGGGCTTTAGAGCTTGGCTTTTACGGCCGCCAATGCATCCTGGCCGTCCACGGTTTTCACGCCGTCGAGCCACTGCTCCAGTACCGCCGGGTTGGCCTTGATCCACGCCTTCGCCGCATCCGCGTTGCTGACCTTGTTGTTGACCACCGCGGCCATGATGCTGTTCTCCATCGCTTGGGTGAAACTCAGGTTGGTCAGCAGTTTTCCTACGTTCGGGCAGGCTTGTGCATAACCCTTGCGCGTCAGGGTATACACGCTGCCGGTGTCGCCGAAGTACTTCTCGCCGCCCTTGAGGTAATGCATTTTCAACTGCACATTCATCGGGTGCGGGGTCCAGCCGAGGAAGGTGATGAAGCGCTGTTTCTTCACCGCCCGTGAGACTTCGGCGAGCATCGCCTGTTCGCTGGACTCGATCAGCTTCCATTGGCCCAGGTCGAAGTCGTTCTTCTTGATGATCTCCTGCAGCGAGAGGTTTGCCGGCGCGCCGGAGCCGATGCCGTAGATCTTCTTGTCGAACTTGTCGGCGAATGAGTTGAGGTCGGCAAAGTCATGCACCCCGGCGTCCCACACATAGTCCGGCACAGCCAGGGTGAATTCGGTGCCGTCGAGGTTTTTCGCCAACTGCACCACATCGCCGTTGGCCACGAATTTGTCGTAGAAACCTTGCTGCGCCGGCATCCAGTTACCCAGGAACACATCCACCTGGCCGTCCTTGAGCCCGCCGAAGGTGATCGGCACCGCCAGGGTGTCGACCTTGGGCTTGTAACCCATGTCCGTCAGCAGAAAACCGGCGACGGCATTGGTGGCGGCAATATCACTCCAGCCGGGATCGGCCATCCTCACCGTCTCACAACCGGCGTCCGCGGACACGGTGGCGCTGCTCAACGCCGCCATGCCCATTACGCCCAGCACCACAGTCAATTTTTGCATGGCCTTCCCTCTGTTTTATTGGTTTTGGCAGGGTTGTGGATAACGTGCCTTGCGCTCCAGGTCGTCGAGGTCGATATGGTTGCGCATGTATTGCTGACTGGCGTCCACCAGCGGCTGGTGATCCCAGCTCTTCAGCTTGCCCTGGGTCAGCGCTTGGTAGACCAGGCGGCGACGGCGTTGACTGGCGAGCACCTGCTGGTGGATCGCCGGGATGTCCCATTTGGCCCGCGCCTCAAGCAGAAAGGCGGCAAACAGCGCCCGATGCTGCGGCGATTGGCTGAGTTCTTCCTGCTCGCGCGGGTCGTTGTGTATGTCGAACAGTAGGCAGGGGTCGTCTTCGCTGTAGATGAATTTGTAGGCGCCACGGCGAATCATCATCAGTGGGCTGAGGGTGCCTTCGGCCATGTATTCGCCGAATACTTCGTCGTGCCCGCCCTGCCCTTGCAGGTGCGGGACCAGCGAGCGGCCGTCCATGGGCAAGAACGGTTCGAGTTCGCCGCCGGCCAGTTCCACCAAGGTCGGCAACAGGTCGGCGGTGGAGACCGCCTGGGTCACACGGCCCGCCGCGAACTGCCCCGGCGCGCTGATCAGCAGCGGCACGCGGGCGGCCATTTCGAACCAGTGCATTTTGTACCAGAGGCCGCGCTCGCCGAGCATGTCGCCATGGTCGCCGGAGAAAATGATCAGGGTGTCGTCGGCCAGGCCGGTGTCTTCCAGGGTCTGCAGCAGCTTGCCGACATTGCTGTCGATGTAACTGCAGGCGCCGAAGTAGGCGCGGCGCGCATCGCGGATCTTGTCCACTGGCAGCGGCTTGTCCCACAGGTCGTAGACCTTGAGCAGGCGCTGGGAGTGCGGGTCGAGATCGCCCTGGGCCGGGGTTGTGGGCAACGGGATGTCGCTGTCGTCGTACAGATCCCAGAATGGTTTGGGAATGGTGTACGGGTCGTGGGGATGGGTCATCGACACGGTGAGGCAGAACGGCTGGTCGCCGCCCTCGCGAATGTGGTCGAACAGGTACTGCTGGGCCTTGAACACCACCTCTTCGTCGAAATCCAGTTGGTTGGTCCGCACGCACGGCCCGGCTTGCAGCACCGAGGACATGTTGTGGTACCAGGTGGGGCGCACGTCCGGCTCATCCCAGTTCACCGCCCAGCCATAGTCGGCGGGGTAGATGTCGCTGGTCAGGCGCTCTTCGTAACCGTGCAACTGGTCTGGCCCGCAGAAATGCATCTTGCCCGACAGCGCGGTGCGGTAGCCAAGACGACGCAGGTAGTGGGCATACGTCGGCACATCGGCGGGGAAATCTGCCGCGTTGTCGTAGGCGCCGATCTTGCTCGGCAACTGGCCGCTGACCAGGGTAAAGCGCGACGGCGCACACAGTGGGCTGTTGCAGTAGGCGGCGTCGAACACCACGCCTTGTGCGGCGAGGCGACTGAGATTCGGCAACTTGATCGGGGAAGGTCCGTAGAACGGCAGCATCGGCGCGGCCATTTGATCGGCCATGATGAAAAGAATGTTCTTGCGCTTCATGGGTCTTCGGCATTCCATAGGCGGTGTTTATGCGAATGAGCATGCAGCCCATGGAAAATGGGGTAAAGCCCATGAAAGGCAATGTCTAGGATAAGTACAGCTTATGTATAAAGCCTTCGGCGACGTATCCCTCGATCTGCTCCGGGCGTTCGAAGCGGCGGCGCGCCACCGCAGTTTTACCGCTGCGGCGATGGAGCTGGGCACCACCCAACCGGCCATCAGCCAGCAGATCAAGCGCCTCGAAGAGCAATTGGCGATCCGCCTGTTTGATCGCATCTACCGTGGCATCGAGCTGACCGACGCCGGCGCGCTGCTGTTCGAACATGTCCAGGGCGGTTTGCAGACCATCAACCAGGGCCTGAGCGCGATCACCCAGCAGGACCAGCACGAAGTGCTGCAAGTGGCCACCGACTTCGCCTTCGCCGCCTACTGGCTGATGCCGCGCCTGCATCGCTTCCATGCGGCCAACCCCCAGGTCGACGTCAGCCTGGTGACCAGCGAGCGCAATCACGCCACGTTGCGCAGCGATATCGACGTGGCGGTGCTGTTTGGCGACGGCCGTTTCAAGCAGGGCGACAGCCTGTGGCTGTTCAATGAGGAAGTGTTCCCGGTGTGCAGTCCGCAATGGCTCAAGGACCAGGCCACGCCGCTGACCGTGCAGACCTTGCCCGACTGCCCCTTGCTGCACCTGCGCCAGGAACACACCAGCCAGTGGTTCGACTGGAGCGGCGTGTTCCGCGAACTGGGCATTACCAGCACGCCGACCCCCGGCCAACTGCGCTTCGATAACTACACCCTGTTGATCCAGGCGGCGATTGCCGGCCAGGGCGTGGCCATCGGCTGGCGCCACTTGGTGGACAACCTGCTGGAACAGAAATGGCTGTGCCGGCCGATCAGCGACACGGTGATCTCACGCTTCGGCTACTACGTGGTGCAGCCGCAGCGCAAACGGCGGGGGCAGTTGGTCGAGCGGTTCGTCGACTGGCTGGTGGCGGAGCAGGCGCGCAGTGCACAGTCGCTGACCGGGCTGGCCCTGCCGTCGATTGCCGTCTAGGGGGCGACGACCTGAAGGACCACACCGAGTACGCGATCTGGATGGGTGCGATACGCGAACTGAATCTGTCGGTTTTTTAACCTCTTTTATCAGATAAAGCCTGGCCGTTCCCGCAGTAAAAGGCGGAGTGGTTGTAGGATTTATCTCGATTCATTCCAATATATGGGATTGATATTTATATATTGAGATATCGCCGAGCATAGGTTTATATTCGCCCATCTGCTTTTTTCAGCACCCACTCATTTCAGGTGAAGCGATGCCGGCGCAATTGATCGCGCTCGATTGGGGAACCAGTTCCCTTCGTGCTTATAAACTCGGCCCCGCAGGCGTGGTGCTGGAACAACGTGCGTTGGCGTCGGGGATCATGCACCTGCCCAGCCAGCCCCGGGAGATTGCCGGCGTTTGCTGCAGCGATGGCTTCGAGTTGGCGTTCGACGCGGCCTGTGGCGATTGGCTCGACGCGCAACCGGGCTTGCCGGTGATCGCCTGCGGCATGGTCGGCAGCGCCCAGGGCTGGAGCGAAGCGGCCTACCGCAACACCCCGGTCGACGTCGCCAGCCTCGGCCAAGCGTTGCACCGCGTGCGCAGTGTGCGCGGCGTCGATGTGCATATCGTGCCCGGCGTGATCGAGCAGGTCGGCTTGCCCAACGTGATGCGCGGCGAAGAAACCCAGGTACTCGGCGTGCTGCAAGGCCTTGGCGCCGAAGTCTTGATCGGCCTGCCCGGCAGCCATTCCAAATGGGTCGAGGTGGTCGATGGCTGTATCACCCATTTCGACACCTTCATGACCGGCGAGCTGTTCGGGGTGCTGAGCAAGCACAGCCTGCTCGGGCGCACCCAACAACCCGCCGAACACTTCCAGGCGGCGGCTTTCGACCGCGGCGTGCGCGTGGCGCTGTCGGCAGACGGCCAGCGCGGCGTGCTGTCGACGCTGTTCAGCGCACGCACCCTGGGCTTGACCGGCGAACTCGCCCCGGACCAGCAGCCCGACTACCTCTCCGGCCTGTTGATCGGCCATGAACTCGCCGGCTTGCCCGGTGCCGCCCAACATAAGCCGATCATCCTGGTCGGCGCCGCACCGCTCTGTACACGTTACCAGCGTGCCCTCGGCCTCTGCGGCTTCGCCCACGTCAGCCTGGCGCAAGAGGCCAGCGAACGCGGTCTCTGGCAGTTGGCCCTGGCCGCCGGGCTCATTCAACCAGCAATGGAGGCCTGACATGCTCAAGCAAGCACTCACGCAAAACGGTTTGATCGCGATCCTGCGCGGCGTGCGCCCGGACGAAGCCGAGGCGGTTGGCCAGGTGCTGTACCGCGCCGGTTTTCGCGTGATCGAAGTCCCGCTCAATTCGCCGGACCCTTACACCAGCATCCGCACCCTGCGTGACAGCCTGCCCGCCGATTGCCTGATCGGCGCCGGCACGGTGTTGACGCCGGCGCAGGTCGAGCAGGTCAAGGCCGCCGGTGGCCAGGTGATCGTGATGCCCCACAGCGACGCCAAGGTCTTGCGTGCCGCGAAAGCCGCCGGCCTGTACCTGTCGCCAGGTGTGGCCACCCCGACCGAGGCGTTCGCCGCGCTGGCCGAAGGCGCCGACGTATTGAAACTGTTCCCCGCCGAGCAAATGGGCCCGGCGGTGATCAAGGCGTGGCTGGCGGTATTGCCGGCGGGCACGCTGTTGCTGCCGGTCGGCGGCGTGAGCCCGGCCAACATGCAGGTGTATTTCGACGCCGGCGCCAGGGGCTTCGGCCTGGGGTCCGGATTGTTCAAGCCGGGCATGTCCGTGGCCGAGGTGGCGAGCAGTGCCCAGGCGTATGTCGCGGCCTGGAACGCCTTGAACTGATCGCAAGCTTTGCGCCTTGGGCGCTGCATCGACAAGAGAGATAAGAAGATGAAAATCACCAAACTGACTACCTTCATCGTCCCACCGCGCTGGTGCTTCCTCAAAGTGGAGACCGACCAGGGCGTCACCGGCTGGGGCGAACCCGTGGTCGAAGGCCGCGCCCACACGGTGGCGGCTGCGGTCGAGGAACTGTCCGATTACCTGATCGGCAAAGACCCACGCAATATCGAAGACATCTGGACTGTGCTCTATCGCGGCGGTTTCTATCGCGGCGGCGCCGTGCACATGAGCGCGCTGGCCGGCATCGACCAGGCGCTGTGGGACATCAAGGGCAAGGCCCTGGGCGTGTCGGTCAGCGACCTGCTGGGCGGCCAGGTGCGTGACAAGATTCGCGTGTATTCGTGGATCGGCGGCGATCGCCCCGCCGACACCGCCCGCGCCGCCAAAGAGGCCGTGGCCCGTGGCTTCACTGCGGTAAAAATGAACGGCACGGAAGAATTGCAGTTCGTCGACAGCTTCGAAAAAGTCGACCTGGCGCTGGCCAACGTCGCCGCCGTGCGCGATGCCGTCGGCCCCAACGTGGGCATCGGCGTCGACTTCCATGGCCGCGTACACAAGCCCATGGCCAAGGTGCTGATGAAAGAGCTGGACCCGTACAAACTGATGTTCATCGAAGAGCCGGTACTCAGCGAAAACTACGAAGCGCTGAAAGAACTCGCACCGCTGACCAGCACCCCGATTGCCCTGGGCGAGCGCCTGTTCTCGCGCTGGGACTTCAAACGCGTGCTCAGCGAAGGCTACGTCGACATCATCCAGCCGGACGCTTCCCACGCTGGCGGTATCACCGAAACCCGCAAGATCGCCAACATGGCCGAAGCCTACGACGTGGCCCTGGCGCTGCACTGCCCGCTGGGCCCGATCGCGCTGGCCGCCTGCCTGCAGCTGGACGCGGTCTGCTACAACGCGTTTATCCAGGAGCAAAGCCTGGGCATTCACTACAACGAGAGCAACGACCTGCTCGACTACGTGCGCGACCCGGGCGTGTTCGACTATGACCAGGGCTTCGTGAAGATCCCCAACGGGCCGGGCCTGGGCATCGAGATCAACGAGGAATACGTGATCGAACGCGCGGCCATCGGCCATCGCTGGCGCAACCCGATCTGGCGCCATGCCGACGGCAGTTTTGCCGAGTGGTGATGTCTGCCTGAAAAAATGTGGCAAAAAATGTGGGAGGGGGCTTGCCCCCTCCCACATTTGAGCTGGTTTGGTCAGTAAGTCCGTCCTCAATAAACATAAGAAGAGACAACCCCATGCACCCTGAATCCCTCACCGGGCAGGCTTCTTTAGTCACGCCTAGCAGAAAGCGCTACTTCATCATGGTGCTGCTGTTTATCACCGTGGTGATCAACTACCTCGACCGCAGCAACCTGTCGATCGCGGCCCCGGCCCTGACCAGCGACCTGGGCATCGATCCGGTGCATGTCGGGCTGATTTTCTCGGCGTTCGGCTGGACCTACGCCGCCATGCAAATCCCCGGTGGCTGGCTGGTCGACCGGGTGCCGCCGCGCATCCTCTACACCGTGGCCCTGCTGCTGTGGTCCATCGCCACTGTGATGCTCGGCTTTGCGGCCAGCTTCATCGCGCTGTTTGTCCTGCGCATGGCGGTGGGCGCCCTGGAAGCGCCGGCCTATCCGATCAACAGCCGCGTGGTCACCACGTGGTTCCCCGAGCGTGAGCGCGCCACGGCGATTGGCTTCTACACCTCCGGCCAGTTCGTCGGGCTGGCGTTTCTCACCCCGGTGCTGGCCTGGTTACAGCACCACTACGGCTGGCACATGGTGTTTGTCACCACCGGCGGCGTCGGCATCCTCTGGGCGCTGATCTGGTACGCGGTGTACCGCGAGCCGAAGGACTTCAAAGGCGCCAACGCCGCTGAAATCGAACTGATCCGTGCCGGCGGCGGGCTGGTGGACATGCAGGCGCAAACCACCAAGGCACCGTTCAGTTGGGTCGACCTGGGCATCGTGCTGAGCAAGCGCAAACTCTGGGGCATCTACCTGGGGCAGTTCTGCCTGAACTCCACGCTGTGGTTCTTCCTGACATGGTTCCCGACCTATCTGGTGAAATATCGCGGGATGGACTTCATCAAATCCGGCCTGCTCGCTTCCCTGCCCTTCCTCGCGGCGTTTGTCGGCGTGCTGTGCTCCGGGATTTTTTCCGACTGGTTGATTCGCCGTGGCGCATCAGTGGGCTTTGCGCGCAAGTTGCCGATCATTGGCGGGCTGTTGATTTCCACCGCGATCATTGGCGCCAACTACGTGGATTCGACGGCCTGGGTGATTGCGTTCCTGGCAGTGGCGTTCTTCGGCAATGGCCTGGCGTCGATCACCTGGTCGCTGGTGTCGACCTTGGCACCCGCTCGCTTGCTCGGCTTGACCGGTGGCGTGTTCAACTTCATCGGCAACCTGGCGGCGATTGCCACGCCGATCGTGATTGGCTTCCTGGCCAGCGGCGATTCGTTCGCACCGGCGATCACCTATATCGCAGTGCTGGCGTTGCTCGGGGCGCTTTCCTACATCTTGTTGGTGGGCAAGGTCGAACGGATCGAGTTGTAAAAAAACGGGCGACCTTGGGGTCGCCCGTTTTTATTTGCGGCTTACGGCACCGACATTTCGTTGTGGAATATATTCAGCGGGTCCCAGCGCTGCTTGGTACGCCGCAGCCGGCTTTCGATGATCAGGTCGGGGAAGAAAACCGTGTACCACTGGGGGTTCTTGGCGTTCGCCGGGTTGCCGCCGAGGTGCGTCATGTCGAGGTCGGGGTAATTGATGTAGCAGCCCTCGAACTCCGCGTTGAGCGGCACGCCTTGATCGTTGGCGAAGGCGTTGAAAAACAGCCCCTGAATCCAATCGGCATGTGCCTGGTCGGTGGCGGCGCTGGCATCGCGCCAATAACACTGCGGTTGCCACTTGAGGAAAGAGCCGCGCTGGGCCGCAGACGATTCGCGCCGCACCGCCGGATCTGGCTGGTTGATGCGCCCGCCGAACGACTGGATCTGTATGAGGCTTTGGGTCAACACGTTCGCCGGGTCGGGCCAGGTCAGCGTGGTCCAGATCGCGGATAACACCTGCGGCGTGAAAATGCCTTTCTGATAGGCCGACTTATAGCGCCCGCGCTGGTTGTCGCCGGAGCCGTTGAGGGTTTGCTGGCACGGCAGCCAGTCGAGACGGCGCACGACGGCCTGCGCCGTGCTCAAGGAGTTGATGACACGCCCGGTGGGGTTGCTTCGCGGCAGGTGGATCACGTGAAACGGTGTCACCGATTCGCTGGCGGCAATGCCGATGGCGTCCAGCATCGTCGTGACAAAATCGTCGAAGGGCGCCTGATCGTTCAACTCGCCGTCTTTGTCCACGTAGTGAATGCCCAGCGTGACGTTGCCGGTGTGCTGGTGGCGCATTTCCAGCTTGGTCGCCAGGCCCCAGGTGTCCGGGTCGGCCTGATGTTGGGCGAACCAGGCTTGATAGGCCACCAGCAATCGGTCGAGCGCCGGTTTGGTCAGCATCGCCCAGTCCCATTCCAGTACCAGCCAAAGCACCTCCTTGGGGGCGTCCGGCAGGTCCTTGAAGTAATAACTGGTGATGATCCCGAATTGCCCGCCGCCGGCACCGCAGCACGCGGCAAACAGGTCCAGTTCGTCCGGGTCGGTGCTCTCCCGGCAGACATGACGCGCTGTCAGGCCGTTGCCCTGGGCGTTGGGCACCAGAATATCGACACCGGACAGCCAGTCGCACACCAGGCCGTGTTTGCGCGAGAGCAAGCCGTAGCCGCCACCGCAGATGTGCCCGCCCAGGCCCACCGAATAACACGAACCCCCGGGCAGGGTCTTGTTGGCCAACGTGTACAGTGCGACGTAGGCGTCCCAGTTTTGCCCGCCGGCCTCCAGGCGAAAGCGGTAGCGATAGGGCAAGGTCGGTATCAACTGGGAGTGCAGTTGGCCGTCGGCATCGTAGTCCAGTTGCTTCATTTGCCCGATATCCAGAATCGCCAATACCTCATTGGGGTTGTCGGGCATCTTGTTGGCGACGAAACCTTCGTAACAGTGGCCGCCGCTGCGCACGGTAATCCGGCCATTGGCAACGGCCAGGGCCTGCGCCGCGGCGTCGATGATGTCCTGGGGGCTGTAACAGAGGTAAATCAGGTTGGCGCCGTTGGGCGAGGATTGGCCCTGCACGTTGCCCAACGGCCAGCGCAGGTTGAAGCCTTTTTGCAAGGTGGCGTGACGGCGGTCCGATTCGGTGATGAGATCAAATGCCATGATGTACTCCATAGAGCCAAGAATGACTTCTGATGCGGCTAACTTAACGACCGGGAGCGCAAGAAATACCGGGGCTTGCTGAGGTGGTTAGACGGCAATAGGCATGAAGTGCGTTAAGGGGGAACGAACGGTTCGCCCCTTAAGCCTAGCGGAAGAAATCGCGGAACCGTGGCGTCAGTTCAACACGCCTTCCAGAATCTCATAGACGATGCCGGTGCCCACTGCGATCAGCACCACGTCCGGGCCCGAACGGCGCCATTCGTAACCCTCGTAGTACGGCAGGCGCGCCAGGGCGCGGTTGTCGAGGCGTTCGCCATAGTAGCCGTGGGGCAGCGGCCGGCCACGGACCAGGCGCACATTCGGCGGCGGTGGCGCGCCACGGCCGAATTGGCCGTGGTTGTCGTGGATGATCTGGCGCACCGGGCCGAAGTCCTGGGGCGGGCCGCCGCGATGGTTGTCCTGCGGGCCGCGATGGTCGTCGCCACGTTGCTCGTGCTGGTCTTGTGGGCCGCCACGGTCGTCACCGCGCTGGTCAGGCGGCGCGGCTTGCACCAGGGCGCTGGCGGCAAGCACCAGGACGCCACAACCAGCAATCACGGATTTGCGCATTTTCATCGGGAATTCCTCGGGGCACACATACAAAAAAAGGGATTGCGAACACGGTTCGAAATCCCTTGGTCTTGTTGTTTAGGCCACGGTGTTGCCGGTTGATTCCTGTGTATCAGGAACTTTACCTACCGCATACGAGGCGCTTACTTACGTGCGTTACGGACACCTTCCGACAGCGCCGCGCACAGGCTCAGCACGCCGTCGATGGCTTGCTGGTCGTTGCTGGCGTTGGCGATGTGATCGATCAGCGCCGAACCCACCACCACACCATCGGCCAAGCGCGCGATGGCGGCCGCTTGTTCCGGCGTGCGGATACCGAAACCGATGCTGATCGGCAGGTCGGTATGGCGACGCAGGCGGGCCACGGCTTCTTCGACATGTTCCAGGGTGGCGGCACCGGCACCGGTCACACCGGCTACCGACACGTAGTACACAAAGCCCGAGCTGCCGTTGAGCACGGTCGGCAGGCGCACGTCGTCGGTGGTCGGCGTGGTCAGGCGGATAAAGTCGATACCGGCCGCCTGGGCCGGGTCGCACAGCTCGCCGTTATGTTCGGGCGGCAGGTCGACCACGATCAGGCCGTCGACCCCGGCTTGCTTGGCGTCGGCAATAAAGGCCGGCACGCCGTATTTGTGGATCGGGTTGAAGTAACCCATCAGCACCAGCGGGGTGTCGCTGTTGTCCTTGCGGAACTCGCGCACCATCTGCAGGGTTTTCGCCAGGTTTTGCTTGGCGCTCAGCGCGCGGATGTTGGCCAGTTGAATGGCCGGGCCGTCGGCCATCGGGTCGGTGAAGGGCATGCCCAGCTCGATCACGTCGGCACCGGCAGCGGGCAAGCCCTTGAGGATCGCCAGCGAGGTGTCGTAACCGGGGTCGCCGGCGGTGACGAAGGTCACCAGGGCGGCGCGGTTTTGTTGCTTGAGTTGCGCAAAGCGGGTTTGCAGGCGGCTCATTTAGTGTTTCTCCTGCTGGGACTGTTCCATGTGGTGCATCACGGTCTGCATGTCTTTGTCGCCACGGCCGGACAGGTTGACCACCATCAGGTGTTCCTTCGGCAGGGTCGGCGCGCGTTTGAACACTTCGGCCAGGGCGTGGGCGCTTTCCAGTGCAGGAATAATCCCTTCCAGGCGGCAGCATTTGTGAAAGGCGTCGAGCGCTTCGTGGTCGGTCACCGAGGTGTACTGGACGCGGCCGATATCGTGCAACCAGGCGTGCTCAGGGCCGATGCCGGGGTAGTCGAGGCCGGCGGAAATCGAGTGGGCGTCGATGATCTGGCCATCGTCGTCCTGCAGCAGGAAGGTGCGGTTGCCGTGCAGTACGCCCGGTACGCCACCGTTGAGGCTGGCGGCGTGCTTGCCGGTTTCGATGCCAAAGCCCGCGGCTTCCACGCCGATGATCTCGACGCTGCTGTCATCCAGGAACGGGTGGAACAGGCCCATGGCGTTGGACCCTCCGCCGATGCACGCCACCAGGCTGTCCGGCAGGCGGCCTTCCTGGGCTTGCAGCTGGGTGCGGGTTTCCTTGCCGATCACGGACTGGAAGTCGCGCACCATCGCAGGATAAGGGTGCGGGCCGGCAACGGTGCCGATCAGGTAGAACGTGTCGTCGACGTTGGTCACCCAGTCGCGCAGAGCTTCGTTCATCGCGTCTTTGAGGGTGCCGGTGCCGGCGACCACCGGGATCACTTCAGCGCCCAGCAGCTTCATGCGAAATACGTTGGCCTGTTGGCGCTCGATGTCAGTGGTGCCCATGTAGATCACGCATTGCAGGCCGAAACGCGCGGCCACGGTGGCGGTGGCCACACCGTGCATGCCGGCACCGGTCTCGGCGATGATGCGTTTCTTGCCCATGCGCCGCGCCAGCAGGATCTGGCCGATGCAGTTGTTGATCTTGTGCGCGCCGGTGTGGTTCAGCTCTTCGCGCTTGAGGTAAATCTTGGCGCCGCCGCAGAACTCCGTCAGGCGCTCAGCGAAATACAGCGGGCTTGGTCGACCGACGTAGTCGCGTTGGAAGTAGGCTAATTCCTCGTTGAACGCAGGATCAATCTTGGCCGCTTCGTACTCGCGGGCCAGGTCGAGGATCAACGGCATCAGGGTTTCGGCGACGTAGCGGCCGCCGAATGCGCCGAACAGGCCGTTGGCGTCAGGGCCGTTGCGTAGATCGGTCTGGGACTGAGTCATGGGACGCTCCAGGAAAAGAATTCGGGTGGGAAGCAATGACGCTCACTCTACCCCTGACGCTCAGGGCTGAAAACCGATAAGATCGCTGCAACCTGTCAGGAAAACTCACAGATGAGCCGAGACCTCCCGCCCCTTAACGCCCTGCGCGCCTTCGAAGCCACGGCCCGCCTCAACAGTGTGAGCCAGGCGGCTGAGCAGTTGCACGTCACCCATGGCGCCGTGAGCCGCCAGCTTAAAGTGCTGGAAGAACATTTGGGGGTCAGCCTGTTCGTCAAGGAAGGGCGCGGCCTCAAACTCACAGATGCCGGCGTGCGTCTGCGCGATGCGAGTGCCGAGGCGTTCGAGCGGTTAAGGGAGGTGTGCGCGCAAATTACCCAAAGCAGCGCCGATGCACCGTTCGTCCTCGGCTGTTCGGGCAGTTTGCTGGCGCGCTGGTTCATTCCGCGCCTGGGCCGCTTGAATGCCGACCTGCCCGATCTGCGCTTGCACCTGTCGGCGGGTGAAGGTGATCTGGACCCGCGCCGCCCCGGCCTGGATGCCCTGCTGTTGTTCGCCGAACCGCCGTGGCCGGCGGATATGCAGGTGTACGAGCTGGCCAGCGAACGCATCGGCCCGGTCATGAGCCCGCGTTTCGCCGGTTACGAACGCCTGCGCGACGCCCCGGCCACGGCGCTGTGCGGCGAAGCGCTGTTGCACACCACGTCTCGCCCGCAGGCCTGGCCCAGCTGGGCGCAGCAACACGGGATCGAACCCGGTGCGTTAAAACTCGGCCAGGGGTTTGAGCATTTGTATTACTTGCTGGAAGCGGCGGTTGCGGGGCTGGGTGTGGCGATCGCGCCGGAGCCGCTGGTGGCGGAGGACGTGCGCGCCGGTCGCCTGGTGGCGCCGTGGGGTTTCACGCAAACCCCGGCGCACCTGGCTTTGTGGCTACCCAAGCGCGCCGCGGACGGGCGCGCTCGGCAATTGGCGCAATGGCTCAAGGCTGAGCTGTCGCGCCAGCCGGTATAGCCGGCAGATCAGTTACCGCGTTTGCACAAAAGGTAAGCCGCCAGCAGGCCCAGCGCGCCAACGGCAACGCCGGCGGTAGTCCATGGGTGTTCTTGTGCGTAGTCCCGGGTCGCCACGCCGGTTTCGCGGATTTTGACTTTGCTTTCTTCGTAGGCGTCGCTGATCAGGTGACGAGAATGCTTGAGCGCGTTCTCGGCATTGCTTTTCAGGGCCTTCAGAGTCTTGAGCGACTCATCGGATGCGTCGTCCTTGAGGCTCTCTAGGGACTTGAGCAGGCTCGAAATCTCGGCTTCCATGCTTTCCAGCGACGCTTTGCGTAAAGAGGTGTTGGCCATGTGGACTCTCCTGAAGTGATTAGGTGGCGTGTGTAGATACCGACTACGGCCATTTCAGAAAGTGCAGTAAATCTGAACTTTCGAGTAGGAACGGTCGCCAGAAGCAGTATGAGCTTTGACTGCTAGGCTTTATTGACGACCCTCAGGAGAAACGCCATGTCTGATCATCACACTTACAAGAAAGTCGAATTGGTGGGTTCGTCCACCACCAGCATCGAAGAGGCGATCAACAACGCCCTGGCTGAAGCCAGCAAGAGCATCAAGCATTTGGAGTGGTTCGAGGTGACCGAAACCCGTGGCCATATCAAGGACGGCAAGGCTGCGCACTTCCAGGTTACATTGAAGGTGGGGTTCCGAATTGCCAGTAGTTGATCTAAGCCGTTGAACTTGCCGGCTGGCCGATTGCCATAACCTGCGCTACAACCAATGGGGGCCGATGCGACCAGCGTCGGCACGCTCGTTTCGATCAGCGCAAGGGAAGTGACGGATGAAGAAGTTCTTGTTAGCAGTAGGTTTGTTGAGCATGGCGGGCACCGTGCTGGCGGCGGGCAAGCCGTGTGAAGAGCTGAAAAGCGAAATTGCCGCGAAAATCGACGCCAAGGGTGCTTCGGGTTATTCGCTGGAAGTGGTGGCTAAAGGCGCTGCGGCTGACGGCAAGGTGGTTGGCACCTGTGAAGGCGGCACCAAGGAAATCGTCTACAAGCGCGGTTAATCGCGCGTTGCAGACATAAAAAACCGACGCGCGCGTCGGTTTTTTTTCGCCTGCCAGATTTAGCCCTTCATCAACTGCGCGAGCAGTTCGTAGGAATGAATCCGGTCGGCGTGTTCGTACAGGTCGCAGGTAAAGATCAGCTCGTCGGCGCCGGTCTGTTCGACCAGTACTTCCAGTTTGGCGCGGATCTTCGCCGGGCTGCCGACCATCGCCAGGCCGAGGAAGCTGCCCACCGCGTCTTTTTCATGGGGCAGCCACAGGCCGTCCATGCTTTCCACCGGCGGACGCTGCACCAGGCTCTGCCCGCGCATCAGCGCCAGGATGCGTTGGTAGACGGAAGTGGCCAGGTAATCGGCCTGTTCGTCGGTATCCGCCGCGACCAACGGAAGGCCGAGCATTACGTAAGGCTTGTCCAGAACGGCCGAAGGCTTGAAGTGATTGCGGTACACACGAATCGCCTCATGCATCAAGCGCGGTGCGAAATGCGAGGCAAAGGCGTAGGGCAAGCCGCGCTCCCCCGCCAACTGTGCGCTGAACAGGCTGGACCCGAGCAGCCACACCGGGACGTTGGTGCCGGTGCCGGGAACCGCGATCACCCGCTGGTCGGGCGTGCGCGGGCCGAGGTAGGCCATCAATTCGGCCACGTCTTCGGGGAAGTCGTCGGCGCTGCCGGAGCGCTCACGGCGCAGGGCGCGGGCGGTCATCTGGTCGGAACCGGGCGCACGGCCCAGGCCCAGGTCGATCCGGCCGGGGTACAGGCTTTCCAGGGTGCCGAATTGTTCGGCGATCACCAGCGGTGCATGGTTGGGCAGCATCACGCCGCCGGAGCCGACGCGGATGGTCGAAGTGCCGCCGGCCAGGTAACCGAGCAATACCGAGGTGGCCGAGCTGGCGATGCCGTCCATGTTGTGGTGTTCCGCCACCCAGAAGCGGTTGTAGCCAAACTTTTCCACATGCTGGGCCAGGTCCAGGGAATTGCGCAACGACTGCGCGGCGCTGCCGTTGGCCCGCACGGGCACCAGGTCGAGGGTCGAGAACTTCACGTCGGACAGCGATTTCATAAGCCTGCTTCTCCAATAAGGGCGCAGGTTTCTTAGACGAACCAAAACCTGCCGCTTCATGTGCATGTTCTATGCAATGAGGGCATATACCCGAGATTCAATAGGTCGTGCGAAATTTCCTACTTTGTTGCTAGGTTTCTCTTACAAGTGAACTTTGCCAAAGCATCTATCCTCAGAACCCTTACTGACGCAAAACCATCGTTTGAGGAGACTGCTATGAGTATCGTTAAAAAAGCATCCGCGCATTGGGAAGGTGATCTGAAGACAGGCCTGGGTTCCATCTCCACGGAAACCGGCGTGCTGCGCGAAGCGCCCTACGGCTTCAAGGCCCGTTTCGAGGGCGGCAAGGGCACCAACCCTGAAGAGTTGATCGGTGCGGCCCACGCTGGCTGTTTCTCCATGGCGTTTTCCATGATTCTCGGCGACGCCGGGCTCAAGGCTGACAGCATCGACACCCAGGCCGAAGTGACCCTGGACCAGGTCGACGGTGGTTTTGCGATCACCGCTGTACACCTGATCCTCAATGCCAAGATTCCCGGCGCGAGCCAGGCGCAGTTCGATGAGCTGAGCAAAAAGGCCAAGGAAGGGTGCCCAGTGTCCAAGGTGCTGAACGCGAAAATCAGCCTGGACGCCACCCTCGTCGACTGACACAGCCTTAGGTGAGAGGGGGCTTGCTCCCTCCCACATTCAGTTGTGCGTTAAATCAGAACTCGTGTTTCCCCGATGTGGTCCTATAGCCTATGCAGCCATAGGCGCACATTCGTGCGCGTGCATTCAGGGAGCTTCACACATGAAACGTTTTGTCTTGGCGATCATCTGCGGTGTATTGGCCACATCGGCTGTGGCCGCGCCCAAAGACTGCGAAGAACTCAGGAAAGAGATCGAAGTGAAGATCCAGGCCAAGGCGATTCCGTCCTACACCCTGGAAATCGTCAGCAAGGAAGAAGCCGACAAGCACGATGTCGCCATGGTCGTAGGCACGTGTGAGAACGGTACCAAGGCAATCATCTACCAGAAGAACAATGACTGATCAGATGCAGTTCACGCTGCGCTCCTGCGCCAATAACTGACGCGCGGCGTTGTACAGCCGGATATTCGGTGTGTAGGACAACGAGCGCCCCTCCAGGCGATAACGCTGGCCTGCCTCGAAGTGGTCGTACTGCAAGGTCATGAAACAGGTCCGGTCCTGGGTCTGCGACAACCCGCCAAAGCTGCCGCCGGTCGGCACTTCGAAATCAAACCGCACCATCAACTCGTGACTGCCCGGCGGGACCTGGAAGAAGCGCCCGTCGTTGAGGTTTTTCCCATCCAGACGTTGGGCCATCACCAGCTTGGCCCCCGGTGTCGGGGTGGCGAAATCGACCCAGGCCTGTTGCGCGTCCATCGGCGGGATGGGTGGTAAAGCACAGGCGCTGAGCAACAGGGCGGCGATGGGAAGCACTAGCTGGCGCATGGCGGGCACTCAACACAAGGAGAGCCTTGAGTATAAACGCGCTACGCCATGGAAAAACGCCGGGCAGTCACGATAGGCTGGCGAGCCAATTACCCAGGAGCAGTCGCGGCATGATCAGGCGTTTTCTTCCAGGGTTGTGGTGGGTGCTGCTCAGCGGTTGTTCCAGCGTCGATTACTACGGCCAATTGGCCAGCGGCCAGTGGCAGTTGCTGCAGGCTCGGGAGCCGGTGGCCAAGGTGATTGCCGACCCGGCGCGGCCGCAACAGTTACGTGAGCACTTGGTGCAATCGCAAAAGGCGCGCACGTTCGCCAGCGAGCAGTTGCACCTGCCTGACAATCAGAGTTACCGGTTGTACGCCGATATTGGCCGGCCTTATGTGGTCTGGAATGTTTTTGCCACGCAGGAATTTTCCTTGTCGGCGCAAAATCACTGCTTTCCCATCGCTGGCTGTGTCGCCTATCGCGGTTATTACAGCCAGGGCGCGGCGCGGGGTGAGGCGGCGTTGCTCAAGCAACAAGGCATGGACGTGTCGATTGGCGGCGTCGAGGCCTATTCCACCTTGGGTTGGTTCAATGACCCGATCATGAGTTCGATGCTGGGCTGGGGCGACGAGCGCCTGGCCACGTTGATTTTTCACGAGCTGGCGCACCAACGCTTTTACGTGAAGGACGACACCGAGTTCAACGAGTCCTTTGCCACCTTCGTCGAGCAGGAAGGCACGCGCCAATGGCGCGCCGCCCGTGGCCTGGCGCCGATCGGCAGCGCGGCGCTGCAGCAGCGTGACCAATTTACCCAGTTGCTCCTCGATACTCGCAAACGTCTGGAAACACTCTACGCCCAGCCCTTGGCGGCCGATGCGATGCGGCGGGCCAAGGCGGCTGAATTCGAGCGTTTGCGCAGCGACTACCGGCGGGTGCGGGACAGTCAGTGGGGCGGCGACAAGCGTTATGACGCCTGGATGAACCTGCCGATGAACAATGCGCGGCTTTTACCGTTCGGGCTGTATGACCAGTGGGTGCCGGCATTTGCGGCGTTGTTCCGGCAGGAAGGCGGGGATTGGCTGAAGTTCTATGCGGCAGTGGAGCGGATGGGCCAACTACCGGTGGCACAGCGTAAGGCAGCGTTGAGGCAGTTGGAAGGTGTTGGCCGGTAGGGCCTCATCGGGAGCAGGCCCCCTCCCACATTTGGCCTGCGTACACGGATCAAAATGTGGGAGGGAGCTTGCTCCCGATAGCGCCCTCAAGGCCGCTGCAAAAACGCCTGATGCATCTGCGCCAGCGTCTCGAAATGCCAGGTCGGCGCTTCGGCACTCAGCTCTTCGAAACTGCCGAACCCATACCCGACCGCCGCCGAATCCAGCCCATTGCTGCGCGCCCCGATCAAGTCATGCTTGCGGTCGCCGATCATCAAGGTGGTGGCCGGGTCCAGGCGTTCTTCGCGCATCAAGTGGGCGATCAGCTCGACCTTGTTGGTGCGCGTGCCGTCCAGTTCGCTGCCGTAGATCACCTTGAAGTGCTTGGCAAAATCGAAATGACGGGCGATCTCGCGGGCAAATTCCCACGGCTTGGAGGTGGCCACGTACAGCTGACGCCCCTGGCTGTTGAGGGCTTCGAGCAGCGGCATCACCCCGTCGAACACGCGGTTTTCATACAAACCGATGACTTTGAAGCGTTCACGGTAGAAATTCACCGCTTCCCAGGCCTTGGCTTCGTCGAAATCGTAGAACTGCATGAAGGCTTGCAGCAACGGGGGCCCGATGAAATGTTCCAGTTGGGTGATGTCCGGCTCATCGATACCGAGTTTGCCCAGCGCGTACTGGATCGAACGGGTAATGCCCTCGCGCGGGTCGGTCAGGGTGCCGTCCAGGTCGAACAGTACGGTTTGATGGTGCAGAGTCATTGATCGAATCCCTCGGCCAGGTGCAGGTCCTTGAGCTTCACGTAGTTCGCTGCGCTGTAGGTGAAAAACGCGCGTTCCTTGTCAGTCAGTTCGCGGATCTGTTTAACCGGGCTGCCGACGTACAAGAAGCCGCTTTCAAGTCTCTTGCCCGGCGGCACCAGGCTGCCGGCGCCGATGATCACGTCGTCTTCGACCACGGCGCCGTCCATCACGATGCTGCCCATGCCGATCAGGATGCGATTGCCGACGGTGCAGCCGTGCAGCATGACTTTGTGGGCGATGGTCACGTCGTCGCCGATCAGCAGCGCAAAACCATCGGGATTGAACGGCCCGGCGTGGGTAATGTGCAGCACGCAGCCGTCCTGCACGCTGGTGCGCGCGCCGATGCGGATGCGGTGCATGTCGCCGCGGATCACCGTCAGCGGCCAAACCGAGCTGTCGTCGCCGATTTCGACATCGCCGATCACCACCGCCGAAATATCGACAAAAGCCCCGGCGCCCAGGCTTGGCGTGTGGTTCTGATAGGTGCGAAGGGTCACGATAGCCTCTCTCTCTTCTGCTGATAGCTGCGGTGGACGTTGATTGTAATTAAGATGGCCCCATCTTTGTTCTTACATGTTTCTTCAGCCAAGGTGCCAACCGTGAGCGCGAACAACCCTCTTCTGCAGCCCTATGACCTGCCGCCGTTCTCGGCGATCCGTGCCGAGCACGTTCAGCCGGCCATCGAACAGATCCTCGCCGACAACCGGCTTGCCATCGAAGGCATCCTGCAAAGCCAGGGGAAAAATCCGACGTGGGCCGGCCTGGTCCTCGCCATGGATGAGCTGAATGATCGCCTGGGTGCTGCCTGGAGCCCGGTCAGCCACCTCAATGCCGTGTGCAACAGCGCCGAACTGCGCGAAGCCTACGAGGCATGCCTGCCGGCGTTGAGCGCCTATTCCACCGAGATGGGCCAGAACCGCGAACTGTTCCAGGCCTTCGAAGCCCTGGCCAGCAGCCCGGAAGCCGGCGGTTTCGACGTGGCGCAAAAAACCATCCTGGAACACTCGCTGCGCGATTTCCGCCTGTCGGGTATCGACCTGCCGCCCGAACAGCAAAAACGCTACGCCGAAGTGCAAAGCAAGCTTTCCGAACTGGGCAGCAAGTTCTCCAACCAGTTGCTGGACGCGACCCAGGCCTGGACCAAACACGTCACCGATGAAGCCACCCTCGCCGGCCTGACCGACTCGGCCAAGGCGCAAATGGCCGCCGCGGCCCAGGCCAAAGGCCTCGACGGTTGGCTGATCACCCTGGAATTCCCCAGCTACTACGCGGTGATGACCTACGCCCAGGACCGCGCCCTGCGCGAAGAAATCTACGCAGCCTATTGCACCCGAGCGTCGGACCAAGGCCCGAATGCCGGTCAGAACGATAACGGCCCGGTCATGGAACAGATCCTCGACCTGCGTCAGGAACTCGCCCAACTGCTGGGCTATGCGTCCTTCTCGGAATTGAGCCTGGCCACGAAAATGGCCGACTCCAGCGACCAGGTGTTGAGCTTCCTGCGCGACCTGGCCAAGCGCAGCAAGCCGTTTGCCGCCCAGGACCTGCAGCAGCTCAAAGCCTACGCCGCCGAACAAGGCTGCGCCGACCTGCAAAGCTGGGACAGCGGTTTCTACGGTGAAAAACTGCGTGAGCAGCGCTACAGCGTGTCCCAGGAAGCCTTGCGCGCCTACTTCCCGATCGACAAGGTGCTTGGTGGCCTGTTCGCCATCGTGCAGCGTCTGTATGGCATCGAGATCGCCGAGCAGAAGGGCTTCGACACCTGGCACCCAGACGTGCGCCTGTTCGAAATCAAGGAAAACGGCCAGCACGTCGGCCGCTTCTTCTTCGACCTGTACGCCCGCGCCAACAAGCGTGGCGGCGCCTGGATGGACGGCGCCCGCGACCGTCGCCGCACCATCGACGGCGTGCTGCAAAGCCCGGTGGCCAACCTGGTGTGCAACTTCACCCCGGCCGACAGCGGCAAGCCTGCCCTGCTGACCCACGACGAAGTGACGACGCTGTTCCACGAATTCGGCCACGGCCTGCATCACCTGCTGACCCGTGTCGAGCATGCCGGCGTGTCCGGCATCAACGGCGTGGCCTGGGATGCGGTGGAATTGCCGAGCCAGTTCATGGAGAACTGGTGCTGGGAGCCGGAAGGCCTGGCGCTGATCTCCGGCCATTATGAAACCGGCGAGCCGCTGCCCCAGGACCTGCTGGAAAAAATGCTCGCGGCGAAGAACTTCCAGTCCGGCCTGATGATGGTGCGCCAGTTGGAGTTCTCGCTGTTCGACTTTGAATTGCATGCCACCCATGGCGATGGCCGCAGTGTGGCGCAGGTACTCGAAAGCGTGCGCGACGAGGTGTCGGTGATGCGTCCGCCGGCCTATAACCGCTTCCCCAACAGCTTCGCGCATATCTTCGCCGGTGGTTACGCCGCGGGTTACTACAGCTACAAGTGGGCTGAAGTGCTGTCGGCCGATGCGTTCTCCAAGTTCGAAGAAGACGGCGTGCTCAATGCCGAAACCGGACGTGCTTTCCGCGAGGCGATCCTGGCCCGTGGCGGTTCCCAGGCGCCGATGGTGTTGTTTGTCGATTTCCGCGGGCGTGCGCCGTCGATTGACGCACTCTTGCGCCACAGCGGCCTGAGTGAGGACGCAGCAGCATGAGTGACGTACCAGTGATTACCAAAAAGCAATTCATCGCCGGGGCTGTCTGCCCGGCGTGCAGCGAGCCGGACAAGTTGAAGATGTGGACCGAGGACAGCGTGCCGCATCGCGAATGCGTGGCCTGCGGCTATACCGACACCTTGAATGATCAAGGTTTGTCAGTGCCCAAGGAATTGGGCACGCGGGTCAACACCTCGGCGCTCAAAGCGCCGGACCCGACGGTGCAGTCGGTGCAGTTTTTTCCTAATCCCAAGCTGAAGAAAGACTGAGACCCTGTCAGGGGGTTGTCAGCGTCAGCGTGCTTTTCTGAGGTTCGACATGGCTGTTGCCGGCTGTGTTGAACCAGCTTTTCACCGAGCACAGGGCAAACGCGCTGGTGCTGCAATCGCCATTGGCCAAGGCTGTGCGCAACTTGTCGATATCGGCCTTCATCATGTAGCGAACGCCGTCCTTGAAGCCCTTGCTGCTGCCGAAGCCGCCCAAGGTCATTTCGTTCAACGCCTCTTCCTTGCTCCAGCCCTGAACCACCACGCGATACATCGCCGCCATCAGGCCGGTGCGGTCTGAGCCATGCTTGCAGTGCATCAGCACTGCACCGTTGGCTTCGGAGTCGCGGATCGCCCTCAGTGCGGCCAGCACGTCAGCGTCATCGACATGATTTGTGCGATAAATCAGCTGAATCTGTCGGATATCAGAATTTTTTAGCCAGCTGTCGTCGGACTCCGGCAGAAAGTTGATCACCGTGCCGACCTTGAGTTTTTCCAGCAGAGGCACGGCATTGCTGTCCGGCAGCGCGCTGCGGTAGAGGGTGGGCGTCATCTGGTGCAGGTTGTATTGATTGCCGACCGGCTGCGCCCATTCGGGGGAACGCAGGGATGTGCTGTCGTCCGCCCAGGTGTGAGCGCTGGTGAACAGTGCCAGGAACGCAAGGCCGAGGGCCGGTAGCCATTGATGATTGAACATGGGCGACGTAACCGATAGGGGGTTGGCGGGTGATGCCAAGAGTCGGCCAGGCGCGGTCAATGGGGTGTGAGGGGCGCGTCAAAGAAATGTGAATCACCGTCGATGTTGCAGTTTTGACGCTGAATCGATTCTCTTTATACTTAGCCTGCTATCATTTGTAACTATTGATTGCCGCTACGTTCTATCTGCTTGGATCGGTGGGGTCCACCTTGCTGCTGCCAAACCACAAGCTGCTCCTAGAAGCGGCTGATAAACCCGTGACCACATGATGAGGTACACCCATGTCTGATCAAGATCAAGACAACCCCCGGCGTGACTTTTTGCGCAAATCCTTGACCTTGATCCCGGTGGTCACGGTTGCCAGCACCGGCCTTGGCGGTTCGATGCTGATGGCCGCGCCCGCACCGGCCCAAGCCAGCCCCGTTCCGCCGCCGGTCAGCGACAAGGCGTATGAGCCGAGCTATTTCAGCGCCGAAGAATGGGCATTCATCAACGCCGCCGTGGCGCGCCTGATCCCGGCCGATGCCCAAGGCCCTGGCGCCCTGGAAGCCGGTGCGGCGGAATACATCGACCGCCAGATGAACACGCCCTACGCCAGTGGCGCGCTGTGGTTCATGCAAGGTCCGTTCAACGCCGACGCCGCGCCGGAAATGGGCTGGCAGAGCAAGTTGGTACCCAAGGTCATCTATCGCCTGGGCATTGCCGCGACGGATGCCTGGTCGAAAGCGTTCAACGGCAAGGCTTTTGCTGCGCAAGACAGCGCTACCCAGGATGACATGCTGCGCCGCCTGGAGGCTGGCGGTAGTGAGGTGAGTGCCCATTTCGACGCGGTGCCGCCGAAGATGTTCTTCAATTTGCTGCTGCAAAACACCAAGGAAGGCTTCTTCTGCGATCCGATCCACGGCGGCAATAAAGGCCTGGTCGGCTGGACCATGATCGGCTTCCCCGGCGCCCGCGCCGACTTTATGGATTGGGTGGAGCGCAACGAGCAATACCCCTTCCCGGCGGTTTCCATTCGCGGCGAGAGGGCATAAACGTGGCGACCATTATGAAAAAAGTGGATGCGGTGATCGTCGGCTTCGGCTGGACTGGCGCGATCATGGCCAAGGAACTGACGGAAGCGGGCCTCAACGTGGTAGCGCTAGAGCGCGGCCCGATGCAGGACACTTACCCGGACGGCAACTATCCCCAGGTCATCGACGAATTGACCTACAGCGTGCGTAAAAAACTCTTCCAGGACATCTCCAAGGAGACGGTGACAATTCGCCATAGCGTGAATGACGTCGCCCTGCCCAACCGTCAGCTCGGCGCCTTTTTGCCGGGCAACGGCGTCGGCGGTGCGGGGCTGCACTGGTCGGGTGTGCATTTTCGCGTCGACCCTATCGAGTTGCGCATGCGCAGCCACTACGAAGAGCGCTACGGCAAACATTTCATTCCCAAGGACATGACTATCCAGGACTTCGGCGTCAGCTATGAAGAGCTGGAGCCGTTTTTCGACTACGCCGAAAAAGTCTTCGGCACCTCCGGCCAGGCCTGGACCGTCAACGGTCAGTTGGTCGGCGAAGGCCGTGGCGGCAACCCGTATGCGCCGGATCGTTCCAACCCGTTCCCATTGGAGGCGCAGAAGAACACGGTGTCGGCGCAGCTGTTTCAGAAAGCAGCCACGGCAGTCGGTTACAAACCCTACAACCTGCCATCAGCCAATACCTCGGGGCCATACACCAACCCCTACGGCGCGCAGATGGGCCCGTGCAACTTCTGCGGTTTTTGCAGTGGCTACGTGTGCTACATGTACTCCAAGGCGTCGCCGAACGTGAACATCCTGCCAGCGTTGCGCCAGGTGCCGAACTTCGAGCTGCGGCCGAATTCCCACGTACTCAAGGTCAACCTCGACAACACCAAGAGCAAGGCGACCGGCGTGACCTATATCGACGCCCAGGGGCGGGAATGCGAGCAGCCGGCCGATTTGGTGATTCTCGGCGCGTTCCAGTTCCATAACGTGCGCTTGATGCTGCTGTCGGGGATCGGCAAGCCCTACGACCCGATCAGCGGCGAAGGCGTGGTAGGCAAGAACTTCGCCTACCAGAACATGGCGACCATCAAGGCCTTCTTCGACAAGGACACCCACACCAACAACTTTATCGGTGCTGGCGGCAATGGCGTGGCCATCGATGACTTCAACGCCGACAACTTCGACCACGGGCCCCATGGCTTCGTCGGGGGCTCGCCGATGTGGGTCAACCAGGCCGGCAGTCGGCCGATCGCCGGCACCTCCAACCCACCCGGTACTCCGGCGTGGGGCAGCGCCTGGAAGCGTGCCACCGCTGATTACTACACCCATCAGGTGTCGATGGATGCCCACGGCGCGCATCAATCCTACCGCGGCAACTACCTCGATCTGGACCCGGTGTACCACGATGCCTACGGCCTGCCGCTGCTGCGCATGACCTTCGACTGGCAGGAAAACGACATCAAGATGAACCGCTTCATGGTCGAGAAAATGGGCAAGATCGCCGAAGCGATGAACCCCAAGGCCATTGCCGTGCTGGGCAAGAAGGTCGGTGAGCATTTCAATACCGCGTCCTATCAGACCACCCACCTCAACGGCGGCGCGATCATGGGTACCGACCCGAAAACCAGTGCGTTGAACCGCTACCTGCAGTGCTGGGATGTACACAACGTGTTTGTCCCCGGTGCGTCCGCTTTCCCACAAGGTCTAGGTTACAACCCTACCGGCCTGGTGGCGGCGTTGACCTACTGGTCGGCGCGAGCGATTCGCGAGCAGTACCTGAAAAATCCCGGCCCACTGGTTCAGGCATAAGGAACGATGACCATGAAAGCACGTGTTATCGCCTCCTTCGCGGCGTCCCTGGCGTTGCTCGGCAACTGCTCGGTGAGCGCCGCCGACGCCGACCTGATCAAGCAAGGCGAATACCTGGCCCGCGCCGGCGACTGCGTCGCCTGCCACACTGCCAAGGGCGGCAAGCCGTTCGCCGGCGGCCTGCCGATGGAGACCCCCATCGGCGTGATCTATTCCACCAACATCACCCCGGACAAGACCGGCCTGGGCGCCTACAGCTTCGCGGACTTCGACAAGGCCGTGCGCCATGGCGTCGCCAAGAGTGGCAGTACGCTTTACCCAGCGATGCCCTATCCGTCTTACGCCCGCGTCAGTGAAAGCGACATGCAGGCGCTGTATGCGTACTTCATGAAGGGCGTGGAACCGGTCGCCCAGGAAAACCGGGCCAGTGACATTCCCTGGCCTTTGAGCATGCGTTGGCCGTTGGCGGCGTGGCGCTGGATGTTTGCCCCGCCCGTGGCGGATACCCCGGAAGTGGCGGGCGCCGATCCGGTGATCAGCCGTGGCGCTTACTTGGTCGAGGGCCTCGGCCACTGTGGCGCGTGCCATACGCCGCGGGCGCTGACCATGCAGGAAAAAGCCTTGAGTGCGGCCGACGGCAGCGCTTTTTTGTCCGGCAGTGCGCCGCTGGAAGGTTGGATCGCGAAAAGCCTGCGTGGCGACCACAAAGACGGCCTCGGCAGTTGGAGCGAAGAGCAACTGGTGCAATTCCTCAAGACCGGCCGCAGTGATCGCAGCGCGGTGTTCGGCGGCATGAGCGATGTGGTCGTCCACAGCATGCAGTACATGTCCCAGGACGACCTGACCGCGATCGCCCGCTACCTCAAGAGCCTGCCGGCGATGGACCCTCAAAACCCGCCGCACCAGTACGACAAGCAGGTGGCCGAAGCGCTGTGGAAAGGCGATGACAGCCGGCCGGGCGCGTCGGTGTATATCGACAACTGCGCCGCCTGCCATCGCACCGACGGTCATGGCTACACGCGGGTGTTCCCGGCGCTGGCGGGCAACCCGGTGGTGCAGACGGCGGATGCCACGTCGCTGATCAACATCGTGTTGAACGGCGGCACTTTGCCGGCCACCCACACTGCGCCGTCCACCTTCACCATGCCGGCGTTTGCCTGGCGCCTGTCGGACCAGGAAGTGGCGGATGTCGTCAGCTTTGTGCGCGGTAGCTGGGGTAATAAAGGTGCTGCGGTGAAGGCCAGTGACGTGGCCGACCTGCGCAAGAACGACATGCACACGACGTCAGGCGACGACCTGGGGCAAGTCACGCAACCGCACTGACCGCCAAACGGCACTGGTCATCCAGCTTGCGCCCCTATACTGTATATAAAAACAGTATAGGGGCGTTTTCATGTCTGCACCTCTGCCGCCCCGTGGCCGGGGCACGGCGACCAACCTGCACAATCGTTTCGCGCCCACCGTCAGCGTGGTCGAGGACGACGGCTGGTACCAGGAGGTGCCGCCGACCCAGGGCACCGAAGTGCGTATCGAAACGGCCAAGACCATCATTACGCGCAACAACTCGCCGGACTTGCCGTTCGATCGCTCGATCAATCCCTATCGCGGGTGTGAGCATGGCTGCATCTACTGCTATGCGCGGCCCAGCCATGCCTATTGGGACCTGTCGCCGGGGCTGGATTTCGAAACCAAGCTGATCGCCAAGACCAACGCCGCCGACGTGCTCGAACAGCAGCTGTCCAAGCCCGGCTACGTGTGTGCGCCGATCAACCTGGGTTCCAACACCGATCCGTACCAGCCGATCGAGCGCGAGTACAAGATCACCCGGCAAACCCTCGAAGTGCTGCTGCGCTATCGGCACCCGGTGACCATCATCACCAAGGGCTCGCTGATCCTGCGCGATCTCGACCTGCTCACCGAACTGGCGCGCCAGCGGCTGGTGGCGGTGATGATCAGCCTCACCAGCCTCGACGACGAACTCAAGCGCATCCTGGAACCGCGCACGGCGGCGCCCAAGGCCCGGTTGCGGGCGATCCGGGTGATGCGCGAGGCCGGTATCCCGGTGGGGGTGCTGTGTTCGCCGATGATCCCGATGATCAACGACAGCGAGCTGGAGAGCCTGCTCACCGAAGCCCATGCAGCCGGTGCACAAAGTGCCGCGTATATGATGCTGCGCCTGCCGCTGGAGGTGGCGCCGCTGTTCGAGGAGTGGCTGGCGGCGCATTACCCGCAGCGCGCGGCCCATGTGATGAGCCTGGTACGCCAGGTGCGGGGCGGGGGCGTGTATGACAGTCGCTTCGGCGTGCGTATGCGCGGAGAGGGGCCGTTTGCCGACCTGCTGGCGCAGCGCTTCAGCAAGGCAATCAAGCGCCTTGGGCTCGACCGTCGGGAAGGCTTCAATCTGGATTGCACGGCGTTCTGCCCACCGGGCAGGCAGATGGCGTTGTTGTAGACTATCGGGCAAATACGCACTGTGATCGTAGAGGTGGTCGCGTTTTGACATCACTGAAACCCGCGATCTAGAGCGGTTTATTCAGTTTGAGTTAAGTTTCGACGGCTACTTTGTTCAGCGAGTGACTGACGAGTTGGCACCCGGCTTTGCGGCGTTCTAAAACTATTCCATCGGCCCGGCGTCGAATTGACCTGAACCCTCCCCTGCATTAATCAAGAGGATGAATCATGAGTGACAAGGATAAACAGCCGTTGGCTGCGTCGGCTTCAGCCGCTCAAGTGGCGGAGTCCGCCGATGCAGCGCTAAAGCACATCGTTGACGGCTTTTTGCATTTCCATCACGACGTCTTCCCTCAGCAAGAAGAACTCTTCAAGAAACTCGCCACGGCCCAGAACCCTCGGGCGATGTTCATCACCTGCGCCGACTCGCGCATCGTGCCCGAGCTGATTACCCAGAGCTCGCCCGGCGACCTGTTCGTGACCCGTAACGTCGGCAACGTGGTGCCCCCCTACGGGCAGATGAACGGCGGCGTTTCCACGGCCATCGAATACGCGGTCCTTGCCCTGGGCGTGCAGCACATCATCGTGTGCGGGCACTCCGACTGCGGCGCGATGCGCGCGGTGCTCAACCCCGCGAGCCTGGAGAAGATGCCGACGGTCAAGGCCTGGCTGCGGCACGCCGAAGTCGCCAAGACCATGGTTCACGACAACTGCGACTGCGCCAATGAAGGCGAGAGCATGAAGATGCTGACCGAAGAAAACGTCATCGCCCAGTTGCAGCATTTGCGCACCCACCCGTCCGTGGCCTCGCGCATGGCCAATGGTCATTTGTTTATCCATGGCTGGATCTACAACATCGAGACCAGTGAAATCCGCGCCTACGATGCGGAAAAGGCGGCGTTTCGACCGCTGAACGGCACCGAACCAATCCCCTCCGCGACGCCTAAAGCGCGCTTCTAACACACTTCCCTGCCGGGTAAAGCGGTGGCTGCCATGGATGCAGCCAGGCTTTGCCGCGCCCGGCGAATGCCTCGGGAGAGTCATCATGCGTGCTGCTCAATTAAAAGCTGTGTTGCCTCGGGAGCTGCTGGCCTCCGTGGTAGTGTTTCTGGTCGCCCTGCCCTTGTGCATGGGGATCGCGATCGCTTCCGGCATGCCGCCGGCCAAGGGCCTGATCACCGGGATCATCGGGGGCCTGGTGGTGGGCTGGATGGCGGGGTCGCCGTTGCAAGTCAGCGGGCCGGCGGCGGGGTTGGCGGTGTTGGTGTTCGAACTGGTGCGCCAGCACGGCATGCCGATGCTCGGGCCGATCCTGCTGCTGGCCGGCTTGCTGCAGCTGTTGGCCGGGCGTTTGCGCCTGGGCTGCTGGTTCCGTGTCACGGCGCCGGCGGTGGTCTACGGCATGCTGGCGGGGATCGGCGTGCTGATTGTGCTGTCGCAGGTCCATGTGATGCTCGACGGTGCGCCCCAGCCATCAGGGCTGGATAACCTGGCGGGCTTCCCGGCCGCGTTGGCAGCGGCGGTGCCTACCCTGGGCGGCGGCCTTGGCTGGCAGGCCGGTTTGCTGGGGCTGTCGACCATGTTGGTGATGTACCTGTGGGATAAGTTCCGCCCGCAACCGCTGCGGTTTGTGCCGGGCGCCTTGTTGGGTGTGGGCCTGGCAACGCTGGCCAGCTTGGTACTGGCGTTGCAGGTCAAGCGCGTGGAGGTGCCGGAAAACCTCGCCGACGCCATCGATTGGCTGCGTCCCAGCGACTTGCTGAACCTGGCCGATCCCCAATTGTTGATCGCCGCGTTCGCCGTGGCGTTTATCGCCAGTGCCGAAACCCTGCTTTCGGCCGCCGCAGTCGACCGCATGCACAGTGGCCAGCGTTCTGACTTCGATAAGGAATTGTCCGCGCAAGGCGTGGGCAACATGCTCTGCGGCCTGGTCGGCGCCTTGCCGATGACGGGTGTGATCGTGCGCAGCTCGGCCAACGTGCAGGCCGGCGCCACCACGCGCTTGTCGGCGATGTTCCATGGCGTGTGGCTGCTGGGGTTCGTGCTGTTGCTGTCGAGCGTGCTGCAAAGCATTCCGGTGGCGAGCCTGGCGGGCGTGCTGGTGTACACCGGGATCAAGTTGGTGGACGTCAAGGCGTTCCGCGCGTTGGGCCGCTACGGGCGGATGCCGATGTTTACCTACGCGGCCACGGCGCTGGCGATCGTCTTTACCGACCTGCTGACCGGCGTGCTGGTGGGTTTCGGGCTGACGTTGCTGAAACTGGCGTTCAAGGCTTCGCGCCTGAAAATCAGCCTGATCGATTTGCCCGGCCACGGTGAAATGGAATTGCGTTTGAGCGGCGCGGCGACTTTTCTGAAAGTGCCGGCATTAACCCGCGTGCTGTCGACGGTGCCGGCGGGAACCACCCTGCATGTACCGCTGAACAACCTCAGTTACATCGACCATTCTTGCCTGGAGTTGCTGGAGGAGTGGGGCCGGGCCAATGCGGCTAAGGGCGCGAAGCTGGTGATCGAGGCGCGGGGGTTGAAGCGTCGCTTGGAAGGTCGGGTGCGGACCACGACGGGGATCGGTTCGGCACCGTTTACCAACTGACGGAACCGGATCAAAAATGCGGGAGGGGGCTTGCCCCCTCCCGCATGTGTTTAGCGTCAGGTCGAAGATTCAGGCCTGCTGATCCAGTTCCAACTCAATGCCCAACTTGCGCGACAGGCACGGCCAGCGCTTCCACGCTGCTTCCGTTGCCAGGCTTTTGAGCTGCTCGCGGTAGGCCTCGACCGATTCCAGCGCAAAGCTGTCTTCGCTGAGCATTTCATCTACCGCATGGTGTACGGCTTCGTCCAACTGGTTGGCAAAGGTTTCACCGATCAGTTGATGGGCAATCAGATTGGCCACGGTGGTGTCCGCTGGAATCAACGGTTGGCCGAAATGCTTGATATACAGGTCATTGACCTCTTCGACCAGGCGATGGGCCAGGTAGGCCTCGTCCAGCAGGCCGTCGAGACCGATATGGCCCGCCAGAATCGCGGGCGGTTGCAGAAAAAACTGCTCGGCAATCTTCAGTACCGGCTTGACCTGGCTTTCGATACCGGCCTCGCGGGCTACGTCGTTGGCGGCGTCCAGCAGGTCTGGGACGAGGTCGACGTAGGCAGTGACAAAGCGTGTCATGACGAGGTTACGATCACCCTCCGCCAGGGTAATGGCCGAATGCAGGTGCGGTAATTGTTTCTCGAGTTGCTGGGCCAGTTGGCCGGTGCTGGCTTCGTGTTGATGGGCAAGGGAAATCTGCTCGCGCAATGCGGCGGTGTTCATGAAAGCTCCAGTGAAGCAGGCGTAGGAAAAGGGAAAGGACAAGGTAGTTCGTTTATACAAGCGTCTAAGACGCATTTGTCATAATTATTTCATGGTTATGCGCCGCTGTTATATCGAATTGCCATCGTTCGTCGGATAAACGATTCCGCCCCCCGGTCTTATGGGCCCCGTCCGTCTGTTTCAGCTCATTTGCCCCTGCACATTGCGGGGTGGCAGGTGCTGTCTATACTCGGTTTTGTACGCGATTAGCTGATGACGCCAGACTGCATAAGCAGGTGAGGCTAAGCGGTTGTAAGCAGTATGGAAGCCGCTCCCTTCGACGCAGGTGCACACCGGCGGGATAACAAGAACGATAAGGGGAACCCGCAATGACGCGACATCCACATGTTTGGATGGGCCTCCTGTTGTGGTCAGTATTCGGTCAGGCGCATGCCGCCTGGACAACGAATATGGCGCCAGGGGCGACAGAAGTCAGTCACGCCGTGTTCGACCTGCACATGACCATTTTCTGGATCTGTGTAGTGATCGGCATTGTCGTATTTGGCGCGATGTTCTGGTCGATGATCCTTCACCGCCGGTCTACGGGCCAGGTGGCCGCCAAGTTCCACGAAAGCACCACCGTGGAAATCCTCTGGACCGTAGTGCCCTTGCTAATCCTGGTGGCCATGGCCATTCCGGCGACCAAGACTCTGATCAACATCTACGACAGCACGGAATCGGACATCGATATCCAGATCACCGGCTATCAGTGGAAGTGGCATTACAAATACCTCGGCCAGGATGTGGAGTTCTTCAGCAACCTGGCTACTCCCGCCGAGCAGATCCACAACAAGGCCACCAAAGGCGAACATTACCTGCTGGAAGTCGACCAGCCGCTGGTGCTGCCGGTGGGCGCCAAGGTGCGTTTTCTGGTGACCGCCGCGGACGTGATCCACTCCTGGTGGGTGCCGGCCTTTGCGGTCAAGCGCGATGCCATCCCCGGTTTCATCAACGAGGCCTGGACCCGTATCGAGAAGCCCGGCATCTACCGGGGCCAGTGCGCCGAACTGTGCGGCAAGGACCACGGCTTCATGCCCATCGTGGTCGAGGTCAAGTCCAAGGCCGACTACGACACCTGGCTCGGCGAGCGCAAGGCCGAGGCCGCTCAGCTCAAGGAGCTGACCTCCAAGGAGTGGACGCTGGACGAACTGGTCGCCCGTGGCGACAAGGTCTACCACACCACCTGTGTGGCCTGTCACCAGGCCGAAGGCCAGGGCCTGCCGCCGATGTTCCCGGCACTCAAAGGCTCGCCGATCGCCACCGGAAGCAAGGAAGACCACCTGCACCGCGTCTACTTCGGCAAGCCCGGCACCGCCATGGCCGCCTTCGGCAAGCAACTCTCGGAAGTGGATATCGCCGCGGTGGTGACCTACGAGCGCAACGCCTGGGGCAACAACAAAGGCGACATGGTCACGCCCAAAGACGTGCTGGCTCTGAAACAGGCGGAAAGCAAATGACTCACTTCATTGCGAATGCGCTGAACCGCCCCGCCCACTCGTTTGCAGGAGAACGGCCATGAGCGCTGTGATCGATGACCATGGCCACGCCAGTGACCATGCCCACGGCCCCGCCAAGGGTTTGATGCGCTGGGTGCTGACCACCAACCACAAAGACATCGGCACGATGTACCTGTGGTTCGCCTTCACCATGTTCCTGCTCGGCGGCTCGTTCGCCATGGTGATCCGCGCCGAGCTGTTCCAGCCCGGCCTGCAGATCGTCGAGCCGGCGTTCTTCAACCAGATGACCACCATGCACGGCTTGATCATGGTGTTCGGCGCGGTGATGCCGGCGTTCGTCGGCCTGGCCAACTGGATGATCCCGCTGATGATCGGCGCGCCGGACATGGCCCTGCCGCGCATGAACAACTTCAGCTTCTGGTTGCTGCCGGCGGCGTTCCTGCTACTGGTCTCGACCCTGTTCACCCCGGGCGGCGGGCCGAATTTCGGCTGGACCTTCTACGCCCCGCTCTCCACCACCTACGCCCCGGAAAGCGTGACGTTCTTCATCTTCGCCATCCACCTGATGGGCATCAGTTCGATCATGGGCGCGATCAACGTGGTCGCCACCATTCTCAACCTGCGCGCACCGGGCATGACCCTGATGAAAATGCCGCTGTTCGTGTGGACCTGGCTGATCACCGCCTTCCTGCTGATCGCGGTGATGCCGGTGCTGGCCGGCTGCGTGACGATGATGCTGATGGACATCCACTTCGGCACCAGCTTCTTCAGTGCCGCCGGCGGTGGTGATCCGGTGTTGTTCCAGCATGTGTTCTGGTTCTTCGGCCATCCCGAGGTGTACATCATGATCCTGCCGGCCTTCGGCGCCGTCAGCTCGATCATCCCGACCTTTTCGCGCAAACCGCTGTTTGGCTACACCTCGATGGTCTACGCCACGGCGAGTATCGCGTTCCTGTCGTTCATCGTGTGGGCGCACCACATGTTCGTGGTCGGCATTCCGCTCGTGGGCGAGTTGTTCTTCATGTACGCCACCCTGCTGATCGCCGTCCCGACGGGGGTGAAGGTGTTCAACTGGGTCAGCACCATGTGGCAAGGCTCGCTGACGTTCGAGACGCCGATGCTGTTTGCGGTGGCGTTCGTGATCCTGTTCACCATCGGCGGTTTCTCCGGCTTGATGCTGGCCATCGCGCCGGCAGACTTCCAGTACCACGACACCTACTTCGTGGTGGCGCACTTCCATTACGTACTGGTGCCTGGCGCAATCTTCGGCATCTTCGCCTCAGCCTACTACTGGCTGCCGAAATGGACCGGCCACATGTACGACGAAACCCTGGGCAAGCTGCACTTCTGGCTGTCTTTCGTGGGCATGAACATGGCGTTCTTCCCGATGCACTTCGTCGGGTTGGCCGGCATGCCGCGTCGGGTGCCGGACTACAACCTGCAGTTCGCCGACTTCAACATGGTCTCGTCCATCGGCGCGTTCATGTTCGGTGCCACGCAGATCTTCTTCCTGTTTATCGTGATCAAGTGCATCCGCGGCGGCCCGCCAGCACCGGCCAAGCCGTGGGACGGCGCTGAAGGCCTGGAGTGGAGCGTGCCCTCGCCCGCGCCGTACCACACCTTCACCACGCCACCGGAGGTCAAATGAACCGGCTTCCACAAATCCCCTCCCACACTGTCGGGTGATCGCCATGGCTGACTCCGTGCCACTCAAGCGCCTGGTCACCCGCCTGTTGATCCTGGTGCTGGCGATGTTCGCCTTCGGCTTTGCCCTGGTGCCGATCTACGACGTGATGTGCAAGGCGTTCGGCATCAACGGCAAGACGGCCGGGCAGTATGAGGGCGAGCAGATCGTCGATCCGTCGCGCCAGGTGCGGGTGCAGTTCCTGTCCACCAATGCCATCGACATGGTCTGGGAGTTCCATTCCAAGGCCGATGAGATCGTGGTCAACCCCGGCGCGGTCAACGAAATGCTCTTCGTGGCCTACAACCCCAGCGACAAGCCGATGACCGCCCAGGCGATCCCGAGCATTTCCCCGGCTGAAGCGGCGATGTACTTCCACAAGACCGAGTGTTTTTGCTTCACCCAGCAAGTGCTGCAACCCGGTGAGCGCATCGAAATGCCGGTGCGCTTCATTGTCGATCGCGACATGCCCAAGGATGTGAAGCATTTGACCCTGGCGTACACGCTGTTTGATATCACCGCGCGCCAACCGCCCGTGGCTGTCCATAGCGGCGGCTAGCTACTGTTTGCCCGCTCAATCAGGAGAGCGAATACATGTCGACTCATGATACGTACTACGTACCAGCGCAAAGCAAATGGCCGATAATTGCTACGGTTGGCCTGCTGATCACCGTGTATGGCCTGGGCGTGTGGTTCAACGACCTGAAGGCTGCGCGCCCGGAATCCCACGGGCCGTGGATCTTTTTCGTCGGTGGCCTGTTACTGGCCTACATGCTGTTCGGCTGGTTCGGCGCGGTGATCAAGGAAAGCCGCGCCGGGTTGTACAGCGCGCAGATGGACCGCTCGTTCCGCTGGGGCATGACCTGGTTCATCTTTTCCGAAGTGATGTTCTTTATCGCGTTCTTCGGTGCGCTGTTTTATGTGCGGCATATGTCGGCGCCGTGGTTGGCGGGCGAAGGCTCCAAAGGCATCGCGCATATGCTGTGGCCGAATTTCGAGTTTGTCTGGCCGCTGCTCAACAACCCCGATCCCACGCTGTTTCCCGCGCCCGAAGGCACCATCAGCCCGTGGGGCCTGCCGTTGGTCAACACCATCCTGCTGGTGAGTTCCAGCGTGACCATCACCATCGCCCACCATGCGCTGCGCAAAGGCCATCGCGGTGCGCTGAAGCTCTGGCTGGCGATCACGGTGCTGCTGGGCCTGGGGTTTCTTGGGTTCCAGGCCGAGGAATACATCCACGCCTACAAAGAGCTGGGCCTGACGTTGGGCTCCGGCGTGTACGGCGCGACCTTCTTCATGCTCACCGGTTTTCACGGGGCCCACGTGACCATCGGCACGATTATTTTGTTCGTGATGCTGATGCGTATCTTGCGCGGGCACTTCAATGCCGAGCACCAGTTCGGTTTCGAGGCGGCCAGTTGGTATTGGCACTTTGTGGATGTGGTCTGGATCGGCCTGTTTTTCTTCGTGTATGTGCTGTGAGGCGCGCTACCAAGGCGCATGCGACACCAACTGGCCGCTGAAAAAGCCCCAGGCGATCAACGCCACGGTGATCACGGCCAGTACGACACGCACGGTCAAGGCGGTGACGAGGCGGTTGGAGTGGCCCTCGTCCTTGACCAGGAAGAACAAGCCACTGAACAGGCTCGCGACGGTCGCGATCAGCATCAGGGCAATGGCGGCTTTGAGCATGGTCTGGCTCCAGGGCTTATAGGGGAGGGGCGATGAAATCCAGTATAGCCAGTGCCATCCAGCGCTTTCGCCCCGGTATCGCGCCGACGTTGGTGGTGCTCGTGTTGCTGCCGCTGATGGTGGGCCTGGGGTTCTGGCAACTGTCGCGCGGCCATGAAAAACAGCTGATGGTGGACAGCTATGCCGAGCGCCGCACCGCTGAGCCGGTGGGCAGTGCCCAACTCGACAGCATGGCTGATCCGGCCTTCCGTCGCGTGCATCTGCGCGGTCAATTCGACGGCGAGCACAGTGTGTTGCTCGACAACCGCATGCGTAATGGCAAGGCCGGCGTCGAGCTGCTGCAACCGTTTCACGACCAGGCCAGCGGCCTGTGGCTGCTGCTCAATCGCGGCTGGTTGCCCTGGCCGGATCGGCGCGCGCCGCCCGTCTTCAGCACGCCGGAACAGCCGGTGAATCTTGACGCCTGGGTGTATGTCGCGCCCGGCGAAACCTTCCAGTTGCACGCCGACCCGGCGACCGCGCACTGGCCGCGCCTGCTCACCGCGCTGCATCCGGCGACGTTGTGGGCCGAACTGGGGCGCAGCGGTTTTGCCTACGAACTGCGCGCCGAAGCCGGCCCCGGCACCTACGACACCACCTGGCCCATCGTTGCCATGGGCCCGGAAAAACACCTGGCCTATGCGGTGCAATGGTTCGCCATGGCGCTGGCGCTGCTCAGCCTTTACCTCTACCTCGGATGGCACAACGCAAAGGAGAAGCACCATGGGAGCGGCCATGAATCCACTCAACATGTCTGATGCGCCAGCGACGCCCGACCGGCGCAAAGGCCGCTGGCAACTGATCCTGATCCTGCTGATGGTGATCGGCCCGATGGCGCTCGCCACCTTTATGTACAAACTGCAGTTCTGGGTGCCGGACAGTCGCAGTTACCACGGCGAACTGATCGGCAATGGCCAGACCCGCGCCGATATCGGCGTGCAGGCGGACGAACAGCGCTGGCAGTTGCTCGTCACCGCGCCCAGCGCCTGCGCCGCCGAGTGCCGGCAACTGGTGTACCTGGCGCGGCAGCTGCAGATCGGCCTCGGCCGCGATGCGTCCCGGGCCAGTCATGCCCTGGCCAGTGCACAGCCGGTCGGCGCCGATTACGAGGCCAGGCTCAAGGCCGAATACCCGCAATTGCAACGCTACCCGCTGGACCTGACGACCTTCGGCAAAGCCGCTGCCGCACCGGGCGAGGCGCAACTGTGGATCGTCGATCCCCACGGCAACCTGGTGCTGCGCTACGACACGACGGTCAAGGGCAAGGACTTGCTCAACGACCTGCGCCAGTTGTTGAAACTGTCGAACATCGGATAAGGGCATCGTTATGGCCAAACCTGGATTTCGCCTCGCGCTGTTTGCCACCTTGCTGGCGCTGATTGTCGTATTGCTCGGCGCCTATACGCGCCTGACCCACGCCGGCCTGGGTTGTCCGGATTGGCCGGGCTGCTACGGCTTTATCAGCGTGCCGCAAAGCGACGCCCAGTTGGCCCATGCCGAGCTGCATTTCCCGGACACGCCGGTGGAGGCCGACAAAGGCTGGAGCGAGATGGTCCATCGTTACTTTGCCGGCACCCTGGGCCTGCTGATCGTGCTGCTGGCGGCGCGCTCGTGGCGGCATCGGCGCGACCCCGGCCAGCCGGTGAAGTTGCCGCTGTTCCTGTTGGCGGTGGTGTTCGCCCAGGCGGCGTTCGGTATGTGGACGGTGACGCTCAAGCTCTGGCCGCAAGTGGTGACCGGGCATCTGTTGGGCGGCTTTGCGACCTTGAGCCTGTTGTTTCTGCTGACCCTGCGCCTGTCCGGTGTGCTGCCCGCGCTGATCGTGCCCAAGCGCCTGCAATATTGGGCCACCGCCGGCCTGGTGCTGGTGATCGGCCAGATCGCACTGGGCGGCTGGGTGAGTTCCAACTACGCGGCGGTGGCCTGTATCGATTTGCCCACCTGTCACGGCCAGTGGTGGCCGGCGGCGGACTTTGCCAATGGCTTCCACCTGACCCAGCACATCGGCCCCAATTACCTCGGCGGCCAGCTCGACAGCGACGCGCGCACGGCCATTCACCTGACCCACCGCATCGGCGCGCTGCTGGTCACCCTGGTATTGCTGGGCCTGGCCTGGCAGCTGCGCGCGGTGGGCATGACCCGGCTCGCGGGCCTGCTGCTGATCGCCCTGGCGGCACAGATCGGCCTGGGCCTGAGCAACGTGTATTTCCACCTGCCGCTGCCGGTGGCGGTCGGTCACAACGCCGGTGGCGCAGCCTTGTTGCTGACCCTGGTACTGGTCAATTACCACGCCCGTACCAGCCTGGTCCGGGTGCGCCGCCAGATGCCGTTCGGCTGGCGCTTCAGCCCGCGTAAACACGTATCGGGCCTTATCACCCTCAAAGGAGAGATGCCATGGCGACCTTGATCGGCGCGCGTCACGGCCAGGCGATCTGGCGTGACTACCTGGAGCTGACCAAGCCGAAAGTGGTGGTGCTGATGCTCATCACCTCGCTGGTGGGCATGTTCCTCGCCACCCGCGCCGGGGTGCCGTGGGCGGTGCTGATCTTCGGCAACCTGGGGATCGCCCTGTGTGCCGGTGGCGCGGCGGTGGTCAACCACGTCGTCGATCGGCGCATTGATACGCTGATGGCGCGCACGCAAAAGCGCCCGATCGCTCAAGGGCGTGTATCGCCCGGGGCGGCGCTGGCCTTTGCTTTGTTTCTGGCTGTTGCCGGGTTGGCGCTGCTGCTGGCGTTCACCAACCCGCTGGCGGCCTGGCTGACGCTGGCCTCGTTGCTCGGTTATGCGGTGATCTACACCGGCTTTCTCAAGCGCGCGACGCCGCAGAACATCGTCATCGGTGGCCTGGCCGGCGCGGCGCCGCCGCTGTTGGGCTGGGTTGCGGTCACCGGGCATGTCAGCGCCGAGCCGCTGCTGCTGGTGCTGATCATCTTCGCCTGGACCCCGCCGCACTTCTGGGCCCTGGCCATTCACCGCAAGGAGGAATACGCCAAGGCCGATATTCCGATGCTGCCGGTCACTCATGGCGAGCACTACACCAAGGTGCATATCCTGCTCTACACCTGCGTCCTGCTGGCGGTGAGCCTGATGCCCTACGTCATCCATATGAGCGGCCTGCTGTACCTCGGATCTGCGCTGGTGTTGGGCGCACGCTTTCTGCAATGGGCCTGGGTGCTGTACCGTGGCGCTCAGCCGCACGCGGCGATCAACACGTTCAAGTACTCTATCTGGTACCTGTTCCTGCTGTTTATCGCCCTGCTTGTAGACCACTACTTACTGTTGAACCTATGACCCGAACTCAAAAAACTGTCTTCATTCTGGTGGCCATTGTCGCGTTGATCATGGGCCTGACCGTCAACAAAGTGCTCTCGGGCAAGGGCCAGGGCGACCCGACCGCCTTGATCGATGCCGGCATCATCCTGCTGCCGCAAAGCCGCCAATTGCCGCCGGTGACCATGACCAACCAGGACGGCCAGCCGGTGCTGGTCAACGAGTTGAAGGGTAAGTGGAGCCTGCTGTTCTTCGGCTACACCTTCTGCCCGGACATCTGCCCCACCACCCTCGCCCAACTGCGCCAGATCAAGAGCGAGTTGCCCAAAGAGGCTGTGGATAAGTTGCAGGTGATCCTGGTCAGCGTCGACCCGAACCGCGACACGCCGACTCAGCTCAAGCAATACCTGGGCTATTTCGACCCGCAATTCGAAGGCCTGACCGGCGCGAATGTGGACGATGTGCAGAAGGTGTCGAACGCGGTGAGCATCCCGTTCATTCCGGCGGACACGACCAAGCCGAACTACACGGTCGACCACAGCGGCAACCTCGCGCTGATCGGTCCGGATGGCACCCAGCGTGGGTTCATTCGTGCGCCGCTGAACAACCAGAAACTGGTGGCGCAGTTGCCAGGGCTGTTGCAGCGCAAATAACAGGCAACACAAAACACAGGTGGGAGGGGGCTTGCTCCCGATGGCGGTGGGTCAGTCAACGTATGCATCGACTGAACTGCCGCTATCGGGAGCAAGCCCCCTCCCACATTGTTTGATCTGCGGTGTGTTGGGGAGCGAGTCGGATCAGAACGCTGGCTTGATCGCGCCTTTGTACTTCTCTTCGATGAACTTCTTCACTTCAGGCGTGTGCAGGGCTGCGACCAGCTTCTTCACGGCGTCCGAGTCTTTGTTGTCTTCGCGGGTCACCAGGATGTTCACGTAAGGCGAGTCGCTGCCTTCGATGACCAGAGCGTCCTTGGACGGGTCCAGTTTGGCTTCCAGCGCGTAGTTGGTGTTGATCAGCGCCAGGTCGACCTGGGTCAGCACGCGCGGCAACGTGGCGGCTTCCAGTTCGCGGAACTTGAGTTTTTTCGGGTTGGCGGTGATGTCCTTGATGGTCGACAGGATGTTGGTCGGGTCCTTCAGGGTGATCAGGTTGTGCTTGGCCAGCAGCAACAGCGCACGGCCGCCGTTGGTGGCGTCGTTCGGGATCACGACGTTGGCGCCGTCAGGCAGGTCGGCCAGGGTCTTGTACTTGCTGGAGTAAGCGCCCAGGGGCTCGAGGTGGACCGCGCCGACGCTCACCAGGTGCGTGCCCTTGGCTTTGTTGAACTCATCCAGGTACGGCTGGTGCTGGAAGAAGTTGGCGTCCAGGCGCTTTTCGGCCACTTGTACGTTGGGCTGCACGTAGTCGGTGAAGACTTTGACCTGCAAGTCCACGCCCTCTTTGGCGAGTGCCGGCTTCACGAATTCGAGGATTTCCGCGTGGGGCACCGGCGAGGCGGCAACCGTGATGGTCTCGGCGTGGGCCGAAAACGCGGCGACGGCGGCGAAAGCAACCAGTAGTTTTTTCATCCAGCAAGCTCCTTGTTCGGGCATTTATCGGCGTATAGCCGGCAATAGTCGTTATTTTCGAGAAAAATGCACCACCAGCTTGTCGCCGACGGTTTGCAGAATTTGCACCAGGATCAACAACAGCACCACCGTGACGACCATCACATCGGTCTGGAAGCGCTGGTAGCCGAAACGGATGGCCAGGTCGCCCAGGCCGCCGGCACCGACGACGCCGGCCATGGCGGTGTAGGACACCAGTGTAATTGCCGTCACCGTAATCGCCGCGAAAATGCCGGGGCGGGCCTCAGGCAATAAAGCATGGGTGATGATCTGGCGCGTGCTGGCCCCCATGGACTGGGTGGCTTCGATGATGCCGCGGTCCACTTCACGCAGCGCGGTTTCCACCAGGCGCGCAAAGAACGGCGTTGCGCCCACGACCAGCGGCGGAATCGCACCGGCCACGCCCAGCGAGGTGCCGGTGATCAGCACGGTGAACGGGATCATCACGATCAACAGGATGATGAACGGCAGCGAGCGCAGGATGTTCACGCTCAGCGACAGCAACGCGTACAGGCCTTTTTGCTCGAACAGCTGGCGCGGGCTGCACAGAAACAGCAGCACGCCCAAGGGCAGGCCGAGCAGCACGGTGAAGAACAGCGAACCGAACAGCATGGTCATGGTGTCGCCGGTGGCGAGCCAGATTTCGGACCAGTCGATATTGGCGAAGAAACTCATCAGGACTTCCATTAGCGCAGCACCTCCATGTGGACGTCGGCGGCGGTGAAGCGGGCAAAGGCCGCTTCCATGTCACCGCCGGTGATGGCGAGGGTCAGTTGCCCGTAGGGGATGTCTTTGATGCGGTCGATACGCCCGGCGAGGATGCTGTAGTCCACACCCGTTTCGCGGGCGATGTTACCCAACAGCGGTGCGTAGGTCGCTTCGCCCTGGAACGTCAGGCGCACGATGCGGCCCGGTACATGGGCGAAGTCATCGCGCTGCTCGCTTTCGTCGACCTGATCGGCTTCCTGGACAAAGCGCTTGGTGGTCGGGTGCTTGGGGTGCAGGAACACGTCGGCCACCGAGCCTTGCTCGACGATCACGCCGGCATCCATCACGGCCACCTGGTCGCATACGCGGCGGATCACGTCCATTTCGTGGGTGATCAGTACGATGGTGAGCTTCAACTCGCGGTTGATCTCGGCCAGCAGTTGCAACACCGAGGCGGTGGTCTGCGGGTCAAGGGCGCTGGTGGCTTCGTCGCACAGCAGGATTTTCGGCTTGGTCGCCAGGGCGCGGGCAATGCCGACGCGCTGCTTCTGGCCGCCGGACAGTTGCGCCGGGTACTTCTTGGCGTGGTCCGACAGGCCGACGCGCGCCAGCAGTTCGGCGACGCGCTGGTCGATGGCCTTGCGCGACAATTCGCCGGCCAGTGTCAGCGGCAGCGCCACGTTGTCGGCGACGGTCTTGGAGGCCAGCAGGTTGAAGTGCTGGAAAATCATCCCGACCTGCTGGCGGAAACGGCGCAGGCCGTTGGCATCCAGGGCCGTGACTTCTTCGCCATCGACGTTGATCTGCCCGCCGCTGGGTTGCTCGAGGCGATTGATCAGGCGCAACAAGGTACTTTTTCCCGCACCGGAGTGGCCAATCAGACCAAACACCTGGCCGTTCTCGACGCGCAGGTTGGTGGGGTGAAGCGCGGGGATTTCCTTACCGGCGACGCGGTAGGTTTTATGGACGTTATGAAACTCGATCACGTAGCGAACCTTGTGGGGCGCATGGAAAAGGGATCAGCGGTTAGCCGGGCGCGCATTTTAGCCTGTCCGTATAGCGGTTCTTAGCATTTATTTCGCATTCAACCAGTGATTTGGCAATAACGCGATCAAAGGTCATAAAAAAGGAACGGTGCAAATTCGTGTCAGTCACTACTTCAGCAACTCGATTTCCCGGGTGCCGTGCCTGGGGTTTTGCTCAAACGAGCCGGGGACCGCTCTGGCCACTTTGAATAAGGAGTTTTGTCTGATGAGTACCCACAAGCCAGCCATCCCGCCGAAGAGTGAACTGGCGGGCACCGATACCCTGGACCGTGGCAACACCAACGCCAAGCTGCAGGCCCTGGAGGCATTCCGTAGCGACGCGACCGGCCAGGCGCTGCGTACCAACCAAGGCGTGAAGATTTCCGATAACCAGAACACCTTGAAAGTCGGTGCCCGCGGCCCCTCGCTGCTGGAAGACTTCATCATGCGTGAAAAAATCACGCATTTTGACCATGAACGTATCCCGGAGCGCATCGTGCATGCGCGCGGTACGGGCGCGCATGGCTATTTTCAGACCTATGAGAACCATTCGGCGCTGAGCAAGGCCGGTTTCCTGCGTAACCCCGAGCATAAAACGCCGGTGTTCGTGCGTTTTTCCACCGTGCAAGGCCCGCGTGGTTCGGGCGATACGGTGCGCGACGTGCGCGGTTTTGCCGTGAAGTTCTTCACCGAGGAAGGCAACTTCGACCTGGTGGGCAACAACATGCCGGTATTTTTCATTCAGGATGCGATCAAGTTTCCTGACTTTGTGCATGCGGTAAAGCCTGAGCCGCACAATGAAATGCCTACCGGAGGCTCGGCCCACGATACGTTCTGGGATTTTGTCTCGCTGCAGCCGGAATCGGCGCACATGGTGATCTGGGCCATGTCTGACCGGGCTATTCCGAAAAGCCTGCGTGCCATGCAGGGGTTCGGTATTCACACCTTTCGCTTGATCAATACCGAAGGTAAATCGAGCTTCGTGAAATTCCACTGGCATCCAACAGTCGGCACCTGTTCCCTGGTGTGGGACGAAGCGCAAAAGCTTGCCGGTAAAGATACCGATTACCACCGTCGCGATCTGTGGGAAGCGATTGAGGGCGGTGACTACCCTGAGTGGGAGTTGGGTGTACAGATCGTTGCGCAAGAAGACGAGCATAAGTTCGACTTCGACCTGCTCGATCCGACCAAGATCATCCCCGAAGAGTTGGTGCCGATTACGCCGCTGGGCAAGATGGTGCTTAACCGCAACCCCGACAACTTCTTTGCCGAAGTCGAGCAAGTCGCCTTTTGCCCTGGCCATATCGTGCCGGGTATCGACTTCACCAACGACCCGCTACTGCAAGGCCGCCTGTTTTCCTACACGGATACCCAGATCAGCCGACTCGGTGGGCCGAACTTTCATGAGCTGCCGATCAATCGGCCTGTAGTGCCTTTCCATAATGGTCAGCGGGATGCCCAGCATCGTACTGTGATCGATAAGGGCCGGGCTGCGTATGAGCCGAATTCGATCGATGGCGGTTGGCCGAAAGAAACACCGCCCGCGGCTCAGGAGGGTGGTTTCGAAACCTATTACGAGCGCGTCGATGCCAACAAGGTGCGCGAGCGCAGTGAGTCGTTTGGCGATCACTTCTCCCAGGCCACGCTGTTTTTTAACAGCATGAGCCACCATGAGAAAGAGCACATCATTGCGGCCTACAGTTTTGAGTTGGGCAAGGTGGAGCGCGAGGTTATCCGTGCCCGTCAGGTCAATGAGATTCTGGCCAACATCGACCTGGAACTGGCCAGGCGCGTTGCACAGAACCTGGGCCTGCCCGCACCGACCAAAGGCACGGTGCCGCCGCGCAAGGCGTCGGTGAAAGCGTCGCCGGCGTTGAGCCAGGTGAACCTGCTGTCGGGCGATATCAAAACGCGCAAAGTGGCGATTCTGGCGGCTGATGGTGTCGACGGCGCGGCAATTGCTGCATTGAAGAAAGCGCTGCAAGCCGAGGGCGCACACGCCAAGTTGCTCGGGCCGACCTCGGCGCCGGTCACCACGGCCGATGGCAAGCATCTGGCGGTGGATGCGTCGATGGCAGGCCTGCCCTCGATTGCGTTTGATGCGGTGTTCGTGCCCGGCGGTAAGGCGTCGATCAAGGTGTTGAGTGGGGACGGCGTGGCGTTGCACTACCTGCTGGAGGCCTACAAGCACCTGAAGGCGATTGCCGTGGCCAGTGACGCGCAGCCCTTGCTCGATCTGCTCAAGCTCGAGGCGGATGCGGGGTTGATCGTGGGGGCGGATGCCAAGGCGTTCAAGGCGTTCTTTAAAGCGATTGCCCAGCATCGGGTCTGGGATCGTGAGCCGAAGGCCAAGGCGGTTCCGGCTTAAGTCATCTGCTGTTGGTTAGATCGCCATCGGGGGCAAGTCGAATCGTCGCACCGCCCCTCCCACACTTTGAATGTATTCACCGTTCAAAATGTGGGAGGGGGCTTGCCCCCGATGGCTTTATTCCGCCTTGCGCGGAATCAGCACAACCTGCGCCGGAATAGTCTTCAGGATCTGCCGGTGAATCGTCAGGTCGTAGCCCGAATCAATGCGCTTGACCCGTTTGCTCAGCAAGGTCGCCAGCCACGGGTAATCCTGGGTGCGCGGTGCCTGGATGGTCACATCGCACTGGTAATTCACCACGTCGGTGGCGATGGCATCCAGCTGATGGCGCAGCTCTTCGATGTCTGTGAGGTTCAGCGCCACGGTGGTGCTCTGCGCGGCCGGGTCGATGACCTTGGCGACGGGCTTGGTTTCGGCGGCCTTGAGGGCGGCCTCGGCTTTGTCCAGCTCGGCTTTGCGCGCGTGGGTGATGGCGCTGTTGACGCCACCGGTCAGCGCCGGAGCCTTGGGCATCAATGCGCGGGCGCGGCTGAGGGCGGTAGCGGCGGCGTTGACATCACCTTTTTGCAACACGATCTGACTGCGTTGCAGGTAGGCCTCGGCCAGTTGACGCTGGTAAGCCTCGAGCGCCGGATCGTTGGGCGACTGGGCTTGCAGCGCGGCCAGTTGGTCTTCGGCGGTGGCCAGCTCGCTGCTGGCCAGGTTTTGCTCCAGTTGCGCGATGGCGACAGCGCGTGCGTCCGGGGCCTCGGGGGCGGCGGGCGGGGTACTTTGACAAGCGCCCAGCAGCAGGGAAAATGCGGCAAGGAGCAGATAACGGGAGGTGAACGGCTTCATTCCTGCGACTCTCTATTTGCGCAAAAAGCGAGCAAGTCTACACCCCTCGACGGGGCAGGACAAAACTCAGCAGAAACAGGGCGGCCGCCGTGACCACAATCGACGGCCCTGCCGGCGTGTCCTTGAACCAGGACAGCGCCAGGCCCCCACACACTGCCAGCATCCCCAGTACGCTGGCGCCGATCGCCATCTGTTCCGGCGAGCGGGCGTGGCGCTGGGCGGCGGCTGCGGGAATGATCAGCAGTGACGTGATCAACAATACGCCGACAATCTTCATCGCGACAGCGATCACCACGGCGATCAACAACATCAAGGTCATGCGCAGCGCGGGCACGGGCAAGCCTTCCACCGTGGCCAGTTCTTCATGCACGGTGATTGCCAGCAGCGGGCGCCACAGCGTCACCAGCAGCACCAGCACGGCTGCGCTGCCGCCGAGAATCCACGCAAGGTCCGTGGGGCTGATCGCCAGCAGGTCGCCGAACAGGTAAGCCATCAGGTCGATGCGTACTTCATGCATGAAGCTCAGCACCACCAGGCCCAGGGACAGAGTGCTGGGCGCCAGGATGCCCAGCAACGTGTCGGAGGCCAGCGGCTGGCGCTGTTGCAGGGTCACCAGCAGCACCGCCAGCAGCAGGCAGCCGACGGTCACGGCGATGGCCGGGCTCACATCCAGCAGAAAGCCCAGGGCCACGCCCAGCAATGCGGCGTGGGACAAGGTGTCGCCGAAATAGGCCATGCGCCGCCAGACCACGAACGAGCCCAGCGGGCCCGCCACCAGCGCCAGAGCCAAGCCTGCCAGCAGGGCGTAGAGCAGAAAATCAGCCATGCTTGCAGCTATCTCCATGAACGTGAGTGTGGGGTGTGGCGGGATCGTCGACCACGGCGCCATGCAGGTCATGGGCGTGATCGTGATGGTGGTGATAAATCGCCAGGCTCTGCGCGTTCTTGCCGAACAGCTCGACGAACGCCGGGTCGCCGCTGACTTGCTCCGGATGGCCGGAGCAGCACACGTGGCGGTTGAGGCACACCACTTGGTCGGTGGTGCTCATCACCAGGTGCAGGTCGTGAGAGACCATCAGCACGCCGCAGCCAAGGCGGTCGCGCAGGCGGGTGATCAAGCTGTACAACTCGGCCTGGCCGGCGACGTCGACGCCCTGCACCGGTTCGTCGAGCACCAGCAGTTCCGGCTCGCGCAACAGGGCGCGGGCCAGCAACACGCGCTGCATTTCACCGCCGGAGATGCTTTGCACCGGGCTGTCGATGACCTGTTCGGCACCGACCTCCTTGAGCGCGGCTTGCGCGCGGGCGCGGTCCACGCCCGGCACCAGGCGCAGGAAGCGCAGCACCGACAAGGGCAGCGTCGGGTCCACGAAGAGTTTTTGCGGCATATAGCCGACACGCAGCTTGGGCTTGCGCCACACACTGCCGGTGTCGGGCTTGAGCAGGCCGAGTACGGCGCGCACCAGGGTGGTCTTGCCGGCGCCATTGGGGCCGATCAACGTGACGATCTGCCCCGGTTCGACGCTCAGCGCGATGTTATCCAGCACGTTTTGCCCAGCGAACGTGACCCCGACCTGCTCCAGGCGGATTAACGCGTTGCTCATCAAGCCCCCTGGCAACCGGCGCAGAGCCCGACGACTTCGACGGTTTGCCCTTCCACCTTGAAGCCGACGTCGGCGGCGCTCTGGATGATGGCGTCGCTGATGCTGCTTTGCTCAAGCTCAATGGCGGCGTGGCACTTGCGACAGATCAGGAACTGCCCCTGGTGCGCGTGTTCCGGGTGGTTGCAGCCGACGAAGGCGTTGAGTGACGCGATGCGGTGTACCAGGCCGTTGTCCAGCAGGAAATCCAGCGCGCGGTACACCGTGGGCGGCGCGGCGCGGCGACCGTCCTGCTCGCTGAGCACGCCGAGGATGTCGTAGGCGCCCAGCGGCTTGTGGCTCTGCCAGACCAGTTCCAGCACGCGCCGACGCAGGGCGGTCAGGCGCAGACCCTGCCGTGCGCAGAGGGTGTCGGCCTCCGACAGCGCGGTATGCACGCAGTGAGAGTGGTCGTGGGGACGGCTGGCAAGCGGTGTTATAGGCATGAGCGGCGACAGATATTTGATAGAGACGTTATTATGTTACCCGTTCCTACACCATTGAGTGGTCATCGTGTCCCGACTTTTTCCCGTTTTTGTCGTATTTGTCGCCAGTTTGCTCACCGCGGGTGCCGCTCAGGCGGAGGTCAAGGTGCTGACCAGCATCAAGCCGCTGCAGTTGATTGCTGCGGCTGTGCAGGACGGCGTGGCGGTTCCCGAGGTGTTGTTGCCGCCGGGGGCCTCGCCGCATAACTATGCGTTGCGCCCATCCGACGTGCGGCGCGTGCAGTCGGTGGACTTGCTGTATTGGATCGGCCCGGACATGGAAGGCTTCCTGCCCCGCGTCCTCAAGGGGCGCAGCCTGCCGACGGTGGCCGTGCAGGATCTTCCGGGCATGAAACTCCGCCGTTTCGCCGAAGATAGCCATTCCCACGCCGACGATGCCGACGAACATGACCACGATCATCGCCCAGGCACTTTGGATGCACATCTGTGGTTGTCGACGCTCAACGCCCGGGTGATTGCCGCACGCATGGGCGCCGACCTCAGCGCCGCGGACCCGGCCAATGCCGAGCGCTACCAGCTCAACGTGAAGGCGTTCGTGAGCCGACTGGATGCGTTGGACGCGCGCTTGAAAGCGCGGATGGCCGGCATCCACGACAAGCCTTACTTTGTGTTCCACGAAGCCTTTGATTATTTCGAAGAGGCCTACGGCCTCAAGCACGCCGGTGTGTTCAGCGTGGCCGCCGAAGTGCAGCCCGGTGCCCAGCATGTGGCGGCGATGCGTACACGTTTGCAGGAAGTCGGCAAGACCTGCGTGTTCAGTGAGCCGCCGCTGCGTCCGCGCCTGGCGGAAACGCTGGTGGCCGGTTTGCCGGTGAAATTGGCGGAGCTGGATGCGTTGGGGGGGTACACCCCGGCTTCCGCTCAAGGTTACGAACAGGTGCTGGACAAGCTGGGCAATGACTTGGCGGGCTGCCTGGAGTCGCTCTGAAAGCCCAGGCATAACGTCTGTAGGAGGGAGCAAGAAGCCCCCTCCCGCATTTTAGAGCGCGAACGGCAGCTGGATCGCGACCTGCTGGCGCTGCGCCAGCCGATGCTCGAACTCCGCCGGGTCATGAATCAACACATCCTGCCCGGCAAACGACTCCGCCGCGATCAGGCGTGACAACCAGAACCGCACGCACGCCACGCGCAACATCGTCGGCCACAACTCGGCTTCTTTCGCGGTAAACGGGCGCAACCCCGCATAAGCCCCGAGCAGTGCGCGGGCGCGCTGGCCGTCGAGTACGCCGTCGGCGTCCGAGCACCAGTCATTCAGGGCGATCGCCACGTCGTACAGCATCGGGCCCGAGCAGGCGTTGTAAAAGTCGATCAAGCCCGTCAGGTGCGTGCCTTCAAACATCGCGTTGTCGCGAAACAGATCCGCGTGAATATTCGCGCGCGGCAGGGCGAGGATCTGCGCCTTGTGGGCCTCGATCTCATCCAGTGCGTCGCGCAGCAGGCGTTGCGGCGCTGCGTCCAGGTGCGAAATCAACTGCGCGCCTTCGCTGAGCATCCAGTCCAGCCCGCGATCGGTCTTGCGCTCCAGCACCTTGTCGCCCTGGGTCGCCAGGTGCAGATGGCCAAGCAGGTCGCCGACCTGGGCGCAGTGCTGGGCATTGGCGTCCTTGATGTGCTTGCCGGCCAGGCGCGGTTGCAGCAGCGCCGGTTTGCCGGCCAATTCGCGCAGGGCCACGCCGTCGGTGGTGCGCAGGGCGTAAGGCACCGGCAAGTCGGCGTCGTGGAGCACGTCGAGCAGTTCGATGAAGAACGGCATTTCCTGCACCGGGCCGCGCTCGACCAGGGTCAGGACGAACTCACCCTGTTCCAGGCTGATGAAGAAATTGGTGTTTTCGCTACCCGCGGCGATCCCCTGGAAATCAAGCAGGCGGCCGAGCCCGTAAGGGGCAAGAAAGGTTTCCAGCTCGGGCCGAGCCAGGGGGGTGAACACAGACATGGTTAAAACTGCCAGTACGGGCGCCGCGGTGTGCGGCGCCAATTGAAGTTAAGAAATCATTTCCATTCGAAGATCTTCCATGACGGGATCAGCATATCCGGTTGGTCAGAGCGGATGAAATTCGCATCGGTTCCGTCCGCGCGCACCAGGAAATACGGTGGGAAGCCTTTCTTCGTTATCTTGATTGCGTACAGGAAACCGTTTTGACGGTACTCCTGAATGGTTCTGTCGCCCTCTGTGCGAATGGTAACTTCCGGATCACCCGAAGGCGCACTGTCGGCCGCCATGGCAACCATCGGAGCGAATGCAAACAAGCCGGTCAACAGCAGGCGATTGAATGAGCGCATGATAACCTTGTCCCTTTGTTGTCTGTGGTCCGGCTATTCTAGCGCCTGACCCGCCGAAAAGGTTGATCCTGCTCATGAGCCAAGCCCCCCTCGTCCTGGTGGACGGTTCTTCATATCTGTACCGCGCCTTCCACGCGCTGCCACCGCTGACCACTTCCAAAGGCCTGCCGACCGGTGCGGTCAAGGGCGTGTTGAACATGCTCAAGAGCCTGCGCAAGCAGTACCCGGACAGCCCGTTCGCGGTCGTGTTCGACGCCAAGGGTGGGACCTTTCGCGACGAAATGTACGCCGAATACAAGGCCAACCGCCCAAGCATGCCCGACGACATGCGCCTGCAGATCGAGCCCCTGCACCAGAGCGTGATTGCCCTGGGTTTCCCGCTGTTGTGCGTCGAAGGCGTCGAAGCCGATGACGTGATCGGCACCCTGGCCCGCAGCAGCGCAGCCGCGGACCGCCCGGTGGTGATCTCGACCGGCGACAAAGACATGGCGCAGCTGGTGGACGGGCACATTACCTTGGTCAACACCATGACCGGTAGCGCCATGGATGTGGAGGGCGTAAAGGAGAAATTTGGCGTCGCTCCGGAGCAGATTATCGACTATCTGGCGTTGATGGGCGATTCGTCCGACAACATCCCTGGCGTTCCGGGCATTGGTCCGAAGACCGCTTCTGGCTTGCTGGTGGGCGTCAATGGCGGCCTGAAAGAGCTGTATGAAAATCTGGATATTGTGCCGAGCCTGCCTATCCGTGGGGCCAAGACCCTGCCGGCCAAGCTGCAAGAGCATAAGGACATGGCCTTCCTCTCCTATCAACTGGCGACGATCAAGATCGACGTGCCGCTGGACGTGGGCCTGGATGATCTGCACCTGATCGAGCCGGATCGCGAAAAACTCCTGGAGCTGTACACCCTCCTGGAGTTCAAAAGCTGGTTCGAGGAAGTGCAGCGCGACGCCAAGCGCACCGGCTTGGAGGTGGCGGCTCCGGTCGCCGAGAATGCGCCGGTCGTCAGCACCGAGCTCAAGTACGAGACCATCCTCGATCAGGCGCGTTTCGATGTGTGGCTGAAGAAGCTCGGCGAGGCCAAGCTGTTCGCCTTCGATACCGAGACCACCGGCATCGATGCACAGCAAGCGCAGCTGGTTGGGTTGTCGTTCGCGGTGCAGCCCTACGAAGCGGCCTACATCCCGCTGACCCATTCCTACATGGGCGTGCCGGAGCAGCTGGACCGCGACACGGTGCTGCGCGCGCTCAAGCCGATCCTCGAAGACCCGAGCAAGCTCAAGGTGGGCCAGCACGCCAAGTTCGATATGAATATCCTGGCCAACTGTGCCATCGGTGGCGATCAGAATTGTGGCATCACGGTGCAGGGCATTGCCTACGACACCATGCTCGAATCCTACGTCCTCGACTCCACCGCCACACGGCATGACATGGACAGCCTGGCTCAGAAATACCTGGGTCACACCACGGTGAGCTTCCAGGATATTGCGGGTAAAGGCGCCAAACAGCTGACCTTTGACCAGATCTCCCTCGAACAGGCCGGCCCTTACGCGGCTGAAGATGCCGACGTCACCCTGCGCCTGCACCAGACCTTGTTCGAAAAACTCCAGGCGATCCCCAGCCTGGTCAGCGTGCTGACCGATATCGAGATGCCGCTGGTGCCGGTGCTGGCGCGTATCGAGCGTCAGGGCGCGCTGGTGGATGCCAAGTTGCTCGGCGTGCAGAGTGTTGAGCTGGGCGAGAAGATGGTCGAACTGGAGCGTGAGGCATTTGCCATCGCCGGTGAGGAGTTCAACCTGGGCTCGCCCAAGCAATTGGGCGCGATCCTCTACGAAAAACTCGGCCACCCGGTTCTCAGCAAGACCGCCAAGGGCCAGGCGTCGACCGCCGAAGCGGTGCTTGCCGAACTGGCCGAGCAGGATTTCCCGCTGCCCAAGGTGCTGATGCAGTACCGCTCCATGAGCAAGCTGAAAAGCACCTACACCGACCGCTTGCCTGAGCAGATCAACCCGCGCACTGGGCGCATCCATACCTCGTATCACCAGGCGGTGGCGGCCACCGGGCGTTTGTCGTCGAGTGATCCGAACCTGCAGAACATTCCGATCCGCACCGCTGAAGGCCGGCGGATTCGTCAGGCGTTCGTCGCGCCAAAAGGCTACAAGCTGCTGGCGGCGGACTACTCGCAGATCGAGCTGCGGATCATGGCGCACCTGGCCAAGGACGAAGGCTTGCTGCACGCCTTCCGCAATGACCTGGACGTACACAAGGCCACCGCCGCCGAAGTATTTGGCGTGGAGCTGGGCGCGGTCACCACCGACCAGCGTCGCAGCGCCAAGGCGATCAACTTCGGCCTGATCTACGGCATGAGCGCGTTTGGCCTGGCCAAGCAGATCGGTGTCGATCGTAAACAGTCCCAGGCCTATATCGACCGTTATTTCGCCCGCTATCCGGGCGTGCTGGCCTATATGGAGCGCACCCGCGCCCAGGCGGCCGAGCAGGGTTATGTCGAGACGATCTTCGGTCGCCGCCTGTACCTGCCGGACATCAACGCGAAGAACCCGGCGCTGCGCAAAGGCGCCGAGCGCACGGCGATCAACGCGCCGATGCAGGGCACCGCGGCGGATATCATCAAGAAAGCCATGGTGGCGGTGGATAACTGGCTGACCGCGTCAGGCCTGGATGCCAAAGTCATCCTGCAGGTACACGATGAGCTGGTGCTGGAGGTTCGCGAGGATCTGGTCGATCAAGTGCGTGACGAGATCCGCCAGCACATGAGCCACGCGGCGACGCTGGATGTGCCGCTGCTGGTGGAAGTGGGCGTGGGTGATAACTGGGACGAAGCGCACTGATAGCGCGGTTCTGCCACCGCCGAGGGTGGTGGCAGAACGCTTTAGATCCGAAAACGCCGTCGCTTATTGCAAATAGTTTTTTGTACCTGCCGGAACTTAACTCATGAAATGCCACTCAGAGTTACTGAATGGGCGGTGAAGCCCTTCAATGCTCCTATGTTGTGTTAAGTGTTGGCAGATATCTGGACCCCGCCCTAGCGGTCCGGAGCTTGAACCCCGAACTTCCCCTCCCCATACGAAGTCCGGGGTTTTTTTTGCCTGCGCAAAAGTCACTCCGCGGTTTCTGCGCCCTTGTCGGCCAATTCCATCCAGTCGGCCAGCACGGTGTAGGCTTCTTCCAGGCCCAGGCGCTTTGGCGCCGAGAACAGCTGGATGGTGATGGTGTCACCCCAACCTTTGCGGATTTCCGCCTGCACCTTCAACAGCGTGTTCTTGGCGGCGCCATAGGTCAGTTTGTCGGCTTTGGTCAGCAGGATATGCATCGGCATGCCGCTGGCGACTGCCCAGTCGAGCATCAGCAGGTCGAAGTCGGTCATTGGATGACGGATGTCCATCATCAGAATCAAACCCTTCAAACTCTCCCGGCCACCCAGGTAAGCCTCGAGGTGACGCTGCCAGTGCAGCTTCAGCGGGATAGGTACTTTTGCATAACCGTAGCCCGGAAGGTCGACCAGACGTCGATCATCGTCTAGCTTGAAGAAGTTGAGCAACTGCGTGCGGCCCGGGGTTTTCGAGGTGCGCGCCAGGCTGGCATGGGTCAAGGTGTTCAGGGCGCTGGATTTGCCCGCGTTGGAACGGCCGGCAAAGGCGACTTCAAAGCCCTCGTCATCGGGGCATTGGTCCACTTTGGCGGCGCTGAGCATGAAGGTGGACTGTTGGCACAGGCCGAGGATGGGGTTCTTGAGTTGCATGAGATTTCCGATATGGGCGGTGCCGAAAAAGGGTGCGGCAAGCGGTGTCGTTTCCGTTTCAGTAGCGCCAGTATATAATGCCGCAGATTTTGTGTGTGCTTTGTCCCAGCGAAGGATGAAGTTCACGGGAGCGATAGACCTTTATTGCGCATTAGAACGCAAAACGCTCCCAAACCCTGAAAAGGTCGATGTATGACCAGATGGTTGCTTGCTGTCGGTGTCTTGATGCCGCTTTACGGCGCTCAGGCTACACAGGAACCGGAAGCGGTGTACAACCGAGTTTGCGTGGCTTGCCATGCCGGCCAACTGCCGAACGCCCCGAAGCGGGGTGACCAGGCAGCCTGGGCGCCCAGACTGGCGCAAGGCATGGACACGCTGGTGCAACACGTGACCCAGGGTTTCAAGGCAATGCCGCCGCGTGGTTTGTGCATGGACTGCAGTACCGAGGATTACCAGGCCATCATTGAGTGGATGGTGAGTAAACCCGGTTAGATAACTCTTAAACCCTTAGCCGTAGTTGGATTAGCTGATGAACAAACTGATCGTGAGTCTGCTGTTGACCTTGGGCATCACCGGTGTTGCCCATGCTGCAGGCGACGCTGCTGCGGGTCAGGCGAAAGCCGCCGTGTGTGGTGCTTGCCATGGACCGGATGGTAATAGCCCGGCGCCGAACTTCCCTAAACTGGCCGGCCAGGGTGAGCGTTACCTGACCAAGCAGATGCACGACATCAAGGACGGCAAGCGCACGGTCCTGGAAATGACCGGCTTGCTGACTAACCTCAGCGATCAGGACCTGGCCGATATCGCGGCCTATTTTTCCAGCCAGAAAGGCAGTGTGGGAGCTGCTGATCCGAAGCAAGTGGCCCGTGGCGAAGAACTGTTCCGTGGCGGCAACCTCGACAAAGGCATGCCTTCCTGCATCGGTTGCCACTCGCCTAACGGCGTGGGCAACGCCGCTGCGGGCTTCCCGCATGTGGGTGGCCAGCATGCGCAGTACGTCGCCAAGCAACTGACGGACTTCCGTGAAGGCAATCGCACCAACGACGGCGATACCAAAATCATGCAGAGCATTGCCGCCAAGCTGAGCAACAAGGACATCGAAGCGGTTTCCCAATACATTCAGGGGCTGCACTGATCGAGGGCTGCGTTAACGCTCGATTAATCCGTTGATGCAAGCATAAAAAGGGTGGCCTAGGCCGCCCTTTTTTGTGGCCGGTGCCGTTACACTAACGAACTCATGCCCGCGCAGACCTGTCACAACAAAGGTCGCGTGAGGCGACTTTATTTGTCCAGGAGTAAAGCATGCGTAATCTGATCCTCAGCGCCGCTCTCGTCACCGCCAGCCTCTTCGGCATGACCGCACAAGCCGCCGATGTGCCGCTTGAAGCCGGTAAAACCTACGTGGAATTGGCCAACCCCGTGCCGGTTTCGGTGCCGGGCAAGATCGAAGTGGTGGAGCTGTTCTGGTACGGCTGCCCGCATTGCTACGCCTTCGAGCCAACCATCAACCCATGGGTTGAGAAACTGCCCAAGGACGTGAACTTCAAACGCATCCCTGCCATGTTCGGCGGCCCATGGGATGCCCACGGCCAACTGTTCCTGACCCTGGAAGCCATGGGTGTCGAGCACAAGGTTCACAACGCTGTCTTCGAGGCGATCCAGAAACAAGGCAAGCGCCTGACCAAGCCTGAGGACATGGCTGACTTCGTCGCGACCCAAGGTGTCGACAAGGACAAGTTCCTGGCCACCTTCAATTCCTTCGCCATCAAGGGCCAGATCGAAGCCGCCAAGAAACTCGCCGTGGCTTATGGCGTGCAAGGCGTTCCGACCATGATCGTCAACGGCAAGTACCGTTTCGACCTGGGCACCACCGGCGGTCCTGAAGCGACCCTCAATGTGGCCGACCAGTTGATCGCCAAAGAACGCGCCGCCAAGTAAGGGGCCTGCCATGCGTCGCTGGGGTACCGAACGCGTTGTCGGTCTGCATGACCCGCAGGTCAACGAAGCTCACCTGGAATCCACGGGCCTGCCGGCGGACAGCCGCCTGCGGCTGCTCAGCTTCAATATCCAGGTGGGTATCAGTACCGAGAAGTACCGGCACTACCTCACCCGTGGCTGGCAGCACTTGCTGCCCCACAACGGGCGGGCCGGCAACCTGCAGAAGATCGGCGACCTTTTGGGCGACTTCGACCTGGTCGCCCTGCAGGAAGCCGACGGCGGCAGCATTCGCTCCGGCTACATCAACCAGGTGGAACACCTGGCCCAGTTGGGTGCATTTCCCTACTGGTATCAGCAACTCAATCGCAACCTCGGGCGTCTGGCGCAGCACAGCAACGGCGTGCTCAGCCGCCTGAAGCCATCGGCCATCGAAGATCACCCATTGCCGGGCCCCAAGGGTCGTGGCGCGATCCTCGTGCGTTTTGGCGAAGGTTCGGAAGCCCTGGTGGTGGTGATGATGCACCTGGCGCTCGGGGGGCGGACCCGCAACCTGCAGTTGGCCTACGTGCGTGAGTTGATTGGCGGCTACAAGCATCAGGTGTTGATGGGTGACATGAACACCCATGCCATCGACCTGCTGCAGAATTCCCCGTTGCGTGACCTTGGGTTGCTGGCGCCGCAAGTCGAAGCCACGTTCCCCAGCTGGCGCCCGCAACGCTGTCTTGACCACATCCTGCTCAGTCCGACCCTCACGCTTGAAAGTGTGCAGGTGCTGGCGCAGCCCATCTCCGATCACCTGCCGGTCGCGGTAGAGATTCGTCTGCCGGGTTCGCTCACGGTGGATGCATTGCCCGCGTTGAGCCCCGGCCCTCGCGGACCCCTTGCATGAGCGACGAAGCCCAGCGCTGGAAAGAGAAATACCTTAAAAGCATCGATCAACAAGACAAACTCGAACGCCGCTGGGCCGCCCGCCTCGACCTGCTGCGCCGAGGCTTGGTGCGCAGTACGTTGGCCGCTGAAGGCACCGACCGCGCGGTCGATCAATGCATGAAGGAAATGCGCGACGTGGTGCGCAGCGACGACATGGATGCCGCCCTCGCCGCATTGCTGCCGCGCCTGGAAAAAGCCGTACTGGATTCGGAGCAGCGTCGCGAAACCCGGATTGACCAGATGAGCGCCGCGCTCACGGCCCTGGTTGCGCAGTTGCAGAAACTGCCGCTGCCCCGCGAGGTGGCCCGCCCGTTGAAAACCTTCGCCAAGCAGCTGGATAGCCGCGTGGGCCAGGCGCGCGAGATCCCGCTGTTGCTCAGTGAGTTGAGCAACCTGCAAGGGCAGGCGTTGAATAACCTGGAACCGGACGGCGAAACCCCACGCCCCGGTCCCGGCCTGCTGCAACGTCTGTTTGGCGCCAAGGAAGTTGCGAGTGAGGCGCCGACCGGCGAGCCCGCGCCGCCGCCTTCTGCGCCTTCTGCGCCCGTCGCCGCCGCCAGGCCGGTGCCCGAACCTGTCGCCGAGGCGGCACCGCCGCCCCAGTCCGACGAGTTGGCCCAGGCCCTGCGGGCGTTCGCGCCGTTGCCGCAAGGCTCGGCCCCGCCCCCGCCGGAACCGCCGGAACCGGTGGCGGCAGCCAAGGCGGCCACGGTGGCCGAGGTCGTGAGCCCGGTCGTCGCCCCCGAAGCCGCGCCCCAGCCCGTGCCGATCGCCCGGCCCGTCGAAGTGGCGGCGCCTGCCGCGCTTCCAGCAGCGGCGCCAGAACCTGGCGCCGAAAGCGCACTCGCCGCGCTTATCGAACCACCGCCGGTTCAGGTCGATGCACCGCAACAAACCGTCATCGGCAGCCTGTCACTGCCGCCGGTGCTGGACGCGCCGGACCCGGACGAGCTGCTGGCGGACGCAATCTACGCCCTGCCCGATTCGCCGGAGCCGTCCTACAGCTCCGTGGCCAAACACATTGAAGACACCTTGCTTGGCCTGCTGGAAGACCTGTCCCTGCCCGAGCGCCACCGGCCCCAGGCCGAAGCCATGCGCGAGCGCCTGGCCCATGGTTTGAACTGGTACGAACTGCTGCCGATCCTCGATGACCTGGCCACGCTGATGCTGGCGATCACCGACAGCGGCCAGCATGAGTTCGAGGCCTACCTCAAGCAGCTCAACGAACGCCTCGAAGCATTCCAGGGCCATCTGCAGACGGCCAGCGAAGGCTATGCCGACAGTCGCTCGGCCGCCCGTGAGCTGGACACGCAAATCCGCGAACAGGTCGACGGCCTGCAAAGCAGTGTGCAGGGCGCCGCCGACCTGGACAGCCTCAAGCAGGTATTGGAAAGCCACCTTGAAGGCCTGCTCGGCACCATGGACCAGCACCAGCAGCAGCGTGACCTGCGCGAGCAGGAAGTGGCGGAGCGCTTGAAAGGGCTCGCCGAACGCGTCGCCAATATGGAGCAGGAGGCCCAGGGTTATCGCGATCACCTCGAAGTACAGCGCCAGAAAGCGTTGGTCGATCCGCTTACCGGCTTGCCCAACCGTGCCGCGTGGAGCGAGCGCCTGGACCATGAGGTCAACCTCTGGCATCAGCGCGGCAACAGCCTGTCGCTGGCGATGCTGGACCTCGATCACTTCAAGCGTATCAACGACGGTTACGGGCACCTGGCCGGGGACAAAGTGCTGAAAATCATCGCCAGCGTGCTGCGCAAGCGCCTGCGCCCCGGCGACTTCATTGCGCGCTTCGGCGGCGAAGAGTTTGTGTTGCTGATGCCCGACTCACCCCTGGCGAATGCCCTCGCCGCCGGCGAAGCGCTGCGTGCGGCGATTGAAGTCTGCCCGTTCCACTTCAAGGGCGAGCCGGTGACGATCACGGTGTCGATGGGCGTGGCGCAGTTCCAGCCCGGCGAGCGCAGCGACCTGGCGCTCAAGCGCGCCGACGAGGCGTTGTACCGGGCCAAGGCAGCGGGACGTAACCGGGTGCAGGCGGCCTAAAAGATGTTCCATTTTGTAATTTGACGTTCGGGCCACAAACGGTACGTTACACTGTTGCATTATCGTCTTCAGCGTAACGTTATCCGCCATGAAATCCGTGTACTTCGCCTTTGTGTTCCTCCTGCTCAGCGGCTGCGCCAGCGGCCCGCGCCTGGATACCAGCCACCCTTCGGTCAACCATGACAACCGCGTGCAGTTCGTGGTCGTCCATTACACCTCGACCAACCTCGAACGCTCCCTGGCGCTGCTGACCCATGGTCAGGTCAGCAGCCATTACCTGATCGGCGACGACGCTTCGGGCACCATCTACAAGCTGGTGGATGAAAGCCAGCGCGCCTGGCATGCCGGGGAAAGCGAGTGGATGGGCCGCACCTGGCTGAACTCCAGCTCCATCGGGATCGAGATCGTCAACCCAGGGTTCCGCGACACGCCGACGGGCCGCGTGTGGTACCCGTATTCCGAAGCGCAGGTGAAATCCCTGGAGGTGTTGCTCAAGGACATCAGCACGCGCAACGGCATCGACCCCAGAAACATCATCGGTCACAGCGACATCGCGCCGCTGCGCAAGCTGGACCCGGGGCCGTTGTTCCCATGGAAGCGCCTGGCCGAGAAAGGCTTGGGCGTCTGGCCCGACGCGCAGGCGGTGGCACGCTTCCAGGCGCAGTACGCCACGGAACTGCCGAGCATCACCTGGTTCCAGGAAGCGTTGGCGCACCTGGGCTACCAGACGCCGCAGACTGGTGAGCTGGACGTCGCCACGCGCCATGTGCTCGCCGCGTTCCAGATGCACTTTCGCCCTGCGCTGTTCGATGGCACGCCGGATGCCGAGAGTGCCGCGATCCTGCGTGCCCTCGACCGGCGTTAATCGCTACAGCGGCAACGCCATGTAGAACTGCGTGCCCTGCCCCGGCCGCGAATACACGCCCATGCGGCCACCGTGCAGTTGCACGATCTCCTTGCACAGCGCCAGCCCCAGGCCGGCGCCGCCTTTCTTGCGACCCACCTGCACGAAGGGTTCGAAGATGCGCCCTTGTTGGCCATAGGCGATACCTTCGCCGTTGTCCTCGACGCTGATGATCACCCGCTCGCCATGGCGCCGTGCCTGCAGACGGATCTGCCCGCCCTCGGCGGTATGGCGCAGGGCGTTGCCCAACAGGTTGTCGAGCACGCGTTCCAGTTGCGCCTGGTCGGCATACAGCCGAGGCAGGTCGGGCTGGGCTTCTACCAGCAGTTCGATGTGTTGTGCATTCGCCGGCTCGGCAAAGCGCGCCCGTGCGTGCTCCAGCAGGTCGGTGACATCGCACGGGGCCAGGGTGAGTTTCTGCAGGCCGTTCTGGTAGCGCGAAAAGTTGAGCAAGTCGTTGATCAGTTGCATCAGGCGCTGCATTTCTTCATTGACCGTATCCAGCAGGTCCGCTTCACGGGACTCCGCAGGAAACTTCGCGCGTTCGCGGAACAAACCGAAGGCCATGTGCATACCGGTCACCGGCGTGCGCAGTTCGTGGGAGGCGCGCAACACGAACTCGCTGCGTACCCGTTCAAAGGCGCGCTGTTCGGTGACGTCATGCAGCACCATCACGGCACCGAGGATATGCCCCTGGGTGTGGCTCACCGGCGTCAGGCTGTAGGTCAGCAGGCGCAGTTCGCCCTCGACTTCCACTTCCAGGTCGTCCGGCGCGCGCTCCAGGCTGCCGCCACGCAGCACCAGTTGCAGCTGATCGTCCATTTCCGGGCGACCCAGCGCCTCGCCCAGGCCCTGGCCGAGACGTTCCTCGTCCCAGCCCAACTGGCGCTGTGCCACTGGGTTGAGGTGCTCCAGGCGGCCTTGCCGGTCAATCATCAACAGGCCGTCGTCGATACTGTCGAGTACCGCCTGCAGGCGCTGCTGGCCGGCGAGCAACTCATCGATATTGGTTGCCTGATGCTGGCGCAAGGCTTCGGCCATGATGCCGAAGCGCCGGGTCAGTTGGTTCATTTCCGCTGCCGAAGAAATGGGCAGGGTCACTTCAAAATCGCCTTGCCCGATCTTGTCGGCGGCCTTGGCCAGTGCTTCGATCGGCGCGCCAAACCGTCGGGCGATGCCATGGGCGGTAACAAAACCGATGATCAACACCGCGAGGCCAACCAACCCCAGCAGCCCGGCGATCAACAAGGCGCGCTCGCGGGATTTATGTTCGCTGGCGCTGATGTTTTCCAAGGCCTGCTTGTGCTCGGCGATCAGGCCGTTACGCAGGACATTGAAGGTTTCGGTGATTTTCTCTTTGCTGCCGGGCGGTGGGGACGCTTGTTGAGACTCGTCAAAAGCCGCCAGGAAGCGCTGATAGTCGGCCCGGGCCCGGCTGAAACCGCCGCTGTTCCCGTCGCGCTGTTCATGCGCAATGCCTTGGTCGAGCAGCTCGAAGTAACGCTGTTCGGACGCTTGCAGCGCCTCGGGATTGGGGCGCTGTTCGAGCATCATCATCAACTGATCGCCCAGGCTCTGGCGCAGTTTGAGTCCCAGGTCGAGGGTGATGAAGTTGCTGCGGATCGACGACTCCTGGGTCTTGGCCATCTGCATCACGCTGACCAGGCCCAGGATCAACCCCAGCAGGGCGACGGTGATCAGCGCTGAGATACTCAGGAATAACCGAGTGCGCAATGTCATCGCTAACTTCATAGGGTGCCGCTCACAGGTTGTACTGTTTGCGTTTGCGGTACAGCGTCGACGCGTCGATGCCCAGGGTGCGGGCCGCCTGATCCAGGGTGTCGCTGGTGGCAAGTACCGCGCCGATATGCGCTTTTTCCAGCTCGTCCAGGCTCAACGCTGCACCGATACGGGGGGCATTGTTGGTCGGCTGTTCGGCCATCCCGAGGTGGCTGATTTCGACTTTTTCCTGCGGGCAGATAATGCTCGCGCGCTCCACCACGTTGCGCAGCTCGCGGATATTGCCCGGCCAGCGGTAGTTGAGCAGCGCTTCGCGTGCCTCATCGCTGAAGCCCCGCGCCGGGCGGGCGTATTCCTTGACGAAGCGGGCGAGGAAGCGGTCGGCCAAGGCCAGGATGTCTTCGCTGCGTTCGCGCAACGGCGGCAGGTGCAAGGTGATGACGTTGAGGCGGTACAGCAAGTCTTCGCGGAAGCGGCCGTCGCGCACCATGTCTTCGAGATTCAGGTTGGTGGCCGCGAGGATGCGTACATCGGCGCGCCGGGTGACCGGGTCGCCCACGCGCTCGTATTCCTTGTCCTGGATAAAACGCAGCAACTTGGGTTGCAGAGTGAGGGGAAAGTCGCCGATCTCGTCGAGAAACAGCGTGCCGCCATCCGCCTGGTTGACCCGGCCCAAGGTGCTTTCGCTGGCGCCGGTAAAGGCTCCGCGGCTATGGCCGAACAGTTCGCTTTCCATCAGCTCCGCCGTCAGCGACGGGCAGTTGATGGTGACGCAGGATTTCTTCGAGCGCTTGCTCCAGCCATGAATGGCCCGCGCCAGCTCGCCTTTACCGGTGCCGGACTCGCCGAGGATGAGGATGTTGGCGTCAGTCCCGGCCACTTGGCGCGCAGTTTCCAGCACCGCCATCATCGCCGGGCTGTGGGAGTCGAGACCGTCTTTCGGTTGGCGCACTTCGCCTTCCAGTGCTTCCAGGCGCGCGGAGAGCTGGCGCACTTCCAGCTGTTTGGCGGTGGCCAAACGCAGTTGGTCGGGGCTGCACGGTTTGACCAGATAATCAGCCGCGCCGGCCTGGATGGCATCCACCGCGGTGTCGACGGCGGAATGCGCGGTCACAATCACCACGCGCATCCACGGCGCCTGGATACGCATCTGCGCCAACACATCCAGGCCGTTGTCCTCGCCCAGGCGCAGGTCGAGGAAGCACAGGTCGAACACCTGGCGTTGCATCAAGGCATCGGCCTGGGCGGCGCTGTTGGCGGTGGCTACGGTGTAGCCCTCATCTTCCAGGCAATAACGGAAGGTACGAAGGATCGCGGATTCGTCGTCCACCAAAAGAATGCGGCCTTGAAGTTCCTTGGCTGATTCCATCTGTCCCGCGCTCCTTAATATGAATGATGGTGTTTAGTCCCGGAATAATCGGGCAAGTTGCATGGTTCATTCTGATCGATAAAACGCAACGTCGTGCAGCTATCTGCCTGCATTCCTACAAAGCCTGCGCCCAATGGCGTTTTCATGCCTTCTTGCCACTTCGGCAACGCTCGATGGGTTTTCTATCCGTCGATCCGACCGCTGGCGATCGTGCATTTCGCACGGCGCCCAGGCGGCCATCGTGCAGGATGCTGGGCTTTGCTCCGGTCGCATATATCTAACTTATTGATTTAGTTGAATATTATTTTGTAAAAAAACTGGCATGCGCTCTGCAATAGCTCTCCTAACGAATAATCAAAATGCGGGAGAAAGCAGCATGACTCGCCCAAGCCTCAGCTCACTGCATGTATCGCCACTGCGCTTGCAACAAGGCCTGTTCGCTAGCCTGGCCTTGATGGTCACGTTGATTGGCGGCCAGCAGCTGCAGCATTGGCAGCAGAGTCAGCAGCAAACCCCGCATTTCGAACGTCCGGCGATGACCCAGACCCACTTTCGTTCCATTGATAGCCGTTCCGTTGGCAGCGTTTCTGCCGATGTAACCGTTCCCCAACTGCGGATGGTTGACCAGGCGTCTGCCCTGAATGAACTGCCATCCCAGGAACGTTGGGTGTTCTAGGCAATAAAAGGTCGCTTGAGTTGAGCGATTGCACGGCAGTACCGCTGTCACCCCCTATAAAAGCGTAAGGAGAATCACCATGTTGAGTTGGGCAATCACTTTTCTGATCATCGCCATTGTGGCTGCAGTCCTGGGCTTCGGTGGTATCGCGGGCACCGCCACGGGTATCGCCAAGATCCTGTTTGTGGTCTTCCTGGTGATGTTCATCGCTTCGTTCTTCTTTGGTCGTCGTGGCCGAGGCTGAATATGACCCGTTTGTCCCTCAAAACCATGGCTGCCGTCCTGCTCCTGGGCGGCAGCGGCTTGGCGATGGCCGCTCACGACGGCCAGAGCCGCGCCAACGAATTGCTCGGCGCGGACCCGCAGTACCGTGAAACCTGGCAAAGCGTGGTGAAGAAAGAAGAGCGCCTGCCAGAATGGGTCATGAACCTGTCTGGCGCCGCCGAGCAAATGAATGCCGTCGAAGAAGGTGGCGACAAGTACTTGGTCGGGCCGCTCTGCGAAACCGCAGACACCTGCCGAAACAAGCGCCTGATCGTCGCCTTCAGTTACGACAAGGAAGATGCCTACGCCATGTTGGTGGAAGTCCCGGCCGGCCTGCCGGCGGACAAGTCCCCGACCCGGCACGCCGATTACCGGTTTATCGGTAAGCCGGACGCAGGCATGCAAAAACTGCTGATGGAGCAGCTTAAGAAAGATCCGAATTGGTACTAGGTTCCGTCTGATGCATTTGTCGTCTACGGGACTGGCGTCCATAGAAAGAAGCCTGTGCGCTTCTTTCTGTTTGCATCGCTCGCCAAGGGTGATGCATGACCAGGGGGCCGGGTTGCTCTGATCCTTCGCGATCGGCGCGACCTACGGGGACAGGGAGTGCCTGCGCAAGGGCCGGGTCAGGTGAAAAGCTGCGCCGCAAGTCCACCCGCTTTCGAGCTTGCTGGATTTGCGGCGCGCTTATGACGTTCATCCCCGCTTCTTATGCCGCTCATAGCCGAGAGTCTTCTTTTCGCCCGAGCCCAATCATTACTGGGTATGTCGGGGCGACCATCTATCGAGAAAATTTTGCCTGCGCTATAGGACATTTCAGACAACAGGCCCCTGAATACACAGGCATTTTCGCGAATGCCCTGAGGTCTCCTGAATCTCTGAGCGAGCCTGATTTGACCGGTTCACGGCATATTCACCGGGCAACATGTCGCATTTGAACTGACCGTTCGGACAGTTATTCTTAAAAAAAGCCATGCCGATTCGGCATGGGGTAGGCGTTTACGGCATTAGACGTCGCCCCCTTGCATGGGAATAGTTGCGCCTTTTTTCGCCTGCCAGTAAGCCATTTCGGCCATGCGGCGATGACTTTCTACGGAGGCAGATGCACACACTTTTTCGCTTCCGAGCGTTGCAGCTGGCGCATTTGCCTTAAGTTCACTTGAAGTAAGGGTAATGACATGAAGAAGGCAAAGCTAAGCCTCGCCTGGCAGATCCTCATCGGTTTGGTGCTGGGTATCGCAATCGGTGCCGTGCTCAACCATTTCAGTGCTGAAAAGGCCTGGTGGATCAGCAATGTGCTGCAGCCAGCGGGCGATATCTTTATCCGCCTGATCAAGATGATCGTGATCCCGATTGTGATTTCTTCGCTGATCGTCGGCATTGCCGGTGTCGGTGACGCGAAAAAGCTCGGGCGCATCGGTGTCAAAACCATCCTTTACTTCGAAATCGTCACCACCATCGCCATCGTGGTCGGCCTGTTGCTGGCCAACCTGTTCCACCCCGGTACGGGCATCGACATGAGTACCCTGGGTACCGTGGACATCTCCAAGTACCAGGCGACCGCAGCGGAAGTGCAGCATGAGCATGCGTTCGTCCAGACCATCCTCAACCTGATCCCGTCGAACATCTTTGCCGCCGTCGCGCGTGGCGAGATGCTGCCGATCATCTTCTTCTCCGTGCTGTTCGGCCTGGGCCTGTCGAGCCTCAAGCCTGAGCTGCGCGAACCGTTGGTGACGATGTTCCAGGGCGTGTCCGAGAGCATGTTCAAAGTCACCCACATGATCATGAAGTACGCGCCTATCGGTGTGTTCGCGCTGATCGCGGTGACCGTCGCCAACTTCGGCTTCGCTTCCCTGCTGCCATTGGCCAAGCTGGTGATCCTGGTTTACGTCGCCATCCTGTTCTTCGCCTTTGTGGTCCTGGGCCTGATCGCACGCCTGTTCGGCTTCTCGGTGATCAAGCTGATGCGTATCTTCAAGGATGAGCTGGTGCTGGCCTACTCCACCGCCAGTTCGGAAACCGTGCTGCCGCGTGTGATCGAGAAGATGGAAGCCTACGGCGCGCCGAAGGCCATCTGCAGCTTCGTGGTGCCGACCGGTTATTCGTTCAACCTCGATGGTTCGACCCTGTACCAGAGCATCGCGGCGATCTTTATCGCGCAGCTGTATGGCATTGATTTGTCGGTCGGCCAGCAACTGATGCTGGTGTTGACGCTGATGGTCACCTCCAAGGGCATCGCCGGTGTGCCGGGTGTGTCCTTCGTAGTGTTGCTGGCGACGCTGGGCAGCGTGGGCATTCCGTTGGAAGGCCTGGCGTTCATTGCCGGCGTCGACCGAATCATGGACATGGCGCGTACCGCGCTCAACGTGATCGGCAACGCCCTGGCGGTACTGGTTATCTCCCGTTGGGAAGGCATGTACGACGATGCCAAGGGCGAGCGCTACTGGAACTCCCTGCCGCACTGGCGCACCAAGCAAGTGCTGCCGGTCGGCGAGACCAGCCGCGGCTGAGGCCAGCCTGATGCGAACAAACCCCGGGAAATCCGGGGTTTGTCGTTTCTGCCAGCCCCGCTATCATTCGCCCCATCTTTCGGGGGATTCAACTGATGCTCAATGGCCTGTGGCTTGGCTTCTTTGTCGTGGCAATGGTGTCAGCACTGGCGCAATGGCTGGTGGGCGGTAACGCCGGGATTTTTGCGGCGATGGTGGAAAGCATTTTCGCCATGGCCAAATTGTCGGTGGAGGTCATGGTGTTGCTGTTTGGCACCCTGACGTTATGGCTGGGGTTTTTGCGCATCGCCGAAAAAGCCGGGATCGTCAATTGGTTGGCCAAGGCCCTGGGCCCCCTGTTCCGCCGGCTGATGCCGGAAGTGCCGGCCGGCCACCCGGCCATCGGCCTGATCACCCTCAACTTCGCCGCCAACGGCCTGGGCCTGGACAACGCCGCCACGCCCATCGGCCTGAAAGCCATGAAGGCGTTGCAGGAACTCAACCCGATCCCCAATACCGCGAGTAACGCGCAGATTCTGTTCCTGGTGCTCAACGCGTCCTCGCTGACGCTGTTGCCGGTGACCATCTTCATGTACCGCGCCCAGCAAGGCGCGGCCGACCCGACGCTGGTGTTCCTGCCGATCCTGCTGGCCACCAGCGCGTCGACCCTGACGGGCCTGCTCTCGGTGGCGGTGATGCAGCGCCTGCGGCTGTGGGACCCGGTGGTGCTGGCCTATTTGATCCCGGGCGCACTGCTGCTGGGCGGCTTCATGGCATTGCTGGCGACCTTGTCCGCCACGGCGCTGGCCGGGCTGTCGTCGATCCTCGGCAACCTGACGCTGTTTGGTCTGATCATGCTGTTCCTGCTGGTCGGCGCGTTGCGCAAGGTGAAGGTGTACGAGGCGTTTGTCGAAGGGGCCAAAGAAGGCTTCGACGTCGCCAAGAACCTGCTGCCATACCTGGTGGCGATGCTTTGCGCGGTGGGCGTGTTGCGTGCGTCCGGCGCGCTGGACTTTGGCCTGGAAGGCATTCGTCATGTGGTGGCCTGGACCGGCCTGGACACGCGCTTCGTCGACGCGCTGCCGACCGCGATGGTCAAGCCGTTCTCCGGCAGTGCCGCACGGGCGATGTTGATCGAGACCATGCAGACCCAGGGCGTCGACAGCTTCCCGGCGTTGGTGGCGGCGACGGTTCAGGGCAGTACCGAGACCACCTTCTATGTGTTGGCGGTGTATTTCGGCTCGGTGGGCATTCAGCGGGCAAGGCATGCGGTGGGTTGTGCATTGCTCGCGGAGTTTGCTGGTGTGGTGGCGGCGATTGCGGTGTGCTACTGGTTTTTCGGTTAAGGCTTGGATAGCTATCGGGAGCAAGCTCCCTCCCACACTCAACCGTATTCATCCTGACGAAACGCGGTCAACTGTGGGAGGGAGCTTGCTCCCGATGAGGCCCTCAGCGTTTCGGCGCAGTGTTGCCCTGCGCCACCACCCAATCCACCACCTGCTTGTTCAACTGATCCCCCGCCAGCCCAAACCCGGCCACCACCGCCGGCACTTTGTTGTCGCCGACCGGCTGGCGCACTTCAAACCGGCGGCTGGCAATGATCCGCTGATCGCTGCCGCGCACCAGCCGCGCATCCAGGCGGATCACCACCTCCACCGCGTTGCCGCGGTATTCGCTCTGGAACGCCTGCAATTGCCCGCCCAACTCGTAGTCGGCCTGCAGGTTGGTCTCGTCGCTGCTCAGCAGTGTCACCCGGCCATCGCGCTGGAAGCCATCCATGAAGCGGTTACGCAGCAGCACCGGCGCCGGGTCGCTCCAGCGTGAGTTGGCGTAGCTGCTGATCAGATCACCCTGGGGCACCACGGCAATGCGCGAGCTGTCGAGGAACTCGCTGGTCTGCGGCTTGGTCACGCGCAGCGACCAGGCTACCGGCGCCGCTTGGGTGGTCGCCGGGGCCGAGGCCAGGCGATAGACGTCGGACGGGTTGGGGCTGGGCAGGATCGAGCACGCGCTGACCAGCGCCAGGGCCACGGGGGCGATCAGTTGGTAAGCACGCTTCATGGCGTGAACTCCTTGTTCTTGTCGCTGCCCAGCAGGTAACCGCTGGGGTTGGCTTCCAGGCGGCGGGAGATGGCGCGCAGCGAACCGAGGGTTTCGCGCAGTTCGCGCACGGCCGGCGCCAGTTCGTTGAGGCCCTGCATGCCGCTGTTCACCGAGTCCTTGTTATCGGTCAGCAAGGTATTGATGGTCGCGGTGCTTTGCTCAAGGGATTTCATCGCCTGTTCGGCGCTGCCGAAGACCTGCTTGCCTTGATCGTTGAGCAGGCCGTTGGCATTGCGCATCAGCGCAGTGGTCTGCTCCAGGGCGGCACCGGCCTGCTTGCTGACCTGCATCAGTTGCTGCATCACCACCTTGATATCACCGCGCTGCTCGGCAATCGCGCCGGTGGTTTGTTCCAGGTGGTCCAGGGTGTTGCTGATGCGCTCGACATTCTGCGCGGAGAACATTTCGTTGGCGTTGTGCAGCAGCAGGTTGATGCTGGTCATCAGGTCGTTGCTGTTGGTCAGCAACCGCGCGATTGGCGATGGCGAGGCAATGATCTCCGGCAGGTTGCCGTCCTTGCCCTTGAGTTTCGGGCTTTGCGGTGTGCCGCCGCTGAGCTGGATGATCGATGTGCCAGTGATGCCGGTCAGCGCCAGTTTGGCCTGGGTGTCTTCCTTGATCGGCGTCTGCCCGGAGAGGCGGATGCGCGCGAGCACGCGGCGCGGGTCTTTGGGGTCCAGGCGCAGGCTGATGACATCGCCCACCTTGATCCCGCTGTACTGCACCGAGCTGCCCTGGGACAGGCCGCTGACCGCCTCGTTGAAAATCACTTCGTAATCCTGGAACGCGGTGTCGACGCTGGACTTGGCCAGCCACAGGCCGAACAGCATCGCGCCGACCACCACAATCACGCTGAACAGACCGATCATCACATGATGGGCTCGGGTTTCCATGTCATACCTCGTTGAGCGGTTGAGCGGCATCCAATGCCGCGCGGCCCCGGGGGCCGTGGAAATATTCGTGAATCCAGGCGTCGTCGGTTTCCGAGACGACATCGATGGCATCGGCCACCAGCACTTTCTTCTGCGCCAGCACCGCCACGCGGTCGGTGATGGTGTACAGCGTGTCCAGGTCATGGGTGACCAGGAACACACTCAAGCCCAGCGCATCGCGCAGGGTCAGGATCAGTTGGTCGAATTGCGCGGCGCCGATCGGGTCGAGCCCGGCGGTGGGTTCGTCGAGGAACAGGATGTCCGGGTCCAGCGCCAGGGCACGGGCCAGGGCTGCACGCTTGATCATGCCGCCGGACAGCGACGCCGGGTATTTGTCGGCCGCCGACAACGGCAACCCGGCCAGGGCCAGTTTGACCGCAGCCAGGTGCTCGGCGTCGGCGCGGCTCAGGCCGGCGTGTTCGATCAGCGGCAGCGCGACGTTCTCGATCACCGTCAGCGAGGAAAACAGCGCGCCCTTCTGGAACAGTACGCCAAAGCGTCGTTCCACCAGGGAGCGCTCATGCTCCGGCAGGTTCGACAAGTCCTTGCCGAATACCCGTACCTCGCCTGCGCTGGGCCGGCGCAGGCCGACGATGCTGCGCAGCAGCACCGACTTGCCGCTGCCGGAACCGCCGACCACGGCGAGGATTTCGCCCTTGTACAGATCCAGGTCGAGGTTTTCATGCACGCTCTGGCTGCCAAAGCGATTGCACAGCCCACGGACTTCGATCACCGCCTCGCTGGGCGCTCGGGGTCGGCGACTCACCAGCTCATCTCCATGAAGAACAGCGCGGCGACTGCATCGAGCACGATCACCACAAAAATCGATTGCACCACGCTGGAGGTGGTATGGGCGCCGACCGACTCGGCGCTGCCGCTGACCTTGAAGCCTTCCAGGCAACCGATGGCGGCGATCAGGAAGGCGAAGAACGGCGCTTTCACCATGCCCACCAGGAAATGCTTCACGCCAATGTCCGACTGCAGCAGCGAGAGGAACATCGCCGGTGAAATATCCAGAGTCAGCGCACACACCACCCCGCCGCCGACAATCCCCGAGAGCATCGCCAGGAACGTCAGCATCGGCAGCGACACCAGCAGTGCCAGTACCCGAGGCAATACCAGCAACTCCATCGGGTCCAGGCCCAGGGTGCGGATTGCGTCGATTTCTTCGTTGGCCTTCATCGAGCCGATCTGTGCGGTAAAGGCACTGGCGGTGCGGCCGGCGATCAGGATCGCGGTGAGCAAGACGCCGAATTCCCGTAGGAAGGAGAACGCCACCAGGTCCACGGTGAAAATTGTCGCGCCAAAGCTCTTGAGTACCGTGGCACCGAGGAATGCCACCACGGCGCCCACCAGAAACGTCAGCAAGGCGACGATGGGCGCGGCGTCGAGGCCGGTCTGTTCGATATGCGCAACCATCGGCGTCACGCGCCAGCGCTTGGGCCGGAAAATGCTGCGGGCGAAGGTTTCCAGGATCAGGCCGATAAAGCCCAGCAGTTGCTTGCTGTCCAGCCACACTGTGTCCACCGCGGCACCGATGCGCGCCAGCAACTGGATGCCGGCGGCTTCTTCCGGCGCTTTTTCCGGTACGCAGAAATCGTTCAGGGAGCGGTAGACGGTCTTGAGCAGCGCGCGGTCGGCGGCGGACAGGCTGCAATCGGTCTGCTCGGCAGATTGCTCGATGCGGTCCGGGCCCAGCAGCTCCACCAGCAGTGAGGCGCCGGCTGTGTCGAGGGCACCGAGGCCATTGAGGTCGATGCGGGCACCGGCGTCGTATTGGCCGTCGAGTTTGTCCGACAGTTTCTTCAGGTTTGTGTAGTGGGCAAGCGTCCAGTCCCCCGTAATCCTGAGTAACGGGGGGGCGGTGGACGTATCGAGGTGGGCTGTGCCGGCCGAGGTACGAGTGGTCATAAGCTCCGAGCTTGTCTGGCTATCCACAATGCCTACGTAATAGCACGATACAGCTTACTTTGGGTTGTCCGTTTGTGCTGTGTCAGTCACTTTGAAGCGCAGCACACCGATCACCTGCCCGTCCTCGGTCAGCACCCGGACTTGCCAGCGCCCCACGGAGTCGGCCGGGAAGTTCTGCTTGTGGGTCCAGGCGCGGTAGCCTTCCTTGCGCCCGCCGTGGATATCCAGGGCGATGCGGTCGACTTCCTGGCCGTTGAATTTCCACACATGGTAGATCCGCTCATCCAGCCCGCGCGGGGCATTGATCGCGGTATAGGCATACAGCCCGCCGCTGCGCAGTTGGGCGGCGCTGACCTCTTTGAGATCGTCGCCGGGTGTGCGGTCTTGCAACTGGGTGCTGATCGCCACTTCGGTCATCCACAAGGTGGCCGGTGGAACCCAACTGCGTAGGAACCATCCGGCGCAGCCAATCGCGGCCGTGACCCCGAGCAGCATCGCCCAGCCTTTGACGCTGCGCAGCGGCAGGCTTACGGCCAGGCTCGGGATCGACAGGACCATGGCCACGCCGAGGGCCAGCTTGTAACTCTCGGCGGTGGTCAGGTGCAGGATGATCGGCAGCGCGGTGAGCAGCGCGGCGAACAGGGTCAAGGTGTGCAAGGCGAGGAACAGCGAGCGTTTGGGCGCCAGCCACTTGTAATACAGCGGGTCGGTGATCGACACCAGCGCCGCCGCGCCGAGCAGCCCAGTGAAGATCGATTGGCCGCTGTTCCAGGTGGTGGTGATGAAAAAGAACGGCAGCACGAAAAACAGACTTTCCTGGTGGATCATCTGGGTGGCGTAACGCAGCAGCGGTTCGGGGATTTCGCGCTTGAAGAGTTTGGTGAACAGCTGGGTAAAGCTGTTTTCCAGCATCAGCCACAGCCAGCTCACCAGCATGATCACCGCGATCCAGCTGGCCATGCCCTGCTGGCGGTCCACCAGAATGAAGCTGCTCACCCCCGAGATGAAACCGCCGAGTGCAATCACCCCTGGGTAGCGCTTCATCAGTTCGAGGATGCGCTGGATGTAGTGGTTCAGGTTCGGCATTCGGCGGTCACAGTCTTTGTAGGAAAAATCCCAGACAGAATAACGTCTTAGCCCTGGGTGCGGTGCCTCATTACGCGATCCGTTTGCGATAACTGCGCACGCCGATCACTCCAATCGCGATCAGCCCGAGCACACCGGCGCCGATCCAGTTCAGCATGTCGTAGCTCAGCAGCGGTTTCTCGATGCGCCAATAGCCCGGCTGCTTGAAGAGTTGGCGCATGGCCTGGTTGGTCTGCGTCAGGCTCACGGCCTTGATGCGTTTGACCGGGTCGCTGAAGTGACCGTTGTCGTAGTCGCCCGAGGCGCTCCAGTAATAGTCGGCCAGCGCGCTGTTGCCCTGCACGGCCCAGGCCTGGCGTGCGATGGCGGCGTTTTGCAGGCGGGCGAATGCCGCCGGGTCGAGGCCGTCCTTGAGCAGTTGGGCCGTGAGGTCTTGCAACACCTGTTTGGCTTCGGCGAGGTTTTCCCGTTCGAGGTCGGCATTCAGGCTGAGGAAACCGACGCCGCCGAGCACTTCGCGTTCGCTCCACGGGCCGTAGGACAAAGCGTGCTTGAGGCGCAGTTGGCGATACAGCGCCCAGTCGAGGTAGTCCTTGAGCAGGTTGTAGGTTTCGTCATGCTGGTCGTCGAGTACCGGCTCGGGGAACAACCAGTGCAGTTTGGCGCCGTTGCCGACCCAGCCATGGATCAGATCGCGGCGGTTGGCGGCGGCGTGCTGGATTTCCGGCAGGGCCAGATGCTCGGTGGGCTCGACCGGGACAAGTTGGCCATAAGTGCGTTCCAGATAGGCCGGCAGCAGTTTGTCGAGGTCGCCGACGATGATCAGCGTCATGTTGTTGGGGGCGTACCAGTTTTTGCGCAGTTGCTCCAACTGGTCGCGGGTCAACTGGCCGGCCTCGGCGCGTTCGGCGCACTTGAGGCCCAGTTCGACCGCCAATTGGTTGCTGGCGGTGTGGCCCAGGTCCTGGCGGTCCAGCAGGCGTTGCAGGTGCGAGTAATGGCCGCCGTCTTCGCGCTCGACCACCTGCTTGGCGGCATTGATATGGGCGTCGGTCAGTTCGGTGCGGGTGAGGATCGCCCGCAGCAGGTCCAGGACCTTGCGCTGGTTTTGCGCGGGCGCCTCGATCACGAAGGTGGTGTCGGCGTTGCTGGTGTAGGCGTTCCACTCGCCGCCCAGGGCTTGCATGCGTTCTTCGAGGTCGCCTTCGCCGCCGCCGTCGATACCGCTGAACAACAAGTGTTCGAGCAGGTGCGGCAGTTCCTTGTCTTCGCAACGGAAGTCATCCAGGCCCACGCCGACCACCAGGCGAATCGCCACATGCCCGCGTTCGGTGCCCGGTTTGAGCAGCAGTTGCAGGCCGTTGGGCAAGGTGTAACCCTCGACGTGCAGGCGGTCAAAGGCAAAGGCGTGTGCAGAGCCCATGAGCAGGCAGGCGAGTAACAGGCGACGCATAACTGGCTTCCTGGCGAGTGAGGTCAGTGTTAACTGACTTCAGCGGCCGTCTTACGTTCAGGGCGAATGTGTGATGTCGGCAATATCTTCGGCGGACAGCGCGCCGGTGTCGGACGTTTCCAAGACTACATAAGCACTGCTGCAAAACAATGAGTTCAAGCGTTTCATGTCGGCAATCAGTTCCAAATGCAGGGAACTGGTCTCCAGGCTCTGTACGATCTTGCGTTGCAGGCGACTGACGTGGGCATGGGCCAGGCGCCGCTCCTGGGCGCGGAAGCGACGTTTCTCGCGCAGCAATTGGCGCGCGCTTTCCGGGTCGGCACTGAGGAATACCGACAGGCCCAGGCGCAGGTTGGCAATCAGTTGGCTGTGCAGGCCGGTGAGTTCTTCCAGGCCCACTTCGGAGAACTGGCGACGTTGGGACGTTTTCTGCTGCTGGACTTTGCGCAGCATGCGTTCGATCAGGTCGCCGGCCAGTTTCAGGTTGATCGACAGCTCGATGATCTCGGCCCAGCGGCGGTTGTCCTGTTCGCTGAGGTCTTCGCGGGGCATTTGCGCCAGGTAGAGTTTGATCGCGCTGTAGAGCGCCTCGACGTCGTCGCTGAGGCTGCGCATTTCCTGGGTGATGGCCGTCTGTTTGCCGCGCAGCACTTCGAGCATTGCGGTGAGCATGTTGTCGATCAGGTCGCCCAGGCGCAGGGTTTCCCGCACCGCGTTGGCCAGCGCCAGGCTTGGCGTGGCCAGGGCGGCGAGGTCCAAGTGGCGCGGCGTGGCCTTGCCGTTGGTCTCTTCCCGTTCGGGCAGCAACCACGCGCAGACCCGGGCCATCGGGCCGATGCTCGGTAGCAGGATCAGGCAGCGACTGACGTTGTAGAGCAGGTGGAAGCTGATGACCATGCCTTGGGCGCTGTAATCCAGGCTGTCCATCCACAACACGAGCGGGTCGAGCACCGGGATGATCAGCAACAGGCCGATCAATTTGTACAACAGGCTGCCCAGGGCCACCTGGCGTCCGGCGGCGTTCTGCATGTTGGTGCTGAGGAAGGCCAGCACGCCGCTGCCGATGTTGGCGCCGATCACCAGGCCGATGGCCACGTGCAAGCCGATCACTCCGGCGCCGGCCAGGGTGGCGGTCAGCAGTACGGCGGCGAGGCTGGAGTAGGAAATCATCGCGAACAACGCGCCGACCAGCGCATCGAGCAGGATGTCGCCGGTCAGTGAGGCGAACAGCACCTTCACGCCCTGTGCGTGGGTAATCGGCCCGGCGGCTTCGACGATCAACTGCAGGGCGAGGATGATCAGCCCGAGGCCGATCCCGACCCGACCCAATTGCCCGGCCCGTGTCTGCTTGCGCGAGAGGAAGAAGATCACCCCGAGAAAGATCAGCAGCGGCGACAGCCAGGACAGGTCCAGGGTGAGCACCCGGGCCATCAGCGCCGTCCCGACGTCGGCGCCGAGCATGGTCGCCAGGGCAGGCATCAGCCCCATCAGGCCCTGGCCGACAAACGATGTGACCAGCATGGCGGTGGCGTTGCTGCTCTGCACCATGGCCGTCACCAGGATACCGGCGACGAACGCCAGCCAGCGCTTGGACATGTTTTGCCCGATGACGTGGCGCAGGTTGGAACCGTAGACCCGCAGGATGCCGGTACGGACGATATGCGTGCCCCAGATCAGCAGGGTCACGGCGGAAAGCAGATTGAGCAAGGTCAGCATGCTCGGCCCCCCGTGTGGGTGGGCTCCAACAGGAGCCAATGAGAATTGCCGCGTGCCGTTCTACGTCTTGTACTTAAGCTGTAGTTGGCGAAAGGGCTGTGCGCCAGCATCGCATAGCTAAAGTCGGGTTTGAAACAAAACTGTCATGAAGTCAGTTTTGTGCAGATGAAAAAATGGGGCGCGAACGCCCCATTTCAGCAGCGGATCAAGATTATTGACCCGGAATGTCCTTGCGCAGTTTCACAGGGTCCTGCTGTTTCTTCTTTTTCGCGATGGCGGTACGCATCTTGATGTTCACCGCTTCCACCGCCAGCGAGAACGCCATGGCGAAGTAGACGTAGCCTTTAGGCACATGCACGTCGAAGGATTCGGCGATCAGCACGGTACCCACCACTACCAGGAACGACAGCGCCAGCATCTTCAGCGACGGGTGCTTGTCGATGAAGTCACTGATGGTGCCGGCCGCTGCCATCATCACCAGCACCGCGACCACGATCGCCGCGATCATCACCGGTACGTGGGACACCATGCCGACGGCAGTGATCACCGAGTCCAGGGAGAACACGATGTCGATGATCGCGATCTGGATGATGGTGTAGATGAACTTGCCACCGGCGCCTTTGGGCTCTTCGTGGGTTTCGTCTTCACCTTCCAGGGCGTGGTACATCTCCTGGGAGCTTTTCCACAGCAGGAACAAACCACCGAAGAACAGGATCAGGTCGCGCCCGGAAATGCCCTGGCCGAAGACCACGAACAGGTCGTCGGTCAGGCGCATGACCCAAGTGATGGACAGCAGCAACAGGATTCGCGTGACCATGGCCAGGGCCAGGCCGAAGATCCGGGTACGCGCCTGCATATGCTTGGGCATGCGGCTGACCAGGATCGAAATCATGATGATGTTATCGATGCCCAGGACGATCTCGAGGGCCGTCAGGGTGAAGAAGGCAATCCAGATTTCCGGATTGGTCAGCCATTCCATGTGTATTCCTTTAAGCGAGTGTTAAACCGCGCCAGCTGCAGCGCCGCGCGGTGAGTCGGTACGATTATAGAGTGCTGAACAGCGGAAAAATCCCCATCAGCAACGCCGCGAACATTATGCACAGGCACACCAGCACTGCCCACTTCAGGGTGAAGCGCTGGTGATCGCCGAATTCGATACCGGCCAGGGCCACCAGCAGGTAAGTCGATGGCACCAACGGGCTGAGCAAGTGTACGGGTTGGCCGACGATGGAGGCGCGGGCCATTTCTACGGCGGTGATGCCATAGTGACTGGCGGCTTCGGCCAGCACCGGCAGTACGCCATAGTAGAACGCATCGTTGGACATGAAGAAGGTGAACGGCATGCTCACCAGCGCGGTGATCACCGCCAGGTAAGGGCCCAGGGCTTCTGGAATGACCGCCAGCAGGCTCTTGGACATGGCGTCGACCATGCCGGTGCCCGACAGGATGCCGGTGAAAATCCCTGCAGCGAAGATCAACCCCACCACGGCCAGTACGCTGCCGGCATGGGCGGCGACGCGGTCTTTCTGCTGTTGCAGGCACGGGTAGTTGACGATCATCGCGATACTGAACGCCACCATGAACAGCACCGGCAGTGGCAACAGGCCGGCGATCAACGTACACATCAGCGCCAGGGTCAGCACGCCGTTGAACCAGATCAGCTTCGGACGGCGGGCATCCGGGTATTGCGACACGCTGATTTCGCTGTGATCGATCTCGTCGCCCTGCAGGTGCAGTTCACCCAGGCGCGCACGTTCGCGCTTGCCGTACATGTAAGCGATCACCAGGATCGCGACCACGCCGGCGGCCATGGCCGGGATCATCGGGACGAAGATGTCTGACGGGTCCACATGCAGCGCACTCGCGGCGCGAGCGGTCGGGCCGCCCCAGGGCGTCATGTTCATCACGCCACCGGCGAGGATGATCAGGCCGGCCATGATCCGCGGGCTCATGCCGATGCGCTGGTACAGCGGCAGCATCGCGGCCACGCAGATCATGTAGGTGGTGGCGCCGTCACCGTCGAGGGACACCACCAAGGCCAGCACGGCGGTGCCGACCGAGACTTTCAGCGGGTCGCCCTTGACCATCTTGAGGATCTTGCGCACGGCCGGGTCGAACAGGCCGGAGTCGATCATCAGGGCAAAGTAGAGGATGGCGAACATCAGCATCACGCCGGTCGGCGCGAGCTTGGTAATGCCTTCGAGCATCATCGGGCCGATCTTCGGCGCGAAACCGCCGAACAGCGCGAACAGAATCGGCACGATGATCAGGGCGATCAGCGCGGACAGGCGCTTGGTCATGATCAGGAACATGAACGTGATGACCATGGCAAAGCCAAGGAAAGTCAGCATAGGAATACTCCAGGCGTAGCGCGGCTAAGGAATGGCGAACCGGGTGGGGTCAGCGCAGAACGAGAGGCACGAGGCTTACGGGTGGAGTGGGGGCGAACAGGCGGGAGCGAGCGGACATCGGGAATCACCATTGTTGTTGTTAACAGCCGGTCTGTTGCCGGCAGTGGGGGCGATCCTAGACGCGTAAGCTTTCAGCCAGCTTTCGTTGATCAAACAGGTGAGGTGGAAATGACACACGGTCTCCAGGCCTGCGCAGATCAACATGTGGGAGGGGGCTCGCTCCCACATTCAGCTGGTGTATGCGCAAATTTTCAGGGCAATTCGAGGCCGCCCGCTGCTTTGTGCAGTTTGCGCAGATGTTCGCCAACCTGCTTGAGGTTGGCTTCGCACGCGGCAATCTCGGCGGCGCGGGACGGGTCCAGCAGCGCCCTCACCTCTTTATCCAGTTCGCCGGTCAGGGATTGCAGCTGTTTCTGGCGCTCGGCACTTTCCGATTCCAGCCGCTTGGACTCCGAAGGTTGCGGCAAGCCGTAGCCACCGCTGCCCAGCAGTTCTGCCGGGCGGCTGAGGAAGCCGCTGTTGGCGAGAATCTGCTGCAGCGTGGCGTTGGCTTTCTCCATGCCGCCATTTTTCAGCTCGCGGGCGCCGAGGTAGCGTTGTTTGACTTCGTCCTGGGCCAGCATCAATTGCTTGCGAAAGCTTGCCTGTTCCAGCAGCAGTAATGCGGCGCTGGTGCGCAGGTCGGCCTGCTCGAACCAGTGGCGGCGCTCTTGCGCGCTCAGGGACAGCCAGTCTTCGACCTGGGTCTGTTGGATCGGCAGGCGCTTGCGCAGCACGTCGAACATCGCTTGGTAGCGCTCGCGGAACGAGTCGAAGTGATAGCCCAGACGCAGCGCCTCGCGCTTGTCGTTCAACACGCTGGTATCGGCCAGGCCGCGCGCCTGCAGGACCTCCAGCAGCCCGTTGGGCGTGATGTTGTCCAGACCGGTCAATTGCGGGTTGGCGCTGCCGCTGCGTAACAGTTTCAGGCCTTCGACCGCACAGTTGTTGGACAGGAAGAAGTAGTTGCCGTCGTAGCTCCAATGCATTTCGGCCGCGTGTTCGACGGTGTCCTCGATCTCCCGGCGCGTCAGCTTCAGCGGCACCGAGGCGAGGCCGCGCAACTCGGTCTTGGTGTACTCGTCGATGACCTGGGCCAGCGGCAACACGAACAGCCGTGACGGGTACTTGCCCACCAGGCCGTCCCAGCTCGACAGTTGTACGTCACCGACAAAGGCGCGGTAGGACAACACCAGATGCTGGTCCAGATCCAGCCGACAGTCCGGGCCGCGAGGGCGCCCCGGCGCGCAGATCACCAGGCGCAACATGCTGTGGCCCCAGCGACTGACCAGGTTCTGGTTGGCTTCGGCGAGCAGGTAATCGATTTCGTAGACCCGTTCCGGGTCGACATGGCCCAGGGGCGTCTTGGCGAAATCGTTGCCGGCGTTGAGGAAGGCGTAGGTCTTGGCGCAGGTGTCTTGCGCGGGCGGCGCCCAGCCAAAGTGTTCCTTGTAATAGCGGAACAGCGCGGGGCGGCGGCAGGCGTAGCTCGGGTCGAGGAGGAAATATTCCATATTGACCGCGACGAACTCCAGCGGGCTGCTGGTTTCGTAGAGGTCCGGGCTGCGCGCGACCTGGCGGTTGTGCTGCTCGCGCTCACCGCGGCGGCCGACGTATTGCGGCCAGCCGGCGAGGTCGAGCAGGCGCGGGTCGTCGCTGAGGGTGAAGCGGCGGTCGTTCTGGCCACGGCATTGATCGGGCAGTCCGACCAGGCCGGTGATGTTGTTCTGGCGGCTGCAGCGTCGGATCAGCGCGCGCTCGGCGCTGGGCCACAGGCGCGCACGGTCGTAGATGTGGGTCAGTTCATGCAGCACGGTGGCGAGCATTTCCCGGCGCACGGTGCCGTGGGGGCGGTTGGTCTTGCGGGTGGCGGCGCTGCCGTCGGTCAGGCTGGCGAGCAGGTTGCGGTTGAGGTCCAGCTCGGACACCAGGGAGGCCTGGCCGTAGGCGTTGGCGGGCATCTTGTCGGTCCAGCCGACATCGATGCGCCGGTCCAACTGTTCGATGAAGCGCGGCGGCAGTGAGCGCAGCGCTTCATCGAGCAACGCCTGGCTGGCCTGCTGTTCGGCTGGGCTCAAACCTTCGGTAATGAGCCGCAGTTGCAGGCTGGCCTGGGCTGCGCCGGCACACAACAGCACAGCCCCGGCCAGGAGCCAGGCGATGAGACGCCTCACAGCGCGAGAATGGCTTCGGCGAGGGTCTGGTCGCTGGCATCACGGGCTTCCGGCAGGCGGGTGCGCAGGGTGTCGAAGGCGGCTTCGAGTTGTGCGCCACGGATCTCGCCGTTGCTGGCGACGAAGCTGGCGGCGTCATCGTGGGCTTCGCGCACGATTTTGGAGTCGCGGATGGAGGTGGTGGTGTCCGAGGTGAAATCAATGGTGCGCGCGGAGGCGCGGACGATGATGTTACTGGTGGCCTTCAAGGTCTGCGCGTGGGCGACATCGGTCAACAACAGCAGGCCGAGAGCGGCGGCGATCAGCGGGCTACGCATGGAATGACTCCGAAATACAAAGATGATTATTGGACGAGAATTGCTTGCGCCAGTTCAAGGTCGCTGGCGTTAAGTTTTGGTCGGCTGCGGCGCAGACGATCCAGCGCTGATTCCAGCCGAGCCCCCCGCCATCGGCCGTCAGTGGCAATGAATGCGGCAGCGTCATCCTGGGCGGCCAGCACCCACTTTCGGTCAAACGGCGCGGAGGTCACTTTGCTGGTGGCATAAGCGCTCACCACAGTGCTCTGGGTGGACAGATCAAAGGCCGAAGCCAATGGCGACCAGCCGGCAGCAAACATCACGGGAACCAGCACTAGGCGGTATGAAAAAGCCATGGGACTCGACAACTGAAAGCGAGCGCCAAGGCTAGCGCAATGCCCGGGCGAGAGCCAGCGTCGAGGCATCCGGGAGCGGCTGGCGCTCCCTTGTTCCGACGGGTTTTCAGATGGCCAGAATAGCCTGGGCCAGTTGTGCGTCTGTCGCAGCGCTCAGTTGTGGCGCTTGCTGGCGGATCTGTGCCAGAGCGCTTTCCAGTTTGACCCCACGAATGGCGCCTTGGCTGGCGACGAAGCTGGCGGCGTCGTCACGGGCGGCGCGCACGACCTTGTTGTCACGCAGGGAGGAGGTGGCATCGGAACTGGCATCGGAGGTGGCTTTCAATGCGCCGACGATCGAGTCGGTCGTCACGATGAGGCTGGACGCATGGGCGTTGGCGGCGAGGGCCAACAGGGCGGCGGCACTCAGCAGGCGAAGACGGGACATGGGGTTACTCCTGTAGATGAACAAATAAGGTCACGCGCAGCGGCCACTGTGAAACGGATGTGGATGCCATTGAGCATCAGACGCCCGTTCTACACGGTTCGCCACGTGGTGACCGGATATTAAGCCGCGGCCTGTCCATTCGAATAGCGTCTTGACTGTCTAGTCACGCCAGAACGGCTTGGACAGCTCGACCTGGCGCTCGCCGGGGCTGATACCCGCGTCGGACAGCTCTCGTGGGTCGAGCTGGGCCAGTTGGTGTCGTTCTCGGGCCTGTTGCCGCCACCTGGCGAGCGTGGCGACGGTGCGGCGTAACAACGTGGTGCGCGGGGTTTGTGGGTGCATGGGGAGCGCCTTACAGGGTCTTTTTTTTGGAAGACCATGTTGAGCGGATCGTTTCGACCGATACAGATACACCGGCGCTAAATTGTACTGCCTAATTGTTATAATAGTTTAACTGTACTGGTTGCTTTGCAAGCGATCTGTTCGGGGCCGAAAACACCCGGGCCCAGACACAACAAAGCCCGCCTCCGGTGACCCGGGGCGGGCTTTGCTTAACGAATCAGGTTGCTGGCTGTGGACCCGGTGGGTCAGGGCCAGCGAGCGCTCATTAGCGCCAGAACGGCTTGCTCAGCTCTTCGTAGCGTTGTGCTTCGCTGATACCTGCGTCAGCCAGCAGACGCGAATCCAGACGAGCCAGTTGATGGCGGCTGGAGATGCGGCGCTGCCACAGCATCAGGTTGGCGATAACGCGCAGAGGCAGGGAAGCCTGGGTGCTTACAGCTTTTTCTTCAAAGAACAGATCGGAACTGAGTGTACGTTCCATGATGACATCCTTCCGCTTGTGGCGGGATTAGGTAGTGGTTTAACTGATGCCAATGATCCTCCTCCCGCGCAAGACTCTCTAGATACAGTTCACCTGTATTGTGAGGGGCCAGTTAACTGTTTATAGCGGCTGTACTGTACGGAAATGGGGCAACTGTACCTGTCCGCACTGAAACAGTGCAAAAATGGCATTTTAGAAGAAGGGTGTGGGATATTTCGGTAGGAAAAGACCGGTACAGCAGTACAGTTTTTTACAGAAAGGAGGGTGGTGCAACCGAGCTGATGAAACTGTGTGCATCAGCTCGGTTGTGTATCGATCAATCCTTGAGCATGTGCCCGGTTTCTTCCAGGTTAATGTGCCAGCTCAGGGCTTCGCGCAGGACGTGAGGGGTGTGGCCACCAATCGCGCAAGCGGCGTTGAAGTATTTGTTCAACGCATCGCGATAGTCCGGATGCACGCAGTTGTCGATGATCACCCGTGCGCGCTCCCGTGGCGCCAGGCCACGCAAGTCGGCGAGGCCCACTTCGGTCACCAGGATGTCGACGTCGTGCTCGGTGTGGTCGACGTGGCTGACCATCGGCACCACGCTGGAAATCGCCCCGGCCTTGGCAATCGACTTGGTCACGAAGATTGCCAGGTGCGCGTTACGCGCGAAGTCGCCCGAGCCGCCGATCCCGTTCATCATCCGCGTCCCGCACACGTGCGTGGAGTTGACGTTGCCGTAGATGTCGAACTCCAGCGCGGTGTTGATCGCGATGATGCCCAGGCGACGAACCACTTCAGGGTGGTTGGAAATTTCTTGCGGGCGCAGCACCAGTTTGTCCTTGTAGTGCTCCAGGTTGCCGAACACGTTGCTGTTGCGTCGCTCCGACAAGGTGATCGAACTGCCGGAGGCGAAGCTCAGCTTGCCGGCGTCAATCAGGTCGAACGTCGAGTCCTGCAGCACTTCCGAATACATGGTCAGGTCTTCGAACGGCGAATCGATCAAGCCACACATCACGGCGTTGGCGATGTTGCCGATCCCGGCCTGCAGCGGGCCGAGCTTGTTGGTCATGCGGCCGGCGTCCACTTCCTGCTTGAGGAAGTTGATCAGGTGGCTGGCGATGCCTTGGGTGTCGGCGTCCGGCGGCGTCACTGTGGAAGGCGAGTCAGCCTTGTTGGTGATCACGATGGCGACGATCTTCTCCGGCGGAATCGGGATCGCGGTGCTGCCAATGCGGTCGTCGACTTTTACCAGCGGGATCGGCGTGCGCGTCGGCCGATAGGTCGGGATGTAGATGTCGTGCAGGCCTTCCAGGTTCGGGTTGTGCGCCATGTTGATCTCGACGATCACTTGCTTGGCGAAAATCGCGAAACTGGCCGAGTTGCCCACGGAAGTGGTCGGCACGATATGGCCTTGTTCGGTGATCGCAACGGCTTCGATCACGGCAATGTCAGGCAGCTTGAGCTGGTTGTTGCGCAGTTGTTCGACGGTTTCCGACAAATGCTGGTCGATGAACATCACCTCGCCGGCATTGATCGCCTTGCGCAGGGTGCTGTCGACCTGGAACGGCATGCGTCGCGACAGTACGCCGGCTTCGGTCAGTTGCTTGTCGAGATCGTTGCCCAGGCTGGCGCCGGTCATCAGGGTGATTTTCAGCGGCGACGTCTTGGCACGTTCGGCCAGAGCTTGAGGGACGGCTTTGGCTTCACCCGCACGGGTAAAGCCGCTCATCCCGACGGTCATGCCGTCCTCGATCAGTGCGGCGGCATCAGCCGCGCTCATGACCTTGTTCAACAGCGAAGGCAAGCGGATACGATCACGGTACATGGATTGTTATCTCGAGATACGGAGGCAAGGTGCGCAGTTTAGTGATTTCAAAAGTTTTCGGCCCGCTACCATGGTCGAATGCCGGGCAGCGATTTAGGGCCTTTGGTCGGTTTTCATGCTGCAATAAAAAACCCTAGCCTACTGCAGGCCAGGGTTTCGGGTATTGCGCTGGCGCAGTGTTACTCGACAGCCTTGACCATGTCTTCGATAACCTTCTTGGCGTCGCCGAAGACCATCATGGTTTTGTCCAGGTAGAACAGCTCGTTGTCCAGGCCGGCATAGCCGCTGGCCATCGAGCGCTTGTTGACGATGATGGTCTTGGCCTTGAACGCTTCGAGGATCGGCATGCCGGCAATCGGCGAGTTCGGATCGTTCTTGGCGGCCGGGTTGACCACGTCGTTCGCGCCGAGCACCAGTACTACGTCAGCCTGGCCGAATTCGGAGTTGATGTCTTCCATCTCGAACACCTGGTCGTAAGGCACTTCGGCCTCGGCCAGCAATACGTTCATGTGTCCGGGCATGCGGCCGGCCACCGGGTGGATCGCGTACTTCACGGTCACGCCACGGTGGGTCAGCTTCTCGGTCAGTTCCTTCAGCGCATGCTGTGCCCGTGCCACTGCCAGGCCATAGCCCGGCACGATGATCACGGTATCGGCGTTGGTCAGCAGGAACGTGGCGTCGTCGGCCGAGCCGGACTTCACCGGGCGCGCTTCTTTCGAGCCGGCCGCCGCACCGGCATCCGGCGCATTGCCGAAACCGCCGAGCAGCACGTTGAAGAAGGAGCGGTTCATCGCCTTGCACATGATGTAGGACAGGATCGCACCGCTGGAGCCCACCAGCGAGCCGGCGATGATCAGCATCGAGTTGTTCAGCGAGAAGCCGATCCCTGCCGCAGCCCAGCCGGAGTAGCTGTTGAGCATCGACACCACTACCGGCATGTCGGCGCCGCCGATCGGGATGATGATCAGCACGCCCAGCACGAACGCCAGGGCCAGCATCAGCGCGAAGGCAGAGAGGTTGCCGGTGAACATGAAGGTCAGGCCGAGCCCCAATGTAGTCAGGCCGAGCACCAGGTTCAGTTTGTGTTGGCCGCCGAACTGTACCGGTGCGCCTTGGAACAGGCGGAACTTGTACTTGCCCGACAGCTTGCCGAAGGCGATCACCGAACCGGAGAAGGTGATGGCGCCGATGGCGGCACCGAGGAACAGTTCCAGGCGGTTACCGGCCGGGATCGCATCGCCCAGGTGTTTGACGATGCCCAGGGATTGCGGTTCGACCACGGCGGCAATGGCGATAAACACCGCGGCCAGGCCGATCATGCTGTGCATGAAGGCGACCAGTTCCGGCATCTTGGTCATTTCCACGCGCTTGGCCATGATCGAGCCGGCGGTGCCGCCGATCAGCAGGCCCACGATCACGTAGCCGATGCCGGCAGTGGCAAGCTCAGCGCCCAGCTTATAGATGAGGCCCACGGTGGTGAGCACCGCCAGCGCCATGCCGAGCATGCCGAACAGGTTGCCGCGCCGCGAAGTGGTCGGATGCGACAGGCCTTTGAGGGCCTGGATGAAACAGATCGACGCGATCAGATAGAGCGTCGTGACAAGATTCATGCTCATTACTTCGGCGCCTCTTCTTTTACTTTCGGGGCTTTCTTCTTGAACATCTCAAGCATCCTGCGAGTCACCAGGAAGCCGCCGAACACGTTGACGGCCGCCAGGGCCACGGCCAGGGTGCCCATGGTCTTGCCCAGCGGAGTCACGGTCAGCGCAGCGGCCAGCATGGCGCCGACGATCACGATCGCCGAGATTGCGTTGGTCACCGCCATCAACGGCGTGTGCAGTGCGGGGGTAACGTTCCAGACCACGTGGTAACCGACATAAATCGCCAGCACGAAGATGATCAGGTTGTAGATACCGGGGGAGATAAGCTCTTCCATCGTCTGAATCCCTGCTTAGGCGTTTTTGCGGATGACTTGGCCGTCGCGGCACATCAGGCACGCGGCGACGATGTCGTCTTCGAGGTTGATTTCAAACTGCCCTTCCTTGTTGAAGACCAGCTTCAGGAAGTCCAGCAGGTTGCGCGCATACAGGGCCGATGCGTCGGCGGCGACGGCACCCGCCAGGTTGGTCGGGCCGCAAATGATCACGCCGTTTTCCACCACCACCTGGTCGGCGACGGTCAGCGGGCAGTTGCCGCCCTGGGCTGCGGCAAGGTCGATCACCACTGAGCCCGGCTTCATCTGGGCAACCGTGTCGGCGCTGAGCAGGGTCGGAGCCTTGCGGCCCGGGATCAGGGCGGTGGTGATGACGATGTCGGCCTGCTTGGCGCGTTCGTGGACCGCCAGGGCCTGGCGTTGCATCCAGCTGGTCGGCATCGGGCGTGCGTAACCGCCGACGCCGACGGCGCATTCACGCTCTTCGTCGGTCTCATAAGGCACGTCGACGAACTTGGCGCCGAGGGATTCGATCTGCTCCTTCACGGCCGGGCGCACGTCAGACGCTTCGATCACTGCACCCAGGCGTTTCGCCGTGGCGATGGCCTGCAGGCCCGCGACGCCAGCGCCGAGGATCAACACGCGTGCGGCTTTTACCGTACCGGCGGCAGTCATCAGCATCGGCATGAAGCGTGGGTAATGATGGGCGGCGAGCAACACGGCCTTGTAACCGGCGATGTTGGCCTGGGACGACAGCACGTCCAGGCTCTGGGCCCGCGAAGTCCGCGGCGCGGCTTCGAGCGCGAAGGCCGTGATGCCCTGCTCGGCCAGCTTGGCGATGGTTTCATTGCTGAACGGATTGAGCATGCCCACCAGCACGGTGCCGCTTTTGATCAGCGTCAGTTCGCTGTCGCTGGGGGCAACCACTTTGAGGATCAGCTCCGCGCCAAATGCATCGCTGGCGCTGCCAATGGTTGCACCTGCCGTTTCATAGGCACTGTCGACGATGCTGGCTTTAATGCCCGCCCCGCTTTGTACAGTGACCTTATGGCCCTGGCCGATCAGCTTCTTGATGGTTTCCGGGGTGGCAGCCACCCGCGTTTCACCGGTCTGGGTTTCGAGAGGAACACCAATGTGCACGTGAAATCTCCTGCATGATCTTTTTGCTTTTGATCTTATTGTAAAAAGGCCAGCGCACCGTGAGTGGCGCATCTGGGGCGGCCGATCAGCACGATCCCGCTGAAATGACAGCGGGGCGCGGCATTTTGCAGGCGAACTTTACGGCCTTCAAGGGATTATGACGGGTGACGAAAAATTAACTACAAGTCACCCTGTGACTGATTGTCGCAATGCCTTGAGATAACTTATTTAAATACAAGTGGTTAAAGGTGTATTTCGGTTTTTTGGTAGTTTCGCCCTCGCCGTTGTGAATAGTCGGGCATTAGCCGGTAATAGTTGCTACAAACCATGAGAATCATGGCTTTTAGCCTCATTTTCGCCGAACAGGTACAGTTTGCTGGAATGCGACATTTATATATATCTGTAGGATTCTATTTTAGCTGACTACATAGTCAACAAATGCCGCTCCGCCCTTAGATTACTGGGCTATAGCGCTGGGACTGGTCGATCAGCCAGTCCCTGAAGGCGTGCAGGGAGGCCGATTCGACTTTCCTGTCAGGAATCATCAAGTAATACGCCTTCGAACTGCTCAGTGCTTCAGGGCTCGCGATCACCAGTTGGTGCTCGTTCAGTTCGCGCTGGATGAGGAACGGTGGAATCAGCGCAATGCCCATGTCATGCATGGCCGCCTGGGACAACATCGAGAATAGCTCGTAGCGGGGGCCTGTCATGTCGCGGGGTATGTTCAGTTGTTGCGCGTTGAACCACTGGCGCCAGGCATAGGGCCGCGTGGTCTGCTGCAGCAGCGGCAGTTCTGCGATTTCCTGGGGGCTGAAGTGTGCGCGGCTGCCGAGTAAGCGCGGGCTGCACACCGGGACCGGGTTTTCTCCCATCAGCCGGTGGGATTCGGTACCGGACCAGTCGGCATCACCGAAATAGATCGCGGCGTCGAATTCGGTGTCGGCAAACAGGAAGGGGCGCGTGCGGTTGGTGAGGTTGACCGTGACTTCCGGGTGCTGGCGCTGAAAGTCCTTGAGGCGAGGGATCAGCCATTGGGTGCCAAAGGTTGGCACCACCGCCAGCTCGATGACATTCGCGCCCTGCTGTCCCATGACGGACAAGGTGTCGCGCTCCACCGCGTCCAATTGCGTGGCGACACGACGGCTATACGACAGGCCCGCTTCTGTCAGCTTGACCCCACGCCGCGAGCGTCGAAACAGTTCGACACTCAAAAACTCCTCGAGGCTGGCGATCTGTCGGCAAATGGCGCCCTGAGTGATGGAAAGCTCCTGCGCCGCCTTGGTAAAGCTCTCGTGGCGGGCTGCAGCTTCAAAGCTGACAAGGGCGGTGGTGCTGGGGATTTTTCTGCGCATGTACCTTGTTCTCACTTATAAGGCGCGTTTGCGCCCTTCTCGGCCGTTACGGAGTGAGAAATTAGCACAAGCCTATGCAAAAACCTCGTTTGCCCTCTGCGCTTGCCGAGCCTAGTCTGCATCCACGACTTCTGATTTCTTTGCGAGGACTTATTCATGGCTGGCAAGGCAAGCTTCAACTGGATCGATCCACTGCTGCTGGATCAACAGCTCACCGAAGAAGAGCGCATGGTGCGCGACAGTGCTGAGCAATTCGCCCAGGACAAGTTGGCGCCAAGGGTGCTCGAAGCCTTCCGCCATGAAAAGACCGACCCGGCGATCTTCCGTGAGATGGGCGAAACCGGCCTGTTGGGCGCGATGATTCCCGAGCAGTACGGCGGCAGTGGCCTGAATTACGTCAGCTACGGGTTGATTGCGCGTGAGGTCGAGCGAGTCGACTCCGGCTATCGCTCGATGATGAGTGTGCAGTCGTCACTGGTCATGGTGCCGATCAATGAGTTCGGCACCGAAGCGCAAAAACAGAAATACCTGCCGAAACTGGCGTCGGGTGAATGGATCGGTTGCTTCGGTCTGACCGAGCCTAACCACGGTTCCGACCCGGGCGCGATGATTACCCGGGCACGCAAGGTGGATGGCGGCTACAGCCTGACCGGCGCCAAGATGTGGATCACCAACAGCCCGATCGCCGATGTGTTCGTGGTGTGGGCCAAGGACGATGCCGGCGATATCCGCGGTTTTGTCCTGGAGAAAGGCTGGAAAGGTCTGAGCGCTCCGGCGATTCACGGCAAGGTCGGCCTGCGGGCTTCCATTACCGGCGAGATCGTCATGGACAACGTGTTCGTGCCCGACGAGAACATCTTCCCGGATGTGCGTGGCTTGAAAGGCCCCTTCACCTGCCTTAACTCCGCTCGTTACGGGATCTCCTGGGGCGCGCTGGGAGCTGCCGAGTTCTGCTGGCATACCGCTCGCCAATACACCCTTGATCGGCATCAGTTCGGTCGGCCATTGGCGGCGACCCAGCTTATCCAGAAGAAGCTCGCGGACATGCAGACCGAGATCACTCTGGCCCTACAAGGCTGCCTGCGCCTGGGGCGGATGAAGGATGAAGGCACTGCGGCGGTGGAAATCACGTCGATCATGAAGCGCAATTCCTGCGGCAAGTCGCTGGATATCGCACGCATGGCGCGGGATATGCTGGGCGGCAACGGTATCTCCGACGAGTTCGGGGTGGCGCGTCACCTGGTCAACCTGGAAGTGGTGAACACCTATGAAGGTACCCACGATGTACACGCCTTGATTCTGGGGCGCGCGCAAACCGGTCTTCAGGCGTTCTATTAATAGGAGCACGGGCATGGGCGCGCTTTCGCATCTGCGGGTACTGGATTTGTCGCGAGTACTGGCGGGCCCTTGGGCCGGGCAGATCCTCGCGGACCTTGGGGCCGAAGTGATCAAGGTCGAGCGGCCGGGCAATGGTGACGACACGCGTGCCTGGGGCCCTCCCTTCCTCAAGGACGCGTATGGCGAGAACACCAGTGAAGCGGCGTATTACTTGTCGGCCAACCGCAACAAAGAGTCGGTGACCATCGACTTCACGCAGCCGGAGGGGCAGAAGCTGGTGCGTGACCTGGCGGCCAAGTCCGACATCCTGATCGAGAACTTCAAGGTGGGCGGCCTGGCGGCGTATGGGCTGGACTATGCCTCGCTGAAGGAGGTCAACCCGGCGTTGATCTATTGCTCGATCACGGGGTTTGGCCAGACGGGGCCTTATGCGGCGCGTGCGGGCTACGACTTCATGATCCAGGGGTTGGGCGGACTCATGAGCCTGACGGGGCGGCCTGAGGGTGATGAGGGGGCGGGCCCGGTGAAAGTGGGGGTGGCGTTGACTGACATCCTTACGGGGCTCTATTCGACGGTGGCGATCCTGGCGGCGCTGGCTCATCGCGAGCGTGACGGCGGCGGGCAACATATTGATATGGCGCTGCTGGACGTGCAGGTGGCTTGTCTGGCCAACCAGGCGATGAACTACCTGACGACAGGCGTGCCGCCAAAGCGCTTGGGCAATGCACATCCGAATATCGTGCCTTATCAGGATTTTCCCACGGCCGATGGCGACTTCATCCTGACGGTGGGGAATGACGGGCAGTTCCGTAAGTTTGCGCAGGTGGCAGGTCAGCCGCAGTGGGCGGATGATCCGCGTTTCGCGACCAACAAGGTGCGGGTGGCCAATCGCGCGGAACTGATTCCCTTGATTCGCCAGGCGACGGTGTTCAAGACGACGGCTGAATGGGTGTCGCAACTGGAGCGAGTCGGCGTGCCGTGCGGGCCGATCAATGATCTGGCGCAGGTATTCGCGGATGCCCAGGTCAAGGCGCGCGGGCTGGCGATTGAGTTGCCTCACGCACTGGCGGGGATGGTGCCTCAGGTTGCCAGTCCTATACGGTTATCCAAGACCCCTGTGGAATACCGCAGCGCGCCTCCTTTATTGGGTGAGCATACGGTCAGGGTGTTGCAGGAAGTGCTGGGGTTGATGCCGGCGAATGTGGCTGCTTTAAAAGAAGCTGGGGTTATCTGAGTCATCTCTTCTATATAGAGCGTCATTAAGGGCTCTATATAGAAGAAAGTTGGTTGTTTTTTAGCCAATCCTAACTATTGGATAGATAAGCGAAATTAAAGGTTGACGGCAAATCCTGGACGTCTATAATTCGCCCCACTTCCGGCGCAGTCGAAACGGAAAACTCCTTGGTAAACAAAGAGTTACGCAAGATTCGACAGCGGCCTGCTTCAGTTCATCGAAGCCTGGAAGGAGTTGGTAGAGCAGGGTTGTTTGGCTCTATTAACGTTTCGATCTTCTCGGTCGAAAGCGGAGAAAAAGAGGTGTTGACAGCAGCGTGTAACGCTGTAGAATTCGCCTCCCGCTAACGAGAGATCGGAAGCGCAAGTGGTTGAAGTTACAAAGGAAACTTTGAAAACTTCTTAAAATAATCACTTGACAGCAAATGAGGCTGCTGTAGAATGCGCGCCTCGGTTGAGACGAAAGATCTTAACCAACCGCTCTTTAACAACTGAATCAAGCAATTCGTGTGGGTGCTTGTGGAGTCAGACTGATAGTCAACAAGATTATCAGCATCACAAGTTACTCCGCGAGA
>NZ_JYLL01000013.1 GCF_001439695.1 Pseudomonas veronii
AGTATGTTTGCCGAGATCGATACCGATCAGTGCTGACTCGCTCATGATGATGGCCTCCGAAAACAAAACACCCCGTGAAAGCGTAGCCCTCACAGGGTGTTGGGGGTGACCATCTCATTAACCGGCCACCAAGGACCGGTTTTTACATCCCCCGTCAAAACCATCCTGACGCGAGATCAATATCTGAGTGGAGCGGGTGAAGGGAATCGAACCCTCGTTATCAGCTTGGGAAGCTGGAGTAATGCCATTATACGACACCCGCTCAGAGCGGCTGACTTTGTACCAGATGTGCGCCGCGATTTGAAGTTTTTCTTTGAGAAATGTGCAGGTTGCGCGTGTTTGCGTAGGCAACGAGCCGACCGACTGTAGGAGCGGGCATGCTCGCTCCTACAGTCGGCTGTGTTTCAGAGCGCAAAGGCATGCTGCGCCTGGCCCTGGTGATAGCGCAATCGGCTGGTCTGCCGCGCGGGCTTCAGAAAGCCGACCACGGCGTCGCGGCTGTCGCGGCAGGCCGCTTTGTGCTCCATGTCCAGAAAATGCCCGGTCGCCTGGATCGTGCTGAAGCTGCTGTTTGGCACGTATTGCCCGAACTGCTGGGCATCCTCGGCGCTGGTGTATTCGTCCCATTCACCGTTCATGAACAGCACCGGCACGGTGATCTGGCGCGCGGCCTTGAGGTAGCACAGCCGGTCGCTGTTGAGTACGTGGCTGATGTGGAAGTGCATCTGCCCGTATTCGTGCTCGGCCAGGCTGCTGACGTGGCGGTAGTTGAAGCGCTTGAACAGCGACGGCAGGTGTTTGCCGATGGTGCTGTTGACCAGGTGGCCGACGCGGTCGCGGTCGAGCTTGCCGAGGTAGTCGACGCCGCGTTCGAGGTAGTCGCGCATGGGCGCGTTGATCACCGGCGAGAACGAGCTGATCACCGCCTTTTCCACGCGGCGCGGGCGCTGGGCGAGGGCGACGAGGGTGGCGGCGCCGCCCCAGGAGAAGGACAACACGTGTTCGGCGGCGAAGTGGTCGATGAGTTCCAGGAGGATCTGGCCTTCGACTTCCTTCGTCAGCATCTGCTCGTGGCGGTTATGGATTTTGGAGCGACCGGCGTAGGGCTGGTCGTACAAAACCACATTGAACTGCGGGTACAGGCTTTTCACGGTTTGGGCGAAGGAGGCCGTGGTGGCCATGGAGCCGTTGACCAGGATGATGGTCTTTTCAGCCGCGTCCGCGCGATAGAACTCCGTGTAAACCCGATACTGACCCTGTATATCCAACACAGCGATTTCTGGCCTCATGTCGTAAGACTCCTGGCAAGCGGGTAGGGCGCGCAGATCACTCTGCACGAGCTTTGTGACAGGTAGGCATACGCCTTGAAGATGAGCGCCCATGTCGCGCCGATGACGGCTGGCCGACGGGTGTTACCAGGGCGGGTTGTTTGCCGGGAAGGCCCGTGGATCAAGCGCGGGCGCGGCAAGGTGTTTCTTGGAGGTTATAGGCGACTTGCCAGTCATCTTTTGGCTGACGTTTTGATTCAAGCAGTCGGTTCGGGATGTCGCAAGTCGCAGGGATGGGTTTTAGCCATCACCGGCCGAACGGTCGTCAGACCTGGCGGATTTCATCGGCGCTCAACGCTCGATACTCACCGGGCGCCAGCGCGTCATCCAACGCCAGCGGCCCCATGCGTTCCCGATGCAAGCGCAGCACCTTGTTGTCGAAGTGCCCGAACATGCGTTTCACCTGGTGATAGCGACCTTCGATGATGCTCAAGCGTGCCAGGCGAGGCGCCAACAGCTCCAGCTGGGCCGGTTGAGTCGTCAGGTCTTCAAACGCGAAATACACGCCCGCCGCGAAGGTGGCGGCGTATTCCGCGCCGATCGGTTGTTCGGTCTCCACCAGGTAGACCTTGGGCAGTTTGGTCGTCGGTTGCGTCAGGCGTCGCGACCACTGGCCGTCGTTGGTGATCAGCATCAGCCCGGTGGTGTTGAAGTCCAGGCGGCCGGCGATGTGCAGCTCGTCCTTGTCCGGTTCGTCCAGCCAATCCAGCACGGTCGGGTGCTGGGGATCGCAGGTGGCGCTGACGCAGCCCTGGGGTTTGTGCAGCATGAAATAGCGCGCCGGTTTACCCGCCTGCAGCACCTCATCGTCCACGCACACCCGGCTGAATTCGCGCACCTCGTGGTGAGGATCGCTGACGGGCACGCCATCGACGCTCACCCGCCGTTCCACCAACAGCAGGCGCACTTGCTGGCGATTGAAGCGCGGCAGGTTGCTGAGGAATCGATCAACCCGCATTACAACGGCTCAGCCCCGCGCAACTGTGCGTCGACCTGGGCACAGCGTGGGCACAGGCAGGCTTGGTTGCGCAATGCATCGGGCAGGGCTTCGAGCACCGCCGGGTCGATGGTGACGCTGTAGCACCAGCAGGCCTGGTCGGCGGTGCGCGGGTCGGCCAGGGTGCAGTCGTTGCGGGCGCCGCAGGCGGGGCAGAGGGTGGCTGTGGTCATCGTTCGGTTCAGGCTGGATCGGGCAGGGCGCCGAAGGTCCCTGCACGATACAGCGCCGCTCAGTCCCGTTCCAGCACCACGACCCGCTGGCCGGCGCCAATCGCGCTGCCGGGCTGCACGGTGATTTCCCGCACCACTGCGGCGAACGGCGCCGGCAGCGCGATCTCCATTTTCATCGACTCCAGCACCACCAGCACATCGCCGGCCGCGACGCGTTCGCCCACCGCCACCCGGACCTGCCACAGATTGCCCGCGATATGGCTGTCGATGCTGTGCTCATTGGCCTTCAGCGGCGTGTCCTGCGCGAGCGGCGCTGGCGCTTCCTCGCTGTCGAAGTGCGCCTGGCCGCTGGCGATCCAGCGTTCGCGCTCGGCATTGAACGCCTGTTGCTGGTGGTCACGAAACGCATCGATACCGGTGGCTTCACGCGCCAGAAAATCCTGGTAGTCCGCCAGGTTCAACACGCTGTCCTCGATGTGCAACGCAAAGCGCCCCAGCGGAAAGTCCCGACGAATCTTTACCAGTTCTTCGGCACTCACCGGGTAGAAGCGGATCTGGTCGAAAAACCGCAGCAGCCACGGCTTGCCGTCGAAGGCCGCGACTTCGCGATAGCGGTTCCACATCTGCAACGTGCGCCCGACGAACTGATAGCCGCCGGGGCCTTCCATGCCGTACACGCACAAATACGCGCCGCCGATGCCCACCGAGTTCTCGGCGGTCCAGGTGCGGGCCGGGTTGTATTTGGTGGTCACCAGGCGATGACGCGGGTCCAGCGGCGTGGCCACCGGGGCGCCGAGGTAGACATCGCCCAGGCCCATCACCAGATAGCTCGCTTCGAACACGGTGTGGCGCACCGCGTCGAGGTCGGCGAGGGCGTTGATGCGGCGGATGAACTCCAGGTTGCTCGGGCACCACGGCGCGTCCTTGCGCACGGTGGTCATGTATTTGTCGATGGCCAACTGGCACGCCGGGTCATCCCAGGACAGCGGCAGGTGGACGATGCGCGAAGGCACTTGCAGGTTGGGCGTGGCGCACACGGCCGTCCATTCGCCGCTGATCAGCGCCAGCAGGTCGGCCAGGGGCAATTGTTCCGGCTGGTAGTGGACCTGCAGCGAGCGGATGCCCGGCGTCAGGTCGATCACACCGTGCCGTGCGTGGGTTTCGAGGGCCTGCATCAGCGCGTGGGCGCGAAAGCGCAGCACCAGGTCGAGCTCGGGCGCGCCGATTTCCAGCAGCAGGTGGGTGTCGCCGGCCAATCGGGCAACCAGACGCGTATCTTCCTGGCCGATATCCAACACCACAGGCGACGCGGGCCAATGTGGGCGCGGGCTTGCTCGCGATGGCATCGCCTCGGTGTTGCTGTGAGCGCGCGTCGCCTGCATCGCGGGCAAGCCTGGCTCCGGCATTTGATCCCATTTCAGCGCGAGATCGCGGGCGGTCTCGAGGCTCACCGGTTCGAAGCGCAGCTTGTCGCCGGCCTTGAGTTGCCCGAGTTGCCACAGGTCGGCTTCGATCACCGTCACCGGGCACACGAACCCACCCAGGCTCGGCCCGTCCGGCCCGAGGATCACCGGCATGTCCCCGGTGAAATCCACCGCGCCGATCGCATAAGGGTTGTCGTGGATATTCGACGGATGCAGCCCGGCCTCGCCGCCATCGGTGCGCGCCCACAACGGCTTGGGGCCGATCAACCGCACGCCGGTGCGGCTGGAGTTGAAATGCACTTCCCACTGTGTGGCGAAGAAGGTGTCGATGTACTCGGGCCGGAAGTATTCCGGCGCGCCGTGGGGGCCATAAATCACCCGTAGCGTGCGGACCTGCGCCAGCGGTTGCGCGACCAGTTGCCGGCCTGCGGTGACGTCGACCAGCGGCAACAGATGCAGCACGTCGCCCGCGCGCAACGCGCGCCCGCCATGCCCGCCGAACTGGCCCAGGGTGAAGGTGCTTTGGCTGCCCAGGTAGTCCGGCACTTGCAGCCCGCCGCGCAGGCACAGGTAACTGCGCGCGCCGGCCCCGGCGAGGGTGCCGAGGCTCAACAGCGATCCGGCTTCGATCCGCAGCGTGGTGTTCATCGGCACGGGGTGATCGTCCAGCAGCAGCGGAATATCCGCCCCGGTCACCGCCACCACGGCGGCGCAGTTGAAGCGCAACAGCGGCCCGCTCATGGTGATCTCCAAGGCTGCCGCGCCTTCGCGATTGCCCAGCAGACGATTGCCCAGGCGCAGCGCGCGGCTGTCCATCGGCCCCGACGGCGGTACGCCCACGGCCCAATAACCGAGGCGTCCGGGATAGTCCTGCACGCTGGTTTGCGTGCCCGCGCTGAGCACTTCGAACGTGTGGGCAACGTAGACCAGATCTTCCAGGCAGCGCGTCCACGGATGGCCACCGGCAAAGGGCGCGGCCAGCAGGATCTGGCGCAGGTAATCGCGGTTGGTTTCCACGCCGTAGAGCTGGCTGTCGCTCAAGGCGCGATGCAAATCCAGGCGCGCCTGTTCGCGGGTGGGCGCCCAGGTGATGAGCTTGGCGATCATCGGGTCGAAGTACGGCGGGATCTCACAACCGGCTTCAACCCAAGTGTCGATGCGCAAGCCTTCGGCCTGCGGAAAATCCACGCAGGTCAACAGCCCCGGGCTTGGCTGGAAATCGCGGCCTGGATCTTCCGCATACAAGCGTGCCTGGATCGCGTGGCCCTGGGGCTTCAACGCCAGCTCACTCAATGGCCGCATGTCTCCCGCCGCCAGTTGCACCATCCAGCGCACCAGGTCCACGCCCCACACTTGTTCGGTGACGCCGTGTTCCACCTGCAACCGCGTGTTCACTTCCAGGAAGTAGAAGCGACTGTCTGCGCTATCGAAGATGAATTCCACGGTGCCGGCGCTGCGGTAGTTGACCGCCTTGGCCAGGGTGATGGCGGCCGAGCACAGGGCCTCGGCCATGCCTTCGGGCAGGTTCGGCGCCGGGGTTTCTTCGAGGACTTTCTGGTTGCGCCGCTGCACCGAACAATCGCGCACGCCAAGGGCGATCACCTCGCCCGCGCCGTCGCCGAACACCTGCACCTCCAGGTGGCGAGCGTGCTCGATGTACTTCTCGATAAACACGCCGGCATCGCTGAAGTTGTTCTGGCCCAGGCGCTTGACGGCGTCGAAGCACTCGTTCAACTCCGCGGCGTGGCGGCATACGCGCATGCCGATGCCGCCGCCGCCGGCGGTGCTCTTGAGCATGACCGGGTAGCCCACGCGGTCGGCGGCGAGCATGGCGGCGTCGAGGTTGTCGAGCAGTTCGCTGCCTTCGAGCAAGGGGAGGTGGTGTTGCTTGGCCAGCGCCCGTGCGGTGTGCTTGAGGCCGAATACGCGCAGCTGGTGCGGGGTCGGCCCGATAAAGGCGATGCCGGCGTTTTCGCAGGCTTGCGCGAAGGCGGCGTTTTCCGAGAGAAAGCCGTAGCCGGGATGAATCGCCGTGGCGCCGCTGGCCTTGGCGATGGCGAGGATTTTGTCCACCGCCAGGTAGGTGCCGGCCGCGGCGCCTTCACCGAGGCTGTAGGCTTCGTCGGCGTGCTGGATGTGCAGGCTGGCCGCATCGGCTTCGGCATACACGGCGACGCCCTTTACATGCAGCTCGCGCAAGGTGCGCAGGATGCGGCAGGCGATGGCGCCACGGTTGGCGATCAAGAGTTTTTCGAACATGGCAAAACCCTGCGGGCCGTCCCGCAAAGTGAAGGAGCACTACGGTCGTCCGCAGTGCATGTCGTGAGTGTGGGAGGGGGGCTCCCGATGGTGGTGAGCCAGTGGGTGCGTGTTTGGCTGACTTGCCGCCATCGGGGGCAAGCCCCCTCCCCCCGGGGTTCAGTGGTTGCGCAGGCACTGCCCGCTGCGGGCCTGGCACAGGGCGAACAGCCAACTGCGCAAGCGCTTGAGTGTCAGTTCCATACGAGTAACTCCGCAGGCGTCGGGTTGTAGGCGTTGCACGGGTTGTTCAATTGCGGGCAGTTGGAGATCAGCACGATCACGTCCATCTCGGCGCGCAGGTCGACGTACTTGCCGGGGGCGGAAATGCCGTCTTCGAAGGTCAACCCGCCGTCGGCCGTGACCGGCACATTCATGAAGAAATTGATGTTCGGGCCGATGTCGCGTTTGCCCAGGCGACCGTCATGGGCGCAGGCCCGCAGGTAGTTGTCGCGGCAGCTGTGCATGTAGCGTTTTTCCAGGGCGTAGCGCACGGTGTTGCTCTCTTGGGCGCAGGCGCCGCCGAGGGTGTCGTGGCGCCCGCAGGTGTCTGCGACGAGGGTCAGCATCGGCTGGCCGAGGTTGGAATAGAGCACGCTGCCGGCGCCCAGGTACACGCTGTTCTGGCGGCGCAAGGTGCGTTGCACGTCGTAGCGCTCGCGCGGGTTTTTCACGCTGTAGAACAGCGTGTCGACCGCCTGGTTGCCCTCCAGGTCAAGGATGCGCAGGGTCTGGCCGGCCTTGACCTCCATCAGCCACGGCTCGCCGGCGGGAATGGTGGCGCGGTACACCGCCGTGTCGGGTTGTTTCAGTGCGATAGACATGGCAGCTCCTCAGGCGAACAGACGGTCGGTGTTGATAAAGCCGCGCGCGTTTTCCGGGCGCGAGGTGCGGCAGTGTTCGGCGACGCTTGGGTCGGCGTTCATCCAGCTCAGTTTCAGCGGTTGCGGGGCGTAGTCGGGGTTGGGGTCCATCGGATGCTGCAGCGCGGTGAGCACCACCAGGGTGTCCATCGGTGCGTAGAGTTCGATGTAGTCGCCCGCCTTGGAATTGCCCGGTACGAAGTGCAGGTCACCGTTGTCGTCCACGCTGACTTTGCTGAACAGGTTGAGGGTCATCAGCAGGTCGGACAGCCCCAGGCCCCACTTGCCCAATTCCACCAGCAGGTTGTCGGTGCCGTTGCGATAGAAACCGTTGCGCAGTTCCTGGTAGCGCCCCTGGCCGTACTTCTCGGCCACCTCGGCCGCGCACAGCACGCCGCCGATGCTGTCACTCCAGCCGCAGGTGTCGGCGGTGATGGCGGCCAGCACGCGGCCCATGTCCGAGTACAGGCAATGGCCGCGGGTGAGCTTGGCGGTGTGTTGGCATTTGAGGCTGTCGGGCAGGTTCAGGCGTTCGGTTTTTTCGTTCGCGTTGAGCAGGGTCAGGCTGACGTTGGCGCCGCCGCGCAGGTCGGTGAGGCGCAGCAGTTGGCCGCGCTTGAGCACGAAGGAACGGTGGCCGCCGCCGGGCAGTATTTCTTCGGCGAACGGCGGGAACAGTTGAGTCGAATCGGTCATTTGGAAGTCGCTCCAAGTTCGGCGGCGAGCGCCTTGCGCCGCTCGCCGTTCAAAGGGATGTCGTAGGTGATACGGGCGCCATAGGCGCCGGGGGCGTGGGGGTCGACGCGGACCTTGTCGAACACCAGCAGGCGCGTGCCGAGGCTGAAGCCTTCGCTGAGGTCGTGGGTGACCATGAACACCGTCAGCCGGGTTTCGCGCCACAGCTCCAGCAGCAACTGGTGCATGTCTTTGCGGATGCCCGGGTCGAGGGCGCCGAAGGGTTCGTCCAGCAGCAAGACGCGCGGTTTCATGATCAGGGCCTGGGCGATGGCCAGGCGTTGTTGCATGCCGCCGGAGAGTTGCGCCGGGTACTTGTCCAACGCGTGGCCGAGGCCGACTTTGTGCAACAGCGCGGCGGCCTGTTCGCGCGCGGCTTTTTTGGCTTTGCCGAACAGCCGTCCGAGCAACGGCGCGCGCGGCAGTTCGAGGCCGAGGGCGACGTTGTCGAGCACGCTCAGGTGCGGGAACACCGAGTAGCGCTGGAACACCACGCCACGGCTGGCATCCGGTTCGCCGGCCAGCGGTTGGCCGTCGAGCAGGATGTGGCCCTTGCTCGCGGTTTCCTGGCCCAGCAGCAGGCGCAGAAACGTCGATTTGCCGCAGCCGGAGGTGCCGACCAGGGTGCAGAATTCGCCCTCGGCGACCTGCAGATTCAAAACCTCCAGCACCACCTGATCGCCGTAGCGCTGCCACACATTGTTGACGCTGATAAAGCTCATGCCCGCGCTCCTTCATACCAGGGGAACGCGCGCCGGGTCAGGGCCTTGAGGCCCCAGTCCATCAGCCAGGCGAGCAGGGTGATCCACACCACGTAGGGCAGGATCACGTCCATCGCCAGGTAGCGGCGCACCAGGAAGATCCGGTAGCCCAGGCCGTCGGTGGAGGCGATGGCTTCGGCGGCGATCAGGAACAACCACGCCGAGCCCAGCATCAGCCGCAGCGAGATCAGCAGGCGCGGCAGCAATTGCGGCAACACCACGCGCAGCATCAGGGTCCAGGTCGACGCGCCGAGGGTCTGTGCCTTCACCAGCAGTTCCACAGGAATTTCGCGTGCGCGCTGTTCCAGGTCGCGGGCCAGGCACGGGGTGACGCCGATGACGATGAGCATCACCTTGGACAATTCCCCCAGGCCGAACACGATGAACAGGATCGGCAGGATCGCCAGCGGCGGCACCATCGACAGTACCGTCAGCAACGGCGACAACGGCGCGCCGAACAATGGCAACGTGCCGGCGGCGATGCCCAGGCACAGGCCGGCGAGGGCACTGATGCCCAGGCCGAGCGCGAGGCGGCGCAGGCTCGACGCGCTGTCCTGCCACAGCACGTATTCGCCGGTGCGGCTGTCGGCGCTCAACGCCAGGCGCTTGACCGCCTCGAGCATTTGCCCGGCGCTGGGCAGCAGTTTGTCGTTGGGGTTATCCGCCAGGCGCTCGGCCGAGCCCACGAAGTAGGCGAACAGCAGCAGGGCGAACGGCAGCAGCACCAACAACAGGCGGCTGGAGCGGTCCGGGTGACGGTTGATCAGGCGCATGGCCGGGTCCTCTTACAACGTGCCGTCGGCGGCCATCTGCACGTAGCGGGGGTCGAACTGCAGCTTGAGGTTGGCCTTGTCGCCGCTGGTCACGCCATTGGCGAAGCTCATGCCCACGGCGCTGGTGTCCTTGGCCCCTTCACCCAACAGGCCGTGTTGGAAGGAGAACTCGGCGACCTTGCGCATGGTCGCTGGCAACTGCGTGCTGGTGGCGAAGGCCAGGGCTTCCTTGGGCGTGGCGAACAACTTGGTGGTGTCCAGTTGCGACTGGAACCCCTTGAGGTCGGTGCCCGAGGCCTTGGCCATGTGTTCCAGGGCTTCGCTGCTGGCGGCGCCTTTGGCGTTCATCAGGGCGACCACTTCGAACCAGGCGCCGGTGAGGGCTTTGCCCAGGGCCGGGTTGTCTTTGAGGGTCTGGGTGTTGACCACCATCATGTCCATGATTTCGCCGGGTACTTTGCTGGAGTCGAACACCTGGGTGACGCCGGGTTTGGCGTTGATCGCAGAGAGCATCGGGTTCCAGGTCGTCACCGCTTGCACCTGGTCGGTGTTGAAGGCAGCGGCGATGTCGGCGTCGGAGGTGTTGACCACTTTCAGGTCTTTTTCGGTGAGGTCGGCCGACTCCAGCGCGCGGGCCAGCAGGTAGTGCGACACCGACAGTTCCACCAGGTTGACGTTCATGCCCTTGAGGTCGGCGACGGTCTTGCCGCTGCCTTTGATCACCACGCCATCGTTGCCGTTGGAGAAGTCGCTGACCACCAGCGCGGTGCTGTCGACGCCACCGGCGGCGGGGATGGTCAGGGCGTCCATGTTGGTCATGGTGCAGCCGTCGAACTGGCCGGCGGTGTACTGGTTGATGGACTCGACGTAGTCATTGAGTTGCACCACGTCGATGGTGATGCCGTACTTCTTGGCCCACTTGTCGAGGATGCCTTGGCTGCCGGCATACTCCCACGGCATCCAGCCGGCATAGATCGTCCAGCACACGCTGAAGTGGTCTTTGACGGCGGCCTGGGTCTGGACGCTCAGCACAGCAGCAAAGGCGGCGGCGAGCAGGGCGGGTAAACGGATTGAGGGCATGGGGCTTCTCCAGTTGATCGAGGGCGAGCAGGAGCAACGCGGCACCGTGAACGGTGGCTTGTCTCCCGGGCTTTTATCCCGCCGTGTAACCTCAACTGGAGGTCGCCGACTCTCGGACCAGCCACTCGCGTTTCGCGAGCCGGAACCCTAGTCAGCCATTGCAAATTGTGGTGCCGCGAACCTGTGATGAATCCTGCACGCAAGAGGCTAAGCGAGAGTCATGCCAAGTAGGGCGCGGGCGTGTAGGTCGCGGGTTTGCGCGCAACGCCCGACGCTCGAGTGCGTGCGGCTGCGTTGCACTGGTGCGCCGTCGCACTGCAATGAGGCATTCGGTTCGTCTGAAACAGATGTTTCAGTCTGTGTCGAAATCGCACCAGTTTCGCTTTTTGATGTCAGATATTTCGTCATTCAGCAAAAGTTGAATGCCGCCCGCCAGCGTCGCTGGCGGTGCTCTTTCGCGGTCCAGGAGGCCGCCATGTATCGACGACTGCTTCTTATCGCTGTGCTCGGTCTGTCCCTTTCTGCGTGCGTGCCCTATTACGATGGAGGCCCAGGTTATTACCGTTCCGAGGTCTATACCGCGCCCGCGCCGGTGTATTACTACGGCGGCGGCCCGGCGTATCAATATCGGCGTGACTATTACCCGGCGCCGCGTTACTACGCGCCGGCGCCGCGTTATTACCAGCCGGCGCCTCGCATGGGTTACCGGCCTTATCCAAACCAGGGTTGGGGGGATCGCTGGGGCAATGGCGGGCACGGTCGCGGTGGCGATCGTGGCGCTGGTCGCGGCGGTCATCGTTGACCGCTCTTGAAGGCAAGCGGCGCAGGCAGCGCCGCTTTTTCGTAGCATTTAGCAGTACTGTCAGATTTAACAGCTATCGTTTGGGTTTCTAGTGTATTCAACTGGGAGCGGCCGTTGTGTCTCTTCGACCGCCCAGTGAGCGAAGGAACCCCCGATGATCAGACAATTGATGTGCGTTTTACTCCTCATGGTCGGCGGCGTTGCACACGTGCAAGCGAACCAAGGCTGCCCTTATCCCTCGGCAATCAAGTACGTTGATGGCTACTTCCAGGCGACGGTAGGAACACTCGTCTGGCAAAGCCCGAAGATCGGCTATCGGGAGTTTGTCGACCAATTCATTGGCGCCATTTTTACCCCGGGCAAGGCACAGGATCGGGAAAACGGCTATGTAGACAAGTGCAGCTACCTGACCGGTGACGGTCAGAGAGTGGACTTGCGGTACGGCAAATCGGCAGAGGTGGAGACGATGTCGCTGACCGGTACTTTGCATTGGCACCTTGCCAGCGACCCCTTCGGCCTGCCGGTGTATATCTGCCAGGACAGTCAGCCGGACAATTGCGCATTCACGGTTAAAAAGCCAAAAAACTGACTGTCAAAAGTAGGAAAAATCCGCGAGCGGATGGCGGCCTTCCCAGGCTTTGTTGAAATGCGCCTGCACCACGGCCTGCGGAATGGCATTGATATCCGGCCAATGCCAATGAGGCTGCTGGTCTTTGTCGATCAACCGCGCGCGGACCCCTTCGCTGAATTCCGGGTGGCGGCAGCAATTGAGGCTCAGGGTGTATTCCATCTGGAACACCTCGGCCAGCGACAGGTGGCGGGCGCGCTGGAGCTGTTCCCACACCAGGTGCGCGGTCAGCGGGCAGCCTTCGCTGAGGGTCTTGCCGGCGCGGCTGAGCAACGGGTCGGCGTGCTCGCGCAACGGGCTCAAGGCCCGCCAGGCACTGCGCACGTCACTGACATCCAGCCACTCATCGATCTGCGCCCGGCGTGGTAGCCATTGCGCTTCGGGTTGCTGGTCGATGGCTTCCTGGGCCAAGGCCTTGAGCAGGCTGTTGAGCTGCATCGCGGTCTGTTCCTGCCAGTTCAGTTGCAACAGGCCTTCGAGCAGTTCGTCTTGCTGGTCGTCGCGCATGAAGCGGTCGGCCAGGCCCAAATCGAGCGCGTCGCGGCCGTTGATGTGCGCCCCGGTCAGGCCAAGGAACAACCCCAGTTTGCCCGGCATGCGTGACAGGAACCAACTGGCGCCCACATCCGGGTACAGGCCGATGCTGATCTCGGGCATGGCCAAGCGGCTGCTGGGGGTGACGATACGCACCGAGGCGCTTTGCAGCAGGCCCATGCCGCCGCCCAGCACATAGCCGTGACCCCAGCAGATCAACGGTTTGGGGTAGGTGTGCAGGCGATAGTCGAGGCGATATTCCGCGGCAAAAAACTGCGCGGCCAGCTCCGGCACGACGCCGGGTTGTTCACGGCAGGCCATGGCCAGGCTGCGCACTTCGCCGCCGGCGCAAAATGCCTTGGGGCCCTTGCCGCGCAACAGCACGCAGACGATGTTCGGGTCTTTGGCCCAGGCGTCCAGGCGATCGCCCAGGGCCAGGATCATCGGCAGGGAGAGGGCGTTGAGGGCCTTTTCGGCGTCCAGGCTGGCGATGCCGATGCGCGCGCCGCCGCTGCCGGTCAGCTCTTCGAAGTGCAGGTTCATCGTGACCTCAATCGGGAAGGTGAAGGTTGAGTATGATCCCTTCATGGGAAAGTGCCGGTTGTGTGTCAGATCAATTGACAAGCGGGGTCGGCTTTCCTAGGGTTCGCCTCATTCTTTTTTACAAGACCAGTCAATCATGAGCGAAGGCGACCGTATCAAACTCGAACCCAGCTGGAAACACGCCCTGCGCGATGAGTTCGAGCAGCCCTACATGGCCCAGTTGCGTGAGTTCCTGCGCCAGGAACACGCGGCCGGCAAGGAGATCTACCCGCCTGGCCCGCTGATCTTCAACGCGCTCAACTCCACGCCGCTGGACAAGGTCAAGGTGGTGATCCTCGGCCAGGACCCCTACCACGGCCCCGGCCAGGCCCACGGTCTGTGTTTCTCGGTGCAACCGGGCGTGCCGGCGCCGCCGTCGCTGGTCAATATCTATAAAGAGCTCAAGCGCGACCTGAATATCGACATCCCCAACCACGGTTGCCTGCAAAGCTGGGCCGACCAGGGCGTATTGCTGCTCAACACCACCATGACCGTGGAACGCGCCAACGCCAACGCCCATGCGGGCAAGGGCTGGCAGTTTTTTACCGATCGGATCATCGAAGTCGTCAGCGAGCACCAGCCGCACCTGGTGTTCCTGCTGTGGGGCGCGCATGCACAGAGCAAGCAGAAGCTGATCGATGCGACCAAGCATCTGGTGCTGACGTCGGTCCACCCGTCGCCGTTGTCGGCATATCGCGGCTTTCTGGGCTGCGGGCATTTCAGCCGCACCAACAAGTTTCTTGAGCAGAATGGCGAGACGCCGATTGATTGGGTGTTGCCACCCGTCTGAGGGGCCGGCGCGTTGTGTTCCCGGGTTAGCGGGAGCACACCGTCTGTGGGGGGCAACGGTCTTGTGTCCGCCCTACCTGTTACTTTTGACAGTATCCAACCACCGCGTTTCCTAATTAACTGTTCTCCCGGCCTTATCGCTCTGCTGTTCAGCAGCACGCAGCCAGCGGCCAGTCACTGAACCCAGTGTTGAGGAGAGTGGAAATGCCTAATAACACACCATCGGACAAGCGCTTATCCAAAAGCGGCCTTCCTACTCCGAAAATGGCGGCTGAACCCGTGGTACCGCCACCTTTCGCGTTGCCTTTATTGAGTGATGAAACGGCGTACACCATTCCACGTTCGGCGCAGGCGGCGGACTTGCCGGTAGAAGTCCAGACGTTATGGGCCGGTGGGGATGGGCTGGATCCTGGCGAGGTGACCGTCATCAGATTTTATTGGGATGATGAATCGACGCCGTTCGCTACCGCGTCCCGTACCGCATTTTATGATGAGAGCGACCTGCCGGTGGTCGGGCTTGTGCCGCAGATAAAACTGAACTCACCCGGCCTGCATTTGCTGCGCTACACCGTGACGTTGGTGCCGGGCGATACGGCCGGCCCGTCCAGTCCGATTCTCATTAATATCGACAAGGAGGCGCCTAATCAGAATAACCGGGGGGCACCGTTGATTTTTCCATCAGAGATAGAAAGCGGCGGAGTGACGGATGCGTACCTGGTGTCTAACGGTGATCGCGTCGTGGCACGGGTTCCGCGCTGGCCGGACATTCGGCTTGAGGATGAAGTGACGGCCGACCTGGTGCGTTTGCCCCTGAGCAAGGCCAAAGGCAAGCGTCGGGTGCTTGCGGACGGGATCGCCCGTACCACGATCACTCAGGCCCACTTGGATGGCGCTCCCATTGAGCTGATCTTTACCGGTGACGTGCTGCGCAGTCATGTCAACGCTGAATACAATGCCCGTTATTTTTTGAGCGACAGGGGCGGCAACGAAGGCCCGCCTTCACGCACTTCAGTCCTGCTGATAGACCTGACACCCACGCCGGGCACCCTCAGGGCTGTCGACGTTCCCCAATTGGCGATCGACGGGCGGATCGATCTGGAGGATGCTCGGGACCCGGGGTTTCCAGGCGGTGTGTATATACACATCCTGGAAGTGGTCGGGGCCGCGCCCGGCGATGTTCTGCAGCCATTTTGGGACTTCATTGCTCTGCCCCCGATTACCGTCGGCGTAGGCCAGGTCTGGCCGATCGTGGTGCAGATCGACTATGGAACCCTGGCCAGTGGCGGCTTCGAGTTTATCGGCGGTACGATCAGGACGGATTACACCTGGCAGCGCGGGACCGGAACGCCGAGACGTTCACTTCCCAGGTTTGCGCCGGTCAATCTGACCGTCGCAGGGCCGGTAAGCCCGAACAACCCTGACCCGGTGAACCCGTTGCTGGAACGGGTCACTGTCAAAGGCCGAGACGGCGACAACCTGTTGACGATCAGCGACCGGGGCCAGCCGGCGCGGGTTATTGTGCGACTCTATGTCGGCCCTGTTGCGAACCAGTCGTTGGAATTGATGTGGGGCAACCCTCCCGTGCTTGCCGATACCTATACCGTGCGGCCTGAAGACAGGGCGGGGGACGAGATTGCGTTCTTCGTCCCATGGGATCTGATCGAGCAAACACCGGGCGGCATTGTCCCCACGTTCTATTGGACGTTTAACGGAATCAACAGACAGCGTTCGCCCCATACGGATGTGATGGTCAATATTGTACCGATCGATGGGTTGCGCGACCCTGAATTTCCCGATGTCAACTATGGGCCTGCGCCTGATGCAGGCTTTATCAACTGCGACATGCGGCCTTGGGACAGAGGCGTCCGAGTGAGAATTCCCGGCGACAGCAGCCGGTTGTCGGAGCAGGACACGGTTGTCTTGTCTTGGGCGAGCTACGCCAATACCAACGGCAATTCAGATGGCGTCATTCCAGAAACGATCGATACGTTCTCCCATACGCTGACGCAACAAGAGGCGGAGCAGGGCTATGACTTTTGGGTGCCGTTTGACCCCTATATCCTGCTGCCGGGACTTGTAAAGCCGCCTGAGGGGCAAACCAATCCGCGCTATGGCTCGGCGGTCATACAGTATCGGCTGATCAAAAGCGGCGGAGGGGGGATAGGGGATTCCCGTCGGGAACTGGTGTTCATTTCTCTGACTCGCCTCGGCACCCTGCCGCCCTGCATCAGTGATTGAACCTGGCATGTTGTACGTGCAATCGGGAGGGCATGAAGCCTTCCCGGTTTCATTTTCAGACGTTGGATTCCTGCCTTTTTGCGCTATTTCGCAATAAAAAAAGCCGCTTGGACGGTTGTCGTCGAAGGGGCCAGTGGCGGCCTTTCGCTCAATTTTTACATATATCAACCTGTCAAGTTTGACAGTTACGAAGGCTTTTCGAAAAGAGTTTACTGCGCTTGTCAGTGTGAGTTCGTTGAGTCGTTGTGAGTGGCACTGATCAACAGCAGTACACATTTGTCGGAAGTTCCTGAAGGTCCATTCGCGGTGGGCCCTCGGCTCCGTCTACCCAGGAGTTTGTAAAAATGGCAAACCCAGCACGTTTCAAAGATGTAAAGGCGTCTAAAGCGTCTTCGAATAAACCCAACACATGGCCCACCATCCTGACCCCGCCAGCGCCGGCTGATATTCATACGCTGCCGGATGTAGTAGGGGATGACCAACTCGCTGTAGTCAGCGCCGAGCAACAGAGGGACGGGCTGCCCGCGACGATACGGCTCTGGCCGAATGCTGCCGAGTTTCCGGGAGAGTTCGATATCTTGACGGTTTCGCTTGAAGGACAGGCAGTTCAACTTCAAGAGATCGAAGGTCCTATCACGGCTGACGTGGATATTGTGATCAAGTCGGGCCGTCTTAGAACCCATGGACCGAAAGATATTACCTACTCCGTTACGCTAAGCGGCTTACCCGCTGGCGAGTTTTCCTTGCCGCAGACCGTCTTTGTCGATGCGATCGACCCCAATGGCAATAACCGGCCGGGTGCCCTCACGCTGCCGGTTGATTTGCCATCGGAAGGGGTGACACCTGCGTATCTGGCGGCACATGGTGGCGTCACGCTGACCTTCCCCCGGCCAGTGGATTCAAGACCTGGGGATACTCTTGTGGTGTTTTTTGGCGAGACGGACGATACGGGCAAGATGATTAACGTTCCGCCCACAGGGCCGATTACCCTCACGTATAACACGCTTGAAATTCAGGGCTTCGGAGAGGGCGATTTTTTAATCAGCTATCAGATCTCCGACAGGGCAGGAAATGCCACACAAGTGTCGATACCCCGCACGCTCTCGGTTAGAACGAGCAATCCACCTGTGCTGCTGGCCCCGCTGGTTCCCAATGCAGGCGCTCTGATCGACAAGGAAGAGGCGCGTGATGGGGTGCTGGTGACTGTGCCCACCATCGACAACTTCCACCCCAACGACTGGGTACATATCTTTATGAACGGCATTGAGTTTGGTAGTCAGCGCCTTGGCGTCACGCCAGTATTTGCGTTGCCGTTTGTCGTTGGTTACTCCACCCTGCGCGCAGGTGGCGTGCTGTATACCGCCAGTTTCAAATATGAAGTTCGTCGTGGTCTGGATACATACCCCTCTCCGGAGACCGACGTCCCCGTCGACTTTGTGGAGCCCGGCACGCCGATCCCCGGGGAGGGGCCGGTGGATACAGCGCTGGCATTGCCTGTGGTGAGAGGCGATTCGGCGGTTGATAACTCGTTGATTGCGTCCGACCTGGACGGTACGATTCGTGCGACCTTTCCCATCTATGCGGGGCGTACAACGACTCCGGGCACTGAGTTCATCGATCTCTATTACGGGTTCATGGACGGGACGGCTGTCGGTACGTATGGAGTCACGGGTACGGAACCTGAAGGGACCATGATATCGATAACTATCGCGTCGGATATCATTGAAAGCTACGGGAACGGTGAAGTTCCTTGTTGGTATCGGGTACGCAATGCTAACAATTACAAAGAGTCCCGTAAGCAGAACGTGAATGTTAACGTCTTTTCGCTTGACGGGTTGGCGGACCCTGTCTTTACCAACCTGTTCACGCCGCCACCGCCTTCCACCGACGCGCCCTTCATTTCCTGTGAGCAAATACCTTGGGTCGGCGTGCCCATCAGGATTTTTGATCCGGTGACGCTCCAGGATGGTGACACCGTCGTTATTCACGCTGTGCGGTATCTCTATTCAGGTGTGACAAAGCCTCCAACGCCGGTGGCGGGCAGTGAGATAAACAGTCCTCCTATAGGGATTGGGCCGTCTGAAAGGATCAACGGTTTCACCTATAATTTTGCCTTGAATTCTTACTTCGACGGCGATACGGCAAGGCGGCGCGGTTGGCTGGAAGTCAGTTGGAGCATCATCCGCTCGGGGCCGCCGCCAGAGAGTGGAACGTCGGACCCTGTTGCGGTGAAGTGGGATATCCGCAGCAGCGCTTCAACAGGGACTTGTGCCCCCATCACCCTAAGAAACGGCTCGTTGGCCTAGGCCTTCATACGCACCTATTCGGGCCTCCAGGTAATCAAAAGTCCCCTCTCGTTGAGGGGATTTTTGTAGGTATTAGATAAGGAATATCCTACATATCCTTTCTTTTTGGATCTTTAGTCTCTGCGGCTCTTGAAAACGGAACCTGCTCGATACGGCTCCGGTTTCGAACTGGAACTTTTTTCTGAGAGTCGCAAAACATGATCCATACCTCTACTCACCCACGTTTTCGTTGTACGCGTTTGTCCACCGCGATCAAGCTCATTGCAGCCGCCCCTCTGTGCCTGTTGGGCGAGCAAGCCTTTGCCGTAAAAGTCATTGATGGGCAAACTGGCCCGGCTTATTTCGACGTCGTCCCTGGCTCGCACACCGACAATTATATTGTGCAACGCGAAGGCGTCTTGAATGTGAAGCCAGGTGGTGTCACGCGTGAGATTCTCGTGACCGGCGCCTCCACCCTCAACATGGATGGAGGCCGCGTTGACGGCTACTCCACTCTCGATGCAGCCATACTTCTGAATCGAAGCAACGCCACCATTGCCAACTCACAGATTACCAGCTACTCCAAGGGTGGCCTGGATATGTCCCGCAGCCTGTCGGAGGATATCGGCTCCGAAGCCGTAGTGAGCAACAGCCAGATCACGGGTGCCACCTACGGCGCTACGGTCACGGCGTTCAGCCATCTGCAGTTGCTCGACGGCTCGACGCTGACCGGCGGCAGCCAGGAAGGCCTGAAGTTGATGGGCGGCAAGGCCACCGTGGTGGGCAGTACCATTACCGGGGCGACTAATGGCGTCACGATGACCCGCGAGCATCGCACGGTAAACGAATCTCCCGTGTTGGTGCTGGAAGGTTCGCGTGTCGAAGGCGTGAGCGGCCCGGCCATTCTGGTGAATCAGACCATTACCGCCGAGATCGATGTAAACAACGGCTCCACGCTGATCGGCGGCAACGGCAACATGCTGGAGCTGACCGGCGGCGGCAATGCCAACATGCGTGTCAACAACAGCGCCCTGGCCGGCAACATCCAGGTAGGCACCGACAGCGCCCTCGACCTGAGCCTTGATGGCGCCATCATGAAGGGCGATGTGATCAACAATGGCGGTAGCGCCAGTGTCGGTCTGAACAACGGCTCGGTCCTCACCGGGCGCCTGGAGCACGTCGATAAACTGGCGATCAACAGCGACGCCACCTGGGTGATGGTCGACCATCAGCAGGTGGGTGACTTGTCCCTGAGCGGCGGCAACGTCAAGTTCGGCGAGACCGGTACGTTCTACCAGCTGGACGTGGCCAACCTGTCGGGCAACGGCACCTTCATCATGAGCGCGGATTTCGCCACCCTGAGCAGCGATTTCCTTAATGTGACCGGCACGTCGTCGGGCGACCACAAACTGCTGATCGCCAGCAGCGGTGCCGACCCGTTGAGCGATGACCGCCTGCATGTCGTACACACCGCCGACGGTGGCGCCCAGTTCAGCCTGATCGGCGATCGCGTGGATGTCGGGACCTATTCCTACAGCCTGATCAATGACAACGACGGCAAGGACTGGCTGCTCGACCCAGGCAGCAAGGTGATCAGCCCGAGCACCAACTCGGTGTTGGCATTGTTCAACGCAGCCCCCACTGTATTGCTGGGCGAAATGACCACCCTGCGCACCCGCATGGGTGAACTGCGCTTCAGCGAGGGTCAGTCGGCTGGGCTGTGGACCCGCGCCTATGGCAACAAGTATGAGGTGTCCAACGACAAGACCGGCTTGGGTTACAGCCAGTCGCAACGCGGCTTCGCGCTCGGTGCCGACGCGCCGGTATCGGGTGGTGACGGCCAGTGGCTGATCGGTGCAATGGTCGGTCACAGCACCTCGGACCTGGACCTGAACCGTGGCAGCAGTGCAACTATCGACAGCTACTATGTCGGCGGTTATGCCACCTGGCTGGATGTCGAGAGCGGGTTCTACTTTGACGGTGTGCTCAAGTTCAACCGCATGCACAACGAGTCCAATGTGGCCATGAGCGACGGCAAGAAAGGCAAGGGCAACTATGCGCAAAACGCAATGGGCGCGTCGGCGGAAGTCGGTCGCCACATCACGCTGGACGACGGTTTCTTCGTTGAACCATATGGCCAGTTGTCTGCGGTGATTACCCAGGGCCAGAGCTACACGCTGGACAATGGCCTGGACGCCAAGGGTGACCGCTCCAGTACGGTGATCGGTGAACTCGGTACTACCGTGGGGCGCAATATCCAGCTGGAAAGCGGCGGCGTCTTGCAGCCGTACTTGAAGGCGGCGGTGGCCCACGAGTTCGATCAGAGCAACAAAGTGTTCGTCAACGACAACTCGTTCAACAACGACTTGTCGGGTTCGCGCCTGAAGCTGGGTGCGGGTGTGGCGATGTCGGTATCGCAGAACCTGAAGTTGCATGCGGATCTGGAACACAGCACGGGCAAGAACATCAAGCAGCCGTATGGGGTTAACCTGGGCTTGCGCTACGATTTTTAACGGGCTGGATGTATAGCGCGGTAGCGGTATAAACCGTGCGGGTAATGAAAATGCCCCGTCTCGAAAGAGGCGGGGCATTTTTTTGCTTTAAGGCAGGGCGGGGTGGTTTTAAATGCTCACCACCGCCACGGTCGTGTTGCCAGAGTTGCAGACCAGTAAGTATTGGCCATCGGGAGTACAAGCCAGCCCGTTAGGCTGATCAAAACCGTTAATCGTGCCAATCAGTGTCTCACTGTTCATGTCAATGACTCGGACGCGGTTACCGGCAAGTTCTGAAACATACGCCAATGGTCGAGTTGGATGAAAGGCAATACCTCGTGGATCACTGAGGCCTGTGAGGGATTTGATGAATGTGAGGCTATCGTTTTCGGTGTTGTAAATATCAAGTTTGTTTAAGCCTGATACGGACACATAGAGTCGTTCGAGCGGTGCATCAAACCCGGTGTGGGCAAGTTCCTGAGCAACTGCGCCGTTAACGACAGTATGGGTGCGGACTCCACTGCTGAGTGTGTACCGTTCCGTGTTGTAGCCTGTTGTAAATATGGCTGTGCCTTGTGGATTAGTTACTATCGCTCGGGGGCCAGCTGTTCCACCGAAATTTGTCACATATTGGCCACTTGTTGTGTCAAAGACGGAAAAAGCCAAAGAGCTGCCGCTAGCGAGTAGGCCTATAAACATTCGCGACCCGGTGGGGTTTATGCCTATTGCGTAGGCCGCTGAGTAACTGAAGGCGAAGGGGTAACTAAACGTGAAAGTACTGAGATTGAGGACTGGAGCTTGGTAATTAGCGCCAAGTCCGGTGTTGGCCGAGAGAAAGAGCCTTGGCTCCGTAGGGTGCAATGCAAGTCTATAAACATAGTTATAAGCTAGTGTTCTGATCGCGCCACTTGCGAAATTAATGACCGAAACCGAATAGGCACGCGCATTCAGGACACACACTGTGTTGCCATCTCGACTGATTGCGATTTGATTCGGACCGTTCCCCACAGTGATGTGACGAATGATCTCGCCTGACCCCTTACGCGTCACATAAGTAGGCACCTTGAAGTACTTGGCCGTCTCCAGGCTGTTGGAACCGTCCAGCGATACCCAGGCTTTGACCGCAACCTCGCTGTTGTTCTCCAAGCCTGACAAATAGCTGGCGGGTATCAGGTCGAGCGTGCGTCCGGCATTGAATTCCGCGGATGTCACGCCGACCGCAAGCCGCAGGTCGCGATTGGTCGTGCTGAGTAACTGAATCCACACGGGTTGCCCGGCTCTGAAGAACGGCCATTTATCAATCCGCACGTTGTTCGCCACTGCCGTATTGATCGCCCCACCCGAGGCTTCGGGGATACTGACCAGTTCGAATTCCTGCTCTGGCAGCTCTTCGACCTCCAGGGTCAATTCCCGCGACTGGGTGATGGCGTTGTCGCGGGTCACCTCGAAAAATACCCGGCACTTGCGACCCAGGTTCGCCCCCACGAATACGTTGGACGTGGTGAACGTGATGTACTCCTCCCCCGCATCAGGGATGCCGGGTTTCATCGGGATATTCGGTGTTCCAATCCCAGTGCCGCTTTCTCCGATGATATGTACTTTGACGTTATCGCTGGCGAGCATGGCATAGGTCACGCGGACAGTGACAACGGCAGGACGCGGCGGCAGGACATGTAGGGGGTTGATCGAGGCGAGGCTGGGCGGCTTGATCGGGGTAGACTCCAGTACGACCGGTTCTGGCAACTCCAGTGCGCTGCCTATCGTAATCACCAGATCATGGGAGATGAGTTGGCGTGGCTGTCCAGGCGCATCGACCGTGTAGTAAAGGCGTGCCGAGCCGTTCAGGTTGTTCAGGACGATAGTTCGAGGAATCGTGAAGGGCAGGTCTGCCCCCAACCAGTTTGAATCGATCAGGAAGGCGATTGGCGGATTGCTGCCGCCCGCCTTGCTCCCTTCAAAGTGCAGGGTAACTACGGCATTCAGTACAAAACTGGCATGGTGGTGAACGGTGACGTTCAGGTTGGCCTTGCTGACGAGCGGGTCGAACACATGATTTGGCGGCACAGCCTGCCGGGTGGTCGGGGCACGCAGTGAGGCCTGGGTCTCGCCGATACTCAGCTCGAGGCGACGTGACGGCGGCCGATTGTTGACTTTGTAATAGGTAATGAGAGAGCCACCTTCCAACTGGGCGATGGGCCCGCCGGGTCCGTTGGGCAAGTCAAAGTAAATGTCACCGATGCCTGCCATATCGCTGTATTCGGCGTAATAAGACCTGCCATTGGCGAAGGTACCTTCCAGTACCAGCGTGACGCGATCATTGGATAGCTGGCCGGGGTAGGTCTTGATGAGCACTTCAAACGGATTGACGGTGGGATCAGGCAGCGTGCCACCCATGGCCGCCTCGACAATGGGCGCTGCCAGGCCGACCTCGCCAGGCGTGCCGACGATGTTGACGTTGGCACCTCTGGAGTCGCGCGGTAGAACGCCTGTGCGTATGCGCTGATAGGTCAACTGAATGCGACCGTTGACCAGCGGCAGGATGTCTGCGAACGGCCAGGGGATCTTCGCGGTGACGATGGTCGGTGATACGACAGGGAAATCGTAAAATGTGATGATCCGGATACCCTCAGCGGTGAGGCCGTTGACCCTCACACGAATCGTATCGCCGGAGATATAACCTTCATTGCGCACGGGAACAATAATGGTCGCCGGTTCGCCACCGAGGCCATCGGCATCGAGTTGATCGTTACCGTCGGGATCCTGTTCGGCCTCATCAATATAGGCTTCACGCAGCAGCGGCTGCGCCCCATCGTCAAGGCGCACCGTCAGTTCTTGTTCGGGTGAGAACCCGAGGGACGCGTTGCCTACCTCGTCGAATAGGTTGTATTCACAGATTTTTACCCCGCTGCCCACGGTGGCCCAGGTGTTCGCGTAGACCCATATGGTAATGGGCGCAGTACCCGCTGCTTCAAATTCGCTGACACGGTGTTCAACCACGACTCCGCCTATGCTCAGGCGAATGCGATCTCGCACCTTGCGGCGGTTGGCGACGGGCGCCGAGGAATCCACCGGGTAATAGTCGATGATCACCGGTACGCCTTTACCCGCGGTGTCGCTGTCCACGCCAAATTGTATGACGTCGTCGGGAAATATCGGTTTGGGCAGGTTTTCGTTTTGCCATGTGCTGGCTATCGGGTCGCGTCCACCGGGGTGTTCGATATCAACTTTGATGTTGAAGCGTTTGGTCTGTTGAGTGTTGCCTCCCAAAGGAGTTACGAATGCCTGTAGTGCATTGCCTGCCTCGCTGATGAAATGCTTGCTGGGCACATACAGGACAATTTGTGTGCCTTTGAGGGCTTCGTCTTCGGTCACGGTGTGAAAAACAACCCGTTCGTCGTTGAGCATCAACTCGATGAAGTCGTTTTCTGCCTGGTTCAGGTAGCTGAACAAAATGCACGTGACACCTTTTTCATTCACCTCCAGCGCCGCCCGGTTGAGCCCGCCGTCGAAACTGACGACAGGGGTGCTCAGCGTCGGCAGGTACAGGGGAAGATCGGCGAACGGCGTCTGGCGAAACGATTGAGGGGTCAATGTCGAGCCGTCGACCTGAGGCAGCGTGAAACCTTCCGATCGCGGCTCGTCCGGTTCGCGGGCACTGAATTCATCGCTTGGAGGATCGTAGGGCAACACGGGCAAAGCGTTGTCGGCGGGGATGAGCGCTTGATCATCGGAGTCTGTGGCCATGATCGTAATCCTGTCTGAGCAGTTGATTGGACGACTGACGCGAGGCGTCGGCACGCTCAATTCAACGTCCTGAACCCGGGACTGCCTAGCTGTGAGAAATGACAGTGCCGACGAATGGTGAACCCGACTTGTCCGTCAGCTAAAACACCACCAACGACACTGAATCCCCGCCGATATTGGCCACGTAGCCGTGGGAATCGTCTGGAGCCACCACCAGCCCGCGCGGCTTGTTAAACCCGGCATAGCTGCCAATCACCTGTCGCGAGCGCGTATCGATAATGCCCAGCAGGTCGCCATCGGTCTGCGACACGTAGGCCCGATCACGCCCGCGTTCGAAGGCGATGTCGTAGGGGCCCAGCAACCCGGTCAAGGTCTGCTCGATGCGCTGGGTCGAGGTGTTGCCGATCGTGACGCTGCCGCCTTCGCGCGCGCTGATATACACCTGAGAGCCACGGGGGTTATGGGCAATGGCGACGGGGGCGGAGCGGGTGTCGGCGCTGTTGATCAGGCTGTTGGTCGGCAGATTGATGATGGACCAGTCGAAGAATGTGGCCACGTGTGCGCGGTTGTTATCAGGGCTGACGGCGACATCAATGGGCGCGCGCACCGGGATCGAAGCCACGCGTTGGTGGTTGCTTGTGTCGATGACGACCAGGCGCGATGCACCTTCATCGGCCACATACAGGCGCGAGCCGTTGGCATTGAAGCGAATGCCTCGGACGGTGGTGAACCCGGTCAGCGTGTCGATCAGCGAATAGTCCCGCGTGCTGTAGAGGCGAATCGGGGTGTTGGTGGCGCTGCTGTTGTCGGTCACATACAGACGCTCGGCCGTTGGATGAATGGCCAGGCGCAACGGCGAGCCCGGCACCTCGAAGCTGTCGATGACGCGGTTACGCAGGGTGTCGATGACCCAGATCGAAGTGCGGCCGAAGGTGCAGGCGACGTAGAGCCGCGTACCGTCCGGGCTGAGCGCCAGGGCGTTCGGCGAATTGCCCACCGGGATTGTGGCGAAGATGCCCACGGTGTTGCTTATGCGGTAGTCGACAGGGCGAAAGGCGATGGCGAAATCCTTATGGGCGCTGCCGTTCAGCGATACCCGCGCCTCAACCCGCAGGGTGCTCTGGGTCGGCAAGGATTGCAGATAATCGGCGGGTAAGCGGACTTCCACGCGTTTGGCATTGAACTCCGCGGCGCTCAGCGGCGTGCCGTCGCGCAGCACCCGATTGGCCGCGGCCTTGATTTCGAGCCACACCGGCTGCCCGGTCCGCATGAACGGCCATGCCTGAATCACTGCACTATGCGCCACGTTGGCGTTGATGATGCCGTTCGACGCCTGGGGCACGTTGACCAGGTCCAGCACTTGTTCGGCCAGCGGGTCGATGGTCAAGGTCAACACCTGGGAGATGCTGGTGGCACCGGCACGGGTCACGGTATAGGACAATGCAGCGTCTCTGCCCAGGTTGGCGGCAATCACCCGATTACTGATGATGAAGTCGACATAACCTTTCATCGGGTCGCCTGGCCGTGGATTGATGACGGGCGTTCCGAGCCCGTAGGTGCCGGTGAATCTGGGCTGGATATCATCGCTGGCCAGCATCGGCTTGTAGCTCACCCGAAACGTGCAGACCGGCGGCTCCAGCACATGTTGCGGGTTGAGCCGGGCGGTGGAGGGGTCGGCGATGTTGATCGTGCTTTCCAGAATATGCGGCACCGGCAGTTGCAGACCGCTGCCGACGCTCATCACCAACGCCTGGGAATAACGGGTGCGCTGGCCGGCGTGCTCCACCCGATAGTAAATGCGCGCCGAGCCGTTGAGGTTGGCCACGACAAACACCCGTGCGATGACAAACGCCAGGTCCTGCCCGACCCACGGCCGGGTGATAGGGAACCGGTCCGGTGGGGCGCTGCCGCCCATGGCGCTGCCTTCGACGTACAGGGTGACCGTGGCGCCTTCCGTGAAAGCGGCATGCGCCGCAACCCTCACGTTGGCATTGCCTCGGGATTGCTCGGGGTCGAAGTTGAAGGCAGGGGCGGGTGCTTGCAACACCTCAGGCGCGGGCAGGGCGTCCTGGGGCTCGCCGATGTTGAGTTGCAGAATGGCCGACGGTGGGCGCCCCCCGGCGGTGTTGATGTAGTAGTAGAGCATCAGCTCGCCGCCATCGAGCTGGCGGATGTCACCGTCGATCCCATTGTGCAGTTCGAACACGACGCTGCCTTCGCCGGCCGGCAACCCGTGCTCCTGATAAAAACGGTGGCCGTTGGCGTAGGTGCCTTCCAGCACCAGCGTGACGCGGTCAAAGGGCTTTTGGCCGGTGTAAGCCGCGATCGTAACGGTCACCGGGTCGGTCAAGGGATGCAGAACGCCGCCGCTGGCGGCCGGCACTTGCGGTGCCACGAGGCCGGTTTGTTCGGGGGTTCCGCTCACTTGGACGAAGGTGTTTTCCGAGGGGCGGTTGACTTGCCCTGTGCGAATTCGCTCATAACTCAGTTGGATCAAGGCGCCGATAAGCATACGCACGTCAGCATTGGGCCATGGGACGTCGACGAAAGGCGTTGTGGTCGATGTGATACTGGCATTGTAGGTCTGTTCGACATCGACACCTTCCGGCAAACGCCCGCGAATGGTCAGTCGAAGACCGTCGCCCGACGCCCAGCCTTTTCCCTCGACAGCCACCCTGAGGGTTGCGTCTTTGCCTGCCAGCGTGTCCGCATCCAGCGTGCCGGTCGGTGCTTCGACAATCTGGGCGGCGTCCAGCAACCGTTCGTTGGGATCCAGCCGCACTTCGATCAGTTGCATCGGCGAGCGCCCCGACGCGTAGTTGCCGACCTCATCGATGACATCGTAGGCGCAGGCCTGAAAGCCACTGCCGATGCGCAGCCAGGTGCCGTAATAGACCGTGATTGAAATCGGGTTGCGGCTGCTGGCCTCATTCTCTGTGACGATGTGCTCGATGATTTGCCCACCGATGATCAAGCGAATGCGATCGCGTACCGCCCGGTAGGTACTGGGAGGCCGGTTGAGGTCCAGCGGGTAAAAGGGGATTCTCACCACCACCCCACGCCCGGCTGCGGCCGAATCGATCAGGACCTGCGCCGGTTGCGGTCGCGACAGTTGTTCATTGACCCAGGGCGGGCGGGTAACGGGGTCGCTGCCGGTTGGCGCCACGGTGTCGATCTTGAGGGTCAGGCGTTGGGTTTCTTCTACGCGGTGATCGAGGTGCGTCACCCGGAAAAATACGGGCCCGGCGGCGCCGTCGACCAAGCGGGCCAGGGAGATGTGCAGGGTAATCGCCTTTGCTTCGCGCGCTTCTTGCTCGGTTACGGTATGGAAGTCGACCGGGACCAGCAGGTCGCTACAGAACAACTCGATGAAATCGCCTTCAAGCTGGCCTGCGTAGGCGCGCAAGATGCAAATCAGGCCCGCGCTGCCATGGCTCTCCAGCAGCAGTTGATACACGCCGCCGGAGAAGCCCACGACCGGGGTCGTCAGGCCGGGAATATAAGGCGACAACTGCGCGACGAAAGGGGGCGCGTTGCGGTCTGGAGCCATGGTTTTCACCTCGTGCTGGGCCAAGGAGCCGAAAAGGTCCGGGGCACACAAGGATTGAACGCAGAAGGGCTGCGAGCAGGCTAGCTGTTAGAAATGACAGTGCCGACAGGCGGTAGCGGCCCTCGGCAGCCGCTAGCCTTGGCGGTTCCAATGCCTGAACAGCGGCTCCGCCAGAAACAACACGAACAACAAGCGCATCACCTGCATTGCCGTCACCAACGGCACCGACAGTTGCAGGGTTTCCGCGGTCAAGCTCATCTCGGCAATACCACCGGGCATCATGCCCAGGGTCAATGAGCGCAGGTCCAGTTGGGTCATCGCACTCAAGCCCACGGCGGCCAGCGTCGCCAGCACCATGGTCAAGGCGGTGCCGATCAAGGTGCGCGCCATGAACGACGGCGCACTGCGGAAGAACTGACGATTGAAGTGGCAGCCCAACCCGCTGCCGATCAGCCACTGGCCGATCTGGCTGCCGCCGTCGGGCAGGCCGATGTGCAGGTCCCACGCCACACTGGCGGTGGCACTGACCAACAGTGGCCCGAACAACCATGGGTTCGGCTGACGCAAGCGTTGCCAGCCCCAGGCCACCAGCGCACCGGCGGGAAACAGCAGCGCCAGCCAGGCCCAGCTCACCGGGGCGGGATGAAACTGCGGCGCGCCACCGTCCAGCACGTACTTGAAGATCGCCGGTACGCACAGCACCACCACCAACACCCGCAGGCTTTGCCCCGCCGCGACCCGGCTGAGCACCGCGCCATTGCGTGCGCCGAGGTTGACCATCTCGCCGGAACCGCCTGGCATGCTGGAGAAAAACGCGGTGGCGCGGTCTTCGCCGCTGCGGCGCATCAACCACACGCCGACCACGCTCGACAGGCTGGTGACCAGCGCGCCGAAGAAGATCAAACCGAAGTGGCTCATCACCTGTTCGATCACCAGCGGAGTGAAGTGCAGGCCGATACCGATGCCCACCACCCATTGGCCGCCTTTGCGCCCGCCGGGAATCTCCGCCAACTGCCACGGCGTGAGGCAGCGCACGAGGATGATCGCCAGTAGCGAACCGACCATATACGGCAACGGCCAGCCGATCTGGCTGGCCAGGTAACCGCCGGCCAGGCCGACCAGCGGTGTTCCCCACCAGTGTTTAAAGCTGGCCTCAGACATCGGCCACGGCACGACGCTGCAACGCACGTTTGCGGTAGATGCGCGCCAGCGGTAACAGCAGCATCACGGCGGTCAATACCCAGACGCCGAAGGTGATCGGGCTGGACCACAGGATCTCCAGCGCACCGTTGGAGATCGACAGCGCGCGGCGCAGGTTCTGCTCCATCAGGCCGCCGAGGATAAAGCCCAGCAACACCGGCGACAGCGGGAAGTCGAGCTTGCGCAGGATGTAGCCAAAGATGCCGATACCGATCATCAGGAACAGATCGAACGTGGTGGCGTGAACCGCGTACACGCCGATCGCGGTAATGATCGCGATCACCGGCACCAGCGCCCAGTTCGGCACGGCGAGGATGCGCGTGAAGATGCGGATCATCGGGATGTTGAGGATCACCAGCATGATGTTGGCGATGAACAACGAGGCGATCAGGCCCCAGACGATATCCGGTTGCTGTTGGAACAACAGCGGGCCCGGCGTGATGTTGTACAGCGACAGGGCGCCGATCATCACCGCGGTGGTGCCCGAACCCGGCACGCCCAGGGTCAGCATCGGCACCAGCGCGCCGCAGGCGGAGGCGCCGATGGCGGTTTCCGGTGCCGCCAGACCGCGCATGTCACCCTGCCCGAATTTACCGCTGGCCCCGGCCAGGCGTTTCTCGGTCATGTAGGCCACGGCTGACGCCAACGTCGCGCCGGCGCCGGGCAATACGCCCATGATGAAACCCAGCAGGCCGCACCGGATGTTCACCACAAATACCGACGAGGCTTCCTTCAGGTTAAACATCATCCGCCCGGTGGCTTTCACTGCTTCCTGGCCACGGTGGGTTTTTTCCAGCAGCAACAGGATCTCGCTGATGGAGAACAGGCCCAGCACCAACACCACGAACTGGATGCCGTCGGTCAGGTGGATGTTATCGCCGGTAAAGCGGTACACGCCGCTGTTGGCGTCGATGCCCACCGCCGACAGGAACAGGCCGATCAGCGCCGCGACAAAGGTCTTCAGCGGTTTATCGCCGGCCATGCCGCCGAGGCAGACAATCGCGAACACCATCAGTACGAAATATTCCGCCGGGCCGAAGGCAATCGCCCACTTGGCCAGCAGCGGGGCAAACAGCACCATGCCGCAGGTGGCGATAAACGCGCCGATGAACGAACTCCACGCCGACAACGACAAGGCCACACCGGCCAGGCCTTTGCGGGCCATCGGGTAACCGTCGAGGGTGGTCATCACGGTGGAGGCTTCGCCCGGGATGTTCAGCAGGATCGAACTGATACGCCCACCGTATTCGCAGCCCAGGTACACGGCCGCCAGCAGGATCAACGCCGACTCCGGCGGCAGGCCCAGGGCGAACGCGATGGGGATCAGCAGCGCCACGCCGTTGATCGGGCCCAGGCCCGGCAGCAGGCCGACCACGGTGCCGATCAAGGTGCCGCACAGCGCGGTCACCAGGTTGTAGGGGGACAGTGCCACGCCGAAGCCCTGGCCCAAATAGCCGAAAGTATCCATATCAGTTCTCCAGAACGTCGAGCAGGCCGAGGGGCAGCGGAACATCCATGGCTTTATCGAACAGCAGATAAAGGCCGACGCTCATCAAGGTGATGATCACCGCACCGGGCAACCAGCGGCCGCCATACAGCCGTGCCATCGGAATGCCGATCAACATGCTGCTGAGAATGAAACCGAGGGATTCGAAGGTGGCGGCAAACACGATCAACAGCGCCACGCAGATGCCGATCTTGATCAGGGTGGCGCGGTCCAGCGCGGGTTCTTCCTCAGTGTGTTTGGTCGGCTGCGGGCGAAACAGCATGTAGATCAGCGCCAGGCTCATCAGCCCAAGCATCAGCAGCGGGTAGGCCCGAGGCCCCACGGGTTCGTAGGAAAACGACGCCTGGTAGGGCCAGGCCATCAAGGCCAGGCCCGCGCAGGCCAGCAGCAGCGCGGCGGCGAATATGCGTTGTAAGAGCATGTTGAACTCCTGGGCCACGCCCCTGGTTCAGCAGGGCGTGGCCGCGCGACAGAGGGGCGATTACTGGATCAGGCCGAACTCTTTGGCCAGCACTTTGTAGTCCGCTACCTGCTTCTTCACGTAGGTGTCCAGCTCCGGGCCGGTCATGGCGAACGGGAACAGCTCGCGCTGGTCACGCAGCTTGGCGAAGTCTTCGGAGGCCAGCAGTTTGTCGAAGGCGTCTTTCCACCAGGCGTAGTCGGCATCGCTGACTTTTGGCCCAAGGTAGAAACCGCGCACCACTGGCCAGACGATGTCGTAGCCTTGCTCTCTGGCGGTCGGAATATCCTTCATTTCCGGCTCGTCCAGGCGCGCTTCGGAGAACACCGCGAGCAAGCGCATGTCTCCACTCTGGATATGGGGCATGGAATCGGAGATGTCGGTACTGCCCACCTGGATGTGGTTGCCCATCAGCGCGGTGACAATTTCACCGCCACCTTCCAGCGCCACATAGCGCAGGTCGCGCGGGTTGATCCCGGCGGCCTTGGCGATCAGCGCGGTTTGCATCCAGTCCTGGCTACCCACGGTGCCGCCGGAACCGATGACCACTTTGCTCGGATCTTTCTTCAGTGCCTGCACCAGGTCGTCGAGATTTTTGTAAGGCGAATCGCTTTTCACCGCGATGGCGCCGTAGCTGGTGCCGACCGCCGCCAGCCAACGCACGGCGCTTTCATCGAAGCGCCCGAACTTGCCCTGGGCCAGGTTCAACAGCGAGCCGCTGGACCAGGCCACCAGGGTGCCGCCGTCTGCAGGGCGCTGTGCGACCACGGCGTTGTAGGCCACTGCGCCCACGCCACCGGGCATGTAGGTCACGCGCATCGGCTTGCTCAGCAGCTTCTGGTTGACCAGCGCGCTTTGCGCCAGTTTGCAGGTCAGGTCAAAACCACCGCCAGGGGAGGCCGGGGCGATGCATTCCGGGCGCTTGGGTTCGTCGGCGGCCAGCAGTTGGCCGGCGAACAGCATGCAGCCGGCGGCGAGGGCGAATTTACGCAATGAAAGGGTCATGGTTATCTCCATCGTTGTTGTTATGAGTGGCTATTACCAGGCACTGCTTACCAGAGCGCGACGCTGTAACTGACCAGCAGGCGTACTTCATCCGCATCACGCGCTGAATAGTTGGAACGATAGGTCGCATTGCGCAGGCGCACGGCGACATCCTTGAACGTGCCGCTTTGCACCACGTACTTGATCTCGCTGTTGCGTTCCCACTCCTTGCCGGTCTCGCCGTTCTTGAGCTTGATATGGTCACCCGACAGGTAACGGCTCATGAAACTCAGGCCGGGAATCCCCAGCTTGGCGAAGTCATAGTCGTAGCGTGCCTGCCAGGAGCGTTCCTCAGCGCCGGCAAAGTCGTTGATCTGCACGAAGTTGACCAGGTACGGGTCGCTGCCATCCACATACGGAAACGCACTGTCGCCGGACATGTGCTGGTAGCCGGCGCTGAGCTTATGGCCATTGAGGGCATAGCTGAACAGGCCGTTGAGGGAGGTGTTGTCGATCTTGCCGCCGCGGGCGGCGCCGGTGTCGTCGCTGATCGCCAGGCGCAGATCGGTGGCGAAGGTGCCGGGGCCCATCGGGCGCGCAGCCACCAGGCCGAGGAAGTGCTGGCGGTACACGTCGTCGAGTTGGGCGAAGTGATAGCTGCCGGTGATCTTGTCGGCGAACTTGTAGTCCACGCCGCCGAAATTGAAGTGCTTGCCGGTGGCGCCGCTGAGGAAACGGCTGTTCTTGTTGTTGAGGGCGATGTCCTCGTAGTTGGTGTCGTCGCGGTCCTTGGCCTTGTCGAGACGGCCACCGGTGAACACCAGGTTCTTGAACTCTTTCGAGGTGATCAGGCCGCCGTTGAAGGTTTGCGGCAGGATGCGGCCGTCGTTGGGCTTGAGGATCGGCAGCTCGGGGATCAGCGCGCCGACTTTCAGTTCGGTGGCGGAGATCTTCACTTTGCCGGTCAGGCCCAGCTTGGAATACTCGTTGGCGGCGCGGCCATCGTCGTGGGTGGGCAGCAGGCCAGTGCCGGTGCGGTCGGGGCTGGAGTCGAGCTTGACGCCGAGCATGCCCAGCGCATCCACGCCAAAGCCGACGGTGCCATCGGTGTAGCCCGATTGCAGGTTGAGCATGAAGCCCTGGGCCCATTCGTCGCGCTTGGATTGCTGGGCGCTGGTGCCGTCGCGAAAGTCGCGGTTGAAGTACATGTTGCGGGTTTCCAGGGTCGCGCTGCTGTCTTCGAAGAAGGCGGCTTGGGCAAGCGGCGAAAAGCCGGCAAGGGTGGCGGCGCTGGCAAGGGCGGTTTGGGTCAGGCGGGAAAAACGCACAGGCGTGCAAGCCTGGGGCTGTGTCGACAGCATCGTTGAGTACTCCGTTATTGTTCTTATTTGACGAAAACGCTTCGAGGCGTTTTTCGGGCGCTACGGATCAGGCAGCTCGGCGGGCATGGCCTACCGTGGCTGGATGCTAAAGGGTGAAGCTTTCACTAACCTTTCAGTTGCCTTTCAATGTTTTCGGGCTTCACAGCCCAGGCGGCGCCTGTAAACTGCCTCGCAGAGCGTGGCGCCGACCACCCCCGAATGAGGTAGAAATCCATGCGTGTCCTCCTGGTTGAAGACCATTTGCAACTGGCCGAAAGTGTCGCCCAGGCGCTCAAGAGCACGGGTCTGACCGTCGATGTGCTGCACGACGGAGTGGCCGCGGACCTGGCCTTGGGCAGTGAGGAATACGCCGCGGCGATCCTCGATGTGGGCTTGCCGCGCATGGACGGTTTCGAGGTGTTGGCGCGCTTGCGGGCGCGTGGGAAAAATCTGCCGGTGCTGATGCTGACGGCGCGCAGTGATGTGAAAGACCGTGTGCATGGCCTGAACCTGGGCGCCGACGATTACCTGGCCAAGCCGTTCGAGCTGACGGAACTGGAGGCGCGGGTCAAGGCGCTGTTGCGGCGCAGCGTGCTCGGCGGCGAGCGCCAGCAGGCGTGCGGCGTGCTGGTCTACGACCTCGACACCCGCCGCTTCACGGTCGGCGGCGAGCTGCTGACCCTCACGTCCCGCGAGCAAGCCGTGCTTGAAGCGCTGATCGCGCGCCCGGGCCGGGTGATGAGCAAGGAGCAACTGGCCGCCCAGGTGTTCGGCCTCGATGAAGAAGCCAGCCCGGATGCGATCGAAATCTACATACACCGCCTGCGCAAGAAACTCGACGGCCAGCCCATCGCCATCGTCACCTTCCGTGGCCTCGGCTACCTGCTGGAAGCGCGCGATGCATAAGCCCAGCAGTCTGCGCTGGCGGCTGCTGTGGAACCTGGCGTTGTTGCTGGTGCTGTTGATGGTCGCCAGCGGCATGAGCGCCTACTGGAACGGCCGCGAAGCCGCCGACACCGCCTATGACCGCACCTTGCTGGCCTCTGCACGCACGATTGCCGCCGGCCTGACCGAGGTCGACGGCAGCTTGAGCGCGAATGTGCCGTATGTGGCCCTGGACACCTTTGCCTACGACAGCGCCGGGCGGATTTATTACCAGGTCAATGACATCGACCAGAAGCTGATTTCCGGTTACGAAAACCTCCCCGGCCCGCCGCCTGGCACGCCGCGCACCGATGATTACCCGGCATTGGCACGGTTTTACAACGCCACGTACCAGGGCCAGGCCGTGCGCGTGGTGAGCCTGCTCAAGGCGGTTTCCGAACCGAACATGAACGGCATGGCGGAAATCCGCGTGGCCGAGACCGATGAAGCCCGCGTCAGCATGGCCCGCAGCCTGATGGCCGACACCTTGCTGCGCCTGGGCATGCTCGCCATCGGCGCGCTATTGCTGGTGTGGTTTGCCGTGAGCGCGGCGTTGCGCCCGCTGGAGCGCTTGCGCACGGCGGTGGAAGAGCGCCAGCCCGACGATCTGCGGCCGTTGCCGCTGGTCGAGGTGCAGCTCGAGTTCGGCCCGCTGGTGCGTTCCATCAACCATTTCACCGAACGCCTGCGGGGCCAGTTCGAGCGCCAGGCACAGTTTATCGCCGATGCGGCCCACGAACTGCGCACGCCGCTGGCCGCGCTCAAGGCGCGCCTGGAACTCGGCCTGCGCGCCGAAGACCCGGCCACCTGGCGCAGCACCCTGGAAACCGCCGCGCAAGGCACCGACCGCCTGACCCATCTGGCCAATCAATTGTTGTCCTTGGCGCGCATCGAAAACGGCGCACGGGCGATTGCCGAAGGCGGGGCGCAATTGCTCGACCTCAGCCAACTGGCCCGCGAACTGGGCATGGCCATGGCGCCGTTGGCCCATGCGCGTGGGGTCGCGCTGGCGCTGGAAGCCGACGAGCCGGTGTGGCTGCGCGGCGAACCGACGCTGCTCAACGAGCTGTTGAGTAACCTGGTGGATAACGCCCTGGCGCATACGCCGCCTGGCGGCAATGTGATCCTGCGCGTGACGGCACCGGCGGTGCTGGAAGTGGAAGATGATGGCCCGGGCATTCCGCTGGACGAGCGCGACCGCGTGTTCGAACGCTTCTATCGCCGCAGTCAGCAGGGCCTGGGCTCCGGTCTGGGCCTGGCGATTGTCGGCGAAATCTGTCGCGCGCATCTGGCCCAGATCAGTCTGCATGATGGTGAACCGACGGGCTTGAAAGTGCGCGTCAGTTTTGTCGCCGGTTGATCAGTAGAACATCGACCGCGCTTCATCCAGTTCCGCACGCACGCTGTCGCTGTAAAGGTCCAGGCGCAGTTTCTTGACTGCCGGCAGGTTGGTGATCGGTACATCCGCCAGTGGATGCGCGGTGCCGCGATGGCAATACAGCACGGCGACTTGCACCAGGTCGATATAGTCGAGGCTGGCGGAGTCGCGTTCCAGGTCCAGGTATTGGCCCGGCAGCTTCACCAGCATCTCCGGGAAGTCCCAGCCACGCAGGAGTTTGTCGCCGAGCATTGGGTGGCTTTTCTCGATCATATGGTTGAGGCTGACCGGGTCAGAGAGCAACTCGTAATGGTCTTCGGCATAGGTCAGGATCGGCAGCACACCGATCTGGTGCACCAGGCCTCCGAGCGCTGCCTGGTCCGGCTTGAGCTGGCTGTGGCTGCGGCACAGCGCGTAGCTGACGCCCGCCACTTCCAGGCTGCGGCGCCAGACGTCGCGCATTTTCTGTTCGATCACTTCGGAACGGGCGTGGAAGATCTGCTCCATCACCAGGCCGATCGCCAGGTTGCTGCTGTAGTTGGTGCCCAGCCGGGTGATGGCGGTGTGCAGGTCGGTGACTTCCTGCGTCGCCCGCAACAACGGGCTGTTGACCACTTTGATCAAGCGCGCCGACAGCGCGGTGTCGCGACCGATCACTTTGCTCAAGTGGCTGATGCCGATTTCCGGGTCTTCGGCGGCCTGACGAATGCTCAGGGCCACTTCCGGTAATGTCGGCAGAACCAGGTCATCGTTGTCGATGGCCGCAATCAAAGCCTGTTGGACTTTTTCCGCCAGCTCGTTCATTCATGCTCTCTAAGGTGTTGCAAAGGGGTGCGACGATCAGTGCTGGATCTCTCGATCACGATCCAATTGGTAGGGCAGGTCAAGTAGTTGCAAACCGGGACCTTCGAGGGTGCCTAAATGCACATCACCACTCTCGGCTGCTTCGGCTTGCAGAACCGCCAGAAGTTCCACCATTTGGTCAGCTTTTGCCGCGATCACCACTTCGCCGATCGAGCTGTTGTGGCTGGGAGAAAACAGCGGCGTGCCGGGCTCGGGCAATTCAGCGGCATTCAGGCTCAGGCGGTACAGGCGACGCTTGAGTTTGCCCAGGTATTGCATACGCGCGACGATTTCCTGGCCGGTGTAGCAGCCTTTCTTGAAACTGACGCCGCCCACGGCCTGCAGGTTGAGCATCTGCGGGATAAACAGCTCGCGGGTCTGCGGCATGACCTGGCCGATACCGGCGCGCACCTGGCCCAGCAGCCAGTCATTCAAGTCAGCCGTTTGCAACTGCGCGGCCAATTGGCTGCGCACAGCTTCGGCTTGCTCGACGGGCGCCCAGAGTTCGACGCGACCAGGGGATACGCGGATGGCGATCAATTGTTCGCTGCGGACGACGCTGTCGGTCGCGGCCGGCAGCTCCAGGCCCAGGCTCGCCAGGGCCTGATCCGCGTTCGCCAGGCCGAAACGTGCCCAGGCGGCGCTTTCGTCGGTGAGTTTGGATTTGGAGAACACCGCGTATTTCTTCAGGTCGGCCAGTTGCGGTTCCAGCAGCTCGGTGGCCATGGCCAAGAGCACGCCATCACCTTGCAGCAGGATGCGAAAGCTCGACTGCATGCGCCCTTTTTGCGTGCAGCGCGCGCCGAGGCTGGCCTGGGTGTCGCTCAGGTAGTTGAGGTTGCAGGTGAGTTGGCCCTGCAGGAACTTGGCAGCGTCGGCGCCGCGGACGGCGAGAACGCCTTCGTGGGTCAGTGGGCAGAAGAAAGCAGAGTCGGCCATGGGTCATCGCAGGTCAAAAAGTCTAGGTGCATCATAGAGGGGCGCCCGACAAATGGATAGTTTCTGTAGGGGGCGACCAAAGCCGACTGTTCCGCTGCCTTGGGGCCTGTATACTTGCAATCTATTTGAGGAGCGTTCCATGGTCGAAGATGTAGAACTCAATCGCCTCTACTGGCACAGCCGTCGCGGCATGCTTGAGCTGGACGTGTTGCTGGTGCCATTCGTCAGAGAGGTTTACTCGACCCTTAACGAGGTGGATCGCAAGTGTTACGTGCGCCTGCTGGAATGCGAAGACCAGGACATGTTCGGCTGGTTCATGGAACGCGCTGAATCGGAAGACCCGGAGCTGCAGCGCATGGTTCGGATGATCCTGGATCGTGTCCAGCCCAAGTAATCCCGCCTTCGAATGCCGCTGGCAGGCCTCGCGGCTGTTGCTGGCGGCCTATCTCCTGGCCCAGTCGTCCGCACTGGGTGCGCTGCTGCTTGTCGATTTGCCTTATTCAAGCCTTGGCCTGTTGCTGTGCCTGGCTCACGCCGCCTGGGTTATCCCGCGCCATATCCGGCTGACTCACCGTTCGTCGATTCGCGGCCTGCGCCGTGACGAAAGCGGGTGGCAGTTGTGGAGCGAAGCGCGCGGCTGGCACCGCGTGCAACTGCGTCCCGACAGCCTGGCGTTGCCGTTGATCGTGGTGCTGCGCTATCGGGTGCAGGGCGAATGGGCGGTGCGGTCGATCTGTGTGCCCAAGGATTCGCAGGCCGCCGATGTACACCGGCGCCTGCGGGTTCGCCTGAAGTTCAGTCGGCGTAGGTGGTTGGCACCAGAATAGTATCGCGGGCCTCGGGCAGCATCTGCGGGTAGTCGAGGGTGTAATGCAGGCCCCGGCTTTCCTTGCGCTCCATGGCCGAGCGGATCATCAGCTCCGCCACTTGGGCCAGGTTGCGCAATTCGATCAGGTCGCGGCTGACTTTGTAGTTGCTGTAGAACTCGTCGATCTCATCCAGCAACAGTCGCACGCGGTGTTGTGCGCGTTGCAGGCGTTTGTTGGTCCGCACGATCCCTACGTAGTCCCACATGAAGCGTCGCAGTTCGTCCCAGTTGTGGGCGATGATCACGTCTTCGTCCGAATCGGTCACCTGGCTCGCGTCCCAGCGGGGCAGGGCGGCCGGGACGGGGATCTGCGGCAGTTGTTCAAGGATGTCTGCCGCCGCCGAACGCGCATAGACGAAACATTCGAGCAGCGAGTTGCTGGCCATGCGGTTGGCGCCGTGCAGGCCGGTGAAGCTGGTTTCGCCGATCGCGTACAGGCCGGGCACGTCGGTGCGCCCGTGTTGGTCGACCATCACGCCGCCGCAGGTGTAGTGCGCGGCCGGCACCACCGGGATCGGGCCTTTGGTGATGTCGATGTTGAAGGCCAGGCAGCGCTCGTAGACCGTCGGGAAGTGAGTCTTGATGAACGCTTCGGGCTTGTGGCTGATGTCCAGGTAGACGCAGTCGATGCCCAGGCGCTTCATTTCATGGTCGATGGCGCGGGCGACGATATCGCGCGGGGCCAGTTCGGCGCGCGGGTCGAAGCGTTGCATGAAGCGCTCGCCATTCGGCAGTTTCAGGTGCGCGCCTTCGCCGCGCAGGGCTTCGGTGATCAGGAAACTCTTGGCCAGCGGGTGATACAGGCAGGTGGGGTGGAACTGGTTGAATTCCAGGTTGGCCACCCGGCAGCCCGAGCGCCAGGCCATGGCGATGCCGTCGCCACAGGCACCGTCGGGGTTGCTGGTATAGAGGTAGACCTTGGCCGCGCCGCCCGAGGCGAGAATGGTGAAGCGCGCGCCGTAGGTGTCGACTTCGCCGCTGTTGCGGTTGAGTACATAGGCGCCGAGGCAGCGCTCGCCCGACAGGCCCAGGCGTTTCTCGGTGATCAGGTCGACGGCGACCCGTTGCTCAAGCAGTTCGATATTCGGGCGTTGGCGGGCTTGTTCGAGCAGGGTCCTGAAGATCGCGGCCCCGGTGGCGTCGGCGGCGTGGATGATGCGGCGATGGCTGTGCCCGCCTTCGCGGGTCAGGTGGAACTCGAAGCCGCCGTCATCGCTGCCGGCGTGATCGTCACGGGTAAACGGCACGCCCTGGTCGATCAGCCATTGAATGGCTTCGCGGCTATGTTCGACGGTAAAGCGCACCGCATCTTCGTGGCACAGGCCGCCGCCGGCGTTGAGGGTGTCTTCGACGTGGGACTGCACCGTGTCGGTGTCGTCCAGCACGGCGGCAACACCGCCCTGGGCCCAGAATGTCGAGCCATTGGCCAGGTCGCCTTTGCTCAGCACCGCAATGCGCAGGTGGCTGGGGAGGGTCAGCGCAAGGCTCAGGCCGGCTGCGCCGCTGCCGATCACCAGGACATCGTGTTGAAACTGTTGGCTCATTTGAAGGATTCCGCAAAAAGCGATCCACAGGGGCTGGCGCAAACAGGACGCCTGGATCGGCGAATCAAAGGGTCACACGGGCTACTAGTATATAGAGGGGGGGAGCGGCACAATAGCCGCGCATTCGTGGCAATGTGAAATTACGGTGCACGGCCAAGGTAAATGGACCGGTTATTGAAGTGGGAACTTTTTGCATAAGCCCCGACTCAATAGCAGGTTGCCCGAAAGCTGGGAAAACGTTGAGTTTATTGGCCCGTCGGGAGCATTGGACGCGTCAGGAAACCGGCGACAAGATTATTCGCGCAGCCGGCATTGCCCGCGCTGCGTTTTTCGTGTGTGCCAAATCAGTGCATGCCGGAAACTTGCTTGGAGGGGAGAACTTTTGCGGAAAGTCCGAGTCTATGTTTGCAAGCCTGATCGTTCAGTTATGCAAGCCTCCTTCAAGTACAACGAGGAGTGTTCATGCTAACCCAGGAAGAGGATCAGCAGCTGGTCGAGCGCGTTCAACGCGGCGACAAGCGAGCTTTTGATCTGCTAGTGCTGAAATACCAGCACAAAATTCTCGGGTTGATCGTGCGGTTTGTGCACGACACCCATGAAGCGCAGGACGTTGCACAGGAAGCCTTTATCAAGGCATACCGTGCGCTGGGCAATTTCCGCGGTGACAGCGCGTTTTACACGTGGCTCTACCGCATCGCCATCAACACGGCGAAGAACTATCTGGTGTCTCGCGGACGCCGCCCACCAGATAGTGATGTCAGTTCGGAAGATGCAGAATTTTACGATGGTGATCACGGCCTCAAAGATCTCGAGTCGCCGGAGCGTGCATTGCTGCGCGACGAGATCGAAGGCACCGTTCATCGCACTATTCAGCAACTGCCAGAAGATTTACGGACGGCGTTAACTTTACGTGAATTCGATGGTCTGAGTTATGAAGACATTGCGAGCGTCATGCAGTGTCCGGTGGGGACTGTAAGGTCACGGATTTTCCGGGCCCGGGAAGCCATCGATAAAGCCTTGCAACCGTTGTTGCAGGAAAACTAAAGACAGCGGCGACAGCCAAGAGAGGAACCGCCATGAGTCGTGATGCCCTGCAGGAATCGCTGTCCGCAGTGATGGATAACGAAGCGGATGAACTGGAACTTCGTCGGGTGCTCAATGCATTCGGTGATGCCGAAACCCGTGATACCTGGTCTCGTTACCAAGTCGCTCGGGCGGTGATGCACAAGGATCTTCTAATCCCTCGTCTGGATATTGCTGCGGCCGTTTCTGCTGCACTGGCTGATGAAGCCGTTCCGGCAAAAGCTGCGCGGGGGCCATGGCGTAGCCTGGGTCGCCTGGCAGTGGCCGCTTCGGTGACTGTTGCCGTTCTGGCTGGTGTTCGCCTGTACAACCAGGACGAAATCGCCGGTGCCGAACTGGCCCAGCAGACTCAGCAACCGATCATGGCTGGCCCGCAAGTCAAGGGCCCCGCCGTACTGGCAGGCTACAAGGAAAGCTCCGACACTACCGGCCCGATGGCGAACGGTGTGCTTCAAGGGCAATCCGGCTGGCAGGATCAGCGTCTTCCAGGCTACCTGCGCCAACACGCACAGGAATCGGCCTTGAAAGGCACTGAAAGCGCTCTGCCTTATGCTCGCGCGGCAAGCCTGGAAAACCGTTGAACCGTTGAGGAGCACTATGCGCGCCATACCGCTCCTTACGCTTTTGCTCAGTGGTTGGTTTGCACTCCCCGCCCACGCCGATGATGCCCAAGACTGGTTGACTCGACTTGGGCGTGCTGAGCAACAGCAAAGCTTCCAAGGTACGTTCGTCTACGAGCGTAACGGCAATTTTTCTACCCACGACATCTGGCATCGTGTCCAGGACGGTCAGGTTCGCGAGCGGCTTTTGCAGCTCGACGGTTCGGCTCAGGAAGTCGTGCGGGTAGACGGTCGGACGCAATGCGTCAGCGGCACTCTTGTCGCCGGCCTCGGCAATTCGCGTGATGCCCCTTCACGTGCGCTTGATCCGCAAAAAATCGCGCAATTCTATGAACTGGCCGTCATCGGTAAATCTCGCGTGGCCGGTCGAAATGCGGTGATTGTGTCGATCACTCCGCGTGACCAATACCGCTATGGTTTTGAGTTGCACCTGGACCGCGAAACTGCGTTGCCCCTTAAATCCCTGCTGGTGAACGATCAGGGGCAGTTGCTGGAGCGTTTCCAGTTCACGCGATTGAACACCTCGGTCACGCCGGATGATCGCGACTTGCAACCCACTGGCGATTGCACGCCTATTGCAGTGGCCACGGCTAAAGCGCCCGAGGTGCAACCTGCCCAGGACTGGCATCTGGAATGGTTGCCGCCGGGTTTCCAGTTGACCAGCAGCAATGCGCGCAAAGACACCCAGACCAAAGCGACGGTCGACAGTCGGATGTATGAAGATGGGCTGGCACGGTTTTCGGTATTTCTTGAGCCGATCGGCGAATCCGGCGTTACTGAAACCCGTACCCAGTTGGGCCCGACGGTGGCGGTGTCGCGTCGGCTGAATACGGTGGATGGCGAAATGATGGTCACGGTAGTGGGCGAAATCCCCATGGGCACCGCCGAGCGCATCGCGCTGTCGGTGCGCGGTGAAAAAAAACCAGCCGCCAAGCCGTGAATCGTTAATCTTATGTTCATCCTGGCCTTTCACCCTACGTCCATGCGAGGTTGGCTGCCGAGCATCATGAAATGTCTGGTCCAGCATTTTCACTTGCAAAAATCTCTCATATTTTTTATAGGTCAGGGCTTGTCGGCGCTGACCATGTTTTGTTCGCGGAACGGAGATGTCGGTCACAGTTTCCGGCGTTTCCAGAACCCTGTCGCCCAACCCTGCTCGTCGTAACGGGAGCTGTATGTCGATACCACGCTTGAAGTCCTATTTATCCATAGTCGCCACATTGTTGGTGTTGGGTCAGGCCGTGCCCGCGCAAGCGGTCGAGCTGCCTGATTTCACCCAATTGGTCGAGCAGGCCTCGCCTGCCGTGGTGAACATCAGTACCACGCAAAAACTGCCCGAGCGCAAAGTCTCCAACCAGCAGATGCCGGACCTGGAAGGCCTGCCGCCGATGCTGCGCGAGTTCTTCGAGCGTGGCATGCCGCAACAACGCGCGCCCCGTGGTGGTGGCGGTGGCCAGCGTGAAGCGCAGTCCTTGGGCTCAGGCTTCATCATCTCGCCCGATGGCTACATCCTGACCAACAACCATGTGATTGCCGACGCTGACGAGATCCTCGTCCGTCTGGCTGACCGCAGCGAGTTGAAAGCCAAGCTGGTCGGCACCGACCCACGTTCCGACGTGGCGTTGCTGAAGATCGACGGCAAGGACCTGCCTGTGCTGAAACTGGGCAAGTCCCAGGACCTGAAGGCCGGGCAATGGGTCGTGGCGATCGGTTCGCCGTTTGGCTTTGACCACACCGTGACCCAAGGCATCGTCAGCGCCATCGGCCGCAGCCTGCCCAACGAAAACTACGTGCCGTTCATCCAGACCGACGTACCGATCAACCCGGGTAACTCCGGTGGCCCGCTGTTCAACCTGAATGGCGAGGTGGTCGGCATCAACTCGCAGATCTACACGCGCTCCGGTGGCTTCATGGGCGTGTCGTTCGCCATCCCGATCGACGTGGCCATGGACGTTTCCAACCAACTCAAAAGCGGCGGCAAAGTCAGCCGTGGCTGGTTGGGCGTGGTGATCCAGGAAGTGAACAAGGACCTGGCCGAGTCCTTCGGCCTCGACAAGCCGGCCGGTGCGCTGGTCGCTCAGATCCAGGACGACGGCCCGGCAGCCAAGGGCGGCCTGCAAGTCGGCGACGTGATTCTGAGCATGAACGGCCAGCCGATCGTCATGTCGGCAGACCTGCCGCATTTGGTGGGCGCGCTCAAGGCGGGCAGCAAAGCCAAGCTGGAAGTGATCCGTGAAGGCAAACGCCAGAACGTTGAACTGACCGTCGGCGCCATTCCGGAAGAAGGCGCGACCCTCGATGCCCTCGGTAGCGCCAAGCCGGGCGCCGAGCGCAGCAGCAATCGCCTGGGTATTGCCGTGGCCGAGCTGACGGACGAGCAGAAGAAGGCCTTCGACCTGAAAAGCGGCGTGGTGATCAAGGAAGTGCAGGACGGTCCTGCCGCGTTGATCGGCCTGCAGCCAGGCGATGTGATCACTCACCTGAACAATCAGGCCATCGACAGCACCAAGCAGTTCACCGACATCGCCAAGGCGCTGCCGAAGAACCGTTCGGTCTCGATGCGCGTCCTGCGTCAGGGCCGTGCCAGCTTCATTACCTTCAAGTTGGCTGAGTAACACCGGCGCATAAAAAAGCCCCGCCTTCGTTTAACGAGGGCGGGGCTTTTTTGTGGGCGGTGGGTTTAGCCCATCATTCCTTTCACCAAGCGTTCCTGTTCGATCAGCTCACGCTGGCGTGCGTCGATACGTGACGACAGTGGGAAGTTGCTGCCGGCACGGCGCTTGGCGAAGTCCAGTTGTTGAATGGCTTGCTGGAAGTCGCCGACCAGGGCGAAGTACTCGGCGCGCGCCTGGTGCAGGCCGATGATATTGCCGGACAAGCCGCGCGTTTCGGCGACCTGGTACCACACGTCCGGATCGTCCGGGCGCGACTTGAGCAAACCGTCCAGGGCCTTTTCCGCATCGGCGGTGCGGTTCTGTTTGAGTAAAAGGTCCACTCGCACCTGGTTCAGCGGATAGTTGCCGGGGTACTGGGTGAGCATCCGGTCAGTGCGTTGCTGGGCATCCGGCAAGCGGTTGTTGGTGATGTCCAGTTCGATCTGCGCCAGGTTGTAGGTAATGTCGTTGGGCGACTTGGCTAACAACGGGGCCAGGTTTTCCCGGGCTTCCTTGAGCTTGGTCCCCTTGATTTGGGCGATGGCCAGACCATAGCGCGCCACGTCGCTTTTCGGGTTTTCGTCCAGTTGGGCCTGGAAGCGCTTGGCGGCGAGGCCTGGCGTGTCTTCGTATTTCAGCTGCACCCGTGCGCGAATCAATTGATAACGCAGGCTGTCTTCGGTGCCGCCGAGCTTGGCCTGTTCGGCACGGTTGCGGGTGTCGGCGATGCGCGATTCGGTCACCGGGTGAGTCAGCAGGAATTCCGGCGGCTTGGCGTCGAAGCGGTATTGACGCATCAGGCGCTCGAACATGGTCGGCATGGAGCGTGGGTCGTAACCGGCTTTCTCCAGGTTGAGGATGCCGATGCGGTCGGCCTCTTGTTCATTCTGGCGCGAGAACCGCCGTTGTTCCTGGATCGCCGCGGCCTGGGTGCCGGCAATTGCAGCAATGCCGGCGTCGCCCGCACCGGCTGCGGCGGCAATGATGCCGCCGAGCATCGCGGCCATCATCGGGATCTGCATGCGCTGTTGCGCTTCGACGCCGCGCGCGAAGTGGCGTTGGGACAAGTGAGCCAATTCGTGGGCCAGCACCGAGGCGTATTCACCTTCGGTCTGAGCGTTGAGGAACAGCCCGCCGTTGACCCCGACGATACCGCCAGGCGCGGCAAAAGCGTTGAGCTGCGGGCTGTCGATCAGGATGAACTCCAGGCGACGGTCATTGACCTGGCTGGTCTCCACCAGTTTGTACACGCTGGTTTCGACGTAATCCTTGAGCTGCGGATCGTTGAGCTGCGCCACCTGGCCGCGTAAGTAGGCAAGCCAGGCGCGACCCAGTTGGTATTCCTGTTGTGGCGAGACAATGGCTGAGCTGGCGTCGCCAAGTGACGGCAGGTCGTCGGCAAAGGCCGGGGAGGCCAGCAGGCAGGCCAGCGTCAGCAGGGTGGGGCGCAAAAAAGTCATGCACAGAGCCTTTCGACAAAGAGCTTACTGTAGCCGGACACTGAGCGTCGGACCAGATATTCTAAGCAACCTGAACGCTTGCCCGGAGTAAAACCATGACCGACGCTGTAGCCTTTGATGCCGAACTCGATGCCAGCGGCCTCAATTGCCCGTTGCCTTTGCTCAAGGCCAAACTCGAACTCAATCGATTGGCCAGCGGCGCGGTGCTCAAAGTCATCGCCACGGATGCCGGTTCCCAGCGTGATTTCCGCACCTTTGCCAGGCTGGCCGGTCATACCCTGGTGCATGAAGAAGACGCCGCCGGTGTCTACCGTTATTGGTTGCGCAAGGCCTGAAGCGTCCGCTTCCCACCACCCGAGGTTGATTGATGTTCAAAGTGTTACGAGACTGGATTCAGCGCTACTTCTCCGACGAGGAAGCCGTGGTGCTGGCGGTCCTGCTGTTCCTGGCCTTTACCGCCGTCCTCACCCTGGGCGGCATGCTCGCTCCGGTGCTGGCGGGGATGGTGCTGGCCTACCTGATGCAGGGGTTGGTCACCACCCTGGAGCGTCTGCGCTTACCGGGCGCGGCGGCAGTGGGGCTGGTATTTGCTTTGTTCATGGGGCTGTTGCTGGTATTTATCGTGGTGGTCGTGCCACTGCTGTGGCACCAGTTGATCACCCTGTTCAATGAGTTGCCCGGCATGCTCGCCAAATGGCAGTCTCTATTGCTGCTGTTGCCGGAGCGCTACCCGCATCTGGTGTCGGATGAGCAGGTATTGCAAGCCATCGAAGTGGCACGCGGCGAGATCGGAAAGTTCGGGCAGTGGGCGGTGACCTTTTCCCTGTCCAGCCTGCCGTTGCTGGTCAACATCATGATCTACCTGGTGCTGGTGCCGATCCTGGTGTTTTTCTTCCTCAAGGACCGCGCGATGATCGGCCGCTGGGTAAGTGGCTATCTGCCGCGTGAGCGTGCGCTGATCACCCGGGTGGCCGAGGAGATGAACCGGCAGATCGCCAACTACATTCGCGGCAAGGTGATCGAGATCATCATCTGTGGCGGCGTGACCTACATCGCCTTTATTGCCCTGGACCTGAACTACGCGGCGCTGCTGGCATTGTTGGTGGGCATTTCAGTGGTGGTGCCGTATGTCGGCGCGGTGGTGGTGACGGTGCCGGTCACGTTGATCGCCTTGTTCCAGTGGGGCTGGAGCGACCAGTTTATCTACCTGATGGCGGTGTACGGCATCATCCAGACCCTGGACGGCAACGTACTGGTGCCGCTGCTGTTCTCGGAGGCGGTCAACCTGCATCCGGTGGCGATCATCTGCGCGGTATTGTTGTTCGGCGGGTTGTGGGGGTTCTGGGGCGTGTTCTTTGCGATCCCTCTGGCGACGCTGTTCAAGGCGGTGCTGGATGCATGGCCGCGGCAGGAACCGGTGGTGGCGCCCTTACTCTGAAGCGAGGGGAGGGCGCGTGCGCCCTCTCCCGATGATGCTCACGCGTTATGCAAAGCCTGGGCGGCCGCCAGCACGGCGTCCACATGCCCTGGCACTTTCACGCCACGCCATTCCTGGCGCAGCACGCCATCCTTGTCGATCAGGAAGGTGCTGCGATCCACGCCCAGGTATTCCTTGCCATACAGCTTCTTCAGCTTGATCACATCAAACAGCTGGCAAACCGCTTCGTCCTTGTCGCTGATCAGCTCGAACGGGAATTCCTGCTTGCCCTTGAAGTTCTCATGGGACTTCACGCTGTCGCGCGACACGCCAAACACTTCGGTGTTGGCTGCCTTGAACGCTGCGTACTGGTCACGGAAACCCTGGCCTTCGGTGGTGCAACCCGGGGTGCTGTCCTTCGGGTAGAAGTAGATCACCACTTGCTTGCCCTTGAGGGCAGCGAGGCTGAAGGTCTGGCCGCTGGTGGCCTGGGCTTCGAAATCGGCTACGGGTTTGTCGATGACTACCGCCATGGGGGCTTCCTTACATTGGGTTCTGTGGGCGCCACGGCTCGATCAATGCGTCGAGGTTCAGGGCATCGGCGAAGTCGAGGAACTGGTCGCGCAGCCAACTGATCTGCACGCCGGCCGGCAAGGTCACGGTAAACGTGGCGTTGAGCATGGTGCCGCCGGTTTGCGGTGCCTGGTAGGTGTCGCAGGTGAGGTTTTCCAGCTCGACGTTATGGTCGATGAAGAACTGGCACAACTCGTTGACGATGTCCGAGCGGTAGGCCGAACTGACATATGCCACATAAGGCAGGGCCTGCGGGCGGTTTTCCAGCGCGGCACTGCGTACCACATTGACGGTGAAGTCGTGCTTCTTGGCCAGGCCCGGCAGGCCGGTCTCCAGGCGTGCCAGGGCGTCCCAGGTGCCGGAAATCTGCAGCACCAGCGCACTGCACTCGCCATGGCGGGTGAGACGGGAGGTGACGACGGCGCAGCGGTTTTCATGGCTGGCGCGGCACAGGACGTTGGTCAGCTCCATGGGGTTGGCGCCGAGGGCACTGATAACAAGGAATTGTTCGCGAACTGTGGGGGTGGACATGCAGCCTTCCTAAAACGATGAGCGGTCGATACGGTGAGGGCTGTATCGATCAAAGCATGAAGGGTAGCGAAAAGCGTCGCCAAGGGATAGGAGGTGGCGTTTTCATTGCGTGATCGGCGGGTTTTTACCCCGTCTCGGCCCGCACTTTCGCGCAATGATGGCAATGCCCGTCGTTTAGTTGCGCCAGAACGCATCCTCAGGCGGTACTTCGCTTGTACAAGCATCTTGGCGCCAGTACCATTACGGCTCTCTTTTTCCGGCAGGAGCGGTTGCATGATTGCGGGCAGTATGGTGGCACTGGTCACACCCATGGATGCACAAGGTCGTCTCGACTGGGATAGCCTGGGCAAACTGGTGGACTTCCACCTGCAAGAGGGCACCAACGCCATTGTGGCGGTCGGCACCACAGGTGAGTCGGCCACTCTCGACGTGGAAGAACACATCCAGGTCATCGAGTTCGTGGTCAAGCGTGTCGCGGGCCGTATCGCCGTGATCGCCGGTACGGGCGCCAACTCGACGCGTGAAGCGATCGAGCTGACCAGGAACGCCAAGAAAGCCGGCGCCGACGCCTGCCTGCTGGTGACCCCGTACTACAACAAGCCGACCCAGGAAGGCCTGTACCAGCACTTCCGCACCATTGCCGAAGCGGTCGATATCCCGCAGATCCTCTATAACGTGCCAGGTCGCACCGCGTGCGACATGAAGGCCGAGACCGTGATCCGCCTGTCCACCGTGCCGAACATCATCGGTATCAAGGAAGCCACCGGCGACCTGCAGCGCGCCAAGGACATCCTGGCAGGCGTGAGCAGCGACTTCCTGGTGTATTCCGGCGACGATGCCACTGCTGTCGAGCTGATCCTGCTGGGCGGCAAGGGCAACATCTCGGTGACCGCCAACGTGGCCCCGCGTGCCATGAGCGACATGTGCGCCGCCGCCCTCGCCGGCGATGCCGTGACCGCGCGTGCGATTCACGAAAAACTGATGCCGCTCAACAAGACACTGTTTATCGAATCCAACCCTATTCCCGTGAAATGGGCGCTGTTCGAGATGGGCATGATGCCGGACGGTATCCGTCTGCCGCTCACCCGCCTCAGCGAAGCCTGTCACGAACCGCTGCGACAGGCCCTGCGCCAGTCCGGCGTCCTGGTTTAATTGAGGAAGCACTACGCATGAAGCGATTGGCCGGACTTTCCGCACTTGCCTTGATTATCTCCAGCACCAGCGGCTGCGGTTGGATCTGGGGCCCGGAAGGCTACTTCCGTGACCGCGGCAGCGATTACCTGGAAGCACAAGCAACCAAACCGATGCAATTGCCGCCGGACGTCAACGTCGCCAAGCGCCTTGACCCGTTGCTGCCGATTCCGCGCAATGTCGCCGACGACACCGCCAAGGGTGAGTACGTGGTGCCGCGTCCACAGCCGATCTCGGCCGTGGCGAATACCAGCGACTACAGCCTGCAGAAGAGCGGCGATTCGCGTTGGATCGTGGCACAGCGCCCACCTGCCGAAGTCTGGCCGGTGGCGGTGCAGTTCTTCCAGGACAATGGCTTTCGCATCGACGAGCAGCGCCCGCAGACCGGTGAGTTCACCACGGCGTGGCAGCAGGGCAGCGAGCTGTCCGCCAGCATGGCCAAGCGTTTGCAGTCCGGCGGTATCGCCGCTGACAGCGAAGCCCGTGTACGTGTACGCATCGAGCCTGGCGTGCAGCGCAATACCAGTGAAGTCTATGTGGTCAGCGCCGAGCGTCCTGCCGGCAGCACGTCCAACGTCGAGTTCACCAATCGCTCGGTCAACACCGGCGTCGACGCCGCACTGGTCGACGAGATGCTGGCCAGCATGAGCCGTATTTCCGAGAAGGGCGGTTCGATCTCCCTGCTCGCCGCACGCGATTACGACACCCCGAGCCGCGTCAGCCTCACCGAAGACGGCAGCGGCAACGTGGTGCTGAACCTGGGTGAAGACCTGGACCGTGCCTGGGCCAGTGTCGGTCGCGCGTTGGAACAAGGCCCTTGGCGTGTTGAAGACATCAACCGCAGCCTGGGCCTGTACTACATCAACGTGGCGGAAAAAGCCGAGAAGAAAGACGCCGAGCCAGGTTTCTTCAGCAAATTGTTCGGCAGCGCGCCGACCAAGGAAGAGATCGAAACCCGCGCCGAGCGTTATCAGATTCGTTTGAGCAAGGTTGGCGACAGCGTGCAAGTCACCGTCGAGAAGAACATCAACACCGTTGCGCCAGCTGAAACAGCGCGCAAAGTGTTGGGCGTGATTCAGGACAACCTGGGCTGATCCGATGCGTTTTGCCGTTCTCGGCAGCGGTAGCCAAGGGAACGGCACGCTGGTCGCTCAAGACGACACGTATGTGCTGGTGGATTGTGGTTTCTCGTTAAGGGAAACCGAGCGGCGCCTGCTGCGCCTGGGGGTTCACCCCTCGCAGCTGAGCGCAATTCTGGTGACCCACGAACATGCCGACCATGTGCATGGCGTGGGTTTGCTGTCTCGGCGCTACAATCTTCCGGTGTACCTGAGTCGCGGCACCTTGCGCGGGATGCGCAAACCCATTGAACCCGCAGGCTTCCTGGCCGGTGGCGAGCAGTTGCAGATCGGTGCCTTGAGCATCGATGTGATTGCCGTGGCGCATGACGCCCAGGAGCCGACGCAGTATGTATTCAGTGGCGGCGAGCGACGTTTCGGCGTACTCACCGACCTGGGCTCCTACTGCGCCAAGGTGCTGGACGGTTACCGGGATCTCGATGCATTGATGATCGAGTCCAACCACTGCCGAGACCTGTTGGCTCGCGGTCATTACCCGTACTTTCTCAAGCAACGGGTGGGCGGCGAACTCGGGCATTTGAACAACCACCAGGCGGCGTACCTGGTGTATGAGTTGGGCTGGCAAGACCTGCAACACCTGGTCCTGGCCCACCTGAGCAGCAAGAACAACCTGCCGCAGCTGGCCCGGCAATGTTTTGTCGATACCCTTGGGTGCGACCCGGACTGGCTGCAACTGGCCGATCAAGATTCAGGGCTCGACTGGCGACACATCGCCTAGCCCACCTCACTCAAAGCGGAGCCCATCATGGAAAAACGTGAAGAACTCTACCGCGGCAAAGCCAAGTCGGTATACAAGACCGACGACGCCAACCGCCTGATCCTGCTGTTTCGCAACGACACTTCGGCGTTCGACGGCAAGCGCATCGAACAACTGGATCGCAAGGGCATGGTGAACAACAAGTTCAACGCCTTCATCATGCAGAAACTCGAAGCGGCCGGCATTCCGACCCAATTCGATAAACTGCTGAGCGACAACGAGTGCCTGGTCAAGAAGCTGGACATGATCCCGGTCGAATGCGTCGTGCGTAACTACGCCGCCGGCAGCCTGGTCAAGCGCCTGGGCGTGGAGGAGGGCCTCAAGCTCAACCCTTACACGTTCGAGCTGTTCCTGAAGGACGACGCCAAGGGCGACCCGTTCATCAACGAATCTCACGTCGTGGCGTTCGGCTGGGGCACCGCCGAGCAACTGGCGCGCATGAAGGAACTGTCCCTCAAGGTCAACGACGTGCTGAGCAAGCTGTTCGACGCCGCCGGCCTCTTGCTGGTCGACTTCAAGCTTGAATTCGGCGTGTTCCACGACGGCTCCATCGTCCTGGGCGACGAATTCAGCCCGGACGGCTGCCGCCTGTGGGACAAAGACACCAAGAAGAAGATGGACAAAGACCGCTTCCGCCAAGGCCTCGGTGATGTGATCGAAGCCTACGAAGAAGTCGCCAAGCGCCTCGGCGTACCGCTGTAATCGACGCAAGCATCTGATAGCACGGAAAAAAATCGCTTCGGCGCTTTGCTTTCCAGAGACAGGCTGTTATGATGCGCGCCGTTGGAGAGATGCCAGAGTGGCCGAATGGGACGGATTCGAAATCCGTTGTACCTTCACCGGTACCTAGGGTTCGAATCCCTATCTCTCCGCCATTATTGAATACGACTAAGCCCCTGAAATGGTTGAACATTTCAGGGGCTTTTTCGTTGTTGGGGTTTGGTTTAGGGTAATTCTCAAGGCTCGCCCAGCAGCCTTCCATCACTCATAAGGATTTGGTGATGCGATACCCGCTACCGCGCCTTGTTGCGCGGCTCTCCCGCCGCTGCCTACTCAAGCAATGTGGTGGTCTCCGTAGAAGGCACAGCAGGCGTTATTCAGTACGCCGAAGCGCGCACGTACCTGCAGCTTTTGGATCGGGGTGAAAAAACCATGAACTCCCCCGAAAGCGAATATCACTTCGAGCTGAAAGATGCTTACTTTGTTCGAGTCCGTGTTGATGCTGCCAAACGCGCACCGATTCTCTTTCGAATGTCTTGCCAAAACTGGGGGGGGGGCCGTGGTACGCCGGGCTCGAGGGATCTACTCGTGGGAGCCGGTCCCGATCACATGGCACGCGAGGTGGAAGCCGCATTGGCCTGGTTGCAACATCAAGGTGAGTAGGGCCAGCGGTTAGCCAAATTTGCGAGCGGGAGCTATCCGTTGCTGAGCAGATGCGGCAGCTGGGACTGGAGCCATCGGCGGATAGGACTTATCGCAACTGGGTCCAGCGACTGCATGATCGAATGATTGCTGAGTTATCGAGACGCTCTGAGAGACGCGGTACTTGACCAGCTGTCAGCTGATAGTGCGTCAAAGTTTTATCACTGTGTCGTTGTGGAAAAACACTTGAAACGCCTACTTTGTAGGTTTTCTGTTAGAGAGTAAAAAGATCTCAGGTTGGTTGCTGCATCCCCGCATAGGACGGATCCCCATCGCTATCGAGTTATAAAGGTTGGACGAGTGATGTCATATTTTGTTGAGGTTGACCAAATAAGAGAGCGCCTTTAGATCCTTCGGGATTTCAGTCGCTGTAAATAGTTTTGCAGGTTCAAGGCTAATGAAACCCAATGCTTCTTTGATGACCTGACTTTTGTCTCCTGCTAGTAAAGCACTGGCCAACGAAAAAGTGCTTTCGATGTTAAGGCTGATGTTGAAGCTGGAAGCAACTCTTCGTAGTAGGCCTTTCGTAGCTGAGGCATTGACGTTGGTTATGGATTTTTTGAGGTTTGCTATTGCTGTCACTAAACCTCTCTCGGTGTCTGGCTGAGAAAGAATCAGTTGGTAGATGTCGTCTAGATGATTTCGAAATTCTAATAGTTCATCTTTTCTCTTGTCTTTGTAGTTTAATATGTCGTCGAAAGATGATTCTGGGCTTGGAATCGGTAGGCATTCATAAATTTTTATTTCGATCCCTGGGTTCTTCGTAAGCTGGTTCTCGCTCGGAGAGAGCTTGTGATTCGCCAGGCTCCACTGCCCAGGTTGGACACTATGGCGTATCTTCAGGGCATTTTCGATTAGGTTTAGTTTTGTGTGCTTTGGCTGAAATGTAGAGCCCTCGTCGTGCAGCGTGTGCTCTAAGATCCCAGCGCTCTCGAGAAATTTATCGTCAGGTGTTGATTCAAAACCTATTCTGGTAGTTTTTGGGATGTCAATTTTGTCAAAGTAAAGTAAGTATTTTTTAAAGGTGTCAGGGTGAATGGTTCCTAAGTAGCTAATATTTTTATGTGCGTCGAGATCTAGTGAGGGTGCTATAACTATCCCTCTCATGTTGTTTTCAATAGTCATGTTGTGTGTACTTTATAAGTTGGGTCTGATTTTAAGTTAAGTTATCAGGGGTTGCTGATTGAGTCTAGTGAAGGCTTTTAAAAGTTCTAATTGATAACGTTTCGCACGCATCAAATTTCCCCGGCGATGAGCGAGAGTAAACCCAGGCTCTATAGCTACCACTGGCAAAATACTCGACTCGGCTGGCTCCGGGATCATCCACTTTGTGCTGAATGCTCTCGTCGCGGTCGCACCGGCGCCGCAGTGATCGTGGACCCTTTGATCCCCACCACGGCGACGTACATCTCTTCTGTGGCCGCGACGGCTTCTCCACAACCCGATCATGGCGGGTGTCTGACTGCAAAATTTTTTTATGATTTCAGTTTGGCGTTTCTGAGTGTGGGGGAGTATCAGGACACGGCAAACAGATGAAACGCACTTGTGTGAGTCCCACCGTGGGACTAGGATCATTCTATGAGAATCATCGCGATCAGCCAGCTCAAGACTTTTTGGCAGAAATATCCGGATTCAGAGCAATCCCTCCTTGCCTGGATTGACGAGGTCAAGAAAGCGAACTGGCAGACGCCCGCAGACATCAAAGGCCAATTTCGCCATGCGAGCGTTCTCAAGAGCCGCCGGGTCGTGTTCAACATCAAGGGCAATGACTACCGGCTAGTGGTCGCTGTGGCCTACCGCTACAGCGCTCTCTATATCAAATTTGTCGGCACACATAAGCAGTACGACGCCGTTGACGCAGATACTGTTGAAATGGAGTAACCCATGAACATTCGCCCCATTCGTACCGAACAGGATTACCAAGAAGCGCTGAAGGCTGTCTCGCCGCTGTTCGATAATGAGCCAGAGCCAGGGACTCCTGAAGGGGATTACCTAGAGGTAATGATTACGCTGATCGAAGCTTATGAAGCGAAACACTTCCCGGTTGACCTGCCCAACCCGGTGGATGCCATACGTTTCAGGATGGAGCAGTCCGGTTTGTCAGCGACAGACCTTGTGCCTGCCATCGGGCGCAAGAATCGGGTTTATGAGGTTCTGAACGGGAAGCGAGCTCTTACGCTGCCGATGATTTGGAAACTGCATGAGATGTTTGGGATTCCGGCGGAGAGTTTGATTAAGCCGGTAAAAACTCTGTAGTACTGAGCTAGTTTGATTTGCTGAAAAATCCGGGCTTCTGATAGGAGTGCCGGATTTTTTTGCCTGCCGTTCATGGCTGACCGACATCGGTGGCCGCAAGGGCTTCTTCAACAACCCGATCATGGCGGGCGTCTGACCGTGAAACGCTGGAAACCCGGACGGCTGCGCGCCGCCTTGCAGCAGTGGCTCGGCGTGCCCATCGGCTTGGCTGAAAGGGCCTTCTGGCAAGAGTGGTTCAGCACCTCCAGCAGTGGCAACGCCGTGTCGGTCGATTCCGCCATGCGGCTGGACAGCATCTTCGGAGCTTCGCTGTCAGCGGAAGAGGCCGCAGCGAAGGTCTTCGCCAAACGTTCTATGAGCCTGCTCGTAGTCTAGAAAAGGCATTAGATAGGTTTCGGGGTGTGATCAATCCAGCGAGGCGACTCTAACGGTGTAATGTAAGAGTCGCAAAGCTATTCAGCTGGATGGGTTATTTTTTGAAAATTTGTTTTTTGGGCGGATGAATTTTTTCGTGGAGTTTTTTTGCAACATCTGATCTGGATATTCGCACCAATATACAGAACACGGAGAAAATCGAAATTGCGACGATTGCCAGAAGAAGCCCTCGTTGCCCCTTGAGCCCATTGTTTACATGCTCACGGTATTTGTCCTCGCCAAAGAGCGAGCAGATGATGTTGATATTTTTTTCTGAGAACTCGTGATTGATAAATTTTTTAAGTGATTCCGGTGACTGGCACTCTTTCTCTGTTAGCGTTGGGTTGGATTTGAAAAAGCTGAATTTAGCATCGCCCTCGGATAGGTAAAATGACGGAGCTTCCGGAGCGTCTTTCAATGAAACCATCAGGTATTTTGCGTTCGTAAGTGGTACTGAAATGCTGATAATTACGAAGAAAAATAAGAGTAGCGCAAAAAACGCACATTGAGCTTTTTTCGAAAACAGGGCCTCTTTAAATTTTAGGCTGTTAAAGTTTTTCCAGTCTATATATTTTCTTGCTCGTGCAACATCTCTATGGCAGAAGCCATTTTTCTTGATCCATTCTTCGGCGAGTTTGGTGTCAGCCAAGTTCTGTGCGGGTATGTTGAACTCGAATCGGTAGTATTCAACTTCCCTGAGGTTTTTTCGTACTTGTTCGTAGTCTTCGGTTTCAAATTTTGTGGAGCCGCCGAAAAAGCGCCACATTAAGTCGCGTAGGAATATCAGTGAGCCTGAACGTGAATAAATGTACAAAGCTAACAAGCAGATGGCGATACCGCTACCTAAGCTTGCCAGTGTTGCATAGTTTTCAAATGTCCAGTTTACGATGTTGTCGTTGAAGTTTTGCTGTGACACAGAGTCATCCTTGATTTAGTTCTGATGGAAGGTTTAATTGGCTTTTTAGCCATTAAGCAATAGGCATTTTTAACTCGTCCTTAAGTTTTTTGTGTCTGCGGCGATAGAGGTCTATACCCTACAGGGAGGATAACCCATGTCCGACACCACCCGTGACCAGTTCAAACAGGTTTCTCCGGGCTGGAGTGTGCCTCCGGCGCCTTCAGTAAACAAGCCAAGGAGACCATGAGCGAAGCGCGCAAGGCTGGCGGTTTATCCGAGCAAACCAAGGCCACCGTGCCTGAGGAATCCGTTGCCTGGATCTCTGGGCTACATTGACCAGAAAATGCAAGGACGCTTCCAGATTTAGCCACTTTGCACCGGGTTGGATATTAGAGAAACCTTGCGAAGGTCTGCACTTCAGTCAGCGCTCGACATTGAATTTTTGACATGCCACGAACCATTCAATTGTCTTTGAGCCAATTATCTATGTGCGAATGATGCATGGGCTGCGAAAAGTAATAACCTTGGACAAAAAAACAACCCAGGCTAATCAAGGATTCCAATTCCTCGCGAGTTTCCACGCCCTCGGCTATACATTCCAGTTGCATGTCACTGCTCAAAGCAACTAGAGACTTTACAATTTTGTAGCTGGTGGGGTTTTCGTCAATGCCAGTAATAAAGGTTCGATCTATTTTTATTTTAGTGAGCGCCAGCGAAAGTAGTTGGCTAAGGCTGGAGTATCCAGTGCCGAAATCGTCAAGGGCCACTCCGCAACCTAGCCGACAGAGCCTGTCAATAGTATGTTGCACTTTAACAACATCCTGCATGATCGCTGTTTCGGTTATTTCCAGGTCCAGTCGCCTGGCGTCGAAATGGCTGGCCTTGATGATTTCGATTATTTGTCCGGCGATTTCGTCTGAAGCACAGTCGTGCGCGGACAAGTTAAAAGAAAGGCAAATGTGACGGGGCCAATCAGAGGCAATCAGCAATGCCTTGCCGAGCAGGTGAGTGGTCAGGCGATTTATCAGGCCGATCTGCTCGGCAATCGGAATGAACTGGCCGGGAGGCACGTCACCTAGCTCTGGGCTGTTCCAGCGTGCCAATGCTTCGAACGCTACGGTGCGCCAGCTGCGCAAATCAATCACCGGCTGAAAAACCAGGCTGAATTCGTGCTCGATATCGACCTGGCGTAACGCCTGTTCGATCATGCCTTGTCGTGTCAGTTGTTGAAGGTGGGAAGGTGTGAGCATGAACGTTTACCCCCCAGTTACCCAACCATAGGCAATAGGAGCGGTGTTTTTTGACCTGTAACGACAAATAAATGCTGGGTGCTTCTCAAGCGCGGGTACCTGCAGGCACCAAAAATCAATCGCATTTTCCGGCAGGCATAATTTTCGGCGTCCATGGGAAAATTCCTTAGCAATTCAACATCGTTCAGATAGTCAAAAAATGACTATACTGAAATTGGCTAGAAAATAATAGCAATCTAGCCTTTTTATGATCTTCCTGGGGAGGTGAATAGGTGTAAGCATTTGATTTTAAGTGATATTTCAGATGAAGCAAAGTGCCACTATACGTATAGGCAAGCGAATCAAGCACTTACGACTAGACAATAAATGGACACAGGCCGCCCTTGCCGAAGCACTGGGGTGTGAGTCGATGACAGTGAGTCGTTACGAGAGGGGCGAATACGCCCCTAGCATCGAGATGTTGGAGCGAATCGCTGACGTCCTGGGCGTGGGACTGGATGCTTTTTTCACGAGCCGGGATCACGCTGAACCAACCGCCGCGAACCTTCGCCACTGCCTATGCGACATTGCCTATCAAGCAGATGAAACGTCGCTGAAAGAAATTATTGGCGCCGCAAAAAGGATCCTGAAGAATCGAGAGCCATAGCAGTACTCGGTTCAATTCACCTAATAGGTGGCGCAAAACACTGAGTAGAGTCAGGCGCGGTTTATTATTTTTTGAAGGTGGTTGTTTAAGCTTTATTAAGTATAGGAACGTATAATGTTATTTCTGTTCCCGCTGCTAGATGAGTGCATCAGAGATGTGTTCGTTGGTATTGATGAACTTTTTTAAAGTTTGGCCTGGCCGGTGTGACAGGTGTCATTAATTGGCGAAGCAAAAACAATGTTTTCAACGAGCTGAACTTTAGTTGACGAGGAAAGAGTCTACAAAGTTCGCCGAAGTCCAGGATGAACAAGCCAAGGCCCTATTGAGTTCGCCTGAGAGAACCGTCTGATAAATCGCTGAATACATTCGACTACCGCGCCAGACGAGCCAGCAGACTGTCGATAAACACTGTTTCTGCGCGACTCATCTTCTGCTCCCGATGCCACAACACATGGATATCCACATCCGCAATCCCCTCGTCCGGCGGTAATCGCCAGAGCAGTCCATTCTGCACATCCTCCGCCACCACATGAATCGGCAGGCAGCCCAGGCCAAACCCGGCGATGACCAGGCGGCGCACTTCTTCCAGGCTGGATGACGACGCCACGATCCGCCCGCTGAACCCCTGCTGATCGCGGAATATGGTCAACGGCGAGAGCATCCCGCCGATCTGGTCGCTGGTAAAACTGACGAAGTTTTCCGACTGCAAGTCCCCTTCGGCCAAGCCGCTGCGGCCGAACAGTGGGTGGTGTTTGCCGCAGAAAAAACCATAGCGCTGGTGCAGGAACAGATGTTGTTCCAGGCGCGGCTGTGGCCGGCGGTTGAGGCTCAGGCCCAGGGTGGCGGTTTTTTCCAGCAGGGCGGCGACGATGTCGGAGCTGCGCATTACCTCGACCTCCAGGTCGACCCGCGGGTGTTCGCGGTGAAAGTCGGCCAGGAACTCATCGAAGGTGTTGGAGTTGATGCGGCTGATCATCAGCAGGCGCACTTTGCCGATCACTTCATCGCCGGGTTTTTGCAGGGCGTTGCTCATCTGCGAGACCTGGCCGTACATCTCGCCGGCGATGGCGAAGATCTGTTCGCCGGCCTCGGTCAGTACGAAGCGCGGGCCACGGCGGGCGATGAGTTGGCAGTCGAGTTGTTCTTCCAGGCGTTTGAGGGCCTGGCTGATGGCCGGCTGAGTCAGGTGCAGGCGTGCGGCGGCGCGGCTGATGCTCAGTTCCTGGCCAATGACGCGGAAGGTGCGCAGCAGGTTCCAGTCCAGGCGGTCGTTGAGCAGCGGGTGAATATCGCGACGGGTTTCGGGCATGGCGCGGCTCAATAATAAGCAGTATTTATAATTGGAATAATAAATAGAAAATTGACTAATCATAGCCCCGCGACGATAAATCACCCTCAACAAGCGCCATCAGAGCGCATGCGTTCGACCTTTCTCCTGCCAAAAAAATAACCAAAGGAGCCCACCCCATGAAGCCTTCCGCTTCGCCCCAGCCTCGCCGTGCTGCGGCCGCCGCTTTCATCGGCACCATGATCGAGTGGTACGACTTTTACATCTACGCCACCGCCGCCGCGTTGGTGTTCGGTCAGCTGTTTTTCCCTTCCGAAGATAAATTGTTCAGCACCATGGCCGCGTTCGGCACCTTTGCCGTAGGCTTTTTCGCGCGGCCGTTGGGCGGCATTGTGTTCGGGCATATCGGCGATCGCATCGGCCGCAAGAAGTCGCTGGTGATCACTCTGGTCATGATGGGCGTGGTCACGGTGTGCATCGGGTTGTTGCCGAGCTACGCACAGATCGGCGTCGCGGCGCCGGTCCTGCTGGTGCTGTTGCGCATCGTGCAGGGCATCGCCGTCGGTGGCGAGTGGGGCGGGGCGGTGTTGATGGCCGGCGAGCATGCGCCAAAGGGCCGCCGCAATTTCTTTGCCTCCTTTGCTCAGTTGGGCAGCCCGGCGGGGCTGATTCTGTCGCTGCTGGCGTTCAGCGCGGTGACCCGTTTGCCCGAAGAAGACCTGCTCAGTTGGGGCTGGCGTCTGCCGTTCCTGGCCAGCGCCTTGCTGTTGATCGTTGGCCTGGCGATTCGCCTGGGGGTGAACGAGTCGCCTGAGTTCCTCGAAGACAAAGCCTTGGCCGAAAAGGCACGGGCGCTCAAGCCGGACCAGGCCCCGGTGATCGAGGTGCTGAAAACCGCCTGGCGCCCGCTGCTGCTGTGCATCGGTGCCAACACCCTGGGCATCGCCGGCGTGTATTTCACCAACACTTTTATGATTGCCTACAGCACTCAGCAACTGGGCCTACCGCGCTCGTTGATTTTGGAGTGCCTGTTCGTCGTCGCCATCATCCAGTTCTGCGTACAGCCCCTGGCGGCCTGGGTCGCGGAGAAGGTCGGCGCCACGCGTTTCCTCTGCGCGATGACGGTGCTGGCGATGGCGTCGCCTTACCCGATGTTCGTACTGGTCAGCAGCGGTGAGGCGCCGTTGATCATCCTCGGCATCGCCCTGGCGGTGGTGTGCATGGCCTCGTTTTATGCGGTGATCGCGGGCTTTGTCAGCGGCCTGTTTGAAACCCGCGTGCGCTACACCGCGATTTCCCTGGCCTATCAGGTGTGCGGTGCGCTGGCCGGTGGCCTGACGCCGTTGATCGGCACCTGGCTGGCCCACGAATACCAAGGCCAATGGTGGCCGATGGCAGTGTTTTACAGCCTGATCGCGGCGGTCTCGCTGGTGAGCGTATTGGCCTTGTCGCGCCGCCACGCCACTGCCCACCGTCTGGAAATGGCCCCTGGTGTTTAATGGAGCGGGTGCAATGTTGAAGATTAAGGGTGAGCGTTTATGGGCCAGCCTGATGGCCATGGCCGAAGTCGGCGCGACCGCGCGCGGCGGCAGTTGCCGCCTGGCGTTGAGCGCCGAAGACCACGCCGGTCGCGAGCTGTTCAGCCACTGGTGCAAGGCCGCCGGGCTGACCTTGAGCATGGACGCCATCGGCAACCTGTTCGCCCGGCGTGCCGGTACGGATAAGGACGCCGCGCCGGTGATGATCGGCAGTCACCTCGACACCCAGCCGGAAGGCGGCCGCTTCGACGGTGTCTACGGCGTGCTGGCCGGCCTGGAGGTGATGCGCAGCCTCGACGACCATGGCATCCAGACCCGCAAGCCGCTGGAAATCGCGGTATGGACGAACGAGGAGGGCGCCCGTTTCACCCCCGCCATGCTCGGCTCCGCCGTGTTCACCGGTACGTTGGCGCTGGACCAAGCCCTGGCCACCACCGATGCCGACGGCATCAGCGTGGCCGACGCCTTGCGCACGCTCGGCTGCCACGGCAAGCGTGCTCTGGGCGGGGCGGTGGATGCGTATTTCGAAGCCCATATCGAGCAAGGCCCGATCCTTGAGGACCACGCCAAGAGCATCGGCGTGGTCAGTGGTGGCCAGGCGATTCGCTGGCTCGATGTGCGGGTCGAAGGGCTGGCCGCGCATGCTGGCACCACACCGATGCCGCTGCGCAAGGACGCGCTGTATGGCGCCGCGAAAATGATCCAGGCCCTGGAATGCCTCGCCATGGATTTCGCCCCCCAGGGCCTCACCACCGTCGGCGAGTTGAGCATTGCCAAGTCTTCGCGCAACACCATTCCCGGTTTGCTGACCTTCACCGTCGACCTGCGCCATCACCGCGACGCCGACATTGAGGCGATGGAGCAGCAGGTCAGGGCGCGCTTGCAGGCCATCGCGCAGAAGCGCGGCCTGAGCGTCACCATCAGCCCTCACTGGATCAGCCCAGCGACGCCGTTCGACGCCGAATGCGTGGCCTGCGTGCAAGCGGCGGTGGACGCCTTGGGTTACAGCCAGCAGCCCATCGTCAGCGGCGCCGGCCACGATGCCATCCACCTCGCACGCTATTGCCCGACGGCGATGATCTTCATCCCCTGCGTCGGCGGCCTCAGCCACAACGAAGCCGAAGACGTACTGCCCGAGGATGTGCGCCAGGGCGCCGATGTTTTACTCAACGCCGTGTTGAAACGTGCCGGCCAAGCCAACTGACCGCCTCATTCAGGACGACTGAAGACGACCTGCCGGGCCGCAGGCAAGCCAGCGCCCACCGGCAGCGTGTTCACTCAGGAGATTCCCATGCAAACATTCTTCCACCCCGAACAACTCCTGCATCATCCGCGCAGCTACTACTCCCGTGGCCAGATGCGAACGCCGCAGGAAGTCCCCGAGCGCGCCCGCAACCTGCTGCGGGCCGCGCAAACCCTGGGGTTTGAGATTGTGTCACCCGAGGACCACGGCCTTGAGCCGCTGCTGGCGGTACACGCTGCGCCCTACCTGACCTTCCTTCAGGAGGCTTACCCGCGCTGGAAGGAAATCCCTGAAGAGTGGGGCGACGAAGTCATGTCCAACATCTTCGTGCGTGAACCCAACGCCCTGCGCGGCATCCTCGCCCAAGCCGCACGCTACCTGGCGGATGGCAGTTGCCCGGTCGGCGAACGGACCTGGCGCTCGGCCTATTGGTCGGCCCAAAGCGCCGTCGCTGCCGCCAAGGCCGTCCTCGATGGCGCGCCCGCCGCCTACGCGCTGTGTCGCCCCCCCGGTCATCACGCGCGCTTCGATGCGGCGGGCGGCTTCTGCTACATCAACAATGCCGCGGTGGCGGCGCAGGTGTTGCGCGAAGGCTTCCAGCGCGTCGCGGTGCTGGATACCGATATGCATCACGGCCAAGGCATTCAGGAGATTTTCTACGACCGCGACGACGTGCTCTACGTGTCGATCCACGGCGACCCGACCAACTTCTACCCGGCTGTCGCCGGTTTTGCCGACGAGCGCGGCAACGCGGCCGGCGAAGGTTTCAACCTCAACCTGCCGATGCCCCACGGTGCCAGCGAGGCGGTGTTCTTTGAACAGCTCGAACTGGCCCTCAAGGCGCTGAAGGACTTTTCTGCGGATGTGCTGGTGCTCTCCCTGGGCTTCGATATCTACGAACTGGACCCGCAAAGCAAAGTCGCGGTGACGCGGGACGGGTTTGCGCGCTTGGGTGAGCACATCCGCGGCCTGGGGTTGCCCTGTGTGATCGTGCAGGAGGGCGGGTATCACCTGGAGACGTTGGACAGCAATGCGCAGGCGTTCTTCAGCGGCCCGCAGGCTTGGGCGAAGTAACCGAGTATCGGTTTTGTGGAGGTGTGATATCTTTGTGCCATCATATGTCGTGACGATCACGGAGGATGGTATGAAGAAGCTGTTATTGGTCGGGGTTTTGGTGGTGTTGGCGTGTAGCCCGTTTTTTGCCGCAGCGTGTCCGAAGGGGACACATCCGGTCGGGGGCACGGGGTCGCACCACAAAGGTGGGACTTGTCAGTAGTCGATGGCTCGACAAGGCGTGTGAAGTCGCGGTTCGAGCGTCAACCCCGTGCGGGTGCGCTTGAGGGCGGTTAACCGATGCCCGCAGCGAAAAGCCTGCTGAACCGAGCGTTCTGCAGGCTTTTTCGTTTCGGATGGAGAGATCAGGTTCTTTCCCGTGTAGGGATTTTTCCGCATACGCAAATCTCCCTGTAATCCTGCATGACTGATCGCAGGCGCACGCGGGGAAATGGATGACGTCTCTAAAGTCCTGATCCTGGCGGCCGAAATGCTCTTGTATGACATCTGATCACTAATAAAAGAGCCTCGAAAAATGTCCTTACGTAGCCTGTCCATCGCCCGTCGCGCGGGCCTGGGTTTTGCCCTGATTGCTTTGCTGGTGGCTGTACTCGGTTTTTTTGCGCTCTCGAACATGGCCAGCATTCGTGAAAGTGCGGTCCAGGTCGAGCGTGGGCTGGTGCCTAAAATGCGTCTGGTCTCGGATATCCGCGAGATCATGTTGCGCATTCGGACCATCTCTTTGCGCATGGCGCTGGACCCGAACCCGGCAAGCATCCCGCAATACCGCAGCCAGATGGACACGCGCAGCCAGGACCTGAGCAAAAAGCTGGCCGACCTCGAGGCCGTGATCGACAGCCCCGAAGTGCGCGCGTTGTATGAGCAGTTCCAGGTCTCGTTGCGCCAATACCAGCAAGGGCTGACCCGCTCGTTTGCGCTGGCCGACCAGCAACAGGGGGCTGAGCTCAACAAGTTGCTGTTGGTGGATATGAAAACCGTGGTCGATGGCTCCGGTGCCCAGCTCAACGCATTGGCCGACTACTACAACGCGCAGATCAACCAACAAGGGCAGGCGGCCGAGGCGCAGTATGGCCGTTCGCGCACGATGGTCTTCGGCTTTGTGCTCCTGGCCGCCTTGAGTACCGTGGCGCTGGCCTGGCTGCTGACACGCAGCATCGTCGGCCCGCTGAGCCATGCGGTGCGGGCTGCGGAAAACGTCGCCCGTGGCGACCTGACCGAAACGGTGGCGGTGACCGGCGACGACGAAGTGACCCGCCTGCTCGTGGCGCTGCAGAGTATGCAAGCCAGCCTGCGCGGCACCTTGCAGCTGATTCGCCAGTCGGCCGGGCAGTTGGCGTCGTCGGCTACCGACCTGAACGGCATCACCGATCAAAGCAGCCGCAGCCTGCAAAAGCAGACCGCGGAAATCGAGCTGGCCGCCACTGCCGTCAATGAGATGACTTCCGCAGCTGACGAGGTGGCGCGCAACGCGGTGTCCACCTCCGAGTCCACGCGGGTGTCCAATGAAACGGCGCGCGAAGGCCAGCATCGCGTGGGCGAAACGGTCAGCGCGATTCAAGCCCTGAGCAGCAACATCGGCGAGACCTCGACCCTGGTGCAACACCTCGCCGAGCAATCGCGGGATATCGGCAAGGTACTCGACGTGATTCGCTCCATCGCCGAGCAGACCAACCTGCTGGCCCTCAATGCCGCCATCGAAGCGGCGCGGGCCGGGGAGTCCGGACGCGGTTTTGCGGTCGTGGCCGACGAAGTGCGCGCCCTGGCGCACCGCACCCAGCAATCGACCCTGGAAATCGACCAGATGGTCAGCGCCATGCGCGCGGGTTCCGACCACGCACTGACCTCGATGCAGTCGAGCACCGCACGCGCCACCGACACCCTGGCGTTGGCGGAAGGCGCCGGCGGCGCCTTGAGCCAGATCACCGATTCCATCGACCAGATTCACCAGCGCAACCTGGTCATCGCCAGCGCCGCCGAGGAGCAGGCCCAGGTCGCCAAGGAAGTCGATCGCAACATCGTCAACATTCGCGACTTGTCGGCGCAATCGTCTTCCGGCGCCGGGCAGATCAACGGCGCGAGCCGGGAACTGGCGCAACTGGCGGTCGCACTGAACGAGGCGGTGGCACGCTTTCAGCTGTAGTGAAGTGCGCCGCGAGTGGCGGCGCGCAGGATGGCGCTAATTCAGCGTCGGTTCTTCCACGATCCTGATATTGACCGCTTGCCACTCGCCCCCCGGCCCCCGTTCCAATTCGTAGGTGACGGTTTGCCCTTCGCGCAGCACCTGACCACCCTGGGCGGTGCTGCTGCGAAAGAAAACGTCCTGTGCATCGTGGGCGGCAGTTTCGCTGCTGATGAAGATTGCAGTCTGTGGAGTCTTTCTGGACATGGCCGTTCTCCATTTTCAGTGCAATACATGGCCCAGGGTGGGCGGGGTGACGCGGTGAGTCGCAGGCTTATCAGCTGATCAATTGGACTTTGTCCGCCTGCATGCCTTTTTCCCCTTTTGTCGTTTCGAAGCTGACTTTCTGTCCTTCTTTCAATGATTTGAATCCAATGCCCTCAATCGCCCTGAAGTGTACGAACAGGTCAGCCCCGCTATCCGGAGTGATGAACCCATAGCCTTTTTCATCGTTGAACCACTTCACCGTACCGTTCTGTCTGTCGCTCATTGTTCGTATCCTCTAAACCCTGATGTCCTACTGCGCACCGACGCAGTGCGACATGCTTAATAAAAGCCCCGCGCCAGCCCGTCGTCAACACTGCGCTAGACCAGCGGTACTGTCATTCCTGACAGGTTCGCAGGCCGTCGAAACGCGCCATACTGCGCAGTTTCATGCTGACAACCTGGCGTATCCGGGCGCCGGTCCTTACGCACATGGCGCCCCGTCACCTGCCATACGATAATGCCCTCCATCCCGATTCCCACTGGCTTCCTACCGTGATCATCAACTTCGACCTCAACGACCTCCAAGCCTTTCGCGCCGTAGTAGACAAGGGTAGTTTTCGCGGCGCCGCCGATGCCATCCGGATCTCGCAGCCGGCGCTCAGCCGGCGCATCGAAAAGCTCGAAACCGCCCTCGACGTGAAGCTGTTCGAGCGCACCACGCGCCGCGTCAGCCTGACCATGGTCGGGCGCGCCTTCCTGCCGCAGGTCGAGCGTATCCTCGACGACCTCGACATCGCGCTGATGGGCATCAGCAACGTCGCCTCCACGCGGATGGGCGATGTGACCATCGCGTGTGTGCCGTCCACCGCGTATTACTTCATGCCTCACGTGATCTCGGCATTCCACAAGCTCTACCCCAAGATTCGCCTGCGGGTGCTGGATGCCAGTGCCGGCGAGGTGTGCAATGCGGTGGAAAGCGGCGAGGCGGATTTCGGCGTGAGTTTCAGCGGCAGCCTGGCCGATGAGGTGGAGTTCGAGTTGCTGTTTCAGGAGCGTTATGTGCTGGCCTGCCGCCGCGATCACCCGCTGGCCGAGCGCGCCAGCGTGAGCTGGGCCGAGGCCTACGAGCATGACTACATCACGGTGGACAAAACCTCGGGCAACCGTTTTCTGCTGGACCAGGCCCTGCGCGGCGTGCGGGTGAAAAAGCCGAGTATTTGCGAGACGCACCACGTGACCACCATGATCGGCTTGGTCGAGGCGGGGCTGGGTGTGGCGATGGTGCCGTCGATTGCCATGCCGGGCACTGAACACCCGATCCTGCTGAGTGTGCCGCTGGTGGAACCGCAGGTGATGCGCAATGTGGGCTTGATCAAGCGCCGCGGGCGGACGTTGCCACCAGCGGCGCTGGAGTTGGAGCGGTTGGTGCGGGAGCTGCCGTTTCGGTCAGCGTGACACCGAGTCCAGGCCGGTGGATTGCACCACCGCTTGCGCCTCGGGCGAGGCCAGGTAGTGCAGCAGCGCCCTGGCCTGCGCCGGGTGTTCGGCGTTGACCGGAATACCCGCGGCGAAGCGCGTCACCGATTGCACGTCTTCAGGGATCTTGCCGACGTAAGTCACCCCCGGCACCGGTAACAGTTCCGCCACCTGCTGCAAGCCCACCTCGTAGTCACCCTTGGCGACCTGCTCGGCCACGGGGATGCGTTCGATCATGGTGCCCTTGGCCGGCATGCCGAGTTTCTTGAACAGTTCCTTCTCGACATACACGCCGCTGGCGCTGTCCGAATACGCCACGGACTTGGCCTTGAGCAACACCGCTTTGAGTTCGGCATCGGTGCCGATGGCCGGTTTGGCCGCGCCTGCTTTCACCACCAGGCCGATTCGCGAATCCGCCAGTTCCACGCGGGACGCTTTGTCGACCTTGCCCTGTTTGATCAGCTCATCCAGGGCGTAGCCGACCATGATCACCACATCCGCGTGTTCGCCACGGGCCAGGCGGTTGGGAATCGCTTCCGGCGCCTTGCCCATGGACGGGCCGAGGACGGTGTCGAGGGTGTCGCCGCTGCGCTGGGCGTATTGCGGGCCCAGCAGCTTGTAGGCAGCGGTGAAGCCACCGGAGGTCATCACCTTGAGTTGTTCGGCCTGGGCCGTCAGTGCCAGGGCACCGAGGGCCAGGGCCGTCAGGGTTTTCGACAGCGCTTTCATTGCGCCGCCTCTTGCATGACCTGCCCGCGGGTATTGGCACGGTGATACAGCGCGAGGGTCGAGCACAGGGCGCACAGGGCGGCGAACATCAACCAGTAGGCCGGCGAGGCTTTGTCGTCGGTGACGTGAATGAACCAGGTGGAGATCGCCGGAGTGAAACCGCCGAAGACCGCAGTCGCCAGGCTATAGGCCAGGGAGAAGCCCGCCACGCGCACTTCCACCGGCATGATTTCGGTCAGCGCCGGGATCATCGCGCCGTTGTACATGCCGTACAGGAAGGAGAACCACAGCAGGGTTTCCAGCATATGCGCAAAGCTCGCAGCGTTTACCACGTAGGACAACGCCGGATAAGCCGTGAGCACCGTCAGCGCGGTCATCGCGACCAGCACCGGTTTGCGCCCGAAGCGGTCGCTCAGGCTGCCGCCGATGGGCAGCCAGACAAAGTTCGAGATCGCCACCAACAGGGTCACCAGCAACGCATCGGACGTGGTCAGTTGCAGCACGGTCTTGCCGAAGGTCGGCGCGTACACGGTGATCAGGTAGAACGCGGTGGTGGTCATGGCCACCATCAACATGCCGCCGATGACCACGGACCAGTTTTTCGCCAGGGTCGCCAGCACTTCACGCATGCTCGGGCGATGTTTGCGGTTGGCGAACTCTTCGGTTTCCTCAAGGTTGCGCCGCAGCACAAAGATGAACGGAATGATCACGCAACCGACGGCGAACGGAATGCGCCAGCCCCAGTCGGCCACGACCGACGGTTGCATCCACACGTTCAGGCCATAGCCCAGCGCGGCGGCGACCACGATGGAGATCTGTTGGCTGCCCGACTGCCAGCTGGTGTAGAAACCTTTGCGGCCGGGGGTGGCCATTTCTGCGAGGTACACCGACACCCCGCCCAGTTCCGCACCGGCCGAGAAGCCTTGCAGCAGACGGCCGAGCAACACCAGCGCCGGAGCCCACAGGCCAATGGTGTGATAACCCGGCACCAGCACAATCAGCAGCGTACCGCTGGCCATGATCGACAGCGTCACGATCAACCCTTTGCGCCGCCCCACATCGTCGATGTAGGCACCCAGGATGACCGCACCCAACGGACGCATCAGGAAGCCCGCGCCGAACACGGCAAAGGTCATCATTAATGACGCAAACTCATTAGCGGCGGGGAAGAACGCGGCAGCGATGTAGGTGGCGTAGAAGCCGAACAGGAAGAAGTCGAACTGTTCGAGGAAGTTGCCCGAAGTAACGCGGAAAACCGCACCAATTTTCGAACGGGCAGAGTCGGGGCGGGTAGGGCTAGTCATGCTTTTGTGTCTCCAGCGTTCTTTTTAAAGTGCTTGTTTCGCTTAAGGCCAAGGATAGTGGCTGACACATTTAGAAATGATAAGTGAATATTTTTGATCTATTGATGCGTTTTGATTATCAGTGGTCGGTGCAGACCCACGGCGGCGTCCTTGTTCTATGCTTGCAGGCGTAACCAATTCTTACGGTCGGGGGTGCCTATGACTGACGAACAGAAACAGCGGGACGAACGGGAGCAGGAGCGACGCAGGCGGCAATTGGAGGAAGAAAAGCCGCAGACCTGGAAGCATCCCGACGACGGCACGGAGCTTTCGGAGCGGGATCGGGAAATTCCGCTGAAACCCTGAAGCGTGATCGGTGGGAGCGGGCATGCCCGCTCCCACATGTGCAACGGGCGTTTCTCGGGAATAGGCAAACTATTTGACATATTTGATTTGTGATCACATATTGGAGGCATAAGAACCACAACACAGGTTTGCCTCATGACAGATGGTCCGCTCCTCCTGCCCACCCTGCGCCAGGTGTCTCGCGATACCTTGCAAGACCAGGTCTACCGCCAGATCCGCGAAGCGTTGATGAGTGGCCGTTTCCAGCCTGGCCAGAAACTCACCATCCGTGGCCTGGCCGAAGCGCTCGGCTCCAGCCCGATGCCGGTGCGCGAAGCCCTGCAACGCCTCAGCGCCGAAAACGCCTTTGAAGTCACCGAAACCTCGCGTCTGCGGGTCCGCATGATGACGGTCGAGCGCCTGCGCGAAATCCGCGATGCGCGGGTTGCTCTTGAAGGCTTGCTGGCCGAGAAGGCGGTATTGCTCCTGAAAAAAACCGACCTCGACGAAATCACCGACCTGTGCCAGCAAATGCAGCACGCCGCCGACGAAGTCGATGTGTCGCGCTACCTATGGACCAACTTCGCCTTCCACCGCCGGATTTACGCAGTGGCCCAGGCCGAGCTGACCATGGCCGCCGTGGAGAATTTCTGGCTGCACATGGGGCCGTGCTTTGCCCTGGTCGCCCCCGATAAAGCTCACCTGCAACGCTCGATGGAGGCGCATACGCGCATCGTCGAAGCCCTGGCCGCCCGCGACGGCGCTGGCGCACGGGCGGCGGTGACCGATGACATCATGCAGGCCGCCGATTCCCTGGCGCGCCTGCTCGTCAAGAACGACCGTTCGCGGTCGTCTGCTTCAGGAGGTAAACGTGCATGAGTGTCCTACAGCGGCTACAGCCCTATCCTGGGTTACGTGTATTGATTTCCGGCGGGGCTGCCGGCATCGGTGAAGTGTTGGCCGCGGCGTACCTGGAGGCCGGTGCCCAGGTGCATGTGTGTGATGTCAGCGAACCGGCCCTGGCGGCGTTTCGCGACAAATACCCAGGCAGCGTCGCCACCCGCGCCGATGTCAGTGATGCCGCGCAGATCGCGGCGGTGTTCGAGGTGCAGCGCGAGCATTTCGGCGGCCTCGACGTGTTGGTCAACAATGCCGGCATCGCCGGCCCCACTGGCGGTATCGACGCGATCAGCGACGCCGAATGGCAAGCCACCATCAACATCAACCTGACCGCGCAATACCGTTTTGCCCACCATGCGGTGCCGATGCTCAAGCAATCGTCCCACGGCCATCTGTTGCATATCGCCTCGGTGGCCGGGCGTCTGGGCTACGCGTGGCGCACGCCGTATGCGGCGACGAAGTGGGCGATTGTCGGCCTGATGAAATCCCTGGCCTCGGAGTTGGGCGAGAGTGACATCCGCGTCAATGCCTTGCTGCCCGGCATCGTCGAAGGCCCGCGCATGGACGCGGTGATTCGCGCCCGTGCCGAGCAGGTCGGCGTACCCGAACCCGAGATGCGCCAGGAATACCTCAACAAAATCTCCCTCAAGCGCATGGTCACCGCCGAAGACGTCGCGGCCATGGCGCTGTTCCTCTGTTCGCCCGCCGCCCGCAACGTGACCGGCCAGGCGATCAGTGTCGACGGTAACGTCGAGTACCTGTAGGACGCGGAGCCAGTCGCCAAGGAAGAACCCAGAGCTGTACCCAGGATTTTTTTCATAAGAATAAAAGTCGGAGAATCGTCATGTCCAAAAAACGTCCTGTGATCATTACCTGTGCCGTGACCGGTGCCATCCATACGCCGTCGATGTCGCCGCATTTGCCCATCACTGCCGAGGAAATTGCCGCCGCCGCCATCGGCGCCGCCGAAGCCGGCGCGGCGATTGTTCACTTGCATGCCCGTGACCCCAACGACGGCCGCCCCAGCCAGGACCCGGCGTTGTTTGCTGAATTCCTGCCGCAGATCAAGGCCGCCAGCGACGTGGTGATCAACATCACCACCGGCGGCGCGCCGACCATGGGCGTGGAAGAACGCCTACAGCCGGTGATGCAGTTCAAGCCGGAATTGGCCTCGCTGAACATGGGCTCGATGAACTTCGGCCTGTACGAAATGCTCAACCGCTTTACCGAGTTCAAGCACGACTGGGAGCGTCCATACCTGGAAGAGAGTGACGACCGGATCTTTCGCAACACCTTCCGCGACATTGCCCACATCCTCAATTCCTGCGCCGAGAACCGCACCCGTTTTGAGATCGAGTGCTACGACATCGGCCACCTCTACACCGCCGCGCACTTCCTGGAACGTGGCCTGCTCAAGCCGCCGCTGTTCATCCAATCGGTGTTCGGCCTGCGCGGTGGCATCGGCGGGCACCCGGAAGACCTGGCGCACATGCGTCGTACCGCCGATCGCCTGTTTGGCGACGATTATGTGTGGTCGATCCTCGGTGCCGGGCGTGGGCAAATTCCGCTGGCGACCATGGGCCTGTCTATGGGCAGCCATGCCCGGGTCGGCCTGGAAGATTCGTTGTGGGACGGGCCGGGCAAATTGGCCGCTTCGAACGCCGATCAGGTACGGCGCATTCGCAGCGTGATCGAAGCCCTCGGCCATCGCGTCGCCACGCCGGATGAAGCGCGGGACATCCTCGGGCTCAAGGGGCGCGACCAGGTCAATTTCTAACCGACGACACGGCCGCGTGCTGGCGCGGCCCGAATCCCGCACAACAACAATAAGGGGATCACACCATGCGTATCGAAGTGCTTGTGGACGTCAAGACCACCCTGGGCGAAGGCCCGGTGTGGGACGTCGAACAACAGCGGCTGTATTGGATCGACAGCGCCGACGGCCGCATCCTGCGTTGCACCGACGACGGCCGCGAACTGCGTGCCTGGGACGTGGGCCAGAAAATCGGCTCCATGGCCCTGCGCCACAACGGCGCGGCGGCCATCGTCGCCTTGCAGAATGGCGTACACACTCTGGACCTGGCCAGTGGCGAACTGGCGCTGATCGAAGACCCTGAACCGCACCTGCCGAACAACCGTCTCAACGACGGCAAGGTCGACCGCCAGGGCCGCTTTGTCTTCGGTTCCATGGACACCCAGGAAGACCGCGCCAGCGCCAGACTCTACCGCCTGGACCCGGACCTGCGCCTGCACACCCTGGACGAAGGCATCATCGTCTCCAATGGCCCGTGCTGGAGCCCGTCCGGGGACACCTTGTACTTTTGCGACACCTGGTCGGGCGAGATCTGGGCCTATGACTACGACCTCGCCAGCGGCAATGTCAGCAACCGGCGCACCTTCGCCAAGGTCGACACCTCGGGTGGCGGCGCCGCGGACGGTTGCACCGTGGACGCCGAAGGTTGCCTGTGGCAGGCCCTGGTCTATGCCGGGAAGCTGGTGCGTTACACCCCCGATGGCCACGTCGACCGGGTCATCCAAATGCCGGTGAAGAAGGTCACCAGCCTGACCTTCGGCGGGCCGAACCTCGACACCCTGTTTGTGACCTCCATGGCCAAGCCGCCGCTGCCGCGTTTTCCGCACGACGGCCAGCAGCGCGGCGCGCTGTTCGCCATTACCGGGTTGGGCGTGCAAGGAATAGCCGAGCGACGGTTCGCCAGCTAGCGCGTGTGTTCGATCAGCAACATTCCTTCGCAACCTTGTGTCAGTGCGCGCCTTCGCGCGCCTGGAGAGGCCCATGGCTACTTTAAAAAAAGCGTCGCTGCGCAGCATTCACCGGCATTCCTGGGTGTCGCTGCTGGTTTGCTGGATGATCTGGATTCTCAACGCCTACGACCGTGAGATCGTGTTGCGCCTGGGGCCGACCATCTCCAAGCATTTCGATTTGTCCGCCGATCAGTGGGGCACCGTGGCCACGGTGATCATGCTCGCCCTGGCCCTGCTGGATATCCCGGGTTCGATGTGGAGCGACCGCTACGGCGGCGGCTGGAAGCGCGCGCGGTTCCAGGTGCCGTTGGTGCTGGGCTACACGGCGATCTCGTTTCTGTCCGGGTTCAAGGCGTTGAGCGGCAACCTCGCGACGTTTATCGCCCTGCGTGTCGGGGTCAACCTCGGCGCGGGCTGGGGCGAACCGGTGGGCGTGAGCAACACCGCCGAATGGTGGCCGGTGGAACGCCGCGGTTTTGCCCTCGGCGCGCACCACACCGGTTACCCGATCGGCGCGATGCTCAGCGGCATCGTCGCCAGCTTTGTGATCAGCACCTTCGGCGAGGACAACTGGCGCTACGTGTTCTTCTTCGCCTTCGTGGTGGCCTTGCCGCTGATGATCTTCTGGGCGCGGTATTCCACGGCCGAACGCATCACCGCGCTGTACGTCGACATCGCCGCCAAAGGCATGACGCCACCGGACAATGCCCCGGCCAGCCAGATCAAGGGCGACGCCTGGCGCACCTTTGTCGCCACCCTGCGCAACCGCAATATCGCGCTGACGGCGGGGAACACCCTGCTCACGCAGGTGGTGTACATGGGCGTGAATATCGTGTTGCCGGCCTACCTCTACAACATCGTCGGGCTGTCGCTGGCGCAGTCGGCGGGGATGAGCGTGGTGTTCACCCTGACCGGGATTCTCGGGCAACTGGTGTGGCCGTCGTTGTCGGACATCATCGGCCGCCGTACCACCCTGATCATCTGCGGGCTGTGGATGGCCGCCAGTGTCGGCGCGTTCTACTTCGCCAGCACCCTGACCCTGATCATCGTCGTGCAGTTGCTGTTCGGCCTGGTCGCCAATGCGGTCTGGCCGATCTACTACGCGGTGGCCTGCGACTCGGCCGAGCCGTCGGCCACCTCCACGGCCAACGGCATCATCACCACCGCGATGTTCATCGGCGGCGGCCTGGCGCCGGTGTTGATGGGCAGCCTGATCGCGATGGGCGGCGGCTGGACCACGCTGCATGGCTACACCGTGTGCTTTTTCGTGATGGCCGGCTGCGCCCTGGGCGGCGCGCTGCTGCAACTGTTTTCCCATCGCCCGCAGGCGTTGGTTGTGCAACTCGAACCCTAGAACAACATTGATGCGCCCCCCAGCCGCGCTGGCGGGGCGCCAAGAGGAACTGCCCGATGACTACCGCCACCCAGGCCCGCGAACCGCAGGTGCTGAACAAATTGATGTTCGCCAAGTTGATGCCCTTGTTGATCATCGCCTACATCCTGAGCTTTCTGGACCGCACCAACATCGCCCTGGCCAAGCACCACCTGGACGTCGACCTGGGCATCTCCGCCGCGGCCTACGGGCTGGGCGCGGGCTTGTTCTTCCTCACGTATGCACTGTCGGAAATCCCCAGCAACCTGATCATGCACAAAGTCGGCGCGCGCTTCTGGATCGCGCGGATCATGGTGACTTGGGGCCTGATCTCGGCGGCCATGGCGTTTGTGCAGGGCGAGACCTCGTTTTACGTATTGCGCTTGCTGCTGGGCATCGCTGAAGCGGGCCTGTTTCCCGGGGTCATGCTCTATCTGACCTACTGGTTCAACCGCGAACAACGCGCACGGGCTACCGGCTATTTCCTGCTCGGTGTGTGCTTTGCCAACATCATCGGTGGCCCGGTGGGCGCGGCGTTGATGCGCCTGGACGGGCTGCTTGGCTGGCATGGCTGGCAGTGGATGTTCCTGCTCGAAGGCTTGCCGGCGGTGGCGTTCGCCTGGGTGGTGTGGCGCAAGTTGCCGGACCGCCCGAGCCAGGCGCCGTGGCTGACGGCGGCGGAAGCGCAGGGTATCGAACAGCGCATTGCCCAGGAAACCGAGGAAGGCGCCGGGGAGGGCGGCCACGCGTTGAAAAACTGGCTGACCCCGCAGATCCTGCTGGCGATCTTTGTGTATTTTTGCCATCAGATCACGGTCTACACGGTGATCTTTTTCCTGCCGAGCATCATCAGCAAATACGGTGAATTGAGCACCATGAGCGTGGGGTTGCTGACCTCGCTGCCCTGGATCGCCGCCGCCTTGGGCGCAGTGTGGCTGCCGCGTTTTGCGACCACACCCACCCGCGCGCGGCGCCTGTTGATCACCGGGTTGCTGACCATGGCGCTGGGGTTGGGCATCGCGTCGGTGTCGGGGCCGGTGTTCAGCCTGCTGGGCTTTTGTCTGTCGGCAGTGATGTTTTTTGTGGTGCAGTCGATTGTGTTCCTCTACCCGGCCTCGCGTCTCAAGGGCGTCGCCTTGGCGGGCGGGCTGGGTTTCGTCAATGCCTGCGGGCTGTTGGGCGGGTTTGTCGGGCCGTCGGTGATGGGCATGATTGAGATGAGTACCGGCAACGCGATGAATGGCCTGAAGGTGATTGCCGTGGTGCTGGTGGTCGCGGCGTTGGCCGCGCTGCGTTTGCGCCAGGGCCAGGAACAGGCGCCGGCCCCTCGGGTCGTTATGAGACCAGCAACGAAATAGGATAACCCGACGCCAAGACCAGGTACGCCACCACCGCCGCCAGGCACAGGCCGACGAATACCCGCAGCAACGTGCGGGCGGTGGGGTGCGCGATAAACTGGATGACCCAGATGCAGAACCCGGCCAGGAGGAAGGCCGCGGCGAGAATAACCAGCACGATAGTGTTCCTGCGACCGTGAAGAGCTGAATATATAGTCGTAAAGCCGCCCAATGAACAGTGCGCGCATAGACGCAGCCCCTCGGGCTTTCTAAACTGCGGCTTGTCGTGGGGAAAGGGCAGGTGCCGATGAATCGCAATGAATTACGCAAGGCCGACATCAACCTGATGGTGGTCTTCGAGGCACTGATGCTCGAGCGCAATGTGACGCGGGTGGCGGAGAAGTTGTTTCTCGGCCAGCCGACCATCAGTTCGGCGCTCAACCGGTTACGCACCTTGTTCAACGATCCGCTGTTCATTCGCGTCGGCCACCGCATGGAACCTACCGCGCGGGCCGAGGAAATCATCCGGCACCTGTCGCCGGCCCTGGACTCTCTTTCATCGGCCCTGAGCCTGACCCACGATTTCGACCCGTCCGTCAGCACCATGACCTTCCGGATCGGCCTGTCCGATGACGTCGAGTTCGGCCTGTTGCCGCCGTTGTTGCGCGCCTTGCGCCAGGAAGCGCCGATGGTGGTGTTCGTGGTGCAGCATGTGGATTACTGGCGGATTCCCGATCTGCTGGCATCCGGTGATATCACCGTCGGCATCACCCAGACCCGTGGCCTGCCGGCGAATGCCAAGCGCAAGTTGCTGCGCCATATCCACCCGCGCTTGCTGCGCGCCGACGCGTCCGACCGGCCGCTGACCCTCGATGAATATTGTGCGCGGCCCCATGTGCTGGTGTCCCACACCGCCAACGTATCCGGGTTTGCCGATGAGTGGCTGGCGGAAATCGGGCGCAAGCGCCATGTGGTGCTGTCGGTGCCGCAATACAGCGCGCTGCCGGCGCTGCTGGCCGGCACCGACCTGATCGCCAGCCTGCCGGACTACACCGCCGAAGCCATGACGCTGTCGGGCAATCTGTTTTGTGAGCCCTACCCATTCGAGACGCCGACCCTGGATCTGTCCATGGTCTGGCTCAGCCATGTGGACACTGATCCGGCCGAGCGCTGGGTGCGTTCGCGGCTGGAGGCGTTCATGAGCGACCGCGGGCTGGCGAAAAAGGTCTGATGCTTTTATCCGTGGTATATCTAGGAATCTTCCTATCGATACTTCGGAGACTCCCATGCCACACCTGCACCTGGAATACACCGCCAACCTGACGCAACTGGACACCGACAAGGCCCTGTTGCGTCTGAACCATGCATTGGTGGCCTCCGGTCAGTTTGGCGCCGAGCTGGATATCAAGAGCCGTTCACTCAAGGTCGAGAGTTTTCGCGTGGGCACTGGCATGAACCCGCGGGGTTTTGTCGCCGTGCGCCTGGCGTTGCTCAGTGGACGCTCGGCGCAGGTCAAGAAGCAGCTGTCAGAAAGCCTGCTGGCCGTGGTGCAGGAACTTGGGCCATGGCCGGAAGGTGTGCAGGTGCAACTGAGTGTCGAATTGCTGGATATCGATCGCGATTCCTACAGTAAGGTCGCGATCGGCTAAGCGCTTCCATCCACCACAACCGTCGATGCGTAAGGTCAGAGTAATCCCTGTTCAGCGCAGACTTTGACCACCTGCTCCCTGAACCAGGTGTTGGCGCTGTCCTGTTCACTGGTTTCGTTCCACTGCATATCCAGGGTGAACCCCGGCAACCCGTGGGGCGCCTCGCAGTGGCCGAACACCGACGCCGGGGCCAGCAGTTTGTGGACGCGGCGGGGCAGGGTCACGATGAAGTCGGTGCCGGTGATCATCTTCAACGCCGCGCCATAGCTGTTGGCCCGTGCGACCACCTGGCGCTTGTGGGCCTGACGCGCCAGCCAGCCGTCGACCATGTTGGTGTCGGAGGTCCACGGCGTGGGAAACACGTGGCGCCGCTCGACGAACGACTGCAGGCTGAACGCCGCCTCGCGGGGCGCCGCACGCTTGTCGAAGACACACACCAGATCATCTTCCAGCAACATCTGGGTCTTGAAGTCTTTATGCGCGCGGTGAAAGTGCGGGCCAAAGCAAATCACCAGGTCGAGGCGGCCTTCGCGCAGGTCGTCGGCAGGGATCTCGGTTTCCAGCTTGCGCACATTGACGATCACCGGCAGGTTCGCGCGGTCGAAGTGTTTCAACAGGCGCGGCAGGATCAGTTGCTCGAAATACTCCGGGGCGCACACGTTGAAGGTCACGGCTTTCTGGGTGGGGTCAAAAGCTTGGCCACCGGCGTGGCACAGGTTGATGCTTTCGAGGATTTTCTGCACATGGCCGTACATGGTGCTGGCCTTGTACGTCGGACGCATACCCGCCCGCGTGTTGATGAACAGCTCATCCTCGAAGCTGGTGCGCAGCTTCTTCAAGCTGTAGCTCACGGTCGACTGGCTGACGAACAGCGTTTCTGACACCTCGGTAACGCTGCTCTGGTCGTAGACGGCGATAAACACCATCAAATCCTGCATATCGAGCTTTCTGAGCAAGTTACTGTTTAGCATCCATTCCATCCGGTAAGCCTTGGCACTGTGGCAGCGCGCGACAAGGGCAAAAGCTTAACGGAACGGGAGTGCCAATAGAAAGCTCTGTAGGGTATTTCAGTGTTGTGCGTGGGACAAAAAGTGTTTGCAACACGACGTCAGCGGATGTGGTCTGCGTAATGCTTCGGATTGAAGCGCGTGACGATCAGCAGCATCACCCCGATCACCGTCGCCAGCGACCACCATGCCCATTCGAAACTGCCCAATTGATCGCGGATCATCCCGGCGATCAGCGGCGACAGGCCGGCAATCAGGTAACCGATGCCTTGCACGAACGCCGTCAGGCTACCGGCGCGGCGCGGGTGGTCGAGGTGGTCGAGGGACAGGATCAAACTCATCGGGAACAGGCCGCCGATGCCCAGGCCGAGCAGGCAGGGCCACAGCAGGCTCAGGTGTTGGGGCGCGAGGATCAGGCCGCAGAACCCGAGGATGATCAGCACCAACAACACGGCCAACGCTCCGCGTTTATCCCGGCGGCGGTTGGCGAGGGCGGGGGTGACCAGGCCCGAGATGACTTCCATCGCGGTGAGGAAACCCAGGAGCAAACCGGCATGCTGTTCGCTCCAGCCTTGTTCTACGTAGTACGGCGCCAGCCACGCCAGTACGCAGGTGTAGGAGGCTGTACCGAGGCCAAAAAAGATCGCCAGCAACCAGGCGCGGCCGTTGCCGAAAAATCCTTCCTGCTTGTCAGAACCTGCCTGGGGCAGAACCGGCAGCGCCGCACGCTGGGCGGACCAGCACACCAGGGCGAGCACGGCCAGCCCCGCCCAGATCGCCAGGCCGATGCGCCAGCTACCGGTCTGCACCAGTACGAACGGGGAGAACGACGCCGCCAGCGCCGCGCCGCCCATGATCGCCGTGACGTACAAGCCCATGAACAATGAAACGTCAGCGCTGAAGCGCGACTTGATCAGCGCCGGCATCACCGCCTGGATCATCGCGATGCCGACCCCCGCAGCGATGGCGCTGACGATCAACTCCAGCGCCGAATCGAGGAACAACCGCGACAGCGTCGCCACGCCGATCACCAGCAGCGACACCGCAATGCTGCGATGTTCGCCGAAGCGCTTGGCCAGGCCCATGCCGAAAAACATCGCCAGGCCCATGGCCATGACCGGCAACATGGTCAGCAGCGCCGCGCTGCTGAAACTCAACGGCACCTCGCCGCGAATCGACGCTAACAACGGCCCTACGGCCGCCATCGACGGGCGCAGGTTAAGCGCGACCAGCACGACGCTGATCATCAGCCATACGGCGGTGGTGGGTTTTGCGTGAACGTTTTCCATGGGCCTGCCTTGAGTGAACAAGGGCGAATCAGGCCACGGGCGGGGTAGTGGGGCAAATGAGAAAGTCGCAGGGGCTATCTAAAAAATGCAGTTAACTGAAATACCGCACATTGGTCCACATTCCATCGGGAGGCTGCGTCGTCAGTTAGACCGGATTACATGCTTGATCTCCTGAAACGTCGCCAGCCCCCAAGGGCCCAGTTCGCGGCCGATGCTGCTCTGCTTGTAACCGCCCCACGCCGTTTGCGGGAAGATCACCTGCGGCGCGTTGATCCACACCATGCCGGCCTGCAAGGCATTGGCCACGCGTTCGGCGGTTTCGTCGTTGCGGCTGACCACGCTGGCCACCAGGCCGAAATCGCTGTCGTTGGCCAGGGCGATGGCCTCGGCCTCCGTGGTAAAGCGTCGTACACACAGCACCGGGCCGAAGATTTCTTGCCGCCACAACGTGCTGTCCAGCGGCACGTCGGTGAACAGCGTGGGGCGAATGAAATAACCCTTCGCCAAGTGCGCCGGGCGCTCACCGCCGCACAGCAAGCGGGCACCGTCCTGCACGCCGCGCTGGATATGCGCCAACACCCGTTGGTACTGGGCGCGGTTGATCAACGCGCCCATTTCCACGTCGTCGGCAAATGGGTCGGCGACGCGAATCCCTTCAGCCCGCGCAGTTAAACGCTGTAGGAATTCATCCGCGAGACTGTCAGCCACCAGCACACGACTGGTCGCTGAACACATCTGCCCGGCGTTGAAAAAGCCACCTCCACAGGCCAGCTCAAGCGCCAGGTCGAGGTCGGCATCTTCCAGCACCAGCAGCGAGGATTTGCCCCCCAGTTCCAGGCTCACGCCCTTGACGGTTTCGGCGGCGCGTTGCATTACCTGCACGCCCACCGCATTGCTGCCGGTGAAGGAAATCTTCGCCACGCGAGGGTCCGCCGCCAGCGGGGCGCCCACGGCCAAGCCGGTGCCGCAGACCAGGTTGAACACCCCCGCCGGGAAGCCGGCCGCGGCGATGATCTGCGCCAGTTGCAACTCCGCCAGCGGCGTCACTTCCGACGGTTTGAGCACCACGCAACAGCCGGCGGCCAGCGCCGGGGCGAGTTTCCAGGCGGTGGTGACCATGGGGAAATTCCACGGCACGATCAGCCCCACCACGCCGCTGGGCTCGCGGCGCAGGCGGGCGCTGAAGGCATCAGTGGGCAGCGCCACCGCGCGGTCTTGCTCTGCGTCCAGCGCCTCGGCGAGACCGGCGTAGTACTCGAAGGTGGCGATGACGTCGTCCACATCGATTCCCGCTTCGAACAACGGTTTGCCGCTGTTGCGCGACTGTATGTGCATCAACGGTTCGCGCTGCTCGCTCACGCCTTGAGCCACTTTGCGCAGCAGGGCGCCGCGCTCGCGGCCGGTGCTCTGCGACCAGCCGACACACGCCGCGCTGGCGGCGTCGACCGCCTGGGTCACGGCGCGGGCATCGCCGACGCTGACCTGGGCGAGTATTTCCTCGGTGGCCGGGTTGATCACGTCCAACACGTCATGGCCCGCACGCCACGCACCATTGATATACACACCGTTTACGACCGCACTCATACCGCTACCTCCTGCATCCAACGTTCTTGGTCGATTTCAATCAGCGTCGGCCCCTGGCGATCCGCGGCGGCACGCAAGGCCACGCGCAGTGCGTCCAGGCCCTGGATGCGTTCGGCGGCGCAACCGAGGGCCGTGGCCACGCCGATGAAGTCCGGCGTGTAAATGTCGACGCCGACCGGTTCGATGGCCCGGTTGACCATGTACTTCTTGATCTCCTCGTAGCCCTGGTTATTCCACAGCAGCACGATGATCGGCGTGCGCGCCTCCACGGCGCTGGCCAGTTCCGGCAGGGTGAATTGCAGCCCGCCGTCGCCGATCAGGCACACCACCGGCTGGCCATCGCCACGCCCCAACCAGGCACCGATGGCCGCGGGCAGGGCATAACCCAGGGTGCCGTAGCCGGTGGACGCGTTGAACCAGCGGCGCGGGTGGTCAAGGTTCAGGGTCAGGTTGCCGCTGTACACCGGCTGTGTGGAGTCGCCCACCAGCACCGCGCCGGGCAGTTCCTCCAGCACGGTGTGGAGCATGCGGGTTTGCGCGCGGGTGGCGGCGTCCCAGGTCGGCGTCAATTCGGCCCACAGGCGGGCGACGCGCTGGGCGCCCCAGGCACTGTGGCGAGGTGCCAGCGGTTGGCGCTGGAGTTCGGCGAGCAAGGCGTCGGCGGCGATCTGCGCGTCGGCCACCAAGGCCAGCTCGGGCGGGTAATTGCGCACGGTCTGGTCGGGGTCGATATCGATGCGCAGCAGTGCGCCGGGAATCTCGAAACCGCCGGCGAAGGTCACGTCGTAGTCGGTCTCCGCCAGCTCTGTGCCGATCGCCAGCACCACATCGGCTTCGGCGACCAGGGCGCGGGTGGCGAGCAGGGACTGGGTCGAGCCGATCAGCAGCGGGTGGGCCGCGGGCAGCAGGCCTTTGGCGTTGATGGTCAGCGCCACGGGGGCGCCGAGGGTTTCGGCCAGGCGGGTCAACGCCGCGGCGGCCTCGATGGCGCCGCCGCCGGCCAGGATCAGCGGGCGTTGGGCGGCGGCGAGCCGTTGGCTCATCTGTGCGACCGCCACTGGCGCCGCACCGGCACGCGCCACGCTGATGGGGGAGGTGCCGAGCAACGCATCGGCGTTTTCCACCAGCACATCCAGCGGGATTTCGATGTGTACCGGGCGCGGGCGCCCTGCCTGGAACAGTGCAAACGCCCGCGCCAGCACGCCGGGCAATTCTGCTGCCGACATCACAGTGTGGGAGAACGCCGCCACGCCGGCGACCAGCGCGCTTTGGTTCGGCAGTTCATGCAACTTGCCGCGCCCGCCGCCCAGCTGGCTGCGCGCCTGCACGCTGGAGATCACCAGCATCGGGATCGAGTCGGCATAGGCCTGGCCCATGGCCGTGGTGATGTTGGTCATGCCGGGGCCGGTGATGATCAAACACACGCCGGGCTTGCCGCTGGTGCGCGCATAGCCATCGGCCATAAAACCCGCGCCCTGTTCGTGGCGCGGGGTGACGTGGAGGATGTTCGAGCGCGCCAGGCCGCGATACAACTCCACGGTGTGGACGCCAGGAATACCAAACACCTGGTCCACGCCGTAGCTTTCCAGGAGCTTGACCAATACTTCGCCGCAGGTCGCCATACATGTCGCTCTCAGGTTGAGGTGAGGCGGTATTGGACCGGCTGGCCCGTAGCGGCAACAATCGATAAAAAGTCATACTAGCCATGTCCTCACGTCATGGCTGCTTGCCCTATGAAACGCCTCCCGCCGCTGCCCGCGCTGCACACCTTTTGGGTCACCGCCCAGTGCTGCAACTTCACCCACGCTGCCGCGCAGTTGCACATCACCCAAGGCGCGGTGAGCCGGCAGATCGCCGGGCTGGAAAGCCATTTGGGCTATGCCTTGTTCCAGCGCCAGGCACGGGGCCTGAGCCTGACCGAAGAAGGCCGCGAGTGGTCGCTGCGGGTGCAGCAGGTCTTCGGCCTGATCGGTGACGCGCTGGAGCAGATCGGCCGCCGCCGCGACACCTTGCAGCTCAAGGCCTCCACCTGCGTGATGCGCTGGCTGCTGCCGCGCTTGATGCAATGGCAGCGGGAGCGCCCGGATGTGCCGGTGGAGCTGACCACGACCGTGGCCTACACCGTGGACTTTCGTCGCGAGCAATTCGATGCCGCGGTGATCTATGCGCCCAGCGCCGAACAGTCGGCCGAGGCTCGGCATCTGTTCGACGAACACCTCACCCCGGTGTGCGCGCCGGCCTTGCTGGGCGCGTTGAATACGCCAGCGGACCTGCAGCAACAGGTGCTGCTGCACCCCACGCGGGACGAGCGGGACTGGGCGTTATGGCTGAACGCGGCGAAGACGCGCTTGAGCAATGTGAGCCAGGGCCATCATTTCGAGACGCTGGATCTGGCCATGACAGTGGCGTCCCAGGGTTCAGGCGTGGCGATTGGCGACAGCGCGTTGATTGGCGAGGATGTGAGCGCGGGGCGCTTGGTGACGCCGTTTGAATTGCGGGTGCCGACGGGGATGGGCTATTACCTGGTGTATCCGCCGGGGACAAAGCCGTCCGCCGGGCTTGACGCGTTGATGGAGTGGTTGGTTAACCAGGCGCAACAGGCGTAACGCTGAAGATCCACCTGTGGGAACCGGCAAGCCAGCTCCCACAGGTTGATCGTGTCGGCTCAGTAGCCGACGGTGAAACGCTGGCGCGAATGCTTCGCTGTTTCCACTTCATCGATCATCGCGATGGCGAAGTCGGCGAAGCTGATCCAGCTGCGGCCTTCGCGGCTCACCAGCAAATCATCCTGGCCCAGGCGGAAGGTGCCGGTGCGCTCGGTTTCAACGAATTCGGCCGATGGCGACAGGAAGGTCCAATCCAGTTCCTGCTCCTGACGCAACGCCTCGAGGAACGTCGCGCCGGCACTGGCTTCAGCCTTGTACGCCTCTGGGAAACCCTCGCTGTCGATCACCCGAGTGCCGCCCGGCAGCAGCAGCGAACCCGCGCCGCCCACCACCAGCAGGCGTTTGACCCCGGCTTTTTTCACCGGGCCGATCACCGCGCTGGCGGGCAGGGTGGCGAAATGCGCCGCGCTGATCACCACATCGCTGCCGCTGATGGCCTGTTGCAAGGCCTCGGCATCCAGCGCATCGACCTGTTTGACGCTGACGCCAGGACGCACGGCGAGCTTGTCAGTGTTGCGCGCGATGGCGGTGACGCTGTGCCCGCGTCGCAGCGCTTCTTCCAGCAGTTGGCTACCGGCGCGGCCGGTGGCCCCAATGATTGCGATCTTGCTCATGACATTCTCCAGTACGGTTAAGGTTTGAAACGCTTCACCACTTCATTTCGCCCTTGGCGACTTTGGCGCTCAGTTCCAGCGAACTTTCGTCGGCGAGGGTCGGGTAACGCTTTTTCATCGCCGCGATCAGGGCGGCGGAGTCCTTGGCCTTGGCGGCTTCTTCGTCAAAGGCCTGGATGTAGTCGGCGGTAAAGGCCACGGATTGCAGCGACGGGTTGCCGAGGAAATGCCCCGGAACCACCGTGCGCGGCTGCAGTTCGGCGATGCGTTGCAGGGTAGCCAGCCAGTCTTTGTGGGACTGCGCGCTCTGAGTATCGGCCATCCACAGGTGGATGTTGTCGGCGACGACCACACCGCCGACCACGGCCTTGATCGACGGCACCCACACAAAGCTGCGTTCCGGCTGCGGGCCGTCGAGGCCGATCACTTCCAGCGGTTGCCCTTCAAGCGTCAGGCGGTGGCCGTCGAGCACCTGCGGCACGATGGTTTTGCCTGGCTTGTCGGCGCCCATTTTCGGGCCCCAGAACGCCAGTTTGCCGGCGACGGTGGCGTTGATGTGGTCGACCACCGCTTGCGGGGCCAGCACCTTGGCGTCGGGGAATGCGGCGGTCAGGGTGTCGAGGCCGAAGTAGTAGTCCGGGTCGCCGTGGCTGATGTAGATGGTCGTCAGGTGTTTGCCGCTGGCGCGGATCTTCTGCACCAGGTGTTCGGCCTGGCTTTTGCCGAACTGTGCGTCGACCAGGATCGCGTCTTTCGCGCCGCTGACCAGCACCGAACTGACCGGGAAGATCGCGGCCTCGCCGGGGTTGTACACGTCGAGGGTCAGCTCGGCGGCGGCCGCCTGGGCGGCGAAGGCCAGGGCGGCGGTCGCCAGGGTCAGGCGCTTGAGGGTGGACAACATCGGGCAACTCCGGCAATCGGTAAGGGATGCACAGAGCTTAGTTGCACCAAACACAACAAAAAATGCGATGCTGGGACATAGTTTGTTTCTAAAATCGGGCAGATCATGGATCGTCTTCAAGCAATGCGCGTGTTTGTGACGGTGGTGGATCTGGGCAGCCAGTCCGCCGCCGCCGACCATCTGGACCTGTCGCGCCCGGTGGTCTCGCGCTACCTGGCCGAGCTGGAAGACTGGGTCGGCGCGCGCTTGCTGCATCGCACCACGCGCAAACTCAGCCTGACGGCTGCCGGCGGGGAAACCCTGCCACGTTGCCGGCAATTGCTGGAGCTGTGCGGCGACATGCAGGCCGCCGTCAGCGAACCGGATGACGCGCCCCGTGGCCTGCTGCGCCTGAGTGTCAGCACCTCGTTCGGCCAGGCGCAGTTGGCCGAGGCCATCGCCGAATACGTCAGGCGCTACCCCTTGGTGACGGTCGACCTGCAGATGCTCGATCGCACGGTCAACCTGGTGGATGAGCGCATCGACCTGGCCATCCGCACCAGCAACGACCTGGACCCCAACCTGATCGCGCGGCGCCTGACGGTCTGTCGCTCGGTGGTGTGCGCGACCCCGGCCTACCTGCTTGAGCATCCGGCGCCGCAAAAGGTCGAAGACCTGGCGCGGCACAACTGCCTGACCCACTCGTACTTCGGCAAAAGCCTGTGGCATTTCGAGGAAGGCGGCGAACACGTTTCGGTGCCGGTCCACGGCAATATCACCGCCAACGAAGCCAGCACGCTGTTACGCGTGACGCTCGCCGGGGCGGGGGTGGCGATGTTGCCCAGTTATCAGGCCGGCGAGCACATCCGCCGTGGCGAACTGGTGCGCCTGTTGCCCGCGGCCGAACCGCGGCAGATGAACATCTACGCGGTGTACGCGTCGCGCAAACACATGCCGTCGGCGCTGCGTAGCCTCCTGGATTTCCTGGTGCTGAGGTTTCCGGAAACGCCGGAGTGGGACCGGGGCCTGTGACCCGACATACAGATGTTGAATGGCGTCCAATAATGGCAACTCGCCCTGGCTGACCTATGCTTTAAACAGCACCGAGTAGGTCCTTCAGAGGTCTGTGCCATGACCGTCAAAACCAGAAAGTACCTGAAAATTTTCATCCTTTGCGCCTTGGTCAGCGCGCTGTACGGCACCGCCGCCTATCGCGTCGAGCAGACCCGCATGCAGCCGAGCTTTGCGATCAGTTGCCATCAGGATCAATGCATTCCGCGCACCGGCAGTTTCAGCGCGTTGCGCTAATGGCCAACCAAGGACGATCCCGCGTTTAATCCTCGGGTGTTTCGGCCTTGAGTCGTTCGCGAAATGCCTTGGGCGAAAACCCGACCCGGCGGCGGAATAGCCGCGAGAAGTTGGTCGGGTCGGAAAAGCCCAATACCTCCGACATTTCATTGATGGTCATGCTGGTGTAGGTCAGCAGGCGCTTGGCTTCCAGCAATTGGCGGTCGTGCATGATCTGTAGCGCGGGTTGCCCACCCAATTCCCGACATGTGCCGTTCAGGTGTGAGACCGAGATACCCAGCTTGTGGGCCAGGTCTTCAATCTTCGGGTGTTCGCGATACTGCTGTTCGACCAATTGGGTAAAGCGCCGGAAATACTCGCGCCCACGCGGTGCCCGCGGGTGGCGGCGCTGGATGGCCTGGCGGCTGATCCACACCAGCAGCACGCTGACCAGGGCGTGCATCAGCATGTCCCGGGCCGGCTGCTCATCGGCGTATTCGTCCTGCAGGCGGGCGAACAGGTTGTTGAGATAGTCGCTGTCCTTGCCTGCCGGGTAACTGCCCAGCACCTGCAGGCCGTCCACCGTTGCGCCCAGCTGCGCTTGCAGGTGGCTGACCAGCGGTGCCGCCAGGGTCAGCACGTAGCCTTCGACATCTTCCGCAAACCGAAACCCGTGCACACACAGCGGCGGCAGCACCTGCAAGGTCGCTTCGTTGAGGGTGGTGCGCTGGCCTTCGATTTCCAGTTGCGCCTGGCCTTGGTGGACGTACAGCAACTGGCACAGATCCGCGTGCCGGTGGGGCTGGATTTCCCACTGGTAGTCCCGGCTGCGTCGGGAAATCGTTTCGCAGTGCAACAAATCCGGCGTCGGCCATTGCTGGTTTTCCCCGTACAGCTTGAACACCGGAATCGCGGAACTGGCAGTTTTGGTCATAGTTTCAATCCGATACTCAGGCAAGTGGTTCGGTAATCGCCCCGATTGGCAAAAAGCGCAGGCTTTGGCGCAGTTTTCACCTTCTTATAGCGCCCACTCAAGTGAAAAATGTCAGCAACAAGACCAATGACAACTCTTTCACCTTATCCGTTCGGGTGAATTTTTCGGGCCATAAAAATAATGAAAACGCTGAAAACTCAAGTCGCCATCATCGGCGCCGGTCCTTCGGGACTGTTGCTCGGCCAACTGTTGCAGCAGGCCGGTATCCAAACCCTGATTCTAGAGCGCCAGAGCGCCGATTACGTGCTGGGGCGCATCCGTGCCGGGGTGTTGGAGCAAGGCATGGTCGACCTGTTGCGCGAGGCCGGCGTCAGCCAGCGCATGGACGCGGAAGGCCTGGTCCATGATGGCTTCGAACTGGCGCTTAATGGCCAACTGACTCACATCGACCTCAAGGCGCTCACCGGCGGTCAATCGGTGATGGTCTACGGCCAGACCGAAGTGACCCGCGACCTGATGGCCGCACGCGCCGCCACCGGTGGCGTCACCTTGTATAACGCGCGTGAGGTGCAACCCCACGGGCTCAAAACTGATCAACCCTGGCTGACGTTCGAACATGAAGGCGAAGCCTATCGCCTGGAGTGTGATTACGTGGCCGGTTGCGACGGTTTTCACGGTGTCGCCCGGCAATCGATCCCGGCCGAGTCGCTGAAGGTCTTCGAGCGGGTGTATCCCTTCGGCTGGCTGGGCATCCTGGCCGACACGCCGCCGGTCCATCCTGAACTGGTGTACGCCAAGCATGCGCGTGGGTTTGCCTTGTGCAGCATGCGTTCGCCGACGCGCAGCCGTTACTACCTGCAAGTACCCGTCGAGGAGTCGGTCGATGAGTGGTCGGACCAGCGTTTCTGGGCTGAACTGAAAACGCGCCTGCCAAGCCAGTTGGCCGAGCAGTTGGTGACCGGGCCGTCGATCGAAAAAAGCATCGCGCCGCTGCGCAGCTTCGTGGTCGAGCCGATGCAGTACGGGCGTTTGTTTCTGCTGGGGGATGCGGCGCACATCGTCCCACCCACCGGGGCCAAGGGCTTGAACCTGGCGGCGAGCGACGTGAGCACGCTGTTTCGCATCTTGCTCAAGGTCTACCGCGAGGGGCGCGTGGAGTTGCTGGAGAAATATTCGGAAATCTGCCTGCGACGCGTGTGGAAGGCTGAGCGGTTTTCCTGGTGGATGACGTCGATGCTGCATCAGTTTCCCGAAGCGGACGGGTTCAGCCAGCGCATTGCCGAGAGCGAACTGGCGTACTTCATCCACTCGCACGCCGGTCGCACCACCATCGCGGAAAATTACGTCGGGCTTCCTTACGAAGCTATCGAATAGCCTGCTATCGTATCGAGCATGCCCGCAGGTCGCCTTTTCCTGCGGGCCTTGCTCGAAGGTTTACCGTGACTCAGCTCAATCAGCCTACTCCAGCCGTACCTGCCGTGCGCAGCATCCTCGTCTCGTTGATGATGGCGATCTTCCTCGGTGCCTTGGACCAGACCATTGTCGCCGTGTCCATGCCGGCCATTTCCGCGCGGTTCCACGACGTCAACCTGCTGGCCTGGGTGATCTCCGGCTACATGGTGGCGATGACAGTGGCGGTGCCGATCTACGGCAAGCTCGGCGACCTGTACGGGCGGCGGCCGATGATGCTGATCGGCATGGGCCTGTTCACCCTGGCGTCGCTGTTCTGTGGCATGGCGCAAAGCATGGAGCAACTGGTGCTGGCGCGGGTGCTCCAGGGCATCGGCGCCGGCGGGATGATTTCGGTGAGCCAGGCGATCATCGGCGACATCATCCCGCCGCGCGAGCGCGGGCGTTACCAGGGCTATTTCAGCGGCATGTACGCGGTGGCCAGCGTGGCCGGGCCGGTGCTGGGCGGTTATATGACCGAGTACCTGTCCTGGCGCTGGGTGTTTTTGATCAACCTGCCGTTGGGCGCCGGCGCCTGGTACGTGGCCCATCGCAGCCTGGTCGGGCTGCCGTTGCCGCAACGCAAGCCGATCATCGATTACCTCGGTACCGTGCTGCTGATCATCGGCTTGAGCGCCTTGCTGCTGGGCGTCACCGAGATCGGCCAGGGCCATGATTGGCGCAATGACTCGGTGCTAGCGTTGCTGGCCTGCGCGCTGGTGGCGCTGAGCATATTTGTCTGGCATGAGCGGCGTGCGCGGGAACCGTTGTTGCCGATGCACCTGTTCGCCAACCGCAGCGCGGTGCTGTGCTGGTGTACGATGTTTTTCACCAGTTTCCAGGCGATTTCCCTGACGGTGCTGATGCCTTTGCGCTTTCAGACCGTGACCGGTTCCGGCGCCGACAGTGCCGCGCTGCACCTGCTGCCACTGGCGATGGGCTTGCCGATGGGCGCCTACTTTGCCGGGCGCATGACCTCGGTGACCGGGCGCTATAAACCACTGATCCTCAGCGGCGCCGTGTTGAGCCCCTTGGCGATTCTCGGCATGGCCTACAGTGCGCCGCAGGCGATGGGGCTGACGGCGATGTTCATGCTGCTGTGCGGCATCGCTGCCGGCATGCAGTTCCCGACCTCGCTGGTGGGCACGCAGAACTCGGTGGACCAGCACGATATCGGCGTCGCCACCAGCACCACCAACCTGTTCCGTTCCCTGGGCGGGGCGGTCGGGGTGGCGTGCATGTCGGCGTTGTTGCTGGCGCTGTTGCAGGACTCCAGCTTTGCCCACCTGGCCAGCGGCGCGCTGGTGGTCGAGGGCGGTTCCGGCAGCGTTTTGCTCGACGGCCTGAACGCCGCCCCAGGCCCGGCGCAGGATGCCCTGCGCGGGGAACTGGCGGTGACGTTCCGGCATTTGCTGATGGTCAGTGCGGCGGTGTCGTTGCTGGGGTTGGCGGCGGCGATTGCGATGCCTGATCGCATGCTGCGCGGCCGTGAAGACAAGGCCCGCTGACGGGCCGGCTGGACATCCAAATGTGCGAGCGGGCTGGCCCGCTCCCAGCGGTTTGACCGCCTGTGCAATTCAAGGGCTGTAATAACCGACCGCCACCATGAAATGCCCGGTTTTGCGCAAATACGCATGCTTGTTCTCGACCTTGCCGGTCACCGGGTTTTTCCAACGGTACTTGTACTCACCCTGATCCTGCTCCGCCATCAACTTGAGGATCGGTGCGCCCACCGGCTTGCCGTCGGGGTCCTTGATCTTGCTGAAGTCGGTGTTGATCAGCCGCAGGTTGGTGCCATGGGCGACATAGCGCCGGGTATCGAGGTCGACCACGAACACGTAGAGATCGTCCTGCAGGAAACCGCCCTGCAATGAGTTGATCGCCTTCAGCGTGCCGGCTTCATCCTTGACCAGCGCCTTGACGGCCTGGTCCCGCAGCGCTCGCGCCTGTTCCGGCGTGGCCCGTGGCAGGTAATAGCCCACCGCGAGGATGCGTTCGCCGACACGCTGATAAAACACATGCTTGTGTTCGATCTTGCCGTCGTTCCAGTTCTGCCAGCGGTAGTCGGCCTGCTGGATGCCCTGGCCTTCCGGCGCCTTGAGCGCGTCCTTGAACGACTGGCGCAAATCCGCCCCGAGCACTTCGGACACATCGCGGCCGATCAAGGCGGAGGAGGGCCCGCCGCTGGCCAGCAACACGCCCTGGGTGTCGACCACGAACACATAGCGGTCATGGTCGACGAACTCGCCCTGGCGGCTGAAGGCGGCGAAGGCCTTGTCGCCATTGCTCTGGTAGTAGGCCAAGGCTTTCCCCAGCAGAGCCTTGGCCGCCTGGGCGTCCTCCTCCGGCAAGGTGGCGGCGTGTACCTGGCTGAAACCCAACAGCAGCAGCCAGCTGAATCGGAGCAGTCGCTTCATTATCCGTGCCTCGTTCTTATAGATGTGAGCACAGCTTAGACGGCTGCGGCTCAGGGCGCCGCCAGCCATTGATTGACGATGCCGTCGTACACCCCGGTGGCCACGCTCAGGTGCAACCACTGGTCGACGTAACTTTTCCAGGCCACATCGTCGCGGGGCAGCAGGAAGGCTTTCTCGCTATATTGCATCTGCCGCTGCGGGTTGACCGCGCACAGCCCCGGCTTGAGTTTCTGCTGGAAGCGCGCCTCGCTGGCGTCGGTGATCATCACATCGGCCTTGCCCGCCAGCAGTTCGTCGAAGATGGTCACGTTGTCGTGCAGGCGCAGTTGCGCCTGGCCCAGGTGCGCCCGGGCGAACACTTCGTTGGTGCCGCCCGCCGGTTCGATCACCCGCACCTGTGGCTGGTTGATCTGCTCGACGCTCTGGGAACGCTGCACATCGGCGCAGCGCACCAGCGGGATCTTGCCGTCGACGCCGAGGGACTGGCTGAAGAACGCCTTTTTCTGGCGTTCCAGCGACACCGAAATACCGCCCACGGCGATGTCGCAGCGGTGCGCGAGGAAGTCCGGCATCAGGCTTTTCCAGGTGGTGGGCACCCAGGCGATCTTGGCGTTGAGGCTCTTGGCCAGGGACTCGGCCATGGCGATATCGATGCCTTCGTAGCGGCCATCGGCACGCAGGAAGGTGTAGGGCTTGTAGTCGCCGGTGGTGCAGACGGTGAGCGTGCCGCTGTCGAGCACGTTGTCCAGGCGCGAGGGGGGCGTGTCCGCGAGGGCGGGTGTCGCCAGACTCACCAATACACACAGGGCTAAAGGAGCTTTCATGCGGTCGAGTCCTTGGGCATGATCGGGCGGCCATTATTTCCAGCAAGATGGTGGGGTGGCAAGGACGGTGAATGTTTAGCCAACGTGCAACCAAACTCCGTCAACCCTGAATTGACGCCCCTGACCCGGCGTGTGACGCTGCCGGGCATCTCCCTCACGGTGATTCGCCCATGGACGGTTACCCCGACACTTACCCCGAGACACTGCCTGGCGTCGTCGCGCCGAGCGGTCCCGCGGATGTCGAGGCGTTGCCCTCCGCGCTGGCTTTCTGGGCCCTGTTCCACTGTCGACATGCGCGCCCACCAGATACCTCTCTCTTACGTTGATCTACCCGATGGATGACGCGCACCTGCGCGCATCCGCCCGGCGGCGCCTGTGCGCCTGCCTGACGCAAACGTATGAGAATTGCCATGAGTGTTTTTGCCAGCCTGCACGAAGCCCGCTCTTTCCTTGAGCAGAACCCGGACATCGAGATGTTCGAGCTGTTTATCCTCGACAACAATGGCGTGCCGCGCGGCAAGTTGCTGCATCGCGACGAACTGCTGGCGGTGTATGAAAGTGGCCGCCCGCTGCCCAGCACGATCCTTGGCCTGACCATCCATGGCGATGACGTGGAAAACTCCGGGCTGGTGTGGGAGGTGGGCGATATCGACTGTCGCGCCTACCCGATCAGCGGCAGTTTGCAGCGCATGCCATGGCGGCTGATTCCGACGGCGGCGGTGCAAGTCAGCATGCACCCCACCGAAGGCTTGCCCGCCACCGTGGCCGACCCCCGGCACGTGCTGGCCAGGGTGATCGACGGGCTCAAGGCCGATGGTTATTACCCGGTGATGGCGGCGGAACTGGAGTTCTACCTGCTCGACCAGAAACCCGACCACAACGGCCGCCCGCAACCGGCGCGCGACATGGACGGCGGCCGCCCGCGTGCGACCCAGGTCTATGGCCTGCGCGAGCTGGAGCAGATCGAACCGTTTCTCGCCGACCTTTACAGCGCCTGCAAACTGCAAGGCATCCCGGCGCGCACGGCAATTTCCGAATACGCGCCGGGCCAGGTCGAAATCACCCTCGAACACCGCACCGATGCCCTGCAAGCGATGGACGAAGCGGTGCGCTACAAACGCCTGGTCAAAGGCGTGGCGCACAAGCACGGGATGACGGCGTGCTTCATGGCCAAACCGTTCGACGACCTAGCCGGCACCGGCATGCACATGCACGTCAGCCTGGCGGACGCCGAGGGCCATAACCTGTTCGCCAGCGAAGCCGCCGACGGTACGCCGCTGCTGCGCCAGGCCGTGGGCGGTATGCTCAGCACCTTGCTCGATTCGCTGCTGATGTTCTGCCCCAACGCCAACTCCTATCGCCGCTTCCAGACCAACAGCTATGCGCCGCTGGCCGCCACCTGGGGCGTCGACAACCGCACCGTCAGCCTGCGTGTGCCGGGTGGTCCGGCGCCGTCGCGGCACATCGAACACCGCCTCTGCGGCGCCGACGCCAACCCTTATCTGGCGGCGGCGGCGATCCTCGCCGGTATCCACCGCGGCATCCGCGAACGACTTGACCCCGGCGCTCCGGTGGAAGGCAACGGCTACGCCCAGGCCAACGCGTTGCTGCCCACCGATTGGCTCACCACCCTGCGCGCCCTGGAAGACTCCAGCTGGGCACGGGAGGCGTTCGGCAGTGAGTTTCTCGGCGTGTACCTGGCGGTGAAACGGGCTGAATATCGGCAGTTCATGGGCGAGGTGGGCGAGCAGGACTGGCGCTGGTATCTGCACTCGGCGTGAACGGATTGACGGTGGTGGTTTTTTCGACCTTTTTTTCACGTTGCACTGGTTAAGCTGCGAATCAAGGTCATTCACTACCGTTCCACTCACATGAGCCCGTGATGTTGTCACCACCACTTTCGTCCATCGAGATTGAATACGCCGAACGCTGTGACCGTGAGCACGCCAGGGTCTGCGGCGATACGCGCCCGCCTGGGCTGCGTCAGCGTCTGGCGGCGTGGCGTGACGGGCGGCTGGTGCGCAATGCCCTCAAGGTCGCCGGCGAGCCCGGTCTGATCCTCGACCTGGCCTGCGGTTCGGGGCGGTTCTGGCCGGTGTTGGCCGAACACGTCAACCGGGTCATCCTCGCCTCGGATAACTCCCAGGACATGCTCGACCATGCCCGCACCCATCACCCGGCGGCGCTGCTCAAGCGGGTCAAGACCTTTCAGGGCTCGGCATTTTCCATCGGTTTGTCGGCGAACGCGGTAGATTGCATTTTCTGTCTGGAATTGTTTCGCCACGTGCCCAGCCGCGAAGGGCGCCAAGCGCTGCTGCAGGAGTTTCATCGGGTCAGCCGCGACACCGTGATCGTGTCGGTCGCCTCCCGGACGCCAGTGGAGGAGGAGTTCTGCCAGGCGGGGTTCCAGGTCCTGAATCACCAGGAGTTCATTCCTGGCTCCAGCGTATGGCGTGTCTACGTTCTACGTAAGATGGGATAACTCCAATCTGTCGGACTATTCTTTACATGCTGTCGGAGTTTTCATGATTGCGTGTGCACTGCGGATGCTCGCAAGTCCCTTCCGCGATATATACTGCGCGCCATTCTTCAAGGGAGAGCCGTGTGGCCATCGATATTCACTGGATCTGCGACAACGATAGCCTCGGCCAGCATTGCGCCGAATGGCAGCAGTTGCCATTCGTCGCCCTCGACACCGAATTCATGCGGGTCGACACCTTTTATCCCATTGCCGGGCTGATCCAGATCGGTGATGGCGTTCGCGCTTACCTGATCGACCCCCTGACCATCGACAACTGGCAACCGCTGGCGGCGTTGCTGGAAAACCCGGCCGTGATCAAAGTGGTCCACGCCTGCAGTGAAGACCTGGAAGTGTTGCTGCGCCTGACCGGCAGCCTGCCAGTGCCGTTGTTCGACACCCAACTGGCCGCGGCTTACCTGAACCTCGGCTTCTCCATGGGCTATTCGCGCCTGGTGCAAGCCGTGCTCGATATCGACTTGCCCAAGGGCGAAACCCGCTCTGACTGGCTGCAGCGCCCGTTGTCCGAGACCCAGGTGAGCTACGCCGCCGAAGATGCGGTCCACTTGGCCGAGGTCTTCATTCGCCTGCGCCCGCGGCTGTCGGACGACAAATACGCCTGGGTCCTGGAAGACGGTGCCGAACTGGTGGCCAACCTGCGCCGCGAAGTCGACCCTTACGAGGTGTACCGCGAGGCCAAGCTGGCGTGGAAACTGTCCCGTGCCCAACTCGCCGTGCTGCGTGAACTGTGCGCCTGGCGCGAGCAGCAAGCGCGTGCCCGTGACCTGCCGCGCAATCGCATCATTCGTGAACACTCGCTGTGGCCCCTGGCCAAATCCCAGCCGGATAACCTCGCCGCCCTGGGCAAAATCGAAGACATGCACCCGCGCACCGTGCGTCAGGATGGCCAGTTTCTGCTGGACCTGATCAAGCGCGCCGGCAGCGTGTCCATGGACCAATGGCCGCCCGCCGTGGCTGAACCGCTGCCGGTGGATGCCGCGACGCTGATCAAGCACCTGCGCGCCTTGGGCCAGGCGCAAGCCGAACGTCTGGAGATGGCGCCGGAGCTGATGCTGCGCAAGAAAACCCTCGAAGCCCTGGTCAAAAGTGGCTACCCCGACGGGCCTTACCAATTGCCAGACTCGCTGCGTGGCTGGCGCCGCGAGTTGATGGGCCAGGCGCTGCTCGACAGCCTGGCCACTGCCGGAGAACAGCCTTGAAACGTATTTGCTCCATCTATCGCAGCTTGAAACGCAACGAAATGTATCTCTACGTGCTGAAAAGCGATGCCCTGGAGCGCGTGCCGGAACCCTTGATGGAAGCCTTCGGCAAGGCCCATCACGCCTTCGACATGGTGCTGACGCCCGAGCGCAAGCTGTCGCGCGAGGACATCGCAGTGGTCCTGGAAAACCTCGAAAAGCAGGGCTACCACCTGCAAATGCCACCGGCCGAGGACGAGTACATCGAACACTTGCCCGAAGAGCTGCTGCGCCGCAACGACCCGATGTGATCGCGGCGTGCCCTGCCCGGGGCGCATTCTTTTCCATGGAATCGTATTAATGGATGGTGGCCGTAAGGATGCGGGCGGCCGTCCGCATTGTTTTTGAAAGGTTTGAACCATGCGTGTTCTGATTGCTGAACAGGATCACCCGCTCTACGCCCGGTTGCTGAGCGAAGCGGCCCCGGACCTCGAGGTGTTGACCAGCGGCGACTCGGCCGAACTCTCGCGCCTGGCTGCCGATTGCCCGGTGTGGCTCGGCCAGCCGGACCTGCTCGCCACCCTGTTGCGCCAGGGGCACCAGCCGCAGTGGCTGCAATCGACCTGGGCCGGCATCACGCCGCTGCTGGCTGACGGCCTGCCCCGCGACTATCGCTTGACCCGTGCGGTGGGGATTTTTGGCCAGGTCATGGCGGAATTTATCCTCACCTACATGCTCGGCCATGAACGCGAAGTCTTGGCGCGCCTGGTCAGCCAGGTCGAGCGCAAGTGGGACAACCGCATGGGCCAGAGCCTGGCGGGGCGCACGGTGCTGATCGTCGGCTGCGGTGATATCGGCCAGCGCGTGGCGCAGTTCCTCGTGCCGTTTGGCGTCAAGCTGTACGGCATCGCCAGCCAGGCGCGCGAGCAGGCGCCGTTTGTCGAAGTGGCCGCGCTCGATCAACTCGGCCGGCTGGTGGGCGAAGCGGACTACGTGATCAACCTGTTGCCCAACACGCCGAACACCCACGACCTGTACGACGCGGCGCTGTTCAAGCAATTCAAGCCGAGCGGGTTGTTTATCAACGTCGGCCGCGGCGTCGCGGTGGTTGATGCGGATCTGGTCGAAGCGTTGAAAGAAGGGCACCTGGCTGGCGCGGTGATCGACGTGTGCCGCCAGGAACCGTTGCCGCAGCGCCACCCGTTCTGGACCGCCTGGGGCTTGCTGCTGACCGGGCACAGCTCGGCGCCGACCTCGCCGTCGATGATGGTGCAACTGTTTCTGGAAAACGTGCGCGCCTACCAGGCCAAGCAAGTGTTGCGCGGTGAAGTGGATTTCGAGCGCGGCTACTGACACCGCGTCGAACCACAGGTGGGGGCTGGCGAGCCAGCTCCCACGTCAGTCCTAGAGACTGAAATCGCCTTGCGAAACCAGCTCGCTCAACGGCTTGCGCGGGCTTGGGGTCTCACGGCCTTGCAGGTACTCGGGCAAGCTCGACTTGTCGCCCAGCTTGCCAATCGCGACCGCCGCATGCAGCGCATAACCCTCGGGAATCTTCAGCTCCTTGCGCGTCAGCGCCTGATCGAAGCCGGCCATGCCATGGCTGTGCCAGCCGCTGAGGCTGGCCTGCAGCGCGAGGTAGCCCCAGGCCGAACCGGTGTCGAAGGTGTGCCACAGCGCCGGGGTTTCTTCGCTGGCGCCGGGGGCGATGAAGTCGGTTTTCGAGGCGATGATCACCAGGGCCGACGCATGCTGCGCCCAGTTGCGGTTGAATTCGTTCAACAGGCCGAGGAAACGCTCCCAGTCCGGCGTGTCACGGCGCGCATAGAGAAAACGCCAGGGCTGCGAGTTGTAGGCCGATGGCGCCCAGCGCGCGGCTTCGAAAAAACTCAGCAGGGTTTCCTGCGGGATGCTCTCGCCGGTAAAGGCGCGGGGCGACCAGCGCTCAGTGAACTGGGGGTTGATCGGGTAATCGGCAGCGCGGGGGTTGGTGCTCATGGGCAGTTCCTGATCGTCAATTCGGCGCTCAAAGCTACTGCGCTCCCGCTAGACTGACAAGTCTTGCAACACCGCCAGTCGTAAGCGCTTGGCCCCAGTGGCCTTGGGCACTAGACTGGCGGCCTTTTCACCCACCGATACCGATGTAGAGCCATGGCCGCCAAAGTCGAACCTTTCTGGATACGCAAAACCCTTGAACACCTCGATCAGGAGGAGTGGGAGTCGTTGTGCGACGGCTGTGGCCTGTGCTGCCTGCAAAAGCTCGAGGATGAAGACGACAACAGCGTCTATTACACGCGCATCGCCTGCAAACTGCTCGACCTGAAAACCTGCCAGTGCACCGATTACCCCAACCGCCGCGCGTCGGTGCCCGACTGCATCCAGCTCACCCCGGGCCAGGCCGACCAGTTCAAGTGGTTGCCGCCCACCTGCGGTTACCGCCTGGTCAGCGAGCGCAAGGACTTGCCGCTGTGGCATCACCTGGTCTGCGGCGACCGTGACGCCGTGCATCACGAACGCATTTCCCAGTCCGGACGCATGCTCCGCGAAGGCAGCGTGCCCGAAGAAGACTGGGAGGATTACCTGATCTTCCGCGCTGGCTGAACAAGGAGCGAGTATGAAGGGGCTGACCCGGCTGGCGGCAAGCCTGGTGTTGCTGGCGCTGAGCACACCGGCGTGGTGCGCGAAGAAAGTCGACCTGGACTATCACGTCAAACTGCTGCCCCAGAGCGATCAGGCTGAGGTGCGCGTGAGCCTGTCCCAGGGTTCGGCGGTGCGCAGCCTGGATTTCGAGCTGGGTCGCGACGGTGACTACAGCGATTTCAAGGCCGATGGCCAATGGAAAGTCAGTGGCCATCGCGGCCTTTGGCAACCCAGCGCCGACAAGGCCAGCCTGACCTACCGTGTGCGCCTCAGCCATGCGCGCAAGCCGGGTATCTATGAAGCGCGCATGACGCCGGGTTGGGCGCTGTTTCGCGGGGAAGACCTGGTGCCGACCGCGCACCTCGACCAGCAGGACGGCGTCGAGCTGGTCTCGCGCCTGGTGTTCGAGCTGCCGACGGGCTGGAAAAGCGTCGAAACCGCCTGGCCGCGTATCGGCAAGCACACCTTCCGGATCAACAACGTCTCGCGCCTGTTCGACCGCCCCACCGGCTGGATGCTCGCCGGTAACCTCGGCAGCCGCCGTGTGCGCCTGGGCGAAACCGACGTCACCGTGGCCTCGCCCAAGGGCCAGGCCACGCGCCGTATGGATGTGCTGACGTTGCTGACTTTCGTCTGGCCGCAGGTGGAAGCCGCGTTCCCGCGTCACCCCGCCAAGCTATTGATTGTCGGCGCCAGCGACCCGATGCGCCGTGGCGCCTTCTTGGCGCGCGACTCGGTCTACCTCAACAGCCGCACGCCGCTGGTCAGTGAAAACGGCAGCAGCCCGTTGATCCGCGAAGTGGTGCATGCCATCGGCCGCTTCAGTGACCATGATGCCAGCGACTGGATCAGCGAAGGCCTGGCGGAGTATTACGCGATCGAGTTGCTGCGCCGTGGCGGCGGGATCACCGATGAGCGCTATGCGGCGATACAGGCGCGGTTGACCCGCGAAGGCAAGGACGTCACCAGCCTGCGTGGCGAGCACGTCAGCGGCGCAACCGTGGCGCGGGCAGTGGTGGTGATGCAGGAGCTGGATCGCGAGATCCGCGTGAAAACCCACAACAAGCGCTCGCTGGATGATCTCGCGCAAGTGGTGATGCGGGCGAACAGCGTCAGCACCCCAGAGTTTGTGCGACTGGCTCAGAGCATCATCGGCGAGTCGTCGGTGGTGTTGGACTCCAAGCTGTTGCGCTGACCCAGAATAAAGGTGGGAGCAAGCCGCCTCCCACATCTGGATCAGCAACAGACAGAAGACTTGGCTCAGCCGGTGGTTTTTGTGGCCTTTTCGGCCCCCGTTTGCGCCTTGGTCTTCAGGTTCTTCAACTCGTCACCGGCCCGCTCGATTTTCGTGCGCAGGCTGTTCATTTCCTGGCGACCTTGTTCCAGCTTGTCCTTGAGCGAACTGTGCCCGGTAAATCCACGCGTCAGCGCCACGCCGCCAATCGCCACCTGGAGCAGCCCGAAAATCCCGCCACGGCGCAGGCCTTTGCCGACCATGATCACGCCGCCGGCCACCGAGCCGATGCGCTCCCAGCCGTGTACGTTCTGCGTGGGGCGGGCCTGGCGTGGGGTGGATTCAATGACAGGTCGCAGGGTTTTGCTGTCGCTCATGATCGGTCTCCAACAAGGGCTAGTGATACGCAACTGACTGTGTGCAGGCGCCGGATGTTCCCGGCAACTCAGTATTTGGGCCCAGAGCGGGTGTTATTGCCCTTGGCCAGGCGGTCGTAGAGCACCACGTTGACGGTGGCGGCGAGGTTCATGCAGCCGGTGGTCGGGATGTACACCACGTCTTCACACCAGTCGCGAATCTCTTTGTCGAGGGAGCCGTCCTCGGGGCCGAAGATGTACAGCGCGCGGTCGGGGTGGGTGTATTCGGGCAGCGGGCGGGCGCCGTCCACCAGTTCGACGGCGACCGGGATGCAGCCCAGCGGCAGGATTTTTCTCAGGTCATCGATGCCGATCAGCGGAATGTCGTGGTGGACCTTCTTGGTGTCGGTGATGAAATCCCGGGCGCGCTCGTAGCGTTTGCCGGTGTAGAACACCGAGGCCACGCCGTAGCAACCGGCGGCGCGCATCACCGAACCGACGTTTTCGGGGGATTTGGGGTTATACAGACCGATGCAGCTGTAGCGTTTATTGCCCACGGGGAAGGGTGCCTTGGAGAAAAGCGGCGATTATACGGGGATTGGTGGGGCTGTGGTCGCTATCGAGCGCTGCGCCGCTGGCACTGCTGCCTTCGCGAGCAAGCCCGCTCCCACATTGGTCCGTGTCCATGCTCTGGAATGCGGTTAAGGGTAGGAGCGGGCTTGCCCGCGAAGAGGGCGGGGCAGCCCGCGCGCAACTTCAGTCGTCTTTTTTCATCAACCCTGCCAACGCCGCGAACGGGTTGTGCGTGGCCTTGGCGATCGTCGGGCTGCTGGTGGAGCCTTCGCCGAAGTACTGCTGGTCGGTGTAGCGCGAGTGCTCGTTGTCGTGGCAGTACAGGCACAGCAACTCCCAGTTGGACCCATCCTGAGGATTGTCGTCATGGTTGTGGTTGCGGTGGTGTACGGTCAGTTCGCTCAGGCGCTTGCCGGCGAACTCACGGGCGCAGCGGCCGCACACGTGGGGGTACATTTTCAGGGCTTTGTCGCGGTAGCCCATTTCCCGGTCGCGCTGGGCATCGGCGAGGATGCGGTCGAGCTTGGCGGTGTGGGAGGGCGGGTTGGTCGAGCTCATCATGGCTCCTGTCTTCGGGTGGTTCACGGATAGGGTTGATTCTAGCCAATCGCGGCGCAATTAGCCCTTGAGCTTTTCCGCAATCCAGATGGTGTGCCGCGTGCCCTTGTTGCCATGGGCGAACACTTGCACTTCCTCGGCCTTGAAACCGGCCTTGCGCAGCTTGTCGCTGAACAGCTTGTCGGCGCTGGCCGACCACACCGCAAGTACGCCCTTGGGGCGCAGGGCCTTGGCGCAGGCGGCCAGGCCACCGGCGGAGTAGAGCCAACTGTTGGCTTTTTGCGTAAGGCCTTCGGGGCCGTTGTCCACGTCGAGCATGATCGCATCAAAGCCCTGGGGCTCGGCTTGCAGCACCTTGGCCACGTCTTCCATGCGGACCACGGTGCGCGGGTCAAGCAGCGGGCGCCCGGCCTTTTCGCCCAAGGGGCCACGGTTCCATTCCACGACACCGGGCACCAGTTCTGCCACCACCACTTCGGCGGTCTTGCCCAGGTGCTTGAGGGCCGACGCGAGGGTGAAACCCATGCCCAGCCCGCCGATCAATACCCGCGAACCGGGGCGGCCGGCGACTTTGCGACAAGGGATTTCTGCCAGCGCGTCTTCGGAGCCGTGCATGCGCGTGTTCATCAACTGGCCGCCGTCGCCGCCCTGGATCTTGATGACAAAGTCCTCGCCGTATTCGAACAGGCACAAGGCACCGCCGTTGTCGGGGATCGGGGTGGTGTCCAGCAGAACGAAACGTTTCATGGAGATCTCATTGGGAAGGGCATTCTTGCGCGGTTGGGAGTAGCCTTACGACATTCCGGTCAGGCCATGGAGCCATCGATGAAGTGCAGCATTCTAACGGTCATTGTGTTGGGCGCGCTCACATTGGGTGTGGCGCAGGCTCAGGAGTTGCAAACCGTACCGGTTGCGCCGGCGCCAACCCCAGGCGCGCCGGGCACCCCCACCCCGACGCTGTATCCGCAAGTCACCCCGCCGGCGGTGCCCAAGACGAACGGCTCGCCGCCGCTGGTGCCTATCGTGTTACCTGCGCCACCGAAGGACCAGACGGTCCCCGGCGTGCCGCCGAACGACAGCAAGCCGAAGACGCCCGGCGGTTAACCGCGTCGAGCCTCCAGCGTTCAGCCAGGACCGCTAAACCAGCCCCAGCGCCTTGAACACAAATGCATATTCGAGCGCTACGTCACGTAATCCCTGGTAACGCCCGCTCATGCCGCCATGGCCGGCCCCCAGTTCGGTCTTGAGCAGCAGCAGGTTGTCGTCCGTCTTGGTGTCGCGCAGCTTGGCCACCCACTTGGCCGCTTCCCAGTACTGCACGCGGCTGTCGTTGTAGCCGGCGATCACCAGCAGGGCCGGGTAGGCCTGGGCGCGCACGTTCTCATACGGCGCATACGCCTTGATGCGCGCATAGACCTCGGGCTCCTGCGGGTTGCCCCACTCGTCGTACTCGGTGACGGTCAGCGGCAGGTCCGGGTCGAGCATGGTGTTGAGCACGTCGACGAACGGCACTTCGGCAATCGCCGCCTGGAACAGCTCCGGACGCTGGTTGAGCACTGCGCCGATCAACAGGCCACCGGCGCTGCCGCCGCTGATCACCAGCTGTTTGGCGCAGGTCAAACCCTGTGCGATCAGGTGTTCGGCGCAGGCGATAAAGTCGTTGAACGTGTTCTGCTTGTGTTCTTGTTTGCCATTGCGATACCAGGCTTCGCCCAGCTCGCCGCCGCCGCGCACATGCGCAATGGCAAACGCGACGCCACGGTCCAGCAGGCTCAGGCGCGCGTGGGAGAACCACGGATCGAGGCTCTGGCCGTAGGCGCCATAGCCGTAGAGGTACAGCGGCGTCGGTTTGCCAAGCTGGTCGCGCTTGACCACCAGGCTGATCGGCACCTGGGTGCCATCGGCGGAGGTTGCCCACAAACGCTGGCTGACGTAATCGTCGGCGTTGAAGACGCCGAGTACCGGGGTTTCCTTGAGCACCTGTTGCGCGCCGCTGGCCAGTTCCAGCTGGCGCACCTGGGCCGGACGGTTCAGGGCTTCGTAGCGCAGGCGGATCTTGTCGCTGGGGAATTCCAGGCTGTTTTGTACGTAGAGGCTGTAGGCAGCGTCAGGCAATTCCACACGATAGGTCGGTAGACCCTGGGGATGCACTTCGATGACCGGCAGGCCGCCGATGCGCAGGCTCAAGGTCATGGCGCCGGCATTCAGGCTCACGCCGTCGAGCATCACCTCATCGCTGTGGGGGATCAGGTTTTTCCAGTCGGCCTGGGTCGGCACGCGGCCGGTGTCGGCGGCGACGAACAGGGCGTAGTTGATGCCGTCGCGGTTGCTGCGGATGAACCAGGTCCACGCGCCGTCGAGCTGGCCGTGGTCGACGTCGTACTCGTGGTCTTCGACCCGTGGCGCCAGGCAGGTGAAGTCCAGGTGCGGCTGGTCGGCGTCCAGCGCCCAGATTTCACTGGTGGTCTTGCTGCCCAGGGCCACCAGCAACTGGCGCTCGGAGCTGGAACGGTAGCAGTGCAGGAAGAAACGCCCGTCGGTCTCGTGGAACACTTCCTGCGCGGCGGTGCCGTCCAGGCGATAGCGGTAGAGTTTGTGCGGACGATGGGTATCGTCCAGTTCGCCGAAAAACAGGGTCAGGCTGTCATTGGCCCAGGTCATGCTGCCGTCGCAGTTATCGAACGCCAGTTCGCTGACTTTGTCGGTGGCCAATTCCTTCACGTACAGGGTGTAGATCTCTTCGCCATTGGTATCGAGGCTGTAGGCCAGGCGCTGATGGTCGGGGCTGATGCTGAACGCACCGAGGGAGAAAAAGCCGCCGTTGGCCAGCACGTTGGGGTCGAGCAACAGCTCCTCGCTGCTGTCATCCACCTGGTTGCTGTCGTCGGCCGGGCGGCGGCAGCGGTAGTGGCGGGCGTATTCGTCGCCGGCGGTGGTGCGCGTGTAATACAGGTACGGGCCCCAGGGGGAGGGCAGCGACAGGTCGGTTTCGAGGATACGGCCCTTGATCTCTTCGAACAGGGTTTCACGCAGCGCCTGTTGCCCGGCGAGTTGGGCTTCCTGCCAGGCGTTTTCGGCTTTCAGGTAATCCATCACTTCTGCGCTGTCACGCACTTGCAGCCAGGCGTAAGGGTCCTGGCCTGGGGCCTTGCGGGCAATCGGGGCGGCAGTGATGGGGGTCGATGGCGGCATGGATCACTCTCTGTCTGGCGGATGGTGGCAGGCATTGCAGCCGCGACACGCAAAAGCCGTTATCATAGCGGCCTGTTTGCCTACCTTGCCATGGACACCATGACCGAGAACGATTATCTGACCGCTTGGGGCCTTTACGCCTTCGCCGCTTTGGGCTGCCTGTTGGTGTGGTGGCGCATGACCCGCTGGATCTGGCGCTGGTTGCGCGAGCCACTGCAATTGCTGATGGCCGTGCTGCTGTTGAGCCCGACCATCGTCGACCCGGTCAAGACCCAGTTCGCGCCGGCCGTGGCGATTACTGCGCTGGACCTGGTGCTCAAGGTCGGTAACAACGCCTGGCGGGCCGTCTCCGATTTGTTCATGTACACGATGATCGCCTTTGGCGTGTACCTCGTGTTTGTGTTGATCCGCTGGCCCATCGAGCGCGCCGCCAATGCCCGCCGTGAGCGCAAGGCCGCCGCTGATGCCGCCTTGGCCGCCGAGCCCGAAGACGATGACGAGCCGTTCCGTCGCCCGGCGCCTGTGGGCGGTATGCGGGTCGAACCGCGCCTTTAACGTTGTCTGCCCTGCAGCGAGAGCCCTGGCATGTGTGAATTATTGGGCATGAGTGCCAACGTCCCCACCGATATCGTGTTCAGCTTTACCGGGCTGATGCAGCGCGGTGGGCGTACCGGCCCCCACCGCGACGGTTGGGGCATCGCGTTCTATGAAGGTCGTGGCCTGCGCCTGTTCCAGGACCCGGCCGCGAGCAGCGAATCGGAAGTCGCGCGGCTGGTGCAGCGTTATCCCATCAAAAGTGAAGTGGTGATTGGCCATATCCGCCAGGCCAACGTGGGCAAGGTGTGCCTGTCCAATACCCACCCGTTCGTGCGCGAGCTGTGGGGGCGTAACTGGTGCTTTGCGCACAACGGCCAATTGGCCGACTTCACCCCGCGCGCCACGTTTTACCGGCCGGTGGGCGACACCGACAGCGAAGCGGCGTTCTGCGACCTGCTCAACCGCGTCCGCGAAGCGTTCCCGGAGCCGGTGGAGATCGAGCAGATGCTGCCGGACCTGATCGCCGCCTGCACCGAATACCGCAGCAAAGGCGTGTTCAACTGCCTGCTCAGCGACGGCGATTGGTTGTTCTGCTACTGCACGACCAAATTGGCCCAGATCACCCGGCGCGCTCCGTTCGGCCCGGCACGCTTGAAAGATGTCGACGTGATCGTCGATTTCCAGGCCGAAACCACGCCCAACGATGTGGTAACGGTGATCGCCACCGAACCCCTGACCGACAACGAAAACTGGACCCGCTACGAACCGGGCCAGTGGAGCCTGTGGCGGCGCGGTGAATGCGTCAGCCAGGGCATTACCGAGTAAGGAAGTCGACTATGTTGCTCAGCTATCTGCGGTTGGTGTTGTTTGCCATTGGCTTGTTGGTCGGTGTGCAAGTGCCGGGGTTCATCAATGACTACGCCAAGCGCGTCGAAGCCCACCTGATCGAGGCCCAGACCGGCCTGCGCGGCTTTGAATCCACCGCGCAACAGTTCTTCAACGGCGACTTGCAGGCCCTGGTCGCCCACTACCGCGCCAGCGACGACCCGGTGTTTCGCAGCGATGCCAACAGCCTCGGCACGTTGTTGGATCGTCAGTTGGCGCTGGACAAGCAATTCCAGGCCATGCAAGGCCCCTGGTACATTCGCGCATTGCAGGTAGCGGTCGCGGCCGACCCGGCGATCCGCCTGGAAACCTGGAACGGCTACAGCTACCAGATCCTGCTGACCCCCGAAGCCATGGGCTGGGGCCTGGGCGGGGCGATGTTGTTGTCGTTCGGCCTGGAGTGCCTGTTCCGCTTGATCGACTGGGTGGTGCTGGGCGGCAAGCGCCTGCGCCAGAGCCGGCCGATCGAAGAGCGTGATTTGAAAGGGCTGTAGAAAGGCCTGTAATGGTGGGAGGGGGCTTGCTCCCACCGTTTTAATCGCGTTACTTCAACTTCATGGGGTCGACCTTTATGGGTTGGACGCCGTCCCGGACACACGCCAAAAATCGCGCCGTTTCACGATAAGTGTCGCTGGGACGGTGGGATAAGTTGCGAGTCTTGTGTAAAAGATCCCACACTACAAAAAAACAAAGCCTACAGGAGCACTCAGCGTGAGCCGTCTGCTATTGAATTGCGACATCGGCGAAAGCTATGGCAACTGGAACCTGGGTCTGGACGCTGAGGTCATGCCGTTCATTGATTGCGCCAACGTGGCCTGCGGCTTCCATGCCGGCGACCCGAGCGTCATGCGCAAGACCGTCGGCCTGGCGCTCAAGCATGGCGTGCTGGTCGGGGCGCACCCGGCGTATCAGGACCTGCAAGGTTTCGGCCGCCGTTCCATGGCCTACACGCCCGAAGAAATCCAAGACCTGTTGCACTACCAGATCGGCGCGCTCGACGGCATTTGCCGCGCCCAGGGCGGACGGGTCAGCTACGTCAAACCCCATGGCGCGATGTACAACGACATGATGGCCAACCCCGCGCAGTTGCGTGCGGTGATCCAGGCCGTTGCCGCTTACGGCGAACTGCCGCTGATGCTGCTGGCCACCCGCGACAACCGCGCGGCCCAGGCGCTGGGCGACGAATACGGTGTGATCCTGTGGTTCGAGGCGTTCGCCGACCGCGCCTACGACAACAAGGGGCACCTGGTTTCCCGCCAATTGCCCGGCGCGGTACACCACGATACCGAAGCCATCATCCAGCAATCCCTGACCATTTCCCGTGGCGAACCCTTGACCGCCAGCGATGGCAGCCCCTTGGTCCTGCGGGCCAATACCTTGTGTGTGCATGGCGATAACGCCAGTTCGGTGGCCTCCGTGCAGCGCATTCGCGAGGCGTTGAAGTGCCAGTGACGCCACGCCTATGGGAGATATCGGGTTACTTGGAAAGGAACCGCATGCCTTCTTCCAGCCCGCGCAAGGTCAGCGGATACATCTGGTCTTCGACCAACTCCCGCACGATCCCGGTCGACGCCGTATAGCCCCAGGTGTCCTTCGGATACGGGTTTATCCAGATCAGCTTCTTGTACTTGGCCATGAAGCGCTGCATCCACACATACCCCGGCTCCTCGTTCCAATGCTCGACGCTGCCGCCGGCCTGGGTGATTTCATACGGCGCCATCGAGGCATCGCCGATAAAGATCACTTTGTAATCGGCGCCATATTTGTGCAGCAAGTCTTGGGTGGAGGTGCGCTCCGACGTGCGGCGCTGGTTGTTCTTCCACACCGACTCGTACACGAAGTTGTGGAAGTAGAAGTACTCCAGGTGCTTGAACTCGGTCTTGCACGCGGAGAACAGCTCTTCGCAGATCTTCACATGGGCGTCCATCGAGCCGCCGATGTCGAACAGCAACAGCAGCTTGATGGTGTTGCGCCGTTCCGGGCGCATCTGGATATTCAGCAAGCCGGCATCGCGGGCGGTGTGGTCGATGGTGCCGTCGATGTCCAGCTCTTCCGCCGCACCCTGGCGCGCGAACTTGCGCAGGCGGCGCAGGGCGATCTTGATGTTGCGCGTGCCCAGTTCCACCTGATCGTCGAGGTTCTTGTACTCGCGCTGGTCCCAGACTTTCACCGCCTTGCCCTGGCGCTTGCCCGCATCGCCGACGCGGATGCCTTCCGGGTTGTAGCCGCCGGAGCCGAACGGGCTGGTGCCGCCGGTGCCGATCCACTTGTTGCCGCCGGCGTGACGCTCTTTCTGTTCTTCCAGGCGTTTCTTGAACGCTTCGATCAACTTGTCCAGGCCGCCGAGGGACTGGATCTGCGCGCGTTCTTCGTCGCTCAGCGAGCGTTCGAACTCCTTGCGCAGCCAGTCTTCGGGGATCAGCGCCTGCAGGTGGTCGTCGAGCTTTTCCAGGCCGTTGAAATAGGCGCTGAAGGCGCGGTCGAACTTGTCGAAATGGCGTTCGTCCTTGACCAGGATCGCCCGGGCCAAGTAGTAGAACTCGTCCATGTCGGCGAAGATCACCCGCTGTTTCAGGGCGTTGATCAAGTCGAGCAGCTCGCGCACCGACACCGGCACCTTGGCTGCACGCATTTCATTGAACAGGTTGAGCAACATGGCAGGCGCCCTTATCGGTTACCGCGACGGCTCATGAACGCCAGGCGTTCGAGCAATTGCACGTCCTGCTCGTTCTTCACCAGCGCACCGGCCAGGGGCGGGATGGCCTTGGTCGGGTCGCGTTCGCGCAGTACCGCTTCGCCGATATTGTCGGCCATCAGCAGCTTGAGCCAGTCGACCAGTTCGGAGGTGGAGGGCTTTTTCTTCAGGCCCGGCACTTTGCGCACGTCGAAGAACACGTCCAGCGCTTCGCTGACCAGGTCTTTCTTGATGTCGGGGTAATGCACATCGACGATCTTCTGCAGGGTGGCGCGGTCGGGGAAGGCGATGTAATGGAAGAAGCAGCGGCGCAGGAACGCATCCGGCAGTTCTTTTTCATTGTTGGAGGTAATGATGATGATCGGGCGTTTCTTGGCCTTGATGGTCTCGTCGATTTCGTAGACGTAGAACTCCATCTTGTCGAGTTCTTGCAGCAGGTCGTTGGGGAATTCGATGTCGGCCTTGTCGATTTCGTCGATCAGCAGGATCACCCGTTCCTCGGCCTCGAAGGCTTCCCAGAGCTTGCCCTTCTTCAGGTAGTTGCGCACGTCATGCACCTTGTCCACGCCCAGCTGCGAGTCGCGCAGGCGGCTGACCGCATCGTACTCGTACAGGCCCTGGTGGGCCTTGGTGGTGGACTTGATGTGCCAGGTGATCAGCTTGGCGCCGAAGGATTCGGCCAACTGCTCGGCGAGCATGGTCTTGCCGGTGCCCGGCTCGCCCTTGACCAGCAGCGGCCGCTCCAGGGTGATGGCCGCGTTGACGGCCAGTTTCAGGTCATCGGTGGCAACGTAGGCCTGGGTGCCTTCGAACTTCATCGGTCATTCCTCGAATTCATCAATGCCCGACTATACCGTGCGGCCCCGGCGACTGTGAACGCAGACGGGTTATTCAGTCTCTGAATGACCAGTCACGCGTGCGCTCAGTCGATCGAAGGCGTGGTCGTTCCCGGGGCCGATCTGCGGGCTTGTAGGAGATTGACTATTGCGATGTCTCCGACGTTCCTCTGACTGGACGCTTTGGAAGACGAGGCATACCCTTGGGGCTTTCTTCAAGCCGCCTCAAGGACCCGTCATGAGCCGCATTTTTGCAGACAACGCGCACTCCATCGGTAACACGCCTCTGGTTCAGATCAACCGCATCGCACCGCGTGGCGTGACCATCCTGGCCAAGATCGAAGGGCGTAACCCGGGTTATTCGGTGAAGTGTCGCATTGGCGCGAACATGATCTGGGACGCGGAAAGCACCGGCAAACTCAAGCCGGGCATGACCATTGTCGAACCGACCTCGGGCAACACCGGTATCGGCTTGGCGTTCGTCGCCGCGGCCCGTGGCTACAAACTGGTGCTGACCATGCCTGCGTCGATGAGCATCGAGCGCCGCAAAGTGCTCAAGGCCCTGGGCGCCGAGCTGGTGCTGACCGAACCGGCCAAGGGCATGAAGGGCGCAATCGACAAAGCCGCGGAAATCCTCGCCAGCGACCCGGCCACCTACTACATGCCAGCGCAGTTCGAAAACCCGGCCAACCCGGCGATCCACGAAAAAACCACCGGCCCGGAAATCTGGAACGACACCGACGGCGCCGTCGACGTGTTGGTGGCGGGCGTGGGCACCGGCGGCACCATTACCGGGGTGTCGCGCTATATCAAGAACACTGCGGGCAAGCCGATTCTGTCGGTGGCCGTCGAGCCGATCGTCTCGCCGGTGATCACCCAGGCGCTGGCCGGTGAAGAGATCAAGCCGAGCCCGCACAAGATCCAGGGCATCGGCGCCGGGTTCGTGCCGAAGAACCTCGACCTGTCGATGGTCGACCGCGTGGAACTGGTGAGCGACGACGAATCCAAGGCCATGGCCCTGCGCCTGATGCGGGAAGAGGGGATTCTGTGCGGGATCTCCTGCGGCGCGGCGATGGCGGTCGCCGTGCGCCTGGCCGAGAAGCCGGAGATGCAGGGCAAGACCATCGTGGTGATCCTGCCGGACTCCGGCGAGCGCTACCTGTCGAGCATGCTGTTCAGTGATTTGTTTACCGATCAAGAAAACCAGGCTTGATGCAAATCAGCGTGAGAGCGGGGGCCTTATGCATAATTGGCCTACCCTCGCGCCGTTTTAAACGCTGATTGTTGGACTGCGCGGGTTTTTCCCGAGGTCCGGAGTGTTTATCATGGCCGGCTGCTACGCCTGGTTTCCCCTCGACGGGAGGTTGTTGGCCAGGCGCTTATTTCCAGGAGTTGCTGCATGACCTTTTCTTTGGCCGCCAAACTGTCGGTGTTGCTGGTGTTTATCGGCAGCACGCTGTACGTACACCTGCGCGGCAAGGCCCGTTTGCCGATGTTGCGCCAGTTCGTCAACCACTCGGCGCTGTTTGCCCCGTATAACGCCTTGATGTACCTGTTCTCGGCCGTGCCGTCCAAGCCGTACCTGGACCGCAGCAAGTTCCCGGAACTGGACGTGCTCAAGGACAACTGGGAAGTGATCCGCGAAGAGGCCATGCACCTGTTCGACGAGGGTTACATCCGCGCCGCCGAAAAGAATAACGACGCCGGCTTCGGCTCGTTCTTCAAGAAGGGCTGGAAGCGTTTCTACCTTAAGTGGTACGACAAACCGCTGCCCTCGGCCGAGGCCCTGTGCCCGAAAACCGTGGCCTTGGTCAGCAGCATCCCCAACGTCAAGGGCGCGATGTTCGCGCTGTTGCCGGGCGGCAGTCACCTCAACCCGCACCGCGACCCGTTTGCCGGTTCCCTGCGTTATCACCTGGGCCTGTCCACGCCGAACTCCGACGACTGCCGCATTTTCGTCGACGGCCAGGAATACGCCTGGCGCGACGGTGAAGACGTGATGTTCGACGAGACCTACGTACACTGGGTGAAGAACGAGACGGAAAAGACCCGCGTGATCCTGTTCTGTGACATCGAGCGCCCGCTGAGCAATCCGCTGATGACCCGCATCAACCGCTGGGTCAGCGCGCAACTGGGCCGCGCCACCGCGCCGCAGAACCTGGACGACGAACGCGTCGGCGGCATCAACCAGGCTTATGCCTGGAGCAAGTCGTTCAGCGACAAGATCAGCAGCGTGGTCAAGCAGTGGAAGCGCAAGCATCCCAAGGCCTACCGCATTGCGCGGCCGGTGCTGGCGGTTGTCGTCTTGGTACTGCTGTGGAAGTGGCTCTTCGGCTGACTTGAAGTTTTAAATGCGGTCAAAACTGTGGGAGGGGGCTTGCCCCCGATAGCGGTGTGTCAGTCATCAGATGTATCGACTGATCCACCGCTATCGGGGGCAAGCCCCCTCCCACATTGGACCTCCATTGCTTTTGAGATCGCCTTATGACGCGATCAACTGGCGCAGCACATAGTGCAGGATGCCGCCCGCTTTGAAGTATTCCACTTCATTGAGGGTGTCGATCCGGCACAGCACGTCGATCTTCTCGCTGCTGCCATCCTCGCGGGTAATCACCAGGGTCAGGTTCATGCGCGGCACGAGCTGCGCGTCGCTGAGGCCCAGGATGTCGATCTTCTCCTTGCCGGTGAGCTTGAGCGCCTTGCGGTTCTGGTCCAGCTTGAACTGCAACGGCAGCACGCCCATGCCCACCAGGTTGGAACGGTGAATGCGCTCGAAGCTTTCGGCGATCACCGCCTTGACCCCTAGCAGATTAGTACCCTTGGCCGCCCAGTCGCGGCTCGAGCCGGTGCCGTATTCCTGGCCGGCGACCACCACCAGCGGTGTGCCGGCGGCCTGGTACTTCATGGCGGCGTCGTAGATCGGCATTTTCTCGCCGGTGGGCACATACAGCGTGTTGCCGCCTTCCTCGCCGCCGAGCATTTCATTGCGGATACGGATATTGGCGAAGGTGCCGCGCATCATCACTTCATGGTTGCCGCGGCGTGAGCCGTAGGAGTTGAAGTCGCGCGGTTCCACGCCTTGTTCGCGCAGGTAATGGCCGGCGGGGCTGTCGGCCTTGATGTTGCCGGCGGGGGAGATGTGGTCGGTGGTCACCGAATCGCCCAGCAGGGCCAGGACGTTGGCGCCGTGGATGTCCTTGATCACTGGCAGCGGCCCGGCGATGTCGTCGAAGAACGGCGGATGCTGGATGTAGGTGGAATCCTTCTGCCACACGTAGGTCGCAGCCTGCGGCACTTCGATGGCTTGCCACTGTGCGTCGCCGGCGAACACCTCGGCGTATTCCTTGTGGAACATACCGGTGCTGACCTGGGCGACCGCGTCGGCAATCTCCTGGCTGCTTGGCCAGATGTCCTTGAGGTAGACCGGATTGCCGTGTTGATCGTTGCCCAACGGTTCGCGGCTGATATCGATGCGTACCGTACCGGCCAACGCATACGCCACCACCAGCGGCGGCGAGGCCAGCCAGTTGGTTTTCACCAGCGGGTGGACGCGGCCTTCGAAGTTGCGGTTGCCGGACAGCACCGACGCCACGGCCAGGTCGGCTTTCTGGATGGCTTTTTCAATCGGCTCGGGCAACGGGCCGGAGTTGCCGATGCAGGTGGTGCAGCCATAACCCACCAGGTCAAAACCGAGCTTGTCCAGGTATTGGGTGAGGCCGGCCGCCTTATAGTAGTCGGTGACCACTTTGGAGCCGGGGGCCAGGGAGGTTTTTACCCAGGGTTTGCGGGTCAGGCCTTTTTCCACGGCCTTTTTCGCCACCAGCCCGGCCGCCATCATCACGCTGGGGTTGGAGGTGTTGGTGCAGGAGGTGATCGCGGCGATCACCACGGCGCCATTTTTCAGGCGATAGGTCTGGCCGTCGTACTCGTAGTCGGTTTCGCCCACCAGATCGGCATTGCCCACGGCCACACCGCCGCCGCCTTCGCTTTCCAGGCGGCCTTCTTCCTTGTTGGTCGGTTTGAATTGCAGGTCGAGGAAGTCACTGAACGCCTGGCCGACATTCGGCAGCGACACGCGGTCCTGCGGGCGTTTCGGCCCGGCGAGGCTGGCTTCGACGCTGCCCATGTCCAGGGCCAGGCTGTCGGTGAACACCGGCTCCTGGCCGGCGTTGCGCCACAGGCCTTGGGCCTTGGTGTAGGCCTCGACCAGTTTGACGGTCTGCGCCGGGCGACCGGACAGGCGCAGGTAGTCCAGGGTCACCTCATCCACCGGGAAAAAGCCGCAGGTGGCGCCGTATTCCGGGGCCATGTTGGCGATGGTGGCGCGGTCAGCCAGGGGCAGGTCGGCCAGGCCGTCGCCGTAGAACTCGACGAATTTGCCGACCACGCCTTTCTTGCGCAGCATCTGGGTGACGGTCAGCACCAGGTCGGTGGCGGTGATGCCCTCTTTCAATTTGCCGGTGAGCTTGAAGCCGATCACTTCCGGAATCAGCATCGACACCGGCTGGCCGAGCATCGCCGCTTCCGCTTCGATCCCGCCCACGCCCCAGCCGAGCACGCCGAGGCCGTTGATCATGGTGGTGTGGGAATCGGTGCCGACCAGGGTGTCGGGGAAGGCGTAGGTGCGGCCGTCTTCGTCCTTGGTCCACACGGTGCGGCCGAGGTATTCGAGGTTGACCTGGTGACAGATGCCGGTGCCCGGCGGCACCACGCTGAAGTTGTCGAAGGCGCTCTGGCCCCAGCGCAGGAAGGCGTAGCGTTCGCCGTTGCGCTGCATTTCGATGTCGACGTTTTGCCCGAACGCGGCGGTGGTGCCGAACTTGTCGACCATCACCGAGTGGTCGATCACCAGGTCCACCGGCGACAGCGGGTTGATGCGCTGCGGGTCGCCACCGGCCTTGGCCACGGCGGCGCGCATGGCGGCCAGGTCGACCACGGCGGGCACCCCGGTAAAGTCTTGCATCAGCACGCGGGCTGGGCGGTACTGGATCTCGCGGTCGGACTGGCGCTCTTTGAGCCAGGCGGCGATGGCCTTGAGGTCGGCGCCGGTGACAGTTTTGTTGTCTTCCCAGCGCAGCAGGTTTTCCAGCAGCACCTTGAGGGACATCGGCAGCTTATCCAGGTCACCCAGGCGCTTGGCGGCTTCGGGCAAGCTGAAATAGTGATAAGTCTTGTCGTCGATTTGCAGGGTTTTAAGGGTTCTCAGGCTATCAAGGGATGACATTACATGACTCCTTATGGTCCGCACGGCTACGGACCTGACGGGACGAACAGAACTATCAAACTAGCCCTGTTTTCAGTAGCTGGCTAATTACTGGACTCTATGGACAGATCCAAGGTTCCGAAGTCAGTTATCATGCGCGCGTTTTCATGACAGACATTGCGATAGCGCAAGTCCGTCGGGTCGCCAGGAGAGTCGATGAACACCCTTTTTATGCACTGCCGCCCGGGTTTTGAAGGCGAGGTCTGTTCCGAGATCGCGGAACACGCCGCGCGCCTGAACGTTTCCGGCTACGCCAAGGCCAAGACCGGCAGCGCCTGCGCCGAATTTGTCTGCACCGAGGAAGACGGCGCCCAGCGCCTGATGCACGGCCAGCGTTTTGCCGAGCTGATCTTCCCGCGGCAGTGGGCGCGCGGGGTGTTCATCGACCTGCCGGAAACCGACCGCATCAGCGTGATCCTCGCGCACCTGCGCGAATTCCCGGTGTGCGGCAGCCTGTGGCTGGAGATGGTCGACACCAACGACGGCAAGGAGCTGTCGAACTTCTGCAAGAAATTCGAAGTCCACCTGCGCAAAGCCCTGCTGAACGCCGGCAAGCTGGTGGACGACCCGAGCAAGCCGCGCCTGCTGCTGACCTTCAAGAGCGGCCGCGAAGTGTTCATGGGCCTGGCCGAGTCGAATAACTCGGCGATGTGGCCGATGGGCATCCCGCGCCTGAAATTCCCCCGCGATGCGCCCAGCCGCTCGACCCTGAAGCTGGAAGAGGCCTGGCACCACTTCATCCCCCGCGACCAGTGGGACGAGCGCCTGCACGGCGACATGACCGGCGTCGACCTGGGCGCGGCTCCGGGCGGCTGGACCTGGCAACTGGTCAACCGGGGTATGCTGGTGACCGCCATCGACAACGGCCCCATGGCCGAAAGCCTGATGGACACCGGCCTGGTGCAACACTTGATGGCCGACGGTTTCACCTTCGTGCCCAAGCAGCCGGTGGACTGGATGGTGTGCGACATCGTCGAAAAACCGGCTCGCAACGCCGCCTTGCTGGAAACCTGGATCGGCGAAGGCTATTGCCGTGAAGCGGTGGTCAACCTGAAACTGCCGATGAAGCAGCGTTACGCCGAGGTCAAGCGTTTGCTCGAGCGCATCGAAGACGGCTTCAAGGCGCGCGGTATTCGTGTGGAAATCGGCTGTAAGCAGCTGTACCACGACCGTGAGGAAGTGACCTGCCACTTGCGTCGGCTGGTGGATGTGAAGAAAACCAAGGCCCGTTAAACTGAGCGCCTGCCGTAGGAGTAATCAATGAGCGATATGACCGACACTGCCGTCGACGGCACCCTCGACGCCACCGGGCTGAACTGCCCGGAGCCGGTGATGATGCTGCACCAGCACATCCGTGACCTGCCGCCTGGCGGCTTGCTCAAGGTGATCGCGACCGACCCGTCGACCCGCCGCGACATTCCCAAGTTCTGCGTGTTCCTTGACCACGAACTGGTGGCTCAGCAGGAACAGGCCGGTACGTACCTGTACTGGATTCGCAAGAAGCTCGACTAAGCCCCCGATTCCTGTAGGAGCGAGCTTGCTCGCGAAAACTAAGCCCCCGATTCCTGTAGGAGCGAGCTTGCTCGCGAAAACCCCGAGAGCGCCACGTCAAACCAGGCAAGCTGCGTTATCGCTGGCGACCTTCGCGAGCAAGCGCGGGTGTGTGCTGCTTAACCCCGCGCCTTGTCCCGGCGAATGCGTCGGCGTGCGCTGCGCGCCAGGCGCACCAGCAACATCCCCGCCGCGCAGCTCAGGCCCACGATCAGCCCCTGCCACAAACCGCTGGGGCCGCTCGCCGCGCCCAGCCAGTCGGTCAGCCCCAGGGCGTAACCCACCGGCAACCCCACGCCCCAGTAGGCAAACAGGGTCAGCACCATGGTCACGCGGGTGTCCTGATAGCCGCGCAAGGCACCGGCGGCGGTGACCTGGATCGAGTCGGAAAACTGGAACAACGCGGAAAACACGATCAGCGTCGACGCCAGGTGGATCACCACCGGGTCCGGGGTGTAGATCGCCGCGATCTGCTCGCGAAACACCAGCATCAGGCTGCAGGACAGGCAGGCATACGCCAGCGCCGTGCCCATGCCGACCCCGGCAGCGAAGCGCGCTTCACGCGGCAGGCCACGGCCGAGGGCCTGGCCGACGCGCACGGTGACGGCCGTGCTCAGGGAGTAGGGGATCATGAACACCAGGGAACTGACGTTCAGGGCGATCTGATGGCCGGAGACCACCGTGGCGCCCAGGCTGCCGATCAGCAGGGCGATCACCGCGAAGATGCTCGATTCGGCAAAGATCGCGATGCCGATTGGCAGGCCGATGCCCAATACGCGCTTGATCACCGCCCATTGCGGCCAATCGAAACGCTTGAACAGTTCGCTGCTCTGGTACGCCGGCCCCCAGCGCGTCCAGCCCGCCAGGCCGAGCATCATCACCCACATCGCAATGCCCGTGGCCCAGCCGCAGCCCACGCCGCCCATGGCCGGCACGCCGAAATGGCCATAGATGAAGATGTAGTTCAGCGGGATATTCAGCGCCAACCCGCACAGGCCCATGACCATGCTCGGGCGTGTGCGGCCCAGGCCGTCGCTGAAACAACGCAACACGTAATACAGGGCAACGGCCGGCATGCCTGCGGCGATGCCGTGCAGGTAGCCCATGGAGGGTTTGATCAGGTCGGGTTCAACCTTCATCGCGTGCAGGATCGGTTCGGCGCTGAGCAGCAGCAGTGACGCGGTGATGCCGACCACCACCGCCAGCCACAGGGATTGGCGCACCAGCGGCCCGATCTCGCTGTAGTGACCGGCGCCATAGCGCTGGGCGACTTTCGGCGTGGTGGCCAGCAAGGTGCCGGTCATCAGCAGGTACACCGGAATCCAGATCGAATTGCCCAGGCCCACCGCCGCCAGGTCCTGCGGGCTGACGCGCCCGGCCATCACCGCATCGACGAAGCTCATCGCGGTGGTTGCCAGTTGGCCGATCATGATCGGCACGGCGAGTGTCAGCAGGCCGCGCACTTCCCGGCTGATGCGGGCGGGACGGGTGAGGGTGGCGGTGGCGGTGTTCACGTGCAGATGTCCAAAGAAGAGCGCAGGACGGCGGATTCTACGCGTTGACGCAGCGGTCAGGAAAAAACCTGTGTTAGCGATTTGTAAGCGATCTTCCAGGCGCCGCAGCGTCCACCTTCGATCTGCGGTGGAACACCGATCGCATCCCTGTACACTGCTGTTCCGCCAAAGGAGCCTGCCATGCTGATTGTTGCCGACGAAAATATTCCGCTGCTCGATGCTTTCTTCCAAGGATTTGGCGAAATACGCCGGGTGCCCGGCCGTTCCATTGACCGCGCCACCGTCGAGCAGGCCGATGTGCTGCTGGTGCGCTCGGTGACCAACGTCAACCGGGCCTTGCTCGAAGGTTCCAAGGTGCGCTTTGTCGGCACCTGCACCATCGGCACCGATCATTTGGACCTCGACTATTTCCAGCGTGCCGGCATTCAATGGTCCAGCGCGCCCGGCTGCAATGCCCGTGGCGTGGTGGACTACGTGCTGGGCAGCTTGCAGACCCTGGCCGAGATCGAGGGCGCCGACCTCAACCAGCGGACTTACGGTGTCGTCGGCGCCGGTGAAGTGGGCGGGCGTTTGGTCAAGGTGCTCAAGGGCCTGGGCTGGAACGTGCTGGTCTGCGACCCGCCGCGGCAGATCGCCGAAGACGGTGACTACGTCAGCCTGGAGCAGATCATCGAGCAATGCGACGTGATCAGCCTGCACACGCCGTTGACCAAGTCCGGCAACGGCTCCACCTGGCACTTGTTCGACCGCGAGCGCCTCAACCGCCTCAAGCCCGGTGCCTGGCTGATCAACGCCAGCCGTGGCCCGGTGGTGGACAACGCCGCCCTGCGCGACGTGCTGCTTTCGCGTGAAGACCTGCAAGCGGTGCTGGATGTGTGGGAAGGCGAGCCCGAAGTGGATGTCGACCTGGCCGACCTCTGCGTGCTGGCCACCCCGCACATCGCCGGTTACAGCCTGGACGGCAAGCAGCGCGGCACGGCGCAGATCTACCAGGCGTTCTGCGCGCATCTGGGCCAGGCGCCGGCGATTGAACTGAGTGATTTGCTGCCGCCGCCGTGGCTGGCCGAGGTCCACTTGAATGCGTCTACCGACCCGGCCTGGGCGCTGGCGACGTTATGCCGCAGCGTGTACGACCCGCGGCGCGATGATGCGGATTTCCGTCGCAGCCTCGTGGGAACGGTGGACGAGCAACGCAAGGCGTTCGATCTGCTGCGCAAGCATTATCCGGAGCGCCGTGAGATCGATGGCTTGAAGGTGCGTATCCATGGGCAATCGGCGCTGTTGTCCGGCATCGTCGAGGCATTGGGCGCTGAGCTGCTGTAGGAACGAGGTCACAAAAAAACCGGCCATCAAGGCCGGTTCTGAAAGAGCGTGGGCGCTTCAGCCTTGCTGGGCAGGCTTGACCAGTCGCTGTTCCAGCTCGCGGCACGCTTGCTGGATCATGTCTTCGGTAATCTGCACTTCGCGGCCTTGGGCGTCGATGACGGAGCAAGGCAGGTATTGCGGTTGGCGGATTACTTCAATCTTGGCATCGCTGCTGTTTTGCAAGGTCATGGCCTGTCTCCTCATCAGGTTGTGTACCAACTTTAACCCCCCCGCGTGACCGAGCTGTTACAACTCCTTGCAAGATCATCGCTTCGAATACTCAGTCCACCAGAAACCGTTACAAATTTCCAGCCGGGTGTTAGACCGATAACCTCTAGGGGGCAGAGTGGGCGGGCATAATTAACCCGACTCATTGTTATTTACCCAAGTTCCCCCAATGTTGTCTGTAGGTTCCGATCTCCCCCTCATCAGGTGATGCCCCCCATGTTCTCAGTCCGACAACGCCGTGCAATTCGCCTGGCCAGCCGCTTCATTGCGCCCTATCGCTGGCAGGCGCTCGGCGCGCTGGTGGCGCTGATCGTCACCGCCGGCATCACCTTGTCCATGGGCCAGGGCATTCGCCTGTTGGTGGACCAGGGCTTCATGACCCAGTCGCCGCACTTGCTCAACCAATCCATCGGCCTGTTCATGATCCTGGTACTGGGCCTGGCCGTCGGCACGTTTGCGCGGTTTTACCTGGTGTCGTGGATCGGCGAGCGGGTGGTGGCGGACATTCGTCGGCAGGTGTTCAACCACCTGATCTACCTGCATCCTGGCTTCTATGAAAACAACCGCAGCTCGGAAATCCAGTCGCGGTTGACCACCGACACCACATTGTTGCAATCGGTGATCGGCTCCTCGCTGTCGCTGTTCCTGCGCAATGCGTTGATGGTCATCGGCGGCATCGTGCTGCTGTTTGTCACCAACCCCAAGCTCACCAGCATCGTGGTGGTGGCGCTGCCGCTGGTGCTGGCGCCGATCCTGATTTTCGGCCGCCGCGTGCGCAGCCTGTCGCGCTTGAGCCAGGACCGTATCGCCGACGTCGGCAGCTACGTGTCCGAGACGCTCGGCCAGATCAAGACCGTGCAGGCCTATAACCACCAGGCGCAGGACGAACAACGCTTTGCCGTGACCGTCGAGGACGCTTTCAGCACCGCACGTAAGCGCATCGCCCAGCGCGCCTGGCTGATTACCCTGGTGATCATGCTGGTGCTCGGCGCCGTCGGGGTGATGCTGTGGGTCGGCGGCATGGATGTGATCAGCGGGCGCATTTCCGGCGGCGAGCTGGCGGCGTTCGTGTTCTACAGCCTGATCGTCGGCAGCGCCGTCGGCACCTTGAGCGAAGTGCTCGGCGAGTTGCAGCGCGCCGCGGGGGCGGCAGAGCGGATCGGCGAGTTGCTGCAGTCGCACAACGAGATCCAGGCGCCCGTCGCCGGCTGCGTGCAATTACCGCCACGCGTCAGCGGCCGCATGGAGCTGCAAGACCTGCGCTTTTCCTACCCGTCGCGGCCGGACACTTACGCCATCGACGGTTTGAACCTGACCATCAACCCCGGCGAAACCCTCGCGCTGGTGGGGCCGTCGGGCGCGGGCAAGTCGACGATTTTCGACCTGTTGCTGCGCTTCTATGATCCCCAGCACGGCCGCATCCTGCTCGAAGGCCAGCCGCTGACCGAACTCGACCCCCAGGACCTGCGCCGTCACTTTGCCCTGGTGTCCCAGAGCCCGGCGCTGTTCTTTGGCAGTGTCGAAGACAACATCCGCTACGGCAACCCGAGCGCCACTCGCGAGCAGGTCGAAGCCGCGGCGCGGATTGCCCATGCCCACGACTTCATCCTGCAAATGCCCGATGGCTACCAGACCCACCTCGGCGACGCCGGCATGGGCCTCTCCGGCGGCCAACGGCAACGCCTGGCGATCGCCCGCGCGTTGCTGGTAGATGCGCCGATCCTGCTGCTGGACGAAGCCACCAGCGCCCTCGACGCCCAGAGCGAACACCTGATCCAGCAGGCGCTGCCACAACTGATGCAGGGCCGCACCACGCTGGTCATCGCGCATCGGCTGGCGACGGTGAAGCATGCGGACCGGATCGCAGTGATGGACCAGGGCAAGCTGGTGGCGATCGGCACGCATCAGCAGTTGATCGCGAGCAACCCGCTGTATGCGCGGTTGGCGGCGTTGCAGTTCAGTGACGGCGTGGAGGAACAGGCTGCGCACTGAAATCACTGCGCATAAAAAATGCCCGCATCCTTCGATGCGGGCATTTTTGTGTATGCGTCACGCTTTATTGATCGTCGAAATACCGCTCATGCCAGTCCACCAACGGCTGTGGCGAATTGAGCTTCTGCCCGTAGATCACCGAATAAGACAGCACGTTCTGCACGTACTGGCGGGTTTCGTCGAACGGGATGCTTTCCACCCACACGTCGAAACTCAGGTGATCGGCGCCGCGCAGCCACTGGCGCACGCGGCCCGGGCCGGCGTTGTAGGCGGCGGAAGCGAGGACGCGGTTGCCGTTGAACTGGCTGTGTACCTGGCTCAGGTAAGCGGCGCCGAGCTGGATGTTTTTATCCGGATCGAGCACCTGGGCTGGGGAGGCCAGCGGGATGCTGAACTTGCGCGCGGTGTCTTTGGCGGTGCCGGGCATCAGCTGCATCAGGCCGCTGGCGCCGACGCCGGAGCGGGCGTCGTCCATGAACGCGCTTTCCTGGCGGGTGATGGCGAACACCCAGCTCGAATGCAGGCCACGCACCTTGGCTTCGCGCACCAGGGTGTCGCGGTGGGCCATTGGGAAGCGGATGTCGAGGTCATCCCAGTACTGCGCCTGGCTGATGGTACGGATCGCCGGGAAGTACCACTTCATGTCGTAGGCCAGCCTGGCCTGGGCGACCATTTCGTCGCGGTTGAAGTGACGGCTGACGTGGTACCACTCGCGGCGGCCATCGACCACCTGGCCCCGCGCATAGAACTCCAGGGCGCGGCGCACGCCGGGGGTGTTGCGCACTTTGTTGATCAGCGCCTGGCTCATCAACAGCGGCTTGTTCATCAGTTGGTACGGCGCTTTGGAGCGGTCGGCGGCGAGGAAACCGTAGAAATCCCGCTCCCGCGACAGGTTCTTGTACAGCACTAGGGCTTGCGGGTTTTTCGGCTCGGCCAGCTCCAGGCTGCGGGCCTGCCAGTAGCGCCAGCGGTTGGTGGTGGCCAAGTCCTGCGGGAGTTTGCGCGTGAGTTGGTAGGCGTCTTCCCAACGGGCCAGGCGCAACAGCAGGCGCAGGCGCCATTCGGACACGGTGTTGTCGCGCAGTTCCGGGTCGTACTTGGTCATCACCTCAAGGGCGCGTGGGTCAAAGCGCTTGGCCAGGGTCAGGCCGATCTCGCGGGCAATCGCCACTTTTTCGTCACGGGAGAAGTGCATGCTGCTGGCATAGCCGTCGAGCATGGCCATGGCCTTGTCCGGGTCCTGGCGCGCCAGGCGGCGAAGGCCCAGGCCCACGGCGTCAGACATGGCCTCGGTGGCCGGCAGGAAGCGCGACGGGTCGCTGAGCATCTCCGGCTTTTGCGCCACGTCCACCATCAGGCGGCCTTGGGCGCCGAGGGTCGGCAGGCTTTTCACCAGGCTGTTGGCCAGCGCGTAGTTGCGGGCTTCGGAGGCGAGCTTGGCGCGGTCCCAGATTTTCTGTTCGGTGAGTTGGCCATCTGCGGCCCACTGCGCGAACGTGGCATCACAGGCGGACGGTTGCGATTTACCGGTCAGCCAGAGTTTTTCGGTGGTTTTGTAGCCTTCGGCCTTCAGATTGTGCGTGAGCTGGAACTGGCCATGCAGGCAATCGAGCTCGACGAAATTGAGCTTGGGGTCGTAGTACTTTTCAAAGGTCTGCCAGTCGCCACGCTCGGCCAGCCAGCGCAACCAACGCAGTTTCATCCAGTTGGCCTGGGGCAGGTCGCCGTTTTTGGCGAGGAATTGTTCGATTTCCTCGTTGCTCGCGGTCTTCAGGCGTGCGGTCAGCTCGTCGTAGGCCAGGTACGGCGTCAGCGGATAGTCGGCCAAGGCCTGGCTGTATTGCATGTAGGGCCCGGTATCGCCCTTGGCCAGGGCGCGTTTGGCTTCATCGTAATATTGACGTTGGGTGGTTATGTCCACGGCCAGGGCGGGTTGAGCGGCAGTGGCAGTAAGAAGCAGACAAGATAAAAAGTTGAAAAGGCGACTGCGCATGAGACGTCCGTGCAGAGAAATCACGACTAGCGCCGGCACCGCCGACACTCATTGCCTCTAGCTTAGCCTTTTGCCAGCGGCCGGTGAAAGCTTTGCCGACCTGTTCGTTCAAGTTCGCCGGAATTGTCTTACAGAACCCACCCGTAGCGAAAATGCCGGCCGCATCCCACCCTCAACTCAGGTAGAATGCGCGCCCAGTTTTTGGAGAAGCGTATGACCCTGCTCAAATTCAGCGATGTGTCCCTTGCTTTCGGCGCTATGCCGTTGTTGGACAAGGTGTCCTGGCAGATCGCCCGTGGTGAGCGGGTGTGCATCATCGGCCGCAACGGCACCGGCAAGTCCAGCATGATGAAGCTGGTAAAAGGCGACCAGAAGCCCGATGACGGCTCTGTATGGCGCGCCCCGGGCCTCAAGATTGGCGAATTGCCGCAGGAACTGCCGGTGGCCGACGGACGGACAGTGTTCGACGTGGTCGCCGAAGGCCTGGACGGCGTCGGTGAGTTGCTTGCGCAATACCATCACCTGGCGCAGAACTGCGTTACCGAAGAAGACCTGGACAAGCTGATGCACGTCCAGCAAGACCTCGAAGCCCGTGACGGCTGGCGCCTGCAGCAACTGGTGGACAGCACCCTGAGCCGCCTGCAACTGCCGGCCGACAAGACCCTCGCCGAATTGTCCGGCGGCTGGCGTCGCCGCGTCCTGCTGGCCCAGGCCCTGGTGTCCGAGCCGGACCTGCTGCTGCTCGACGAACCGACCAACCACCTGGACATCGGCGCGATCGCCTGGCTCGAAGAAGCCCTCAAGGATTTCCAGGGCGCCGTGTTGTTCATCACGCACGACCGGTCCTTCCTGCAGAACCTGGCGACCCGCATCCTCGAGCTGGACCGTGGTGGCCTGATCGACTGGAACGGCGACTACGCCAGCTTCCTGGTCCACAAAGAAGCCACCCTGGCCGCCGAAGAAACCGCCAACGCCTTGTTCGACAAGCGCCTGGCCCAGGAAGAAGTGTGGATCCGCCAGGGCATCAAGGCGCGCCGCACCCGTAACGAAGGCCGTGTACGCGCACTCAAGGCCCTGCGCGTTGAACGCAGTGAGCGTCGCGAGCGCACCGGCAAGGCCAACATCATGCTGGAAACCGCCGACAAGTCGGGCAAGCAGGTGATGGTGCTGGAGAACGTCAGCTTCCATCACCCGGACGGTCCGTTCCTGATCAAGGACTTCTCCATGGTCCTGCAGCGCGGCGACCGTATCGGCCTGCTCGGCGCCAACGGCACCGGCAAGACCACGTTGCTCAAGCTGATGCTCAACGGCCTGCAACCGACCAGCGGTAAAGTGGAAGAGGGCACGCGCATCGACGTGGCCTACTTCGACCAATTGCGTCACCAGTTGGACCTGGAAAAAACCGTGATCGACAACGTCGCCGAAGGCCGCGACTTTATCGATATCGACGGCCAGAGCCGCCATGTGCTGAGCTACCTGGGCGACTTCCTGTTCAGCCCGCAGCGCGCACGCACGCCGGTCAAGGCCTTGTCCGGTGGTGAGCGTGCGCGCTTGCTGCTGGCCAAGCTGTTCAGCAAGCCGGCCAACCTGCTGGTCCTCGACGAACCGACCAACGACCTCGACGTGGAAACCCTCGAGCTGCTGGAAGAGGTCCTGCTGACCTTCAACGGCACTGTGCTGATGGTCAGCCACGACCGGGCATTCCTCGACAACGTGGTCACCAGCACCCTGGTCTTCGAAGGTGAAGGCAAGGTGCGCGAGTACGTCGGTGGTTACCAGGACTGGCTGCGCCAGGGCGGCTCGCCGCGCCTGCTGGGCGTGACCGAGAGCAAGTCCGGCAAGGCCGACTTGACCTCCGCCGTCGTCGCCCCCGTGGCCGCCGCTGCACCGGCGCCGGAAGCCGCGCCTGCCGCGAAGAAGAAACTCAGCTACAAGCTGCAGCGTGAGCTGGAAGCCCTGCCGGGTGAAATCGACGCCAAGGAGCAGCAGATCGCTGCGGTCGAAGCGCAAATGGCTGACGCGGGTTTCTACCTGCGTCCGGCGGCGGAAACCGCCGAGGTCATCGCGTCCCTGGAAACCTTGAACCAGGAGCTGGAAGTGCTGGTTGAACGTTGGGCCGAGTTGGACGCCTGATTGATTCCAGTGCATTAAAAAACCCGGTGTTCATTTCAATGAGCACCGGGTTTTTTATATGAGCTGCAGTCCAATATATGGGAGGGAGCAAGCTCCCTCCCATATTTGGGTCTCGATCGGTCTTACGCGTTCTTTTTCAGCTTCACCGCCAGCACATCACACGGTGCGCCGTGCAGGACGTCATTGGCGGTGGAGCCCAGCAGCAAGGCCAGGCCGTGACGGCCATGGCTGCCGACCACGATCAGGTCGCAGCCCTGTTCCTTGGCCAGGTGATGGATTTCCTGGCGTGGCTGACCATAGGTCAGGTGGCTCTGACCTTTTTTCAGGTTCGGGTACTTGGTGATCAGGCGCTCAAGGCGTTCCTTGGCTTGATCGAATTGCTGCTGTTGCAGTTGTGACAGGTCCATCGGCACGTCGCCGCCAAAGGCCATGGCCATCGGTTCGACGATATGCACCAGGGACAGCTTGGCGGTGGTGCCAGCCAGATCCACGGCGCGTTTGATCACTGGATCGCACTCTTCGGTCAGGTCTACGGCGACCAGAATATGTTCGTATGACATGGGGCGTTCCTCCAGGGGACTGCAATAAGTTCAGTATGGCTGCTTTCAAGCGGATGGGGTTGCGTCAGGTCAAATCCGCTTATCTAAAAAATCGGGAGTACACATATGACGGTCTGGATAGTGGTGTCAATCCTTGCGGTGGTTTTGAGCCCCCTGGCATGGCTGCGCCCGTCGCGCCATCAGAGTGGGCGCATGGCCCTGCGCATGGAGGCGCGCCGCATGGGCCTGGCGATGCAACTGGCGCCCCAGGCGTGGCCGCACTGGCTCAAGCAGGAGCCGCCGAGCCCGTGCGCGCAATACCACCGGCCACGGCGCGGCAAGGTCCCTGCACTATGGAGTTATTGGCAGCTGGAGCCTGGCGTGTGGGTCAACCAGTGGCAGGAAGCCTGCGTGGACGAGCAATTGCTGGCGCATTTTGCGACGCTGCCGGCCAACGTCTACAAAGTCGAGGCAGACCGGCAAATGATCGCGTTGTGCTGGGGCGAGAAGGGTGAGGTGAGCGACCTGCAGGCCATTGATACGTTGCTCAAGGCCCTGGCCTGAACGTCGGGCAATAAAAAGCCCGACATCATCATCGGGCGGGGTTGGCCAGGCAGGCCGGTAAAGCTGTGTGTTTCACGCCGGGTATTCACCCAGGCGTTTTGACTATTCTGTAATGGCTGCCGCAAGCCTAGCCGGATATCCGGATCTGTACAGTCTTTTCCTACGCTGTATTCATTATTGATTTGGTGAATAGTTGAATATTGGCGAAGCGTGGGCCAAGGGTTGGGGTTCTGAAATGACTGGAAAGTCGCGTTTTTCCTAGCGCTTTCGAGCGATTGACAATTGCCCGGAATTGGATGAAGGTGGCGTACCCAAATCAAACGGGCGTATGAATTGAGCGTTTGTCTGTCAGACGTCTCATACAGAATCCCGACTATCGCATTGGCGGGTGTGCCTGGCGCATTGGGGTGAGCATTGACGAAATCATCAATGTCCAACCAGAGGCCAGCGTCCGATGTGTACTGTTCAGCTTCCATATCGTGGAGATCAGTTGATGATTTACGAAGGTAAAGCCATCACGGTTAAGGCTCTTGAAAGTGGCATCGTCGAACTGAAATTCGACCTCAAGGGTGAGTCCGTCAACAAGTTCAACCGTCTAACCCTGAACGAACTGCGTCAGGCCGTAGACGCCATCAAAGCAGATGCTTCGGTCAAGGGCGTGATCGTCTCCAGCGGCAAGGACGTGTTTATCGTCGGCGCCGACATCACCGAATTCGTCGAGAGCTTCAAGCTGCCCGATGCCGAGCTGGTGGCTGGCAACCTCGAAGCCAACAAGATTTTCAGCGATTTCGAAGACCTCAACGTGCCGACCGTTGCCGCGATCAACGGCATCGCGCTGGGCGGCGGCCTGGAAATGTGCCTGGCCGCGGATTTCCGCGTCATGTCGGCCACTGCGAAAATCGGCCTGCCGGAAGTCAAGCTGGGCATCTACCCAGGTTTCGGCGGCACTGTGCGCCTGCCGCGCATCATCGGGGCCGACAACGCCATCGAGTGGATCGCCGCCGGCAAGGAAAACAAAGCTGAAGACGCGCTGAAAGTCGGTGCCGTCGATGCTGTGGTTGCCCCGGACAAACTGGCCGAAGCCGCGCTGAACCTGATCAAGGGCGCCATCAGCGGCGAATTTGATTACAAGGCCAAGCGTCAGCCGAAGCTGGAAAAACTCAAGCTCAACGCCATCGAACAAATGATGGCGTTCGAAACCGCCAAAGGTTTCGTGGCTGGCCAGGCCGGCCCGAACTACCCGGCGCCGGTTGAAGCGATCAAGACCATCCAGAAAGCCGCGAACTTCGGTCGCGACAAAGCCCTGGAAGTGGAAGCGGCAGGTTTCGTCAAACTGGCCAAGACCTCCGCTGCCCAGAGCCTGATCGGTCTGTTCCTGAACGATCAGGAACTGAAGAAAAAGGCCAAGGCCTACGATGAAGTCGCCAAGGATGTGAAACAGGCCGCCGTACTCGGTGCCGGCATCATGGGCGGCGGTATCGCCTATCAGTCGGCGTCCAAAGGCACGCCGATCCTGATGAAAGACATCAACGAACACGGCATCGAGCAAGGCCTGGCGGAAGCGGCCAAGCTGCTGGTGGGTCGGGTTGATAAAGGTCGCATGACCGCGGCGAAAATGGCTGAAGTGCTCAACGGCATTCGTCCTACGCTGTCCTACGGCGATTTCGGCCACGTCGACCTGGTGGTCGAAGCGGTTGTCGAAAACCCGAAGGTCAAGCAAGCGGTACTGGCGGAAGTGGAAGCCCAGGTCAAAGACGACACCATCCTGGCGTCCAACACCTCGACCATTTCCATCACGCTGCTGGCCAAGGCCCTCAAGCGTCCGGAAAACTTCGTCGGCATGCACTTCTTCAACCCGGTGCACATGATGCCGCTGGTGGAAGTGATCCGTGGTGAGAAGTCCAGCGAGCTGGCCGTCGCCACCACCGTTGCCTACGCCAAGAAAATGGGCAAGAACCCGATCGTGGTCAACGACTGCCCGGGCTTTTTGGTCAACCGCGTGCTGTTCCCGTACTTCGGCGGTTTCGCCAAGCTGGTCAGCGCCGGTGTGGACTTTGTGCGTATCGACAAGGTCATGGAAAAGTTCGGCTGGCCGATGGGCCCGGCGTACCTGATGGACGTGGTCGGCATCGACACCGGCCACCACGGTCGCGACGTGATGGCTGAAGGCTTCCCAGACCGCATGAAAGACGACCGCCGCTCGGCGATCGACGCGCTCTACGAGGCCAAGCGCCTGGGCCAGAAGAACGGCAAGGGCTTCTACGCCTACGAGACCGACAAGAAGGGCAAGCAGAAGAAGGTTGCCGATCCGTCGGTCCACGAAGTGCTCGCGCCGGTCATCTATGAACAGCGTGATGTGTCCGACGAGGACATCATCAACTGGATGATGATCGCCCTGTGCCTGGAAACCGTGCGTTGCCTGGAAGACGGCATCGTCGAAACCGCCGCCGAAGCCGACATGGGCCTGGTGTACGGTATTGGTTTCCCTCCATTCCGTGGCGGTGCACTGCGTTACATCGACTCGATCGGTGTGGCCGAGTTCGTTGCCCTGGCTGATCAATACGCTGATTTGGGCCCGCTGTACCACCCGACCGCGAAGCTGCGTGAGATGGCCAAGAACGGCCAGAGCTTCTTCGGTTAAGCGTCCCATACACTTGAGCGAGAATATTTATGAGCTTGAATCCAAGAGACGTCGTGATTGTCGACTTCGGTCGCACGCCGATGGGCCGCTCCAAGGGCGGCATGCACCGCAACACCCGCGCCGAAGACATGTCGGCGCACCTGATCAGCAAATTGCTGGAGCGTAACGTCAAGGTCGACCCGAACGAAGTCGAAGACGTGATCTGGGGCTGTGTCAACCAGACCCTGGAGCAGGGCTGGAACATCGCCCGCATGGCCTCCTTGCTGACCCAGATCCCGCACACCGCGGCCGCGCAGACGGTCAGCCGCCTGTGTGGTTCGTCGATGAGCGCACTGCACACGGCCGCCCAGGCGATCATGACCGGCAACGGTGATGTATTCGTGGTCGGTGGCGTGGAGCACATGGGCCACGTCAGCATGATGCACGGTGTCGATCCCAACCCGCACATGTCGCTGCATGCGGCAAAAGCCTCGGGCATGATGGGCCTCACCGCGGAAATGCTCGGCAAAATGCACGGCATTACCCGCGAAGCCCAGGATGCGTTCGGCCTGCGTTCCCACCAGCTCGCCCACAAGGCGACCGTGGAAGGCAAGTTCAAGGATGAAATCATCCCGATGAACGGCTACGACGAGAACGGTTTCCTGAAACTGTTCGACTACGACGAAACCATTCGTCCGGATACCACCCTGGAAAGCCTGGCCGCCTTGAAACCGGCGTTCAATCCAAAGGGCGGCACCGTGACAGCCGGCACTTCGTCGCAAATCACCGACGGTGCCTCGTGCATGATCGTGATGTCGGCGCAGCGTGCCAAGGACCTGGGTATCCAGCCGATGGCGGTGATTCGTTCGATGGCCGTAGCGGGTGTGGACCCGGCGATCATGGGCTATGGTCCGGTACCGGCGACACAAAAAGCCTTGAAGCGCGCGGGCCTGACCGTCGCCGATATCGACTTCTTCGAGCTCAACGAAGCCTTCGCCGCACAGGCCCTGCCGGTGCTGAAAGATTTGAAAGTACTCGACAAGATGAACGAGAAGGTTAACCTGCACGGCGGCGCGATCGCCCTGGGCCACCCGTTCGGTTGCTCCGGCGCGCGAATCTCCGGCACTTTGCTCAATGTGATGAAGCAAAATGGCGGCAACCTCGGGGTTGCAACCATGTGCATTGGTCTCGGCCAAGGCATTTCCACCGTCTTCGAACGCCTTTAAGCGTTGGGTTGACGGAAGCCGGGGCCCAGTGCCCCGGTTTTTGTTTTTCGGTAGTTTTATTATTTTTTTTTAACAAATTTTGTAAGGTGGCCAGAGCATGAAAGTCGAACCAGGGCTCTACCAACATTATAAAGGTCCGCAGTACCGCGTTTTTAATGTGGCGCGGCACTCCGAGACCGAAGAAGAAGTGGTGTTCTACCAAGCACTGTATGGCGATTACGGCTTTTGGGTGCGCCCGTTGAGCATGTTCCTCGAGTCCGTCGAAGTTGACGGCGAACAGGTCCCACGCTTTGCTTTGGTGCAGGCCGAACCCAGTCTTTTTTCAGGGCAATAACGGCAGGCTGCGCAGAATGCTGCGCTTGACCTCACCCGGTTGCCACTATATATAGCGTTGCCGCGTCAGGCGCCAACTGCCTTTCACTTCTCGAATTCAGGAATTTTCCGATCCATGGGCAAATCGCTGGTCATTGTGGAATCCCCGGCTAAGGCCAAGACCATCAACAAGTACTTGGGCAACGAGTACGTGGTGAAGTCGAGTATCGGCCATATCCGAGACCTGCCCACCAGCGGTTCGGCTAGCGCCAGCAAGGAGCCTGCCGCCAAGCGCGGCAAGGCGGCTGCGGGCGAAGGTCCGGTGCTCACGCCTAAAGAGAAAGCGCGCAAGCAGCTGGTCTCGCGCATGGGTGTGGACCCGGAACATGGCTGGAAGGCCAAGTACGAAATCCTTCCGGGCAAGGAAAAGGTCATCGAAGAGCTGCGCCGGCTCGCCAAAGATGCCGACACCATCTATCTCGCAACGGACTTGGACCGCGAAGGGGAAGCCATTGCCTGGCACCTGCGGGAAGCCATCGGCGGTGATGACAGCCGCTACAAGCGTGTGGTGTTCAACGAAATCACCAAGAAAGCCATCCAGGAGGCCTTCTCCAAGCCGGGCGAACTGGATATCGACCGCGTCAACGCCCAGCAGGCCCGTCGTTTCCTCGACCGCGTCGTGGGTTACATGGTCTCGCCACTGCTGTGGGCCAAGATTGCCCGTGGCCTGTCCGCCGGCCGTGTGCAATCGGTAGCGGTCAAGCTGGTGGTGGAGCGTGAGCGCGAGATTCGTGCGTTCAACCCTGAAGAATACTGGGAAGTCCACGCCGACCTCGGCACCGCCAAGGGCGCCAACGTGCGCTTTGAAGTGGCCCGTGAAAAAGGCGAGGCCTTCAAGCCGCTGAACGAAGCCCAGGCCATGGCCGCGCTGGAGAAGCTCAAGTCTTCCAGCTACAGCATCGTCAAGCGCGAAGACAAACCGACCAGCAGCAAGCCGTCGGCGCCGTTCATCACGTCCACCCTGCAACAGGCCGCGAGTAACCGCCTGGGCTTCGGCGTGAAGAAAACCATGATGATGGCCCAGCGTCTGTACGAAGCCGGCTACATCACCTATATGCGTACCGACTCCACCAACCTGTCGCAAGACGCGGTGGCGATGGCGCGCACGTATATTGAAAGCGAGTTCGGCAAGAAGTACCTGCCGGAGAAGCCGAACGTCTACAGCAGCAAAGAAGGCGCCCAGGAAGCTCACGAAGCGATTCGTCCTTCCGACGCCAACACCGAGCCGAGCAAGCTGAGCGGCATGGAACGTGACGCTGAGCGCCTCTATGAGCTGATCTGGCGCCAGTTCCTGGCCTGCCAGATGCTGCCGGCGCAATACCTGTCCACCACCGTCAGCGTGGGCGCAGGCGACTTCGAGCTGCGTGCCAAGGGCCGTATCCTCAAGTTCGACGGCTACACCCGCGTGATGCCGCAAATCGCCAAGCCAGGCGACGACGACGTACTGCCGGACATGGCCCAGGGCGACACGTTGAAGCTGATCAAGCTCGACCCGTCCCAGCACTTCACCAAGCCACCGGCGCGTTATTCGGAAGCTAGCCTGGTGAAAGAGATGGAGAAACGCGGTATCGGTCGTCCTTCGACCTATGCGGCGATCATCTCCACGATCCAGGACCGTGGCTACGTGGCGCTGCACAACCGGCGTTTCTATTCGGAAAAAATGGGCGACATCGTCACCGAGCGTCTGTCCGAGAGTTTCTCCAACCTGATGGACTACGGCTTCACCGCCGGCATGGAAGAGAACCTCGATGACGTGGCCCAGGGCGAGCGCGACTGGAAGAGCGTGCTCGACGAGTTCTACGGCGACTTCAAGAAAAAACTCGAAGTGGCCGAAAGCCCGGACAGCGGCATGCGTGCCAACCAGCCGGTGATGACCGACATCCCGTGCCTGACCTGCGGCCGGCCGATGCAGATTCGTACCGCGTCCACTGGCGTGTTCCTCGGTTGCTCGGGCTACAGCCTGCCGCCGAAAGAGCGCTGCAAGGCCACCGTCAACCTGGTGCCGGGCGATGAAATCGCCGCCGACGACGAGGGTGAATCCGAATCGCTGGTGCTGCGTGGCAAGCACCGTTGCCCGATCTGCAGCACGGCGATGGATGCCTACCTGTTGGACGAGAAGCATAAGTTGCACATCTGCGGTAACAACCCGGATTGCGACGGCTACGAGATCGAAGAGGGCAGCTACCGCATCAAAGGCTACGAAGGCCCGAGCCTGGAATGCGACAAGTGCGGCAGCGAGATGCAACTCAAGACCGGCCGTTTCGGCAAGTTCTTCGGTTGCACCAACCCGACGTGCAAGAACACCCGCAAACTGCTGAAAAGCGGTGACGCGGCGCCGCCGAAGATGGACCCGGTGAAGATGCCCGAACTCAAGTGCGAGAAGGTCAACGACACCTATATCCTGCGTGATGGCGCTTCGGGGCTGTTCCTGGCTGCCAGCCAGTTCCCGAAAAACCGCGAGACCCGTGCGCCGCTGGTGCTCGAGATCGTGCCGCACAAGGATGAGATCGATCCGAAGTACCACTTCCTGTGCGAAGCGCCGAAGAAGGACCCGGACGGTCGCCCGGCCGTGATCCGCTACAGCCGCAAGACCAAGGAACAGTACGTGCAGTCCGAAGTGGACGGTAAGCCGACCGGTTGGAAGGCGTTCTACGACGGCGGCAAGTGGAAGGTCGAGGACAAGCGCCAGGGCGCTTGATCGGTTAATCTGATAACGCTAAAAGCCGTCTGCATAGACGGCTTTTGCTTGCTGTAGGAGCGAGCTTGCTCGCGAAGGTCGCTAACGATTACACGAAAAACCTGATGCCCCACGGCGCCCCCAGGTTTTTCGCGAGCAAGCTCGCTCTTACATACCAGCATTACGCCTATTCGTTGTGGAGATTGCCGTCATGGCCAACGAACTCTATACCCGTACCAACCAGAAAATTTACTTCGCGGGTTTATCCCTGGAAGCCCTTGGCCGTGCCGAGGAAGGGAAGGAGATGAACGCCATCGCGCTGGTCCAGGCGGGGCGTGAGGCGGCCCTGTTCCACCTGTACGGCGCCTTGCTGGGGCTGTGTCATGAAATCGCCGGGTTCTACCGTTTGCCCCAGGCCGGTTCGCCGCGTGCGGAAATGATCATGAATCGCGAAGTGCTGGACGCCATGGCGATCCCTGAACTCGCCGAACTGGTGGAAATGGCGCAAAGCCCCGACAGTTGGGTGGCACGCCTGCTCAAAGCGCATGCCGATATGTTCCAGCCGCCACGTGTTCCCCATGTGCCCAAGGGCGATGTGACCCAGCCGTTGATCGTGGCGCTGTCGCTGGAAGAGGATGAGCCGAAGCCGTTGAGCCGCGAAGAGCTTGAAGGCTGGCGCCAGGAGCTGAAAAACATGGCGCTGCGGTTTCGTGAAGGTTTGAACGAGTGCTGAGACACGCTCGTTGAGCTGGTGATCATTGCGAGCTGACAGCCAAGGCACCTGCGCAGATGGGTGCCAATCAAAATTGTGGCAGTGGGCTTGCTCTCACTAAGCACCATTCATCCAGCCGTAAAGAAACCTCGCCAGATCCACTGCGAGGCCCGGCAGATGACTGATATAATCCCGGCCTTTCGTGGAGAACAGACTTTTATGCCAACGTCCTTTCTGGAAATTGTTGAATTGCCTGACGGCCGAATCGAGCTGCGCCGGGCTGAGGACGAGGGTTCTCTGGTTATCTTGGACTTTTCCGAAGACGCCAAGGCGTTCCTGCAAGGCCAGCACGTGGAAGTGGCAAAAGCCATGTTGAGCGTTGGCGTACAGATGGCAGGCCGCCTGGCGGAAGGCGAACCGGAGAAAGAAGACGGTCCACGGGTTCTGCACTGAGTGTGGCGTGGGAGCTTGCTCCCGCTGGGGCGCTAAGCGGCCCTGAACATGCGATTGCTGCACCGTCCAATGGGAGCAAGCTCCCTTGCCACAGGGCTAGCCTGCGGCACCTCGAATTACCCCAAACGAATATTCAAGCTCTGCGCATCGCCGGTACGCGCGGCGCTGATCAACTGTTGCTTGGCGTTGGCATTCAGCGGGTTCAACCAGCTCACCACTGTATGGCTGCGGCCCAGGCGCAGGGCTTCGCAGGTCAACTGCTGGGCACTTTGCGCGCCGCGTGGTTGCAGCAACAGGATGCGCTCGCGGTTGAGACCGGCGTCCCGCAGCCAAGCTTGGGTCAGGCTGGCGGGTGGGGCGATCAGCGTCAACCAGCGTGCATCCTGTTCCTCGCTCAGTTCGCGCAGGATCGGCGCCAGCAGGCTCAGGCAGCTCCCGGCCGCACCGCGCAACGACAGCTCACTGAACGCCTCAGGCTCGGCGCACCAGGGCGCCTCGACCGTTTCCTTGAGGATGGGCGCAAGGGGTTGGGCCATGAAGGCCTCGAACAGCGACAGTTGTGTGTGTTGTGGGGTGTGCACGAGCTGCATGATGCCTCCTTTAGCGGCGAATGACGCCGACGCTCAGGCCTTCGATCACCAGGTCCTGGTCTTTCAGGTTGACTTCGATCGGGGCGAACTCAGGGTTCTCGGCCAGGAGCCAGACCTTGCTGCCTTCGCGCTTGAAGCGTTTGACGGTGACTTCATCGCCGATGCGGGCGACGACGATCTGGCCGTTACGGGCTTCACGAGTGGTGTGGACAGCCAGCAGGTCACCGTCGAAAATGCCCACGTCCTTCATGCTCATGCCATGCACCCGCAACAGGTAGTCGGCGCGAGGATGGAAGAAGGTCGGGTTGATGTTGCAGGATTCCTCGACGTGCTGTTGCGCCAGGATCGGCGCGCCGGCAGCGACGCGGCCGATGATCGGCAGGGTCGATTCGTCGGCCTTGGCTTCGAAACCGGGGATGCGAATGCCCCGCGAAGCGCCCGGGGTCATCTCGATCGCGCCTTTGCGAGCGAGGGCCTTGAGGTGTTCTTCGGCGGCGTTGGGGGATTTGAACCCCAGTTCCAGCGCAATTTCCGCGCGCGTCGGCGGGTAGCCGTTGTCGTCGAGGCAGCGCTTGATAAAAGCCAGAATCTCAGCTTGGCGTGGCGTCAGTTTTAGCATGTTGATCGCTCTGTCTTTTTATACAGTGACTGGGATTATATACAGTGGACTGCGCTTGGCAATCATCCTTTTTTGCGCGTCCGCTGGACGGTCATTCGTCAGCCCTCCTACAACGCAAAGACAGCGCTGCCTACAGAGTTGAAAGGATGTGATTAAATAGCGTTCAAATAGATGACTGCCTGGCCGGAAAGCGAACCCACAGGCTTGACAAGACACAAGCTGAAACGTATGTTTCAAACAAGTGTTTGTCAGGCGGAGTAGCCATGGCCCAGTCGGAAACCGTTGAACGCATTCTCGATGCTGCCGAGCAATTGTTCGCGGAAAAAGGATTTGCTGAAACCTCATTGCGGCTGATCACCAGCAAGGCCGGGGTCAACCTCGCCGCCGTGAACTACCATTTCGGCTCGAAAAAAGCCCTGATCCAGGCGGTGTTCTCGCGTTTCCTGGGGCCGTTCTGCGCCAGTCTCGACCGTGAGCTCGAACGCCGCCAGGCCAAGGCCGACCATAAGCCAAGCCTGGAAGAACTGCTGGAAATCCTCGTTGAGCAAGCGCTGGTGGTGCAGCCACGCAGCGGCAACGACCTGTCGATCTTCATGCGCCTGTTGGGCCTGGCGTTCAGCCAGAGCCAGGGCCACCTGCGCCGCTACCTGGAAGACATGTACGGCAAGGTGTTCCGCCGCTATATGTTGCTGGTCAACGAAGCCGCCCCGCGCATCCCGCCGATCGAATTGTTCTGGCGCGTACACTTCATGCTCGGCGCGGCGGCATTCAGCATGTCCGGGATCAAGGCCTTGCGGGCGATTGCCGAGACCGACTTTGGCGTCAACACCTCCATCGAGCAGGTGATGCGCCTGATGGTGCCGTTCCTCGCTGCCGGCATGCGCGCCGAAACCGGCGTGACCGACCAGACCATGGCCGCCGCGCAATTGCGTCCGCGCAGCAAATCGACGCCAATCCCCGCGAAGGTTTGACCGCCCCGGGTGTGCGCGGCCGCCAGCATCCGCTAAGCTAGCCGCCCATGCCGAATTCAGCTATTTACTCGCAACCCATTGTTCTTGCCGCGCCCGCCGCGCCGCGAGGGCAATGGGTTGTGTGCGTTATTTAAGGAAGGTTTATGACTGCTGCCCTGCAAGGTTCTTTGATGGTCGACGTTGCCGGCACCTGGCTGACGGCCGAGGATCGCCACCTGTTGCGCCAGCCTGAGGTGGGCGGCCTGATCATTTTTGCGCGCAATATCGAGCATCCGCGCCAGGTGCGGGAATTGAGCGCGGCGATTCGTGCCGTGCGCCCGGACCTGCTGCTGGCGGTCGACCAGGAGGGCGGTCGCGTGCAGCGCCTGCGCCAGGGTTTTGTGCGCCTGCCGGCCATGCGCGCGCTGGCGGATCACCCTAACGCCGAATACCTCGCCGAACAGTGTGGCTGGATCATGGCCACTGAAGTCCTGGCCGTCGGCCTGGACCTGAGTTTCGCCCCCGTGCTGGACCTGGACTACCAGCGCAGCGCCGTGGTCGGCAGCCGTTCCTTCGAGGGCAACCCCGAGCGCGCCGCGGTGCTTGCCGGGGCGTTTATCCGCGGCATGAACAGCGCCGGCATGGCCGCCACCGGCAAGCACTTCCCGGGGCACGGGTGGGCTGAAGCCGATTCCCACGTTGCGATTCCCAATGACGAACGCAGCCTGGAACAGATTCGCGCCAATGACCTGGTACCTTTCGCACGCCTGAGCCGGCAATTGGCGGCGGTGATGCCAGCCCACGTCATTTACCCGCAAGTCGACGCCCAGCCGGCCGGTTTCTCGCGCCGCTGGTTGCAGGACATCCTGCGCGGCGAATTGCAATTTGACGGGGTGATTTTCAGCGACGACCTGTCCATGGCTGGCGCCCACGTGGTCGGGGATGCGGCCAGCCGTATTGAGGCCGCACTGACGGCGGGGTGCGACATGGGCCTGGTGTGCAACGATCGGGCGGCTGCCGAACTGGCGCTGAGCGCGGCCCAGCGAATGAAGGTCACGCCATCGGCGCGGATCGCACGGATGCGTGGGCAGGCGGTTGCGTCGACGGAGTATAAGCAAGACCCGCGTTGGCTGGTGGCGCTCGGCGCGTTGCGGGATGCGCAGTTGATCGATTGAAACGGCGGCGCGCCTATCGCGGGCAAGCCCGCTCCTACACTTGATTGCGTACATTCTGTCGAAGTGCGGTCGAATGTGGCGGCGCGCTGGCCCGCGAGGGCGATCTAACCGTCAGCGTTTTTCTTGTTTGTTGGGCAGCGGCGCAAACAGCGCCTCGATCTCTTCGTTGCCCAACTGCCAATCCCCGGTGGTCCGCCCGTCCAGCACGCCCGCTGCAAGGTCGGACTTTTCCTTCTGCAGGTGCTGGATTTTCTCCTCCACCGTGCCCCGTGCAATCATCTTGTAGACGAACACCGGCTTCTCCTGGCCGATGCGATACGCACGGTCGGTGGCCTGGTTTTCCGTGGCCGGGTTCCACCACGGGTCATAGTGGATCACGGTGTCGGCTTCGGTCAGGTTGAGTCCTACGCCACCTGCCTTCAGGCTGATCAGAAAGATCTGCAGCTTGCCGCTCTGGAAGTCTTTCACCGGCGTGCGCCGATCGCGGGTCTGGCCGGTCAGCAGCGCGTAGGCGACGCCGCGTTTTTTCAGCTCGAGTTCAATCAGGCTCAGCATCGAGGTGAACTGGGAGAACAACAGAATCCGGCGCCCTTCGGCAAACAGCTCTTCGAGCATTTCCATCAAGCTGTCGAGCTTGCCCGAGCTGCTGCCGCGCGTCGGCAGGGTGGCATCGTTGACCAGGCGCAAATCGCAGCACACCTGGCGCAGCTTGAGCAGCGCTTCAAGAATGATGATCTGGCTGCGCGCCACGCCTTTGCGGGTGATCTCATCGCGGACTTTTTTGTCCATGGCCAGGCGCATGGTTTCGTACACGTCGCGCTGGGCTTCATTGAGCTCGACCCAGTGGATGATCTCGGTTTTCGGCGGTAATTCCGTCGCCACCTGTTCCTTGGTGCGACGCAGCAGGAACGGTTTGATCCGACCGTTCAGGTGCTGCAATCGTACATCGCTGGCGCGTTTTTCAATCGGCACGCGGTAGTCGCGGTTGAAGCTTTTCACGTCGCCCAACCAGCCCGGCAACAGGAAGTGGAACAGCGACCACAGCTCGCCCAGGTGGTTTTCCAGCGGGGTGCCGCTCAGGCACAGGCGCTGCCGTGCGTTCAGCTCACGCGCCGCCTGGGCCGCCTTGCTCGAAGGGTTCTTGATGTACTGCGCTTCGTCGAGGATCAGCACATGCAAGGGCAGGGCGGCGAGTTGCTCGATGTCTTTGGGCAGCAACGCATACGTGGTCAGCAGCAGGTCGTAGTCCTGCAGGTTTGCGAAGTGCTTTTTGCGGGTGGCGCCATACAGCGCCAGGACCTTGAGTTGCGGCGTGAAGTGCGCGGCCTCGTCGAGCCAGTTGGGGATCAGGCTGGTGGGCATCACCACCATGCACGGGCGGTCCAGGCGCCCGGCGATCTTCTCGCTGAGAATATGCGCCAAGGTCTGTAAGGTTTTGCCCAGGCCCATGTCGTCCGCAAGAATGCCGCCCACTTCCAGCTGGCGCAGTGACTGCATCCAGCTCAAGCCCTCCAGCTGATAGGGGCGCAAGGTCGCGTTCAAGCCTTCGGGCGCGACGCAGGTGAAATCCTTGATGTCGCGCAGGCGCTGGGCGAAGGTGCGGATCTTCTCGCCGCCTTCCCATTGCAGCGGCAGGTCTTCCAGCGGGTTGAGGCGGATCGCGTCGGCCTTGGCCAGGCGCAGCGTGGTGGTGCCGGGTTCCTGCAGGTAGAACTCGCCGAGGGTGGCCAGGACGGGTTTCAGGCGGCCGTAGGGCAGCGCCACTTGCAGCGGGCCGTGGCCACCGTTGGGCAGGCCGGGGATGTTGACCAGGATCAGTTCGTCATCGCGGCGGCGTGCGAGTTTTTCCGGGTTGAGGATTTCGGTGTGCGAACGCATCAGGTTGAGCAGGATCGGCAGCAGGCTCAGGCGTTCGCCGTTGACGATGATCCCCAGTTCCAGGTCGAACCAGTCGCGCTCCGGCCCTTCGTCGACGGTGGCATACCAGTCGTCCACCGGGCTCAGGTCGAAGCCGAAGTCGTCGTCGATCTGCAACTCCCAACCTTCGGCCCGCAGTGTCGGCGATGCGTTGAGGGTGAAGTTCAGCCAGGCGCTGTCATTGATCATCTCGAACAGTTCGCCGGCACTTTCCGGCAACGCTTTGCTCTGGCGCGTGGCGATCTTGAAACCGAGCAGGCGCAGTTGTTCGCGATAGCGCTGTTCCAGCTCGGGGTGCCGCTTGATCCGCAGGCTCTGGGTTTCCTGGCGGACGATGATGTCGGCGTTCTTTTGCCCGCTGACGTAGTTGCCCAGATAGTTGAACGACAGCGCCGCACGGTGCTGGATATAGCGCTGCATCTTGCCGTTGCGCGGCTCGAACGCGCTGAACGCGACACTGGCCAGCCACAGGCGCGGCACGGGCAGCACGTCGTCCATCACCACCTGCGGCAGCACCACGCGGTTGTCCAGCACGGCCTGGAGTTTTTCCAGCAGTTCGGCGTCCTGGGCCGCCGCCGGGTAGGCCAGGGTTTCCTGGACCTTGAGCAGCACCGCCGCGATGTGTTTGCAGTTGGTGTGTACCGGGCAGGTGCAGCGGCTGTCCACCAGGATCAGCGTGCCCTTGGCCGATTCGCGCAACGAGATGGTCTGCCGGTAGACGTTGCTGCCCGAGCCTTCGCAACTGGCGATGATGGTGCTGTCGCCCGACTCGACGATGCGTACCCGGTTCTCCAAGGCATAGCGCCGCCCGCGCTCCAGGCTTTGTTCTTTGAAGCGATTGGCCCACGAAGGGGCCAGGGGCTTGGTGAGCGGCGACGTCAGGGGCATGGCGCTGGATCAGTCCTGAAAGTCGACGGGCGGTGCGCTGGGCTGTTTGGCGGTCAACGAAGTGATCTTGATCAGCAGCGCCAGGTGGCCGCCATCCAGGTAGTTGAGCTGGTTGTTCTTGGTCCGCACGTCTTTCTGCGCCAGATGCTCGCTGGCGATGACGCTGCCGTTGCCGTCGAACTGGTTGATCCAGAAGTCCGCGTCGATATCGGTAAAGCGCCCCAGTTGCAGGCTCAGTACACCCTCGAGGGGAAACTGACCGAACTGCTCCCGGCCGTCGGTGATCGCGATTTTTACCGGCTGCTCACCGAGGTTCTGTTCCCAGGCCTTGTGCGCCAGCACCGTGTAGTTGGCGTCTGCGCGGAGTTTGTCGACGATCGTGCCCAGGCGCGCCGGGCTGCTTCTGTCGCCCAGGCGCTCGGCACCGGCATCCCAATCTTCCGGCGCGGCGCGGCTGTTGATCACCGGCTCCGCGTTCTGGCGCACCAGGACCATTTCCACTTGGTACAGGCTGTCGGCAAACGCCGAAGGTGCGAGTACCACTAATAACAAGCTCAGAATGCGAAACACGCGCATTGGGGCGTCCTTCAAACAGATTTCGGGATGAGGCGCTCAAACAGCGCCTCCAAGGTATTGAAGCGTTCTTCGGCACGTTCCATCGGCACCATGAACTTGAACAGCGTAGCCCCTTCGAACTTGTACCGGTTGGGCTGGCCCTGGATCAGCTTGATCAGCACCAACGGGTCCACCGGCGTCTGCGCTTCGAACTCGATGCGCCCGCCCTGCGGCCCCGCGTCGACCTTCTTGATCCCCAGTTGCTCGGCCTGCAATTTGAGCAGGGTCAGGCGCACCAGGTTCTTGGTCGGTTCCGGCAACAGGCCGAAGCGATCGATCATCTCCACCTGCAGGTCCTTGAGGCCTTCTTCGTCGGTGGCCGAGGCGATGCGCTTGTACAGGATCAGTCGCGCGTGGACATCCGGCAGGTAGTCTTCGGGGATCAATGCCGGCAAGCGCAGGTTGATCTCCGGACCGCCGCCCAGGGGTTGGTCGAGGTTCGGTTGCTCGCCCTTGCGGATGGCTTTCACTGCGCGTTCGAGCATCTCCATATATAAGGTGAAGCCCACGGCCTGGATCTGCCCGCTCTGGCCGTCGCCGAGCAGTTCGCCGGCGCCACGGATTTCCAGGTCGTTGGTGGCCAGCACAAAGCCGGCGCCCAGGTCCTGGGTGTTGGCGATGGCTTCCAGGCGTTTTTCCGCATCGCCGGTGATTTGCTGGCGCGGTGGCGTCAGCAGGTAGGCGTAGGCCTGGTGGTGACTGCGTCCGACGCGGCCGCGCAGTTGATGCAGTTGTGCCAGGCCGAACTTGTCGGCGCGCTCGATGATGATGGTGTTGGCGCTCGGCACGTCGATGCCGGTCTCGATGATGGTCGAGGCGATCAGCACGTTGAAGCGTTTGTGGTAGAAGTCGCTCATCACCTGTTCGAGGTCGCGCTCGCGCATTTGCCCGTGGCCGATGGCGATGCGTGCTTCCGGCACCAGTGCGGCGAGGTCGGCGGCGCATTTCTCGATGGTTTTCACATCGTTGTGCAGGTAATACACCTGCCCGCCGCGCAGCAATTCGCGCAGCAGCGCTTCCTTGACCGTGCTGTTGTTCTGCTCCATCACGAAGGTGCGTACCGACAGGCGCCGCGCCGGTGGAGTGGCGATGATCGACAGGTCGCGCATGCCCGACACCGCCATGTTCAGCGTGCGCGGAATCGGCGTGGCGGTGAGGGTCAGAATGTCGACTTCGCTGCGCAGGGCCTTGAGCTGTTCTTTCTGACGCACCCCGAAGCGGTGTTCTTCGTCGATGATCACCAGGCCCAGGTTCTTGATCTTCACATCGTCCGACAGCAGCTTGTGGGTGCCGATCACGATGTCGATCTTGCCCTCTGCCAGGTCGGCGACGGCGGCGTTCACTTCCTTGGCGGATTTGAAACGGCTCATCACTTCGACGGTCACCGGCCAGTCGGCAAAGCGGTCGCGAAAGCTGTTGTAGTGCTGCTGGGCGAGCAGGGTAGTCGGCACCAGGATCGCCACTTGCTTGCCGCCATGCACCGCGATGAAGGCGGCGCGCATCGCCACTTCGGTCTTGCCGAAGCCCACGTCGCCGCACACCAGGCGGTCCATCGGCTTGGGCGCGAGCATGTCGGCGCGCACGGCTTCGATGGTGGTTTGCTGGTCCGGGGTTTCTTCGAAGGCAAAGCCGGCGCTGAACGTGGCGTAGTCGGCTTTCGGGTCGGCGAACGCATAACCCTCGCGGGCGGCGCGACGGGCATAGATGTCGAGCAGCTCGGCGGCGACGTCGCGCACCTGTTCGGCGGCCTTGCGCTTGGCTTTCTGCCAGGTCTCGGAACCCAGGCGGTGCAACGGCGCCAGGGCGTCGTCGCTGCCGGTGTAGCGGGCGATCAGGTGCAGGTTGGCCACCGGCACATACAGCTTGGCGCCTTCGGCGTATTCCATGGTGAGGAATTCGGCGGCCTGGTTGTCGATTTCCAGCGTTTGCAGGCCCAGGTAGCGGCCGACGCCGTGGTCGATATGCACCACCGGCGCGCCTTCGCGCAGTTCGGTGAGGTTTTTGATCACCGCGTCGTTGTTGGCGTCGGCGCGTTTTTCGCGGCGACGGCGCTGCATCACCCGTTGCCCGAACAGCGGGCTTTCGGCGATCAGCGCCAGGGCCGGATCGTCCAGCAACAGGCCTTCATCCAGCGGCGCAATGGTGATCGCCAGGCGCTCTTTGCCGGCGACGAAGTCCGGCCAGCTGTCGACGGTTTTCGGGCGCAGCTTCAGGCGTTCCAGCAGCTCCAGCAGCACTTCGCGGCGCCCGGCCGATTCGGCGGTAAACAGCACGCGCCCGGCGAAATCGCCGAGGAAGTTGGACAGCGCTTCGAGCGGCTGGCTGGCCTTGGCTTCAATCGCCAGGTTCGGCAGGTTTTGCGCGGGGAAGCGCGTGCGGCCGCTGCCTGCGTCCACATCCTCTTGGCTGGCGACCACGCGCGGCCAGTTTTTCAGGCGGGCGAAGCAGTCTTCCACCGGCAGGAACAGTTCGGCGGGCGGTAATAAAGGGCGGGACGGATCGACGCGACGCTCTTCATAGCGGTTGCGCACGTCGCTCCAGAAGTTTTCCGCCGCCTGCTCGATGCCCGGCAGCGAGAACACCTGGGTGTCCTGGGGCAGGTAGTCGAACAGGGTGGAGGTTTCGTCGAAGAACAGCGGCAGGTAGTACTCGATACCGGCGGGGGTAATCCCGCTGCTCAAGTCCTGGAAGATCGGGCAGCGGCGGAAGTCGACGTCGAAGCGTTCGCGAAAGCGCGCCTTGAAGCGCGTCACCGCGTCTTTCTGCAGTGGGAATTCCCGTGCCGGCAGCAGTTTGATCGACTCGACTTTGTCGATGGAGCGCTGGTTTTCCGGATCGAAGGTGCGCAGGGTCTCGATTTCGTCATCGAACAGGTCGATGCGGTACGGCAACTTGCTGCCCATCGGGAACAGGTCGATCAGCGCACCGCGCACCGCGAATTCGCCGTGCTCGTACACCGTGTCGACGCAGCGGTAGCCGCTGGCTTCCAGGCGTGTACGCATTTGCTCCACGTCGAGCTTCTGGCCGATATCCAGCACCAGGCTGCTGCCCAGCAGGAACTTGGTCGGCGCCAGGCGGTGCAGCGCCGTGGTGATCGGCACCACCAGCACGCCGTGGACCAGTTCCGGCAGGCGGTACAGGCTGGCGATGCGCTGGGAAATGATGTCCTGGTGCGGCGAGAACAGGTCGTAGGGCAGGGTTTCCCAGTCGGGAAAATGCAGCACCGGCAAATCGGGGGCGAAGAAGCTCAGCTCCTGCTCCAGCCGTTCGGCGCTTTGGCTGTCGGCGGTAAGCAGCAGGGTAAAGCGCTTGGCTGCGCTGGCAGCCTCGGCGATGGCCAGGCTCAGGGCGGCACCGGGCAAATTGCCCCAGTGCTGTTTACCTGCCGCGGCAGGGAGTTGCGGTAGACGCAGAACGGGCACGGAAGGTTGAGCTCCAAGCGTTGCGACAAAGTCGGTAATTGTAACGGCCCGAGGTGCCGCCTGTCAGTTGCTGACTGAGCCTATTACGGTTTGCGGGAAATGTGGTGGCTAAGACAAACAATGGCGCGTTTTGACTCAATATGTAGTGCCAAAATGTATATAGTTTTCGGAGGGTTACGGACAAGTCGTGCTGCCCGCTCCACTAGTGGCCTTCTGGAACCCGCGTATTTACTGGGCTGCAGCGAGGTGGCTTTTTTGGGTAAGCGCTTTTTGTTGTAGGACGCGCATTGCTCCGGGGGCGGCCGGGCGGCATAATGTAGCCCCTTTTTTCAGCCCCTACATGTGGAAGGTTCCCGTGACTCAGAAGCCCGACCAGTGTCTTGGTGAATGGATCGACCGTGAAGCACTCGCTGAAGCGATGATCCCGCTTATCGGTCAGCTGTACCGCAATAACAATGTGGTGAGCTCGATCTATGGCCGCAGTCTGATCAACCAGTCAGTCATCGCGATTCTCAAGGCGCATCGCTTTGCTCGCCATCGTTCGACCAACGACAGCGAACTCTCCGTCCACGAAACATTCCCTCTGCTCAAAGCCATGAGCGAGCTCAAGCTCGGCGCGGCTTCGGTAGACCTGGGCAAGTTGGCCGCCAAGTTCCGCGCTGAAGCCAACGGCCGTTCCGTCGAGCAATTCGTGCGTGAAGAAATGGCCGACGTGGTCGGCAAGCAGAACGCCTCCGCCCGTAAAGGCACTGACGTTGTGCTCTACGGCTTCGGTCGCATCGGCCGCCTGCTGGCACGCATCCTGATCGGTAAAACCGGCGGCGGCGACGGCCTGCGCCTGCGCGCCATCGTGGTACGCAAGGGCGCCGAGAACGACCTGGCCAAGCGCGCGAGCCTCTTGCGTCGCGACTCGGTACACGGTCCGTTCAACGGCACCATCGTCATCGACGAAGAAAACAACACCATCACCGCCAACGGTAACCTGATCCAGGTGATCTACGCGAAGAACCCGACCGAGGTGGATTACACCCAGTACGGCATCAAGGACGCCCTGCTGGTGGATAACACCGGCGTATGGCGCGACGCCGAAGGCCTGGGCCAGCACCTGACCTGCCCGGGCGTTGCCCGCGTTGTCCTGACCGCGCCTGGCAAAGGCAAGCTGAAGAACATCGTTCACGGCATCAACCACACGGAAATCACCGCTGACGACAAGATCGTGTCCGCCGCTTCCTGCACCACCAACGCCATCGTGCCGGTGCTGAAGGCAGTCAATGACAAGTTCGGCATCATCAACGGTCACGTCGAAACCGTTCACTCGTACACCAACGACCAGAACCTGATCGACAACTTCCACAAGGGCAATCGCCGTGGTCGCAGCGCCGCGCTGAACATGGTGATCACCGAGACCGGTGCCGCCACCGCTGCCGCCAAGGCCCTGCCTGAGCTGGCCGGCAAGCTGACCGGTAACGCGATCCGCGTGCCGACGCCTAACGTGTCGATGGCCATTCTCAACCTGAACCTTGAGAAAGCCGCTACCCGCGACGAGATGAACGAGTACCTGCGCTACATGGCGCTGCACTCCGATCTGCATAAGCAAATCGACTTCGTCAACTCCCAGGAAGTGGTCTCCACCGACTTCGTTGGCTCGCGCCACGCCGGTGTGGTGGACGCGGAAGCGACCATTACCCAGGACAACCGTGTTGTGCTGTACGTGTGGTACGACAACGAGTTCGGCTACAGCTGCCAGGTCGTTCGTGTGATGGAAGACATGGCTGGGGTCAACCCGCCTGCATTCCCGCGCTAAGCGTTCAGGTTGAATGAAAAAGCCCCGACTGGTTCGGGGCTTTTTTCTGCCTGTGGGTTTCGGCTGTGTGGGAGGCATCGCGCGCAAGCCCGCGCCTACAGGGGCATGCATTTTTTCAGGCGATACGCCGTCAACTGTGGCCGGCCAAGGTGAGACGATCCGCCTCATTGGTGAGCGCCGGGAGTGCGAACATCAGCCATAAACAGATAACGGCATGCCGCATAATGGGCGGTCCTGCCAGGGTGTGTGCCTGCGGGTTAATTCACTTTTCGACGGCGATCAGGTTTATGGGCAATCTGCGACAGATAGCGATGGTGTGCGGTTTTGCGGCGCTGGCCGGCTGTGGCGGCGATACGCTGGAGCAGTTTGGGGGGCCGACCATGGGCAGCACCTATTCGATCCAGTATGTCAGAAGCTCGACGGCACCTACGCCGAAAGAGCTGCAGCGCCAGGTGGAAAAAATCCTGGGGGATGTCGACCGACAGATGTCGACCTACCGCAGCGACTCGGATATCGAGCGTTTCAACAATCTGCCGGCCAATAGCTGTCAGCCGATGCCTGCGCCGGTGCTGCAACTGGTGCGTACCGGCGAGCAACTGTCCCAGGCCAGCGCGGGTGCGTTCGACCTGACGGTGGAACCGCTGCTGAACCTGTGGGGGTTCGGGCCCCAGGCCCGGCAACTCAAGGTGCCGGACGCCGCGACGCTGGCCGAGGTGCGTCAACGGGTCGGTCACCAGCATCTGCGCATCGACGGCGAACAGCTGTGCAAGGACGCCGCCGTCGAGGTCGACTTCAACAGCATTGCTGCCGGTTACGCGGTGGATCGTATCGCCGAGCTGTTGAGCGGCTTGGGTATCCATCACTACCTCGCCGAAGCCACCGGCGAACTCAAGGCTGCCGGCCACAAACCGGATGGTTCGCCCTGGCGCGTCGCGCTGGAAGAGCCTCGCGATGACCAGCAGGTCGCCGAAAAAATCATCCGCGTAGACGGCTTTGGTGTGTCCACATCGGGTGACTATCGTAATTATTTCCAGCAGGGTGGTCGGCGCTATTCCCACACCCTGGATGCGCGGACCGGCGCGCCGATTACCCATCAACTGGCATCGGTGACAGTGTTGCACCCGTCGGCGCTGATGGCCGATGGGTTGTCGACGTTGCTGTTGATCCTTGGGCCGGAGCAAGGCTGGGATTACGCCGAACAGCACCAGATCGCCGCGTTTTTTGTGCAGCGCGAGGGGGATGTTTTTGTCACGCGCAGTAATCAGGCGTTCGAACAGATGACCGCTGTGAAACCGTAATCCACGCTGTGTAGTAAAGGCAAAACTGGCCTACGACGCGACCAAGGGTTAATGTGCGCGGCGTTGAGCCTTATATAGACTGTGCCCCGGTTCACACACTTGAGCCAAATTGTCCTTCATGACCGCTGGCCGCGGCATGATTTAGCCAGGCGTCAAACCGCGCGCCTGGCCTGTTCTGAGGAGTACGCATGGCTGTCTACAACTACGACGTGGTAGTACTGGGTTCCGGCCCGGCTGGAGAAGGTGCGGCGATGAACGCCGCGAAGGCAGGGCGCAAGGTGGCAATGGTCGATAGCCGTCGCCAGGTCGGCGGAAACTGCACCCACCTGGGTACCATCCCGTCCAAGGCCTTGCGTCACTCAGTGCGCCAGATCATGCAGTTCAATACCAATCCGATGTTCCGGGCCATTGGCGAGCCGCGTTGGTTTTCGTTCCCGGACGTGCTCAAAAGCGCGGAAAAAGTCATCGCCAAGCAGGTGGCGTCGCGGACCGGCTATTACGCCCGTAACCGTGTCGACCTGTTCTTCGGCACCGGCAGCTTCGCCGACGAGCAAACCGTCGAAGTGGTCTGCTCCAACGGCGTGGTCGAGAAGCTGGTGGCCAAGCACATCATCATCGCTACCGGGTCGCGCCCGTATCGCCCGGTGGATATCGATTTCCTCCACCCGCGTATCTACGATAGCGACACCATCCTCAGCCTGGGCCATACCCCGCGCAAACTGATCATCTATGGCGCCGGCGTGATCGGCTGCGAATACGCCTCGATCTTCAGCGGCCTGGGGGTGCTGGTAGAGCTGGTGGACAACCGTGACCAGTTGCTGAGCTTCCTCGACTCGGAAATTTCCCAGGCGTTGAGTTATCACTTCAGCAACAACAACATCACCGTGCGCCACAACGAAGAGTACGAGCGCGTCGAAGGCCTGGACAACGGTGTGATCCTGCACCTCAAGTCCGGCAAGAAGATCAAGGCCGACGCCTTGCTGTGGTGCAACGGTCGTACCGGCAACACCGACAAGCTGGGCATGGAAAATGTCGGGGTCAAGGTCAACAACCGTGGCCAGATTGAAGTGGACGAGAACTATCGCACCTGCGTGTCGAATATCTACGGTGCCGGCGACGTGATCGGCTGGCCAAGCCTGGCCAGCGCCGCCCATGACCAGGGCCGTTCGGCCGCCGGCAGCATTGTCGACAATGGCAGCTGGCGCTATGTGAACGACGTGCCGACCGGGATCTACACGATTCCGGAGATCAGCTCGATCGGTAAGAACGAACACGAACTGACCAAGGCCAAGGTGCCTTACGAAGTGGGCAAGGCGTTCTTCAAGAGCATGGCGCGTGCGCAGATCGCCGGCGAGCCGCAAGGCATGCTGAAGATTCTGTTCCACCGTGAAACCCTGGAAGTCCTCGGCGTGCATTGCTTCGGCTACCAGGCTTCGGAGATCGTCCACATCGGCCAGGCCATCATGAACCAGCCGGGCGAGCAAAATACCCTCAAGTATTTCGTCAACACCACGTTCAACTACCCGACCATGGCGGAAGCCTATCGGGTCGCGGCCTACGACGGCCTCAACCGGCTTTTTTGAGCGGCTCCGGCCGGTGGCCTGAGCCGGCCGGGGAGACCGATTTCAGTAATTCTCGAGCGTGGCAGTGGCCAAACCGGGAAAGTCTGTAATCAGGCTATCTACGCCGAAGTCGGCGAGCCTGCGCATCAGCGCAGGTTCGTTGACTGTCCACACCGACACGTGCAATCCCTGGCGCTGGGCTTTTTCCAGACGCTCGGGGGTACACAACGTCCAGTTCAACGCCAGAAACTCACAGCCATAGTTTTGCGCGACCTTCAGCGGGTCGAGCCAGGCGTATTCGGCCACCAGCCCGCGCGACAGGTCCGGGGTGAGTTCCACCGCCGCTTTCAACACTTCCCGTGAGCTTGAGGTCACTGTGACCTTGTCCATGAGGCCGAAACGCACGGCCATTTCCCGGATCGCCAGCACGGTGGTCGCGGCGCGGGTGCGCGAGGCGCTTTTGACTTCCAGTTGCCAGTGATCGAAGTCGCACTTTTCAAACAGTTCTTCCAGGCGCGGGATCGGGCAGGGGTTGATCCAGCCGGGGCCGCCTTTGCGGGCGTCCATCTTCACCAGGTCTACCGCCGAATACTCGACGACTTTGCCGCGCCGGTCGGCGGTGCGCTTGAGGGTCGGGTCGTGGATGACCATCAGTTCGCCGTCCATGGACAGGTGCAAATCCAATTCGCAACGGCGTACACCGTGCTTGAGGCACTGCTGGAAGCTGGTCAGGGTGTTTTCTGGTGCTTCGCCTTTGGCACCGCGGTGGCCGTAGATCAGGGTCACAGTTGCTCCTTTGCGCCAGGTCGTCTGGCGGGGTGAATACGAATTCAGGTGTCTTTGGCGTCGCTCTGTTCCCGCGCCAGGCGCCGTTGCTGCGCCTGTTTCTGCAGGATGTAGCGCGCCAGCAGTTGGCGTTGGGCGTCGGTCATCGATTCGAATTCCGTGCCAATGGCAAAAGCGCCGCCCTTGGCATCGCAATGGGTGACCCGCGCCCGTAACAGCAGGCCCAGCGCCTGGGGCATCAGCACCAGCTTGACCGCCAGGTGGGCGTCGAGTGCCAGGGGCGTCGGGTGCTGGAAGTCGATGCCGCCTTCGGAAATGATCACCGGCTGCGGTGCGCCGACTTCATCCAGCAGGCCGCGCGCCATGATCTGGCTGAGCAGATCCAGGCGTTTGTTCTGGATTCGGAGGAGGGCGGCCAGGCTGCGATCTTTCTCGCTGAGCTGGCGCAACAGGTGTTGGGCTTCGAATTCGCTCAGGTGCAGTTCACTGAGTAGATTGAATAGCGGCGAATCATCCAGCAACACTTCCTTGCTCGCCGCTTCGGGGGCGGACAGGCTTTTGATTTGAAGTGCGATCATGTCGTCGATACGGTAGTATTCGCGGCGTTCTTCTTCATCTAATGTCGACATGGCGAACCCAAAGTAGCGGTAATGGTCTGAGTGTAAAGCTGCTTACCAGACCCCGCCACCGGGACGTCTTCTTTTCCTCCGAACAAGCCCCGACATGTTCAGACCTCTCTTCGTATTTATTGGCACGCGTTATACCCGTGCAAAGCGTCGCAATCATTTTGTGTCGTTCATTTCCTTGACCTCGATGATCGGTCTCGCCCTTGGCGTGGTCGTGATGATCGTGGTGTTGTCGGTGATGAACGGCTTCGATCATGAGATGCGTACCCGCGTGCTGGGCATGGTGCCCCACGCGACCATCGAGTCGGGTGAACCGATCAGCGACTGGCAAAGCCTGGCCGACAAGGTCAAGCAGAACCCCAAGGTCGTGGCCGTGGCGCCGTTCACCCAGATGCAAGGGTTGCTGACCAATGACGGCAAGGTGCAGAAAATCCTGCTCAATGCCATCGACCCGGTCCAGGAGCGCAAGGTCTCGATCATCGACAAGTTCATGCTGCAGGGCAAACTCGACGACCTGGCGCCCGGCAGCTTCGGTATCGTCATCGGCGACAAGGCCGCGGCCAAGCTCGGCGTGGGCATCGGCGACAAGCTGACCTTCGTCGCCCCGGAAGTCACCGTGACCCCGGCCGGCATGTTCCCGCGCATGAAGCGCTTTACCGTGGTCGGCACCTTCCACGTCGGCGCTGGCGAGATCGACGGCTACCTCGGCCTGACCAACCTCACCGACCTGGCGCGTCTGCATCGCTGGAAGCCGGACCAGGTGCAGGGCCTGCGCCTGAAGTTCAACGATTTGTTCGACGCCCCGCGCGGCGCCTGGGAAATCGCCCAGCACCTGGGTGAAAACCAGTACTACGCCCGCGACTGGACCCGTACCCACGGCAACCTGTACCAGGCCATCCGCATGGAAAAAGCCATGATCGGCCTGCTGTTGCTGCTGATCGTCGCCGTGGCGGCCTTCAACATCATCTCCACCCTGGTGATGGTGGTGAACGACAAGAAGGGCGACATCGCCATCCTGCGCACCTTGGGCGCCACGCCGGGGCAGATCATGGCGATCTTCATGGTGCAGGGCACGGTGATCGGCGTGGTCGGCACCTTGATCGGCACCGCGCTGGGCATTCTGGCTGCGCTCAACGTCAGCGCTGCCATCGCCGGCCTCGAAACCCTGATCGGCCACAAGTTTCTCAATGCCGACGTCTACTTCATCGATTACTTGCCGTCCCAGGTTCAGGCCCAGGACGTGCTGATGGTGGGCGGCGCTGCGTTGGTCCTGAGTTTCCTTGCCACCCTGTATCCAGCCTGGCGCGCGGCACGTACCCAGCCAGCACAGGCCTTACGTTATGAGTGAATCGGGCATGAGTGAAAAAGCAATCCTGAGCTGCCGCAACCTGGGCAAGTCCTACGAGGAAGGTCCGGAATCGGTGGTGGTGTTGTCCAACCTGCAACTTGAGCTGCACCCCGGCGAGCGCGTGGCGATCGTCGGCAGTTCCGGTTCCGGCAAAAGTACCTTGCTCAACCTGTTGGGCGGCCTCGATACGCCGTCCCAGGGCAGCGTGTGGCTGGCCGGCGAAGAACTCTCGGCCCTCGGCGAAAAGGCCCGCGGCCAACTGCGCAACCGTTCGTTGGGTTTCGTGTACCAGTTCCACCACCTGTTGCCGGAGTTCACCGCCCTGGAAAACGTGTGCATGCCGCTGCTGATCGGCAAGACCGCGATCCCAGAGGCGCGCCAGCGTGCCAAGGCTTTGCTGGAGCGCGTTGGCCTCGGCCATCGCCTGGAGCACAAACCGGCCGAATTGTCTGGCGGTGAGCGCCAGCGTGTGGCGATTGCCCGTGCCCTGGTGAACAACCCGGGCCTGGTGATGCTCGACGAGCCGACCGGCAACCTCGATTCCCACACCGCCCAGGGCATCAAGGACTTGATGCTCGAACTGAGCACCCAGATGCGTACCGCGTTCCTGGTGGTGACCCATGACATGAGCATGGCTCGGCAGATGGACCGCGTACTGCACCTGCAGGAAGGTCATCTGGTCGCCATCTGACCTGTTTCAAGCCCGGTGCATGGCGCCGGGTTTTTTCATTTTTTCAGGCGGTGCAAGCGAATGTTCAGACCGTTATCGATTTTCATCGGCACGCGCTATACCCGCGCCAAGCGCCGCAACCGTTTTGTTTCGTTTATCTCGATGACCTCGATGATCGGCCTCGCCCTGGGCGTGCTGGCGATGATCGTGGTGTTGTCGGTGATGAATGGCTTTCAACGCGAAATGAGCTCGCGCATCCTCGGCATGGTGCCTCACGCCACCATCGTCGGCGTGAACCCGATCGACAACTGGCAGCCGGTGGCCGCGGCCGCGATGAAGAATCCCGAAGTGACCGCCGCAGTACCGTTCACGCAGATGGACGGTATGTTCTCCTACAAGGGCGCGATGCAGCCGATCGAGATCAGCGGCGTCGACCCGGCCCAGGAAGGCAAGGTGTCGATCGTGGCCCAGCATATCGTCCAGGGCAAACTGGAAGACTTGAAGCCCGGCGAGTTCGGCGTGGTGGTCGGTGAAATCACCGCGCGGCGCTTTCGCCTGAACGTGGGCGACAAGCTGACCCTGATCGTCCCGGAAATCAGCAGCGCGCCGGGTGGCATCACCCCGCGCATGCAGCGATTGAACGTGGTCGGTATCTTCAAGGTCGGCGCCGAGCTGGACGGTTCGATGGCGTTGATCCATATGGCCGACGCCGCAGAAATTCAGCATTGGCAGCCGAACCAGGTGCAGAGCGTGCGGCTGGCGGTGAAGGACTTGTACGCGGCGCCCAAGGTCTCGGCGGACATCGCCGCCAGCCTCGGTGCGGCCTACAAGGCGGATGACTGGACCCACACCCAGGGCAGTCTGTTCAGCGCGATGAAGATGGAAAAAACCATGATCGGCCTGCTGTTGCTGATGATCGTCGCGGTGGCGGCGTTCAACATCATTGCCACGTTGATCATGGTGGTGAACGACAAGGGCGCGGACATCGCGATCCTGCGGACCATCGGCGCCACGCCACGGCAGATCATGGCGATCTTCATGGTGCAGGGCACGGTGATCGGTATCATCGGCACCCTGATCGGCGGTGTGCTGGGCGTGATTGCGGCGCTCAACGTCAGTGAGCTGGTGGGTTGGCTGGAGCGCGTGAGCGGGCAGCATATCTTCAGTTCGGACGTGTACTTCGTCAGCAACCTGCCCTCGCAATTGCAGGGTGGGGATGTGCTGCTGATCTGCTCGGCCGGGTTTGTGTTGAGCTTTTTGGCCACGGTTTACCCGGCGTATCGGGCGGCGAAGATCGAGCCGGCGCATGCCCTCAGGTATTCGTAGGATTTAAGACCGCTATCGGGAGCAAGCTCCCTCCCACATTTTGAATGTATTCACAGATCAAAATGTGGGAGGGAGCTTGCTCCCGATAGCGCCGGCACAGCTTGCATCAACCCCCCCTGGCAACTCGATCACAAACCGCGTCCACCCCGGCTCAGACTCGCAATAAATCCGCCCGCCATGCGCCCGCACAATCGACTGGGTAATCGCCAGCCCCAGCCCCGCGTGTTCACTGCTGCCTTCATGCCGCGCCGGGTCGGCCCGGTAGAAGCGGTCGAACAACCGCGGTAACACCTCCGCGGGAATGCCTTCGCCACTGTTCTCCACTGTCAGCGTCACGCCTTGTGCGCCCTGCGCCAGATGCACCCGTACTTCGCCGCCCGCGGGCGTAAAACGCAGCGCGTTATCCAGCAGGTTCGACAATGCCCGGCGCAACATGCCGCGATCGCCGGTTGTGTGAGCCATACCCTCGCGCACCAGGCTGACGTGCGCGTCTTCCGCCAGCAAGACGAAGAACTCCAGCAGTGCGTCCACTTCGTCCGCGAGCTTCAACGGTTCGCGCGTGGGCGCCAACAGCCCGTGATCGGCCTTGGCCAGGTACAACATGTCGTTCACCAACTGCGCCATCCACTGCAACTCTTCCAGATTGCTGTGCAGCGCCTCGCGGTAATCCTCCAGCGGGCGCGGCTGGGTGAGGATGACTTGGGTGTGGGTCAACAGGTTCGACAGGGGCGTGCGCAGTTCGTGGGCGATATCGGCGGAGAACGCCGAGAGGCGCTGGAACGCGTCGTCCAGTCGGCCCAGCATGGCGTTGAAGGCCTGGGCCAGTTCCGCCAGTTCCACCGGCATGCCCTGCTCGGGCAAACGCTGGGTCAGGGAGTGGGCCGACACGCTGGCGGCCACTTCGCCCATGCGCCGCAACGGTCGCAGCCCGCTGCGCGCCGCCCAGGCGCCGAGCAGCGCGGTGGCCAGGGCCGAGAGGCTGACTGTGAGCCAGATCAAATGCTGCATGCGTTGCAGGAAGTGCTGATGGTGGGTGATGTCGAGCATCAGGCTCAGTTGCGGCGAGTCGGGTTGGCCCGGCCTTAGCGGCGCGTTGTACACGCGGTAGTCGATGCCGGCGTTTTGCAGGCTGTGCAGGCCGGGCGACTCGGGCAGGACAATGGCCGGCGCGCCGTCAAACCAGCGCTGGCCGGCGGCGGTGATGCGTACTGCGAGGTCGGGCTGACGATTGAGCTCGGCGCGCAGTTGCGCTTCGCGCTGGGCGAATAGCTGCGGTGAGTCGACGCCCTGCAAGGTGCTGCGCAGCGCCACCAGTTTGCTTTCGAGCAGTTGCTGGTCCAGCTCGACAAAATGCGCCTCGCTGGCGCGGTTGAACAGCACGCCAGCGAGCAACGAGACCACCGCGGTGCAGGCCGCAAACAGCAGGGCCAGGCGGCTGGCCAGGGACAGACGCTTGATCAACTGCATCGTTCCTCCAGCACATAACCCATGCCGCGCACGGTGTGGATGAGTTTATTGGGGAAGTTGTCGTCGATTTTCAGGCGTAGGCGGCGGATCGCCACTTCGATGATGTTGGTGTCGCTGTCAAAGTTCATGTCCCACACCTGGGACGCGATCAGCGACTTGGGCAGCACTTCGCCCTGGCGCCGCAGCAGCAGTTCGAGCAGGGCGAACTCCTTGGCGGTGAGGTCGATGCGCTGGCCGTCGCGCTCGACGCGGCGGCGGATCAGGTCCAGGCGCAGGTCGGCCAGTTGCAGGGTGGTTTCCTGCGGTGCGCTGCTGCCACGGCGCAACAGGCTACGCACCCGCGCAAGCAGTTCGGAGAAGGCGAACGGCTTGACCAGATAATCGTCGGCGCCCAGTTCCAGGCCGTGTACGCGGTCTTCCACTGCGTCGCGGGCGGTGAGAAACAGCACCGGGACGTCGAGGCCGGCGCTGCGCACGGCCTGTAGGATCTGCCAACCATTGCGACCGGGCAGCATCACATCGAGGATCAGCAGGTCGTAATCGCCGGTCAGCGCCAAGTGTTGGCCGCTGGTGCCGTCGGCCACCAGCTCGGTGGTAAAACCGGCTTCGGTCAGGCCTTGGCGCAGGTAATGGCCGGTTTTGGGTTGGTCTTCGACGATCAGCAGTTTCATGGGCAGCTCTTGGCGGCGGGTCACTTCAGGCTTTATACCGTGGTGGCCAGGGGAGGGGCGCAACCTGACAAAGTTGTAATCTAGCAGTCAGCTGGCTGGCAGCGCTGCAATCTTAGAGTGGTCCTCAGACTGATCCCACACCTTTGGAGAATTGAGATGGCATTGCGTACCCCCTTGTTGTTGGCGGGCTGCCTGTTGGCGTTGAGTGTCGGAGCAATGGCCGGCACGGCCCACACCTATGCATTCGGCCAGCCGGCATCTGCCGATAAGGCCACGCGCACCGTGGAAGTGGTGCTGCAGGATATGTCCTTTTCGCCCAAGTCCCTGGACGTAAAGGCCGGTGAGACCGTGCGCTTTGTACTGGTCAACAAAGGCCAGTTACTCCATGAGTTCAACCTGGGCGATGCGGCCATGCATGCGGAGCATCAGAAGCAAATGATGCAGATGCAGGCCAGCGGCATGCTGAACGCCACCGGCATGGGCAAGATGGACCACGGCGCCATGGAGCACGGCGATATGGGCAATATGGGCAATATGGGCGGGATGAAGCACGATGACCCCAACAGTGTTCTGGTCGGACCGGGTAAAACCGCTGAGTTGACCTGGACCTTCAGCAAAGCCACCGGGTTGGAGTTTGCCTGCAATATTCCCGGGCACTACCAGGCGGGCATGGTCGGCAAGATCAACGTCGATTGAGCCGCTGCGGCAACTGACGGTGTCGATGCGGCGGTTGTTAGAGGCGGGGGCAAAGGCTGGTAGACTGGTGGGGTTAATTTAGCCAGGTTTCCGCCATGCATCCCGCAGCCGAACATTCGCCGCTGGGCAAGTCCAGTGAATACATCTCCACCTACACCCCTTCGTTGCTGTTCCCGATTCCGCGCGCCGCGAAATGGGCCGAGCTGGGCCTGAGCGCCGAGACCCTGCCGTACACGGGCGTGGATTTCTGGAACTGCTTCGAACTGTCCTGGCTGCTGCCGTCGGGCAAGCCGGTGGTGGCCATCGGTGAGTTCAGCATTGCGGCCGACTCGCCGAATATCATCGAGTCCAAGTCCTTCAAGCTGTACCTCAACTCGCTGAACCAGACCGTGTTTGCTGATACGCAAAGTCTGGAGGCGACGTTGCGCACCGACCTCAGCGCTGCTGCCGGCAAGCCGGTGGGCGTGCGCGTGCGCAGCCTGGCCGAGGTTGAAGCCGAAGGCGTGGTGGCGTTGCCGGGAGTGTGCATCGATGACCTGGATATCAGCGTCAGCAACTACGAACATCCGCGTCCGGAACTGCTGCGTTGCGATGACTCGCGCATTGTCGAGGAGAGCGTGTACAGCCACCTGCTCAAATCCAACTGCCCGGTCACTAGCCAGCCCGACTGGGGCAGCGTGGCCGTGCAATACCGCGGCGCACAGCTGGATCACGCCAGCCTGTTGGAGTATCTGGTGAGCTTTCGCCAGCACTCGGACTTCCATGAGCAGTGCGTGGAGCGGATCTTCCTGGACCTGCAGCGCCTGCTGAAGCCGGAGAAGTTGACGGTATATGCGCGGTATGTGCGGCGGGGTGGGTTGGATATCAACCCGTATCGCAGTACTGAGGCGGTGCCGTTCCAGAACCTGCGCCTGGCGCGCCAGTAACCTTTACACAAACCCAATGTGGGAGGGGGCTTGCCCCCGATAGCGGAGTGTCAGTCACAGTCTCTGTGTCTGACCCACTGCAATCGGGGGCAAGCCCCCTCCCACATCGCACAGCTGGATCACGCCAGCCTGTTGGAGTATCTGGTGAGCTTTCGCCAGCACTCGGACTTCCATGAGCAGTGCGTGGAGCGGATCTTCCTGGACTTGCAGCGCCTGCTGAAGCCGGAGAAGTTGACGGTATATGCGCGGTATGTGCGGCGGGGCGGGTTGGATATCAACCCGTATCGCAGTACTGAGGCGGTGCCGTTCCAGAACCTGCGCCTGGCGCGCCAGTAACCTTTACACAAACCCAATGTGGGAGGGGGCTTGCTCCCGATAGCGGAGTGTCAGTCACAGTCTCTGTGCCTGACCCACTGCAATCGGGGGCAAGCCCCCTCCCACATTTTGGTTCTGTGCTTGGTTTGGGCTCGGGTTAAATGCCGATGTTGCCCAGGGTGATCACGATATTGCGCAGCGTCCCGGCAATGCCCGGGTGGTCCAGCTCGAAACCTTCTACCGCCCGGTTCACATCGTCGGCGATGCTGGGCGGCTGGGTGGCGGGTTCCAGTTCAAGTTGTACTTCAAACTTGGCCAGCAAGGCTTCCAGCGCTTCACGTTTTTCGGGTGGCAGCGGTGGTTCCTGGTCCAGTTGCTCGCGCAGGATGTTGACCTGTTCTTGCAGTTTTTCGCGGGCAGGCATGGTGTTGTTCCTTTTATCGATAGGCACTGGCATAGACCACGGCACGCCGAGAAAGGTCTACGAGAGGAGCTGTAGATTAATCTACCGGCGCCGTCTGTGCATGATCTCTATCAGGGCTTTTCGCCTTTGAGCTGGCGCAGGCTGATGTCTGCCAGGCAGGTGCCGAGCTCGCCGAGGTGATCGATCACCGAATGCACCCCCAGCCCATACAGCGCCACGGTGGCCTTGCCGCGTTTGTATTCGCGTTGTTGGTCGGTCAGTGCCTGCCATTGCTCGGGCGCCAGGCCGCACAGCGAACCGCAGGACGCCAGGCCGATAGTCCACAGCCCGGCATTCAGGCCCGATTGCAGCAGGCGCGGCTCGCCGCTGACCAGCACGCAGCCTTCCAGGCGTTCGATGTTCAATTCCATCAAGGCTTGCCAGCATGCATGTGGGGCGGGCCAGCGGATGGTTGAGGGCGCTGCGGCCCTGAGCCAATCGGGCAACGCGGCGGTCAGTGGGGCTGTTACCGAGGGCGGCAGTTCATCCAGCCAGGCGCAGGGCACGCCTTGTTCCTTGAGGCTGCGCAGGACCTTCAGCGCACCTGGCGTGGCTTCGGCGTGTGGGGAGGGTGAATCGGTGCGCGCCTGGGAACCGAAATCGACCAGGCAGCCACTCAGGCCAAACAACACGGCGGTCAAGGTGGGGGCAGTGGCGACGGCAATCTCGGCGTGAGGCATTTCGACATCCCTGAAATAGCTACGACGCTATCGAAGTGGCGTGACAAGTCCGTGACAGTTTGTAGGAATTTTGTACATTTTCCGTATGTCGTTTCCTGGCAGCTGCCTAAAAGGACACTTCCGTCATATACTGGCGCCTTATTCAGGGCATAGCGCCCATGACAGACTATTCAAGGAGCAAAAGCTATGCGCTGGAGCCACTACTTCGCTCAGTTTTCGGTGTGTGCCGCTATCCTGATGGCCCCTTTCGCCGCACAGGCTGCGTCGGAAGATGATCCATGGGAAAGCATCAACCGCCCGATCTTCACCTTCAACGACACCGTTGATACCTACGCCCTCAAACCATTGGCCCAAGGCTATCAGTTTGTGACCCCGCAATTCGTGCAGGACGGCGTGCACAACTTCTTCCGCAATATCGGCGATGTCGGCAACCTGGCCAACAACGTGCTGCAACTCAAGCCACACGCGGCCGGCGTGGACACTGCCCGCCTGTTGATGAACACCACCTTCGGCGTGCTGGGCTTTATCGACGTCGGCACCAAAATGGGGCTGCACCGCAGCGATGAAGACTTCGGCCAGACCCTCGGTTACTGGGGCGTCGGCAGCGGTCCTTACGTGATGCTGCCGCTGCTGGGCCCAAGCACCCTGCGCGACGCACCGTCCAAATACGTGGACAGCTACACCCAACCGTACCGCTACATGAACGACATCGGCTGGCGCAACAGCACCTTCGGCCTGAACATCGTCGACACCCGTGCCAGCCTGCTCGACAGCGAGAAGTTGATCACCGGCGACAAGTACACCTTCATCCGCAACGCCTACCTGCAGAACCGCGAGTTCAAGGTCAAGGACGGCAAGGTTGTCGACGACTTCTAGGTCGAGACCTCTTGAAACGAAAAAAGGCGACCATGTGGTTAATGCCGATCAGTTAAGCCTTCTCGCTTGACCTTTGGCCGCAAAAAATCAAAATCCGATGCCTACACTGGCATCGGATTTTTTTATGCGTCTCGCTCGGGCACTGGAACTGACCCACAACATC
>NZ_JYLL01000014.1 GCF_001439695.1 Pseudomonas veronii
CCTGGACATGCCTGGCCCAGGACTCGCGCCGCGCGTGCATCGTTTCCATGTGAATCCCCTGCTGAAAAATACAGAGGATGCGGGCAGGGGTGCTCGAGGAGAAGGTGGGCGGGCTGGACGCTTACGGAGAAAGAAATCGAGTCCTACTATTTCGGGCTCTATGCTAATCGTTGGCTGCCAGATACGCGGCGTGACTGGGGGCACCCCAAGCCGAATCTTGATGCAGCTGATGCGATGGCGAGAATCCCTACAGTGATGATGTGGGACGACCATGACATCTTCGACGGTTGGGGGTCCTACAGTCCGGCTATGCAGCACTGCGAGTTGTTCCAGGTGCTGATGCGTCATGCGCGCAAGGCTTTCTGGGTGTTTCAGTTGCAGCATGCCCTTGATGATTTGCCGCCATTGCAATTGCTCCAACGTGCAAACGTTTCCCAGCAGGACCCACAGTATGAGCCGGTGCAATGGAGTGCTCGATTAAATGGAGATCGATTGGCCTTGCCGCTCTTGGATGGTCAGCCGGGCTTTAGTTTCGGCTATCACTTGGGGCCGGTATCGTTGTTTGTTGCTGATCTGCGCACTGAGCGTTCACGTACCCAAGTACTGGGGGCCGATACCTGGACTGCTATGCAGGCTTGGCTCAACACGCTCCGTGACGGTAAGCCTGCTCATCCGGGAAGCAAATGTCAGCACTTAATCTTCATGTCCTCGGTTCCGGTCGCGCACCCCAAATTGTCGCTGGCTGAAGGGTTGCTCGATACGTTTGGGCAGGATCATGTGCTCGACAGTAATGCTGATGACCTTAAGGATCATTGGTCGCACGGGGATCACGAGGGGGAGCGTAAGCGACTCCTGGAGTCGCTGACTCGTATTGCTGAGCAGAGAATGCTGCGTGTATCCATTGCTTCCGGGGACGTGCATGTCGCGGCGTGGGGCAGTTGCTATCGTCGGGATATTCCACCGACGTCGAACTGGGCGCAGATTCAGCAATTTACTTCGTCAGGTGTGGTGCATCCGTCGTTAATTGGAGTGGCCGAACGGCTTTTTCTTCAGCTGCTGAACCACACAGCCAGCAAGGTCCAGTCTATCGATGTGCAGCACTGTGTCGAGATGATGTTGTTCCCGGGTTTTAATCGCTATGTGATGCCATCCCGGAATTGGTTGGCGTTTGAGTTGGACATGGGAGGCGAGACCGGTTGCAAGCTGTGGGCGACCTGGCGTTGTGAAACTGAGGCAGGTTTTTCCAACCATCTGCAAGCGGTGCATCCGGCTCAGAAATAGAGCTCCTCATTTGCATAGCAGTTATATCTCTCATGATGGCGATGCTCTGTAAGCGTCTGACGTACTTTCCCCTCTGTCGTCCCAGAGGTGCTGTACAGTCGAAGACAAGTGCATTGGTGCTAAGGGGCCTCGCCCTCAATTGACGTTGTCGCTCTAGGATAGGTCTCGCACATGCAGTCAGGCGGGATTAAAGCGACAAGCGAACATGCGATCGTCTGGTAAGCTCTGATGCTCCCGTTTACTATGATGCCAGTTTGGCATCGCTCCTCCCTAAAGCCATGCTGCCGGGACATGGGGGTGCATTGGTAAATGGGAGGGAACCCGCTGCCGGCGCTCAGTCGCGTCCGATCTCCTCCTGAAGAAAAAACCTGGTTGTCAGGCCGCAAGGCCTGATCAGCGCGAGTCGTGGAAGTTCACGGCATGGCCGATTCGATGCGTGGAGCAAGATTTTGACGATTCCTGATGAGATATGCTTTGACGAAGAGCATGAAGACAAGCTTCGAGAGAGTAACTCCAATACGCCAGATGTCTTTGCTTTCGACTGTGGTCAGCTTCCTTTTGAATCAATGGGCGACCATCATTTCGAGTTGCTGCTCGCTGATATTTACCGCGATAACGTTGGTGAGAAAGACTTCGATTGGTATGACGAAGCTCGGCGCCTAAACGATGGTGCTGACCAAGGGCGTGACGTCATTCTTTTTAAAGACTCTGTCCCGGTAGGTGTAATTCAGTGTAAGCGTTTGAAGTCAATCGTAAAGCGAGATGCAATCATCCAGGAAATATGCAAGTTTTTCCTGTATGCACATATTCGGCCTCAAATCGCGTCTCCAAAAGGTACGCCTTTTAGATATATATTGGCTGTTGCGGATGGCGCGGCGATTGATCTCACGGAACTCCTTGTTAACAAAGGGCGGCAGCGATTCATCGATCTTCGTGATGTCTTCGAGAGAAAAGCACTAGCAGCATGGAAAGCTTCGGAAACGCTCAAAAAACATCCGAGTTTGAAGGATCTCAAGAAGGCGCAGCTATGCGATCTAATCTGGGAACGGATCGATGACCTTCACACAAGCCTTCACAAGAAGGACGACTTGTCGAGTTTAGTTGCTAGGCATCCTATAATAAAGTCCACCTACTTTAGATTGGAGTCAGATGCTGCTCGCATCACTCAGGAAATAAAAAATCTATTTGAAGGTCGTGGGGTTAGTTTCGTCAGCCAGGATGAGAAATTCGTAAAGTCCATTAGAACTGAGTATTTTGATTCTGACTTCGGTGATCACAAAAGCTTCAACATCTCTCTGATCCAGGGCGCTGAACTGCTACCTTTTCTTCGAGGTATGCTATGCCCGTTGAATGGAACTATAAAGACCAAATTTGGCTCTCGACCGGTGGTCGTAACGGCTGGAGCACAGGCGGCTATTCCCGCGGACTGGGATGAAATTGATCGTTTAGTCAAAGATTACCCTTACTCTCTTATTTTGTTTTTGGGGTGTGGCGAGGTTGGAGGTGAGCAATTAATCGCTTGGCGGGCGTCTGACGATTTCATATCAATTGATCCTAACTTGCCAGCTGCTGAAAACCGCTTCAAAGGCGGCTGGTGCTGGGTTTCGGATCCAGACCAAGGGACATACAAATGTTATGTTTTGGTCGAAAATGAAACCGGCGATCCCACGTTGGATCACGGCAGTATGTCGCTTCGGCTTGCCTTCAAGGACGTCATTATCTGGCCAACCTTGGGTAATGATTTCACTAACCCGCTGACAAACTCACGCTCTCAATTGCGAAGACTCATCGCAAGCCACAGCGAAGACTCAGCAAATCGCCAAAATTTAGTCTTAGCCTCTCAGCATGTGGCCAGTGTGAGCAGCGTGCTTAAAGCTGCTTCCGACTACTACGGTCAACGAGCTTCTGCGGTGATTGGGATCGCCACGGCCAATAGTGCAAAACTGGCAAAATGTGATGCTCACATGTGGAGCGTCACCGGAATATTCCCGGGGACCGACAATGGGCTTTCTACCCGGTCTTCATTGCGCTTGATCGATCCCGCCGGCAGAGTCATGCGCCGCAGCTCCAGCGGTTTGCTTATGTTCTGTTTGGACTGGACTGCAGAGCCGATTCTCAAGCTCGTAAAAACTCAACGCCTGGTCGCGGGCCAAATCGTTGATGAGCTATCTCCAGAGTCATTGGAGTTTCATGAGCTTTTTGATCGGCATCCTCCCATAGACGGCTATCTCCCGGCGGTGCTTAACGAACGAAATAGTCTCAATGCGCTAGTGCAAAATGGTGTGCTCACGGACTGCAAAGGATTTAGCTATCGGGCGTGCTATGGGACAAGAACAGATAAAGAATTCTCGCCAGAGGATTTGTCTGCTGCAGGAGAGAGCGTTATGCGCTCCATTGATGCATTGAGTTTCATAAATCTTTCGCCGTTGAGTCAATGGTCGGTAGTGACTCGTCATGATGCACATATTAGCTACAGTGATCCCGTATTGGGGGAGGTAAGCATAATGGCGTGGTCGAGCTCTGATTATGCTGTTCGTGATATGGAGGCGCAGCTTTTCGAATGGGCGAGGCAGCCTAGTGCTCACCCCAGTTTGATTGTGTTTGCCGAAGGTAGGGGGAGTATAAAAGTACCTAAGCCTAGTCATGGTCGATATGACATCACCGTCACACCGCCAGTGCACCGCTCATTTACTGATACGGTGGTTCCTCGAAGTGTTTATCTTTTTGACTTGAGGAAAGTCGAGGATCAGTGCCTTCCAGATGCCGATCAAACAGCAGAGGAATTCATGGAGGCTATTATGCAGCGCAGGAATGAAATAGATGCTTAATCAATTGTTGGAAATCATGAACGAAAGAGCTTCGGATGCTCAATTTCAACCTGTGCCTGTTGAGCAATTCATGGTTGGTGACGATCAGAAGTGGACTGACGGTAAAGCTCCTGGTCAACTCGGCTATTGGGAGTCTGAGTTCGCCTCGGTACTTTTGGTTGACCTGACGAATAAGTCGGTATCCGACGTTGAGCGAATGGCCAAGCGTGCTGAAAACTATTTAGACGCGCGTATCCTGCAGCGTGAAAGGAAAAAGCCTGTAGTTGATGGTTACCTTGTGATGGCTGTATCTCCAAGCGAAGAGATACAAGGTTTTATTCTGACAATTGAAAGAAATACATTGTTTGTGCGCAAGCATGTTGTCGTTCAGGGTGACTCTAAATGGGAACGATGTGAGCGAATTACTCCGATAGGCCTGAGTCGATCGGAAACTCCCCCGGTCAGCCCGCCTTACACTCCGGATGATATGGACGCGAAGGGGTTGTTGGACGCGCTAGAAAACATGGGTAGTAAAGATCTTGCTAAGCTTCACGGAAAGGAGTGGAATCTCAATGAATAATCTCCCAATCAAATTCCTCTCTGTAGAGGTCAATAACTTTAGAGGCATTCCAGGCCAACTCGTAATCCCCTTGGACGCTCCCCTGACGGTGATTTATGCAGCCAACGGTACGGGCAAAAGTACGATCTGCTATGCGCTAGAATGGCTGATTACTGGAGAAGTAGAAGATCTAGATAGCGAACATATCAAATGTGAGTGGGGGGAGGGTGAACCACGTGTCTCTGCCACTTGCCTCATAGGGGGTATTCCCCATGAGATGAAACGGGAAAAAGGTGCCTTCTGGCTGTCCAGAGACGGAGGAAAATTCGTTAAATGCAGCGAAGAAAAGCTGCTCTCTCTGCTCACTCCTGAGTCGATCTCTGGAAGGACGACATATGCGGCCAAAAAGGCAAAGCGTGGCTGGCTACGTAATAGCCGCTGGTTGTATTCGAATTCCCTTTCGTTGCTCATCGATAATAATCGTGCTGAAGACAGGCAGCAGATTTTTGCTGACATTCTAGGCTTTGGGCACATCACCAGTACCCTTCGCGACCTGAAGGATTACAGAGGGGCATTGCCCAGTACAAGAGGGCTTCAGGATAATATTCAGCGCCTCAGTAATGACATTGAAGAAACTGAGCGCAGACTAAAGGAGAGTGTTCCAGGTAGTTCTAAAGCAATCTCCAATCTGAAAGTCGTAAGTGATCGCTTCGGCCTTTTGTCAAGTGGTGCTAATTTTGTCAGTGAACTGCGAGAAGCCAAATTGCGGGTGCGCATGTTTGAGCAGCGTGCACAGTCGCGTTTCCAAGGCCTGACAGATTTGCAGAGCCAATGGGATAATTATCATGCATCACTGAAGCAGGTCGAGGTTCTTCGTCGCTCTATCACTGAGCTCACCACTGAAAATTTGAGCCTTACGGAGCAGCAAAGAAGCAATGCTGATGCATTGAGTATTGCGAATATAAAATACGGTGATGGCGAGCGCTCGGTAGCCTGGGCTAAAGAAAAACTGGCGATTTTCAATAAGTGGCAGTCCATTGTTTCGGTTTCCAGTATTTCTGAGTACTTCGCACAAGAGCCAATTACCCAGTCATCACTATTTGGAAATTTCGTTGAGCTTAGCTGGGTAAAAACGAAACAGATTGAGTGGCGTAACTCTCTAGACGTTTTAGTGGAAAATTCGGATAAAATCCACAAGCTGGTGCAGGAGCAGCGACGCTTAGAGGCAAGTTATGTATATCCGCCTGTGGATCTACAAGGTGCTGTCAATGCTGAAAAGATCGCGAGCGAGGAGTTGATCCGTCAGAGCGCTAATTTTAATGCGTATGCCAATACAGCTGAGCGGTTAAGAGAGTTAGGCATTGAGTTGCTTAATTCTACCGATAGCCAGCATTGTCCTCTTTGTACTCACGACTGGAAAGACTCAAAACGTCTGCGAGATTCAGTTGCCGCCAGTGTGAGTTTGACTCCGGTATTGAACGAAGCTTCTGAGAAGCTCAATGTTGCTAGAGCCAATGCTAAAATAACGAGTGCGGCGCTTGCTAAGACAAAAGCTGAGCAATTCGCCCATGAGCAGTACGTCAATCAGCTATCTACATTAAAAAATGAACTTTCCTCGTTTGAGGGGAAAACTAATTATTTAAATATTATGCAAAAGCCAGACTTCTCGTCTCTGGACGTGAAGGATCTTGCATACCTGAAAGAGCGCATTTCGGCGGCGATTGATCTGGCGGGCATATTTGATGAGCTGCAAGAGCTTGAGAAATTTTTCTCTTTAATCCCAAGGGTGGACTGCGCTGCTCGTATTGAAGATGTGAAGAATGCTATAGAGAAATACTCGTCATACTATCAGGCCCAAATGGATGAGTTCAGCCCTGAGCGAATTAGACTTGATAAGATCGTGAAAGATCTGTCGGCTGCGATCAAGGAAAAGACAGCACAGATTAACTCCTATGCTGCTAGTGTGTCAGCTATGTCTGCATCCATCGATCAATTTACCAGGCTTTGGTCTGAATCCGTCGAAGGCGCTGACATTAGTCAAGAACGGCGCCTCGCTGTGCTTGAGGAGGTCGAGCTTCATCGTCGGCAGGCGAGTGACTATAAGGCATTGCTGGATGAGTGTGATATTGTGGCGAATATTGACTCTGACGCTAGTGCACTCAAAAAGCTCCACGAGGAACGCACCAGGTTCCAAGCAATGTTGGACGTGGGAACAAAATACATTCTTGATGCTGATCGAACCATTGAGCAATATGCGTCTCATGTAAAATCGCTGACCTCTGCAAGTTTGGATGTCCTGCTGGCCCCAGCCGGCGAACTGTTCTCGCGCATGCATGCGAACGAGGTTTACAAGGGGTTAGGGGTATCGCAGGGTACGGATCATTTCCACTGGACAGCTTTCGCGGATGGGCGCGAAGATGGACTCGATGCGGAAAGCAAGTTCAGCCAAGGTCAACGACAAGATCTTGCGCTTTCGCTGTACCTTGCACGTGCTCGTAATACCGGCGGGAGCTTCTTCCTAGACGAGCCTATAGCCCACTTGGATGATCTAAATCGGGTCGCGATGCTGGATATCTTCCGGCTTGTAGCCACTTCAATGCCAAATGTGAATCTTGTACTTACGACCGCGAGTGAATCCTTGGCCCGCCACATGGCTCAAAAGTTTTCAAGCATTAGCGATAGGCACCTGCTAAACATGATTCACTTAGAAGGGAATCCTCGTACTGGTGTAGAAATGTCAGTGGTAACCAATATATCTAAATCTGTTATTGTTTCAGCGGAATAGGTTTTCGCTTTGATAGTCAAAGGCCCTGTTGAGTTCGGCGGGGTCATTTATAGATGGGTGACTTGATGCTGGCCGTGCAGGGCGTGGAAGCTCAAAAGTTTACTATTGGTCTAACACGTTCATCAACGTCCAGCTGCGCCACCTTATCCTCGGCCGCCTTAGCAAGTTTCTCAAAACCATGATCTTTCCCTTGTGCTGCTCGGTTGAGAGGTGGCTTGGATGAGCTAAGCTTCATAGCTTTTAGCTTGCTTGCAGAGTGTAAAAATGGAACGTCAGTCTGAGATTTCTCATCTTTCCGATGAACAGGTTGAGGACCATACAGCCGAGCAATGTTACGCACGGTAGCAGCACCCAGTTGGGGTTAAGCGACCATGGCAGGGAAAGGTAGATCACCCAGGGACTGATGAGCGTCGTTAGCCATCATCAAGCGCGAGAAAAGGGTTATCTGGCGGTATCGATTCTAAAATTGATGTCGGCTCCGAAATCAAATACCCCTTCAAGGTCGTTTTCTTCCTGGGACCTTGCACTTTGCACGCCCAGATGTTCAAGCCGTTGCCATGCTTCCTGTGGATCTTCAGTTTTTCGAACTGCTTCTGCACCCAGCGCCATTCTTCAAGTTGTTGATCGGTCCCCTGAGAGAGGCCAGGAAACTCCTGCGCGTAGCGTTGGAAGAGACCAGGCGTGACCAGAAATACGCTGCCACTCACCGTGTGGATTTTGGCCTTGCTGTCATTGATGATCAGCTTGTGACTCAGGATGCCTTCCCTGACCCAATTCAGGAATGCCTTACCTAGGTCTTCCGACGAGGGACTCGGGATTTCGAGAGTGTTTGGTGATGATCCGTCACTGACCTCAGACTCTTCCAAATCGAATATATCCAACAGCGTGCCGAGATAGTCGTCGTCTTCTTTAGTCATGGGATCTGTCGGCGAAGAGCTGTGACGCGATCCTGTACTGACAGTCTTAGGTGCTGGTGGTGATGCCGAAACGTCATTCGAGTGACCATCGGGTGCAACGTTCACCGTTCCGCTGAAAGCTTCAGGCCGGTCTTCGTTCGCCCAAATCAACGCCGGTTGAAGGCGCAGAAAGGTAAAGCTCTGCTGCCAGTTTCCCTGCGTGACAAGTGCGGTCCAGATGGCTTTGCCTTCTGGCGTGGACTCAACCAATCCATGCGATTGCAGTTCGTCGAACACAGCAATGTTGGACGACGGAATGCCTTCTATCGCTTGTGAAAGCAAATAAGCTCGGAGTTTGTCCGTGACTGCCTTACTAACCAACCACAGGGAGTCCTGGGTCAGCCATCCCGCGGCCCCTGGCTGGTTGAGTTTCAGCTCGTGCTGAACGAGATGACGCAGTCCGCTGATCAAGTGATGTTGCAGCGTATGAATCGGCGCTTGCAACGCCTTGCTTGGGTTGCCACCGATGTTCTGTGCGGTGGAGACCCGGTCGGCTTGAATCACCAACTCGCCCAGCACGCCGGCGCGTTCATACTGGCCGGCTAGGACATACAGCAGACTCGCCCACAGCGGCGGAAAGCCACTCAGCCAATCGAGGATCGGTCGGTTGAGAATCTGGGTGTAGAGCAAGCCTGCGGCGGCGCCGTGCAGGTGATAGTCGCGACCTTTGAGGTAGCGAAAGCGGTAGGGCTGATCCAGGGGACCCTGCCAAGGATGCCAAACACGGCCATCCTGGCGTTCGACTAGCAGGTCCACGGCGATCTTGCCGATGTCATGCAGAAGGGCACCATAAGCAATACCCGCCGACCAGGCATCGGTCTGGGCGGCTTGGTCTTCGGGCGCAGCGCCGGTTGGCAGCAGATACGACTGACGCAGTTTCAAACTGCAAGCGACCAGTTCCAGTCCATGGTCGAGCATGCCGCCAAGGTAAGCATGGTGGTGCGTCTCGCTGGCAGGCAGTTGCTGGACCTGTTCGGCGTAGCGATGGATCGGATTTATATAGAGCTGGGTGAACTGCGCGTGGGAGAGGGCGGTGTACTGCCAGATGCGGTCGAGCAACTGGCGGCGGTGTTCCGCGGCTAACAAACTGTGAGCCGACTCGATGGGCAGGTAACCTTCGGCGACGTTGACGGTCGGTGGCGGAGGGGGCTTCTGCCTTTTGCGGCGAAACAGGCTGAGCATCGTGATCTCCGGGAAGTGGCTGGGTCATTGGCCTTTTAGCCTTTTCGGATAGCGCTCTTACCCTTGAGTGCCCATTCCCTTCCAACCCTTACCCGTCCTTTTGGCTCGTGTCCCTTTGTGAGGCAATCGGAATATGGATACTGCTAGGCATCGTTTTGTTGGGGGTAGTACGGAAAAGACAAGAGTCGGTACACTGCGGTGCATCTTTTTTGGGTCTTGCCATGAACCTCACTGACGCCACGCTCGTGCTGCTGCTCGCGGCACGTATCCATGGGACCGACGAAGCCGTCAGGGCTTCGGCGAAGAGCGTGGTCAAGAAGTTGCCGCGCAGTAAACGCGATCTGATCTACAAGGTGATCGACAGCCGGAGTCCGCTCGAGCTGGTGGATTTTCTGGCGCAGAACCTGGATACATAACGGCATGCTGCGGGTGTGCGCCCCTCTCTTGTTCTTTGCGTGAGGGCCCGCCGTATGATTCCGTCTGTTTTCTGGAAACAAAAAAAAGGGCTCAACTCGCGTTGGGCCCTGTGAAGCGTTTGCAGCGGTGAGGTAACGATCAAGCTCCATCGTTCATGCATAGTGAGTCATCCAAGACCGCTTGCTTCAGTTGCTGCTCCAGGTTGAGTACATACTCCGAGGCGCTTCGGGCCTGGCCACTGGCGCGGAAGATCGCGCGTTTGTCAGCCTTGAGCAGGCTGAGCCAGGAGTCGATGTAACCCTCGTGCCGCAGCTCTCCCTGTATACCGGTGTAGGCACATAAGAACGCAGCGCCCATTTCGGCGATCAACTCCTCAAACGCGTAGCTTGGCGAGCCGAACGAACAGGGTGACGTCACGCCTTCGCGCTGCAACCGAGAGTGATGCCCGGTCCAGTGTGTCAGCTCGTGAAGTGCGGTGGCGTAGTACCCACCTTCATCGTGAAATTGCGCTTTTGTCGGCAGTTGGATGAGATCCCTGATCGGGTGGTAAAAGGCTTCGTCGGCAGATCGATGAACGATGTGTGCGCCTGAACTTAACAGCAGATTTTCCGCAGCACTGTTGGCCAGGAAGGGATCGGTCGGGTCCGTATCGAGCAAGGTTTCGTTGAACGTTTCGAGCCCCTCCGTTTGCTCGATGTTGAACAGAAAATGCGTCCTGAGAATGCCAAAGTGAGCGACCTTGGGTTGACCGTTCTCATCGAGGACCGGTTGGCCTGACTCGGTCTGTTCCTCGCGCTCCATCGGCTTGTAGAGCACCGCTAGGGCACTGTGCTCACCCTTACGGATGTGCCCGCCGGCCTTTTTGGCTTGATTGAAGGTCAGCCAACGATCTTGAGTGAATCCCTGCGACCTCGCCTCGGCCCAGAGCAACGGTAAGTTGATCCCCGAGTAGGGGCGACGCGTGATGGCGTTAATGGGGAAGGGTTGATGGTGACCGACGTCAGCTGAGCCACTTGAGGACCAGGGTTTGATCCAGGGGGCAACGCCTTGGTCCAACGCGGTAACGATCTTGTCAGTCACGTCTTGGTAGATATCGCGCATGGCATTTTCCTCGAGAGAAAACGGAGGAACGCCTTGCCCGTCGGGGAGGGTTCCCCGGTGGGTGATGGTTGGATTGATGCAGGGCTTGCATGCCGTCTGAGTGTGGATCGGGGTGGTGAGTACGACCGTGTGCGTTTAGCGTTGATGTTCTCCTGCAAGCGCTATCAGTAAGGCGTTAGGCTGGCCTGGCTCGAGGAGCAGGCTTAGGCTCAGTTGCAGCAACGGGTTTTGGCGTGGATGACCCGTTGACGCGATGTGGGCTACCTCGAACAGCACATAGGGCTCGTGTGGAGAGGCCAGGTGTGCCTCGAAGGCTGCGCGCAATACGTGGCTCAGCCGATCGACCTGCAGCTTCTCAGGATGACCTGAGCGCTCGAGCAGTACCGCGTTTTGCCAAGCAGCGGGGGTGAACACAATAGGAAGCTGAAGGGTGTTCAGGGCTTTGGGTGTTAGCGAGTCGGACATGGTGTGCCTCCGTTGAAAGCGCGAAGAAACCTGTCCCGTGCGGGAGATAATTTCCCCGCGGTGGGTTGAAGAAAAACAAGAAGTTTTGTCTGGCGAGCGGAGCTCGGAAGACGCTCAGGAGAGCAGTAGGCGTTCATCACCGTAGAAACGGTGACCGTGAGAGCTACCGAACGCTAATCGCACTTGGGGAAGAACCATCACCGAAGTGACGTAGCCTTGAAGGTTCTGGCTGCCTGGGTAGGGTACTGTCGATAACAGCGATCCGTACTTTGTATTTAGCGGAGCGATTTATACGGGTCAACCTACGAAGAGAAGCTGTGTCACGAAGTTTGTCTTCTGTCTTCCAGTGGAGATTTTTTGGCTGGGCAAGCTGATAAACGGTCAAGCACGGACAGTTTTCAGTAGTAGGCTGTTACTCCTGTCTCAATCATGAAAACGCTCAGAAGAGGGCGAGACCATGCCGACTCAGAACCCTGTTAAGAATTCACGTGCCCACCGCTGGGCGTACGCCTGTGGCATGTCGGTAAAGCGTGGTTATCGCAAATTGAAAGCGTTTGAGTACCGCCTGGCTGAGCGTGCGGTGACGGCAGGTATGCCCGCAGGTAAATTAGTTGTTCGCGGGAGCTTTCTGATTGCCCAATTGGCGCTGCTCGGAGCATTTCTTTTTGTTAGCTTCTGGTTGTTTGTGCTGATGTGCACATTCGTCGCATTAGCAGCTATCCCAGTTCAAGATTCAGACACTCCAGATATTGATGATCTCGATGATCCAATGCATAGGACGTCTTGGCCTGAGCGGTACGATAAATGGGGTTCACTGAAGTAACCTTGTGGTTATTTTGAGCCCGATTTACCTGAAATAATTCTTGCTCCGCTCATCAACTGAGAGGTCCCGCTAGAGCTCGCTGTCTGCGCAGCCTGGGTTCCCCGGCTGAGCATTCCTTCTACACCTGAACCTACGCTATACCCAGCCCAGCTCATAGCGGCTAGAAAAACCATCGGCAGCACAATGAACATCGCCCCCATCACATACTCAATTACTTGCGCCGTAACTGTCCCCTCCATGAAGCCGGATGTGGGCAGCGATAACAGCACTTGATTGGACGCCGAAACCTGGTTGTACAAGGCATCGAGCATGCTGGAGTCGACCCAGCGGGCGAGTTCCCACCAGAAGCTGAGCATGTGTAAGGTGAACAGCGCGAACGTCACCGTCATGACGGTCTTCAACTGGTAGGTACTGACCAGCAGAATCAGCGGCAAACTGATGATGACGCCCATGATCAGGAAGGCTTGCACCATCGGTAAGGCGGCGCGCAGTGCATTCATCGCCGGGAAGTTGCTGAAGGAACCCAGTGCCAACCCGGTATTGGTGGCCAGATTATTGAGCCCCTGATTGATAGAGCCGCCACGAGCGCTGGAGCCATAGTCCTGGTACACCTGTCCGGGCGACATGGACATCGATTGCTGACGCGGGCTGACCTGCTCACGCAGGGTGGCATCCTCGATCTCGTTGCTCGAACGACCAGTCAACCAACCTTTCAGTTGAGTCAGCAGCGAGGGATCGACCTGCTGGATCAAACGCTCGCGCAACCCAACACCGCTATCACTCCACCACTGCTTGCAGGTGGGGTAACCTGCGCCATTCTCCAGCCGAGGTAAGGAAACATCTCGGCTTCCGTCATACGGCCAGCTGACGCGCGGTGTGTGTGAGCGATCCGTATCGTAGTAGCCAGGCGTATCAAGAAAATAGCTTGAGCCGATCCAGGACGCGTCGTGACTTTGTACCTTGTCCAACTGGGGACGGTTGGTAAACAGCCGGGAGCGAGAATAGCCATAGCAGTCGCGGGTGAAGTCGGCGACTTCCTGCAGCAGTACCTGGCTGTCGATGCGCGAACTGTCGATCTCCATGCGCATCTGCCGGATATCCGGTGCACAGGGGATGGCAGCGGTGGCCGCAGCGGTCACCCCTTTACTCAAGGCATGCACCAGAAACCACCAGATCGGTACGTTGGCGGAACGTTCGCCGATGGTATTGAAGGTGGCACTCCAGGCGGTTTCCGCCGGCTTGGCCACACTGACACCGCAGCGCTGGCTCGCCGCATCGTCGAACGCCATTGACGAGAGGCTCAGCGGAAAGACCGGTGCGCAGCCGAACAACACAACGATGTAGGCCAGCCACAGCCGGTTTTCAATCCGCGGCACCGAGAGCAGGCCCTTGTTGCCTTCATCCGCGCCTTGCTGACGGGCCGACAACCATTCTTGCAAAATGATTGCGCCAAAGGGCGCGGCGAACAGTCCGGTGTCGGACAGGACGCTCCAGAGGCCGTTGTTGATGATCCAGGCCAGCAGGGAGAGGTAAAACTCCAGGTAGCTGTTGGTGCTCATGAGCATAGTGGTGACCTCACAGTCGGGTGAACTCGACGACGGTCAAGAGCACGAGCCCTAATGTCCCGATGTGCTTCACACGCAGTCGATCCTGTGGTCGATGTCGGTAGCGCCGAAGCAGATCCCACCAGAGCGCAAAGAGGGCGCCGTAGAGCAGGGCACGCCACCACCGTAGATAGGACCGTGCGGATTCGAATGCCTGCTGCCAGGCCTCGAAACTACCCAACGCAGTGCGGCCGATCCAGGCGACCAGTGCAGCGGTCAGGATCATCACTGCGGCAATCCCCAGACTCGAAAGCAAAGTGAATAGCGGTGAGCGTTTCATGGCTCACTTGCGCCTGGCGTCAGCGTCATTGAGTCGGCCCGGCTCAGGGTCGCCTTGCTCGACGGTGCGCGAAGCATCAGCACCGCCGGCATGCCGATCGAGCACTAGGCTGGCGGTATTGGTGGCCAGCATCTGCCGGACCTGCAGTTCGGTCTGCAGCAGGCGGATTTCGCGCTCCAGAGCGTCGATGTTTTTCGTCAAGGCGGTTTGGGCCGGCTCGGCGGAGGCGATGTTCGGTTCGTGACTGCCCGCCAACAGGGTGCGCAGTAGCAGCAACGCTTTGTCGAGCACACTGGACAAGGCCGTCTCACTGGCCAGGCGCCGTGCCAACAGATCCTGGTCGGGATCGTCGCGCAGGGCTTCGACCACGCCACGGGTTACCGGCAGCATTGGGCTGGAGGCTTTAGCCAGATTGTCAGGGGTAGGCGGCAGTGAGCCAGACAGCAGCCCTTGCAGGGCCTTGAGGCGTTCGCTGTAGGCCTCCTGGATCAGCGGCGTCAGTCCGCTGCCAGCGGTCGCACGCAGGGTTTCGCAGGTATCGCAGGTCGTGACTTCAGTTTCGCCCAGCACGCGAACGGCCCATTCGGATTCCTCCTGGGGCGAAGCCCAGGTCTGGCAAATGGCCCCACCCAGGCAATCGCTATTACTAATCGAGGCATTGTCATCCATCGACCGGTTATGCAGCAGGTTGTAGCCCGCGCGCACTACGTCGGCGGTCACCCGAATGGGCGTCTGCCCATCACCGCCAGCCTTCGAGCCGCCGACCCAGGACACCCCCTTGTTGCCGTTATGGGCCTCGGTGTTTTTCACCGCGGCCACCGCATCACCGCCGGTTTGCTCCAGATTGCCCTGCATCTCCTGGTTCTTGGCCAGCGCGCCCCAGCCGGCTTGACCGACCTTGTCCGCCATCTTCTCGGCCATGGCCTGGCAGGTCAGCTTCGAGCGGTCGAAGTCGATACGCCCCTGCATCACCCCGTTGCTCAACAACTCATAGAGGCCGGGGTTGGCGCGTTGGATGATCAACGCCGGCAGCGACATCACGGCTTGGGTCGCGTTCTGCACGATGCTGCCCATGATCTGCTGGAAACCTTCGGTGACGCCGTTCAGCTGGTTTTGCAGGGTGTTGGTGAGGCTCATGTTTCCGCACATCATGTTCGCCCGCCATGACCCGCCGACACCGAGACCACTGGGTCGGTAGAGCGAGCTCGGTGAGCCGACTGCCGAGCCGCCACCAATGGTGTACATCACTCGGTCGTCGAGTACTTCACCTTGAGTACCCAGACGGTAATCGCCCTCGGCGGCGTAGGCATGTGTGGCAATGGCGAGCAGTCCACAGAGCAACAGACTCATCGTGCCCAACCAGGGCCGCGCGAGAAGCCGACTCATGAAGCACCTCCTTCGAAGTCGATGCTGAACAGGAAGGTCTGTCCCTCACGTTTGCAGCAGCTATAGGGACGCCACAGCGACCAGGCGTAGCCGCCATCCGCGCTCTGTACCGGATCGCTGGGGAAGATGGCGCACGTGGGCTGCACCTGGGGGTAGAGCAATTGCCATTTGTGGGTCGAAGCGTCGTTTTCAACGATCGGGCCAGGCGGCCAGTAGCCGTCGCGTTTGGCGGGCGTGAGTGGTAAGTACACATGCGGCTGCCAGTTGTGGGTAATCACATCGCCGGCGCGTTGCGCCATGACTGCGGCCGCCTTGAAATCGTCGGGCTGTACCAGAAAGCCCTGCCGGGGATAAACGTTGCCCCACATGTTTCCCGAGACCTGACGACCAATTTCACGGATCCCCGGCATGAGCGATTCGGGGTAGAAACTTTCTGGGATGCCATGGCGCCAGGCCAGTGAGTCCAGGGTACTCAGGTAGTAAGGCATTAATGCAGTTGCACCGCTGGCGCAGGCATAGCCGGATTGCGAAGCCAATTGCGTTGCGACCCAGCCACCGGGGTGGCCGATGCCATCAACGTTCTTGAATCGAGGCAGGTTGTCGCGGCGGGCGTTCGGCGTGATCAGGTTGCCGCCACCTTCTGCACCGCTGATGGGAGCGGAGAGGGTGGTCATCTCGGTCCAGGGGTTATTGCCGGTGGTGGCGTAGCTCGAGACGACCAGTTCAGGAATGAAATGACGAACCTTGGTCGAGGTTTTGACTGTGCAGCCGAAGGGCGTGCAGAGTAGCCAGAAACAAATGCCGACGACCCTGTATTCGAGACAGTTTGGCGAAAGCACGGAGGAGGTGATGCTGACGGTGTCCAGCGCCATGCTTGGGCCGCACGCCAGCAGAATGCTTAGCGCCAAGGGCCTTAGTTTTGTGGGCGGAAGTGACGAGCAGGCAACAGGCATTATCCAGGCTCTCGGTGTATGGCCTGGGCAGGTTCGGTTAGGGACTGAAGACTGTCAGTGGGAATTATGAAGGCGGATCTATCGGATTTGTGAGGCGTGGGTCTATTATTTGACGTGAAGGGAGCTGCGCAGGGTATCGGCGTCTACAAGTAGTTGATCTGTGGTGATTTCGAAAATATTGGCGAGTTTGCACAGGACCAACAGCGAGGGGTTGCCCGCGCATCGTTCGATTTGGCTGACGTAGGTGCGATCCACCTCGGCCATGAGCGCCAGCTGCTCCTGGGTAAGGTTCTTTACGCGCCGCATCCAGCGGATGTTCTCCGCCAGTTGCAGACGAAGTTGTTCGTAGTCTTGAGTCATGCGCGCAAATTGCGCCTTGAGGGACTCTCAATCCACGGGATATAGTCTACATTGGCATTCAACTAGGCCATTTGGTGTTCATGCCTGGTATCGAGCGTTCATTTGGTGTCGTTACGCTTTTCGAAGCTGCGCCCAGCATCTAACAATAAATCAGAAATTTAGGGTGTGTATGGACCAAAACTACATTTCAATTCCTGCGGCGGATGGTTGCCCAAGTCTTCTGACACCTTGGGGCAGCGAATTTTCGCCGATGATCGAGCGTGGTGTGCAATGTGCCCAGGCTTGGCTTGAGGCAACGACCGATATTCCTTTGTGGTGGGAACTGGCGCAAACGCGCAAGACCTTTCCTGTCGGTGACTGCCAAGATGCCTTCGAAGCCGGTTTTCTGTTGAGAATTCAGCAACGGCTTCGGAGCGTGTCACAGTAACCCTGTTGCTTATGGGCGATTGCATCGTCTTGATCGCCCGTTTGCACTCAACCTGGCTGCATCGACACAGACCACGCAGTTTAAGAACGATTGCCGCTTCGCTGGCGCGTTTTTTCCACCGGCTGAACAACTCGGTGGGGGATTGTGCTTCCCTTATTTGGGCGCTGCACCAAGGGCGGCACTTGCTTCAAATGCCACCGGTCATGCATCGAACGTGAAAATCTCTTGAAAGGTATGGTTCCAGACGCCATTCCTCTAGAATGAAGGCTGACAGAAGTAGCTTTCGCCCTGTTACAAACAGGTTTACGTAGCTAAGATTCTGATTAAGTGCAGATTCTGCACGCTCTGAGAACGTGGAGCGCGATATGAAAGCCAAACGAGTGTTGAGTGACGATCTGGTGAGCCGACTGGAGGATAAGATCCCGGTCATGGCTGAAGGCGCCATCAATACCGCCTATATCAACGCCCTGGCTGCCGGCCGCAGTGTGATGGAAGTCATGAACGGCATGCTTGTTGAAACGACTGCTGACGGTAAGCACAAAGTCATTCGGGTGGCCAAGCCCAAGCACAAAGTGACTCTGGGTGGCGTCATTAAGGTGCGCCGTTGCTCATGACTGTCCCTCGGTTGAGGGTCTTTGCTGGACCCAACGGCTCCGGCAAGAGCACGATGAAGAGTGCCATCCCTTCCCACCTGATCGGTATCTACATTAACCCGGATGAAATCGAGAAGGCTGCCAAAGACAGCGGTCGTCTGGAGTTCAGTGATTTTCAACTGGAAGTTGAGGGTGATGAGGTCCTCGGTTTCATTAGGGAGCATCGGCTGGTCAGGTCTGCCCGGCTCGATGAGGAGGCGACCAACATAGGCTTTAGCAGCAACGGCCTGAATTTCCAGACGGTCGCGATGAACTCCTATTTTGCCTCCGTGCTCTCTGACTTCATCCGGAACAAGCTCCTCGAAGACCAGCTGTCTTTCACCTTCGAAACGGTGATGTCTAGCGACGACAAAATCGCTTTTATGCTCAAGGCAAGAGAGTCTGGATACCGAACCTACCTGTACTTTGTGGCAACTGAAGACCCTGACATCAATATCAACAGGGTCAGGAACCGTGTCGCGGCAGGTGGGCACCCAGTTCCCACAGAAAAAATTGTACAGCGCTACGGCCGTTGCCTGAGCCTGCTGCCTGTGGCTATTGCTGCTTCGGACCGGGCCTACATCTTCGATAACTCCGGTGCCGATCTGGTGCTGCTGGCCGAAGTTACGGATGGGACGGACCTTGAGTTCAAGGTTGATGAGGTCCCTGACTGGTTCATGGATGCCTACGTTGAAAAGGTGTCCAACGGCTAGCTGCCGGATTGGCCAAGCTGGGAGCGCCACACCTCCCTTATATGGGCTCTATTCCTCGTGCGCTATCGATCCGTTCAGCTACCCGGTAAGCCGCTTCCAACTCCGAACAGCCATTCTCCTGCATCAGTGTCCAGCGTTCGGCTTTTTCCTCGGGCTCTGTCATGGCCAAAGCGAGGTAAAGACTGGGTGGCACGGCTCGAAACAGCGTCTCGAGCTTTTTCGACAGCACCACTCCCTCGGTGTATTTCCCCGGCTCTTTGCTGGCGGAGAGCAACAGGGCTTTCTGCGCAGGTGAAAGCTTCTTGAACCGTGCGATTTCTTCGATTTCCGCGGGCGGCATATTCAAACAAATCCACCATTCGATCATGTTGAGCATGGTCTGCGCAGCCGTGGGAAAATCAGCAAGGTTCTGCGTCGCCAGCCAGAACCAAGCGCCGAGCTTGCGCCACATCTTCGTCCCCTTGACCACGAACGGCGCCAGCAACGGGTTCTTGGTGATGATATGACCCTCGTCGGTGACCATGATGATCGGTCGGCCCAGGTACTGGTCGCGCTCGGCGAGGTTGTTCACGGTGTTCATCAAGCTGATGTAGCTGATGGACATCTGTGCCTCGTAGCCTTCGCGCGCGTAAGTGGCAAGGTCGACAATGGTCACATCGCCCTCGGGCCAAGGCGTGCCTTCGCGATCGAACAGTTCACCCTCGAAACCCTGGCAAAATAGGTCGATGGACTCGCCCATTTCCTGGGCACGCTCGCGACGTTTCTCCGGCAAGTGCGGGTCGGCGGCGATGCCCAGCAAGGCGTCGCGTACGTCGCGGGTCAGTACCTGGCGACCCGCCGCGACGCAGGTCTGCGCCGCATCGAGAATGCACTCGCGGATCAAGCTGCGATCGGCTCGACTCATGCGCGCCTCTTCTTTGGCCTCGCCGCCGGTGATCATCAGGCGGGCAGTGATTTCCAGTTCGCCGAGAACATCGCGCTGGTCTTCGTGACTGGTTACCACCTCATCGTCCAGCTCATCGATCGACAGACTCGCCACCTGATCCGGCTGCTCGACCAGGCGCCAAGCATCGGCGAACGGGGCGAGACAGACCGAGGCGCCAGGTTTCAATTGGACCTTGTTGACCGACAGGCCCTGTGTCGCGAAGTAGTCTCCCTGCAAGCCGAATGAGTTGCCGGCCTCTACGATAAACAGGCGAGGGCGGTACACGGCCATGACCTGCATCAGTAGGGTGACCAAGGTCGCCGACTTCCCGGCACCGGTGGGGCCGAACAACAGCAGATGACCGTTCATGGCCCGATCCAGGCGTGACAATGGGTCGAAGCTCAATGGCGAGCCGCCGCGGTTGAACAGGGTGATGCCCGGGTGGCCGGTGCCGGTGCTGCGGCCCCAGACCGGAACCAGGTTCGCTAGGTGCTGGGCGAACATCAGGCGGGTGTACCAGTTACGCGTGTCGCGGGCCGGGTTGTAAGCCATCGGTAACCAACGCAGGTAGCTGTTGCAGGCGGCGACCTCATCGCCTTCACTTACCGGTTGCAGCCCCGCGCCCAACAGCGCGTTGGCCAGGCTGACCGAGCGCTGGTGCAATTGCTGTTCATCGTGACCGCGTACGTAGAACGCCAGGGTTCCTCGGTACAGCTTGTGCTGGCGGCCGATGATCGCGCGAGCCTCTTCGACATCCTGACGAGTCTGGGTCGAGGCCAGGTTTTCACCGATGGCTTTGCGAGCTAGGCGGTTCAACTGATCCTCGAGTACATCCTGTGGTTTGACCATTAAGGTCAGACTCGTCACCGTACCTTCGGGTAACTGGTCGAACAGCGCATTCACCGCGTCACCCTTGCGGGTTTCGCCGGTGAGTTGACCAATCGATGGTGCCCGCCGCAGTTTGTCCACCACTATCACCCGGTGGGGTTGATCGTCGAAAAACCAGAGTCCGTGCTGCACATCCGAACGCGGTTCGTTGAAGAACAGCCGCTCGGCAAAGTCATGATCGAAGGGCAGATCCAGCGACTCACCGTCACCCGACTCCGGATAGGCCACGCGGCGGTAGAAATTTTCGGGCGCTTCATCAGTGAGCCTGGGGGCCGGATTGAACCAGGGCAATAGCCAGGCATACAGACCTCGGCCATCGACTCGCGTTGAGTGCACCCCGCACGCCTGCAACGAAGCACGGATACGTTCGCAAGCCTGTTGCAGGGATTGCACCGGGGTGAGTCCCGTCTCCTCAGCGTCAGATTCAAGCCAGCGATAGACCACCAGACGCACCCGTCGGTTATTGCCGCGCCAGGGCAGGCGCGTCACCACCTGATCCTCAAACAGACCACCGGGCTTGGCGATGGCCTTCAGATGACGGCGGCTGAGCTGCAAATACGCCTCGGTGAAGACCGTACCTCGCGCGCTGTTCTGAATATAATCGGTGAGCTGGGTCAGGTAGGGTGTGAAGTCGTTGTCGTCTTGACAGAAAAACTGCGCCACCCAAGGCGCTTGATCCAGCTCGTCAAAGCTATCTTGCAGGGCGTCTTCGAGGGCGTCGCGGACCGCCATCAGCCAATCGGGTTCGCGCCCTTCGGTGCCGATGGGCAGCAACTCGAACACCGCACCCACCGAGCGATTGTCATCCAGTAGAAAACACTGCTCAGTGTCGAGGTATTCGACCCAAGGCAGGTAATCGGTGAAGCTGGGGTTGTGCGCATAGAGTGCGGCCTCATCGGCCAAGGTCGCGCGAGGGCGCAATGGATTGCGCCAGCCTTTCCACGTGGGAGTGCGATTGCCCGAATCGCCGCTACGCACTACAGGTCTTCCTGACGTTCACCAGGTAATGCGTACTGCACACGTTGGTAGAACGGAAAGACGGTAGAGTAACCTGGGATCGGTGCCTGCTCGGTACCACTCAGATGCGGATACACGTATAGCACCAGATCGGGATTGGGCAAGCGAGGGAACAGGTTGCGGATCTCGTTCGCCGCTGTGCGAGTGTACGGTTCCTGGAGAGAAAAGGAGAAATCTGCTTGAGCCAACGGGCGGCGTAACTGCTGCCGAGCATCCAGCAGTTGCTGCTGAGTGCCTTGCGAACCGGCGCCGTTCCAGATGTCCAGCATGGTTTGCTCTCCATGGGGCAGAAGCGTCTCCTTGTCGGTGGAGCACCCCGCCAGGACCCAGCAGAACACGCTAATCCAGGTCAGGCAGGGAGGCATGGTCTTTTTCATGGCGAACGCTCCGGCCCTTGGGCTCGTAGTCGATGGTGATCTCATGGTCGAGGTGCAGCGCGACTTGTGCTGCCGGTGGCACGTACACGGCAGCAAAGGCTTCGCCATACAGCTTGTTGACCCACTCGCGGATGTCGCTGACCCCGCCGCTGAGAATTGAATTCAGCGCGCTGTTGCCACTGCTACTGGTGACCCCGAGGGTACTGCCGCCTGAACTGATCACGCTGCTGTTGTTCCGCTCATCCCCGAGCAGGGCGGCGACACCGGCGCCGGCGGCAGTGATCAGGCTCTGGCTGCCGAGGTATTGCTGAGCGTTCGAGCGGCGCTCGCCAGCGATGCAAGGAATGCCATACGGATCGGACAGGTAACCGAGTCCGCCGCGGATCTTGTCGGTGTTTGAGCTCTGGGTGGTGGAGGCAGTGCGGCTGGCTACTGCTTTCGGCTGAGGTACCGTGCGGATGGTGCCATCGGTAAACACAAAGGTGATTGACTCGACCTGTCCACGTACGCAAGACAGGGTCCAGTCACCGGACGCGGTGCCGCTCATTACGGCACCCGCGACGTCTGGCAGGTCGATGCCGTTGGCGGTCAGGTTCTCAGGGCCGACCAGCACTTTGAAGGGATAGGGATCATTCACAGTGCCGTCCACCGGGACGCGGCCGATCAGCGCGGTCATGGCGACTGAGCCCATCAATGTCGCGTTTTCGGGGATGGTGTAGACCGGCTTCGCCCCTTCGGTTCGGTCAACGGATCGCGTCAGGTCACGCTCACCCTTGGTGACTGCACGTAGCTGTTTCTGGCTGCGATCAATAGGATTGTCTTTCAAGCCTTCCAGTGAGTTGAAGGCGGTAGGCAGACTCAATGCGAGGGAGGAGGTCTTGGTTTTGCCTCGGGTGTCGGTGCCCGAAGCATCCGAGGGTTCAATCCACTGCAGCGCATCATTGGCAGGATGCTGTCCGTCAAACTGAGCACCGTCGCCAGGCTCGAGCCCCAATCCGATTGGCATATCCTTGCCTTTGCCGGTCAGCCCCGACAACTGATCCTGCAATTGCGTGAGCAGGCCGCGAGCCTGACGACTGTCTTGTTCCGCTTTGAGTCGGGCCTCGTTGGCTTGGCGGCGGCCTTCGTCGACCTGCTGGGTCACACTGCCAAGCGCGGTCTGGATACGCGAATCGACACTGTTTTCCCGCTCGCGTAGGCGGTTGTTTTCCGTCTGCAGTGAGTCATTGTGTTTCTTCAAACCGAGCATGTCGCTGCGCATGGCCTTCACCTGGCCGACCAGGGTGGCGACCGTGTCGCGTGGGGTATCGCCCGCAATGCCGAGCGACTTGGCTTGCTCGGCGGATAATTGAATATTGCCCTGATCAACTGGGTGCTCTGGAGAAGGTGTGCTGCCACCCGGGACCCAGGTTTTCAGGATGATCAGTACCACGCCCAGCAGCGCAGCCGGTACCAGCCATTTGAGCAAGGCGTTAGCTTTCATCGTCAGCACCTCGCGCAACGGGCGGTAGCAGCACGGCTTGCTCGAGGCCGGCACCGCGGGTGACAAGGTAGGCGATCGTGGTGTCTTCAGCGCTGCCGACAGGCCCGAGGAAAGCATGCTGGAAGGCCGCGGCGAACAGCTTGGCCTGAAGTCGACGTGGATCGAGTTGCACCGTCTCTGAACCACGATTGCGCAATTTCACCGCCGTCACCCAGTAATCACCGAGTCGCCAGACGGCGATGGGTGTGCTGGACACGTTTTCGGTCGGCAGCAGGGTCGGCAGTTCGGTACGCAGCTTGAGCGGGACGCGGCGTACACCGGGCAGGGACTCCACGGTGCGCAGCGGCGCGTACAGGCTTTGCGCGGCGTAGCGCGTCAAAGCGACCGGGATCGGTGTGCGTTCTGGAACAGGGACGGTGCTAGATTCAGCCTCGGTAGCTTGCCCCTGAGCATTCTTGAGAATACGTACGGGCTCCAGCGGTTGATCGCCGGGAGTGGCCGCGATATCCAGGAGGATGATCTCGCCCGTCGTGACCGATTGCAGCTGCAGTCGGGTCGGTGCAATGGCTTCCGACGCTCGCAGGTACAGCGTGCCGCCGGTTGATTGCACACGCAGCTTGCCGGTCAGGGTTGAGGGCACACCGACGCGAACAGCCTCATCGATAAAGACCACTCGTTCCTGATTGATCACCAGCGGGACCGCGAGGGGGAGGCGTTCCCAGTGCATCAGCTCGACGGCCTGCGCTACAGCTCCCCATAGCATCAGTGCAACGGTGAGTCCCAGGGTAGAAATCCGCTTCATGGCTCACCTCCAGGCAGGGAGATTTTTTGCGGAGTGCCCTGATAACAATCCAGTGCCAGCCCCCACTTATTGCGTTCGGGGTCCAGATCAAAACGCACCACGCGCAATGGATACCGCACCACCACCCGTTTCACCGGTTCGGCGGCGTAATATTCATCGGCATTGAGATCGAGCTTGACCAGCCAGCTGTCGCGGTCGAGTTGCTTGACCCTGAGTTCCGGATCTTCGCTGTAGCCTCGGCCCAGAATTTCGTAGACGCCACGCACCCGCTGGCGCAGCTCGCCGGCGGCCTTGCGGTACTCATAATCACCGTCGAGGAAGGCCTTGCAGGCGGGTGTCAGGTAGGACTGCAAGCCATAGATGGCGCGGCGATAATCCTGCTCGCCATCCGAAGGCCAGCGGTTGAGTTGGCCAAAGATGTACAGGGCAAAGGCATAGACATTCTCTGGGGGGACATCCCACCACTTGCGAGTGCTGCCCGAGCGCAGATCCGGGGGGACATGCACCGTCAGATCGGTCGGTGCCGAGCGCCAGCCATACCAAAGTCCGGCACAGACCAGGGCCAGAATCACTACCGCCAGACGCAGGCTGAAGATGTGGGCGTGTTGGGCATCCACCTTGTTCCGAAAACGATTCATGGTTGCCACCGGAACAGGGCAGGGCGCAGTCGACGCGAACGGCGAATCGTCCAGGCGCCGGAGTGGAGAATCAAACTTCCGCGCCCCAGGCGCCAACGGCTGGCGAGTATCCATTCGAGCTTGCGGTACAACCAGGTCTCGGGGCGAGCCCGTTTGGCCCGACGCAAAAGCGTACCACCGGCAAATAACACCAGCGCCATGCTTGCGATCATGCTGGTCGGCGCAACGGCAATAGACGAGGTGACGATCCCTAGAGGAACGCCCAGCAGCAGGCCAATGGCGGCGCCAGTGCCGAGAGCTACCCACATCTCATCATTGGTCAAACCGCGCAGTACGGCAGGATCGCGGTTGAGTCGCTCCGGCAGAAAGACCAAGGTGCCGTCGGCAAGGCGTTCGATAGTGTCGTTCATGTCGACCTCACAGAATCGCGGCGGCCTTGGTCAGGAACCAGATGATGATCACCACCAACAGGGCGCCGATGCCGACCACCGCGCCGAGGTCCTTCCAGGTCTTGCGCTGGTTCTGCACGTCGGCATAGACAGTTAGGGAATGCCAAGCCACCCCGAGAAAAGCGAGCAGGGCGATCAACAAACCGAGCAGGATGCCGCCGTCATAGGCGTAGTTTTTGATCGTCTCGATCAACCCGGAACCTTCACCACGCGAAGGAGCCTCCATGGTGGGAAGCTCGGCAAAAGCCAGGCTTGGGCCGAGCACCAACAGCAGGCCGATCAAGCGCTGGCTGGCACGATCACGCAGGTTGTTTTTTAGAGGGGTAAAGCACTTGAGCATGGCAGTGATCTCCTGGATTAGGACAGCGTGAAGAACATCAGGACTAGTAGGGCGAGCAAAACACGTGCGGCGCTGCCGCCAAACGCGCCGAAGCGCACACTGCCGGTGGCCCAGCCCCGGTAAGCCGTCCACATCACCCAGGTGCACCAGAGCAAAGCCAGGACGAGAACCAGGGACAACCAGAGTGTCGAACTGCTCTGTGCCGAGAAACCGGAGGCGTTTTGGAACGCTGCGGTCTGAGCGTCGGTCATGCTCATGGCGACGGTTCCACGGACGGGATGTCGAGGCGGTAATCGCCGACCAGCTCACCAGCGTCGTGAGGTTGAGCACGGGAGGGCGACAGATAGTTCTGCATTCCTTGGCGAATGCGTTGGATGTCCTGAGACAGGCGGGGATAGTCGAAGCGATAGCGTTCGTTTGGTTCGGAGGTCCTGGCTACCTTAGCTTGCGCCGCAAGGCGCTCAATAGTGTCGACCTGCTGCTGAACTAGGCTGAGCTGCTCGCGCTCATGAGCAGATGCGGCATAGCCGCCGCTATGGAACGTCATCAATATGAGCAGTAGGCAGATTCGGAAAAATGTAGTCGGCATGTGGATAGCCCATTTGGAGATGGGGCCAGCATTCAACTAACGTCCAGGACTCAGCAGTAAGAAACACGAAACACGCTGCGTCATTTTATTTCGATACAGTCTCTGATCGTGGAGCGAGTTCGAACACCGTATCGAGAGCTACGAAACGCGGAAAAATGACACGATTGGACCGCAAGTACAGCATTGGTTACTCATGAAAAACGATTAGTAGCCGTTAACTTTTGATTCCGCTAACAGCATTGTTAGCGGGGCGCAGATAAGCGCGGACGAAATCAGTTAACGAAGAGTGATAGCAGAGAGTGAACATCCAACAAGCAATTCGGCGGTACCGTATTCGACAGGCCGTGGGCTTCTCCTTGATGGTCTTCGGGGGGCTATTTTATTTGGTTTCATCGTTGATTTTTCTGCACCATCAAGCAGAGACTCTCGCGAGCACAAAATTTTTTGGGCATTTGGGAGGGGTTGTGCAAAATTTAGTAGCCGATGTTTACCAGGTCACATCACCCTACATCGGTTTTGTATGGGAGCACGCGCCTACCCTCAGCCAGGAAAACCCGCTCAGCTATGGAAATTTGCTGTTTTTCGGTTTGCTGGGTGTGATGATTATTGGAAAGCAAATTCTCCTTTCCGCTAGCCAACTCAAGAGGCGTGTTCAGGTTCAATTCGAACGTCTTGAGGAAGCTCAGTGGCGCAACTCGATGCAAAATGGAGCAGCCACCCAAGTCAACGCAAATCAGATCGGGCAGATCAATTTTTATCAGCAGTCTATGCCGCCGTCCCCTAGCGGTGATTGGTGGCAGCGGCCGTTGGGTATTGTTGGTTTGTCTATTATTGGCGGTTATGTCGTCGCGATTTTGGCTAAATTCACCGGAATGGTTTAACACGTCAGCGTTACATTTTATTAAATGTATTTTTTAAACGTCGCCGCGGTGATGGCTGTCGTTATTCCGAGCATCATCGCGCAAGGCAAAAAGACGGCCATAGGATTGAGCGAAAAGGGCAGGGACAGATACATGATCCAGGGTACGAGCAGCAGGGGTATCACTGCTCGTTTAGCTCGGTGATAGACAAAACTGCTTTCTCGCCCGGCTCCAAACTTGCGCAGGTCGCGGCGCATCAAACCATCGACAAAACCGGTGAACGAGGCCAACAAAAATAGCGGTGTGGCCAGAGCCAAGATGGTTAGGCGCACTACGAAGGTAAAGGTCACATACACCGCCGCCAGTACGAAATCCTCAATGCTCACGTAGAGCTGATTCGCCCAGCTCCAGAAGCCATTGCCCTGGCCCGAAACCCGCGCCTGCCGGGCAAAATCCTCAAAGCCAGTCTTGACCAGCAGCCACTGATTGAGGAGCTCCAGCCACTGGACAATTGTTTTCCCAGGCTGTTGGATGAGAAGTGAAGCTTTGAAGTGCTCGCTGAGCCAGCCCAACTCACTGGTTAGCATAGCCTGACTATGCCGCCAGCCCTGATCACCCCAGAACAGTAGCAGCCCGGCGAACTCGATGAGGATCGAGAACAGCAACGAGGCAATCAGCAAACCGATGATGCGCAGGACTAGGCTGATCGCCGAGATGATCAATCCCGGACGCTGGATCGGTTGTGGCGGCGTGTTCTGGGTGGAAGTCGCCATAGTTCACCCCATTGCGCGCTGCAGAGTTGATGTGGGCAATACGTCTCCTGGATCGTTTTCTGCTGAATCGAAACCTGTTGTGGGGTAGGGCTACCCCACCTGATCCAGATCGAAGTTGGTAGTTGGGCCGCCACCGCTTGCGCTCCACCATTGCCCCGCCTGCGCGTTATAGGCCGCCCGCATCCGTTGAGTGAGTTCCTGTAGGTCCTTGGGCATGGCGTCGACGTTGGAGGGTTTTGGCAACGGCATGCGGACTTTCCAGAGCTGCCCACCGGCCTGGAAGGAGAACATTTGCCCCTTGGGCAAACTGACGATATGAGCAGGCTCGATCAGCGGCACACTGGTGCTGCTGACACGGTCCTGGGAGGACGAGGTGAAGTCCGTGTTGGCGTCCGGATCGGATGTGTCCGTCGCACCCGACATCAGGGTCTTGGTCAGCACGTTAACCTTGGGTAACTGCTGGGTGAGCAGTTCAGCGGTGGCGGTTTCGCGCACGCGGAGCATCTGCAGGGTGTTGAAGTTGCCAATCACCTGGCCAGCTTTGGCGCGGTTGCCGATACGTGCTTCGATATCGCTGAGGGTCTGGGTGTAGGCGGTTACCTGGATACCGGCGCCGCCACCCTTGTTGATCAGGGGGATGAACTCATCGCCCATCAATTCGTTGAACTCATCAGCGTGCAGGTTTATCGGCAGCTTGTCACTGCTGCTGCCTGATGGGGGCAGGCCGTGGTCAATGCCATGTTTGTAGATGTGGCCCGCGACCGAGACCAAATCAGCGAACATGGAGTTGCCCACAGCGGCTGCGACTTCGGCGTCGGTCAGCGCATCCAGGCCGACGTAAACGATGCCGCGTTTGCGAATGATCTGCATCCAGTCGAAGATTGGTCGCGGGTCATCTAGGTCGGTGTAGTTGGGGGCCAGCAGTTGGGCGGTCTTGCCGGTGGTGAGTTTCTCCAGCAGCGGCAGCAGCGAAGCAACGATTTTGTCGAAGTAGGTGCGGTCGTAACGTACTGCCGAGCGCAGTCCATCCAGCACCGGATCGAACACCCGTTTCACCGCCAGGTACTGTTCGATGGCCACCACACGCTTTTCGCGTCCCACCATATGCCGGGGAATGTTCTTCTCAGTGAGTTTGCCTTCCAGTTGGACGATCACTTCCCAGGCTTTCGGATCGGTCTTGGCGAAAAACTGCTGAGCGTATTCGATGAACAGCGCGTCTATATTGACCACATGTCGCTGGATCTGCAGGTAGTCTGGGCGCCGGCCCAACTCGATCAAAGCCCGGGCAATGATGTTGACAAAGCGCCAGGCGAACTCGCGAAAGGCTGCGGAGTTGCCTTCGCCACTGAGTTGCCCAGCGATGCGCGATGCTACCTCCGAGATGCGCCCGAAACGTCCCACCGCGTTGTAACGCGCGGAGATCTCTGGCCAGCCTAGATGGAAAACATAGAATTCCTTTTCCCGACCGGCCCGTTTGGCTTCGACGTACATGCGTTTGAGCAGGTCGGCATCGCCCTTCGGATCGAAGACGATGACCACCTCATGTTCGACGCGGTGAATGTCCTGGGTGATGTACACCTCGGCGAGTCGCGTCTTGCCGACACGGGTAGTGCCCAGCACCAGGGTGTGTCCGACCCGTTCGCCCAGCGGCAGACTGACTTCCGTTTCGTTGGGCTCGACCCCATGCAACAGAGGCGAGCCACCGACTGGGGGTAAAGGGCGCAACGGATTGAAGGCACTGTCCCAGGCGGTGACACGGGCCAGTATCGAGAGCGGAAACGGTGCATGCTCCAGGCGCCGTTCGAGTTCACGGGCCAGCCGGTAGTGGGTCGGTTGGTCGACATAATGGGCGACCGCCGGATCCTGGGCCTCGACCAAGCGCTGGGTGTGCAGGCGGGTCCAGCGAAAGCCGCGACCCATGAACAAACGCTTACGACTGACCGGAATCTGCCGGCTGGTCAGCTCGTAGCGGGGCAGCCGGCGGATATTGCGCCGATAGCGCAACACCTCCCAGGCTTGTCGCAGGCGGATCAGGCCGAACAGGGTATAGGCCAGCGCCGCAACCTGCCCGATCTCGGGTGACAGGGCCACGGCCCAGGGCGAGTACACGCACAACACCGCGGCGGCGATGCAGATTGTTACGGTGTACAACTCGACCGCTGGCCGGAGCTTGGACTCCATCGCATGCTCGGCCATGACCTGACTCACTGTCCCAATGAGGTGGCGGTGATCAAGACGGGGTAGTGCAAAATCTGCAGGCGGGTGGCGATGTCGTTGCCGTTGACCGGCAGGATGGTGATGTCTGGAGCGGCTGCGCGAATTCGGGCCAGGGCTTCAGTGTCGGCTACTTCGACGGCGAGGCCAGCCGCGCCCATTTCCTGCAGTTCAGCAGCGCGCTGACGCAGCCAAGTCAGCGACAGGGGATCGTCACCGACCAGAAAAAATGGCCGCAAGCCCGGCATGTTCAGGGCGCGATACGTGATCTGGCCGGGGCTCAAGTGGGGGCTACGGATGGGCAGTATCCAGGCTTCATCGGCAAACGTGGACAGGTCCGCATGCATGGCCCGATCAGGCTGGATCTTGTTGTTTATTAGCGGCCTGGCAACTTGAAAATGGTGTCGGGTGAAGTCGCTAGGCTGATCCCCGGCTACGGTCAGTTCCGGCTGGGCGAAAGATACCAAAAGCAGGATGAAATAACAGGCGATGGGGATTCGCTTCATGGTGGTGTGCCCTGTTTGAAAGAAACCAGCAACCGTTCGAGTTGCCGGGAAAAGCCGGCGCGGTAACGCGCGGCCGGCGTTCCTCCTGCCGGGCGGTGATATCGGCCGGCAGCTGATACCCAATCACCGGTGGTGGCGTGATGCTCCTGCAACAGCGCGGCGGTCACGGCGAGATTTCGGTAAGGGTCAAGGGCTTCGCAGGGGCTGGAATAACGTTGCCCGTGGTAACCCAGGTTGGTTTGTCCAAGACCGACATCGACCCGCTTGGCGTCATGTCGCGCGAGCGCCTGAAGTAAGGCGTGACAGGCGGCCTGGCGAGTGGCGAAGCGGTAGGGTATTCCGGCGATGTTCAGGGTCCAGGGCCAGGGCAGCAATCGACCACGGACGTGGATACCACTCTCCTGCAGGGCAATTGCGAATAGCACCATAGAAGGGATGTCGGCGTCATGCGCCGCCAATTGATAGGCCGGAGGCGGAAGTTGGTCGGCCTGGACGGCGAGCACCGTCAGCACCAGCGCAAGACCACTCAGTCGAGGCGTTGCCATTGTCCATTCACCTGTTGAAATGTGGCAGGCATTGGCCCCGGGGCACCCAGGCTGAACCAGCGACCACGGTCATGGTTCAGGGTGATCTGCCGGCGTTGAACCTTGACGGGATCGATGCCCGCTTGCCGAGCCCAGCTACGGACGCGTTCATCCTCGCCTTGGCTGCCCACCAGGTAGATATCGAACGCCGTGTCGCTGCTTTGCAGACGCTGGGCTTCGGCGGTACACGCTGAGCAGTGGTCCTCCACAAATAGAGCCTGGCGCGGCGCGGCCGCTGAGCTGATAGGGGGCGGGGATGCCATGCCCTGGATCGGTAGCAGCCCGGGAAACAGCTTGGTCCAGGCCGCGGCGTAAGCGTTTTGGTAGGCCAACTCGCGCTCGGCGCGTTTGGCTTCCAGCGCTACCTGTAATTCGGCATAGCGCTGGCGCTCTTGGTCGGTCTGGGCCTCAACCCCGAGCGCGGTCAACGGATCGAGGTTCGGGCTCCAGAAACCGCGTGGGCCGGATTGGATCTGTTCGAAGCGCGTCCACTCCTGCCCCGTCAGGCCCCAGCTCGCTGCCTGTTCAGAGTCAGAGCGCCCCAGCGGAGCAGACTGCGTGTCCTGGGTCTGTGACTGTGTCGTGACGGGGTTGCCCATCGCAGCGTCCATGGCCAGTAGCGAAGCGAGACAGACGACGGTGGGCAGTAGCGCTCTGTTCATGATCGCTTCTCAAGGGAGGTGCACGGTCTGGTCTGGCTGAGCGGCCACCGCGAAGATGGCTGAGTTCGGCTCCAGCACTTTCAGGTACCAGGCTCCGAGCTGCTCGCCGCTATGCAGCAGCCGAACATCTATGAGAGAGCGACTGTCATGAGGTGCGACTGCCAAAAAGCGCTCACCACCACGGGATTCGACCCCCAACACCGAGAACGGTGGCGAGAGCGGGACGGGCTTGGGGCGAGCGGTCTTTTTCGGTTTAGTCGCGGAAGGCGACGGCGGTGGGGGTGATGGCTGGGTCTTGTGCTCCTGGAACTGCTGCTCGACCTGTTCAAGGTGTGCGCGCAGCGCTGTCAGTTCTGCCACGGTGGCGCGGGCTGCCAGACCATCGCGCAGCTCCTGTATTTCTTGCGCCCACTGATCCAGCATCGGATCGAGGGTATTGGCCTGTTGCTCACTAGTATCGACCATCTGCTTCAGGTCTTTCAGCGCGTACTGCAGCTTCTCTTGTGCATCCTTGAGGGCGCTTGAATCATGTTGCAGGGTGTCCAAAGTTTGTCGGTATTGCGTGTCCGTGCTCTGCAGTTTTGCCATGCGTTGATACTGGTTATACAAACCACCGCTCAGCCCGGCGACCGCCAGGCAAAGGAGCCCGATGATGAGGGTTTGAAACGTTGAGGCTTTCATGACCGCGCCTCCGATTGATGGGGCAAGACGGGTGTAATCAGCGCGACACCGGCATCCGTTTTCTGCTGTTCGAAGCAGACCGAACGGCTGACTTCATCGGTCGTGAGTTGCCAGGCGGGGCCAGCCAGCACTTGTAGCGCGCGGCGCAAAGGGATTGGACCAAGCCGGTAATGGGCTGCAGGCAGAGGCCGGGTAAACAGCAACTTCACCGACGCAGTAACGGGGCAGAGCGAATAGCCCGAGCGCCGCAATACGTACTGCAACGCATCCTGCACTGAGGGGTTTAGGCTGGACGGGATGTTCACTTCAATGATTTGAGCGAGAAGATAGCGTTGTTCCGTGGTGGGCTCGGTGCTGACCAGCGTATAGCGGCCATAGCGGAGTTCTGTCGGATGGTTTCCTTCCGCTGTGTCCCTCGAAAGCTGGGCCCGATTGGAGCCACTGTCGATCTCTGGATGGGTTGGCAATGTATTGGGGATTTGCGCGGTGCAGGCGCTCAACAAACCCAGCAGGCAGACAGGCGTGAAAAAACGCTCCATGGAAAAAACCTCATGACAGATTCAGTGCAAAACCTGACATGAGGTGAAGGAGCAACTCAGTGAGAAAGTTGATTCAAGGCGGGTCGTGTTAACGCTGAACGCGTTGCTATTCATCAAAAATAGCGAGCCCATTCAAGACGGCAGCGTCGGGGTCGAAGATCAACAATCTCGCATCCGCCAATGCCGCCAGGTACAGTACGTTGACTAGGACTTCCGGTGTGCCTGCGTCGAGTTGCTCTTGTCTCAAGCTTGAATAACGTTTGCCCTCAATGTTCAGCAAGTTTTCGTCCGTCCATGGCGTGCCAATCAGCTTGCAACTGATGCCGCAGCAATCCGGCAACTCGAAAAGCTCGAACAAAAGGCCGGTTTGCCTCGGAGCGGAGTTACTTGCCCATCCTTCCAGATAGAACATCGCTTCTTCAGGAAGGTGTGCGGTACTGATCTCCCAGGCTCGACTGTAGTGCCCCGTTTCGAAGCTCAAGCGATGGACCATGGCTTGGGCTTCTTCCAGGGAGTACAGATCGCCGAGGTGATGCCGCTCGTTGAGCATGTCGCCCATCACGGCGTAGATCACTTGGCGCACCAACCCGGTGGACTGGCAGCGTTCATCTAATTCATCCAATTCATCCGGAATGGATTGGCCTTCGCTGATCAAGGCGAAATCGTCATTGAACAGGCAGGTGAACAGTTGCAGCTCATTGTCGGGCAGATGTGCTTGTGAGTCGTGCACTGGTCGAACGCAGGGAGGGCAGTCGTTTTCGTAGGTGATCAGTAGCAGCCGTTCGATATGAAGGTTGTCGTAGCCGCGAGCAAATGGGGTTGAGGCCATCAGCAGAGCTGGGGCTTGGTGTGCGGGGTTCATGAGGGTTCTCCAGAATGAAAATGAACAAGGCGCCCGAAGGCGCCTGTGAGGGTTAAAGCCAGCCGTATTCGGCAAGGGAGAGAGGACGACCTTCACCCACGATGAAGTGATCCAATACACGCACTTCGATCAAGGCCAAGGCCTCCTTCAGCCGTGCGGTCAAGACGCGATCCGCCTGGCTGGGTTCTGTACAACCCGAGGGATGGTTGTGAACCAAAATGGCGGCCGCAGCGTTATGCGCTAGGGAACGCTTAACGACTTGGCGGGGGTAAACGCTGGCGCCATCAATGCTGCCGTGAAAGAGGACTTCGAATGCCAGCACCCGGTGCCTGGCATCGAGAAAGATCACACCGAAGACTTCATGCTCTTGTTGCGCAAGCTGCAGTTTTAGGTAGGAGGCAACAGTGTCAGGCGACGTCAGGATAGGGCCGCGGGCGAACAGCCGACGATCCAGAATATGCTGCGCTTCGTCGATCAGCTGGTTTTCTTGGACAATGCGATCAGCCTCGAAATCCGAGGTCTCAATCAGTGTAAGTTGGGTGCTCATGGCGGTACCTCCGAAGGGAACAATCAGGGGTACACGCCCGAGGGGAGTGGTATCCCCCAAGGTGGGTGTGGAGTCTTGGGCGTTAGCAGATGGCGCGCTGTTTACAGCCGAGTGAATCGGTGGCGTTGACCGTGTAGATGTGAACCACAGCCGTCGCAAGGCGATGGAGAAAAGGTTCTTATTCCCCAGCCGGCTTCGGGATCGAAGTCGGCACTGATGGGCATCAACCGAACTAGCTCACGATGTATCGCGGCGATGCGTTGTTCGACCTCATCCTGCGAGTAATACAGCGATAAGGTGCTGTAGTCCTCGTAAGCTGTAGCGAACAGGCAGTCGTCGCAAAGCCAGAAGGATTCCATAATGGTCCCCTGTGCTGATTGAAGAAAAGGCGCTCGACGGAGCGCCTTGATGAGGAACATCGTGGACTGTTCAGGCGGACTGAACGGTACGGGTGGCATCACGGCGGGCCGTGCGCGGAGCGGGTGGAGATTCAGGTTCCACCCGAGCCTCTATTGGGTTTTCGGTATCCTCAACTTCGGCATCAGCCGACGGTGGGGATGGTTCACTGTTTGGCGCTTGCTCAGCAGGTGCTGTTGCTTCCTGCCTGGCGGGTGCTTTGTATTCGAACGTGCCGTTGATCTTGATCCAGTCGATGAACAGCAAACGACCTTTCAGGCTGGCGCCCGGTTGGCCTTGTTTCTCGCCTTTCTCATAGAGAAACGGATCGATCCACAGGTCGCCGATACGGAACGACAGCAAGACCTTTTTCTCGGCGTTGACGGCGTCCATATAGAGACGAATCAAGCGTTCAGCTTCACCCCCAGCGACTTTGCAGTCGAAGCGGGTGTACTCCACCGCATCGGTGGCACCGTGCAGGGCTGCGATATCGCAGGCAATGAATGGTTGGCCGCGGCGGACTTGGACTTCACGAACACGGTTGAGGTAGCCGATACCGACGGTGTGCAGGTTGAAGTAAGTGGTCGCTTCTTTGGATTGGTTGGCGTGGGCCATGGTGGTTCTCCTGTTTCAAGGGGAAACGGCGACGCACAGTCCCTGATGGGGAAGTGAGCCCCCGTCAGGGTGGGTAAGGTGAAGAAGAGCGATGAACGACTCACCACCGGCAAGCCGATGACGATCAGAACGATGCGTCTGGCGGAATAACGGTGCAGCTGAGGAACGTCTGCGGTAGTGGTTAGCAGACATGGGGTAGTGGGCATTCATCACCGCTGAGGCGGTAACCGTGCGAGCTTCCGAACGCTGATCGCACTTGGGTAAACCACCACGAACGTGGCGTAGCCTTGAAGGTTCAAGCTACCTGGGCTGGGCTGTCAACGACAGCAAACCACGCCCTTTGTATAAGCCTGTCACAGGGGAGCGTCAAGACGCTGCAACCCGATTTTTTATAGCCGGAATACAGTGGCAGTCACTGGACTGAAGAAAGTGAAGAGTGGGCCTGACGGGATGCCAGGCGAGGAAGAAAAAAACCACCTTTGACGGTCTTACGCAGTCGACCAGCGCCTCGCAACACTTGGTTGAACTGCGCCATGATTCGCCAACCGACCCTTGTCGTGGCCTGGGTCGGAACATGCTGGCACGCATCCGCGCACAAAAGGTGCCCAGTGTTTCCCCGGCGGGCTCCGGGACTGAATACGATCGCCGAAGCGGATGACCGCTGTTGCCGGGTAGAGGCAACAGTGGTCATCCGCCACCACGATCAGGTCAAGCACAAAACGGGAATGAAATCCCGCAGAAGAGAAGGCTCCGAACTCGACGAGTTCGACCGAGCTACCCGGAGCAAATCGGTCTTGGGTCGCCATTGGCGATGATCCTGAGGCACTACAGCAGAGAGGGTGGGACGACGTCAAGGCAGAGAACGCACCGTTCTCATAATGATCGTCCCATGGAACATCATGAGCGACGCGTATCTTTACTGATCGACACAGTGCCCTTGCAATCTGGGTAGTGGGAGCATGACCAGAACTGCCCTGATTTTCCTTTACGTCTACGCATCGAGGCATTGCAAATGGGGCAGGCCGGGCCGGCTTCGACAGGTACCGCCAAGGTGAGTGCGCCACAGTGTTCGACCAATTGTGCAATCCAGTTCGCCTGCTTGGCGACGAACGCATCAAGGGTCAGGCGTCCCGTTTCGATTTCGTCCAGGGCCTGTTCCCATATCGCGGTCATGCCCGGATCTGCGATTGCGGCGGGTACCGCCTCAATCAGGGTATGGGCCGCTGCGGAGGCCATTAAGGCGCGTTTTTTCTTCAGCAAGTAACCGCGATCAATCAACCCCTTGATGATGCCGGCTCGCGTGGCTTCGGTACCGATACCGGTAGTGTCCCGAAGTTTCTGTTTCAGGCGTGGGTCGTTGACCAGCTTGGCGACGTTTTTCATCGCCTTGATCAGATCGCCCTCGGTGAGTGGTTTGGGGGCGGCGGTGCGCATGGACTTGAGTTCGACGTCGTCCACTGCGCACTGCGTGCCCTGTTGCAAGACGGGTAAGACTTGGGACTTGTGACTGGGTTCGTCCTCCTCGGTGTTTTCGGAGAGCAAGCCTTTCCAGCCCTGGACCAGGATCTGTTTGCCAACAGCGGTCAATCGTTTTTCGCCACATTCCAGTTCGACCTGGGTTCGATCAAACTCATGAGACGGAAGAAATTGCGCGAGGTAGTGGCTACGAATCAGTTCGTAGACTTGGCGTTCTTGTTCGGACATCCGCGCAAGGTTCGCCGGCTCGGTGGTGGGAATGATGCCGTGGTGCGCGGTGACCTTGGCATCGTTCCACACGCGGGAGTGCAGTGATCGATCGAGTCTTCCGAATGCGGGCCGCAGGGTGGGATCGGTTTTGAGCAGGGCATCGAATACCCCAGATACCTCGTCGAACATACTCTCTGGCAAATAGCGGCAATCACTGCGCGGGTAGGTGGTGGCTTTGTAGGTTTCATACAGAGCCTGGGCGATATTCAGGACTTCCTGAACGCCGAGTCCCAACTTGCGCGAGCAGACTTCTTGCAGCGTGCTCAAGTCGAAGGGCAGGGGCGCCGCTTCGCGGAAATGCTCAGTCTGCAGCGAGAGTACTGTGGCGGTCTTGCTGCAAGAGATCGCTTGGACCGTTTGACTGGCAAGCGCCTGTTGCAGGCAACGACCCGCTTCGTCCTGTCCTGAGCTTGGCGGTAACCACGATGCGATGAATCGCTGACCCCTCGACGATAAGTGCACTTCAACGTTCCAGTAGGGCACCGGAACGAAACTGGCAATCGCACGATCCCGATCGACCACTAGGCGTAAAGTGGGTGTCTGTACGCGTCCAACCGACAGCACGCCGTCGTAGCCTGCCCGCCGACCGAGGAGGGTAAACAAACGACTGAGGTTCATGCCGATCAGCCAGTCAGCACGGCTGCGGGCGAGGGCTGAGTGATAGAGCGGGAAGGTCTCCTGACCAGACTTCAGCGAGGACAATGCTTTGCGAATCGACGCCTCGTTGAGTGCCGACAACCAGAGGCGCTGAACGGGGCCTCGATACTTGCAGAGTTCCAGTAACTCGCGGGCAATCATTTCACCTTCGCGGTCGGCGTCGGTCGCGATGACGACGGTGGTGGCTTTACTGAGCAGGCGCTTGATGACTTTGAACTGTGCCGCAGTCTTGGGTTTGACCTCGACCTGCCACTGCGCGGGAATGATCGGTAGATGATCTAACGACCAACTCTTGAAGTGTTCACCATAAGCTTCAGGCGGTGCTGTCTCCAGCAGGTGACCGATACACCAGGTGACGGTTGTCTCGGGTGCGATTAGGCAGCCATCGCTGCGCCGGCTGGCTCCGAGAACTTTGGCGATGTCACGACCTTGGGAAGGTTTCTCGCAGAGGAAGAGGCGCATAAGACTGCTCCGGATGGGGTCCGGAGCAGAGTTGTTGGAAACAGCAGCTACGAGATATGAGAAACCTGACTCGCAGGTACCTCATATTAGTCGGTGAGGACTGCCTTGACGATCCGATGCTGTTACCCCGTTTTAGCGTGGACGACAGTGTGGGTCTTCACGAGCAGCGAGTAGTAATACGCCAGCAACTTCGCGCAAAGGCGCAATTTTTATGCCTAATGCTCGTCATTCCGGAGGTGGCGGCCCTGTGCGCTTTTTTGGCTTCGACGCAGGTGAGCTGGCTTGCTCTGTATTTTGCCCGACGTGTTTCGCAGATGCTGCCGGTTCATTGGATCGCTCCCGCATGACCACGCTGTGCACTCGATGAGGCAGGATGCCGACTCGACGGGCCTCGATCTTGAAGGTCACCCGCGCGTTGTCTTCGCTGTCCTCCCACTCATCTCGTATCGTGCGGCCCTCGACCAGCACACGCATACCTTTCTGGTACAGCGTGCTCCAGTGTTCAGCCTCGCGGTGCCAGAGCTCAACCGGCGCCCAATAGCCGCCTCGATCTTCGTAGCCGCCCTCGCGTGGCACGGGGTTGTCGAAGTACACATTCAGCCGTAGCAAACGCCGTGGCTCGTCATTGCCTGAGGCGAATTCCTGGAACTCTGGCGCACTGCCGATGTTGCCTTCGCCGACGAAAAAAGTACTCATCGTGATATCTCCGCTGCGGTTGTGAACTGGCGCAGCAGCCGTTCGGCACTGGCCATTTTGATCGCGCAGGTCGAGGCCTGGCGGTAAAGCGAATGCACCACGCTCATCTGCAGGTTCAGTGCAATACGGTTGCATTCGAAACGGTGCAACCCCTCGCGTACGGCCTGCGGTTGGGTCTTGTTGCGGACCTGGCGTTCCCAGACCGCAACCCCCATGCGGGCGAAGTCACGGGTGCGCCAACGCAAAAAGGTGCTGCCCGCGCTGGTGTTCTGCAGCACCAATCGAATATCCAGCAGTGAGTACGGGGGCTGTCCGGCTTGCTGCACAACAGCTTCCATCAGGTGACATAACTGCGCCTCGATTTCCCTCGCCACCTGCGCCAGGTGGTCCAACTCCCCCTTACCCTTAAAAGGTTTTAAAAGGCCTTTTAGGGAGGCAGCGTGTTCGAGCTGTCGATAGGCATCCGGTGTTAACGCTTCGAAGGGCATTGGTTGAGCCGGGATCATGAGATTCATGCTTCGTCCTCCGGCTCATCCACCGTCGCAGATGGCTCTCTCGCTTCCTCTGCCAATGCGTCCGCGTCATCCACTGCCACAGCACCACGACGAATGATCGGTGGCGCGAACTGGGAGCGGCGATGACCCTCAAGAATGTCCATGGGGGGCAAACCCATCTTCTCGATGGCCGCCAGAGCACGGGCATTGTTCGCTGCCATGTCATCACGGGTGACGCCAGAATGCCGATAGCGCTGCGCCTGGCCGAACAGGCTGCGCAGCAGATGGGCGCCGTCATCGATCCAGGCTTCCATGTCGACGCGGCCGATCAAGGCTGTGTGATGGGCCAATAGGGTACGACGCACCAGGGTGTCGTAGTCGGTCAGCAGGTAGACCGCCAGAAAACCCAGCTGGCTGCCGATGTACAACGGCAAGGTGACGGGGTGGATGTTGAGGTTGTCGCCCATGTCGATCTGTGTCGGCAGGTCCTGTCTGATCCGATCCAGCTGTTGGGTCAGTTCCAGCATCCCAGCCTTGGCCTGCATCAGTTTTTCTTCGAGTTGTACGATGGCCCAGTCGGCATAGGGATCGTCCTGAGCCGCGGTTTGTTTGATCAGGTTGGTGACACTGATGTAGCCGGCCATGCCCATGATCGAGTGAACGCCTTCGCGTGCGGTCCGCCCTTGCCAGATACGGGCGGCGTGGTGAGTGTGCAGGGTCAGGGTGATGCTGCTGCGCAATGAACCCAGGTTGAGTTGGTAATGATCGGCCACGGCGTTGTCCTCGCATTCGCTTGGACGGAAACGTTGCGGCAGATGAGGGTCAAGGACAGCCAAAAAACTGAATGCGGTCTGTTCGGTTTGGTTTAAGAGGGCTAATTATGGAGACGTCAGTAGATTTGATGCCACCGGCATCAAATCTACTGACGTCTACGTTCATCGAAAGAGATGTCCCGGCTTTTCCCTAAGAGTTTCATAGTTTGGTCCGATGTGTTCGTAGAGTGGAACACCATGGATTTGATGCCACTGGCATCAAATCTACTGAGGTCCACCGCGTTTGCCACGCAGTTGGCGCAGCTCATTCAGGCACGCTTGTGCGAGGGCAGACGCGGGTTCGCCCTGTTGTCGAGATGGCCGCGAGGGAGCGGGTGGAGGTGATTCTGCAATGGGTGAAGGTTCGGCCTGACCTGCCCAAGGACGAAAGTCACCTTTCAGTGCGCGCTGGATCAGGCCCATCAGATACGCCGCTGGCTTGCGGATTCCACCGGCCGCACAACGTGCTCCCGCTTCGTTGAGCACCGCCTGCCGATCCGCTGGTTTGAGTTTGTTCAGCGCCACGGCGACGGCCTGACGCTCGCTTGGGCTCAGGTGCAGCGCAGCGGGCCAGTGCAGGTTATCCACCGCTGCGGTCGCGCGCGGTACTGTACAAATACTTTCTTTTAATACAGTACAGGCGGCGTTCGGATTCCGAACGGTGTCTGAAACATTGACGTTCAGGCCCGGTTCGGAATCCGAACGAGGGCCTGCACGATTCCGAACGCGGTGATCTTCCTCCCGTTCGGAATCGTGGAAGGCATCAACGGCTGGCTGATCCAATCCTTGCTGCGTCCAGTGTTCGCCCCAGCTGTCGAGCCGCGTCGGTAACCGATCACGATCGATATTCGTGTCCTGGCGGACTTCCTCCACAACGTGCTGAGCGACAATACGCACCGCCTTCGTCGCATGACCGAGGGCATGCCCGACCAGCGCCAGGTAATCCTGATCCAGTTCCATGGCTTCGGCGGGGGTTAACGGCTCATCGTGCAGAACATACAGAAAACCTTGAAGACGTCCGCTGAGCTGATCGCGTCCGCGACTCACCAAACTGAGCCAGCGCGTCAACCTGAGCATCGTCAACACCCGAGCAATGGTTTCACGGGAGGCTGACGCACCGTAGGGCACGCTCGACAGGTAAGGCTGCAAATCCTCATAGCGCGGCGTGACCACGCCCTGGCCTTGCAGCATGAGTCGAAACACCTGCCAGGCATTGCGTTCCAACGGCGTCAACCGACTATCCAACAGCAGCCGACGTGGCACGACTTCGTGAGATTGGCCACTGAATAGAAAGCCAGCTTGCAGGGCCTGGTTGGAGGGTTGTTCAGTGGTAGGGCGTACGGGCCAGCGTTCACTCAGATGCTGGGTGCATTGCTGCAGGACACGCTGCCAACGACTGGAAGGGGCTGTGTTCATGTGCCGTTGCTGTACTGGTCGATTTGTTGCCAGACGATGGTCAAGCTGATCTGTTGCTCGTCCGCCAGCATCATCATGGCGTCGAGCTGGTCCTCGGTACTGTCCTGAGCGCGTAGTTGGCACCAACGCTGCCAGAGCGCATGCTCCTGCGCCTCGCTCAAATTCTGAGGGCGACCTTTTCGGGTTTCTATCTTGAGCAGACGTCGACGCAGGGCGGTTTCCGAATGCGCCAAGCCAAAGCATTGGTACATGATGGTGCTGCTGGCGCCGAGCTTGAGCGCGCGGTTGATCAAGCGCTCGTTCTGCTCGTCACGTTCGGCTTGCTCGATCAACCGATGCAGCACCGGCGAGTCAATCTTGATCTCAACCCAGGGGATGGTTGCATGGGCCAGGCGCGACAACGTAGTGGGCGGTAAGGATTGCAACAGGTAGATGTCGTCCTCACCCAGTCCGAGTGCCTTGCAGCGCTGCAGGTTACCCTGGCGCAGCTCATGCAGTATCTGGGTCAGCATGGCCTGGTTGAGCACATTGAAGGACAGGTTCATGGCAGCTCCTTCGGTGAGCTATCTTCAGGGGGAATCGTTAAGTCGATCAGACGCCGGGCCAGGCGGATCAGGCGATACAGTTTGATTAACAGCCTGTCGGGCAGCCGCTCCAGTCCCACGTCCACGGCGGGACGATTTGTGAGCGGGAGTTGATAGATCCCCAGCAACAATTGGCCGAACAGCGCTGACGGCAGTTGCTTACGATCTTCCCAGTTGACGTCGTCTTGAGCGCGCAGCAGGGCCATGAGCAGTAGGTGAACGCCGGTTGCGTGAGGCGCTGCAAGATCAACTCGCTCGATGTTCAGGGCGAAGCCCAAGCCAAGCGGCTGACCGATGATGCTCTCGGGGTATCCGGCATAGGCCGCCATTTCTCGCGCCAGTCCGGCAATGGCTAAACGCAGTTGTTCGGGTGTATCCAGCGTTGGTGTGATCGTCCAGAGGTCGTCGATTGGGCAGGTTTCGACTGGAGACGTCGCTTTGGTGGCTATCTCGCGATCGATTTGCTCACGAATCTGTTGAACGCGTGATCGAGGATTGACCGCTGGTGAAACATTTGTTTCGGGTTCTGCGAGCAGTTCTTCTGAAACTGACTCTATCCTGCTCTCGACCTGGGTTGATTGTGATTCAGTGTCGGAGGAGGGCGGTTCTGCCGCGGCTTCATGTTCGCTTGGCGAATAGATGTTCTCTGAGGGCCTGGTAGTGACAGCCCCAGGCGTGGATACGACCCGTTGGGTATCGCTCAGCTCCAGGGCCAGCATACGGTAGGACTGTCCGAGCAAGCGGCTCATGCGTTCGAGTAATTCATCCTGGATCTTCTCAAGATCAAAGGATTCAGGATCGCAATCGAAGTAACCCATGGATTCCAGCCAGAACTCTGCAAATGCAACTGTGGCAGTTGGATAACGGTTCCAGATTCGCTCAGCCTGACTACGTAGACCGATCAGACGCTCTATCTGAGGCTTACCCAACCCGGCATACAGAGTTTGTGGAATGGCGGGTAATAAGTGTTCGAGGGTGTCCAGCATCCGGCTGATGTGCGACTGTGAAATCGGATAGCCCCCAGCGGCAAGACGTCGAGCCAGCTCCCGTTGTGAGAGCTGTGGGCCATCCGATTCAAGCATGGTTTTGAGTTTGGCTACCGCCAGAGCCCGTTCGATGAACGTGAGTTGGCCGTGCAGATCGCTTTCCGCCAAATGGCCGAGTAGGGCGTTGGTTTCATTGCTCCAAGGTCGGAACAGGCAGTGAATCCGAAAGAAACGCTCGTCGCGAGTTTCCTGCCACAGCTCGCCGAGAATCGCCAAGCGCGTATTACCGCCGTTGCGGATGATGAAATAGGTTTCTCCCGGGCGACGGGTAATCGGCGGTGGTTGATCCAGCCCGCGTTCACGGATCGAAGCCTTGATATCGTCATACAGCGGATTACGAATGAATCGAGGGTTGTGTTCGTAGGGCCGCAACTGCTCCAGAGTGACCAGCATAGGCGTGTCAGTAAGTGGATCGGATAGCCGCTCCAGTTCTGGACCTCGAGGGAAGTGGTCCTGGTGCAGCTTGTCGGTGATCTGCGCCTGACTGAGCTTCTTCATCGGAACAACCTCAGTTAACGCCGGTTACGCAAATGGTCACCGACCTCGAACTTGACGATCTTGGCAGTCCCCGAACCTTCGAAATGTCTGGAAAGCTCTGCGAGGAGCCAACCCATGGCCGAGCGTCCACCCTGCAGGCGAAAGACGACAGTGCAGTATTCATCGCCAGATGGGTGGTGTGGTCGAGTGAATGGTGGAGCGATGATGGGAAGTTGATCCAACATCAGAAGACTCCTTGCCAAACGCTGTTGGCTATAAGGTCGAGCAAACACAATGATTGGGCGAGAAGTGCCGGCATGGTGAATGGTGTCATTTAACCTCCGTGCACCTGCCCACCCTAGAAATCGCTTCGCGCCATTCCGGAAACAACTCGATGGCCAGCGCTTGCATGGTTTCCATCGCGGATGGCGAGCGTCGTTCCCGTGACTGGCGTGTCTCGACTCGGTGGACCGGTAGGCCAAGGGAGGCGGCGTTGAGGTACGCCACTCGCTCCGGAATTGCGGTGTCTAGAACCGAGATGTTGTTAGCCCCTGCGAAGGTCTCGCGCAGGCCACGGATGATCATCCGGGTGTCCACTCGAATGGCATTCACCTGGTTCAGGAGCAGTCGTAAGGGTGGGGGTGGAATGCCCAGGTGGCGGAAAGGTTCGAGTTCGCTGAGTAGCTTCAAGGTGCCACGCTGCAGTTCGCGGGCGGCGAGCATTTCCGGGGTGATGGGAGAGAGGGCAAGGTCGGAGGCCAGGATGGCCATCTCCAGCAGCACGCTACGCGCACCTTGGGTGTCGATCAAAAGCAGGTCGTAACGGGCGCGGAAGTTGTCGAGCAGATTGCGTAGGCGTAATCGCCCGTCAGGGGCGTGCAGCAGCAAGGTACTCAGTCGACCTTGATCGTCGTTGGAGACGATCAGATCGAGCCCTGCAATCACTGTCCTGGAAATAATCTGGGCAGGCATAGCTAGGTTGAGTGCGATGAACTCGTACGCACCGACATCAGCCTTCTGGCTCAAGGCGTAATAGCTGGAGAGGGTGGGTTGGCTATCCAGATCCAGTAGCAGGACGCGTAGGCCTGCGTCAGCCAGTAGGCCGCCGAGATTGGCGGCTACTGTGGTTTTGCCCACCCCGCCTTTGGTGGAAACCACCGATACCACACGCATGGCATCAGGCCTGTTTGCCTAAGCGTTCAACGACCCACTGCTCGATTTCTAGCGAGTCCCAACCGACTGCCCGCAATCCAATGCGTTTAGCCTGAGGGAATTTACCTTCCTTCATCAGGTTGTAGATGTGCGCGCGTTTGAAGCCGGTTTTTCGCTCCACCTCGTCACGTCGCATGATGTGGCGTTCTACCTGCAGTTGAGGTGCTTCAACGATGGGTAAGGATTGGCTGGACATGCTGGTCACTCCTGGCGCCGATTGGCGCGTGGTGGGAAGTGACCTGAATTGAATAGCAGAAGTGGGGGAGAGTCATTGCACTGCAATCAGAGGTATTGCAGTGCAATTGCTCCACTCAGATACCTTTTTTGAGTATGCGATTGGCTGCGGCGAACTTTGCATCCAGCGTGCGTTTGCTCAGGCCAGGATCGTCTTTGCGATGAGCTGAGATGGAATTGACGATGGAGGATTGACTATCAAATACTGAGTGCGGTTTACCTGATGGCGAGTGTCCTAAGATTAGTTCAAGCAACGCCCCTATGACTTTCAGGTAGCCGATTTCACTGCGGTCACTGAGTTTACTGTTGGACTTTAGTAACTGATGGATATTTTCTCTTTCCAACCCCATTGCCTCAAGCTCATCGAGTAGTTGTTGATAAGACGCTTCTATATTTTTTATCCGCAATTGCATTGCATCTCGGTCGGCTTGTAAGGCCAGATAGGTGCCAGGGCTGATAGCTCCTTGTTGGTTGAAGGACTGTTCGAAAAGAAAGCTTGGTCTTTGGTCAGGGTAGTAGCGCGCCATCCAAACTCTGAGGTCAGTATGGCGGATAGTTATCTGACTGCAATCGATGGGCGTGCCAATCGTGACCGACACGCCGAAGCAGCCATAGGCCAGGTCGCCATGGCGAATGGCATCTATAATTTTTTCGGTATTTGCCTGTAGGCACGGCCATTGGGGGAAGTATTTTGACAGGAGCGCAGGACAGTCCCAAGCCGATTCTAGTATTTGGGTTTCATGAGCCATGAGATTGCACCAGCGTATAGCTGCGTCAATGGGCCGATAAAAAATTTTTGCAAAAACGTTGTAGCTGTCGGGTTCATACATAGGAGCAGCCTCATATTCGAGGGAGCAGATCCGCTAACTACGTTTTTATGGCCTTTACTAGCTGGGCTTCCGTGCGGCAACTGTCCCTTGATTCGGTTTTTGTTGTCGCTGATTGAAAACTGACCCACCCTGCCGATTGAAAATTGACCCAGGGCGGATTGCTGATTTTTGCCCCAGCAATTGTGGATAAGCTTAGCAGTAGTGTCCTGGTTGAAGACGCATCGGGCCCCACCGCATGCAGGCATGCGGCAGGGTGTTTACGGTGCAGATCAAAACGGTTCATCGTCCTCGATACCATCTTCGTCCTTGCGCTTTCGTTCTCGCGATTTGATCTTTTTCTGGGCGGCCAAGGTGCTGTGTTGCAGGCGGTAGGACTCGTTGCCCGTTTCGACGATATGGCAGTGGTGTGTCAGCCGATCCAGCAACGCTGTGGTCATCTTGGCGTCGCCAAACACACTCGACCATTCCGAGAAGCTGAGGTTGGTGGTGATGACCACACTGGTGTGTTCGTACAGTTTTGAAAGCAGGTGAAATAACAGCGCGCCACCACTCTGACTGAAGGGCAAATACCCCAGCTCATCGAGTATCACCAGGTCTGTCCGAAGCATTCCCTGGGCGATTCGGCCTGCCTTACCATCGTACTTTTCACGCTCCAGCAGGTTGACGAGATCGACCGTGGAGAAGAACCGTACCCGTTTGTTATGAGTGGTGATTCCGGACACTGCCAAGGCACTGGCCAGGTGTGTTTTTCCGGTTCCAGGCCCACCGATGAACACGACATTTTGCGCAGTCTCCGTAAACTCAAGGCTGGATAATTCCTTGACCAGACGGGCATCAGCGCTGGAAGCGCTGAAGTCAAAGCCAGCTAAATCACGGTGCATGGGGAGCTTTGCCATGTTCATCTGATGATTCACAGAGCGCACGGCGCGATCTGCCTGCTCCTGTTGGAGCAGATGCTCAAGCAGCCATTTCGAGGATGCCGTCGAAGCTTCTCCCTGGGCCGCCAGTTCTCCCCAAGCCTGCGCCATGCCATGCAGACGCAGTTCTTTAAGCTCTGCCATCAAGTCACGCATTGCGGCTCTCCTCATCTGTTGTACGGAGTTGGTCATATCGGGCCGTGTTGGCAACGGGAGCCACCTTGAGTTGCAGGCTGGTTTCTACGGAAGGCGGTGGTGCAGTAGCGGTGAGTCGGGCGAGAACATTTAAGATGTGATCGGCGCTCAGACTTCCCGACTCGAGCACCAGTTCTACCGCTACCAGCACCGGGTCAAGACCGGCGATGGGCACGGCAGCGAGCACCTGCGTCATGATTCGATCACCGTTGCTGTGACGTCTCAGGCCCCGTTTGAGAAGCCGCAACGGATTGGGCAGATCGGCAAACGGTGCGCCATTGCGCAGCGCACCCGGCTTGCGTTCGATGAGTGGGATGTAATGCTGCCAGTCAAAACTGACCTGATCTCGATCAAAGAGGCGCTCGTGGCTGGCAATCATTGCGTCATCGGCGATGACCACGATCCGGGATGGGTAAAGACGGCTGCTGACCCACTGGCCGACTCGTTCACAAGGCACCGAATAGCGATTTCGCGCCACGCTGATCAGGCAGGTGCTGGAGACCCTTACGGTGCGCTCGACGTAGCCATCAAAGGCCGTCGGCATCGGCATCATTTCGACCTGCTCCAGCTCCAAAACTTCCGCCACCGTAAGTCCGTTGTACTGCGGATGCAGCAGCTCGCTCCAGAGCGCACGACAGCGTTGACCGAGCCAGGCATTCAGTTCCTCGAAGGTATGGAACATGCAGTTTTGAGCGTCAAGCCAAATGCGTCGTCGACTGTCTTGAACGTTCTTCTCGACAATGCCCTTTTCCCAGCCAGAGGCTACGTTGCAGAAATCCGGATCGAACAGGTAGTGCGCACACATCACGGAAAACCGGGCATTGACCGTGCGGCCCTTGCCTTTATTGACCTTGTCGACAGCCGTTTTCATGTTGTCGTAGATGCCGCGACGCGGCACGCCACCTAACGCTGCGAACGAGCGTGTATGTGCATCGAAGAGCATCTCGTGACCTTGGCTAGGGTACGCAACCAACCAGAATGCGCGACTGGCGCACAGCTTCATGTGGGAGACCTGGATGCGTCGAAACAGGCCTCCGATCAGCAGCCCTTCTTCGCTCCAGTCAAATTGAAAAGCTTCACCGAGCGCAAACGTCAGCGGTACAAAAGCACGTAAAGACTTGCCTTGTTCACCTCGCCACGAACGTACAAACGCCGTGAGCTGGCTGTAGCCGCCGTCATAACCCTCGGCCTTGATCTGCTCGAAAAGTGCTTTGGCGCTTCTGCGGTTGTGCTTTGCCCGGAACGAATCGGCTTTCAGCGCCTGTTCCAGCGTGTCGTGGAAAGGGCTGAGTTTGTTGAAGGTCGCGCACCGCTGGTACGCCGGCTGAGTAGCTTCGGGCGCTCTGACCCATTTTCGGATGGTGTTTCTCGACAGCCCGGTACGCTTGGCTATCTGGTGCAGCGAGAGCTTGTCGCGGAAGTACATCCGCCGGATTTTTCCCAACATTTCCATGCTGATCACCCTGTGTTCTCCTGCTCGGAAAATGAGCAGAAGCAGTTGAACACCTGGGTCAGTTTTCAGTCGGCAGAACAGCCTTTACTGGGTCAGTTTTCGGTCAGCGGCAACAAACAAGGCCTGGGTAGCAGACATTACCTACATCCGAACCCGCAGTGGCTGGTTGTATCTGGCTGTGGTGCTGGACTTGTTCTCACGCAAGGTAGTGGGCAGGTCAATGGCGCCGAACATGCCCGCTGAACTGGTGTGCAGTGCAATGCAGCTGGCGGTTGCTCAACGTCAACCGCCACCCGGCTTGATCGCCCACTCGGATCGCGGCAGCCAGTACGCGAGTGCGAGCTACAGAGCGCTACTGGCAAGAAGTGACATGCAGCAAAGCATGAGCCGTAAAGGTAACTGCTGGGATACGCAGTGATGGAGCGCTTCTTTCTGAGCTTGAAAATGGAGCGGGTATGGCGACGTGATTACGCCAACCATGCCGAGGCGATACGCGACATCACTGAGTACATCGTTGGGTTTACAACAACGAACGGCTGCACTCGAAACTGGGATATCTGCCACCGACCGTTTACGAACGGGCGATGGCGTCAAAATCACCTATCGAGGTGTCCGGAATTAGTTGACCACTACAGGGTGCGGGTTCCTCCCTGCTTGCCCGGTGACTCCGCATTTAGCGGAATTCCCGGCCTTCATTGAAAAACTTTCCCTCGCCTGAATAGGTAAGCACTTGCTGGAAGCCTCACATGGACGTTCGCTTACGGCTGAGCAGGTCGCCGCAGGCTCGATGAAGCCGCAGGGCTGCGGCATTCATCGGTACTGGCGGCGGAATTAATCAAGGCACTGGCGATTCTGTGGGGGGCGGTATCGAACCTGACCTTGGTCTTTGCAATGCCGCTGCTTACCTAGGCCTGTTCGTTCCAGTGCTGGTTGGCTGGCTTTGGTTACGCCAGGCGTTAGTTGCAGGGCGGAGGCAAGGCACGATGGCGGGACATCAAACTTTTAATATTGTTCTGATAATAGAATTAAATACTGTATAAAGAATAATGCAGGATAAATTGCCTGCCTAGTCACGCCCTATAAAAACAAAAACGGTAACCAACATGCCATTTCTGAAAGGCTTCTCAATCGGCGCCAAGCTCCTCGTGCTGCCCGGGTTATTTGTGCTCGCTCTTCTGGTTGTCTCGGGTCTGGCCTATCGCGGGCTGGCCAAGCAACAAGCGGTAATCGAGGAAATCGACCAGTTGCGTTTCCAGCAGTATCGGCAAGTGTTAGAAACCTCGGCCGCCTCGCAGGCGGCGATGGTCGGCGCCTATGCCACAGGCGAGCGCATCCTTGAATCCAGTGGTCAAGCTTCTGCGGAGGACCTTGAGTCATATCTTGAGGATATGCAGGCCAGTGTCGACGACATGCGTGCCGGGCTGGACAAAGTGGCCCGTGAAACTCGCTTGGGCAAAGAGGAGAGAGCGCTCTATCAAGCGGTGCAGGAGCAGGCCGCAGTGGTCGGCGAGGGGCTTGCCGAATTCAAGCGCACTGCTTTGAGCGACCAGATACAGGCTGCCTCGCTGCTGGGTCGGGTGCGTGCCGACAACAATGGCTTGCAAGGTCAATTCAACCGGCTGTTGGGTCTACAAGCCGAGCTGACCTCTGGCGCCTTCGCTGAGGCGGGCGCAACACAACAGCAGGTCTCACGGATGCTCGTGGCGGTGCTGCTGGGTGGCAGCTTAATGGCTGTGTTAGTCAGTCTTTTGTTGCGTGCGCAAATCATCCGGCCCATCCGGGAAATCGAGAGGGCGTCGATCGAGTTGCGCGATGGCGACCTGACCCGACGCGTGCGGGTCATGGGTCGAGACGAGATTGCCCATACGGCTCAAGCATTCAACGAACTCATCGATAGCTTCCAGCAGGCCATGCGCCAGGTTGCCGGAGTCGCGGCATCGGTCGGCGCCTCGGCAGAGGAGCTGGTGGGCGCTTCGGCGCGGGTGGCGCAAAGCTCTACGGCGCAGGCCGGTGCGGTGGGCGCGGTGTCGATGACCATCGAGCAGATGAGCGACGGTATTGCGGCAATCTCCAGTCATGCTGAAAGCCTGCGCAGCTGCGCCGAAGCCAGTTTGCGCGGTGCGCAGGATGGACACTTGGCCTTATCGCGACTGCTTGAGAAAATCGACAGCGTGCGCCATGCCTTCTCCGCGATCCGCGGCTCGGTGGGCGATTTTGTCGAAAGTACGACAGCGATTACCGCCAGCATCGGTCAGGTCAAGGACCTCTCCGCGCAGACGGGCATGCTGGCGCTCAATGCGGCCATCGAAGCGGCGCGTGCCGGAGAGAGGGGGCGCGGCTTCAGCGTGGTGGCCGACGAAGTGCGTAACCTGGCACAACGCTCTGCGCTGGCGGCCAACTCGATCAACCAGCTGACGTTGAAGCTGGAGAGCCAGTCCGGGATCGTCGACCAGGCATTGAGCGCGGGCACTGTGGCATTGGAAGAAAGCGGCCGGCTGCTGAGTGAGTTGGAAAGCACCCTGCAGCAGGCAACGGAACTGGTGGGTGACTCTACGCGCGGGGTTGACCGGATCGCCGATGCGGTAAGCGTGCAGAGCGAGGGTGGGCGAGGCATCGTGGCCAACGTCGAGCACATCGCACGCATGGCCGGCGAGGGTGATGCGATCACCCATCAGGTATCCGGAGCCGTGGTGTCTTTGCGCGAGCTGTCCGATGAGCTGAATGTGGCGGTGGGACGTTTTCGCTACGAGGCCTGATTCGCTTGAGACTTCGCCGTCCTGAATATCAGCAGCAGCGGTATGACGCCGATGGATAACCACATCAGCAGCTTGAAGTCATCCAGGTAAGCCACCCAGCTGGCCTGCACAGTGATCAAGCCATCCAGTGCTGCACGCCCGCTGGCGGTCAATGGATTGAGCTGATGGTTGACAGGCCAGGCATCGAACAGGCGGTTGAACGGCGTCACGTATGCACCGATTTCGGCATGGTTTATCTGGGTGTTTTGCGCCAGCAGCACCGTAACGATCGAGATGCCAACGCTCGAACCGACGTTGCGTGACAGGTTGTACAGGCCCGTGGCTTCGCCTCGCAAATGCGGGGGCAGGGTGGTAAAGGCGATGGTGGTCAGCGGGACGAACAACAGACCCAGGCTCGCGCCCTGAATAAAGCCGACGTAGATGATGGTGTCGATGGACACGGCCGGCGTCCAGCCGGTCATCATGTACATCGACCAGGCGGACAGCAACAAACCGCAAAACAGTATCCAGCGAATATCCACTTTGCCGATGATCTTCCCGGCAAGGAACATGCTGAGCATCGTCCCCAGTCCGCGTGGCCCCATGACCATGCCGGCGGTGAGCACCGGGTACCCCATCAGGGTTTGCAGGTAGGGTGTCATCAGTGCCAGCGAGGCCAGGTAGGTGATGCCAATGATAAAGATAAACACCACCGCCACCGAGTAATTGCGATCTTTGAACAGCTTCAGGCTGATAAAGGGCTTGTCATGAGTGAAGGTGTGGACAATGAAGATGTACGAAGCGACGGCGGCCACCAGCGCTTCCAGGATGATTTCCCCGGAGTCGAACCAGCCCAGTTGTTCGCCGCGGTCGAGGAACAATTGAATCGACATGATCGCCACGCTGAGCGAGCCAAAGCCCAGCCAGTCCAGGCGTGCAGTCTTGTCGGCCGGGGTTTCCCGTATGAAGCGGGTCATGCCGATAAAGGCCAGCAACCCGATAGGCAGGTTGATGAAGAACACCCAGCGCCAGCTGAGGTGTTCCGTCAGCCAGCCGCCGAGCATCGGACCTAATACCGGGCCGACCATGACCGATACCCCGAACAGGGCCACTGCCGACCCTCGGTCTTTCTGCGGGTAAATATCCAGCAGAATGCCTTGCGATAAGGGCACCAATGCCGCCCCGGCCACCCCTTGCAGCAGGCGGAACAGGATGATTTCTTCCAGGGAGCGGGCGATGCCACAGAGCACCGAGGCCAATACAAAACCGAAGATCGACCACAGCAATACGCGCTTGCGACCGAAGCGTCGGGCAAGGAATGCCGAGGGCGGCGTCATGATGGCTGTGGCGACGATGTAGGAAGTCAGCACCCAGTTAATCTGATCGGCGCTGGCCGATACGCTGCCCTGCATAAAGGGCAGTGCGACGTTGGCGATGGTGGTGTCCAGCGCCTGCATGACCACCGCCAGCACCACGCACAGTGTGATCAGTACCCGCAGCGGCGAGGGCGGCAGCGGTCCGGACACGTCATTCATGATGGCGTGCGAGCAGGTTTGCCAGTGGCTTGGGCAGGCCTCGTGCGGTGCCGGTGTCGATATCTACCACGGCGCTCATGCCATGGCGCAGCGCCGGTTTGCCGACAGCATCGTCGATATGGATGCGTACCGGAATGCGCTGCACGACTTTCACCCAGTTGCCCGTGGTGTTCTGGGCCGGCAGCAGGGAGAAGCTCGAACTGGAGGCCGGGCTGATGCTTTCCACGGTGCCATGCCAGGTGATACCCGGATAAGTGTCTACCTCGATGGTGACGCCCTGGCCAATCCGGGCGTTGGTCAGCTCGGTTTCTTTCGGGGACGCCGCGACCCACAGTCGCTCGCTGGAGACCAGGCTGAAGCCCGATTGGGGTGGTTGCAGATACGCGCCCACTTGCAGCGAGTCAACATTGGTGACGACGCCGTCGAACGGGGCGATGACCACGGAGTTTCGCAGGTTGCGTTCGGCTTCATTCAGGGCCGCCAGCGCCTGCAAGTAGGAAGGATGCTGCTCAAGTGGTCTGTCCAGGCGCCCACCCAGTTGGGCCAACGCCGCGGCAGCCTGGGCCTTGGCGACCGATACTTGCTGACGGGTATTGTCGAGGTCCTGGTGGGCGTCGTCGTAGATAGTCCTTGAGACGGCGGCAACGCTGACCAGCTTTTCCAGCCGTTGCAGATTGGTCTGGTAAAACGGCAATTTGGCTTCAGCCTGGGCGATTTCGGCCAGAGATTGGTTGTAGCTCGCCTTGAGGTAGAGGATCTGGTTGCGCGCGTTCTCCAGCTGCGCCCTGGCGCTGGCCACGGCGATTTCAAACGGCTCGGGCTTGAGGCGGAACAAGACCTGGCCTTTGCTCACGGTCTGGTTGTCACTGACTTCAATGGCCGCGACGATCCCGGCGACATCGGTTGAAACTCCCACCCGCTCGGCCTGGATATAAGCGTTGTCGGTACTCACGACCTGGCCACCCAACACATACCAGGCGGCGCAGGCCACGACACTGATCGGTGCCAGCAAAAACAGACCGATGCGCCAGCGTTGGCGCGCCGTGTCATTCGGTTCTTGAGCATCGCCATCAAGGGCGGAAGCCTCGGGCGCCTGCATCCGGGGTTTTTCCACGGGCTCGAGCGGTCGGGCTTCGGCGTGCACGGCAGGGCGCTGCAATGTCGGCTCAGCCATGTTTCACCTCGCGCGCAACGTCATGGAGGACAAAGCCGAGGGTGGATTGGGTCATCGTCAGCGCACCTTGGAGTTAATGAGCAAGCTAATGGTAATCAGGCTTATGGATTGCTCGCTAGCTATTTTCCATTAGAACATGATCACTAATAGAAGAAATGTCCATTTGTAGGTGGCCTAAAGAGCGGCAATGTGTCTATTGAACCAAGGTTCGTAGAGGGTTGTGGCCACATCTTGCGGTTTTCGTTGGCTGTAAATAATTTCAACAGAAAACAAAATACTGTTTATTTGTGTTTGCTCTCTCTGCCGCGAAGCACTACCGTTAGCGCTGACTGCGTTCAACGCATTTGCCCAAGACCAATAACAAAGAGGCAGCCCGATGATGACCCCTGGCTGGTGGGCCATGGCGCTTTGCGAGGCCGTGAAAGATCAAGTGCCATTGGCCGTGGCCTTTGCCGGCGAGGAACTGGTCCTGTTCCGAAACGCAGCCGGCCAGGTCTTTGCCCTGGAAGACCGTTGCCCACATCGGCGGGTGCCGCTGGCTTTGGGGCGAGTCGTCGAGTCCGGTCTGCAGTGCGGTTATCACGGCTGGACCTTTGATGGCGCCAGTGGTGGCTGTACGCAGATCCCCAACCTGCATACCGATGAGCGTGTGCCTGCACGTTATGCCGCGCGTGCCTTTGCGGTCAGCGAGGCGAATGGTTTTGTCCATGTGTGGTTGGGTGAAGGGGCACCGCAAGGGCAATTGCCCAGCAGCGACTACCAACCGGGCGGACGCGAATTTACCGGTTCCACCATCGTCAACATGAGTCACGACCAGTACCTGGACGCGATGCTCGACGGCCCGGAATGCTTGCTCGGGTTTGCCCATGTGCGCCTCACCGATTTTTTCCTTGGCGATCTGCGCAGCGAGCAGGGGCGGGTGGTTCTGGAGCGAGGTGCGGTATGGACCACACAAATCCTGCCTTCGCAGTTTGTGGTGGATTACCCCTTGATCGTGCGCACCGCGGTCCCCTTTAACGGCGGTACTGTTCGAGTGGATTTGCTGAGCGAAGATGAATTGCCGCTGGTGACGCTGATGATCGCCACCGGTGCCAACCGTCGTGGCACAACCAGTTTGTGCTGGCGTGGTTTTGTGCATGAGCACGTACACCTCAGGGCACCCCTGCGTTGGCGTCTGGCCCGCCTGCGCAAACAGGCGCCGTTCCAGGTGAACAGCCGGATCGACGGCACAGCCGTCGCGGCCTTGTTGCAAACCTCATCCCGCGAACTGCGTGAGTTGCGCCAACCGACCCTGATTCCCGTCAGCGCAGTCGTCTGAGCACAGGAGCTCCCACCATGCATGCCGTGCCTTCCTCCACCGATACGATCCCTGGCAAAGTTCGGGGTGACTGGACGCCAATCAACTACGACCTGCGTGACACCTGGTTCCCGGTGTCCCATAGCCGCGACCTGGGTACCCGGCCCATTCGCCGGATCATTCATGCTCAGCCCTATTACCTGTGGCGCGACAACGGGCGTGCGGTGGCGGCCGAGTTTCACCCGCATTTCCCCCATAAAGAGCTGACACTCACAGCGTTTACCGGGGGACGGGGCTTTTATCCGCTGGTTGAGCGCTACGGGTACATCTGGGTCTGGTACGGTAATCCGGACGCTGCCGACATGCAGTTGCTCCCGCATATTCCGTTTCTACCCCAGGATGGCAGTCTTCCCGGTTACACCCAGCGAACCGTGCGGTTTGATGCGACCTCGGCGCTGTCGGTGGAAAACCTGATTGATCTGACCCATGCCGATTTCCTGCATGCCAATACCATTGGCGACGGTGTAAGCGAGTCGGACGTGGTGGAAGTGCAATGGACCTCCGAGACCGTGACTCGCACCCGTACCGTGGCGCAAAAGTCAGTGGCGCCGATCATGCGCTGGGTCGGCGGCGTGCGCGCCAGGTATCAGGATTTTCGCGCCGTGCTGCACATTCATCTACGCAGCAACGTATGCATCTCCTATCCGCGCTTTCGCCCCGGTTACGACGTGCCCAACCTGCAACCCTTCCTGCCGGTGGGCAAGCATCGCTCGCGGTGTGACGTCACCTTCAACACCACCGCTGCACCCGCACCTTTTCGTTATGTGATGCCGCGCATCAACTACATCATCCAGCCCCAGGACAACTCGGTGGTGCGCCCGCAGAACCAACGTTATTTCGAGGTCGACCCACGTCGCGACCTGCACTCGCGCTTCGATACGCCGGGTACCCGTTATCGCTACCAGATGGAGCAGTTGGCCGAACGCCAGCGCGCTGGCCAATTCACCTACGGCGGCGATGCTGAACCCGGGCGCGACATCACGGCCTTGCTCGGCATGAACGACTGACACCAATGTACGAGGAGTGCTGCAATGGATCTGGGTATTGGCGGACGTATTGCTCTGGTGTGCGCATCCTCTCGGGGACTTGGCAAAGCCTGTGCGCTGGCATTGGCGCAGGAGGGCTGTGAGGTGCTGATCAACGGCCGCGATGCCGAGAGCCTGGAACACACTGCGCAGGACATCTTGCGCAGCACCGGCCGGCTGCCGCGCACCGTGGTGGCCGACCTGTCCACCGCCGCCGGGCGACAGGCGCTGCTGGCTGCCTGTCCGGTGATGGATATTCTGGTGACCAACAACGGCGGGCCAGAGCCGGGTCGTCCGGAGGATTGGGATCATGCTGCCTGGCTGGCGGCCATTGAGGCCAACATGCTCTCGGGTATCCTGCTGATTCAGGCGGTGGTCGTTGGTATGCGTGCGCGAGGTTTCGGCCGTATCGTCAATATCACCTCGGCGATGGTTAAGTCGCCCCGGTTGCCATTGGGTTTGTCCACGGCGGCGCGTGCGGGGCTGACCGCTTTTTGCAAAGCTCTGTCGGTCGAGGTGGTGCGGGACAATGTGACGATCAACAATCTGCTGCCGGAGCGCATTGAGACGGACCGTCTGCGCTTTATGACCGAGCAACTGGCGGAACTTCGCCAGCTCAGTTTTGAGCAAGCACGGGTGGAAATGCTCAAGCCGATAGCCGCACGACGATTTGGCCAGCCGAGCGAACTGGCAGCGGCCTGCGCATTTCTCTGTTCGGCGCAAGCCGGCTATATCACCGGGCAAAATTTGCAGATCGACGGCGGCAGCTATGCCGGATTGATTTAGCCACCCCGGCGTTCTTTCCAGTCGGCGGGCGGCACTTCGCTGGCGTCGAAATCCAACTCCACTTCAACCCCATTGGGGTCCTGGATGAACAGCTGCCACGTGCGCTCGGCGCCGGGCGCACGGATCACTTTGAATCGCACGCCGTGCTCACTCAGGTGTTTCCACATCCTCTGCAAGCCCTGGGCATGAAACGCCATATGGTCAAGCACGCCACGTCGCGGCTCCGGCATTTGTGATACGCCCACCACATGCAGAACTGGTTGTTCCTGGGTGTACAGCCAGAATCCGGGAACCGGGAAGGGCGGGCGTGGCCCCTCCACCAACCCGAGTACTCCAACATAGAAATTTCGTGTCGCCTCCAGTTGGTCGGAGACGATGGTGAAGTGGTCCATGCGCAGGATCATCGCAACGCCCTTAATCGGCTTTTAGTGATATTTAGACGAATTGTTATTTATTGTTCATATTCATGCTTATGATTCTATATTCGGAATACTAATCTATCTATGGAATTTATCGCCGATCGCTTAGGGTAACGCCATGGATTCGTTCTGCAGCTCTGCTGCAAAACGCTAAGCGCAGAAGAAGACAGGTGCTGAATGAGCCAGGCAATCCTCGAAGGAATTCGCGTCATCAGTCTGTGTTCCGGCATTGCCGGATCTGCCGCTGGCATGCATCTTTGCGAAGCGGGTGCCGAAGTGGTGATGATCGAGCCACCCGCCAACCGTGCCAGAGAGAAACAGGCGCTGTTTGCTGTGCTTAACCGTGGCAAACGAAGTGTCATCCTCTGCCTGGAAAATGCCGCAGATCGCCAGCAACTGAACTCGTTGCTAGCCAGCGCCGATGTGCTGCTGCATGACTTCACCCCCGCGGTAGCGCAGGCCCATGGTCTGGCAGACGCGCAGCTCACTGCAGACTTCCCTCGATTGGTTATCTCAGCGATCAGCGGCTGGCCCCATCGGCATGCACTGGCGAATTCCATTCCCCGGGAAACGCTTATCCTGGCGCGCCTGGGCCTGTTGGACGAACAGCCGGCGCATCGCCCCGGCCCGGTGTTCGTACGCATGCCATTTGCCAATTGGCTGGCCAGCTGGCTGTGTGTGGTCGGGGTGATGGCGCGGTTACTGGCGCGCGACCGTGACGGCTGCGGCGGCATCGCTCATACGAGTTTGGCTCAGGCAGCCTTGGTGCCAATGACCATGCATTGGAACCGCGCACAAACACCGACCCCGGCCTTTGCCAAAGGTCTGGATAAACACATTCCAATTCCATTGCACCAGTGCGCTGATGGCCGCTGGTTGCATGTGCATTATTCGCCGGACAAATCCCCTTGGATGGCCGCGGCACTCAGTGAGTTCGGCGAAACCGAAGTGGCTCGCTTGAACGCGCTGTGGCCATCGAGCCATGTGGCGCCAAACTTCGGCGCCAACAAGGCGATCATTGCCACACGGTCGGCACAGGAATGGGTCGAGCATTTCTGGCAGCACGACGTTGCTGCGCAAATTGCCGCTCCATTTGGCGATATCTACTTCGACGAACAAGCACGCCTGAATGGCTATGTGGTTGAAGTCGACGATGTGCAGTTGGGCAAAACACTGCAACCAGGCCCTGCCTGGCAGGTGCAGCCACCCGCACGAGTTGGCGGTAGCGCACCTCTGGCAGGTGAGGGGAACGCCGGACTGTCTGGCGCCGATGCTGTGATCCCTTCGCAACTGCCCAGGTCGAGTCCGGCGCCCTTGCCTCCGCTGCACGGTCTGAAAGTACTGGATCTGGGCGCCTATCTGGCCGGGCCGTTTGCCTGCATGTTGCTGGCGGACCTGGGGGCAGAAGTCATTAAAATCGAGGCGCCCAAGGGCGATGCCATGCGCCGCCTGGAGCGGATTTTCAGCGGTACCCAGCGTGGCAAATTGGGCGTCGCGTTGCAGTTGGGCGATCGGCAGACCGAGCCCGCCGTAGAGGCGTTGGCACGTTGGGCCGATGTGGTACACCACAACATGCGGCTTCCCGCCGCACGCAAGCTCAAGGTCGACTACGAGAGCCTCAAAGCGCTCAACCCGCAGCTGGTGTATTGCCATGTCAGTGCCTACGGACCGACCGGACCGCGCACGGATTGGCCGGGCTTTGACCAACTGATGCAGGCCTCTTGCGGCTGGGAAGTCGAGCAGGGCGGTGAGGGCCAGGCGCCCATGTGGCTGCGCTTCGGCGTGGGTGATTTTTTTGCCGGTCTGTCCTCGCTCTACGCCTTGCTCCTGGGGTTGTATGAGCGCAACCGCAGTGGCGTCGGACAAATGGTCAGCTCGTCATTGCTGGGCGCCACGATGCTGTCGATGAGCGAAGCGGTGGTGCTGGAAGACGGCAGCCTCACACCAATCGATCATTTGGACGCGCAACAGACCGGTCTGAGTGATGCCCATCGTTTGTATCGGTGTAGCGATTCCTGGCTGGTGGTGGCAGCGCTGCAACCGGATGAGGTGCAACGTTTCGAGAGGCTGGTGGATGATCAGCCCGAAACCTGGTTTGCCGATCAGACCCGGCAAGCGGCGCTCGCCTCATTGGTCGCAGCGCAGGTTCCTGCACAGGCAGTGCTGGAAGCGCAGATGGATGCCTTTCTCGACAGCCCCGAACACGCCGAAGCGGGTCTGCACGCTCATTACTCACATGCTGTTTACGGTGACCTGCAACAGATCGGCGCGTTCTGGGACTTCGGCAACTTGCCGTTATCGCTGCAGCGTCCGCCACCCGCCCTCGGCCAACATACCCGGCAAGTTCTGGAAGGCCTCGGCTTTACCGGCAGCGAGCTCGAACGATTGGCCTCGGTTGGCCTGGTGGCGCTGTAACGGTGGGCCTATTGCCCGACAGGATTTTTCGACAAGCACAAGGAATACCCATGTACGAGTTGGATTTCAGCGGTAAAACCGTGCTGGTAGTTGGCGGGTCCAGTGGCATCGGCAATGGCATTGCGCAGAACTTTCGCCTGCGCGGTGCCGAGGTGCATGTCTGGGGTACGCGTGCCTCGGCGGCGGCCTATAACGACTCACCTGACTCTAATCTTGAAGGCCTGCATTACGCCCAGGTAGACGTCGCGGATGCGGCATTGATCGAAGGGGTCTGTGTGCCATTCACCCGCCTGGATGTGTTGGTGCAGGCACAAGGCACGGTGCTCTACGACCGTCAGGAATTTCTCACCGAGGGTTTCAAGCGAGTACTCGACGTCAACCTCACCAGCCTGATGGTGTGCGCGCAGAAATTTCACCCACTGCTGATGCAGGCCAAGGGTTCGATGATCACTGTCAGCTCCGCTGCCGCCTTCCACTCCACGCGTGGCAACCCGGCCTACAACGCCTCGAAAACCGGTGCTTTCGGACTGACTCGCACCCTGGCCGAAGCCTGGGCACGTGACGGCATCCGGGTGAATGGCATTGCCCCCGGTTTGGTGGAAACCAAGCTGACGCGGGTGACCACCAGCAACCCCAAGCGCCTCGAAGGCGCATTGCGCGCCATTCCTCAAGGGCGCTTGGGCACGCCCCAGGACATGGCCAACGTGGCCCTGTTCCTTGCCTCGCCGCTGGCCAGCTATGTGCTCGGCCAAACCCTGTTGGTCGACGGCGGCATGCTGCTGGCCTGATCGCTATTTGCTAGGAGACACACCATGGCCTGGGACTTTCAGACCGACCCCGAGATACAGGCGGAACTGGATTGGATCGAGCAGTTTGTACGGGAGGAAGTCGAGCCCCTCGATCATGTGCTGGGCAGCCCGTGGAATATCCACGATCCGTTGTTCAAGCAACTGGTCAAACCGCTGCAAGCGCAGGTGAAGGCTCGCAAGTTGTGGGCGTGTCACCTGGGCCCGGAACTGGGCGGGGCAGGGTATGGCCAGGTGCGCCTGGCATTGATCAATGAAATTCTCGGCCGCTCGCTGTTCGGCCCGATTGTGTTTGGCTGCCAGGCCCCCGATTCAGGCAACGGGGAAATCCTCGCCCATTACGGCACCCCGGCGCAGAAGCAGCGCTACCTGCAACCGTTGCTCGATGGCGATATCGTGTCCTGCTTCGCCATGACCGAGCCGCAAGGTGGCGCGGATCCTGCCGTGTTCACCACCGAAGCGGTGCGCGATGGCGATGACTGGCTGCTGAACGGCGAAAAATGGTTCGCCTCCAATGCCCGCTACGCAGCGTTCTATATCGTGATGGCGGTCACTGATAAAAGCGTATCGGTGTATGAAGGCATGTCGATGTTCATCGTCGCCGCTGACGCGCCCGGGGTGAGCATTATCCGTAACGTCGGTATCGCCGATGACCCCGCCGCCACCCATGCTTACCTGTCATTCGACAAGGTGCGAGTGCCTGCGGGCGACATGCTCGGTGCGCCCGGCCAGGCATTTGTCGTGGCTCAGGTGCGGCTCGGTGGTGGCCGCGTGCACCATGCCATGCGGGTGATCGGCCAGGCGCAAAAAGCCCTTGATGCACTCTGTGAACGATCCCTGTCGCGTAGTACCCAGGGCAGCCGCCTGGCGGACAAGCAGATGGTCCAGGAAAAAATTGCCGATTCGTGGATCGAACTGGAGCAGTTTCGCTTGCTGGTGATGCGTACGGCGTGGCGCATCGATCAGTATCAGGACTACAAGCGGGTGCGCAAGGACATCGCTGCGGTGAAAGCCGCCATGCCCAAGGTGTTGCATGACATCGCCGCGCGCGCCCTGCATGTACATGGCTCGTTAGGGGTATGCGAAGAAATGCCGTTTACCGGGTACATCGTCCGCTCCTTCCAGATGGGGCTGGCCGACGGGCCCACCGAAGTGCACAAAGTCACGGTGGCCAAACAGCTGCTGCGCGACTATCAGCCCTGCGACGAGTTGTTCCCCGATTACCATCGGCCCACCGCCGCGGCCCGCGCCCGGGAAAAATACGCCGGCGTGCTGGCCAGTCTCGGCGAGCGCGACGTATGAACGATTGGCAGGATCTGGTCGACCTCGAGCGCCTGGCCGACTGGATGGACACCCAAGACCTGGAAAGTGGCCCGATCAAGGCTGCGGTACGTTTAGCCGGCGGCACGCAGAATCTGCTGCTGCGCTTTCGGCGAGGCGTGCGTGAATTCGTGTTGCGCCGGCCTTCCCTGGAACTGCGCGAAGTCGGCGGTAAAACCATCGTCCGTGAAGCGCGCCTGCTCAAGGTATTGGCCGGATCGCAAGTGCCCCATGCCGGTTTGATCGCCGACTGTACTGACCAGGCCGTTCTGGGCTCCAGTTTTTATTTAATGGAACCAGTGCAGGGCTTCAACCCCAATAGCGCCGCAGGATTGCCAGCACCCCATGCTGAACGGCCGGCGCTGCGCAGGCGCATGGGCTTTGCCATGGTGGATGCGCTATTGCGTCTGGGCGACATTGACTACCAGGCGGTGGAGCTGGCGGACTTTGGCCGCCCGGACGGTTTTCATCAGCGTCAGGTCTCACGCTGGCTGGCACACTTGGACAGCGTCAAAGACTACCCCGGTTGGCCGGGGGCGAGCAGCCTGCCGGGACTTGCACGTTTGGCCAATTGGCTGAGCGATCATTGCCCGCAGCAGTTTGAGGCCGGTATTCAACATGGCGACTTTCACCTGTCCAACGTCATGTTCCGGCATGACTGCGGGGAGTTGGCCGCGGTCGTCGATTGGGAGCTGGCGACCATCGGTGATCCGTTGCTCGACCTTGCCTGGCTGGTGGTCACCTGGCCCTGTGCCGACGGTCGTGGTGCCGGCACCATCGAAGTGCATCCCTGGGACGGCTTTTGCAGCAGCGACGAACTGGTCGCCCATTACCACGCCGGCAGCTCGCGCTCGTTGGCGGACTTCACCTGGTACCTGGTGTTGGCGGGTTTCAAACTCGGCATCTTTCTCGAAGTCAGTTACGCCCGTGCGTGTGCGGGTAAAGCCTCGATGGTCACGGGTGAAAAACACCACGCCTCAGCGTTGCATCTATTCGCTACGGCGTTGCAGCGCATCGATCAAACCGCCTGATAACCAGAGGGAAAGCCCATGCAACTGGCCGGTAAACGAATCATCGTCACGGGAGGCGCCAGGGGTATCGGCGCGGCAGTGGTCAAAGCATTTGTGGAGGAGGGAGCCTATGTCGTCAGCCTCGACCTGGGCGAAGCCGCCTTGATGACGGGGGACGGTGGCGGGTGGGCGCATACACGAGTCTGCGATATCGCTGACAGCCAATCCGTGGATGCCGCTTTCGCCTGGGCCAACGAACGGCTCAATGGTCTGGATGTGCTGGTACATGCTGCGGGTATCGCGCCGAATGCCAGTGCCGACAGCATCACGCTGGACGAGTGGGAAAAAGTCTTTGCGGTGAATACCCGTGGCACATTCCTGACCAACCGCGCGGCCTATGAGCTGCTGAAGGGCAGCGGTGGGCGGATCATCAACTTCGCCTCTGCGGCAGGCGTCATCGGACAGCCCGGCAAAGCCCATTACGCGGCCAGCAAGGGGGCGGTGCTGGCGTGGACGCGCACGGTGGCGCGGGAATGGGGCCCCTTGGGCATTACCGTCAACGCTATCGCCCCGGCGATGTGGACGCCGATGTACGAGGCGACTCGCGCGAGCATGAGCACCGAGCAATTGCAGCAGCACGATGCCTACATGACAAGGCAAGTGCCCATCGGCGGACAGCTGGGTGAACCGACCCGGGATCTGGCGCCTGTGCTGGTATTTCTTGCCGGAGACGGTTCGCGATTTGTCACCGGGCAAACGTTGATGATTGATGGCGGCATGCTGATGCTCAGTTGAGTTGAAGGTGGGGCGCCTGGCGCCTCTCCTAGCGACCGCGGATCAACTGCAAAAACTCCTGGCGGGTGTTGTACGACTCGCGGAACGCGCCGAGCATTACCGAGGTGCTCATCACCGAGTTCTGCTTCTCCACACCGCGCATCATCATGCACATGTGTTTTGCCTCGATCACTACCGCCACTCCGGCGGCATCGGTCACTAGGGAAATCGCGTCGGCAATCTGCCGTGTCAGGTTTTCCTGAATCTGCAAACGGCGAGCGAACATATCGACAATGCGGGCCACTTTCGACAGCCCCAGCACCTTACCAGTGGGAATATAGGCGACATGGGCCTTGCCAATAAACGGCAGGAGGTGGTGTTCGCAGAGTGAGTACAGTTCGATGTCACGGACGATGACCATCTCATCGTTGTCCGATTCAAACAACGCGCCGTTGACGATCTGTTCGAGGCTTTGCTGATAGCCATGACACAGGTACTGCATGGCTTTCGCCGCGCGTTTTGGCGTGTCCAGCAAGCCTTCTCGCTCTGGATCTTCGCCCACTCCGTGAAGAATCTCCCGGTAGTTTCTGGCCAGCTCTTCGTTCATGGGTCGACCTTATTGTTTTAGCCAACTTCCCGGGCGGCATCGCATGCAACCCGGGTCCTGGCACCTGGCCCAGGGCCGGGATATTTACAGTTGAGTGATGGCGATTTTGCCGGTGACCTGGCTGGCATCGTGAAACGTGACACTCGGACCATTACGCCATTGCTCAAGCAATTGCGCCTGGCGCTTTTCGGCGTGGCCGAGGAAACGCTCTTTCACCGGACCATAACCGCGAACGCTGTCTGGCAACTCCGCCAACTCCTGAGCAAGGCTCAGCTTGTCGGCCGTCAAGCCAGTGAGTACTTCATCGAGGACGCGTTCGTAACTGGCCAGCCAGTTGCGTTCCACCTTGCGTTCATGGGTACGACCGAACGGATCAAGCCAGGTATTACGCAGGAACTTGAGCCTGGCCAGCAGCTTGAAGCCTTGCAGCATCCACGGGCCGAAGCTGCGTTTTTTCGGTTCGCGACCGGAGCCGTTATCGTTCAGCAGCGGTGGTGCCAGGTGGAAGCGCAGGCGGTAGTCGCCCTCGAAGCCGGCCTGGATTTTTTCCAGGAATTGTCCATCGGTAAACAGGCGCGCCACTTCGTATTCATCCTTGATCGCCAGCACTTTGAAGTAATATCGGGCGACACTCGCCGACAGCTTGCCGGGTTGTCCGAACAGTGCGGTTTCCGCCTTGATGAATTGCTCGACACGAAACCGGTAGCGTTGGGCATAGGCGTAGTTCTGGTACGCAGTGAGAAACTCCATGCGCCGTGCCAGCGTTTCTTCCAGGCTTTGCGACAGTAAGCGGTCCGGGCTTTGCACCTTGCCGGCTTCCAGTTTGCGTAAAACCCGTGGCAAGTCATGGGCGCTGCACCGGCCCCAGTCAAAGGCCGAGAGGTTGAAGGGCACCGCGGTGCCGTTCAGTTCGATGGCCTGTAGCAGCGCCGCTTTACCCACCGGCAACCAGCCTTTCTGGTAGGCATAGCCGAGCATGAAGGTGTTCGTGGCTATCGAATCACCCAACAACGCCGTGGCAATTTTGCTGGCGTCGACAAAGTCCGCCTGGTCGGAGCCCACTGCTTCGACAATTTGTGCCGACATGCTCTGGGTCTGGAATTTCGGGTCCGGGTGTTTGAGCAAATCACCACTTTCCGCTTGCTGGGCGAAGGTGCGCACAAAAGCGCTGGTAATGCTTTCCTCGCTGTTGACCACGGCATGGGTGACGCCGTGACGCAGCTTGGACAAGGTTTCGGTGTTGGCACTGACCACCAGGTCGCAACCCAGCAGCAAGCCCGCTTCACCCTCGGCAATCCGCGGTGCAAACAATTGTTCCTGGTGCGCGGCGATGCGGATGTGCGACCACACCGCGCCGCCTTTTTGCGCCATGCCGGCCATGTCCAGATTGAGCGTGCCTTTACCTTCGATGAACGCCGCCATCCCCAGCAGGGCACCGATGGTCACCACGCCCGTACCGCCCACGCCAGTGATCAGGATGCTGTAAGGCTCATCCAGCGCGACGGTCGCGGGCGTCGGCAAATCCCACACGTCATCCTTCGCGGCCGCCAAGGCCTTGGGTTTGCGCAAGGTGCCACCTTCGACCGTGACAAAACTCGGGCAAAAACCGTTGAGACACGTGAAGTCTTTGTTGCAAGAGGACTGGTCGATTTCACGCTTGCGGCCGAACTCGGTTTCCACCGCCACCACCGACATACAGTTGGATTTGCTGCTGCAATCGCCACAGCCTTCACACACTGCTTCATTGATTACGACACGGCGTGCCGGATCCGGAAACTTGCCGCGCTTGCGACGCCGACGCTTTTCCGCAGCGCAGGTCTGGTCATAGATGATTGCGGATACGCCCTGGAACTGGCGCAGCTGTTCCTGCACTTCGTCCATCTGGTCGCGACGCAGCACCGGCACGCCGTCTGCCAGATCATGGATGTGCTGATACTTCTCGACATCTTCGCTGACCACCACCACACGCTGCACGCCTTCTGCAACGAGTTGCCGGCTGATTTGCGCCACGCTGAGGCTGCCGTCCACTGGTTGGCCGCCGGTCATGGCCACGGCGTCGTTGTAGAGAATCTTGTAGGTGATCTGCACCTTGGCCGCGATGGCAGCCCGAATCGCGAGAATGCCGGAGTGGAAATAGGTTCCGTCACCGAGGTTGGCGAACACATGTTGAGTAGTGGTAAACGGTGCCTGGCCGATCCACGCCACGCCTTCGCCCCCCATCTGACTGAACGTCTGGGTCTGCGGGTAGATCCAGGCGGCCATGTAATGGCAGCCGATGCCGGCCAATGCGCGACTGCCCTGCGGGACTTTGGTCGAGGTGTTGTGCGGGCAACCGGAACAGTAGTGGGGCACGCGTTCCATCAGGTTACTGAACTGGTCTTTGCTCGCCAATTGCGCATCCAGCACCGCCAGGCGCACTTGCAGCGGGCCACTTTGATGCAGGCGCAAAATGCGTTTGGCCAGCGCCCGGGCGATCATAGCCGGGGTCAGGTCGTTGATGGCGGGTAGCAACCAACCCGTGTGCGGCAGGCTCCACTCACCCTTGTCGTCAAACTTGCCGACGATGCGCGGGCGCACATCCTCGCGCCAGTTGTAGAGTTCTTCCTTCAACTGGTACTCGATCATGTGGCGTTTTTCTTCCACCACCACGATTTCTTCCAGGCCCTCGGCGAACTGCCGGACGCCTTCAGCCTCCAGCGGCCAAACCATGCCGACCTTGTAGACCCGCAGGCCAATCTGCTGGGCGAGTGTTTCGTCGATGCCGAGGATTTTCAGTGCCTGGCAAACGTCGAGGTACGATTTGCCTGACGTGATGATGCCGATGCGCGCTTTCGCTGAGTCCATCACGACACGGTCGAGGCGGTTGGCCCGTGCATAGGCGAGGGCAGCATATAGCTTGTGTTCCAGCAGGCGCTGTTCCTGTGCCAGGGGCGGGTCCGGCCAACGGATATTCAAGCCACCTTCGGGCAGCGGGATATCGGGAATGATCGGTTGTACGCGATGAATGTCGATGTCGACGACGGCCGCGCTCTCTACGGTATCGGCCACCGCCTTGAGGGCGACCCAGCAGCCGGAATAGCGCGACATGGCCCAGCCATGCATGCCGTAGTCGAGGTATTCCTGCACCCCCGATGGCGCCAGCACCGGCATCATCACCGCTTTGAAAATGTGTTCGGTCTGGTGCGGTAGCGAGGAGGAGCGTGCGCCATGGTCGTCGCCGGCAATGGCCAGCACGCCGCCAAATTTCGAGGTGCCGGCGGCGTTGGCGTGGCGGAACACATCGCCGCAGCGATCGACGCCCGGACCCTTGCCGTACCACATGCCAAACACGCCATCGTAGGTGGCGCCTTCGAAGAGATTGACCTGTTGCGTACCCCAGATTGAGGTAGCAGCGAGGTCTTCGTTCATGCCTGGATGGAACACCGTGTGGTGTTCCTTGAGGTAGTCGCGCGCCTTCCACAATGCCTGGTCGAAACCACCCAGCGGCGAGCCACGGTACCCGGAAATAAAACCGGCGGTATTCAAGCCATTGGCCAGATCGCGTTGGCGCTGCATCAGCGGCAGACGCACCAGCGCCTGAATCCCGGTGAGCAAAACTTTTCCAGTGTGCTGGACGTACTTGTCATCCAGAGACGGGGGCGCACTCATGTTCATCCTCCAGGCTTTATTGTCATGGCGGCGCCAGGAGAGCGGCGTTGCCTAGTTATTGGCTGGAGTCTAGGGAGCAGTTTTGCCATCGTAAAATCACAAAAACAATGGGGCGGTATCGGATATTCAAATACCGCAACGCACACTGTTCTTCACGCTGTTGTAGATAAAGCCGGTTATCGGTCTGGTGTCATTTCACCTTGTTTCGGGCTTGATATCCCCACAGAAAATATCCACGTTGCCATCGGCCGGAGTGGTCCTTATTACTAAGTAATATCCACCAGAAAGCAGCTCTGCCAGCGTCACTGGCGCACTTCGTGAATAGGTCCAGCCGCGCGTTGCAGAAATGCGATTGGTGTTGATCCGGTCATTCATTGCATAGGCGACAGTCCCGGGGCGCTCGCAGCTGCCTTTGTTGATAAAGGTGTAGAGATTCAAGGGCCGAAGGGTGCCGCTTGGAACTCCACTGACGACAAAGGAAAACGCTGTCTCATTGCCCTGAACGGCCAGCGTTGCATTGGCGATCTGACCGCCGTTGCGTGGTGTAGCGTTCAAGGGAACAGTCACTGTCTGGCTTGATGAAGTCGTACAGCCGACGATCATCGCAGCGGCTAGGAGTGTCGCTGTCCGGGTTCCCGATTTCATGGTCACCTCCTGTACTCAAAAAGTACGATCCAGGACCTTTGAGTATAGGTCGGGAGTATTTGACCAATACCAAAATGCATTTCAGCAATACTCCCAATCGTTGTCTCGAACCTCCCCGTCCCGTCTACTTCAGTCCATACCGAAAGCCCACAGACGAGCGCTCATTGGCGCGGTCCAGACGGCCCAACGCTTCGGCTGCCAACAACAATAAAAAGTAATGGGAGTGTTGATGATCGACGCAAAGCTAAAGCCGTTAAGCCTGGCTGTCTGGTTCAGCGTGACCGGGTGTGCCTTGACTGTTGGCGCTGTGCAGGCCGCCGAGTTTGATACCGGCAATCCGGACTGGACCGCGCGCTGGGACAACACCGTACGTTACAACCTGGGCATACGGGCCGAGGGGCGCGACTCCGCGTTGGCCAATAACGCCAGCTACGACGAGTCCGACGCCAAGTTTGATCGGGGCGATGTGGTGACCAATCGTGTCGATTTGATGAGCGAAATGGAGGTCGCGTACAAGCAGTACAACGGCTTTCGCATCAGCGGCGCTGGCTGGTACGACCAGGCATATGAAAACACTGATGTCGAAACCAGCCCCGGCAATGTTTACTACCCAGGTGCGTTCCCCGGTACCAGCACGCCGAGCTACAACAACGGTAAATACTCCAGCTTCACCAAACGCTATCACCGTGGCCCTAGCGGCGAGTTGCTGGACGCCTTTGCGTTTACCCGCTTCGACCTGGGTGAGATTCCGGTCAGCGTGCGTGCCGGCCGGCATACCGTGTACTGGGGCAACGGCCTGCTGATTGCCGGGCATGCGGTGTCCTACTCGCAAGCACCGTTGGATGGGCGCAAGGCGGTGAGCAACCCTGGTACCGAGACCCGTGAAATCTTCCTGCCGCTGACGCAGATTTCAACCCAGGCTCAGGTCACCGACAAGTTGTCGCTGGCAGCGCAATACTTCTTCGAATGGGACACCACGCGCGCGCCTGAAGGCGGTACCTATCTGGCCTCCGCCGACGTCGCCCTGGAAGGGCCGGACCGTTTGCCATTGTTCAGCGGTGTTTCGCGGCCGTTGATTGATCCGGTCAAACCCAAGGACAGGGGCAACTGGGGCGTGATGGGCACCTACAGCTTCGACTTCCTGCATTCGGAGGTCAGCGCGTTCTATCGCGAGTTCGATGACTACAACCCGTGGGGCCTGCAAGTAGCGCCGACCTTCGCCCGTTACGTGTACGCCGAGAACGTCAAGCTCTATGGCCTGGGTTACTCCGCAGGTCCGGTATTGGGCGGAGGTTCCCTCGGCGTCGACCTGTCGTATCGCCAGAACACCTCGCTGGTCTCCAGCAACATCAGCACTGCCGACAATCAGGGCGCTCGCGGTGACACGTGGCACATGGTGGTCAACGGCCTGTGGTTGCTGCCGCGCACCGATTACTTCGACACCGGCAGCCTGATCACCGAAATGGCGTTCAGTCATGTGCAACGGGTGACCAAGCACGAGGAACTGTTCAAAGGAGAAGGCTATGGCGGCTGCCCGGCGGGGCAGGACAAGCATTACGGCTGCGCTACCAAGAACTATGTCGGCCTGGCCGTTAGCTTTGCGCCGCAATGGCTTGGGGTGTTCCCTGGCTGGAATATTTCCACGCCCATGAGTGTGGATTACGGCGTCAACGGCAATGCCGCCACGGGCGGTGGCAACGAAGGCAAATACACCTGGAAAGCAGGTGTGAAGGGCACCTACGACGAGCGCGTCGACGTGACTCTGTCGTACATCGGCTACGGCAGCGAACGCAAATATGCAGACGTTGCCGGCGTCGGAAAAACCGTCGTCGGGGGCACCGGCGACGTCGGCCTGACCGACCGCAACTGGGTCTCGCTGACCCTCAGCACTGCGTTCTGAGCCGCGCCTGAACTGCAATGCAGTGATCACCGGACTCGGCGATCACCCATCTGAATGGAGAACGTTATGACGGTTAATGCATATGCGATGGGCCTTGTGGCCATTGCTTTGGCGGGGGCGGCTGTGGCCGATGAGGGCGCTACCACCGCCGACCTGGGCGGTAAGCTCACGAGCTTTGGCGCGATTGTGGCGGGTAACGCGGCAGGCACTATTCCGCCCTACGACGGTGGCCTGAAAGTGCCCGCAGGGCTGGTGCCCGGCGACGGCAACTGGCCCAACCCGTTTGCCAATGAAAAACCCCGCTTGCGCATTACGGCGGCTAACGCCGACCAGTACGCCGACCAATTGGCGGCCGGACAGCTGCAACTGCTCAAGCAGAACCCCGACACTTATTATCTTGAGGTGTACCCCACCCACAGGACGGCAACCTTTCCGGCGAATTTCCTGGCAGCCACCCAGCGCAACGCCAGCCGCAAGGACTGCAAAACCGAGAACGACGGGCTGTCGATCAGCGAAGGGTGCCGGGGCGGCCTGCCATTCCCGCTGCCGCGAGATGGCCGGGAATTGATGTGGAACTACATCCTCAACTATCAGGGCGTGAATGGCTGGGACTGGAACCACAGTGCCTACGTGGTTAATGAAGGCCACGCGACGCTAACCAACACCAATCGGTCCACCGGCGAAAAACCCTTCTACCAGATGGATGTTCCCGGGCGTGATCCGAAAATCGCCCAGCGTATCTGGTCGCGCATCGTCGCGCCGGCCCGTACGGCCGGCCAGGCATCCGGGTATTGGGATTATCTCGACCCGGTCGCCGACTCCCGCTACGCCTGGAGCTACAGCACCGGCCAGCGCCGCGTGCGCAAGGCTCCGGAATTCAACTACGACACCCCCAACTCGGCGTTCGGCGGGGTGGCGTTCTACGACGAAATCTTCCTGTTCTCCGGAAAGATGGACCGTTTCGACTGGAAGCTGGTGGGTAAAAAGGAAATGTTCATCCCCTACAGCAACTACACGCTGAAATGGGGTTGCGACATGGACAAGAAACTCATGCCCAAACACATCAATCCCGCGTGTGAACGCTGGGAACTGCACCGTGTCTGGGTGGTGGAAGCGACCCGCAAGGACGGCGTCCGCCACGCGCAGAAAAAACGCCGCTACTACATCGACGAGGACACCTTTGGTGCTGCGGTCTACGACGCCTGGGACGACAGCGGCGCGCTGTTCCGTACCGGCTCGCAATACAACATCGAGGCGTATGGCATTCCCAATAACCCGCAACAGGATTCCTACTCGTTGTACGACTTCACCCGTGACCAGTACGGCATGTTCGGCAACGGCCCGACGCGCTACCGCCAGGAACCGGTCGCCGAGCGTGAAGCCAATCCGCAGACCATTGCCGGTGGCCAGACCCGCTGACCTCATGCTCCTTTTCGGCGCTTGTCACAGGCGCCGATTTTTTTATCCGTCCCGAGACCCTTTTATGAGCGAGATTGTGCAACGTTTAGACGGCAAGGTCTGCGTCATCACAGGCGCCGGCAGTGGCATCGGCCGCGCCTCGGCACTGCGTTTTGCCCGGGAGGGCGCCACGGTAGTGGTCACCGACCTTTTCGCCGAATCGGCGCAGGCCGTGGCAGCTGAAATAGGTGCCAAGGCAATGGCCATGCAAGTGGATGTTGGTGAGGAAGGCGCCTTGCGGGAGATGGTCGAGCAGACTGTCGAGACCTTCGGTCGTATCGACGTGTTGTTCAATAACGCCGTGTACAGAAACCCGGCCACCACCCGCGATATCGACTTCATCAACTTCAACACCGAGCTGTTCCACAACTGCATGCGGGTCAACGTGTTGGGTGGCGTGTTGGCGTGCAAATACGCCTTGCCGCACATGCTCGCCCAGGGCAGCGGTTCGATTCTGTTCACCTCGTCCACCAGCTCGATTGCCGGCGAAATTTCTCAGTTCAGCTACGGCGCCTCCAAGGCCGCGCTCAACTGGTACGTGCAAAGCATTGCCGCCACCTTTGGCAAACGCGGCATTCGTTGCAACGGCATCCTGCCGGGAGTGATTCGCACGCCAGCCATGGAAAGTTGGGCCAACGAGGCGATGAAGTCGGCCTTTCTCGACCTGCAAAACGTACCGCAACTGGGCGAGCCGGAAGACATCGCCGCCATGGCCGCTTTCCTCGCCAGCGACGACGCCGCCTATGTCAACGGGACGCTGATGCGCGTGGACGGCGGTATGAGTTGCGGCACACCGATGGTGCCGGTGGTGCGCAACTTCCTGCTGCCTCAAACCTCGGTCTGATCCCGATCCATTCACTGCACTGGAGCCCGTTTCATGGCACTCGAACAGGAACGCTTCATCCTCGACATGCTGGCCGCCTGGGGCGATGGCAGCGACGGCAGCCGCCCCGATATCGAACGCATCATGGCCACCTTCGCCGACGACGCCGTCTGGCAACTGTGGGTGCCCGGTGGTCCCGTGATCCGGGGGCGCGATGCGTTACGCCGGGAGATAGAGCGACAGATGAGTTATGTCACGCATAACCGTTGCACCACGCGCCACATCGTCTCTTCGGAGCGCGTGGTGATGACCGAACGCGACGATTACTGCGTCAGCAACGGCGTCCCCATGCCGCACTCGATGGTGGCGGTGTATGAGCTGGACGAACACGGACTGATCTGTGCCTGGCGCGAGTACCTGGACACCGCCGACCTGGCGAAGAAAAAGGGCGTGCCGCTGGAGCAGGTAGGCGGGCCGAACGCTGGTAGCACCAGCACCCATTGAGAGCGGCGCTGGACATCAGCGCCTGAGGAAGACCCCGTATGCCAACAACAATAAATACGACTGTTGATTCGGTCGAAGAAAAGCTGCGCACCTTTGTCGAAGGGCTGCTGGGCGGAAACATCACGGCCATGCAACGCCTGCTGCGCTGGCGTCCGGCGTGGAACCTTGAACTGCAACGCGATGGCGAAACCCTTCAATTGCATATTCGTGGCGAGCGAGGTGGTGATGTCAGCCCATTCCCGGATCTGCGCCGGGAGGCGGATATTCTCACCTTGCTCGGCCAGCAAGGTGTGCCGGTGCCGCGTATCTACGGCTTCTGCGAAGACCCGCAAGCCATCGTGATGGAGTTAGTGCCGGGCAGTCGTGATATCAGCACGGCGATCAGTGATGCCGAGCGCCATGCTGTCGCACGCCAGTGGGTCGACGCCATGGCGCGCATGCACCAATTGCCGTTGCAACCCTTCATTGAGCAGGGCATTCACCTGCCGACCAGTGCCGAGGACATTACCCTCGCAGGTCTGGAAGCTTACTACCCGCTGTATGCACGCAATAAAACCAGGCCTCAGCCGCTGGTTGAATTCGCCCTCGGCTGGTTGCGCCGCAATGTGCCGCAGCACCGTATCCGGCCTGCTTTCGTGCAGTACGATTCAGGGCAATATCTGTTCGAGAGCGGACAGGTACAGGGTCTCTACGATTTCGAATTTGCCATGATCGGCGATCCCTTGGCCGACCTGGCGTCGGCGCGCATGCGTGACAATTACGAGCCGCTCGGGGACAGCTTCGCCGCCCTGTATCGCTACTACCAGCAAGTAACCGGCGAACCGGCGGAGCCCGATGTGGTGCGTTACCACACGGCACTGTTTGCCACCGTCAGCACGATGCAGTTCTCGGCGTCGGTGGCCACGCCACAACCGGGCGACCCACATGACACCTACACCGAGTTTGACATCGCCCTGCGCCGGGTGGTGGTGCATGCGCTGGCCGAAGCCATGGGTGTGCCTCTGCAAACGCCGAAACTGGACATGGTCAGCAGCGGCCCGAATGCCCAGTTGCTGACCATGCTCGCCGATGCCCTGGCGCAGGTGGAAGTCGGCAGTGACTTCCAGAAAACCAAGCTGCGCGCCGTGAGCAAACTGGTGGAGTACCTGGGCCGTGGCGATGCCATGGAATTGCACTTGCGCGAGCTGGAACAACAGGAGGCGCAAGTCCTGCTGGACCGCACCTTCAGTGACTACAGCGAGATTGATGCAGCGCTGGAAGCCTTTGTCAAAAGCGCCGGGCCTGAATACGACGGGCCTTTGCTGCGCCTGTTCATGGCGCACATCGAGCGGCGCGTCCTGGTCTACGGCAGCACCGCCATTGGCGCCTCCGCCCGCCACATCGACCTGCCACCCGTGGCCTGACAGGGTGAAACCTTTCTCGCCCGGTGGCTGGTCGCCGGGCCTTCGTATTCGGAGTGTTTATGTCTGTTCCTGATAATGCCTTCCTGCATCGGTATGGTCCGTGGGCGGTGATTGCCGGTGCCTCCCATGGTGTGGGCGCGGCGTTTGCCCGTGCCCTCGCCGAGCGTAGCCTCAACTGCGTCCTGGTGGCGCGCCGTGGCGACGCCCTGGCGCAATTGAAAGGCGAATTGGAGCAACGTTACGCCATCGAAGTGCTGGTGGTAATCCAGGACCTTTCTCAGCCCGATGCCTGTGAGCGATTGCTCGCGGCTGTCGGTGAACGTCAAGTTGGTCTGTTTATCTACAACGCGGGTGGCGATCCCTACATCACGCGCTTCCTCGATACCTCGACCGAGGACTGGGGCGCGTTGCTGCGCCTCAATTGCTTGACCGTGATGCAATGCAGCCATGCCTTTGGTGCCGCGATGCTGGAGCGCGGGCAGGGCGGCTTGCTGTTGGTGGGTTCCCAGGCTGCATTGGGGGGTATTCGCAAACTGGCGATGTACACCGCCACCAAAGGGTTTGCGCTGAACCTCGGCGAATCGTTATGGGCGGAGTGGAAAGACCGTGGCGTCGACGTGCTCAATTTGGTCATCGGCACTGTCGACACACCCACCATGCGCGATGCCATGGTCAAACTGAACATTGCCGACGCCCTGACCATGACCTTGCCCAAAGCAGATGACTTGGCGCTTCTGGCGCTTGAGCAACTGGGTAATGGCCCGACGCTGATTCACCCCGAAGACACCCTTGTTCAGGTCGAGACCGCACCTGGCCCGGCACGTCGTGCCCAGGTACTGAGCAAGAGCGCGCAAGCGGCTGTGTTTATTGGCAACGACTGAGGTCACACACCATGAAAGGCTTTGATAACGCAGAATTCAAACGCGGCTGGCGGGTGCTGATTCTGGCGCTGGTGGGCGTTGCCACCAGTTCCAGTTCGTTGCTGCTGTACAGCTTCAGCTCCATGGTGATTCCGCTGGAACAGGCCATGGGCTGGGGCAGGGCGGAGTTGCAGGCGGCGATCACCGCGTTATCGCTGGGCACCATCGTCGCGTCGCAATTGGCCGGCTGGCTCAACTCGCGCTACGGCTTGCGCCGGGTCACGTTGCTGTCGCTGCTCGCGTTGTCCCTGAGTGTCTTCACCCTGACCTGTATCAATGGCTCGATCTGGACCCTCTACCTTGGCTTTTTCCTGGTGCCGCTAGCCGGGCTGGGTACGTTGCAGGTGACCTGGTCGCACCTGGTGAACTTGTGGTTCGAGGAAAACCGTGGTCTGGCGCTGGCGATCATCCTCAGTGGCTCCGGACTGGCGGCCATCATGCTTCCGCTGATCACCGCCTGGGCGATCAGCCGGTGGAATTGGCAGGCGGGATTCCTCGCGCTGGGTGTATTGCCGGTGCTGCTGGCGTTGCCCTTGGCCTTACGCTGGTTGTTGCCGACCACCAATGTCAGCCACAACTCGACGCAACTCCCCGCCACCAGCGAACAAACCGGCGGTCTACTGCTGCGCGAGGCGATGCGCTCCTGGCGTTTCTGGGTGTGCAACCTGTCGATGACGTTGGTGGTGTCGTGCGTGGTGGGCATGGTCACCAACATTGTGCCGTTGCTGCAGGACCGTGGCCTGAGCGCCCTGCAGGCCAGTCAGATTTTCGCCAGCTTCGGCGTGTCGCTGATCCTTGGCCGACTATTGGTGGGCTACCTGATTGACCGGTTGTGGGCGCCCGGTGTTGCCTCTGTCGCGCTGCTGATGCCGGCATTTGCCTGCGGCATTTTTGCCTATGGGGATTCCAGTATTGCGATGTACACCCTCGCCACGTTGCTGGTCGGCGTGGGTGCCGGTGCCGAGTTCGATATCGCTGCTTTCCTGATCGCCCGTTACTTCGGCATGCGCGACTACGGCCGCTTGTTTGGCGCGCACCTGGGCTTGATTACCGCAGGTGCGGCGATCTCGCCGTTACTGTTCGCCGGGTTGTTCAAGCTCACCGGTGGCTACTCGGCCATGCTGCTGTTCAGTTTTATCTGCTTTGTCGTCGGCCCATTGCTGCTGCTGACATTGGGTGGGTATCCGCGATATCAGTCCGAGCCATTAGTTGCCAGTTAGAGAAGCTGCCGAAGTAAATATAGACAAATAACAGAATAATGTTCAATTATTGCCTCGAGTGCAGCCTGACAATAAAACAGACAAGGAGAATGCCATGCGTGCAGCAATCATTTCCGAGCGCAATGCGCCGCCGGTAGTGGGCGAGTTTCGTGATCCGCAGCCGCTAGACGGCTCGGTGCTGATCGATGTCGATACCGCTGGCCTTGGTGGCTGGGATGTACTCGGCGCCTACCGTCTGGGTGTTGAATATCCCTGTGTCATTCGCGGAGAAGGCGTTGGCCGTGCGCCGGATGGCCGCCGGGTGTATTTCGGCGAGCGCTCGGTGTTGCCGTTTGGTGCCTGGGCAGAGCGCACCCTGGTGCCGCAAGCCGAAGTATGGAATGTGCCGGACGACGTGGACGATAAAACCGCGATCAGCATGGGCATCGCTGCGACCGGCGCCATCGTGCCCCTGGAAAAAGCCGCGATTCAGAAGGGTGAGAAGGTGCTGATCCTGGGCGCCACCGGCACGCTCGGCCAGATCGCCCTGCAACTGGCGCGCGGTCTGGGTGCAGGCAAAGTGGTCGGTGCTGCCCGGTCCGCTGAAGCACTGGGGCGGTTGAAGTCGCGAGGCCTTGCCGATGAAGTGGTGACCCTGGGTGGCAGCGATGACGTCGCGGCGCTCAAGGATGCGGCCGATGGCGGATTTGATGTGGTGCTCGACCTCGTGTGCGGTCAACCGATGTTGACGTCGCTGAAGGCCACCAACTGGGGCGCACGGATCATGACCATTGGCACGGGAGCCGGCCGCCAGCTCAATCTGGATATTGCCGATCTGTTGTTTCGCAATCTGTCGTGCATCGGCACTGGCCAGCGCCCGCCCGCAGACCGTGAACAGATCTGGCTGCGTCTGCTGAAGATCGCCAAAGAGCAGCAGATTCAGGTGGATTACCTGGATTTTACCCTCGATCAGGCGGCTGAAGCCTGGGCCGCGCAGGTCAATGGGCCACACGCCAAAATCACCGCCACGATTCGTCGTTAAAGCCCGTATTGCTGGAAGGCGCCCTTGTCCGGGTGCCTTTCAGCGCTGGCGCTGGTGGCGAAATTCCTCGGGTGTGACACCGAGCTCTTTACGGAAGGCCGCGCTGAAAGCGGCGGCGTTGTTGAAGCCGGCCTGATAGGCCACTTGTTTGATCAGCAACCGTGGGTCAGCCAACAGCGCCACGGCTTTTTGCAAACGGGTTTGCGCGGCGTACTGGCGCAAGGTCATGCCGGTGGTGTTTTTGCAGCGACTGGACAGGGTCCGCAACGGCAGTTCGCAGGCCCGCGCCAAGTGGCCCAGTGAGCGGCCTTCGTCACTGGCGCTGTCGAGCAATTCACGCAGGATGTTGAGTTGACGATGGCTGAGTTTTTCAGCGCAGTGTGAGGAACAAGTGGCATCGTCGGGCGCGTCGATAAATTCGCGGCGCAGGTCCAGGGCAATGCTGGTGAGCAGGCACTCGGTGTGCAGCTCGCTGGCGAAGCCGGGGTTGGCGACTTCTTCGGCCAGCCGTTGCAACGAGGCGTGCAAGTAGCCGCTTTGCAGGTTGAGCATGGCTGCGCTGACGTTGTCCTGCCAGTTCCAGCGATAGCTGCCCAGGACGCCGAGTGAGGAGGGGTCGAATAGACACACAAGGGCCTTTTGCTCTCCGGCATCGTGACGCAGGTGGAACTCGGTGCCATGGGGAATGAACAACAGCTTGCCCAGGGGTTGGAATTGAGGCGCACCGTGGCTGGAAAAACCGCCGCAGTTAGGCTTGATCTGCGAGCTGGCCGGCAGCATCAAGCGCAACAGGCAACTGTCGCCGGTTTCTATCAAGGCAGTGCCAGTGTTGGACCATTGCGCGTGTTCAACCCGGATGTCGAAGCCTTGCCTGGCCAATGAAGCTTCGGTCAGGAAATTACCTGACGCTTCACAGTCGTACTCGCTGTAGTGGATCGCGTTCATTTTTCAACCTTCAGCCATTTTTATTATTGGCGCTGAAATTCGAAGGATAACGATACGTCAGGGCAGCTACCCGGTCTCGAGTGTAACCAGCCCGTGGACCGAGCTGTTTCATATATTCAGGCGGCAGGTATCAGAAAATCAGATGACGAAAGGCAAAGATATTTCCATGCGCCAACTGCGCTATTTCGTTGCCGCCGCCGACGCCGGCCAGTTTTCCCAGGCGGCGCTGAAGGCGCATGTATCGCAGTCGGCGATTACTGCGGCGGTGTTGCATCTGGAACAGTCCTTGGGCGTCAGCTTGTTCGACCGCTTGCCCCATGGCGTGGCGCTGACCGCTGAAGGCAACAAGTTTTCCCAGCATGCGCGGCACATTCTCGACACGCTGCAGGACGCTCTCAGTGAACCGCTGTTTCTCGGCCATGCGATGCAAGGAACCGTGCGTGTGGGTGCCTCCTACACGGTGCTCGGTTACTTTCTGCCAGCGCTGCTGGCACGCTTCAAACGTAGCTACCCTCAGGTAGAGATCGACCTGATCGACATGGACCGCCAGAGCATTGAAGCGGCCCTGAGCAATGGCGACCTCGACTTGGGCCTGGCAATTGTCTCCAATACGCCGAACTTGCACGGTTTCGCTCACCATGTGCTAATTCGTTCGCGCCGCCAACTCTGGCTGGCAAGTCAGCACCCATTGATGTCTGCCACCTCGATCAATCTCGAAGACGTCGCCGAGCATGCCTATATCCTGGCCACGGTCGATGAGGGGGAGACCTCGACCATGCGCTATTGGGAATCCCGCGGACTGGCACCCAAGGTGGCTTTTCGTACCTCATCCATGGAGGCATTGCGCGGGCTGGTGGGGCATGGTTTCGGTGTGACCATTCTCTCGGACATGCTGTACCGGGCCTGGTCTCTGGAAGGCAAGAAGATTGAAATCCGGCCGCTGGTGGATGTGATTCCACCCATGGAACTGGGGCTGATCTGGCTGCCGGATAACTGTTTGTCGGCACCGACCCAGGCATTCCGACAGTTTCTGATCATGGCCTGCGCCTCTTGATCCCGCTACTGGCGCACGTTGTTGTCAGGCGGCCAGGTGCCGTTGTTCATCAGGCTGTCGAAGGTTTCGGTCATTTCCCGCGCCGGGTTCGGATAGTCGTGGCGCACCCACCACAACCACAGCCCCACCAGGGCACCGACGAAACAGCGCACGGCGGCCTCGCCACGCAGTTGATCGATTTGGTACAGGCCCTGTTTCCGGTAGTGTTCCCGGACCTGGATGATCAGGATATTTTCCAGGTGCGCGAGAATCACGTTCTGTCCCGGGCCGCTGAAGAACGCCGTTGTCAGTGCCGCATGACGTTCGGTGGCGCTGAACAGCCAGGCCGAAACATCCAGCAGGACACGGCGGTCGCCATCAACTTCGGTGACCTTGGTCGAGGGAACGCCAATGGCTTCGTACCCGGCGACGATCAGGTCCTCCTTGTCGCGAAAGTGCGCGTAGAAGGTGGAGCGCGCGACCCCTGTACTGTCCAGTAATTGCTGGACCGTAATTCCTTCGTAGCCCTTTTCCAGCGCCAGGCGATACATGTGGTCCAGCAACAATTCCCGGGTGCGTTGGGAACGCAAGGCGTGGCGTTGACTGGCGTGATTTTTATCGGCTGTTTGCACGGAAGCTAGGTGAGACATTCTTAACCTCGGCAGCGCTTTTTATTGGTTTCATGACGGCGGGTACAAGAGCTTCCCGGCGGTGATCAGAACACAATGACAGAGGATTTTTTGCACCAGCAGGATTATTTTTAGAACATATTCGGCGAAAGTGTTAATTAATTCCGTCTATGCCGTACAGATTTGCGCTTCTGTTCGTTGTGGCTTTGCGTCTGCGGCCTTACCGTTTCTCCAGTCCGATAGAGACCTGGAGAACAATAATGAATAACGCTCCTGAAACGCCTGCACCTGTTCCTGCGCACATTCCCAAGCACCTTGCCCGCGATTTCGATCTATGGGCAGAGCTCACCGCCCACGGCGAAAACGCCTATCAACCAATCCGGCTGCGTAGGTCATGCCCGCTGCAACAACGTCGCGCCCGCGCTCTATCCACTCGATAACAACGGCTACATCGCCAGCAACGGCTTAAGTGTGCCGATTGGGCAAGAGCGGCTGGCAACCCGCGGTGCCCGTGCCTGCCCGGAACGGGTCATCGAGGTTCGCGATACATCCGACGAACACCGGTGAGTGCCGCCTTGGTAATGGAAGACTTTCAGCAACCCGCAAAAGAAGAACAACAATGAGCAAAACCTACGACTACATCATCATCGGTGCGGGGTCATCCGGCTGCGTCCTGGCCAATCGCTTGTCTGCCGACACGAACGTTTCGGTGCTGCTGATCGAGAGCGGACCGGATCACACCAGTCCGTTGATTGCCATGCCCCGTGGCATTGGCAAACTGCTCAGCCCCGGCAATCCGCATGTGTGGAGCTACAAGGCTGCACGCGGTGAGGGTATGAGCGATGAGCAATGGCTCAAAGGCAAAACGATTGGCGGCTCCAGTTCGGTCAACGGCATGGTCTATGTACGGGGAGCACCCGCTGATTATGATCATTGGGAAGCGCAAGGCTGCGCGGGCTGGGGCTGGAAAGACATGGGCCGGCAGTTTGTCGCCCTCGAAGACCACCAGTTGGGCAAGAGCCAATGGCGCGGAGTCGGTGGCCCGCTCAAAGTCACGGTGCACCCATCGGGCCACGCCCTGTGCGATGCCGTCATCAGCGCGGCCGGTGAGCTGGGTGTGGCGCGCACTGAAGACACCAATCATATCGACTCGGTCACTCAGGGTGGCTTCGGCTATCAGCCGCAAACCACCTGGAAAGGCCAGCGATTCAGTGCCGCCAAGGCCTTTCTCGATCCGGTGCGCGCACGTCCGAATTTGACGTTAATGACCGGCACGGATGTTCAACGCATCGAGTTCAGCAATCACCGTGCCTGTGCCGTGCAGGTCAACAACAGCGCCGGCAAGGAACGCTTCGAAGTGCGCCGCGAGGTGTTGTTGTGCGCCGGTGCCATTGAATCGCCGAAGCTGTTGCAACTGTCTGGCATCGGCCCGGCCGCACTGTTGAACTCGCTGGGTATCAGTGTGCTGCACGACGCCCCCGAGGTCGGGCGTAACCTGCGTGAGCACGTGTACATGGCCATGCAGTATCGGGTCACCCGTGGCAGCTTCAATCACTGCTTCCATGGGATTGGGTTACTCGGTGCAGTGGCCCAATACTTTTTGCGCAAGAAAGGACCGATGACCCACGCCGCTCACGAGGCCGGTGGTTTCATCAAGACGCGCCCGGAGCTGGATCGTCCGGACGCGCAAATCGGCGTCAGCCTCTATTCCATGGATGGCGACGGTAACAAGGTCGAAATCGACAAGGAGCCCGGCCTGACCATCGGTGGCTATTTCCTGCGTCCGCAGAGCCAGGGTGAGGTGCGCATTCAATCGGCGGACGCCACGGTTCCACCCCGGATCAACGCCAATTATTTGAGCGCCGAGATCGATCGCACTTCCGCAATTGCCTTGTTTCGCTGGTTCCGCCGTCTGGCTGCACAGCCGGTGCTCAAGCCATTCATTGTCGGCGAGCTGACACCGGGACCGGAGGTAGAAAGCGACGCGCAAATTCTTGCTGCGTTCCGCCGCTTCGGCCAGACCGCCTATCACGTTTCCGGGACCTGTCGCATGGGTGCCGACAGCGCGTCGGTGCTCGATCCGCAACTGCGTGTGCGCGGCGTCGAGGGCCTGCGTGTGGTCGACACTTCGGTGATGCCGTGCCTGGTTTCCGGTAACACCAATGCCCCGGCCATGGCCATTGCCATGCGCGCTGCAGAAATTATCACCGGCAAAGTCTCAGGAGATCCAACACCATGAGTGTTCCCTTTACCCAGCTGGACAAGCTGTACATCGATGGCGCGTGGGTGGATGTTGACGGTCCGCGCGAAGCAGTGCTCAACCCGGCCACCGAAGCGGTCATCGGTCATGCACCGAATGGTGATCTGCAGAGCGCCGACGCAGCCATCGCCGCCGCACGCAACGCCTTTGATAACGGCCCTTGGCCCTGGTTGAGCATGGCCGAACGGGCCGGGTACATGCGGCGGATGCACGCAGCTTTGGTGGCAAAAAGGGAGGAAATTGCCGCGCTGATTATCGCTGAGGTCGGCTGTTCCCAAGGCGTGACTTATGCCATGCAGGTGGACATGCCGCTGGGCCATGTGCTGACCGCGATCGAGCAGTCTGTGCACAGCGACAGCTTGCAGATTCCGGTGCAGGCCAATCCCAATCCGTTCAACCCGGCAGGGCCGATGATTCTCGGCAGCGGCACGGTGGAGCGTGAGGCCATCGGCGTGGTGGCCGGCATCACCGGCTATAACTTTCCGTTTCTTCTTAACCTGGCCAAGGTGTTTCCGGCCTTGCTGGCCGGCAACACCCTGGTGCTCAAGCCTTCGCCATTTACCCCGTACTCGGCGCTGTTGTTCGGTCAGATCGCTGAAGAAATCGGCCTGCCCCAGGGCGTACTCAACATTGTCACCGGCGGTATTGAAGTGGGCGGCTTGTTGAGCAGCGACCCGCGGGTGGACATGGTCTCGTTCACCGGTTCGGAAACGGTCGGCATGAGCATCATGAGTCAGGCGGCGCCGACCCTGAAGCGCGTGCATCTGGAACTGGGCGGCAAATCGGCGTTGATCGTGCGCGCCGATGCCGACATTCAGGCCACCGCGCTGGGAGCTGTCGCCGGGCTGGCGGTCAACGCGGGGCAGGGCTGTGCATTGCTCACCCGCTTCGTTGTGCATCACTCGGTACGCGAGCAATTCGTGCAGTGCGCCAAAGCCATTGCCGGGCAGTGGAAGGTCGGTGACCCGGCGGACCCGAGCGTGATGATGGGCCCGCTGATCCGCGAGTCGCAGCGCGCCAAGGTCGAGCATTTCATCGCCAGCGGCCGCGACGCCGGGGCCACGCTGGTCTGCGGTGGTAGACGACCTGCGCATCTGCGCCAGGGCTTCTTCAGCGACATCACCCTGTTCGATGACGTAAGCAACGACATGCTCATCGCCCAGGAGGAAATCTTCGGGCCGGTGGGGGTGGTGATCGGTTTCGACAGTGATGACGAGGCGGTTGCCATTGCCAACGATTCGCGGTTTGGCCTCAACGCCGCTGTTTCCTCTGCAGATGCCGCCACCGCCTATGCCATGGCTCGACGAATTCGTGCCGGCAGTGTGTACCTCAATGGGGGTAGCGGCAGCTTGCCTTATGCGCCCATCGGCGGCTTCAAACGTTCAGGACTGGGCCGTGAGTTCGGGCCGAACTGGCTTAAAGAATTCACCCAGGAGAAATCCATCATCTACCCCATCGGCCGCTAGCCATGACACCCCGCGAGCGGGGAGCAGACAAAACGACTGACAATAAAAACAAAAGGTGGTTTGCATGAAAAAGATGAGCAAACAGGGACGCATGCGAGCCCAGCGGGCCATGGTACTGCTGGCGGTAGGGAAAATGGCGTTTGGTTACGGTGGAGCGGTGATGGCTGCGCCGATCGAACTGGCTAATCCAGACTTTCATCTGCGTTGGGATAACACCCTGCGCTACAACCTGGGGATGCGAACGGAGGGGCAAGACCGGCGCATCATGAACAACCCTAACTACGATGAATCGGACGGCAAGTTCGACAAGGGTGACATCGTCACCAACCGCATCGACTTGCTCACTGAACTCGATTTTGCCTACCGTAAAGACTGGGGGGCACGCCTCAGCGCCGCCGGCTGGTACGACCAGGCGTACCACAATGACACGGTGCGCAGTCATGTTGCCGGGTACCAGACCAGCTACGACAACGACCACTACAGCTCTGAAGTGAAGCGTTACGTCGAAGGCCCTTCAGGGGAAATCCTCGATGCCTTCGTCTGGAAAAACCTGCGCCTGGGCGATGCTTCGGTGAACGTCAAGATCGGCCGGCATACCAATTACTGGGGCGAGGGGCTACTGTTCGGTGCCCATGCGATTTCCTACTCGCAAGCGCCTCTGGATGGTGCCAAGGCAGTGACCAGTCCTGGCATTGAAACCAAGGAAGTGTTCTTGCCCATCGGGCAGATATCCGTCAAAGCTCAGGCCACCGACAACCTGACACTGGCCGCTCAATATTTCTACGAATGGGACTACACGCGCATTCCGTACGGCGGCACCTACTTCGGCGCAGCGGACCCGTTCTTCGAAGGCCCGGACCGTTTGCCTGTAGCACCTGGTTTTTCCTTTAACCGGGAGAAGTCCAAATACGGTCGTGACTCCGCCAACTGGGGCGTAATGGCCAAATACGACGTCGAGGCGATTCAATCGACGGTGGGCGCTTACTACCGCCAGTTCGATGACTACCAACCCTGGTTGGCGCCAGAAGTTTCGGCCGCTACCGGCAGCTACCGCCTGGTGTACCCGCGCAGCGTCAAACTGGTCGGCCTGAGTCTTTCGACCGTGCTCGACACGGTGTCGATCGGCAGCGAGATCTCCTATCGCAAGGGCGGTGCGTTGAACGCGGTCGGCGTTGATCCTTCCGACAACGAAGGACCGCGTGGCGATACGTACCACTTCGTCGCCAACGCTGTGTATGGCGTGCCGCGTAACTTTATCGCCAACAACGCCACGCTGATCGGCGAGTTCGCCTACAGCCACCTGCGCAAAGTGACCGAGCACGAAGAGCTTTATCTGGGTGAAAACAACAATAACTGCGTTGACCCCCGCGTCGGCACACCCGGTTCAGGGGACAAGCGCGACGGTTGTTCGACCCGGGATTACGCGGCCATCGCCGTCAATTACACACCGCAATACCTGTCGGTACTCCCGTCCTGGGACATGACCGTACCGTTGACCGTCAATTATGGCCTGTCGGGCAACGCAGCCAGTGCCGGCGGTGGTAACGAAGGCGCGCTGACCTGGTCTGCCGGCGTGCAGATGACGTATGCCCAGCGTTATGAATTTGGTTTGCGTTATTCCGATACAGACGCTCAAACGAAGAACATTCCCGGGGACACCGTCGGGGGCAACGGCGCCGTGGGCGGAACCGACCGTGGCTGGCTGGCCTTCACCTTCAAAACCTCCATCTAAAAAAGCCAAGAAGCGGAGTATCTGTTTATGAAAGGACAATTTGCATGGGCGGTGGCGCTGTTGAGCATCGCCACCGCCAGCCTGGCTGCGGCACCGGCCGACCAGGTTGCACAGATCGGAAAAACCCTGACGCCGTTCGGCGCAATTATCGCGGGCAATGCCGATGGCAGCATTCCTCCCTATACCGGCGGCCTGACGCAGAGCCCGCCAGGCTTCAAGCCCGACAGCGGCTTCTGGGCCGACCCCTTCGAGGATGAAAAACCGCTGCTGCGGATCAACTCGAAAAACATGGAGCAATACGCCGACCGCTTGAGCGGCGGGCAAAAAATGCTGCTGAGTAAATTTCCCGACTACTACCTGGATATTTACCCGACCCACCGGACCGCGGCGTACCCGCAAGCGTTGCTCGATGCCTCTGTGCGCAACGCCAGTAACTGCCGCACGACCAAGGACAACCTCGCAGTCGATCCGGCATGCCGAGGCGGGCTGCCGTTCCCGCTTCCGCAGAACGGCAATGAAGTCATCTGGAATCAACAACTGCGCTACAAGGGAACGGGTTACACCACCACGGCTTCGTCCAACAGTTGGGTAGTGGATTCTCAGGGTTCGGTGACCAAGACCGCCGAGTCCGCGACCATGGAGGAGGCGCCGTACTACCAGACTCAACAGACCGATCGCGATCCGCAGTTGTACTACCGCGCCTGGGCACTGGACAGTTATCCGGCCCGCAGCGCCGGGCAACTGATCATCCTCGCTGACTACCTCGACCCGCAAAGCCAGCCACGGCGTGCCTGGAGCTACACCCCAGGCATGCGCCGCATCAAGTTGGCGCCGGAGTTCGCCTACGACACGCCGGTGCCCAACCAGGGCGGTGTGAACCTGTTCGACGAATTGCAGATGTTCTCCGGTAGCCAGGACCGTTTCGACTACAAACTGGTGGGCCGCAAGGAGATGTATATCCCGTACAACGCCTACAAGTTCTACTTCAGTTGCGGCCAGGAAGAACAGTTCAAGCCGCATCATGCCAACCCGGCTTGCGAGCGCTGGGAACTGCACCGGGTGTGGGTGGTGGAAGCGACTCTGAAACCGGGCAAACGCCACGTCTACAGCAAGCGCACCTACTACCTCGACGAAGACACGTTTGGTGCCGGCCTGTATGACGCCTGGGACCAGGGCGGGGTGCTGTATCGCGCGCTGTTCCAGAGTGGCGTGCAGCTGTACGACAAAAACCTGCCGTACACGGTAAAAAACGTCAGCTATGACTTCAACAAAGGCATGTGGTCTTTGCTCAACGATGGCCTCAAGGGCGGATATCGGGTGCACGACACGCCGTTATCGGAGCGTGACATGAAGCCTGAGTCGATTGTTTCTCAGGAGACCCAACGCTGATTTCATCGGTTGAACACGCATTTGCGGCCTGAGAGGGCCGCTTTTTTTTGTGCGGATTTTATAAAAGGTAGCCCTGCGACTCATATTTAAATGAACACATATTAGAAATGTGTTTATATTATTGAGGGTGCAGTTATCCCTTAAATTGATCCGGATGCCCTGCGAGCGGGTCGTTCGGTCTGCTGGCTAATTACAACAAGGAGAACGCCATGCTGATTGATGTCCACGCCCACTTGCTGACTGAGGGCATGCTGAACCGTCACGAGTTCTGGGGGCCATTCATGAAAGTGCAGGGGCTGACCGTGGGGCATTTTTCCCTCGGCACCAAGCAACCGGTCAAAGCCGCGACGGATGCCGAAGCGCAGGCCAATATCCTCGCGCGCATGAGCCACGCCAGCCGTCGCCAGCTGATGGCCGAGCGGGGTGTCGACAAACTGGTGATGTCCACGCCGTCTCATTGCTTTATGTATTGGGCGGGAGATTTCGCTAACGAATACGCGCGCATCTGCAATGACGAGTTGTCGGCATTTTGTCGGGCTGATCCCGACCACTTCGATTTCTGGTGCCACGCCAACCTCGCGGATCCGCTGAATGCGGCCAAGGAAATTGAACGCGCAGTGACTCAGTTGGGCGCCAAGGGTGTGTGCGTCGGCGGGGCCAACTTCAATGGCCTGGAGGCTCACGACGAACGCCTGTTCCCCGTCTGGGAAAAACTCACCCAGCTGGATGTACCGATCATGGTGCATGGCTTCAATCAGTCGATTTACTGGGGCGAAAAACACACGGACGACAAGTTTGAAACCACCTCCATCGTCGGTGACTGCGTCGATGAAACACTGTTCTTCTGGTACCTGATCTGCGGTGGCGCGCTGGATGTTTTCCCGACCTTGAAAACCTACATCACCCATGCCGGTGGCATGGCGGTTTTCCAGTTGGGGCGCCTGAGCGAACTGAACCGGGCCATGGCACCGGACTCGCGCAATCAGCGTCCGTTGATGGATTACCTGCAGAACTTTTACTTCGACCTTGACGTTCATGCGCCGGGCTTGCGTCGTGGCGTTGCCGAGGTGGTGGGGGCGGAGCGCCTGTTGTACGGCACTAACTTTGGCGGGGCCTACGACCATGGCGATCTGACCGAAGGCATCGGCTTGTCCGCTGAAGAGCGCGAGCGGATTCGCAGCGGTAACGCGATCGAACTGCTCAAGCTGAAGGTGCCGGCCAACGCTGGTCGGGTGCTGACGCCGTGACGGATAGCTCGCTGGGGCGGCCCTACCCGCAGCGCAGCGGACGGTTGCCACGGCACCTGAGCGAAATTACCGCAGCCTGGCTAACTCAGCTATTGCAGCCGCGTTATCCGGGCGTCGAGGTGCTGGCGTTAACGGCAGTGGAAGTTCGAAACGGTCACACCACCAAATTCCGCGTCAGGCTTGAGTTGAATGAGGTCGGTCAGCACGCGGGTATTCCTGCGCACGTGTGCCTGAAGTCGAATTGGTCCGAGGGTTTCGAGAGCGGCGATATCTGTGAGCTGGAAGCGCGCTTTTATCATTTGGCGCACGGCTGGTCCGATGCGCCACTGCCAGACACCTATCTCACCGACTGGGACGCCGATGGCGGCGGTCGAGGCGTGGTGATGATGGAAGACCTTGGTCTGGCCGCCGGGAAATTTGGCCATAGCACCGATCACCTGGGCGTGGATGGCGTCGCTCGGGGGCTGGAGTCACTGGCGACGTTGCATGCTGCCACCTGGAACAGTCCGCAGCTACGGGGCCAGGGCTGGCTGCCGGTGTCGATGGCCAACCCGGTGGACTGCGACGGCCTGCTGCGTATGTACAACTACATCAAGGTCAATCTGCGCAAACCGGAGTACCAACGCCTGTTGCCGAAATGGATGTATGAGACACCGGAGTTGTTCAGCCATGCGTTTGATGAATTGGCAGCTTTCGAGCGCGAACAGTCGTCACCCAGCTGCCTGATCCATGGTGATTCGCATCAGGGCAACAGTTTTTTACGCAGCGACGGCCAACGTATCTGGCTGGATTGGCAACTGTCGAGGCGTGGCCGGCCATGGCGCGATATCGCCTATTTTATGCTGGGGGCCTTAACCGTCGAGGAACGGCGCGCCGATGCGCAACGCCTGCTGCGGGTGTACCGCGAAAAACTGATCAGCCTCGGTGCCGAAGGCGTGCTTGACCAGGACGCTGCCTGGGAACAGTTTCGCCGTTGGCCGGTTTGGGGGATGCAGACCTGGATGTCGAATATGGATGACTGGGGGCAGGACGGTTTGCCGATGGTGGAACGTTTCTTCGCCGCTGCAGAAGATTTTGATACCGTGCGTTTGCTCACACATGGGCGTAAGCCTCGCCGTACGCCGACACTGGGGCAGGGCGCGCGTCCGTTAACGCAGGCCTATCAACATCTACTGGAGGATTGAGAATGGTCGGGCAGGAAGAGTTGCGCTTGCAGGGTGCGGATAACTTTCGCAGCCTCAAAGGTATTCCCACCGGTTGTGGTCGTCGTATCGGCGACCATTACCTGTTACGGGCAGAACAGCTGGATCGACTGACCGCTGAAGACTGGCAGACCTTGCGGCGGATCGGCCTGACAACCGTCTGCGATTTACGCAGCGCCGCAGAGCGTGAGCGTTACCCGAGCGGCGTACCCGATTCGGCTATCGCGCAACTCCACCTGGAGGTGCTTGGTGATGTTCGTGCCGACCCACGGATTGCCGCCATGCTCGCTGATAATCCAGAGACTCAGGGCGCGCGAAACATGATGTTGGAGGTCTACCGGCAACTTCCGCACCTGTTGGCGCCGTTGTTGCCAGCGCTGTTCGAGCTGTTCTCTACCCGCAATGCATCGGTGCTCATTCATTGCACGGCGGGCAAGGACCGCACCGGGGTCGCGGTGATGTTGCTGCTGCACGCACTGGGCGTCGCACCGGAGCACATCATGGCCGACTATGTGCTCTCGGCACGTCGCTTCAGTCAGCTGGAGGTGGCGCGTCAGCAGGCCATGAGCACCACGGTGAGCCACCTGGTCGGCCAAGCGGTCAGCGAGGCGGCCATTGATGCAGTGCTGGATGCCCGTCCCGAGTACTTGAATGCTGCGTATGCAGTGATCGACGCCGAGTACGGTGGACTGGATCTTTACCTGCAGCGCTTCAGTGGTTTGAGCCAGAAAGGCTTGCAGACATTGCGCGATACCTTGCTGGTCGCCTAGGTCACGACTTCGGTCACTACCCGCGCGGGTTTCCATTGCGCCAATCCAATTCCCAGTAAAATCAATCCGCCTCCGACCGCGTGGTACAGGTGCAATGTTTCCCCCAGCAACACAATCGCCAACACCGCGGTAAATAACGGGACCAGGTTCATCAGCACGGCGGTTTTTTCTGGCCCCAGGGTTTGCAAACCACGCATCCACAAGCCGGGCGCCAGCGCTGAGGCAAACAGACCCGCGAACAACACCAGCGGGACATTTGCGGTTGTCAGGGCTATCGAAGGGGCCAGCACAAAGGGCGGCACCAACAGCAGGGTGCCGCAGATTATTTGCACGTAAAGGCTTTCCCAGGTCGGCAGGGGAATCTGCCAGCGCTTGACCAGCACGCAGTACAACGCGTACGACAGCGAGGCCAGCAACATCATCAATTCCCCTTGGCCAACCCCGTGTGCCCAGAGCGAGGGCAGGTCGCCTGCGGCCAGCAACCACGTCAGCCCGGCAAACGACACCAGAGCACCGACCAATAACGTCGCGGTCGGTTGGGTATTGAGCAGGGGAAAGGCGAGCAGCACGGTGAGCAGGGGCATGGTCGCCAGGATCAGGCCCATGGAAGTGGCGCTGACAGTGTGCGCGGCGAAATAGGCCAGCGACTGGTACAGCGACATGCCGAGCAAGCCCAGCAGCCACAACTTGGGCAGGTGCGGCCGAATCTGCTGCCGCAACCGCCAGACCTTGGGCAACATCACCGGTGACAACACCAGCAACGCGACCAGCCAGCGGTAAAAGGAAATGGCTGCGGGGTCAATCACCCCAACCGAAAGGCGATTGACCACGGTACTGGCGGCCCAGATCAGCGTGGCAAGAACAGGGAACAGCAAGTTCATCACGGGGGCGCCAACGTTGAGGGTGCGCACTACGCACCGGAGAGTTTGTCGATATGTTTTGGTGTTATTCGCTGGCAGCGTTACGTGCCGCAATCGTCGCGGCAAAATCGCGTTTGAGGGTTGGAAAGTAGGCAATCTGCCCACCCATGCCGCCGGCAATGTCAATCGAGGCGGCGCTGATGAAGCTGGCATATTCACTGGCCAGGAACAGCGCCATACCGGCAACGTCTTCAGGTTTGCCATAACGCCCGAGCGGTACCACCTTCATCACCATGGCGTCGAACTCCTCGCGACTGACGCCAGGTCCCATTTCCTTGTAGTGACGATCCCATTGACCGGTATCGATCCAACCCATGTTCAGGCTGTTGACCAGGATATTGTCTTTGGGCAGTGACATGCCCAATGAGCGGGAGAGGGCGATGCACGATGCGCGATTGATTACTGAGGGAATTCCGTCGGGCGTCGGAATCACCCCGGCCAAGGCGTTGATTTCGATGATCCGTCCCCAGCGCTGTTCACGCATGAACGGCACCACCGCCTGCACGAATCGGAAATGCCCCATCTGCAGAATGTTGGCATGTTCGAGGATGACTTCCGGAGTGAGGGTGTCGAGGTTGCCGCCACGGCCTTGACCGGCGTTGTTCACCAACACATCGACCCCGCCCCACGCGTGTGCAACTTCAGCAACAAACGCCTTGACCCCCTCACTGTCCGTCACGTCGACAGCCCGGGCAATCACCGCCTGGGCGTGTTCCGCAAGTTGCGCGCCGACTTCCCGGACGTCTGACGCACTACGGGCGCATATCGCTACCCGCGCCCCTTCAGCTGCGAATGCCCGGGCGATGGCCAGACCAATGCCCCGCGAAGCGCCCGTGATGATCACGCGTTTGGCACTCAAATCAATATTCATGGTGGCTCCTCTTGTTTTTCTTCTGGCGGTTCACTGCCGTTTTACCCGCGCAACGCCAGGCGTTCTGTGGGATGGCAGGGGCTATTGAAAGCCCAAAGCACAAAAGCGTCAAAGTTTATTTGAACGTTTATCTGTTTTGTGTGCAGTATTTACCGGCGAAACGCCTTTGCTGGAACGATTCTTCACCTTGACGGGTGTGAAATTCTATATGGAGAATGCAAATCTTTATGTGGAATTTTATTTTGTGATCCGTTACGGTGACTTTCAACTGAGGAGGAAAGTGGGTCTGGATGCGTGCCAGACCTCTTCAGCGGACTGTCCAGGCGAGACATTCAACGATATTGTGGGGTAGCGCATATCGCTGGAGCGACCGTTTGAACGCACATAGCGACTGAAAATAACAATAAAAGGTAGTGTGTATGAATCATAAGACCAAGCAGAGTCGGCTGGTACTGGCTCAAGGTGCGCTTACGCTGATGATGGTTGGCGGCTCTCAAGGCGTCATGGCGCTCTCTTTCGATCTGCCGAACCCTGATTATCGCCTGCGTTGGGACAACACGGTCCGCTACAACCTGGGCATGCGGACTGACAGTCAGGACAGTCGCATCATGAACACGCCGAACTTCGACGAGTCCGACGGCAAGTTCGATAAAGGCGACATTGTTACAAATCGTCTCGATGTGTTGAGCGAACTCGACTTTTCCTACCTCAACGAGTGGGGTGGACGCCTCAGTGGTGCCGGCTGGTTTGACCAGGCCTATAACGATCACGATGTGAAAAGTAACGTTCCCGGCTACGCCACCAGCTATCACAACAATCGTTACAGCGACGAAGTGAAGCGCTACATGAACGGCCCGTCGGGAGAGATTCTCGATGCCTTTGTCTGGCGCAACTTCAACATCGGCGACACACCGGTCAACGTGAAAGTCGGTCGTCACACCAACTATTGGGGTGAAAGCCTGTTGTTCGGCGCTCACGCCGTGTCCTACTCCCAGGCCCCCAGCGATGGCGTGAAAGCCTCGACCAGCCCGGGTATCGAAACCAAGGAAGTGTTTCTGCCGGTGGGGCAGATCTCGGCCAAGGCCCAGGTCACTGATCACCTTTCGGTTGCCGGTCAATACTTCTACGAATGGGAGCCCACGCGCATTCCTTATGGGGGTACCTATTTCGGCGCGGCCGACCCTTTGTTCGAAGGTCCGGACCAACTGCCGGTAGCGCCTAACGGAGCGACGTTGCAGCGTCAGGATTCGCGCTTCGGTCGCGATGGCAAAAACTGGGGCGTGATGGCCAAACTCAACGTTGAAGAAGTCGAATCGACGTTCGGCGCCTACTATCGCCAGTTCGACGACTACCAGCCTTGGCTGGCCCCACAGGTCAAGGCAGCGCTGGGTTCGTACCGGGTTGTTTACCCGCGTGGCGTGAAGCTGGCAGGCGTCAGTTTTGCTCGGGTTTTCAACACGATTGCGGTCGGCTCTGAACTGTCCTACCGCATGAACGGTGCCTTGAATGCCACTGGCGTCAGCGCGCTGGACGACGAAGGCCCGCGCGGCGACACCATTCACTTTATTGCCAACGCCGTTTACGGCGTGCCGCGTAACTTCATTTCGAACAACGCGACCCTAGTGGGTGAGTTCGCCTACAGCCACCTGGATCGCGTGACTGAACACGAAGAGCTCTATAAAGGTGTCGGAAAAGCCGCTTGTACCAATGCCAGAACGCCAGGTATCGCCGGGTCCGGCAGCGAGTCGGATGGCTGCTCCTCGAAAGATTATTATGCGGTCGCGGTCAACTACACTCCGCAATACATCTCGATCTTCCCCTCCTGGGACATGGATGTACCTCTCACCGTCAACTACGGCCTGCATGGCAACGCACCAACAGCCGGTGGCGGCAGCGAAGGCGCGCTGGCTTACTCCGTCGGCGTCAAACTCACTTATGCCCAGCTGTATGAGTTCGGCCTGCGTTATGCCGACACAGCGGCCCAACCGAAGAACCTGGCCAATGGCACCGTCGCCGGTAACGGCAACGTAGGCGGTGAAGACCGCGGCTGGCTGGCTTTTACCTTCAAGACCTCCTTCTGATAAATCAAACAAGAATCGGAGAACGTGTTCATGAAACGTCCACTTGCATTAACTGCCGTCCTGATGAGTTTTGCGACCTGTAGCCTCACAGCCGCCGCTGCTGGCGACGCCTCGGACCTGGGTAAGAGCCTGACGCAGTTCGGAGCGATTCAGGCCGGTAACGCCGATGGCACGATCCCCGCTTACGAGGGCGGCCTTACCACCGCTCCGGCGGGTTTCAAGCCCGACAGCGGGTTTTGGGTTGATCCGTTCAAAGATGAAAAGCCACTGTTTCGCATTGACGCCAAAAACGTCGACAAGTATGCGGACAAGCTCAGTGAGGGGCAGAAAACCCTGATCAAGAAATACCCGACTTACTACATCGACATTTACCCAAGCCATCGCACGACTGCCTATCCCAAAGCGGTACTCGATGCCACCGTGCGAAACGCCAGCAGCTGCGCGATCCAGAAAGATGGCCTGGCCGTTGATCCATCTTGCCGTGGCGGCCTGCCGTTCCCGATTCCGAAGACCGGCAATGAAGTGATGTGGAACCAGCAGGTGCGCTACAAAATCGGCACCGGCTACTCGACCACGACTTCGTCCAACAGCTGGGTAGTCGACGCCAACGGCTCGATCACCAAGACCGCTGAACAGGCGACATTCGAAGAAACCCCGTACTACCAGGTGACTCAGGCGGATCGCGATCCACTGATGTACGCACGAGTGTTCTCGCGCAACGACTATCCGGCGCGGCGCTCCGGTGAAGTGGTGGTGCTCACTGACTTCCTCGATCCATTGGCGAAGGCCCGTCGTTCGTTCAGTTATTCCCCAGGCCAGCGCCGGGTAAAACTCGCACCGGAATTTGCCTTTGATACACCCGTTGCCAGCCAGGGTGGCGTGACGCTGTTCGACGAACTGCAAATGTTTTCCGGGAGCCAGGACCGCTTTGACTACAAGCTGGTCGGTCGCAAGGAAATGTACATCCCGTACAACGCCTACAAATTCTACTTCGGCGTCGGCAAGCAGGAAGACCAGTTCATGCCGCACCACGCCAACCCGGCGAACGAGCGTTGGGAGCTGCATCGGGTGTGGGTCGTGGAAGCCACGTTGAAGCCGGGTATGCGCCACGTCTACAGCAAACGCACCTACTACCTGGATGAAGATACTTTCGGCGTCGGCCTGTATGACGCCTGGGACAAGAGCGGCGCGTTGTATCGCTCGATCTTCCTCAGCGGCGTCCAGCTCTACGACAAAAACATTCCCTATAACGTGAAAAACGTCGTGTATGACTTCAACAAAGGCATGTACGCGTTGCTCAACGATGGTTTGAAGGGCGGCTACAAGTTCATCGACAAACCACTCTCCGAGCGTGACATGAATCCTGAAGCCATTGTGGCTCGGGTCACCCAGCGCTGATGTGATTTCGCCTGTCCTGCCTGCCGGTTTGCGCATCAAGCCGGGCAGGCAGAACAGGTGTGTTTGCCACGCGGGATGGTTAAGGAATAAAAATAATGACTAGCCCTTGCCCTGCTTCTTTTCTTCTCTGCACTTCGCGTCTGCTCCTGGCAGTCGCGTTTGCGGTCGGCGCGAGCTCATTGCTGACGACGCCTGCCTACAGCGCCGTCGCGTTGTCGGCCGATTCGCTCGACGTGCCGGCGCAGCGGATCGATGAACACCTGCCCGCACCCTTGCTGTCGGTCGCCACAGCGGGCGACGCGATGATTGGCGTCGGCCTGCACGGGTTGATCCAGCGCTCCATCGATGAGGGCCGCACCTGGCAACAGGTCGATAGCCCGGTGTCCAGCGATCTTGTGCAAGTGCGGTTTCGCGACGAGCGTCATGGCTGGATCGTCGGTCACGATGCGGTGGTCATGCACACCACCGATGGCGGTCAAAGCTGGCAAGTGCAGCTCGACGGGCGCCGCTTGTTGACCTTGCTCAACGCTTACTACGGCCCACGGGCCGAACAAGGTGATGAAGCCGCAGCCCAGATGCTTAAGGAAGTGGCTATGGCCGCCAGTACCTCGGCGACGCCGGACGTGTTGGCCGCACCCTTTCTCGATGTGATGTTCGATGAGCACGGCAACGGATTTGCCGTGGGTGCCTTCGGCATGTTGTTGCACAGCACGGATGACGGCCAGAACTGGCAGCCGTGGACCGAGCGCAGTGATAACGATCGGCGCATGCACCTGTATGGACTGGCGGAACAAGCGGGCACTTTTTACATCGGCGGGGAGCAGGGTTTGCTGCTGCGTCTGGATGGTCCGCAACAACGTTTCGTGAAAATCGATACGCCCTACACCGGCACTTACTTCGGCGTCCGCGCCTTCGACGGTCTGCTGCTGGCGTACGGGCTGCGCGGCAACCTGTTTGCCAGCCGTGATGACGGCCAGCAATGGCAGCCTGTGGCAACCAATCTCAATAGCAGCCTGGTCAGCATTGTCGAGCAGGGTGATGCCTTGATCGTCGTGAGCCAGGGTGGGCAACTGGTCAGCGTTGACCGGCAGAGTTTGCAGGTCACCCCGCTGGCAGATGCGCGGGTAGGCGAGGTGTATGCAGCCAGTGCCACCAAACAGGCTGGGAGCCTGCTTGTCACGCGCTTCAGCGGCGCCAAGGTCATCGATATCGCCCAGGCCAACTAAAGCCCCCGGCACGATTCCCCTACGAGAAAGAAAAAATGGTCGAGCAAAAATTCAACAGCGGGATGCCAGTGATTGCCAACCTGGAGGACTTTGACAAAAACTCCGGTGGCTGGTTTGAACGGGTCATATTCCGTCATCGCATGGTGGTCGTCGTTGCCTGCTTGCTCGCCACTGTGGTGCTGGGCTTCTTCGCTACACGGCTGCAAGTCAATGCCAGCTTCGAAAAAATGATTCCCAGCTCCAGCCCTTACATCAAGAATTACCTGGCGTATAAAAACCAGTTGCCAGGCCTGGGCAACAGCATTCGCGTCGTGGTGGAAAACAAATCCGGTGATATCTACGACGCCGACTATCTGCTGGCGCTGCAAAAGGTCAACGACACCCTGTACCTGATTCCAGGCATCGACCGCTCCTGGATGAAATCGCTGTGGATGCCCATCGTTCGCTGGAAAGAAGTGACGGAGGAGGGCATTGATGGCGGTGCGGTCATGCCATCGGATTACGACGGCAGTGACAAATCGATCACGGCCTTGCGCCGCAACATTATGCGTTCCGGGATCATTGGCAACCTGGTGGCGAACGACGGCCGGTCGAGCATGATTGTCGCGCCGCTGCTCGATACCAATCCGCAGACCGGACAACCCCTGGATTACGGTGATTTTTCCAAGCAACTGGAAGCGCAGATTCGCTCGCTGGAAAGTGACAAAGTGGGCATCCACATTGTGGGTTTCAGCAAGCTGGTGGGCGACCTGATCGACGGCCTGTATTCGGTCATGCTGTTCTTTGGCGCATCGGTACTGATCGCCGGGTTGTTCGTCTATTTCTATACACGCTGCCTGCGCAGTACCTTGCTGCTGGTGAGCGTGGCAGTGGCGGGGGTGGTGTGGTTGCTGGGTTTGATGCAACTCCTCGGCTACGAACTGGACCCTTACTCCATCCTGGTGCCGTTCCTGATTTTTGCCATCGGGATCTCCCACGGCACGCAAAAAATGAACGGCATTCTTCAGGACATTGGCCGTGGCACCCATAAATACATTGCTGCGCGCTATACCTTCCGCCGCTTGTTTCTCACTGGCTTGACTGCGCTCCTGACCAATATCGTTGGTTTTGCCGTGCTGGTGATCATTGATATTCCGGTGATTCGCGACCTGGCACTGACCACCAGCATTGGTGTCGCCGTGCTGATTTTCACCAAGTTGCTGCTGATTCCGGTGGCGTTGTCGTACCTGGGCGTCAGTAAGAAAGCCGCGCGTATCGCCATCGCCAAAGATCAGGCCGGCGCAGAAAACCGCGGTTTTCTCGGGCGTCTGTGGAGCGGCCTGGATCGCTTCACCGAACGGCCGATGGCCACGGCGGTGATTGCCGTATCGCTGGTGGTGACGCTGATTGGCAGCGTGGTGATGATGCACCTCAAGGTCGGTGATCTGGATCCCGGTGCACCGGAGTTGCGTGCGGATTCGCGCTATAACCGCGATAACGCCTACATCACCAGCCACTACGGACTTTCCAGTGACCAGTTCGTGGTCATCATGAAGACCAACGAAGACAGCTGCCGTCTGTACCAGTCGCTGCAAAGCATGGACAAACTGGCCTGGCGCCTGCGCCAGACGCCTGGTGTACAAACCACCCAGTCGCTGGCCGAAACCGTGCGCATGATCAGCTCCGGCATGGCTGAAGGCAGCCCGAAATGGTTGAGCATCAGCCGCGACCAGGCGATCACCAACTCGGCGGTGGATGCCGCGATGATTTCTGCACCGGGCATCACCAACCAGCAGTGCTCGGTCACTCCATTGATCGCCTACCTGGCTGATCACAAAGCCGACACACTGAGCCGGGTGTTGAAAGTTTCTGAAGAGTTCGCCAAGGAAAACAACACACCCGCTGGCGCCGAGCAGCCTGTGGAATTCCTCCTGGCTGCGGGTAATGCCGGGATCGAGGCCGCCACTAACATTGAGGTAGAGAAGGGCATCATCACCATGTACCTGGCCGTGTATGGCGCTACGGCCTTGCTCTGCCTGCTGACCTTCCGCAGTTGGCGCGCAACCCTGGTGGCGCTGATTCCTTTGCTGATGACTACGATCATCTGCAAGGCGCTGATGGTCTGGTTGGGGATCGGCCTGAAAGTAGCCACCTTGCCGGTAATCGCCGTGGGTGTCGGTGTCGGCGTGGACTACGCGCTGTATCTGCTCAGTGTGCAACTGGCGGTGCAGGAACGCGGTGGAAGCCTGGCGGTTGCGTATCGCCGCTCGCTGGATTTCACCGGTCGGGTCGTGGCGCTCGTTGGCCTGACCATGGCCGCCGGGGTGATTACCTGGGCCTGGTCGCCGATCAAGTTCCAGGCGGACATGGGCATTCTGCTGACCTTCATGTTCCTGTGGAACATGCTCGGTGCGCTGGTGCTGATCCCGGCCCTCTCGCATTACCTGCTCAACCCGAAAGGCAACTCCAAGGCCGGCGTGACCCTCGATCTGGAGGACGCGCGCGCCCAACAGGAACCGCGCAAACCCGCGGCCAGCGCACCTGCACCCCAATTGACCGAGCTCGCCTTACCCCGGCGTGTCCGCTGACTAATAGCCGGGCACAGACCTGGCTGGCAACTGCAAGGAGAGAACAATGTTCGAGTTATTGATGAGTGCCGACATGATGGTTCCGGACCCGGACGGCATGACGGAAATGTTGGTCGACAAGCTCGGCATCTACAAACACGAACGCTGGCGCCAGGCGTTCGATAATCACCCGTATATTGCGCATTTCCTGCGGGTACACAAATCCCTCGCGGTGTCGCCTACGCGCATCGAACCGCAGTGGCACCTGGATCGGCCGAACCCCGGTGATCCGTTGTTCCATGACTTTCTGGAAAGCCTGAAGGATTTCCAGGGGCATCATCGGCCGATGATCACGCACTCCATCGTGCTGGCCCTGCACGGGGACAAGTTCGACGCGCTGGTAGACAAACTGATGCGTCGTCGCTTGCCTTTCCGCATGGCGCAGCGCACCCCGGAAATGCCCTTCGACCGCTTATGGCTGGGTGCCACTCCCGAGCAACCGTATTACCAGCCCACGGTGGATGGCGGTTTGTGCATTGAGATCATGCCGACCGAGCCTTTGCAGATGCCGCCGGAAACGTATCAGTTGCCACCGATGCAGCCGCGTGATCTCAAGCCCGGCGACATGGTCCGCGTCACCGCCCGTGGCTTCCTGGTACGCGACCTCGATGAAACCCTGCGTAAGGTCTCGACCAACCTCGATTGGGAACCGAGCGGGCCGGTCGAGAGCATCGGCAGCGAAGGTTACCGCCGTGCGCGTATGGGTTTCACCGTGCCGAACAGTGCCACCCTCGATGTCCTCGAGGCGACCTACTGGAACACCGACGCCGGCCACTACGTCAATAACTGGGGGCCGGGTCCGTACTACATCCGCATCGGTGTCAACGATCTGGCTGCCAAGGCCGAGGATCTGCGGTCACGCGGCACGCGGTTCCAGTGGATCGAATCCTCCGAGGCCGTCGGCGGCCGTGCGTTGATCAAGATCGACCCACAAGAACTCAATGGCCAGGTCTTCGAGTTCGAGGAGTGCCCTGTATGAGCACAGCGCAAGAACCGCAGTCTCCCGTTTTGATCAACGATGCGGTGCGCCTTGAGCGTGATGCCATGGTGGGTTGGGTGGTACTGACCCGGCCCCGGCAGATCAACGCCATCAACGACGATATTCGTCAGGGCGTGCCGCAAGCACTGGCGCTGTTGCAGCAAGACCCGGACATTCGCGTGATCGTGATTCGCGGGGAAGGTGAGCGAGGCTTTTGTGCGGGTGCTGATATCAAGGAGCGTCGTGGCCCGGAATCGAGCCTGCAAGTGCGGCAGCGCATGGAACAGGTGCGCTGGATCGAAGCGCTGGATGGCATCAGCAAACCGGTGATCGCTGCCATTCATGGTTATTGCATGGGCGGTGGGTTGGAACTGGTGCTGGCGTGTGACATCCGCTTCGCCGCGCCCGATGCCGTGTTCGCCCTGCCGGAAACCGGCCTGGGGCTGATTCCCGGCGGCGGCGGTACGCAACGACTGTCCCGAGTGGTGGCGCCGGGTCAGGCATTGGACATGTTGCTCACCGGTGACCGGGTGGGCGCCGAACAAGCGCAGCGCATTGGTCTGGTCAGCCGCCTGGCCAGCGACAACGCCAGCCTGCTGGACGAAGTACGGGCCTTTGCTCAGCGCATCGCCGTCAAACCACCCACCGCGTCGGCGTTTGTCAAACAGGCAGCACGGGCGGCGCTGGACATGGACCTCAAACGTGGCCTGGACCTGGAGCTTGATCTGTTCGCCTTGCTGGCCCCGACCAAGGATGCCCGCGAGGCGGCCCAGGCGTTCAGTGAACGGCGCGAACCGCGATTTACCGGCGAGTAAAGCGCCACTCAAAACAATAAGGAACAGAGCATGAGCACAGGAAAACTGGCAGGACGAGTGGCCATTATTACCGGCTCCGGTGGCGGCCTGGGCGCTGAGTGCGCACGGGTGCTGGCGTCGCATGGTGCAAGTATTGCGGTGGTCGATATCAATTTCGAGGGGGCCACAGCTGTGGCCCAGTCACTCCTCGCCGAGGGGCATCAAGCCTTGGCGATCGCCACCGACGTCTCCTCGGAAGACGCCGTGCGCGCGATGGTTGCTCAGGTTAAACAGCATTTCGGCCGTATCGACATTCTGCACAACAACGCGGCGATCCTGAACGCCGAGCAACGTCAGCTAGACCGCGATTTCGTCAACCTCGACATGCAGGCCTGGGACCGCGCCATCGCCGTCAACCTGCGTGGCGCGGTGCTGTGCACCAAGCATGTGATTCCGGTCATGCTGGAGAACGGCAAGGGCTCGATTATCTTCGCCACCTCGGGTCTGGGCATGCAGGGCGATATGTCCCTGACCGGCTACGCCACCTCCAAGGCGGGGCTGATGATGCTGCCGCGCATGGTCGCCTCGCAATACGGCAAACAAGGCATTCGCGGCAACGCCGTGCAGATCGGCCTGGCGCCTTCGGAACACGCCATGCCTGAACCCTTGCTCGACATCCTGCGCGACAACCACTGCACTGCCGAGCTGGGCACGCCTCGGCAGATTGCCGATGTGGTGGCGTTCCTGGCCAGTGACGAATCCTCATTTGTCACGGGCACCACGCTGGTCGCTGATGGTGGTTTCAGCAGCCACACCCCCTCCCTGGTGGCGATGCGCGCGCTGTTTGCGCAGATGGGCCGCACCGGCATGTAACCCTTGCCCGGCGCATCCCGTGCGGTGCGCCGCGGCTGATCTTTGCCGCCATAGCCGCCGCGCGCCGCTGTGGTTGAACTCGACTTGGAATTAATTGATGAACCAGAACCAAAATGCGAGCACTACGGATTTTGATGTGATCATCGTCGGCGGTGGCACCAATGGCCTTTCGGCTGGCTGCTACCTGGGCCTGGAAGGCAAGAAGGTGCTGGTTCTGGAGGCATTGGACAAGGTCGGCGGGATGGCCTCCTCGGGTTACCTGATACCCGAAGCGCCGCAGCATCTGGTTCATCCCTGTGCCCTGGACATGATGTCGATGCGCGTGCATTCCCATGTGCCAGCGGAGCTGGGACTTGATCGACACGGTTTCAAATCGATAGAGCTTGCGCCGGGGTATGTGTACTTGCATCCGGATGGCCAATCTCTGATCTTCTGGCGCGATCGCGAGAAAACCGCCGCCGAGATCCGCCGGTTCAGCAGCAAGGATGCCGAGGCGTTTCTGCAGTTCATGAAAGTCATCGACATGTTCCTCGATATCGCGCTGCCGATGATGCGTGTCGACCCGGCCAAAACAAACCTCGGCGTGAAGCTGAAAATGCTTGGCACCGCCATCAAACACAAAGCGCTGAAACCCGAGCTGATGGCGCTGATGACAGGCTCCGCGTTGCAGGCGGCACGTGAGCGCTTCGAGCATCCGGTGACCATTTCCGCGATGTGTGCACTCACTGGGCTGGCAGGGGATATCAGCGCCGATGGCGGTGGCATCTATTACGCCTTGCTCGGTTTCCTTCATCGTTTTGGCGTGGGCCGGGTATTGGGTGGCATGCAGCAGTTGAGCAATGCCATGCAGACTCGACTGGAAGAGCTGGGCGGGCAAGTGCTGGTGTCGGCCAGCGTCAGTGAAATCGTTGCCAGGGACGGTCTGATCAAAGGCGTGAAACTGGCTGATGGTCGTCAGTTCACCGCACGTGCGGTCATTGCCGGCTGCCACCCCAAGCCGGCGTTGGACATGGTTACCCGTGGTGAAATCCCTCAACACCTGCTGACCCGTATCGCCATGGCACCTGCTAACGGCAGAGGGTCGGGACCATTGAAGGTGGATGTTGCCCTGCGTGGGCAGATTTCTTTGCCGCGTTTTGCTGCCATTCGCGGCGATGGCGTGGATTTGCGTAAAACCGTCATGCTGATCGGCACCGAAGAAGCCGTGCTGGAAAACTTCGCCGCCTGCGCCCGTGGTGAAGTACCGAAGTTGCCCTATATCACCGTGGCCGCACCCAGTGCGGCCGACCCTTCACAAGCGCCAACCGGGCAGGATGTGTTGTACATCTATCCGCCGGTGATGCCGGTGAATCCCAATGAAGGTTGGGACGCGCTGCGTGAGCGGGTGGCCGACCAGGTGCAGGAACAGCTGTATGACTACATCGATGGGATCGAGGGGCAGGTGATTGGCCGACATATCGAGGCTGCTCCGGATTTTACTGCGCGCTTGAACACGGTGAATGGCTGCGTGGTGCATATCGACACCACCTCGATGCGCTCGAGCACCATGCGCCCGGCGTACGGTTTGGGAGGCGATACCTTGCCGGTGGCGGGACTGTATTTAGGGAGTGCCGGCATTCATCCGGGCGGTGGGGTAAACGGCATGGCCGGGCGGTTGGCGGCCAAGCGGGTGAGCAAGTATTTGCGTAAAAAGGCTGACTGAAGCGGGTCGCTGATTCCAAGCCCCTAAGCAACCCCCCCCTGTGGGAACAAGCCTGCTTCCACAGGGAAAGCTCATTGGGCGAGAGTGTGTGAACGGTGCTTAAACGCCGTCGACGTTTTTTTCTGCGCCCAGCGAAATACTCGCCAGCACAAAATCCGCCGAGTACTGACGCCAGGTGGCCATGCCTTGCTCCGAGTCCGTATCCAGCCCGGCAAGTGCCGACATCGAATAGCGGTTGGTGAACCAGCCAGTAGTCACCAGCGAAGCGCTGGCCAACAACAGGCGCGGGTTGATGTCTGCGCGAAAATCACCACTGGCCGCACCCCGCAACAAAATCGCGTCGAGCTTGGCGATCAGCTTCGGTGCCATTTCCAGAAAATGGTTGCGAGGTGTTTCGTGGGTGTCATGGTAGCGAATGCCTTCCAGCGCCAGGCTGCCGAGGAAGGGGTCCAGACGGTACTGGTCAAAAAAATGGTTGAGCACGGCGCGCATCGCCACTGGCGGTGAAAGCTCTTCGACATTGAGGTTGACCAGCTCGGACATGATGTTGTCCGAAGACTCATCCAGTACCGCTACAAACAGGCCTTCCTTGGAGTTGTAGTAGTGGTAGACCAGCTGTTTGGTAACGCCGGCTTCCCGGGCAATTTCTTCCACGCGCGCACCGGCCAGGCCTTTTCTGGCGAACTCCACGCGCGCTGCCGCGAGCAGGCGATTCATCGTATTGCGTTTGCCCTGTTCGCCACCTTCTCCTGCCTTTACCGCCACCTCGTCCTCCTCATGCCAGTTTTGGCCAGGTTATTCACACCTTGAAGCATTTCCCCGGGGGCCTTCGTTTGACCCCAAGTCAAACGAAGCGGACTACCGGCGCAGACACAACCACATACCATGGGTCGGCAGCCGGACAATCTTGGTGTGCAAGAAGAATAAAAACAAGACAGGAGCTCCTGATGAGCAACGAAAGCGCAGCACTGGACCTGGCAACCGCATACTCCGCTGTGTCGGAAATGTATCGGGGCACCGACCTGGATATTCACGCGGTGTGCCGCGAGCAACGGCTGAAATCGCCCATCTATGAAGGCGACTTCATCACCCAGTTTGGCGTGCCGACGAATGCCGGCACCCAGCAGGGCACTCGCCCGACCTTCGCCTTGTTCAAATACCAGGATGTAATGACTGTCCTGCGCGATGGTGCGACCTATACCAGCGGTTTTATTGCCGAAGGTCTTGGCGCGTTTTTCGATGGTTTGATCATTCTTGCCATGGACGGTGACGAGCACCGTAAGGTGCGCGCCTTGCTGCAACCGGCCTTTATGCCGGAGACCGTGAACAAGTGGCGCCCGCAGATCGATCAAGTGATTCGCGAGGAGTACATCCAGCCGATGTTGCCGGCAAAGAAGGCCGACTTGATGAAGTTCGGCCTCGAGCTGCCGATTCGCGTCATGTACGCTTTGATGGGCTTCCCCTCGGATGAGCCCTCCAAGTACAAGCAATACGCCGCGTGGGCCTTGGCCATTGTCGGCGGCAACCAGATTGACCCGAGCAAAATGGTTGAAGCGCGACGTCAGGCCGGCATCGCTGTCAAAGGTCTGTACGACGCGCTTGCCGAGGTGGTGGTGCAACGTCGTGCCGAGGGCAGCCAGGGCGATGATGTGGTCGGGCGTTTGCTGCGCGCGGAGTACGAAGGGCGCACGCTGGATGACCACGAGGTGATCACCTTCACTCGCTCGCTTTTGCCAGCCGCGGGCGAAACCACCACGCGCATGTTTGGCTCGGTAATGACTTTGCTCTTGACCACGCCCGGCTTGCTGGAACGCGTCAAGGCCGACCGCTCATTGATCGGCAAGCTGATGGACGAAACCACGCGCTTTGAACCCGTGGCCACTTTCAAGGTGCGCGAAACCGCCCGGGAAGTGGAATTTCACGGCGTGAAAATCCCCAAGGGTTCGTTCGTCCAGTGCATGGTGGTGTCCGCCAACCGCGACGAAGATGCGTTTGAAAACCCTGAGGTATTCGACATTGATCGCAAGCCAAAACCCTCCTTTGGTTTTGGCTTCGGCCCGCACATGTGTATCGGTCAGTTCGTCGCCAAAGTGGAAATCAGCTGCGCTGTCAACGCCATCCTCGACCTCTTTCCCAACTTGCGACTCGACCCGAGCCAACCCGTCCCGCAGATCGGCGGAGCGCAATTGCGAGGCGTGTCCACGCTCCCGGTGATCTGGGACTGAATCACGCTGTAATCCCGTTTCCCTGCCTCAACAAAAACAACAGAGGGCATCATGAGAACGTTTAAAACCATTCCAGAACGCGGTGATTTCGGCTTTCAACAACTGGTTGGGCCGCACAAGGTCACCGGCGCTTCGATGTCAGCCGAACGCGGCTTCTTCGGCCTGCACCTGAGCAAAAGTTCGCCGTTCGGTTCTGTGCGCGATGAGCAAGGCAACATTTACTCATTCGTACGGTCGCTGATGGCGCCCAATGGCACCCCCAACCCAACCAAGTTCTTCTACCTGAACAATCACGTCGATAACGTCAACCTGCGCATGGACCACGAAAAAATGGCCCGCCAGGCGCTGACACCACTGCCGGTACACAGCCTGGAAGGCGATGTCGCACGTTGGGCCAGCCACCCGGGCGAACCCGGCAACTCTTGGGAGATCACCGCCAGCAGCGAACGCCTGACCTGGAAGGAAGAAGGCCTGTTTCACCTCGAAGGCCGACTGCTTGGCCCAGGTTTGCAGTGGTACCTGCCAGGCGTGGAATGGGGCACCTTTTATGTTTCGCAGTTGTGGGATATCGCCGGTGTCTGCGAGGGGCGTCCGGTGAAAGGCGCCATGGCGCTGGACCAGTTCTACATGGCCGAAGGCGGCGCCATTCACTTCAAGAAAGACTTGGTGGTGAACAACAACAAGCATGTGATCTGGTGGTCCTTCGTCACCGTTTATAAAGATGGCACCTGGGATACCGGCTCTTTCATGGTCGGTCACGACCACTTGGGCTACGCCATTTTCAACAATGAAAAAGGCGAGGTTCGGGTCACCACCGATATCGAAGGAAACACCGAACACAAGGACGGAAGCTACTTCCTCAAATCCGCGAAAATCGTGCTGGAAGGCAAGGAAGAGTGGGAGTTTTTGCCTGATGAGAAGGGCGAGATGATCGACTTCGTCGGTGGCTTCCCGATCACTGCGCAGCAGGAAGGCCGTTGGCGTCGGGTTGGCGATACCCGTGAGCCTTCACACTGGCTGGGCTGGGGTGAATCGGACCGGCGTAATGGCTCGGCCCGCAATGTGCCAGGCAAAGACCTGTAAACAGTTGACCGAAACCTTTACCCCTGTAGGAGCTGCCGAAGGCTGCGATCTTTTGACTTTGACTTTTGAAGGCAAGATCAAAAGATCGCAGCCTTCGGCAGCTCCTACAGGGGAGCGTACGCGTTGTATCAGTAGCCTCCACCAATAACAACAATGAGGAATCACGATGAAATTCCGCGACAAAGTCGTGCTGGTCACCGGTGCAGGTCGAGGCATGGGTCGCGCCATTGCCCTGGCCTATGCCCGAGAAGGCGCCAAGGTGGTGGTGTCGGCACGCACCGCTCGATACGGTGAAGAAACGATCGCACAGATCAAGGCCCTGGGCGCGCAAGCCTGCCTGGTCGGTGGCGACATCGCCGACCGCGAGGCGATCAAGTCAATGGTGCAAGATGGTGTAGAGCACTTTGGTGGCCTGGACATCGTGGTGCATTGCGCTGCCGATACCAGTCACGGGCTGATCGCCGAAATGGCCGATGATACGTTTGATCACATCGTTCGCAGCAATATTCAATCGTTGTTCTGGTTGGCCAAGGACTGCGCACCTTATCTGTCGAAAGCAGCCGACAAAGGCCGGCTGATTTTCATCTCGTCCGGCGAAGCCAACCGCAAATACACCCCTCGCCTGATTGCCTATGGTTCCAGCAAAGCCTTCATGAATGCCTTCGCCCGCGGCCTGGCGGTGGAATTCGGTGCCATGAATATTCTGGTCAACGTCGTCGAGCCCGGACTGATCGGCACTGATCACATGCTCGAAACCCTGGGCAATGAACTGCCGCATAAACTCGCTGCACATTTCCCGGTAGGGCGTCTGGGCGAGTCCGCCGACATTGCCAACGCCGTGCTGTTTCTGACCTCCAACGAGGCTTCCTATATCACTGGCACTTCGCTGCTGGTGGATGGCGGCGCCACCATGATCGCGCTGCCCAAGGTCGAAGAAATCCTCAAGGGCCATTAATCAACCCGCACGTCCGCGATGGGAGTCAGGTCATGACATCGGATACACGCAGTAGCAACACCACGGCCCACGCCGGCAATGATTTTTCCGAGTTCAAGCGCGGCTGGCGCGTGGTTGTCCTGGGCCTGTTTGGCATCTGCACCAGTATTACCGCTGCGTTGCTGTACGCCTTCGGCACCCTGGTGATTCCGCTGGAACAGGCGTTCGGCTGGAGCCGGGGCGACTTGCAGGCCTCCATCACCTTTCTGTTCGCCGGTGTGGCGATTTCCACGCAACTGGTCGGCTGGCTGTACCGTCGGTTCGGGCTGCGCCGGGTAGCGATTGTTTCGATCGTGCTGCAGATCGTCGGTTACTTTGCGATCACGCGGATTGAGGGTTCGATCGGCTGGTTGTACCTGGCGTTTTTCAGCATGCCGATCATTTGTGCCGGAACCATTGCGATCACCTGGACGCAACTGGTCAACCTCTGGTTCGAGCGTAACCGTGGTTTGGCGCTGGCCGTGATTCTGTGTGGCACCGGGCTGATGGCGATGATTCTGCCACCGCTGTTGTCGCGGCTGATTGCCGCCTACGGTTGGCAAGCCGGGTTTATTGCGCTGGGGGCGATGCCTTTGTTGTTTACGTTGCCCTTGTCATTGATGTGGCTGCGCATGCCGGCGCTGCTCGCCAGTCCTGACGCGACAACGCAGAAGGAACTTCCGGAGCTGTCCGGCATGTCCTTCAAACAAGCAGTGCGCTCAGGGATGTACTGGGGCTTTAACGTTGCATTGATATTGTCGGTGTCGTTGACCGTCGGCATGGTCACCAACATGGTGCCGATGCTGCAAAGCAAGGGCCTGAGTGCGCAGCAAGCCAGTCAGATCTTCAGTACCTTTGGTATTTCCATCATCGGCGGGCGCTTGTTGGTGGGTTATCTGCTGGACCGCTATTCACCTTCAGTAGTGGCCGCCGTGAGCCTGGCGCTACCCGCATTGGGCTGCGCGATCTTTCTCTTTGGCGGGGCGCAAAACACACCGTTGCTGGTGCTGGCGACCCTGTGCATCGGCGCCAGTGCCGGAGCTGAGTTCGATCTGGCGGCATTCCTGATGGCGCGCTATTTCGGCTTGAAAGACTACGCGCGGATATTTGGTCTGCACCTGTGCCTGATCACCATTGTCTCCGGTCTGGTACCCATGCTGTTCGGCCATCTCTATGACCTGTACGGCAGCTATTCCGCTGTGCTGGTGTGCTGTTTCTGCTGCGCCATTGTCGGCCCGACCATTCTGCTGTGGTTGAGAATGGAGCCAAAATTCCTCGCCCGTCAGCAAAACCTCCAGCTACGACCACATGCCTGAACCCACTTGAGGATGAACGTGAAATGAGCATGGACAAACACACCATCGAGCACTTTCTGCACGGGCAGATCGACTGCTGGAACCGGGGCGACAAAGACGGCTTTTTCGCTCACTACCGCAGCGTCTCGGCCAACGGCTTGAGTATCGAATACGTCGGCAAGCCCCAGGCCGATGCCTGGCAGGTACTGGAAGGCATGTGGGCGCAGCAGCAACCGAAGATTCGCGTTGAAGTGCGCCAGTGCATCGTCAATGGCAATGAAGCGGCGTGCCATCACCTGAACGCCTTTCGCGAGCAGGAAGGCGGTATCGAGACGATCGAGTTGTATCGGTTTGAAGAAGGAAAGTTGTCCGTACGTTACTTCATCAACCAGTAATCGTTGCGCACAGCCTTGTCAGAAAGGCTGTGCGCGTCGTCGCCTAGACGCCATCGGTGGAATGGGACAGCTGCTGCCATTGCTCGATTTCCGCGAGCATCCTGTTGAGCTTGTCGCTGACCTGCTGATAAGCGTCTGAACCCGCCAGGTAACGCAACGGTGGATGTTCGCTGTTGGCCAGGAGCACCAGCGCATCGCCCAGTTTAGCCGGGTTGCCGGTTTGCTGATGGTTGTAGGCGGCCGAAGCGCCTTTGACCTTGGCGGTGAATGCAGCGTAATCCTCCAACCCGCGTGTACCGAAGACCGCGGAGCTGGGGTCGAGAAAGTCGGTACGGAAAACCCCGGGCTCCACCAGCGTGACCTTGATCCCGAACTGCGCCACTTCCTGGGCCAGGGATTCGGAAAAACCTTCCACAGCAAATTTAGACGCGCAGTACAGCGCCGCACCACCCATCCCGACCATGCCACCCATTGAAGACACGTTGAACACCCGGCCACTGCGTTGCTGACGCATGACAGGCAGCACGGCGCGGCAGACGTTGAACACACCGAACACATTGGTCGCGAACTGCTGGTCGGCGTCGCTGGCGAAATTGTCTTCAAACGGCGCCAGTTGTCCATAACCGGCGTTGTTGACCAGCACATCGATTCGGCCAAAACGCGCCACGGCAGTTTCTACGGCAGCCAGTGCCTGGGCTTCGTCGGTCACATCCAGGGCCACTGCCAGCACGCGTTCGCCGTACTCGGCAAAGACAATTTCCAGCGGTTCGATACGCCGGGCGCTGACCACCACGCTGTCACCATCAGCCAATGCGGCTTTGGCAATGGCAGCACCCAAGCCTCGGGCCGCACCGGTAATAAACCAGACTTTGTTCATTGCATCGCTCCAGTCGTTGTGCAAAAAAATGCCGCGTCAGCTTTAAGGCGGGCGCGGCAGCGGGTGTGAAAGATCAGTACGACGTTCAGTCGCGGTTGGCCGCTTCCCAAGCTTTCAGATCGAACCCGTCAGTGGCGGCCTCAACTGCCGTCAGCTTGGGCACGCGAGCAAGAATCTTGCGCGCCGCCATGTGATCGCCCATGCGATTGCAGGACTCCACGGCCACCAGACGGTCATTGCGGAAACACAGCACAGACGCTTGATGTTCTTCGACTGAACCGAGCACGACGGTACTGTCATAGCCATGCGAGAGTCCGGCGATCTGCAGTTTCAAGTTGCCTTGATCGGTCCAGAACCAGGGCAGGGCGCTATAAGGTGCCGGTTTACCCATCAAGCGTGCAGCCACTGTGCGGGCCTGGTCGATGGCGTTCTGCACCGACTCGAGGCGGGTGTGTAACTCATTGTTTTGCAGGCACGGGAAGCTGGCGACATCGCCTACCGCGGAAATTTGCGGGTCAGAGGTCAGCAGGCTGGCGTCCACCTTGATGCCGTTCTCGATGTCCAGACCGACTTCAGTCGCCAGCTGCGCATTGGGAATCACACCGATACCAAACACCACCAGGTCAGCAGGGAGTGCACGTCCGTCACCGGTTTGTACCGCGCACACCTTGCCGTTATCGCCGTCGATGCGGCTTAAACCCTGGCGGAAGTCAAAATGGACGCCCCACGCTTCATGGGCCTGGCGAAACAATTCCGACATTTCCCGCGACACGGCACGAGCCATGGGACGCTCGCCCAGCTCCAGTACGTGCACATTAGCCCCTAGGGCAGCGGCCACCGCCGCAAACTCGAGGCCGATAAACCCGGCTCCAATCACCACCACGTTGCGCGCTTCTTTCGCCAGCGGCGCCAGGGCGTCGGCATCGGCTTTGGTTTTGATACCGAACACTTGCGGCAACTCTGCGCCGGGAACCGGCAGGGGGCGGTTGTGGGCTCCGGTCGCCAGTACCAGATGGTCGTAACTGACAGCAGCACCCGAGGCTAACACCACGCGTCGGTTCAGGCGGTCGATCGCGGTCGCCTGGTCATGCAGCAGTTCAATGCGCTGGGTGGTGTAGAAATCAGCAGGACGAAACAGCAGATTGGTCGCCTGGATCTTGCCGAGCAGATAGGCTTTGGACAATGGCGGGCGCTGGTAGGGCAGGCCTGGCTCATCGCCGATCAGGGTGATGCGCCCGTCAAAGCCTTCCTGGCGCAGGGAGGCAGCGACCTGAAATCCGGCCTGGCCAGCACCGACGATAACGACTGAGGCGAGGGTCATGGGAACTCCTTCACGCGCATTCAGAATTGCGACGACGGCAGGTGCAAAACCATGCCGTCCATGTCTTCGCTGATGATCATTTGACAGCTCAAGCGGCTGCTGTCGCGACGTTCGAAAGCGTACTCGAGCATGTCGTTCTCCATGCCTTCCGCCGCTTGCACCTTGCCCAGCCAGGCCTCGTCGACATAGGTGTGACAGGTGGCGCAACTGCAGGCACCACCGCAGTCGGCAGAAATACCCGGCACCGAGGCGAAGGTCGCGGCTTGCATCACCGACTGGCCGATGTCGCCTTTGACTTGATGGGCGGTGCCGTTGTGTTCAATAAATGTCAATGTGGGCATGTTCTGCTCCGATTCTTGTTAAGGGGCTCAGGATTGGCTGGGAATGGTTTGCACGTTGAAGTGCGGCACTCGCCCAAGGGTCAGTAGCAACAGCGGACCGATCAGGCAGCAGGCGGCGCTATAAACCAGCATGGCGTTATACGATCCGGTGCGCGCCAGCATGTACGCAAAGAGCAACGGCGCCAGCGCCGAAGCCACGGTATTGAGGCCCTGATGCACGCCGAACAGGCGGCCGTATTCGCGCAAGCCGAAGTAGCGGGCAATCAGGAACGCGGCAATATCGAACTCCGCCCCGGCGCCAAAACCAACCAGCACCGCCGCCAGCATGAGCGGGGCAAATTCGGTGGTCGGGCTCAGGTAGATGAAACAACCGATAGCGGGCAGCACCAGGCTGATCGCAGACACAATCGGCGGCCACAGACGATCGAGCAGATAGCCGATAAGCATGCGGCCGAAGATCAGCGAAATACCAAAGCAGCTGAAAATGGTGGCCGCGTCCCCCGCGGATAGGCCTCGGGCTTGCAGCATGGGCACGGTGCTGGTGACCATGCCGACAATCGAAGAAATCACCAGGCTGAGCGCCAGGTTACAGGTCCAGAATTTCAGCGAGCCCATGCCTTCACGAAAAGACATGCCGGGCAATTGCTCCAGCGCACGCCCGCCGTCACGGTGACCGGCAACAGAGGGTAGTTTGAACCACAGCAGAATCAGCGGCAGCAGCACCAACAGATTGAGCAGCGCGAGAATCACGAAGGCCGCGCGCCAGTCCCATTGCTCGATGCCCCAGGCCATCAGCCGGGGAATGATGGCGGCAGTGACACCAGTCCCGGACAGACCAATGGCGAGCGCCAGGCCGCGATTGCTGTCGAACCAAAGACTGATCAGCTGGGTCCAGGTTACGGCCAGCGCGCCCATGCCGACGATGGGCAGCAGTGCAAAGGCGATGTACATCGACCAGATCGATTGGGTCAGCTGCGTGGTTGCCAGGTAACCGAGTGACAACAACAGCAGGGAAATAACGGTAACGCGCTTCATGCCGTAGCGCAGGTTGAACCAACCCACCAACTGCAATGACACCACCGCGCCGCCAAACAGAAAGGTGATGCAGGCTTGCAGCTCACTTTTGCTCCAGCCAAAGGCATCGCCGAGCGGCACGACCAGTGTGCCGAAACCATAGAGCAGGGCGGCGTTGATGCTGATGGCCACTCCGGCGACCGACAAAATCAGGATTTTCCAGCTTTGGCGGAATTCGCGCAGATCGATTGCCGCTTCGTTTCTAGACGGGTGCATGGAGTTGGCTTCCTTATAGGTTTTGTTGAGCCAAGCACTGCTACAAGTGGTGATGTGAATCACCGCCAGCAGATTCTTTGAACAGAATCTGGTTTTTTAATCAGAATAAAATCAGAAATTCGGCTTTGTCCAGCGCAGCTATCTGACTAACGGACAAACGAATTTCATGCGTTGCACCCACGGTTGAATCACTCTGAAGCCAGCCGTGTTCAACATCCTGCTGCGATTCCCTTTTTTTAAGCCAAGGCAATGATCAGGGACAGCGGATGAGCCTCAGCATATCCGCGTTAAAAATTAATTGCACATAAAATAAATAAGTGTTCATAATTTGCAAAAGCTGAACCTGATAAAGGAGAAAAAAATGAGTTCAGAAAAAGCGCAGTTCAAAGCGGTGGCCGACCGAAGCCGCTGCTGTGGTTATGGTTTGTGTGCTGCGATTTGCCCCAGCCTGTACAAGCTTGATGCCGATGGCATGGTGTACCTCGACGATGCCCGCGTGCCGCCGGAGTTGGAGGAGGAGGCTCGTGAGGGTGCAGCCGCTTGCCCCGCGGAGGCCATCTGGCTTGAGCCCATCACCCCGGATGACGAAGCCGTTTGATGGCGTGAGCGCCTGCCGCAAACGTGATAACCACTGAGGTGAGGATGTGCTAATGGGTCGATTACCAAACAAGGTCGCGCTGATAACCGGTACAGGCGGCGGCCAGGGCAGGGCTGCGGCGCTACGTTTTGCCCGTGAAGGGGCGATTGTGGTCGGTTGCGATTTCAATGCCGAAGGTCACGAGGAGACTGCAGCGTTGATGCAGGCCGAGGGTTTTACCCTGTACGGCTCGGCACCCGTGGACCTGGGTGATCATGAACAGGCCAAGGCCTGGATCGATGCCGCCGTGGCTGAACACGGGCGCATCGACATCCTGTACAACAACGCTTCCGCCGCACGCTTCGGGCTGGTCAGCGAGCTGTCGATCGAAGATTGGCAGTACACCATGCGCAACGAAATCGACCTGCTGTTCTATACCACCAAATATGCATGGCACCACTTGGCCGAACAGCGCGGAGTGATCATCAATGTATCGTCCACCGCTGCATGGGGTGGCTCGAAAGTGGCCGGCATTTCCGCGCATTCGGCTGCAAAGGGCGCTGTGGTGTCCTTCACTCGCCAGTTGGCGGTAGAAGGGGCGCCGTTCGGTATACGTGCGGTCAGTTTGAGCCCGGGATTTGTCGCGACGCCTGGCACCCGGCCTTTTCTGGAAGACCCCAAAATGCGCGCCATGCTGCTGGATGGCGTATTGATGGATCGCCCCGGCGAACCCGAGGAAGTGGTGGCAATGGCGGTCTTTGTCGCCTCGGATGAGGCTTCATTCATTACCGGTTCGGACTTCGTCATCGATGGCGGGTTACTCGCGATCTAGCACGCGCGGCGCCCTGGCATGGGCTACCGGCACCCTTTCATCTCGAACAATAACAAGGTGAATAACGTGGACATCATCGGTATCGGTTACATGGGCTTTGAGACCCCCAATCTCCAAGCGTGGCGTGAGTACGGCCCTCAGGTGATGGGTTTTGGCATAGGCAAGAACCCCGAGAGTGATCCCGATTCGCTGTACTTCAAGATCGATGATCGTCGGCATCGCTTCGCTTTTCATCCTGGCAAGGTAGACCGCATTGTCTACATCGGTTGGGAAGCGGTGGGGCGCATGGCGTTCGAGGACGGCATCAAGAAGCTGGCAGCCGCCAATGTCGACTTCACTCGCGGTGATGCTGAGCTGTGCGAAAAGCGTGGCGTGCGTGAATTAGTGCGTTTTCGTGACCCGGTGGGGTATCAGCACGAATTGTTTTACGGGCAAAAATGGCTGCCGCGCTCGTTCCAGCCGGGCCGCCCGCACAGTGGTTTCCTTGCCGACGAACGGGGTGCGGGTCATGTGGTGCTGATCACCCCGGACTACACTCCGGAACTGGAAGACTTCCTGCTTAATGTCATGGGTTTCAGCTGGTATGGCGCTGGTGCGGGCAAGGGACGAACCGGTTTCTTCCGCTCCAAACTCAACCATCACACCAGCCATGACATCGCTTATGGTCACGGACCGGGTCGCATGGGCGTGCAGCATGTCGGGCTGTTTGTACGCAACGTGCGTGATGTCGGTGAGACCTACGACATCGTGCGTCAGCGTGAACTGCCGATGATGATGACCCTCGGCCAACATGCCCAGGACCCCCATCTGTCGTTCTACCATTTCAATCCGTCCGGGTTCGCCTTCGAGACCATTGCTGAAATCGAGCCATGGCAAGGCGATCCCTATGAGCTGAATCCAGAAAAACTCAGCCTGTGGGGCCACGAAATGGTCGGGCCAATTCTCGGCGCCAGCGTCAAGACGCCGGAAGAAGTGCTCGACGCCGAGTACCTGCCGACCTACTTGGCCAAGCGCTGACATGCGTCTGGCGCGGGTCGAAGTTGCCGGGCAAGCGTTCTGGGCGTTGCTGAATGCGCAAGCTGATTGCTTTCGGCGAATTAATGCTCCTTTCGCCCACTGGGCCGGGCTAGGGGCGGATCTTGCGCCAGACGCCCTCGACCCGAGTGGCGAATGGTTGCCGTTGTCGGCTGCGCGCCTGCTTGCGCCATTGGAACCCGGTAGCCGGGTTTTTGGTGTGGGCCTCAATTACCTCAGCCACCTCAAGCGCCTTGGCAGTGATTCTCCGGCGCACCCGTTGGCGTACATGAAACCGGAGTCAGCGCTGGTTGGTGCCTATGACGAGATCGATTATTCGCCGCTGACCACCCAGCTTGATTACGAGGTGGAACTGGTCGCCGTAGTGGGCCGCCCGTTGCTGGATGAACCGCATGCCAGCGACTGCCTGCTGGGGTATACGGTGGGCAATGACATAAGTGCGCGCGATGCCGGCAAGCAGATTGGTCGTCTGGACCTGTTGACCCAGAAAGCCATGGACCGCACCACACCGGTAGGTCCATGGATCGTGACCGCGGACGAACTGGGTGTAACGGGGCAACCGGCTTTAGATATGCGCCTGAGCGTTAACTATGAACTGCGCCAGCAGGACAATACCCGGCAGATGATTTTTCCCCTGGATGAGTTGCTCAATTATCTGGATGCACGCATCAGTCTGCGTCCTGGCGACCTGGTGTTTACCGGATCCACCCACGGCGTAGGACTGGAAAGCGGGCGTTTTTTACGGCCGGGTGATCGGGTCGAGGCTGAGATTGCAGGTATCGGTCGACAGAGCAATACCATCGCTGCGCCACGCCAACTCATCCCCGCCCGTGCGGCGGGGCGACTGGGTCAGCCGCTGGACAAGTAATCCCTGAAACTGACTGGCGTAGCCGCTGAGGAGTGATGATGAGCGAGGGTTCGGCGTGGGCGCCGTTTCGCAACAAAGCGTTCCGCGGTTTATGGCTGGCAGCCGCAGTGGTCAACATGGCTATCTGGATGCAGACGGTCGCCGCGGCGTGGATCATGACCACATTGACGACGTCGGCAGCCATGGTCTCTCTGGTGCAAACCGCCGTGACCCTACCGGTATTTCTGTTTGCCTTTCCCGGTGGGGTGATTGCCGATCGGGTAGACCGTCGCAGTTGGCTGATCATTACCCAGTGCATGATGCTGTTCGCCGCACTGGTGTTGTGTGTGCTGGCGTACAGCGCGCACATGGAAACCTGGGGCTTGTTGGCGTTTACCTTTGTGCTCGGTACTGGCAGTGCGCTGGGCATGTCGGCGTGGATGGTGACCATGGTCGGCGTACTGCCTCGCGACCAGGTGCCGGCTGCAGTGTCCTTGAACGGAATTTCCATCAATGCCACCCGGGCTTTGGGCCCCGCGTTGGCGGGTGCACTGATTGCATACTGGAACACGACCTCGGTATTTCTGGTGATCGCGCTGTGTATGTTCGCGGTGCTCCTCTTCCTCTTTCGTATCGCGCCCAACCCGCCTGCCGTGGGCTTGCCACCGGAAACCCTGACCGGTGGCATGCGCAGTGGCCTGCGCTATATCCGGCATTCAGCGGTCCTGTTCAGCGCCATGAAGCAGGTTCTTGTGTTCACCATGAGTGCCAGTGCTTTATGGGCCTTGCTGCCACTGGTGGCCAAGCAGGAATTGGGTATGGACGCTGGTGGTTATGGCTTGCTCATGGCGTTTCTTGGTGCCGGTGCAGTATTGGCTGCGCTGAGCTTGCCGCGGTTGTATCGCGTATTGGGCATGCGTCATCTGCTGGTTTGCGGCGCCATTTCCTTTGCCCTCGCCACCCTCACTGCCGCGCTATCCAACAACCGCTACGCGGTCTGCGCAATGCTGCTGCTGGCAGGGTTCGGCTGGATGGCGGTCAACGCGACCATTTCAACGGTGGTGCAAACCTATGCCGCCAATTGGGTGCGCGCACGGGTCGCATCGGTCTATGTGTTGATCCTGATGGGCGCGATGGCGGCCGGCGGTGCGATATGGGGGGCATTGGCCGAGTATCTGGGATTGAGCCAGAGCTTGCTGCTCTCGACACTGTTGTTGCTGGTCGGCATCGCGCTGACCCGAAATGGCCATGTGGAACTGGGCCAGGAAGCAGACTTTGCCGAGGTGCAGTTGACCGACACACTCCAGCTGGCCAGTCCGGTGTCCCATTCCGAAGGACCGGTATCGGTGGAGATTGTGTACCAGGTGGCGGCGCCGGACCGCGATGAATTTCTGGCTGCCGTATACGCGGTAGGCAAGGCGCGACGGCGCAACGGTGCGCAAAACTGGCGTTTGTACCGCGACATGGCGGACCCGCAACTCTACAGCGAGCGCTTTATTGTCGAGTCATGGCTGGAATACTTGCGCCAACAGGTTCGGGTGACCCAGGCCGACCAGGCCCAAGAGCGTCTCATCGAGCGTTTTCGTCGCGAAGATCTGCAAACCCGTCGTTTGATCTATCAGCCGCCAGTGAAATTAACCGATTGAAGTGTTCGAGTAATTCCCAGATAAAACTTTTACGGCGCCAATCATTCTCAGGTTAGAATGGCGCCACTCTAAAGTTACTGGATTGGGCATGGAACTCACTGACGTCAACGACAGCAGCAAATCGGCCGGCGCAACCCTCGTCAAGCCTGTATCCAACGCCATACGCATCTTGCGCTATCTCAGTCAGGTGGGCACGCCGGAACGTTCAGTGGACATCGCCCGGCAACTGAAAATCAATCCAAGTACCTGCTTCAACATCCTGCGCACCCTGGTGCAAGAGGAGGTGGTCGATTTCAGTGCCCTTTCCAAGCGTTACACCGTGGGCCTGGGCCTGGCGCGCCTGGTTGAACAATTGGTGACTCAGGGTCACCGCGTGCAAATGGCCAAACCCCTGTTGCAGAACCTGGCTGCACGCCAGCGGGTGACCATCACCCTGTGGCGCAAAATGAGCCCTGACCGCATCGTCATTGTCAGTTCCGCCGCGAGCCCGACCGATGTGCGTATCGACATGGCTGAAGGTCAGCGTCTGCCAATTCTGATGGGCGCCAGCGGCCGGTTGTTCGCTACGCAGATCGACCTCGACGATCCGGAAGTACAGAGCAGTTTCGAGACGATTCGCTGGGCCCAGCCGCTGTCGCTCGAGGTCTATCGCGAAGAAGTGAGAGAGGCCGCCGAGCGCGGTTGGGCAATGGACGATGGGCATTTTTCGGGGGGGATTCTTGCCATTGCGGCGCCGGTCTTCTCACCAACCAACAGCATCGATTTCACCGTGTCAGCGGTGATGTTCCGTGGCCAACGGGATGAAGAGGGCCTTGCCGAACTGGGCAAGGCGCTGATCGAGTTCTGCAGCGAAGTGGCCGGCGTACTCTACTGAGGCGCGCCGTTACTCGCGAACCAGTAGCAGGCTACCCCCCAGCGGGCCGCCTCCGGCTGCCACCGTACTGACGCGGTGTTCGCGGGTTTGCCGGCCTTCGGCACGACCCCACAGTTGCAGGCAGGCTTCATGCACGTAACCCAGGCCGTGGGTGCGTCCGCCAGACAGCTGCCCGCCATTGGTATTGATGGGCAAGCTGCCCTCCAGTGCGATGCGCGTGCCACCCTCGACGAACGCGCCACTTTCCCCAATGGGGCACAGGCCCAGGGCTTCAAGCCAGATCAGGGTCAAGATCGAAAATCCGTCATACAACTGCGCAGATTCAACATCCTGCGGGGTGTAGTCGGTGCGTGCCCACATCATCTCGCCAACATCGAAGGCGGCCATTTTGGTCAGGGAGATCTGATCCCACGACCAGGGCTGGTTCAACGCTGCGCCCATGGCCTCGATGCGAATTGGTTTATTTGGCTGGTCCTGGGCGATATCACGACGGGACAGGATGATGGCGGTGGACGCATCACAATGCACGTCGCAGTCGAACATGCGCAGAGGCGTTGAAATCATTCGCGATGCCATGTAGTCGTCCATGCTCATCGGCGTGCGGTACAGCGCCTTGGGGTTGCGCATGGCGTTCTGGCGACACGTCAGGGCTATCTGCGCCAGCTGCTCCGGTCGGGTGCCGTATTCATGGAAGTGACGCTGGGCATACAACGCCATCAGATTGATGCCCGATTGCACATTGAACGGGGTAAACCACTGCCAGGCGTAGCTGCTGTCGCGACCCTGGGTTTTGTTGGTCAGTGCGCCGGCCTGTTTGTTGAGCATACGGGCTGACGCTTCGGTGATGGTGCGAAACACCAGTACGTGCTTGCACAGGCCCGCCGCAATCGCCATGGCCCCGTTAATGACCCCGGTAAGCGGGCCGGGCCCTTCATAACCGCCACCGAACCAGTTGACGTTGAGCCCAAGGGCGCTCTTCAGCGCACTGGGACCGACCGGTGAGAACGGGTCGCCATTGTTGTTATCACCCGGCCAGCAGGCCACGCCGTCGATGTCGCTACGTTGCAGGCCGGCGTCCGCAATGGCTTCCAGGCAGGCGTCCAGGGTCAGGCGCATCGCTGACTTGGTAGACGGTCGGCCGATCTCTGATTGCCCGATACCGGTAATGGCTACGTCTTTTTCATAACGATGATCGAACATCACTGATCCTTCTCGAACAGAGGCAACCACACATCCTCGACATTGAGGAAGCTGACCCGTACCGGCATGTCGATATGTACATCCGTGACCGGCATGCCCACCACGTTGCTCACGAACTGCAAGCCGGGTTGCTCAACGAGCTCGATGATCGCCACCACATAGGGCACCTCCAGGTCGGGGGTCCAGGGTTGATAGTTGATGGTGAAGCTAAGTACGGTGCCCTTGCCGGACACCGCTTGCGGCGCCACGTCGAAGCTTGCGCAATGCGGGCAGAGCGGGGCGGGCGGGTGGAAATACCGGCTACAGGCTGCGCAGCGATGAACGAGCAGTTCGCCCTGTTGACCGCCTTGCCAGAAGGCGCGGTTGTCGGCGTTGAGTGCAGGCAGTTTTCTAGGCATCAGCGGTCCGCAGGTGAGTGTTTGACTTGAAGTCATACGGTATCATTTGTACATATTTTCTAAAAGTGTCATATATTCATCCGGACAAAGGCGCGAATCGACCGTTCGCGCCGTAAAACAACAACAAGAGGATTTCGCGATGTCCCAATCACTATTGGACAAGAGGGTAGTCGTCACCGGCGGGTTTGGTGCCCTCGGCAGCGCACTTGGCAAATTTCTGCTGGCGCGAGGCGCCCGGGTGGCGTTGCTGGATCGTAGCGAGGCCCCAGCTGCCTTGCTGGATACGGAAAACCTGCTGTGCCTGGGTGGTGTCGACCTGACTTCGAGCGAGTCGGCCAGCGCTGCGTTCGAGCAGGTCGCGGGGCATTTGGGTGGCATCGACGGTTTGGTCAATGTCGCGGGCGGGTTTGCCTGGGAGACCGTCGAAGGTGGCAGCCTGCTGACCTGGGATCGCCTCTATCAGATGAACGTACGTACCGCAGTGGTCAGTTCTCAATCCGGGTTGACACACCTGCTGGATTCCAAGGCCGGGCGCATCGTCAACATTGGCGCGCTGGCCTCTGTCAAAGCCGCAACAGGTATGGGGGCTTATGCCGCCTCCAAGGCCGGTGTGGCCCGGTTGACCGAGGCGTTGGCCGAGGAACTGAAGGATCGTGGTGTAACGGTCAACGCTGTGCTGCCGAGCATCATTGACACCCCCGCCAACCGCGCCGACATGCCTGATGCTGACAGCAGCCGCTGGGTCACTCCGCAGGCGTTGGCGGCGGTAGTGGCGTTTCTTTTATCCGACGAAGCCGCAGCAGTAACCGGTGCGCTGCTCCCCGTGAGTGGTCGCGTATGAGACTGGTGACGTATACCGACGCCGAAGGGTTTGAGCGCGCGGGTGCATTGCTCAATCGGGATCAGCAGGTACTCGACCTGCAACACGCTTACCGCTTGCTGGAAGGTCGTGACAGTGTGGCGTTGAGCAGCATTCTGGCTTTGGTAGAGGCCGGCGAACCGGCGCTGGAATTGGCCCGCTCACTGGTCGCTAAGGCACCCTCGGCGGCGGTGCTGGAGCGTGCCAGCGTGAAGCTGCGTGCACCGATCCAGCCGCCTCCACAAATGCGCGACTGTTCCTGCTTCGAATTGCATCTGCGCCAGAGCTTCGCGGCGGCCCGTCGTGCCCGTGCGCTGCGTACCGAAGACCCGGAAGCCACGCTGAAAGCGATGAACACCCGCGCTGACGATCGGGTCATCGAGACTTTCAACAAGCAGCCTATTTACTACAAGGGCAACCGTTTCGCGGTGATTGGCATCGACGATGAATTTCAATGGCCGAGCTACAGCCGGGCGATGGATTTCGAACTGGAGTTCGGTTGCTACATCGGTAAGCGCGGCAAGGACATCAGCCGTGAAGCCGCCCGGGCGCATATCGTCGGCTACACCATCTTCAACGACATGAGTGCCCGCGACGCCCAGGCCCTGGAAATGCCCGGCATGCTCGGCCCGGCCAAGAGCAAGGATTTTGATACCGCCAATATCATGGGCCCCTGTCTGGTGACAGCCGATGAGCTGGGTGATCCCTATGACCTGAACATGGTCGCCCGGGTCAATGGCGAGGAGTGGGGGCGCGGCAATACCCGCGATATGCGCTGGAGTTTCGAAGACGTGATTGCCCACGTGTCCCGCTCGGAAACCCTGTACCCCGGCGAGTTTCTGGGCTCCGGCACGGTCGGCAACGGCTGCGGCCTGGAGCAATTGCGTTATTTGAAGCCTGGCGATGTGGTTGAACTGGAGATCGACGGCATTGGTGTGCTGCGCACTCAAGCGGGCAAGGCATCGAACAAGGATTGACGCGTACGTGAATGACGGAAGAATTCACTTACAAGTACAAAGTGAATTCTATGTACATAAATAGAGAAAGTGTCTTATATTTCGCTGCGACTACTGTCGTGACGCTCTGATCAGGAGGCAATCATGCTAACAAGAACAAGCCCCGTATTGTCTGATGGAACCAAGGTCTCTGACCTCATCTATCCCTCTAGCCGTGAAGTACAAATGCGCGTGTTGTCTGACCGCGAAATCTACGAGCTGGAGATGGAAAAAATCTTCGGCAAGATCTGGGTACTCCTGGGTCACGAGTCGGAGATCCCCAATTCCGGGGACTTCATGGTCCGCGACCTGGGCTCCGACTCGGTCATTGTTGCCCGTGGTAAAGAGGGCGAGGTGTTTGTAAACCTCAATGTGTGCCCGCACCGCGGCATGCGCATCAGCACCGCCGATTGTGGCAACACGCAAATTCATAAATGCATCTACCACGGCTGGGCCTTCCGCCCGAATGGCGACTTTGTCGGCTCACCCGTCGAGCGTGAGTGCATGCACGGCAAGATGCTGCCAAAAGAAGAACTGGGCCTGAAAAAGGCACGGGTCACGCTGTACGGCGGTCTGGTCTTTGCGACCTGGAATATCGATGGGCCGTCGTTTGACGAATTCCTCGGCGATGCCAAGTGGTATTACGACATGCTGTTCTGCCGCTCCGACAAGGGCATGGAAGTACTCGGCCCACCGCAGCGCTTTATCGTTAACGCCAACTGGAAAACGGCTGGCGAGCAATCGGCGGCTGACGGTTTCCACACACTGACCTTGCACCGTTGGCTGGGCGAAGTGGGCAATTACGCCAAGAAAGGCGAGGGTGAAACAGCCGACCTCAGCCCGGAAATGATCGGAGTTGAAATCAGCTCGCCCCATGGCCATGCCCTGCGCTGCATCGACCTGGCGCGCAAGATCAAGCGCCTGACCGGCCTCGATCCGGCAGAGTTGAGTGTGCAGCAGAAGCTCGAAGCATTGCCGCCTGCCGGCATGACCGCCGACATGGTCGAACAGCTGGCACGCAACTTGACCGAAGATCAGTTGAAAGTGCTCACCAGCATGCCGCCGCAAGTCGGTGGAATGTTCCCGAACATTCTTTTCGGTTTTGTCTACATTCCGCAGCCGGATGGCACTGTCGTCGGCTCGATGACCCTGCACGCCTACGTGCCGCAAGGTCCGGACAAGCTCGAGTTCGTCAACTGGGTATTTGCCGAGAAAGACGCTTCCCCGGAATTGCGCGACAAGATGCTCAAGCAAACCATCCAGCTGTTCGGCACGTCCGGCATGGTCGAGCAGGATGACTCCGATACCTGGCCGCACATGACGCTGGCTGCCAAGGGGGCGATGGGCCGCAAGAGCACGATGAAGTACCAGGCAGTCTTTGAAACGGGGGCGCCGGAAGGCTGGCCTGGCCCGGGCATCGTCAACGAAGGTTTCACCAAGGACGATACCCAGTGGCACTGGTGGTTGTACTGGCATGAGCTGATGACTGCATCGGACGACAAGTAAAGCGTCTGTTACGCCTGGTATGACTGCGGTCCTGAGGGGCCGCAGTTGCTGGAAACCGCATTAACAAGAATAAAAGTGAGGGAATGACTCATGGCTCAGGTTCAACAACGCGGTGTGGAGGATATCCAGCCGGGTTCCCCAGTCGGTACCAAGCGAGTACCGGTAGGCTCGCCGATTTACAACGATGTGGTGACCTTTCTCTACGAGGAAGCCACGCTGCTGGACCAGATTCGCCTGCAGGAGTGGGCCGAACGCCTGGACACCGACCTGGTGTACACAGTGCCGCTACGCCAGACGCGCTTGGCCGCCGAGTTGAAAACCACCATCGTGCGCAGCGTTCAGCATTACCACGATGACTACCGCTCGATCATGGGCCGAATCCTGCGCCTGTCCGGCAAAAGTGCCTGGGCGGAAGATCCTCCTTCGCGTACCCGACGTCTGGTGACCAACGTGTTTGTCGAAGAAACCGACAAGAGCGATGAGTTTGTGGTGACCAGTTACCTGCTGCTGACCCGTAGCCGGTTCAAGGACCACCACGTCGACATTATCAGTGGCGAACGGCGTGATGTGCTGCGCCTGAGTGAAGTGGGATTCAAGTTGGCGCGGCGCGAAGTCATCATTGACCAGGCGGTGCTTGGAACACCCAATCTGGCCGTCTTCCTCTAGTTCGTACCGGCGGTCTGGTTTGAACCCGGATCGCCGTACCTTGAAGGCATTGGCCGCTCTGTTCTTGACGCAAGAGCGAAGCGGCTATTGCTGTTGTCTCAGCCATTGCTGATCCTCTGCGCACAACTTGAGCTGCTCGTGGCTGAAATCCAGAGTCGAGCCTTTCATGCGCAGTGCCTGCTCCGCACGTTCGGGTTGCTGGCTGTAGCAGAGGGCGCTGGTAGCGGCGTGAATCTGGGCGTCGAGGTTGTACGCACGCCCCATCGAAATCAGGGTGCAGCGGCGAAGCAAAAGAGCCGCTTCGGCGGCTTCTTCATTGAGGGTGCTCAGTGCCCAGCGTGCCATACCTTCGCGAAGGTTGATGCCGCAGTAGGGGGCTGGTCTTTCGATCAGGGTGCCATCGACTTCCCAGCTCAGCTTTTCAACGCCGTCGCACAGCAACGTAGCGCGAGTGTGATTGGCAATACGCTGGCCGACGTTGATGTCATAACGGCGCTGGTGGGGGCCTCGAGCGGCCGCCGCGACAGCGAGGCCCGCGAGGTCCAGCAGATGGGTGCATTGATGACTGGCATCGGTCTGACGGGTGACCGAGTGGGCTATCCGGTCCAGTTTCATGCCCACCAGGTGCTGTAATTGATCGCAAGCCTGAGGGCACAAGGAATAAGGGTAGCGAAGCGCTTCGCCGCCAATGGCGGTGACTTCACCTTGATGGTGGCAGACCCAGACACGGAAGTGGTGGAAGTCGTCTTCCAGCGCGGCTCGGACTTCGCCCGTGCCATTGCCGGGATGAGCAATGATGTCTACGCGGCGACGAAATACACTCATCCTCAATATCCTTGCTTCAATGCTGTTCAGGCTGACGAAATCAGCTATATTTGAACACTATAACCAAAAATGTTCACTAAAAAACAAGAAATGGAGTGGCTATGGCACTGCTAAACGAACAGGTCGCGTTGATTACCGGTGCAGGTGGCGGAATAGGCCGCGGTATCGCGCTGAACTTTGTCAAAGAGGGCGCTGCTGTGGTGGTCGCCGAGCTGGATGTCACCAGTGGCGAGGCCATAGTCGCCGAACTCAAAGCGCTGGGTGCCCAAGCGGTGTTCATCAAGACCGACGTGTGCAGCAAGGCCGATATCGAAGCTGCCGTGCAATTGGCCGTTGATCAGTTCGGTGGTCTGGACATATTGGTTAACAACGCCTTTGCGCCAACACCCAATGTCCTTCTGGAAGAAAAAACCGACGCGATGCTGGAGAAAACCCTCGGTTCTACAGTGTGGGCGGCCTGGTGGGCGATGAAAGCCGCACTGCCCCACATGAAAGCGAGAGGCGGCGGCAAGATTATCAACTTCTATTCCATCGATATCGAGATCGGCGCCTGGTTGCACGGCGACTACAACACGGCAAAGGCAGCGATCGTGGGGCTGACTCGTAGCGCGGCTTCTGAATGGGGGCGGTTCAACATTCGAACCAATGCCATCGCACCGACTGCGATGGGTGCGACCTTTCACAAACTCGCTGCAGAGAACCCGGGGTTTGCCGAAATGTCCGCTTCGATGCGTCCGTTGGGGCGCTGTGGCGAGCCTGAAGCTGATATCGGGCCGGTGGTGGTATTCCTCGCTTCGGAGATGTCGCGCTTTATCACTGGCGAGACCATTCACGTCGATGGTGGCCTGCACTTACCCGGTTACAACTCCCGCCCCAAAGGCATTCCCGTGCGCGAGTATTGATTACCCCGGTTGATGCAGGAGCGAGCAAGCTCGCTCCTGCAAAGAAGGCTCCAGGCCCAAGAGACGCGAAAGCCCGCTTCAAAGCGGGCTTTCGACGTTGGATCGACGAGACATACCGGGCAGGACCGTTACTTTTTGGACACCACGATCGATGTGGTTTCCAGATCCCAGGTGGCGGCGGTTTTACCTTCATCGCGCAGCAGATACTTCAACACCCGACCCTGCGGGTTTTTCGGCAAGCTGCTGCGAAACTCGATGTAGCGCGGCAAGGCATAGTAGGGCACCGAGTCGGTGGCCCAATGGAACAGCTGCTCCGGGTCTAGCGTCACGCCTTCATGCAGTACGGCAGTCACCTTCACATCATCCTCGCCTTTATCAGAAGGCACGGCATGCACCGCCACTTCGGCCAGTGCCGGGTGAGAAGCAAAGGCTGCTTCCATTTCAAAGCTGGAAATGTTCTCCCCCCTGCGACGCATGTAGTCCTTCTTGCGGTCGACAAAGTAGAAGAAGCCATCATCATCGAATTTGCCAACGTCGCCGGTGTGGAACCACATGTTGCGCATCAGCTTCTGGGTATCCTCCGGACGACGCCAGTAGCCCTGGAACATGATGTCGGGACGGAGCGGGCGCACCACGATTTCGCCAGGGGAGTTGGGCGGTACTTCCTGATCGAGGTCGTCGACGATCCTAACGTCAAAATCTGCAATACGTTTACCCGACGAGCCGGGCGCGGCGTATTCCCCGGCAGCCAGCGAAGTGATAACGCAGGCTTCGGTCAGGCCATAGCCGTTGCCGCCTACCAGCTTGGTGCCGAAGCGCTCGCGCCAGATCTTTTTGGTTTCTTCGGTATAAGGGTTGCCACGGGCGGTATGGATCTGCCCGACGCAGCGCAACATCGCTTCGTTATCTGGCGCCTGGGCGAGGAGGCCGCCCATGCCACCCAGGATCGAGGCAATGGTCGCGCCCGAGCGCTCCACTTCCGGCCAGAAATTCGAGACCGAGAACCGCGCAAGAATGGCGGCGCGCGCGCCCACCAGAATGCTGGCAATGATGGATACACACAGCGCATTCATGTGAAACAGCGGCAGCGGCGTGATGGTGACGTCGTCGGCACTGGCCGGACCGGCACGTAGTTGCAGGCGCGCCAGATTGCACATGAAGTTGTAGCTGATCATGCAGCCCTTGGAAGGGCCCGTTGTACCCGAGGTGTAAATCAGGCAGGCGAGGTCTGAAGGTTGCGGTTTATTGACGAGTGGGGTGGCGTCATGGCCACGCCATTCATCCAGTGGCGCAATACGAATCGGGCAATCAGGAACTGCTTCGAGGGTGCCACGGTGAAGAATGTGGTGGACGTCCTGCAGTTGTGAGGCGAGCGGGGTGATGCGTGGCAGGTAGGCTGCTTCGCAAATTACCACCGAGGTGCCGGTATCGGCGATCTGATGGCGGAGGAACTCGCCCTTGAGCGCGGTGTTGATCGGCACACTCACGGCGCAGAGCTTGTTGATGGCCAGCCAGGTGGTGACGGCATCGATATTGTTATCCAGCATCGTTAGCACGGTTTCACCGGCCTTGACGCCCAGGGTGGCAAGTGCGTTGGCCATCTTGGTGGAAAGTGAGTCAACCTGAGCATATGTGTATAACTCACCGCTGAAATCCAGCAATATTTTGTCTGGATGCCTTGCTACCGCGCGATCTAACGCGTCAATGACAGTGTCTCGTTCTCCCACTGCCCAGGTGTCTGGATTTCCACTGCTACCCATCAGTTTTCTCCTTTAGGCATCCGTAAGCGGTCGGGTTGCCTGATTTTATTTTGAAGAGAGAATCTGATTCTAAATACAAACGTCTTAAATGTCTTTAGCAATAAGTTGAACATATAGTGTTATTTATGCACAGATCCTGTGCTAACGTTGCACAATCTTTACTCTTCATGAGCCTGTCACGCCATGCCAAAAGCCGCACCCAAGAAAGCAGAGGCGCCAGCGCCGGCTAGCAAACCCAAAAAAAATGCGCCACCTGAAGCAGGGGCGAGCCCGGCTAAACCCGTCGAGCGACGTGCTGCTGCCAACTCAGTGGCAGGAACCAAAGTCAAGCCGAATCGCCGTTCGGAAGAAACCATTGCCAACATCCTTAAAGCCACTGAGGAAGTCGTGCTGATGTCTGGCGCGGATCGTATTTCGATCCTGGATGTGTGCCAGGTAGCGGGCGTTTCCCGTGGCACCTTTTATCGCTATTTCGCTTCGCAAGAGGACTTGCTGGACACCTTTTCACGCCACAAGCGCGAAAGCTTTCACAGCTCGCTGTCCCAGGAACTCGGTCACATCAGTGATCCTGAAGCGCGCTTGAATGCGCTGTTTGCCTATCTCGACAACTACCTGGAGCAAAGTCGGGCTCGGCGTCTTCTGGTGGTTGCACCCGACTACGCGCTGGGCTTCTTCCGACGGATTTTCCACGATTCGATCGTGCGCTTTCAGGATGGCCTGGGCATCGTTTTCGACGACTGGGACGAACGCCTCGGGGTGCGTCTTGACCGTGAGCTGATCTGCGAAATGATCATTCGTTACGTGTTGAGCGAAATCCTCGTGCCAGAAGCCGCGGGGCGTCGATTGTTCCCGGTCCGGGTGAAAAAACTCCTGGGCGCGCTGATCATGGGTTCTACCTCGCGCACCCGCCGCTGACCTTAAAGAACTACCCATCGCGCAAACAAAAGCCCCCGTTTATCGGGGGCTTTGCGTTTCCGTACGCTAATTTTTCCCCTCCTGCATTCCACTCTTTTTCGAGGCTGACTCGAAGTTTTGGACCCCTCTAAGCATTTTTCGACGCGAGTTGAGGGCTCTGGGTCAGGCCTCTCCGCGCGCAAATAAAATAAATTGAACAGTATTTTGATTTCTGCTCAATTTAATCTTAAGCTCTGGTCTTGGCAGTGAGCCGTCGGCTTCCCCTTTTCGCGGCAATTTGATCCAGGCCACGTGAAGGCACCGCACAAATAACCAACAAAAAGTGCCAACTTCGAGGTACCTAGACATGCTTATCGATCTTCACGCCCACGCACCGCACCCTGGCTATTACAACCAGCACCCTCACTGGGGGCCGTTCTTTGAGCAGCACGCCGATGGCGATATCAAGCTGCGTGTCGGTGACTGGATTCTCGGTCTTGGGTCGCCAGAGCGTAAGGCTGCCGTGCGCTCCGGCAAGGGGCCCAAGCTTGAAGAGTATTTTGCGCGCTGGGCTGATCCGAAAGTGCGCTTGGCTGGCATGGATGCGGCGGGACAAAACCTGCAGGTCGTGTCCGTACCGTCCCACTGCTACATGTACTGGACCGAAGCCGAATTCGCCGTGCCTTTCGCCCGTACCGTCAACGAGACATTGGCTGAATACTGCTCCGCAGCTCCTGATCGCTTGATGTTCTGGGCTCACGTGCCTTTGAATGCGCCAGAAGCGGCGGCGGCTGAATTGCGCTACGCCTGCACCGTACTGGGCGCTAAAGGTCTGGTCGCTGGCGGCGCCAACTTCGGCGGCCTGGAGTTCGATTCGCCGGAACTCGACGTGGTGTGGAAAACCCTCTGTGATCTGGATCTGCCGATGTTTATTCACGGCTACAACCAGTCGGTCACCTGGGGCAAGAACGCCAACGACGACCGTTACGAAACCACCGCCATCGTTGGCATGCAGTACGACGAAAGCCGTTGTTTCTGGAACCTGATTTGCGGCGGCGTACTGGATCGCTTCCCTGACCTTAAGGTGTACATCACCCATGGCGGCGGCTATGTCCCGTACCAGCTCGGTCGTCTGGCCAAGACCAACGAGAACCTCGACGTCAAATACAACAAAAAGCCGCTGCTCGAGTACATGAAAAACTTCTACTTCGACGTTGAGCTGCATGAAGTACCGATGCGCCAGGCGTTGGTCGATATCATCGGTGCAGACCATGTGCTGTACGGCAGCAACTTCGGCGGTAGCGATGCCGTGCGTCACGACCTGACCCATGGCCTGAAGTTGTCCGACGCCGACTTGCGCAAGATTCGCTATGAAAACGCATGCCGCTTGCTGCACATCGATCCTGCCAAGTTGGGCAAGGTAGGTGCCTGATGAAGCTGGCACGATGTGAGTATTTTGCTACCGGCGTTTTTTGGGCTGTCGTGGATGAGGCCCAGGACCAGGTGACGCCAATTTCCGGCAATTTCAAAGATTGGGCGCCCGGCGTGACTGCCGGACGCGGCATCAGTTCGTTGCGATTCGCCGGGCCAGCGCTCCCTCTTTCCAAAGTGCGCCTGTTGCCGCCGATAGAACCCGTCAACCGGGTGGTCGTGGCTGGCGCTAATTACGCCAAGCATCTGGTGGAGTTTGGATTGAGTGCGCCGTCCCAGCCAGTCGCCTTTCTCAAGGCTTATGGCGCGCTGATTGGCGCCAATGACCCGATCCGCTTTCCACCGTTGACTGAGGAGCTCGATCACGAAGTTGAATTGGTGGCGGTCATCGGTACTGACGAGATTGACCTGGAAAACCCGCTTGCCTGCGTGCTCGGTTACACCGTCGGCAATGACGTCAGCGCGCGCGATCTGCAGCGTAGTGGGCCGGCGGGCATCGGCATGGATCTGTTCGCGGCCAAAAGCCAGGATCGGACTACTGGACTTGGTCCCTGGATCGTCACGAAGGATGAATTTGCGCAAGGGTCACCAACGCTGCGCCTGACCTTGAAAGTAAATGGTGAGACGCGCCAGGACGGCTCCACCGGCGAAATGACCTGGGGTGTTGATCATCTGATCCGCTTTGTCCAGCAGCGCTCGAGTTTTGCCTGTGGCGATGTGTTGTTCACGGGATCGCCGGCGGGAGTGGGGATGGGCACCGGTCTGTTCCTCAAGGAAGGCGATGTGGTCGAAGCCAGCGTCGAAGGCATTGGCACGTTGCGCAATGTGGTCAGTAAAAAGAACCGCGCCTAATCGAGAGCCAAACATGAACGCCAATAAAGAAAAAGTAGTCGTCGTCGGTGCGGGTCTGATGGGCACCGGTATTGCGCATGCGTTCGCCAGCTCCGGTTTCAGTACCTTGTTGGTCGATACCAATGCCGCCTCCCTGACAAACGCCAGGGCGAGCATCGAAAAAATCCTCGCCGATGGCGTGCGCCTGGGCAAAGTCAGCGAAGAAAAAGCCCGGCAATCGTTGGCCAATCTACTGACCTGCAGCGACTTGACTGAAGCGGCGAGTGGCGCCAATTGGCTGGTTGAAACAGTCTCAGAGCAGTTGGCAGTGAAGAAGGCGGTGCTCGCGCAAGCGGCGCCACTGCTGGCACCGGACGCGATTATAGCGACCAATACGTCGGCCCTGAGCGTGACCGAAATTGCGGCGTCAGTGGAGTGTGCAGATCGCGTGATCGGCATGCACTTCTTCAATCCGGTGCACAAAATGAAACTGGTGGAGCTCGTGCGGGGGCTGGCTACCAGTGATGAGGTCGTGGCGCGCACGCGTACCTTGTGCGAGCAGATTGGCAAAACCTCGATCATCGTCAATGAGTCACCAGGATTGACCACCAGTCGCATGTCTGCGCTGTTGGGCAACGAGGCAATGTGGATGCTGCAGGAAGGCACCGCGACCGCTGAAGACATCGACACGGCTCTGCGCCTGGGCTTTAACCATCCGATGGGCCCATTGGAGCTGGGTGACCTGACTGGTTGGGATACGCGGCTGTCTGTTCTGCGTTATCTGCATCAGACCCTGGGTGAGAAATTCAGGCCGTGCCCGCTGATCATCAAAATGGTCGCTGCCGGGCGACTGGGGCGAAAGTCAGGGCAGGGGGTTTACCGCTACGAAGACGGTAAACAAGTACCAGGTTCAGGGCTCAAGGCGAGTGCGTTATGAAAGACATCGTCATAGTTGATGCGGTACGCACGCCAATCGGCAAGTTCCGCGGCAGCCTGGCCGGCGTGCGCGCCGATCACCTCGGGTCGCTGGTGCTCAGCCGGTTGCTGGAACGGGTCGATGTGTCGCCGACGTTGGTCGACGATGTGATATTTGGCAATGTCACGCAAATTGGCGAGCAGTCCGCCAACATCGCCCGTACAGCCTTGCTCGGTGCCGGTTGGCCGGTCACCGTGCCGGGCCTGACCATCGACCGTAAATGTGGGTCGGGCGAAGTGGCCGTGCATTTGGCCGTTGGCGCCATCGCGGCTGGATCCGCTGATATCGTGGTGGCAGGTGGTGCGGAAAACATGAGCCGCGTGCCCATGGGCAGTAACCGTGAAATTCACGGCGAAGCGTTTGGCTGGATGGCAGTGCAACGCTATGAACTGACCAGTCAGGGCGAGGCTGCTGAACGTATCGCCGACAAATGGGCGCTCAGTCGCGATGCGCTGGATGATTTCGCTTTTGCCAGCCATCAGCGTGCTGCCGCGGCGTCCGATGCTGGTTATTTCGATAATGAAATAGTGCCGGTTGCGGTCGAGGAGCTACGAGAGCAAGTGCTGACGGAGCCAGTTGCTGTGTTGCGCGAGGACGAAACCATTCGCCGTGATACATCGCGGGAAAAACTGTCGACGCTAAAAACCAGTTTTCGTCCGGACACCGGTCGAATCACCGCTGGCAACTCGTCACAGATCTCCGACGGAGCAGCGGCATTGCTGTTGATGAGTGCCGAAACCGCGAAAAAACTCGGGCTCAGGGCTCGAGCGCGGATTGTGGCGTTCACAACCGTCGGGTCCGATCCGACGTTAATGCTCACCGGGCCGATTGCTGCCACCCAAAAGGTGTTGAGCCAGGCCGGGCTGAACATCAACGACATCGACTTGTTCGAGGTCAATGAAGCGTTTGCCTCGGTGCCGCTAGCCTGGATGCAGGAGACCGGTGTGTCGCACGACAAGTTGAACGTCAACGGTGGCGCTATTGCCCTCGGTCATCCATTGGGCGCCAGTGGTGCACGCTTGATGACCACCTTGTTGAACGAGCTTGAGCGCCGCGGCGGGCGTTTTGGCCTGCAAGCCATTTGCTGCGCCGGCGGCATGGGCACGGCGACCATTATCGAACGGCTCGATTGAGATGGCGCGCCTACCGCTGATCCCACTGGATGCCATGCCGGCTGCGTTGCAAGACGCGGTGGAGCGGGGCCGGCGCAGTCGCATGCTCAGTTCAACGACGCCGGTGCAGGTCTGGGCTCACCGACCCAAGGTAGCCCTGGCCTGGCTGGGTTTGATGGAGAGCCTGCACAGCGACAGCCTGCTCGATGAGCGTTTACGCGAGTTGGTGCGGCTGAAAATCGCCAGCATCACCACTTGCCAGGCCTGCCAACTGGCGCGCAAGTCCGACTCAGTTACTGAAGAGGATATTGCGTGCATGGCGACGGACAGCGAGTCCTTCACGCCAGCCGAACGTGCCGCGTTGCGTTATGCCGAGTTGTTTGCCAGCGATTACCTGGAGATCGACGACACGCATTTCTTGCGACTCGGGGAGTTTTTCTCTGACGCCCAGGTGGCAGAGCTGGGGCTGTACTGCGCCCTGATGTTGGCGGGTGGCCGCATGACACTGGTGCAGCAGGCCTATTGACACGTCTCGCAGCACAAATAGTTGATCGAATTATTAATAAGTGTCCAATACCGATCTAGTCAGGCCTATTATCAGCCAGAAGGTATGGCCTTAAGCAGCTACCTGACAAAAAATAATGACAAAAATAGCGGAGACGATCATGTCCACACCGGTGCAGAACGATCTGACGAAGGCTTTCACCGACGTAGCCAGTAATTATCGCGGTACCAGCGATATCGACCTGCACGCGACTTACCGCGATATGCGCGCCAATTCGCCCGTGCTGCAAGGCAACTTCATGGCAAGTCTGGGCGTGCCGTCGATTGCCGGCCTGGATGCCAGCCGGCCAACCTTCACACTGTTCAAATACGACGATGTCATGGCGGTCATGCGTGACGCCGGCACCTTTACCAGCGGTTTTATCGCCGAGGGGCTGGGTGCGTTTTTCGATGGCTTGATCCTCACTGCAATGGACGGGGATGCTCACAAGAACATCCGTAATCTGCTGCAACCGGTATTCATGCCCGAGACGGTGAATCGCTGGAAAGAAACTAAGATCGATCGGGTGATTCGCGAGGAGTATCTCAAGCCGATGGTCCCGGCCAAGGGTGCCGATCTGATGGACTTTGCCCTGTATTTTCCGATCCGGGTGATTTACGCGTTGATCGGCTTTCCCGAGGATCGTCCCGAGCAGATCGAGCAGTACGCGGCCTGGGCGCTGGCCATCCTGGCGGGCCCGCAAGTCGATCCGGAAAAAGCCGCCGCGGCCCGCGGCGCGGCCATGCAGGCCGCTCAGGCTCTGTACGATGTGGTGAAAGTGGTGGTGTCCGAGCGTCGCGCCGAGGGCGCATCGGGCGATGACCTGATCAGCCGGCTGATCAACGCGGAGTATCAAGGACGGTCGCTGGACGATCATGAAATCGCCACCTTTGTACGCTCACTGCTCCCGGCTGCCAGCGAAACCACGACTCGCACCTTCGGTACCTTGATGTCGTTGCTGCTGCAAAATCCGGAGGTGCTGGAGCGGGTGCGTAATGACCGTAGCCTTGTAAACAAGGCCATCGACGAGGCGGTGCGCTTCGAGCCTGTGGCCACCTTCAAGGTGCGTCAGGCCGCCAAGGACCTGGAGATCCGCGGTGTAGCCATCCCCAAAGGGGCAATGGTGCAATGCATCGTGACCTCGGCCAATCGCGACGAAGATGCATTCGAAAACGCCGATAAATTCGACATCGACCGCAAGCCCAAACCTTCGTTTGGCTTCGGCTTTGGCCCACACATGTGTATCGGTCAATTCGTGGCCAAAACCGAGATCAACTGCGCACTGAATGCGATCCTCGACCTGATGCCCAACATCCGTCTCGACCCTGACAAACCCGGGCCGCAGATCGTCGGCGCACAGCTGCGCGGTCCGCACTATTTGCACGTGCTGTGGGACTGATGGAGATGCGCACTCGATTTAATATGAACAGATTCAAAAAATGTGTTTAATTAAATAGAGATGTGCACTATGATTCAGGCACAACAACAAGCCCGAATGCGAAGGGGAAAACAATGAAAGTTGAAGATCTGATTCTTGTCAGCGTCGATGACCACGCGATCGAGCCGCCGAATGCTTTTGCTCGCCACATGCCCGCCCGCTTCAAGGGTCGTGAGCCGCATGTGGTCAAAAAGGGTGATCGTGATGTGTGGGTCTTCGAGGAACAGGCCACTGGCTACATGGGCCTCAATTCCGTGGTCGGTCGACCAAAAGAGGAATACGGCATGGAGCCGCTGGGCTACGAGCAAATGCGCCGTGGCACCTGGAACATCAAGGACCGCGTCGACGACATGAACGCCAACGGCGTACTCGGTTCATTGTGCTTCCCCACCTTTCCGGGTTTTGCCGGACAGCGTTTCCAGGTACACGCTGACCGAGACGTGGCGATGGCGGCCATCCAGGCCTACAACGACTGGCATTTGCACGATTGGTGCAACGCTGCGCCAGGCCGTTTCATTCCGCTGATGATCGTGCCGTGGTGGGACATGAAAGCCGCGGCTGCCGAAGTCGAACGTCTGGCCAGACAAGGTGTGCACGCGCTTTCGCTGTCGGACAACCCGGCTATTCATGGCTACCCGTCGATCCATAGCGATTACTGGGACCCGCTGTGGAAAGCCTGCAGCGATAACAAGGTGGTGATCTGCTGCCATATCGGTACCGGCGTGAAAGCTCAACACGCTTCGGATTTGTCGCCTATCGACGCTTGGATCACCTCCATGCCGATTTCCATCGCCAACTCCGCCGCAGACTGGATCTGGGCGCCGATGTGGAAGAAATTCCCGGACCTGCGCATGGCGCTTTCCGAAGGCGGCATCGGCTGGATTCCTTATTTGCTGGAGCGTGCTGACTTCACCCACCGTCACCATAACGCGTGGACCAATTCCAACTTCGACGGGAAGATGCCCAGCGACATCTTCAACAAGCACTTCATCACCTGCTTCATTGAAGATAATTTCGGCCTGAAGAACCTCGATTATCTGAACGCCGAGATGGTTACGTGGGAAAGCGATTACCCGCACTCCGACTGCACCTGGCCGAACTCGCCGGAAACCGCTTGGGAAGGGTTGCAGCACCTGCCTAAAGAGATGATCGACAAAGTCACTCACTTGAACGCAATGCGTGAGTTTTCCTTCGATCCGTTCGCTATCCACGGTCGGGAAAACTGCACGGTCGGCGCGCTGCGGGCTCAGGCCACGCACGTCAGCACCGAGCCAGCACTGGGCTTGGGTGGTGCCGATCATGGTCGTCACGACAACAAGCCGGTCACCTCCGGCGACATCAATGCGATGTTTGCCGAGGCTGACGCGCAAACCGCGTTGTAAGTTGCCGCTGTTCCTACAGTCGCCGGCCAACGGCGACTGTGGAGCGGTTGCCGATCTGTGGTCGCTTCGTTCGAAGCGATTGCGCCTGTGTTCAGCGTTAGAGAGCGCATATGGCCATCAGTCAATTTTCCTACAGTAATATTCCTCCCGAGGCGGAAGCGCTTCGCACCGAAGTGCGGGCGTTCATTCTCGACACACTGGCCGATTACCCACCGACCTTGAGTGCACAGTCCTGGATGGGCTTCGACGCTGAATTCAGCAAGAAGCTCGGCGCGCGGGGCTGGGTGGGCATGGCCTTGCCCAAAGCCTACGGCGGTGGCGAGGCGGGTCCTTTTGCACGCTACGTGATCATTGAAGAATTGCTGGCCGCCGGTGCGCCGGTATCGGCTCACTGGATCGCCGACCGGCAAAGTGGGCCGCTGATCAATCGCTTCGGTACCGAGCAACAAAAACAGCACTTTCTTCCAGCCATTTGCCGGGGTGAAAGTTACTTCTGCATTGGCATGAGCGAGCCCAATTCCGGCTCGGACCTGGCTTCGATCAAAAGCACTGCTGTGCGTGATGGCGATAGCTGGCTCGTCAATGGCCAGAAGGTCTGGACCACCAACGCGCACCATTCGCAGTACATGATTGCCCTGGTGCGTACCGGTGAGAAACAAGCGGCCCGGCATGAGGGCATGTCGCAATTCATCGTCGACCTGAGCCTGCCCGGCATCACCATTCGCCCGATTCGCGACCTGGCCGGTGGCGAGCACTTCAACGAAGTGTTCTTCGACAATGTAAGGCTACCCGCCGACGCTTTGATCGGCACTGAAGGGAAGGGATGGGACCAGGTGACCGCCGAACTGGCCTTCGAACGCAGCGGCCCTGAACGCTTCCTCAGTTGTATGGCGTTGTTGAAAACACTGATCGACGCGGTGGGCAAGTCCCCTGACGCACTACAAGCGCGGGAGATCGGGCGACTGTCAGCCAAGCTGCTGACGCTGCGCAATATGTCGTTGTCGGTCACGGCACAGTTGGCAGCGGGTGAACATCCAGCCTGGGCGGCCTCCTGTGTGAAAGACCTTGGCAATGCTTTTGAGCAGGAAATTCCCGAAGTAGCCCAGCTGTTGCTGGAAACCGAGCCACGGCAGGACGGCGGCAGCGAGCACGCACGCGTGCTGGCCTACCTGACACAGATGGCGCCCTCATTCTCACTGCGCGGGGGCACTCGCGAAATTCTGCGCGGCATCATTGCCCGCGGCCTGGGGTTGCGATAATGCGCGAGATATTCGAAGCGACGATTGAACGCCTGTTTGCCGATCTGGCGACGCCGGCTTATGTGATGAGCTGTGAAGGCGGCGAATGGCCGGCCGAGTTATGGGCTGCGCTGGACGAGTCGGGCTTCACCCTGGCGGGTGTCACCGAAGCGCTGGGCGGCGCTGAGGCCAGTTGGGCCGATATGTATGTGCTGATCCGTGCCGCTGGGCGCTTTTCAGTACCTGCACCTTTGGGTGAAGCCCTGCTCGGCAATTGGCTGCTGAGCAGGGCTGGCCTGGAGGGCAGGGCAGGTGCCATCAGCGTGGCCGCCAACGCCGATCTGGTACTTGAGGGCGAGCGCGTTTACGGCACCGTCTACTCGGTCCCTTGGGGGCGCAACGTTGAAGCGGTCGTCGCCATCGCCAATAGCCCAACCGGCGTGGCGCATGTGGTGCTGCTGTCGCGAATCGCGGCGAGTGAACTGACGTTGAGTCTGAATGTGGCAGGCGAACCGCGCGATGATTTGGGTTTCACCAGTGCCCAGGTACTGGCACAAGCACCGTTGCCCGGCGGGCTCGACGCCAACGTCCTGGAACTGGGCGGCGCGATGCTGCGCGCGGCGCAGACCGCCGGGGCTTTGCACGCCCTACTGGACATGACCGCCAACTATGCCGGTGAACGCAAGCAGTTCGGCAAGGCAATTGGTTCTTTCCAGGCCATTCAACAACAGCTTGCAGTGTTCGCTGAGCAGGCTGCCGCCGCCGGCATCGCGGCCGAGGCGGCCTTCACGGAATCCAGTGCGGGGCTCGCGGCGCTGACCATTGCCGCGGCAAAAATCAGCACCGCAGAAGCCGCAAGCGTCGGCGCAAGCATCGCCCATTCAGTGCATGGCGCCATTGGCTTTACCGAGGAATATCCGCTGCATCTGCTCACCCGTCGGTTGTGGGCGTGGCGCAGTGAATTCGGCTCGGCCAGCCTTTGGAGTCAACGCCTGGGTACTCAGATATGCCAAGGCGGCAGCGATGGATACTGGCCCTTGCTCACCAGCCATGGCCAACAACCCTTAACCCGTCTCGCGAGTAATCCGGTATGAGCCCGTTTCTACAGATTGAGCGTGAGGGCGGCATCGTCACCGTGCGCATGAACCATCCCGACACGCGCAATGCCCTGACGACGCGCGAGCAGATCCAGGAGTTTGTCGATCTCTGCGCTGAACTGCGCCGTGACATGTCGGTACGGGTAATGGTGCTTACCGGCAATGGCAGCGCTTTCTGTGCCGGTGGCAACGTCAAGGACATGCACGAGCGCGGCGGCATTTTCGCCGGCTCGCCGTATGAACTGCGCAATACCTACCGGGACGGCATTCAGCGTATTCCCCTGGCGATTTATGAGCTGGATATCCCGGTGATCGCCGCGGTTAACGGCCCGGCGATCGGTGCGGGCCTCGATCTTGCCTGTATGTGCGATATCCGGCTGGCGGCGCCCAAGGCGATCTTTGCCGAGAGTTTCGTGCGTCTGGGCATCGTTCCGGGTGACGGCGGCGCCTGGCTGTTGCCGCGCATCATTGGTATCCCTAAAGCCAGTCTGATGGCGTTTACCGGTGACGCTATCGATGCAGCCAAGGCGCTGGAATGGGGGCTTGTCGAGCAAGTCTGCACCCACGAAACGCTGCAATCGGAAGCGCAGGCGCTCGCGCGCCGAATCGCCAGCAACCCGGGTCATGCGTTACGCCTGTGCAAGCGTCTGCTGCGCGAAGGCCAACATATGCGCCTCGATTCGCTGCTGGAATTGTCGGCGGCGTATCAGGCGTTGGCGCATCACACCGAAGACCATCATGAAGCGGTGGCGGCTTTTGTCGACAAGCGCGATCCCAATTACCAGGACCGCTGATTACCCATCGCCTAATACAAGAATCGATCTGGAGTAAGCAAAATGCGTGGCGTATTTCGAGAAGACCACAACATGTTCCGTGATCAGGCCCGCCGTTTCGTCGACCGCGAAATCGTGCCCTACCTGCATGAGTGGGAAAAAAACGGCATCGTTCCCAAGGAAGTCTGGCTCAAGGCCGGTGAGAACGGCTTGTTATGCTCCACGGTGCCTGAAGAATACGGTGGCCCCGGAGGCGACTTCGGTCACTCGGCGGTGATGATCGAAGAGCTGGCGCGGGCCAACGCTACCGCCGTGGGTTTCACCACCCACTCGGAAATCGTCACGCCTTACATCGTTGCCTATGGCAGCGAAGAGCAGAAGCAGCAATGGCTGCCACGTATGGTCAGTGGTGAGTTGATCGGCGTCATCGCCATGAGCGAGCCGGGTATCGGCAGCGACCTGCGTGCCATGCGCACTTCGGCGCGGCGTGACGGTGATGACTACATCGTCAACGGCCAGAAGACCTTTATCACCAACGGCGGCAATGCCGGACTGGTGGTCACCGCCACCAAGATTGATCCGGCGGCCAAGGAACTCACACTGATCTGCGTTGAGGAAGACCGAGCCGGCTTCGCCAAGGGGCGTCTGCTGGAAAAGATTGGCCTGAAAGGGCAAGACACTGCCGAATTGTTTTTTGATGAAGTCCGGGTGCCCGTCGGCAATCGATTGGGTGAGGAGGGCATGGGATTCAAATACCTGACTCATCAATTGGCCTGGGAACGCCTGATCATCGCGATCCGTGCCGCGCAATCCATCGACACGCTGCTGGAAGAAACCATCGGCTACACCCGGGAGCGCAAGGTCTTCGGAAAACCGGTGCTCGACTTCCAGAACACCCGCTTCAAACTCGCTGAAGCCAAGGCCCAGGCCACCATGCTGCGGGTGTTCGTCGACGACTGTCTGGCCAAAGTGATGCGCGGTGAACTGACGCCGGAAATCGCGGCAATGGCCAAGCTGCTGGGCTCGGAGATGCAAGGCAAGCTGCTTGATGAGTTTCTGCAATTACATGGCGGCTACGGCTTCATGAGCGAATACAAGATCAGCCGCGCCTGGGTTGACGCCCGGGTCGCGCGCATCTATGGCGGCACCTCTGAAATCATGAAAGAAATTATCGGCCGTACCCTTTGAAGCACATTTGCATGAGGCAAACAGATGAGTAATTCCCTTTACGACATTTCGCTGAAGCAGATCGATGGAAGCGTCCGCACCCTTGGCGACTATCGGGGCAAGGTCCTGTTGGTGGTCAATGTCGCTTCAAAATGCGGGCTGACCCCGCAATACGAGGGCTTGGAAAAACTGTACCAAGACAAAAAATCCCAAGGCCTGGAAATACTGGGTTTCCCCGCCAACAACTTCAAGGAGCAAGAACCGGGTAGCGATGTGGAAATCGTTGAGTTCTGTTCAGTGAACTATGACATTCACTTTCCGTTGTTCTCGAAAATCTCGGTTGTCGGCGCGGACCAGCATCCTCTCTACGCCGAGCTGACTGCTGCACAGCCCGAGTCCACGGGTGAAGGTCCTTTCCGAGAGCGCTTGACGGGTTATGGCATCAAGTCAGACAACACAACGGACGTACTCTGGAATTTCGAAAAGTTTCTGATTGATCGGCAGGGCACGGTCGTTGCCCGTTTCGCTCCAGACATCGCGGCTGATGATCCTCGTTTGCTTGAAGCAATCGAAGCTCAATTGGTCCAAGAGGCGTGAAGCGGTGCTGACAGTCGATACGGTTAGCGCGCTTCGTGCGCTCGTGGCCCGTGCACGAGGTGAAAACAAGAAAGTCGCGCTGGTGCCGACAATGGGCAACCTGCATGACGGTCATATCGCCCTGATTCATTGCGCAAAGCAGCGAGCCGATTTTGTGGTCGCCAGCATCTTCGTCAATCCACTCCAGTTCGGGGCGAATGAGGATCTGGCCAACTATCCTCGGACCCCCGACGCCGATCGCGAAAGACTGGTCAACGCCGGGTGTGATGCGCTGTTTGCCCCTGCTGTCGAACAGATCTATCCAGATGGAATGCTCAATCAGGCCATCGTCAGTGTGCCGAACGTGTCTGAAGGTCTTTGCGCTGCGGCACGTCCTGGTCACTTTGATGGCATGGCCACTGTCGTCGTCAAGCTGCTGAACATTGTTCAGCCAGACGTGGTTGTTTTCGGGGAAAAGGACTATCAGCAGCTGGCAGTCGTCCGCTCCATGGTCAGGGATCTGAATATGGTGACTGACGTTGTCGGTGCACCGACGATCCGGGCCGCGGACGGCTTGGCATTATCGTCGCGCAACGGCTATCTGAGTGACCATGAGCGTTCGGTGGCCCCCGTCCTTTACGCTTGTTTGAAGCAAATGGAGGCGAGTATCCAGGTTGAGGGGCGGGTGACTGAGCACCTGTTGATTGAATGTCATCAACGTATAAGCGACGCCGGTTTTCAGCCGGAATACTTTGAAGTCAGGAATGCTCAGGATTTAAAACCTCTGACCAGCTCCGATACTCACTTTGTGATTCTTGTGGCGGCGCGCATCGGCAAAACGCGGCTCATTGACAATCTGACGGTGGACCTTCGGCCATCAAAAAGATCACCAGAGGAACAACACCCATGAGCCTCTATCGAGCGTTCACTGTTCTTGGCCTGTGCCTTGTCTCTCTTGTCGGCATGGCTCAACAAGCGCCAGTGGATGCCTATGGTGCCGACACCCAGCGTGCCAACGCCTTGCTGTTAAAAGCTGTCGCCGAATACAAAGCCAAGGGCGACACCGCCCTGGCTGAGTTCAGTCGCCAGGGAGCCTATGTCGATGGAGAGCTGTACATCTACGTTGTCGATACCTCCGGCGTGATGCTTGCCAGCGGAGGGCCTTCGGTTTCACTGGTCGGAAAACCGGTGGTCAGCGTTCTGGACGACGACCTCAAGGCTGCATTCCAGCAAGCGATTTCGCAGCCAGACGACGGCATCGTGCGTAGCGCCGAATACCGCTGGTGGAACTGGCAACACGGTAAGGTCGAGCGTAAGCGCGTGTTCTATCAACGTGTGAAAGATCGGGTGATCTCCGTGGGTTACTACATGCCACGGTCCAGCCCTGAACAGGCACAACAGCTGCTGCGCCAGATTTCGGCGCAAGTTGCCAGCGACGCAAAAGCCACTGTCGGGCGCATTAATCAGCACGATAAGCAGCTCACCCAGGATGATCTCTATGCCTTTGTGGTGGACCTGAAAACCAGGCGGTTCATCGCTCACGGCTTTTCGCCCCGGCTGATCGGCACCGACTTCAAGTCATTGCGCTCTACCGACGGCAAGCCGATTGGCGAGGACATACTCAAGCAGATGAACACGCATGAAGCAGGGGAGATCACTTATCAATGGCGTAACCCTATGACGGGGCAGAATGAATACAAGAGGACTTTTCTGCAGCGGGTTAATGGATACGTCGTCGCCGTGGGCTGCTATGCAATCAAGTGATCAAAACAGGGACCACCGGCGCCCGCAGCAAGGAGTGTGCGCATGACTGATTTAGTATTGCTGCATGGCGGCAACCATGGCTCGTGGTGTTGGAAGCCTTTTGTGGAGGCGTTAAACCAACAACCCGGATGTTTCAAACGAGTGATCACTCTGGATATGCCTGGGTGCGGCAAGAAGCGCGGTCGAGATGTTGCGTCCCTGCGGCTCGACGATGTGGTCAAGGAGCTTAATGACGACCTGCATGCACTCGGTGTGAACCAGGCCGTGTTGCTTGGGCATTCCATTGCGGGGGTCGTGCTGCCAATGATGGTGTTGGCTGCTCCGCAACTATATTCGCAGCTGGTTTACCTGGCCTGCGCATTGCCCAGTGAAGGCCAATCGATTCTGGAGTTACTTGGCACAACGCTGCATGGCGAAAGCCCGGAACATGTCGGCTGGCCGCTGGACCCCGCGCACACAACCCCTCAAGCGCTGGCGGTGGCCATGTTCGGTCAGGACTTGAGTGAGCAAACCATGAGTTGGTTGTTAAGCGAAGCGAGCCAGGACACGACGCCACTCTGTGTGGCGACAGACTCCATCAGTCGTGCGGGATACCTGGGAATGATTCCGGCGAGTTACATCATCACACTGCGCGACAACATCCTGCCCGTCGACTGGCAACGCCGTTTTGCGCAACGTGCTGGCGCGGGCGTGGTTATCGAGATAGATACGGCGCACGAGCCGTTCGTATCACACCCGCAGCTACTGGCGGATGTCATACGAGGTATAGAGCGGCATGAGTGATGAGCGATATCGGTGTTTCAATCCGTAGCAACGGCAAGGCAATCCGCAGCGATTGGTTGATCCTGTCCATTATCAGCTTCAACTTTATCTCGTACATATGCAGTGGCTTGCCGCTTGCGGTGTTGCCGGGCTATGTCCTCAATGACCTGGGCCTGACCTCGGTTTTCGCCGGCGTGGTTATCAGCTCGCAATACCTGGCGACGCTCCTGGCCCGCCCCTTGGCCGGTGGTGTGGCCGATCGCCTGGGTGCCAAATACGCGGTTGTGTGCGGGTTCAGTGGCTTGATGTTGAGCGGCGCCCTGACGGCGCTCGCCATTATCCTGCCCACCCAACCCTGGTTGACCCTGACGCTATTACTGCTGGGGAGGCTGGTGTTGGGGGCGTCCACGGCCATGATCTCCACGCCCTGCTGCACCTGGGCCATCGGGTTATGTGGTGCCCCGCGGGCGGCACAGGTCATGTCGTGGAACGGAATAGCGGCTTACGGCGGCACGGCTGTTGGCGCGCCACTGGGTGTGCTGCTGCGCAATTCGATGGGTATCGCCAGTGTGGGGTTGTGCACCGTGTTGCTTGGCTTGGCGTTCCTGCTTTTGGCTCTGGGCAAGCGCCCAGCGCCATTGGTTGCAGGCGCCCGTCTGGCATTTCACCGAGTCCTGTTCGCCGTCATGCCCAATGGCCTGGTCCTGGTTTGCAGCTCGGTGGGATTTGGCGGGCTTACGGCGTTCGTCGCACTGTATTTCGATAGTCTCGGCTGGGATTACGCCGCCTATTGCTTAAGTGGTTTCGGCGCAGGTTTTATCGTTGCCCGATTGTCGTCGCCAGGAATACTGCAGCGATTCAGAGGGTACAAAGTGGTGGGCGGCTGCCTGCTTGTGCAGACATTGGGCATGCTGCTGATATGGCTCGCGCCTTCGCCTGCGCTGGCCATTGCCGGTGGGGCGTTAACCGGGATAGGGGTGTCATGGGTCTATCCGGGGCTTGGGGTGGAGACTTTGGCTAGCACTCCGGCCGCGAACCGTAACTCGGCGCTCAGCGCCCTTTCATTATTCTTCGATATTGCAGTGGGGATGGCCGGTCCGGTGATGGGCCTGGTTGCGTCAGGTTTTGGTTTTGCTGCGATATTTCTCTGTGCAGCACTGATGTCGATGGGCGGGTTTCTGGTAGTGCTCTGCCTATGGCGGAAGGGGCGTATACGCGATTAGTGTTAGTTGTTTAATAGCATACCTCTGTTTCACATAACTGACGTGCAAGTAAGCTCTCCGACGATCTGTCAGCGGGAAAATAACAGAACCAGCTATACCGCTATTGGCCGATTGCTGCGTGTCATGTCGGGTCGGAATCGACCCGAACCGAGCTCTCAGCGATATATACATAACTACAAGGAGTTCAGCGTTATAAGAATTCGACTTATGACGACGGCAAAGTCTCTGCGGCTGCGTAGTCTGGAAAGGACATCATCGACTCGACCGGAGGATGCTCGTAGGTTGAGGAAAGAACGGCACTGAGCCGATCGCCCAACAGGTTCCAGGCGCTTTTCTTCTCTTCGGCATAGTCGTGATGCAGGTAATGACGCCTCACCCTAGAGCCGGCCAACACATGATTTTGGCAGCGATCGATGACGTCCAGGCTGACCCCCAAGGCCTGCATCATGGTCGCGCCGGTACGGCGCAGGTCATGCGGGGTCCAGTCACCGTTCTGGCCGTCAGCAAGCACCAGGGTATCGTCATGACGCCGTCTAGAGAGGGCCTTACGGTTTTTGAACCGAGCCTGACGATCGCCGACCTGTTTGCTCACCACTTTCACATCCACGTGCCCATCATCCTGCTTGTTGGGAAAGCACCATTCAGAGTTTCCCGTCAGCGTCTTGAGTTCCTGAAAGAAATGCAGGGCAAATGGCGAGAGGAACACATGGTGGTCCTGTTTCTTGCCCCGGGTGCCTTTGACGTTTTCACTGGGGAGGAACCAGGTCTGCCGGTCAAGATCGACATTTTTCCATTCGGCCTGGAGCAACTCGCCAATCCGGCACAGCGTACCCAGGCTGATCCAGAGTGCGAGTTGGGTTTCTTTCTTTAGCGGCCGTATGCCGTCGTATTTTTGCCCGGCGGGCAGGGCGTTGTAATCGGCAGTCATTTGCTGGAAGCGGTTGTGCAGTTCCAACAGCTCAGCCGGTGAAAGGATGCGGCTTCTTTCGGCCTCGTAGTCGGCTGGGATCAGAGGGGAAATGTCGACCAGTTCCGTCGGATCGCCCTCGATCAATAAGGCCCGCCAGGGCTGACGTTTTCTGGCCCAGCTGAACATCTGAGTGAGGTCGGCGAAGAAACTGATGGCTTGCCGGTGAGCGCCGCGGTTGACCACGGCGCGGATCAGCGCCCGAACATCGTGTTCGGAGACGCTGCTCACCGCGGTCTTGCCGAGTGCCGGATAAAGGTCCTTGTTAAAGCGTCGTTGCAATTCAGCATTGCCATCTTTCCGCGCTACGCCATCCAGCAGCCACGCGCTGGCCAGATCCTGGACGGTCAGCGTTTTCACCTTCGTCGTTTTTACTTGTTCAGCCTCTACGTTAGTAGCGGCGTATGCCTGGGCCTTGGCGGTTTTCTTTTGCTCGCTGGGATTGATCTGCTCATCAATGAGCGCCCGGGCCTGGTTGCGGGCCTTGCGGATGTCCGTCAGGGATTTGCGCGGCCAGGTTCCGCAGGCGTACTCTTTGTTTTGATTGCCCCAGCGATAACGGTAGAAAAAGCTGACTGACACGCCGTCCTTGCGGACTGAGATTCGACCGGCGAGATTACCATCCTCGCGGAGGATCCGGCCGGCATCATTGACGGTCAGCGACTCAAGTTCTTTGATGGTGATTTTGGCCATGAAATGGACTCCCCCTACTTTTACCCCCACAAAAACGTCGGCTCTTGATGGACGTTCCTGGACTCTCGTAGAGCAGAACACCGCTGGAGCTCAAGTAAATACTAGCTTAGAAAAATCCAGAGTAAAATTTTGGAATCTTTCAAGAAGTATGAAAAAGGAGATGGGGTGCTAGGGGTCGAGTGTTCGAATCACTCCGTCCCGACCATATAATTCAAAGGGTTGCGAGATTTTATCTCGCGACCCTTTTTTATTTTTGATCGTTTTTACCCCTACAAAACGACTGGCTTTTGGTGGAATCCTCACCTCTTTCGGAGGAGATGGGCGCAAGATTTCTGGGTGCCAATGTCCCCCCGCAGTAATTTCGGCGATGGAGGGCAGGGATGGACCTAGTTGACGGCTCGTCAGGCAGTTTTCAGCTTTTGCTGTGGGGGTAGCTGATGGCGACTACTTGCCTCGCTCGCTCTGAAAGACCTCCTGAGCGTTGCAATGCAATTGATTTGTCGATTTTTTTCTCAAGTTCCGGATAAAAATCCATTACGAGGAGACGTAACCGATCTAGAAGTTTAGGATCATTTTTAAGCTGGTCTCGTAAGTGGACTGCGTAACCGTAGTTGGAAGTTAAGGCATCGTCGGGCGCAAATGCCCGCATCCACTTCAGCATGATATCTGCGTCCCCTCCGAAATTTATCAGCAGGTCGATGTAGCGAATCAGCTGGGCCGAAGCGTTATAAAGTGTATATCTGTTGATGTCTAAGATGGACGTTTGATGTTCGACTGCGATCTTCTTGATGTCCTTCCATCCCTTACTGAGCTGGAAGGATTCTTTCATACTTACAGAGATTGTTTTGGCGGTGGGTTTACGTGGGGTCAAATGACCCTGTTCGACAGGTAGCGCCCGAATGGCCCCGGTAGTGACATTTACGTCGATCAGTAGCACGGGAATTAACGAAACAGACAAATAACGCGCGGTCGTGGACTTCAGGCGGATTTTACCTCTATCAGTCCTGGTTCCTTTGATCTGCAATCGTATAAGTGCGCCGGTCACTGAGCCTCGCTTCTTGACAATCTCAATTTCCGCGTCCAGACCGTAGTCTTTTGGTAAGTCTCTATAAATCCAGCCTTTTTTTGCAACGGCTTTTTTTACTAAAGCGGTTGCTTGATCGTCAACTACATGGGACTTCGTTCTCATAGGAAGATTTTCTGTCATTAGGTCCATCTAACTCTGTCTCTTGCGCTTGTTGGAGGAGGGACATTCAATGCCGTTTTATTTTTTGATCACTGGATAAAATGACGCATGTTTATTAGCTAACTACAAATGATCTCTGCAGGCCGGTGGTGATCCGTCGTCGGTGCTGAATTCACTTTCCCCGCAACCCAACCACACCCCTACCACTTGCACAAAAACGGCACCAGAGTACGCTTCAATCGGATCCAAAGGAGGGATTGCGGTGCCGAATTTTTTTGTTGAGCAAGCGGGGACGCTGAATCTGTTTCAACAGCAGCGTACTCCCAATCATGGATTCAGACCTGGACAGTTGGGTGCGTTGCACGCAGTTTTGGCGCATTTTTCCGTGCAAGACGACCCTGCCATTGTCTGTTTGCCCACTGGCTATGGAAAGACCTCCTTGATGATGGCGCTTCCCATGCTGCTGGGGCCGGCGCGTGTACTGATAGTGGAACCTTCAAGCGCCTTGAGAAAACAGGTGCATTCACATATTTCTGTCATGTCCACACTCCGCCGGATTGGTGCGCTAGCTGAAGATTGTCCGCTTCCCGACGTGCACCTGCATATCGGCCGTCCTCAATCCCTTGAAGAATGGCAATTGCTTCAAGCCTACGACGTCGTCGTTTCGACACCTTCAAGCTCATCACCCGACCTAGCCCCTGGTGCGCCGTCGGACCTCTTCGATCTTGTGATCTTCGATGAAGCCCATCATGCTCCGGCCGATTCCTGGATGGCCTACGTAGAACACTTCACAAAAGCTCGGTTCTTGTTTCTCACGGCAACGCCCTTTCGACGAGATGGGCGCGTCATTCCAGGGAAGCTCGTTTATCGATATCCGGTAATGCGGGCTGTCGATGAGGGGGCCTTTGAGCCAATTAACTTCTGTGCGGCACCGATCGAAGACGAACTCGATGATGAACACGTTGATCAAGCCATAGCTCGGGCGGCTGTTCAGCAGCTTAACGAGGACAGGGCAAACGGGTTCGATCATAGGCTGTTTGTACGTGCAGGGACTATCAAGGCCGCACAGGATCTAGTGCCGCTCTATCAAGGCCTGGGCATAGCGGTCGAGGCCATTAGCAGCAAACTTACGAAACGTCAGCAGGAGGCGATTGAGGAAAGGCTAATCACCGGTGCGCTGGAAGCGATCGTTTGCGTGGACATGTTCGGGGAGGGTTATGACTTTCCGAAACTCAAGGTGGCGGCGCTCCATGCTCCCCACCAGTCTCTGGTGCCCACAATTCAATTCATTGGACGCTTCGCCCGTGTGGACGAAACCACAGGCCCGCCAACACTGATTGCACCAACTTTCCGTATCAAGGAGGCAACAGCGTCTCTTCTTAAGGAAGGCGTAAATCTTGCGCAGATGATTGATGAGGCTGCGATCGCTCAACGTAAGCGTCCAGCCGCCCCACCTTTACTCAGGTTGAGGCGCGAGGGGTAATAGCTCATCGATCCGGCTGTTGGGCCAGCTGGGTAGTTTTTCCAGCGTATCCTTGAGCCAAGCGGCGGGTTCGATG
>NZ_JYLL01000015.1 GCF_001439695.1 Pseudomonas veronii
CAATAACAGAGCAGCAAAGGTCACCGAAGGGCCGAAAAACCACTCAATGTGGTGAGTAGGTTCTTCAGGGGTGGTCGTGTCTGAGTTCAGGCGAGCTGAAAATCCGACTTTTTCAACAGAATCGGCCTGAAGCAGGCATTCAAGCTTCCTAATCCGACCAGTCGTCCGCGCCGTGACTGTATCGGGCTTCGGCAGTTCACAGCGCCATTGCGTGGATCGCAATAATAAAGCAGGCGCCAGTGGCCGTCTCGTGAGGCTGGCCGCTGACGCAAGCTTGAGTTGCATGGCAGTTACGCGAGATAAAGTTCCTTCGTCAGGAATTCATCTGTGGTGCTGATGAAATCCTCTAAGACAAGGTTGACTGCATCAAAGATCTTCCCCAGCTCACCATTCTTGATCCCCTTGCCGGCGTCAGAGAGGGAGAGCTCTCCATGAGCGATCTTGTTTCTCTTGTTTTTGACGGTCAGCACGTGTTGAGTTATTCCTCGAAACTGAGGTGGCTTCATACCATACTCATCGGCTATCTCGCCTAATCGCCTCGCATCCAGGTTTCCAGAAAATATGGTCTTCCTGTTGAGGAAGTCATGAATCGATGGAAAACGAAGGTCTTCAGCCAGGATCTTTTGCTTCATGGCTTCTACCTTCGATGCGTCCTTCAAGTCGGCTGATCGGCCTTTTCCGAAGCTATACTCCAACATGCGTTTCTGAAGCTTTTCCGTAAGTTCGCTGTACTTCCGAAGTCCAAGCCGGTAGTGTACTTTCTCAAGTGTGGCGTAGGCCGTAGCTTCGATGTTGTTATACAGTGCCACGAAAAAGCTCGCCTTTAGGACAACGACCACCTCAATTTTCCCCCGCTGATCCGACACTTCCTCAATGTGGGTAAACAGTCGGTTGATCGAGACGTTGCGTTCAAGGAGGTCTGACGTAACTCCTTTCATGACCCTAGGCCCTGACCGAAAGGGCAAGAATGCGGTCTTTGATATGGTTGATGCGCTTATTCAAGTTTTCCGAGGAGTGCGTGCGATATTGACCGGTTACTGACTTGTTGAAGTCTCGATCCTGCAGGAAGTATCGCACATCAATTTTCTTCGGAAGCTTGAGGTTGGGGGCTTCCTCAAGTGCGAGATGGCACCCAACGGAAACTGCTTCGAAGAAAATGCGGGATACTTCTTTTCCTGCACTTTTTGAGAACCCAAATTCAAAGTTTTCTGTCACGAAATCGATCATGCGGTTAAAGATAAACAGTTTGTGTTGCTCTTCCTCTTTGCTGAAAGTTTCACGCTTCCCATCCATGTAATCGTCCAGCGCTTTGCTAACACTTCTCGAGAAATCAGCGTACTTAGGGCGCATATCGATGAGGGCGAAGAATCTCAGGACAAGTTCTTCATGCTCTTGGCGATTTTTCACGGTTTTAGAGAGGATGATGGAATCGCGGAATTCTTGATTGGTCGCGCATTTTATGTAAATAAAATCTGTGAAAGGCCCGCGATAAATACCTTTCCGGGTTTCCATATTACGGAGGATGTCGCTGCCCTTGTTGATACGCTCAAAGAGGTCGTTCTTAACTTCCTCAGTAGCATTTTCAGAAAGAACTATTACGGTGATGGTCATGTTGTTGAATTTGCGTTTCCTCGAAACGTCAAAATCATCATATGACATACCGTTGAGTTTGGTGACCTTTTCCAGGCTTTCCAGTGTCAGCTCGTTACTTAGGAAGGCGCTCAGAGTTCTTACGCGCTGCGAGCCATCCACAATCTCGAGGCGGCCATCTTTGTTTTCTGCTACAAAGATAGGCGGAATGGGTAGGCCAAGGACGATCGACTCGATCAGTCGAGATTGTCGTGATGTGTCCCAGACAAAATCTCGCTGGTAGTCTGGTACAAATATCTCGTTCTCATTTTCATCAATCTTTTCTAAGTACTTTTTAACAAGAATTTCGATAGTAAAATCTTTACTATCATAAGCTACGGCTTTTTTTAGTTCAATTATCTGATCTTCAACGTCGTTCATCACGCATCCTTGGTCATGGAGAGTCACACTTGCCGAGCTTGAAGATATCAAATAGCCATATCGCCGTCGAGTATGCAGCGGACAATTAGCTTTTTCAGAAGAGGTATCTATCTGTGACGCATCGGCTTCGAGGTTTTTCTTTGAGGCGAAGTTAATTTCCTACGGATTCCTAGGCGCCACGACCGGCTGCTGTGGGTCGGGTGTCGCCGGTCGCGACAGACAAAAGTCGACCCAAAGCGGACTTTTCCAAGCAATTGTTACTCAGCCGCACGCAAGATCTTACGAAAAGCGTTGGTAACTTTCCGTGCAGCGGCTTGAGGCAGGGTGCCCCCTTCGCCAATCAGGAAATTGAAAAGCTTTTGGAGGCAGGATTGATCGGAGCGCCAATTATGCTAATTCCAAGGCAGATCAGAAGCATCATCGAATGTCTTTTCAGTAGCGGCGGGGTTGTCCGGCACGTGCTCGGGAAGGGGCGAGCTGGATCTTTTGAATGATTTGTTGAATTCAATGGCTGCGGGCAGATTGCTGGGATCAAGGTAAGCCGCCTCTCCGAGCAATCCGCCCAGTTTGTATTCCAGCTCCTTTCTTGTTAGACCGTAATTGTTTTTGCCGGTGGCAATAGCTGCTTTAATTAGTCGAATTTTCCTGTACCGTGCGTTAGGCACACGAATAGCTCCCGAGTGGACGACGACGCCTGTGATGTGTGCTGGTTTACCATTTTGGAAAAGTTTAGTTTTATTGCTGGCGACTATATGTCCATATGCGGCTATAGCCCTCTCAACTTGCCACAGAAAAGATTCGCTAATTTTTTCTCCGGAAAATGTGAGATCATCGACGTAACATGTAAATGTTAGATTGTGCGCATGAGCCAACTTGCTTAGGTCGTCGAAGAGATTTTTATTCGCGTAAAAAGACATCAACGGGCTGAGCGGGCTTCCAGTGGGCAGGCAGTTATCGACTGTCACTAGGTCAGCATACATATTAGCAACGTCTCCTGGCGCCTTGAGATCGTTATTGAACAAATTGAAAACTTTTGATTTCGATGTGGAGCCAAAGAAATTTCGTATATCTAAAGTCGCGACGCATTTTTTGTGAAGGTGTTCTTCCGCGTTCCTTTTGTAAGACGTTCCCTTTAATGCGAATTGCATATATTCAGGCACACGAACACAGCGAAGGAGTTTCAAGATACGTTCATGAATGGCCAGAAGTCGAGGCGCTGGTTTTTGTACCAACCTTGATTTGGGTGGCTTTCCAGCTTTAAAAGGATCAGGTTCTGGTATCAATTCAAATTGACGGTAATCACCAATGCAATCTTTAAGAGCGCCAATTTCAACGGAGAATAATGATGCGAGCTTCAATTTTGTTGAGGTGTTATACAAAGCGCTTTGAGATATGTCGTAAGACTTACGCTCTCGCCTAACTGCCTTTTCTCGCTTTTGCCTCATTTTTATTCTCCACCCATTCCAATATGTTTATTACTTTTTTGGCAATGCTGGTTCTCAGCTTAGTTGTTGGCTTGGGGGCATCCATACTTTCGGAGAAAAAGAGTATAGAGGACAAAGGTATCTCAAAATATTCGCTGTATTTGGTTAATATATCAATTGTGGGTTGCTTTTTTCCAGACTCTATTTCTGACAAATAAGAATTTGAGATGCCAAGTTTTTTACAAAGCTCAGTCTGAGATAAGTCGTGGTAGGTTCGAATCAAACGCAGTGCCTGGTTCAACATTATCGGGCTCCTTTGAGTGACAACAGCGGGGGTAAGGCAGTTAGAATAAGTCACGTAAGTTTTCCGAGAGCTTAGGCCAGTGCTTGTCGACCAGGGATAACGCCAGCCCGATCCAACGTACAGCACTCATAACGACCTTCAGCCACTTCACCTTACGTTGTTTCTTTACTGCCGAGCGTCGCTTGGCGGGTTTATCAATTTTCATCTTTTTGTCCTCGTTGCCCTCTCGGAATTGAGAGGTCTCGCGTGCAACTGGACTGAAAATTGGAGCAAGCAACACTTTTCCCCCCTTCTGAGCACCTGCTTCCGTCTCGCGCGGAAGCAGTATCCCTTCGCGGCCCGTGGCCAGTGGCCAGTGGTGCTGAGGCTCCGGAGCGCGTGGGGAAGGGTTAGAGGCGAACCTCCACAGGGCCGAGGCCCCCACATCTGCGAGGTAATCTCCCTACCGCAGATGCAGGCTATGCCTGATCGAGCAGAATGTCAAAAAATAAATTCGCTATGAGCGAAATCTTTTATTTGACTGAGCGCCGTTCGGCGCTGGAGTAGGATGGTCGGTCAACCGGCCGGGATTGACAATGGCCGCCTATCAGGTAGGGGCTTGTTGACCGATCAGCGCGGCCCCGGCCAAATTCGATTGCATCATAGAAAGCCTTGGCATTTAAATGGGCGATCTACAGACAGGGAGTCGATCTATGTTCAATTTGCTTGTGATGGCAAACGGTTGGAACGGTCGGCGCGACGAGATGCCGCTTGGGCGTATCTACATCGACCAGACATTAGGGGCTCAGTGGAAAATCGGGGACCTCCCCAATTTTGATCTCATGAGGAAATTACCCGCGATTTTTTCCCCGGAGAACTCCCGGTTCGAAGCTGATCAGGTTTCCCGTGTAGGAGAAATCACTGGCACGCGGTTGCAAGGCAACAATGTCGTGGTCGAGTATCGCTACGATCCTGACATTCCCCCTATCCCGTTGGGTGATTTGACCACACTCGCTCCTGCCCTGGGGATCCAGATCCCACGAAGGGGATTTGGTCCGTTTGAGCACAGTCATTGGTCGATCAAGGACGCTGATCTGTTCAAAGTGCTGTTGACGGAGTGGCGGCAGCCCGCTCGCCAACCAACAGTCTTTCAGCTAGCTACGCCTCAACGCGTTCGCCCCGATTTGCTATCTGCAATGATGCCTTTCGCGGGATTTGGGCCTGTCTGGGAAGTTATTCAACGAGCGGCAACTGCGAATGGGATGGATAGTGGCCGTGCCGACAATAGATGGGATCACCCGGCAATTATCCAGGACGTTGTCGCTCTGATTGACGAAGCTGCGATAGTGATTTGTGACTGCACCGGGAAGAATGCCAACGTCTTCTATGAGATGGGGATTGCCCATTCCTATGGCAAGGAAGTGATCATCATTACCCAAAACCCAGCTGATATACCATTCGATATTGCGCACCTCCGCCACATAAGGTATCTCGGGAATGACCAAGGCTTAGCGCAACTTGAGGCGGAATTAACTGCAAGAATCCGGGCTCTCAGGGCGTGATATTCACTATATGCGATGCCGAAGCATTGTGCGGCAGAATGTGAGAGACCGCTTTTGGCCGATTGCTGCCTTCCACAGCATGATCACCGGTCAGCAATCAACAAACCAGTTGTAAAAATGGTATCCCGCAGTAACCGACACAGCACATGTACCAAGCGTCAATAGAGACCACTGTCCTTCGACACCAAGCCACCACTGCACCTTGAACAGAAGAGCTCCCACCAATACGCAGGCCAGAACACCAAGAGCTAGGCCTACCAACGCGAACAGCCGAGCCCCTAAAGCTGGACTTCCGCCGTGCCAGTTCTCACTCAGGCAAAAGGGGCAATGATTGGACGAAGGCGAATACCCCCAGAAACCACGGCTATATGACGGTCTCGGAACCATCGCTTTGCCACAGTTGTGGCAGGTAACAATCGAGTGTCTCATGCCGCACCTCAGCTCAAATCGTCTTAGATGAGCCCATGGTGCGCTGCCGCGGAAAAAACCCAACTGCGTGACCTGACATCTACCCAGCAACCGGTCTGAGCTGGGCATCAAACCCTTCTGGCCAGCTAACCGAGGTTGTGCTGTACACGACCGACTCTATTAAATGCTCCCGGTGGTTGAATGGCCTCGCCCGGTCGCAAACGAGATTCAGGACGCCAGTTCAACTCCTTAAGTAGCCGCTCATCGGAAATACGTGCACGGGGGCATTTATGGGGGCACTTAATAATTAATCTTTAAATAAACTCTTTTAAAACAATAACTTATGTATAAATCTTTAATCCCCCCGGCTCCACCACTTCATCATCTAAAGACGTCCACGGACGTCTTTTTTTGTGCCTGAAATTCAGTGAAATCAAGGACCTCAGGGCCATTGGCTTCCGTAGAAGAATTTAGAGTTCCAGGCGTTTTGGTATCCCATTTGGTATCCCGGCCCCACCGGTGCTATTTTTGGGATACCAAAACGGTGTCGGAGGTAGCTCTCATGCCTACTAATGCAACCCGCCTCTCAGACCGCCAACTCAAGGCAGTCAAGGCAACAGGGAAAGACTTCGTTCTCACTGACGGCGACGGCCTTCAACTCAGGGTCAGAGCCAGTGGCTCGATGATATGGAATTTCAACTATCGCGAGCCGGTAACCAAAAACCGCCTCAATATGGCTCTGGGCCCTTACCCGGCTCTCTCGTTGGCGAACGCCAGAAAGAAAGCTCAAGAAGCACGTGAACTACTGGCGCAAGGCATTGATCCCAAGGCTCACCGCGATGAGCTCAGGCAAGCCAAGCTGGCGAAGACCGAACACACATTCGAGAAGGTGGCCACCGCCTGGTTCGAACTGAAAAAACACTCCGTCACAACGGCCTACGCCGAAGACATCTGGCGCTCACTCACGCTGCATGTTTTCCCCAGCCTCAAAGCCGCACCCCTTGCAGACATCACCGCCCCCATGATCATCAAGCTCCTACGGCCGATCGAGGCCAAAGGCAGCCTGGAGACGGTCAAGCGACTTTCCCAACGTCTCAACGAAATCATGGCCTACGGCGTCAACTGCGGGCTGATCTTTGCGAACCCGCTCAGTGGAATTCGGGCAGCCTTCAAGAAACCGCAAAAACAAAACATGGCGGCACTTCCTCCCGAAGAACTACCCGACCTTATGCTGGCGATTGCCAACGCCAGTATCAAACGCATCACCCGCTGCCTGATCGAATGGCAACTGCACACTATGACCCGCCCTGCCGAGGCTGCCGGGACGACCTGGGCAGAAATAGATTTCGAGAAACGCATCTGGACCATCCCAAAGGAGCGCATGAAAAAACGCCGTGCGCACCCCATCCCCCTAAGCGACCAGACGCTCGCGCTGCTAGAGACACTCAAGCCCTACAGCGGCCACCGGGAACATGTATTTCCGGCCGACCGAAATCCGCGTACCCACGCAAACAGCCAGACCGCGAACATGGCATTAAAGCGTATGGGCTTCCAGGATCGGTTGGTCAGCCACGGCCTGCGATCAATGGCCAGCACCATCCTCAACGAACATGGATGGGACCCGGAGTTGATTGAAGTCGCACTCGCCCATGTCGACAAAGACGAAGTCCGAAGCGCGTACAACCGAGCGGACTACATCGAGCGAAGACGCCCGATGATGACTTGGTGGAGCGAGTACATTCAAAAAGCCGCCACCGGCAATTTGTCGGTGACGGCCATTCATGAAAACACAAACGGGAACGTCATCCCGTTTCGTTAATCAGTTCCTGCTGGCGACAGCGGCGACACTGGCGACAACCCACGTATTTAGCGGTCCTTCGTAGGGCGACAACGTGGCGACAGTCGCCACCATCTGCATCGCCCATAAGCTTTTAAGGCACAGCCCCTGAGGGCAGGAAGGCTTCGCCTTCCCGTCCTCAGGGGCTCACTTTAAAAACCGACGAACGGCCTATCATCCATTCAAGGCCACGTTCTTCCACGCACGTCCAACGACTAAAAAGCCCACCGCACACCCAGTTGACCACCCTCCGAGCACGCGTTACACCTGAGCTGTACAGCGCTGTCATCGACAGCATTGCCCAGGTAGCCAGGGACCTTTAAGGCTACGCCCTACAGTGGTGGTCCCAGCCCATGCGCGCTCGCTTCCAATTAGGCGCGCAGTCACGCCCAACGTGATCGAAGCCGACTTATCCACAGTGCAAATGCGGCAGCCCACGCCCGTCTCTTTCTCCAGGAAAGAGACGGGCGCCGAAATCACTGCCGCAGCCCTTGCCGGGCAACACATTGCAGCGTTTGTCCCTGTGACAATCGGCGTGACAAACCCCGATGTCACCCGCAGCAGCAATGCAGATGATGGTGCCGCATCCTACGGAATGGACTGCACCTGACTGACAGTCAGGCATGCCCCGGTCATCGCATCACTGCCTGCAACAGACTCAGGATCTCGCGGCGCTGGTCTCGTCAGCCAACGCAGCCTCCACCCGCCCACCGCTATTGGTGCTCAGGAGGCCAGATCATGAGATGCCCAAGCTCCCGGTCGTAAAGAGCCGCCCGTCCCGCGTAAGTGGACAACCCTCACAGGCTGCAGGGGCCTTGATCCCTGATAACACTCAACAACCGTGGCGGGGAGAGTGAGGGAGAAATTCGAAACACCAGGAGAATGACGATGCAATTGTGCGAAGTGTTCGACCTGCCACGGCCGCTGCTGGAATACCGGCCCGAGCCGCTGGCATATCCGGTCGAAGCGTTGGGACAGATATTGGGGCCAGCCGTCGAACGCATGGCCGAGGTGATCGGCGTGCCCTGCGCCATGGCTGCGCAATCGGTGTTGGCCACTGCCGCCCTGGTGACCCAGTCGCACGCCAATGTGCAGCTCGATGGCCGTGTTTATCCGTTGTCCCTCTACATGCTGACGGTGGCATCGTCAGGTGATCGTAAAAGCGCAGTGGATCATCTGGCGCTAGCATCTGCACGTGAGTGGGAGCGGCGACAGTGGATGCTGTATTTGGAGCAACTGAAATCCAATCGCGCCGCCATTCGAGGAAAGCACGAAGCTCGTGAGTTATCCGAACCCGTCCCACCCAGATTGATCATCGCCGAACCCACGATTGAAGCCCTGATCAAAAACCTATGCCAGGGCTTGCCCAGCATGGGGTTATTCAACGATGAGGGCGGCCAGTTTTTGGGCAGCAGCACCATGAGCAAAGAGAACCAACTCAAGGCCATCACCACCCTGTCAGCGCTCTGGGATGGCAGCCCCATCGACCGGGCGCGCTCCATGCCGGGCGAAAGCCTGCGAGCTTATGATCGTCGCCTCAGTCTGCATCTGATGCTGCAACCTTACCTGGCCAACCAGCTACTCACAGACCGGATGATCAATGGCCAAGGCATCCTTGGCCGTTGCCTGATCAGTTGGCCCGAACGCCTGGTGGGGCGGCGCTTGTACAAGGCAGTCGACCTCACGCGAGATGCCAGGATCCAGCGCTACCAAGCGCGCATTACCGCTCTGCTGGATAAGCCGCTGTCGCTACACAACGACGGCTCACTTAACCCTGACAGGCTGGAACTGACACCCAGCGCTCGCACTGCCTGGATCGATATTCACGACACCATCGAATGCCAATCTGGTGAGTTTGGCGAGCTGGCCGGCATTCAATCTGTCGCCGGGAAAGCAGCCGCCAATGTACTGCGTATCGCCGGGGTATTGGCGGTGATTGAAGACGCGCACGTAGTGGACGAACCCCATATCCAGCGCGCCTCGACGCTGATGGATTACTACCTGGCCGAAATCCAGCGCCTGACGGAGCAAGAGCCCATCAACACGTTACGCGAGGAGGCGGATCGACTGCTGCGCTGGCTGACGCAAAAAGGCTGGACCCAATTTACCGTCCGCGACCTCAATCGCAACGGCCCCCGCTTTGCCCGCAAAAGCAGTCATCACACCATTACGCTGCTGGTCGAATTGATCTCACATCGCTGGCTGGACTCTTCTGACGGAAAGACCTTCGAGGTGCGCCATGTTCCGCCTCAATGACGCGGTGCGCCGTTACCAGGCGCAGCATCAGACACGACCTGCATTGCGGAGTGTCGCCACTTCCGTCGCCGCCTTGTCGCCATGCTTCAGAGCAGCAACTACAAGGGCTGTCGCCACTGTCGCCGTTGTCGCCACACCCGCCTTAGGGCCTGTCAACATCGGCCAACTGATCCACCAACTGCGCGAAGAGGGAGCAATGCTGCGGCATCAGCAAAACGCCCTGATTATTCGTCCCGCACATTGGCAACAAGTGAACAAGATCAGCGCCCACTGGAAAGCGGTGCTGCGCTTTCTGCAAGACAATGAAAACGGTGAAGCCGATGGCATTGGTCGGCCGACGTGACGGGCGCAACTTTGGCTACGGCCGTCAGCTCAGCTATGCCGGCCCACAAGCGCTGAAAGATATGTTTGCCGGCGGCCACTTCGCTACGGTCAAAGCACACAGTGATCGCTGGCAGGCTTTCGTGAAGTGGTGTCGGTCAGCGGACGGCCCCGGTTACAACGACGCCCGCCAGATAGATCGCAGTACCTTGCACAGCTACGCCACACACCTGCGTCAGCAAATCCAACAAGGTGAAATCTGCATCGCCACCGCGCAGAACCGCCTGAGTAGCGTAAACCGTACCCTCGCAGCACTACGCGGCGACCAGTACGTGAAAATCGCCAGCCCGAGCAAGGCACTCGGCATGCAGCGATCAAGCGTACGCACCCGCGCACCGAATGGCCAAGATCACCAACAACTGAGTCGAGTGATTGAAGCGCTTCGCGAACAGCAACACTACCGCGTCGCTGCGATTGTCTGCTTGGCCCGAGCAACCGGGATGCGTCTACGTGAAGCAATTTTGGCTGATCTGCCACGCCTACAACGTGAAGCGAAGCGATTCGGTCGCATCAATATTCAGGACGGAACCAAAGGTGGCCGGGCCGGAGCTTCGGCGCCACGATGGATCGCCGCCAATGAAAAAGTGAACGCAGCGTTGCAGATCGCGTGTGACGCCTCACCGATCAGCAGCCGCAACTTGCTGGTGCAAGATGAAAGCTACGCGAACTTCCTGCAACAGACGGTGCGGCCCGCTCGAGAATTACTACAGAAACAAGGGCTGAAAGGGTTTCATGAGTTGCGCGCCGCCTATGCCTGCGAGCGTTACGAGCAACTCACGGGGCACGCTGCACCGATTAATGGTGGCCACTGCTATCGCATTGACCGCAACCTAGATCAGCAGGCGCGGCAACAGATCAGCATTGAGCTCGGGCATAACCGAATTGATGTGGTTTCGGCCTACATTGGAGGCGTAACTTGAAAAAGCCCTTCGATATGGAGCTGTTTCTGAGCGGCACACTGACCGGTTCGACAATCACGAAACGAAGACATCTGCGGCAAGCCAAAGTTATGCAAGCGGCCATCCAACTTCGATGGCAACGCGATAACCCATGGACCTGGCAGATCAAACATATGAACTGGTTTCTTACCCAACACCTCAAAGATCACGCAGACGCAACGCGATATTATTATCAGCTAACTGCGCTTTTGATCTGGAAACGACTAGAACGTGGAACCTTTATAGTCTAACGCTCAAATGTTTTTACTCCGTCGTCGCATCGTAAGAAAAGTACCCATGCTCTTTATCAAATTTCAAACCTTGGGCGACTTCAAAACTGCCATGAAGGTAATGTTTACCATCCCCCCCAAGCTCAAGATGGCATCCAAGACGCTCGACCATTGGACTGATGCCTGAGTGGTCATCTAGCCACTCGTTATAGCCTGCAATCGATGGTCCTCCAACGTTAATTACAAACTCGATGCCATAGAAAAGAAACGCAAAAAGCGTCTCCTTACGCTTATTCATAAAAAGTCCACAGCCAAATCCAGCGTGAACCCACTCATCGGTTGTTGGATGTCTCATCAGAGTGTCATGTGGAAAAACACGTCGCTGTGAGTAGGGCCATGCCTTAAAGTTGTCACCATATCGAGCATATTTTCGCACGTTTTCAAGAAATGGCTCACGGCTCAGATGGGAGGTTCCCCGCGGGCTTTTACAAAATAACTCTGCAAAGGTTTCGTAAGCCATTTTGCAAAGAAACCTCGACATCTCTCTCTGCGGCGGATTGTCCTCAATTGTAAATATCAATGGCTGCTCAAAGCCGCCAGCCATTACGTTATGAAGATCACGACGGTTGCGCTCGTTTTCCGAGTCAAACTGAAGGTCGCCACTTGGTAAACGGCGCATATTAACAGCGATATCCGTTCCAGCAATATGGCCGAGCAAAGATGGGAATGTCCCCTTTTTATTAGGAACCTGCTGCCATGCTCGAATATTTCTCATCCATGAATGGGTCAACACTGGCTGCTCGACTTTCCGAGCAAAGTAGTTATTACACTTATCACAGACTACACCGCGCGGAAGCACACGCCTTTTGCTGCCTATTGACTCCGGCATGATGTGCTCAACGCTACGAGATTTTGTAGAGTCGCATTCGCAAAAGATACATAGCATAGGCTGTTATAATCCATTCTTATCTGGTGCAAGCACTATATAGCGTGCAGAGTGCGCTTTGTAAAAGTTAGGCAAGTTATACATACAGACAGGTTTTTATCATCATTTTCGGCTCGGCAGTCGCAGGCCATCGTCACCGAAGGCGATATTTTTTGGGCCGAAACGAGAGCTACGTTAAATGCTTGTTCTTATAACCACCCCTCACACAACTTTGATGCCTGGTCGAGTATCATTTGCGCTGCATCCTCTGCCTTATCCGGTGGATACTTGTATTTACGCAAAATCCGTCGCACCAGAATCCGCAGCTTAGCCCTCACGCTTTCACGGCTACTCCAGTCGACACTGACATTGGCCCGCAGACTAGCAGTGAGCTCATGGGCAATTTTCGCCAGGATTTCATCACCCAACTCCCGCACAGAGGCTTCGTTAGTCGCCAAAGCGTCGTAAAACGCTAACTCGTCATCGTTCAGCCCAAGCACGTCACCACGCTTGTTGGCCTGGGCGAACTTTTTGGCCATTTCAATCAGCTCTTCAATGACCTGCGCCGTTTCGATGGAGCGGTTCTGGTAGCGCTTGATGACGTTGCCCAGCAGCTCAGAAAACTTCTTCTCTTGAGTCAGATTAGAGCTGTAACGGCTTTTTATTTCGCCTTCGAGCAGTCGCTCCAGAAGCTCCACTGCCAGGTTTCTTTCTGGAAGGTTGCGCACTTCCGCGAGAAACGCGTCATCAAGCAAGCCGATGTTAGGTTTTTCCAGGCCTACCGCCTCGAAAATATCCACAACATCACCAGAGACCACTGCATTGCCGATGATCTGTCGAATAGCTAACTCGCGCTCTTCGTCGGTTTTTTTCTGCTGACTGACTTCGCGTTTAATCAGAATGACTTTAATAGCCTGAAAGAACGCCACCTCTTCGCGAACAGCTTTGGCCTCATCCAGCGTGCAGCACAAAGTAAATGCCTTACCCATGGCCAACGCGTTATCGGCAAACCGCTTTTTGCCATCCTCCATTCCTAGAATATGGTTAGCTGCGCCGGCCAGTAGTTTGTGTCCACCCGTGAGGAAGTCACCGTAATCGAAGCCATGTAGTAGGCTGCGTAGAACGTCGAGCTTCTCCTCTAATACTGAATAGGCCTCGTAAGCATCCACCGTCGGCCGGCCTTTACCTTTGCTGCCGGTGTACTCCTTCAGCGCGGCCTTCAGTTCGTTGGCAATGCCGATGTAGTCCACCACCAGACCACCCTGCTTGTCCTTGAAGACACGGTTAACCCGGGCAATGGCTTGCATCAGGTTGTGGCCCTTCATAGGTTTGTCCACGTACAAGGTATGGACGCACGGTGCGTCAAACCCGGTCAGCCACATATCGCGGACAATCACGAGTTTGAGGGGATCCAGTGGATCTTTGAAACGCTTCTCCAAGCGCTTTTTGACCTGCCCAGAATAGATATGCGGTCGCAGCAAGGCCTTATCCGATGCGCTGCCCGTCATCACGATCTTGATTGCACCTTTCTCCGGATCCTCGTCGTGCCACTCCGGACGCCGAGCGATGATCTCGTTGTACAGGTGCACACAGATCTCGCGACTCATGGCGACCACCATGGCTTTGCCGGGCATCTGCTCCATACTGGCCAGACCCAGATTACGGGCCTCAAAGTGTGTGATCAGATCCGACGCAATGCTCCGAATCCGTGGTTCTGCCCCGACGACCTTTTCCAACGCGGCCCAACGGCTTTTCAGTCGCGACTGCTGATCGTCTTCTTCATCTTCTGCCAACTCATCGACCTGATCGTCGATCGTAGGTAGCTCACTCTCTTTCAGCGAAAGTTTGGCCAAGCGCGATTCATAATAGATGGCGACGGTCGCCCCATCTTCAGTCGCCTGCTGCATGTCATAGACGTGAATGTACTCACCAAAAACCGAGCGCGTGTCTCGATCCTCACCGGATACGGGGGTGCCAGTAAAAGCTACGAATGTCGCGTTCGGCAGTGCATTGCGCAGGTGATGAGCAAAACCAACCTGATAACGCGCTTTGCTCTCAGCAACCTGAAGCCCCGTAGGTACTTTCAGCTCAGCGTTAAAACCATATTGAGTGCGATGAGCTTCATCAGCGATAACAACAATATTTGGCCGCAAGGACAATACCGGGAAGCTGTCTTCATCGACTCCAGGCATAAACTTCTGGATGGTCGCGAACACAATACCGCCACTAGGACGGTTGGCCAGTTTCGCACGCAAGTCCCCACGTGACTCCACCTGGACGGGTTGCTCACGCAGCAAATCCTGGGACAACGAGAACACCCCGAATAACTGACCATCCAAATCGTTGCGGTCAGTGATCACCACAATGGTTGGGTTTTCCATCGCCGCTTCCTGCATCACCCGAGCCGCAAAACACGTCATGGTGATGCTTTTGCCCGAACCTTGCGTATGCCAGACCACCCCGCCCTTATGACTACCGCCGGGGCGCGATGCCGTCACTACCTGCTGAATGGCAGCGCGAACAGCGTGGAATTGGTGATAACCGGCAATTTTCTTTACCAGACGGCCGTCGTCTTCGAACAACACGAAGTAACGCAAGTAGTCGAGCAACATCTCTGGTACCAGAGCACCGCGTACCAATGTCTCCAGCTCGTTGAATTGCCCCAATGGGTCGAGATCCTGGCCGTCGATGGTCCGCCAGTTCATGAAGCGCTCAAGATCAGCCGACAACGACCCCATACGGGCCTCACTACCGTCGGAAATCACCAGGACTTCGTTGTATTGGAACAGGTCCGGAATCTGCTCTTTATAGGTCTGGATTTGATCAAAGGCTTTACCCAGATCAGCCTTCACATCTGCAGGATTTTTCAGTTCGAGCAACACCAACGGCAGCCCGTTAACAAACAAGATGATGTCCGGACGCCGAGTGTGTTTCGGCCCCTGGATACTGAACTGATTGACCGCCACCCAGTCATTGGCGTTCACATCAGCCCAATCGATCAGGCGAACGAAGTCGCCTCTTGTTTCACCGTCTTTTTGATACTGCACGGGTACGCCGCCAACCAGCAGGCGATGGAACAAGCGGTTAGCCGACAACTGCACCGGCAGCCCCAACTCTAGCACCTGCTTTAACGCATCTTCACGCGCAGCTACTGGAACCTTTGGATTAAGCCTCGCCATGACATTGCGCAGGCGCTCAGCCAGCACCACCTGGCGATAGCTTTCACGCTCGGGTTGCTCACCATCATGAGCGATATTCGGCCCATACAAATGGGCGTACCCCACCTCTGCCAGCCAGCCGAGGGTCTCCTGCTCCAATTGGTCTTCGGTCATTCCAACTCACTTCCTGTGTTCAGATCACCGGCCAATTCGGCCTCAATCTCGGCAATGCTCGGCAGATTTCGGCCCAGGGTTTCGGGCAAGTCGCGCAGCAATTGATATTCGGCAACGCCGATGGGTTTGTCGATGCCCGACAACGCATACTCGGCCACCAAGCGGTTTTGCTGTTTGCATAGCAATAGCCCGATGGTGGGTTTGTCATCTTCGGCCTTGATCTGCGCATCCACGGCCGCCAGATAAAAATTCAACTGGCCCGCGTGTTCGGGCTTGAACGCCGTCGCCTTGAGCTCCACTACCACGTAGCACTTGAGACGGGTGTGGTAGAACAGCAAATCGATGAAGAACTCATCACCGCCCACATCAAGGCGAAACTGGCGACCGACGAAGGCAAAACCCGCACCTAATTCCAACAGGAAACGAGTGATATGACGGATCAGTCCATCCTCAATATCACGTTCGTGGGCGTCGTCGCCCAAGCCGAGAAAGTCGAAGAGGTACGGATCTTTCAGGGTTTCGTGAGCCAACGCCGACTCCGCAGCCGGTAAACGTGCAACAAAGTTGGTGACTGCCGCGCCCTGACGTTGCTGCAAGCGGTTCTTGATATTCTGCTCCAGCGTGCTGCGTGACCACCCGAGCAAGACGGTTTGCTGCGCATACCACTCACGCTCGGCAGGGCTGGCCAGCTTGGTCAACAGCGTCACCACATGGAACCAGGGCAATTGGGCAGCAGGCTGCTGCCCAAATAGACCATTGGGGCAATGCTGAGCAAAAAACGCCATGTACTTGAGGTTACGGCTGGAAAAACCACGGATATCGGGAAAGGCGTCGGAAAGATCGCGTGCCAGTCGCTCAATGACTTTTGCGCCCCAAGCGTTAACCTGCTGACGTTGCCTTATTTCCGCTCCGATCCGGTGATACAACTGCACCAACTCAGCATTGACGGCCAGTGCGGCACGTTGCCGGGCTTGAGCAATATCGACTTTAAGCTGAGTCAGCCAGTCGGCGTAGCCCTCGGGCAATGCGGAAATCGTTTCTTTAGTCACTCACTGGCCTCCCACTCCTTGGTCGACACTTCACCGGTCTGGTGAAAACGACGTATACGGCCGATGAACTCGGCGAAGTCGGCGTTCTCTTCAGTCAGTCGATTGCACATATCCCAGTCGATTTCGCTGCGTTCACGAGCGGGGATGAGAATTTGGCTTTCCGCCGGGTTCTCTACGTCAAGCTGTATCACACCAATGCCATGGGCTGAGGCGAGCATTCGTAACTCTTTAAGCGTGCCGTCGCCCTCTACCGTCGCCGCCACCAAGTAGCCAAAATTTGCCCATGACGAATTGGATACAGCCTGAAAAAAGCATTTGCGGGCGTTGGAGCGATTGAGCAGCAACTTGACCTCAAAGGACCACATGCGGGCACGGCGCTCGCCCTGTACACCGACACATTCGCGTAACTCGCGAGTCCAACCAGCGGTCAGATCTTCCAGCCCCACCAAATCGGGATGCAACCATTCATTACCACCGCTGCCAGCACGATTGGAGGAACGTTTTTCGTTAATCCGCATGGCGAACACCCGCTGATCGTCCGTCAGCAGGTATTCGGCCAGTAATGGGTAAAGTGCGTGCTCACGCAACAGCGAGGGCCCAGGGAGGTCTGACGTGGCGAGGGCTATCCCTTCAGCCGCCGCCACCTCAGCGTTGGCGTCCATTTCCGACCAGTAATAATGACGAGGCCGGCCTTCGGTTGTTTTTAGTTGAGGATGCATCTGCTGCCAGCGCGGGCGTGACCCGGAAATCTCCGCCACCAGTTGCTGTACTAAGTCACTGTCTGTCTGGATGTAGCTAGCACTGCCTGCTTTTTTGACTGCGCATTCGGCGGGGAACTGTTCGAAGATCCATTGAGCAAGTTCGCGGGCGGTTTGCTGGGTATCGGGTAGGCTTTGCAGGCGATCGATGACGCGTTGTCGGAGGTTCAGAGCCATGTCAGAAAGCCTCCGACAACATATTTTCGTGGGGGGCTTCTGTTTCTGGCAGGCGCAGTTGGCCGGAGATCAGGCGCGGTAGTAGGGTATCGCGGAGTTGGGTGAGGGTGTTGAGATGCGCTTGGTTACTATGAATAGTTGCCCAAAGCGGCTCTACCAAGTCATTGAACGCCAATTTCAAAGCCTCAGGCGGGTTTAGCACCGAGTAACTGGGGAATGCCTTTAACGCTATGCGATTGACTGTTGCCCCGTGGATCGTGTGCTTATCGAGCATCTGTTGAAATGGTATCGAAATGAACTGGTGAAACCAGAACAGTCCGGCACCGTCTTCAGTATGCGGACGGATCAGAGCTAGCCTGCGGCCTAGGCAACAACGTATCTCTGGCGGGATCACAGCAAAAAAACCAAGCGTCGCCTCGTAGCTGAAGACAATGTCGCCATGAGTTGGCTCAATACGCCGAGTCCACTTACTCCAATCGTTTTCGCTGATACGCCGAATATTAGCCAGTTCAAGACGTGTTCCAGTCAGATTTTTAATACCCAGGAAGATAGGGCCACTTTCCGACTCCGCCGGCGTGGCATGAGGGCCGTCGTAAATCCCCTCAACAAGCTTACCAATTGGTCTAACCTCCCATCCCGCGGGCAATAACCCAAGCTCGGATTCCTCGAAGCTATCGGGAAACAGCTCTGCGGTGGCCGCATCCATGCCTTCTGGCTCAAGCCTTTCCGCCTTAGCACGCACAGGGTCGAAATCGACGAACCAGGATTTGAATAGCGCCTGGGCGATGTCTTCTAAGGTGGCATTGGTTTCGCGCAGCAAAGTAATTCTATTGTCGAGGGCCGAAAGAGCCTCAGCTATAGCCCTCTGAGTGTTCAACGGGGGTAGCGGAAACTGGTAGGTACAAATTCGATCAGGTGACGTATGTTTAACCGTGGATCCTGTAGCACCCGATACAACCCATTGACGATAGTCATTAGTCCGCATGAGGTAATGCAGAAAATCTTTGTGTACCTGTGTCACTGACTTTATTAATACACGACCAACTCGTTGATTGTGTAGCCAAGTCGTGCCTCTGGTCTCAGGAACTATAGCGGAAAATCCCAGCGTATCGGCCGCTTTGCTCAAATCAGTCATCGTGACGATTAAATCGCCTTGCCTAAGGACGTAATCAGAGAAAATAGGGCCACTGTAGTACTTCCCTTTCCCAAGTTGGAAGCCACCACCAACTGCAAAGTTTCCTGGAGTTGTTAGCTGAAACGGTGATGGCTCATCAGAAAAAAATTCACCTTTGAAGGCAAAGCCATGCTTCACAGTGATCAAATCACTGAGCGGAGTGATCGGCCACTCAGAGCTCATATCCCAGCCCCCCCAGCTTCTGCCGGATCAACTGGTCAAGTTCCGCGCCCTTGGCTATCTGCTCGCCCAACAAGGCGGTAAGGTTCTGCATCTTGTCGGCAAAGGCCTCATCGTCGTCCTCTACCGCTTCCGCACCGACATAGCGGCCCGGTGTCAGCACATAGCCGTGCTCGGCGATCTCCGCCAGGGGGGCGCTGCGGCAGAAGCCAGCCACATCGGCGTATTCACCAATTTCACCGCCAACATCTAGGGGAACTCCGCGCCAGTTAGCTACGGTTTGTGCAATAAGTTCAATGTCGGCGTCGAGCAGTTCGATCTGCACCCGGCTGAGATTCGTACCCAGTTTACGGGCGTCGATAAATAAAACTTCGCCAGGACGAGCGACCTTCAGCTTGGCGAGGAACCACAGGCAGGCCGGGATTTGAGTATTGAAGAATAACTGGCCGGGCAGCGCTACCATCACTTCCACCACGTCGGCCTCGACCATGGCTTTTCGAATGTCACCTTCGCCGTTCTGGCTGGAGCTCATCGAGCCGTTAGCCAAGACGATGCCAGCACGGCCGCTGGACTTGAGATGAAACAACATATGCTGCAGCCAGGCGTAGTTAGCATTGCCTTGCGGTGGTGTACCGTACGCCCAGCGCGGATCGCCTTCTAGGCTGCCATGCCACCAGTCACTGATATTGAACGGCGGGTTAGCCAGAACAAAGTCGGCACGCAGGTCTGAATGTTGATTACGAATAAAGGTATCAGCAGGCTCACGACCGAGGTTGAAGTCGATACCACGGATAGCCAGGTTCATGGCAGCCAGACGCCAAGTAGTGGGGTTGGACTCCTGACCATAAATAGACACGTCGCCGAGTTTACCGCCGTGGGCTTCAATGAATTTTTCCGACTGCACAAACATACCGCCAGAACCGCAGCATGGGTCGTAAACCTTGCCATGATTCGGGTTGAGCACCGCCACTAGGGTTTTGACGATGCTAGCCGGGGTGTAAAACTGCCCGCCTTTCTTGCCTTCGGCACTGGCAAACTGGCCGAGAAAGTATTCATAGACCTGGCCAAGCAGATCTCGTGCCTGGTTGGCATCACCACCGAAACCAATTGTCGAAATCAAGTCAACCAACTCACCGAGTTTACCGTCAGGTAGCTGGGCACGAGCGTAGCGCTTGTCGAGTATGTTTTTCAGGCTGGTATTTTCTACCTCAATAGCAGACAAAGCTTCATCGATACGCTTGCCAATATCCACCTGCTTCGCAGCAGCACGTATTGACTCCCAACGCGCCACTTCTGGTACCCAGAACACATTCACTTCTTTGTAGTAGTCGCGCTCCTCCAGCTCTTGAGCTAGTAGTTCAGCATCGTCACTGTCCAGATAGTAGTCGTCGCCGACATCGGCAAAACGTCGCACCAGTTCCGCGCGGCGGCCAGCAAAACTATCAGAGATGTATTTGAGGAAGATCAGGCCGAGGACGATGTGCTTGTACTCAGCAGCATCCATGTTGGCGCGCATCTTATCTGCAGTGGCCCACAGCGTTTTTTGCAGATCCTGCAGGGTATTACTGGTTTGTGGAGCTGTGGCCTTGCGCCCAGGCTTCCTCTTTACCGACTCGGGCTCTGGGGTGATAGGACTTTCGCTCGACGAAAAACGAGCACGTGCCTGATTGAGCGCTTCTTCAGCAAGACTGCTGGCGGTCTGGTCGGCACCCTTTTGAACCGTCATGGACTACTTCCTACATTCGACGCAGATGAATTGCGTGGTAAAAATTGAAAAAACCGACCATAGAGGTTCAGGCGAAGATTGCCCGCATGATAACGGGTCACCACACCTTTCGTCTGAGTTGTAACGATCAAGAGAACGCGTACAACCTGAGTGCCCTGAATCGAGGTCAATCCAGCGGGCTTGCGAAGCATCAAGAAAGCTCGTCGCGGTTTAAACGGTATTCCAATTGGTATTCCAACCAAAAAAATCAAGCTGAAATTCACTTAACAAATCAACAGCCTACCTAACCAATTCAACTCACCCCGGCTCACCACTTCATCATCTAAAGACGTCCACGAACGTCTTTTTCTGCACCTTAAACCCAACAAAATCAAATCCTTCTAGGCCATCAGTACCCCTAGACATCCGACCCACCCCACATTACCGGGCACTCCAAATAGTACCAGTGGTCATTTTTGGAACACCAATTAACGCCATGGAACACCTCATGTGCGCCCAAGCCCCCGCCTCTCTGACCGCCAGCTCAAAGCGGTGAAACCGAAAGACACGGACTATCTCTGCGCCAAGACGCAGCGCGCGGGTGATTTGGCGACCATTAGCCCAGGGCCAGAATCTTCCATGTTTAAACTCATGCACCGGTTTTCGGGGCAGTTGGGTCAAGATTATTCCGAGACTTCAAAAACGGCCTTCTGTTTCAACATGGCCAACAACCTTTCAGCGGCAACTGACAGTTGCCGACCCGCTCGGACCATCAGGTGTGCCTCGGCACTTTCGAATACTTCGCTGCGGGTCCTGAGCGCTACAAGCGTACCTTCCGCGATTTCATTGGCTACTGCGTGCGAGGACAGGAAGGTCACCCCGAGATGGGCTTTTACATAGCTCTTGAGGGTGGCGATCGAGTTGGTGACCAGATTGGATTCGAATTGAATGCGATCGTGGAATTGCGCCAGCTTAACCAGATTGCTTAAGCCAAAGCCGTTGGACATCAAGCCCACCGGATAGGGGCAAACATCACTCAATGCCAGCGGCTGCTGCTTCTCGGTAAGGGGATGGCCGGGCCAGGTGATGACGCACATTGGCTGTTTGCGCAACATGACCGTACGCACGGCGGGATCGATAGGCGGACGGTAGGCCAAGCCGATGTGAGCCTGATCACTTGCCAGCATCCGCACTGTGTCGACGGCATTGGCGAACTCCAGCGTAACCACCAGCTTGGGGTGCTGCTGGCTGAAGTCCTGAAGCACCCAGCGGACTAATTCCTCGCGGAAACCCTCGCCCGCAACAATGTGAATCTCACCTCTCTCCAGACCCTTGAGTTCGGAAATCTGAGTCAGCAGCAATGCTTCGCTTGATCGCCGCTCACGACAATGGTTGATCACCAGTTTGGCAGCTTCCGTAGGGACGATACCCCTGCCGTGGCGCTGTAGGAGTTGCACACCCAACTCGCTTTCCAGCTGGTGGATTTGCCGGCTGACAACTGAGGGCTCGATATTCAGACGATCCGCTGCGCCTCGGATCGAGCCGGCTTCTGCGACCTCTGAAAAATAGTGAAGTCGCCGTTCATTAAGGCCGATTTTTTGCAATTAGGGCTCTCCTGTCTGTTGACTTAAAGTCAACACTCGCAAGCGAAGATCGCTATTGTTTGAAGTTTCTGCGCTCCCCATACTTTCTGTCAATTGGGCGATGCCAAGCTCATTTAATCGACACAATAAAAAAAATGCGGAACTTGTGAGGACTTCACTATGGCTCAGGCCGCAATACTGATTACACCGACCTCCCCCGATGACCTCGCCCTACGCAAGATGTATCGCAAAATCAGTTGGCGCCTATTGCCCTTTCTGTTGTTGTGCTATGTCCTCGCCTATTTAGATCGGGTCAATATCAGTTACGCCAAGATTGCGATGCAGCAGGAATTCGGTCTGACCGATGCAGCTTATGGATTGGCGGCAGGGATTTTCTTTATCGGTTATGTAATGTTCGAAGTGCCGAGCAATCTCTGGCTGGCGCGGGTAGGAATACGTAAGACGCTCAGTCGCATCATGTTGTTGTGGGGGGTGGCTTCAACCTCGATGCTGTTTGTCCATGACAGCACTACCTTTTATGTCCTGCGGTTTTTTCTAGGGGTGTTTGAGGCTGGATTTGCTCCGGGCATGATCCTCTATCTGACCTTCTGGTTTTCAGGTAAGCGTCGCGCTCAAGTAATGGCGTGCGTCCTGTTGGCAGGGCCAGTCTCGAACGTCATCGGTGGACCATTGTCGACCTGGATTATGGGGACTTTCGCCGACATTCATGGTTTGGCGGGATGGCAGTGGATGTTCATCCTCGAAGGGGCGCCTTGCATTCTTTTGGGTATCGCGGCGTTCTTCTTTTTGAGTGACTCGCCGGAACAGGCCAAATGGCTGAGCAAAGAAGAAAAACGGCTGCTGGCGAATGATCTGGAGCAGGTGCAGGCGTCAAAACAACATACTTTCGCTGCCGCCTTGAAAGACTGGCGAATTTACCTGATGGCCCTCATTTACTTCTGTCTGATCTGCGGTCTGTATACCGTCAGTTTCTGGCTGCCGAGCATACTGCGGGACGCTGGCGTAAAGAATATTTTCGAGATTGGGCTCTATTCAATGATCCCTTACAGCGCCGCCATTTTCGCGATGCTGATCAATGCTCGGAGTTCCGACCGCCTGGGCGAGCGCCGCTGGCACGGCGCAGTACCCGCCTTTCTGGGCGCAATAGGCTTAGTGCTGACCGGTTTCAGTTCCGGCAACCTGACGTTGGCGCTGTGCAGTATTACCCTCGCAACGCTATCCACATACTCGGCCTATGCCGTGTTCTGGGCTGTGCCCTCCAGCTACCTCAAAGGTACTGCCGCCGCTGGAGGCATAGCCCTGATCAACAGCATCGGTGCCTTCGGTGGCTTTGTCAGTCCTTCCATCATCGGTGCTCTGAAGACCTTCACCGGCTCGTTCGCTGCGGGGATGGCCGTAATGGCCGTCCTTTTAGTGATCGGCGGTCTTTGCACGTTGGCACTGCGTTTACCGGCCCAGGCTCAACCGTAGGAGCCGGGGATGCGTCCCAACTGACGGCACTCCTGCACTCCATTATTCACCGCTAGGAACTCACTGTGATGAAGACTGAACCTCACTACTGCAAAGTCGATGATTTACGCCCTCAAACTGAGGAGCTGACACGTATTCGCCGCCATATTCACCAGCATCCGGAAATGGCCTACGAGGAGTTTCAAACCGCCAAACTCGTTGCAGAGCGCTTACGGGCCTGGGGGTTCAGCGTAACCGAAGGCGTTGGTGAGACCGGTGTGGTAGGCAGCCTGACGGTAGGCGCCGGCAAGAACATTGGCATACGAGCAGACATGGATGCTCTGCCGTTGACCGAGCAGACCGGCTTGCCTTACGCCAGTGTCCATCAGGGAAAAATGCATGCCTGCGGCCACGACGGCCATACCACCATGCTGCTTGGGGCCGCTGAATATCTGGCGCGCACACGAAACTTCCGCGGAACGGTGCACCTCTATTTTCAACCCGCAGAGGAGAAGGGCTTCGATAGCGGTGCGCAACGCATGGTAAATGATGGCTTGTTCGAACGCTTTCCCTGTGATGCCGTGTTCGGAATGCACAACCACCCCGGCGAGGCTCCGGGCACCTTCCTGTTTAGAAGCGGACCGTTCATGTCGGCGAGCGACAAGGTCGCGATTACCATTCATGGTCTCGGAGGCCATGCGGCTCGCCCACACCTTACGGTAGATCCGGTTGTGGTGGCGTCCAGCATTGTCATGTCGCTGCAGACCATTGTCGCGCGCAATATCAACCCTGTTGAACCCGCTGTAGTCACGGTCGGCTTGCTTCAGGCGGGGGTTGCTAACAATGTGATTTCCAGCAGCGCCTACCTTGAGCTGAGTATCCGCTCGTTCAGCAAGCGGGTCCGTAGCCAGTTGAAAGAGCGCATCGAAGCACTGGTCCACGCCCAAGCAAACAGCTATGGAGCAACGGCCACGATCGACTATATGGAAGGTTACCCGGTGATCGACAACGACCGAGCGCAAACCGAATTTGCTCTGCAAGTAGCACGGGAACTGGTGGGTGATGAGCATGTGATTGCCCATGCCGATCAGCTCATGTCCAGCGAGGACTTCGCTTACATGCTTGAGCAGCGGCCAGGTTGTTTTTTACGCCTGGGCAATGGCGTTGGCGAAGATGGTTGTATGGTTCATAACCCGGCCTACGATTTCAATGACAAAAACTTGCCAATCGGTGCTGCCTACTGGGCGCGCCTAGTGGAACGGTATCTAAACTAAAGCAAAAAACCAGCCCCTCGTCTTGGGCGATCCAGACTCGCCCAAGCCCGGTAAATCTATAGCAAGTCGCCGCTGCGGCTTAAATCACGTATTCATGTTGTTCACTCGTTGTAATGCGTTGGAAGCTTGAGCATGCAGCGCAATGCTGCCCACACATCAATGACCAGCGACCACTTGGCTGGACTGCCTGTCACCTTGCGCAAAGCCGTGGACCCGCGCTCTAGATGCGATGAACAGACTGAGGAGTAGCAGTATCAATAACACCCAGGGAAAGGAACCCACTCCCCACTGGCCGAGTAACACGCCACCCAAGAGTCCCCCGCCAGCGACAGCGCTGTTCCAGACGACGACGTTCATGGAGAGAGCAACATCGGCGCCCTTGCCTGCGGCGTCGGCAAGCGCGGTTTGTAGAAGCGTCGCGGCGCCACCAAAGGTCAGGCCCCAGATAAAAACACCTAGATAAATCGCCACGGCAGAGCCTGAAAACAAGCCGAAGAAAACCGAAACGGCTGCGAAGGTTGCGAGACTGGCCAACACTGTCTTGCGCAGATGCCGATCAACCAGCCGCCCCGTTATCCAGATGCCCGCCAAAGCGGCAACACCAAATACCAGCAGAACCAAACCAACCTCATCGGCCAACCCAGCCCTGGAAACAAACGGCGCGACGTAGGTATAAAGAATGTTGTGAGCCAGCATCCAGGTGAAGACGACCCCCAGCACCGAACGTACACCAGGTGTGAAAAAGACCTGACGCAACGCCATGCGCTGTGAGGAGGATTGGCCAGGGTAGTCCGGCACCTTGATCAGCACCCAGACAATCAACAGCAAGGTCATCCCGGACATCAATCCGAACGCCATGCGCCAGCCCATGAACCCACCCAGCCAGGTTCCCAAAGGCACGCCCAGCGACAATGCGATGGGCGTGCCCACCATCGCGACTGCCAATGCGCGTCCCTGCAATTGTGGAGCAACCATCCGTCGCGCATAGCCCGCAATGAGGCTCCAGGCCAGCCCCGCAGAAACGCCGGCAAAAAACCGCGCAATCAAAGTAAGCCAATAGTGGGAAGACAGCGCCGTGAGGGTATTGAATACCAGGAAGCCGACAACTGTTAGCAGCAACACCGTCCTGCGGCGCCAGCTTTGCGTGGCAATAGTCAGCGGAATTGCTGCCAGCAGTGACCCCAAGGCATAAACGGTCACCATCTGCCCAGCCAAAGATGCCGAAATACCAAGCCCGCTGCTGATCTCGGGCAACAAACCCGCGGGCAATGTCTCAGTCACAATGCAAATGAAACCTGTCATCGCCAGTGCCAGTAATGCTCCAAGCGGAAGTTTCCCGCTCTGCGGCTCATCTGTAGTCATTCGATCACTCCCACTAATATACTGATCGGTACAAATATAGGGAGAGGCCGCAGGGTAGTCAATAACTTATGTATCGATTAGTATTTAAGTAACTCTGGAGGAGATCCGACATGGCACAGATGGGACGCCCGCGCACGTTTGACCGTGACCTGGCAATCACTCAGGCACTGCATTTATTTTGGGAGCATGGATACGATGCGACATCCCTGAGTCAGCTTAAGGCTAATATTGGTGGAGGCATCACCGCGCCGAGCTTTTACGCGGCGTTTGGCTCCAAGCAAGCCTTGTTCAACGAGGTAATGGAGCGCTACCTCACTACGCACGGTCGGGTCACCGACAGCCTGTTTGATACGACCCTGCCACCCAAGGAGGCGATTGAACTCACCCTTCGCCGGTCAGCGAAAATGCAATGTGAGCCCGATCATCCCAAGGGGTGTCTGGTGTCGTTGGGCCTGATGAGCGCTTGCTCGGACGAAAGCAAGGCCATTTCAGAACCTCTCGCACAGGCCAGGCGCTTAACCCGCGCAGGCATGGTTGCCTGTATTGAACGTGCTATCGCTGAGGGCGTGCTACCGGCGACCATTACCCCAGACACCCTCGCCGCGGTGTTCGACAGTTTCCTTCTGGGCTTGTCTACATTGGCGCGCGATGGTCTTCCACATGCCACGCTGGATGCCGCAGTGACTCAAGTGATGGGGATATGGGATAGCCTGTGTATTGTTCCCGACGGTCAATGAGCCAGACTCTCAAACGTCAGGAACCTTCCACGTGGTGATGGGCAACTTCGCCTGCAACTGAACACTTAGGTTCTGCTGACCAGCTTCAATTCATAACCGCCTGCGCAACAGCTGTGGACGTGTCCAATTCCCGTTACGTGCGGTCCCGTCACCAGCATGTCCTCCTGCGCGAGCCGCTCCAGCAATCGAACTCTCGTGTCGAGGGCCTGGACTGGGTCGATGTCAAAACCGATGCTCCAATGCGGATAGCGCAATTGCAAGAGTGTCGAATGTATGACATCTCCCCAGATCAGCACACGCTGGCCACCGCTCTCAATCTGGATGCCACTGTGACCTGGCGTATGCCCGTGAAGTGGGATCAAGCTGACGCCAGGAATGACGTGTGCATCGGCAGGTAGTGCCTTGATACGTGGCGCATAGGCCGTCAATGCCGAGTTTGCCAATTTGAACAGGCCAGCCTGCGACATCTGAGGATGTTTTTCAGGAGCCGTCGGGTCGGTCCAGAACGCCAACTCCTCGTGCGAAAGAAAGAGCGTCGCGTTGGGATACAACGCACTACCGTCCTCTTTGATAAGACCGCCAACATGGTCCTCATGCATATGAGAAATAATAACGCCTTGAATCTGGTCAAGCGCGTAGCCAGCAGACAGCAACGCCGCCGATGCTTTTCCGAAGCGAGGTCCCAGCTCGCGACCACAACCGGCATCGATCAACCAAAGCTCGTCGTTTTTCTTCAAAAGGAATGCGTTGATCGGCTCAGGAACCGGCCCCGATGCGGGGAGACCTGCACTTTTGAATAATGCAGCCCCCTCTTCCGAGGCCGCAGCTTTAATCATGTCCGTACTGCATAGAAAAATCCCGTCCAGTAACGTGACTAGTGTGAATTCACCGATAGTGTGCTCTTCAATCATTTCTTTATTCTCCAGATTGACCAGGGTAGGTACGCCGCAAGCGTCTTTACGCTCGCGCTCCAACCTTCGAGTGGTGGGTAAATTGCACGAGCAACGCAGCTGCGGAGGCGATCAAGGCCATGGCCATCACCGCGGTCCAGCCGCCGGACTGCCAGCCGATGCTGCCTGCGGCGGAACCGATGGCGCCGAAGGCGAATTGGGAAGCCATGAAAATGGTGTTGAAGCGGCCTCGGGCGGTGCCGGCGAGTGCGAGGATTCGCGACTGGTTGTAGATAAGAGACATCTGCAAACCGGTCGTCATCAGAATGGCTCCGACGCTAAGCCCCACCAGATTCACGAACGCGATCATTACGACAAAGCTCGCCACGACAAGGCCGATACCGACGTGACCGGCGTACTGGCCAGCAAGGCGCAACCCCAGTGGGGCAAGCATCACCCCGCCGAGTGCCACCACGCCGAAGAGCCCCGCAGTCCCACTGTTCAACCCAAACCCAGGGCCTTGCAGCAGGAGCGTGAGAATTGTCCAGAACGCACTGAAGCCGAAGAAAACGAGGCTTTGCACCAGTGCGGCCTGGCGAAGTTCAGCGCCATCGCGCACGACCCCAAACAATGAAACAAGCAACTCAATGTATGAAGCGCGGGATTGCGGTTGGCTGGTTGGAAGTTTCGCCGCGAGCCCTGCAAGCATCATCAGAGAAAGCACAGCGCCCAAGAGGAACATCGCGCGCCAGCTGAAATAGGCGCCCACGAAGCCGCTGATCACCCGAGCCAGCAACACCCCAACAAGCAGCGCGCTGGTGATTGATGCGAGAACTCGTTCCCGACTGCTTGGCGGGGATAATTCAGATGCGAGCGGGATGATGTGCTGGGCAATCGTCGCGAACACCCCAATCATGATGGACGCCATTGCAAGGCTATACAGCTCGGGGGCCGCGCTCGCGCAAAGCGTCGCTACCGTGAGCCCTATGCATTGAATGAGGATGAGCCGTCGACGGTCGATCTTGTCGCCTAGTGGCACCAGCAGAACCAAGCCCAACGCGTAACCAATCTGTGTCGCAATCGCGACGAGACTGACCTTGGTACCTATCCCGAAGCCGTCCGCAATCAGTCCGAGCAAAGGCTGGTTGTAATACTGGGTGCCTACTGACAAGCCGGTCGCTGCTGCAAGTAACAGTACAAGCCCCCGGCTCATGCCTGCGCCCTCAGTTTCCTGCTTGAGCTCTATAGATGGGGCGTTCATAACATGATCCTCCAGGCAGCGGGGTGCCATTACCTGAGGTAAAACTCAGGCAAGCAAAAATTCGGGGTATGTGGTTTGTTGCGCTTACAGCCTTAGCGGCGGCTGAGAGGCATGCCGAACAAAACTCGTTTGTCCGCAGGATTTATCGATACATCATCAAGGCCCAGGTCAGTTCCGGTGCGCCACTCGCGCGGCCGCCCGTCGCACCGATCAGGACGCCCTGCCGCAACGCGGCCTGCCAATGGGTCCTGGAAGACTGTGATCGGCCCTCGCTGCGACTTCCGACCAACTCGTAGCGGACAGCGCGACGCCTTGGTAATCGTCAAGAATTGCTACTTTCATCACGTCACGTTCCTATATCCGATTTGGTCCGCAAGCACGTCTAAACCAAGGCTCCATACCAATGCCTGGGTGCGATGCGTGAGATATTGACCGATCGATACATATCTGACAAATTGCTGTTCGTGATGGCATCTATCTCTGCGAGAGATGTAAATGACAACCCTTCGGACCCTCGATCTAAATCTCCTGCATGTGTTTTCCGTGCTCATGGAGGAGAAAAGTGTCAGTAAGGCCGCTGCACGACTATTTATTGGCCAACCGGGTCTTTCGGGCGCGCTGCGACGCCTACGAGAGACGTTGGACGATGAGTTGTTTGTACGTGTTGGACGAGGTCTGCAGCCAACGCCCAGGGCACTCGCGATTGCACCGGAGATCGCCAAGGCGTTATCTACCATCGAACACGCAGTGCGGGCGCCAGGGGTGTTCGATCCCGCCACATGGGAAGGTGAATTCCGCATTGGCATGTGTGACAACTTCGAGGTAGCACTACTTGGGGCCCTCGCGGCTCGAATCCGCGAACTCGCACCGCGCTCGCGCGTATTGGCAGTCGCTTCGACGAAGCGCGATTCGGTTCAACTTTTAGAGCAGGGCGCTTACGACGTCAGCGTTTCCGTTCACGAAAACCCACCTTCGTGGCACATGTATGAGTTGCTATTCCAACAACGTCTTGTCTGCCTTTATGACCCCAGGCAGCTAAAACTGACATTGCCGCTGAGCATCAAAAGCTACGCGAAGGCCCAACATGTCATCGTGTCGTCGGAAGGCGACGGCGCGACAAACTTGGACAGCGTGCTCAGCGCTGCCGGGGTCAGGCGCAACATCGTCGCAGGCGTGTCGAGGCACGCGTCAATTGCGCCGTTATTGCTGTCGGTACCGGCGATTGCAACTGTTCCCGAGATCACGGCTTATTGCATGGCGCCGCTTTACGGCCTTGAGGTCACCGCCGCGCCCTTCGAACTGCCCATGGAGCAAATCTCGATGTTGTATAGGCGCACTGATCAAATGGATGGCCGCTCCATTTGGTTCCGGAATATTCTTAAAGAGGTCATATCAGAGACATTAACAAGTCGCACGACGCTGGATGCAGTCGTGCGACTGTCTTGACTTGATCGCCCCCTCTGGACGTGCAAGGACGCGTATCGCGATGTCTGAGCAATTTCTCCCTAAGCTCTTGCTCAAAGGGTTGTGATAGCTGCCAGCCATCCGGCGATGGTTGGAGAGTATCTAGAAAACCCGGGGCGATTCAGACCTCACCAAAACCAATACGGCAAAAACTTGGGTGTCGGCTCATTGGCCAACTCCAAATGGTAAGTAACGGAGTTAAAGAAAAACATGTCCAATATAAGGAAGGCGACAGCACCAAAAGAGAAAATCACAAATTCACGATGTGGATGCACGCTGAAACGTGTCACCATCCAGGGCCTAACGGCAACAAGGGCAATCAACCCCATGGACGCACCGAGATAGTTCGGCTGAAGTGGAGTCGCCGCATACAGACCATGAATAAACGCAAGCAGTAACACTCCCAGGCCAACCACTGGCAGGTTTAAGCAAAACCTCAGCAGTTTGTCTCGGATACTTGCAAAGAGAGCGCTGCGATCCACGAAGACGTAGGCAGCCAACAAGGAAATAGCGGGTGTAATTGAAAGTATGTAACGCGCCTTCTTGGAGCTTGGAATCGTGAACAGTACGATCACCACAAGGAGCCAGCCCGAGAGATACAAGAGCATGTTCGTGGCTGGATCAGGTGAGCGTTCAAAAAAGCACTTCCCCTTCTTGGCGATAACGCTCAAAGCGATAAGAGCTGTTACGCCATAGGTCAGCAAGCCGGCAGAGAAATAGAAGTAATAACGAGGCGCGTGGTCACTGCCAAACCGCCCCAGCCCTTGCATGATCAATACCTCTTGTAGAAACGCGTCTCCACCTTGTAGGTAGGCAGCCCATGTCAGCACCGCAATGCCTGTGGCCAGGACCAAGCCTGCCAGCAAGCAAAACACAACCAGCATGCGCCATTGCTTGCTCAAAAAATAATAAGCGGCGACCACACTGGCGGGGCCGATCAGACCAATGGGGCCACGAAATGCAAAGCCCAGCGCAAGGCCTGCGAGCACAAGCAGCACGCGGAAACGTTGTTTGTATACCTCTCCCGTGTAGGCCAGATAAAAACACACCACTGTAAAAAGCGCGGGGTATATATCCAGTGCCAAGGAGTTCACGCCGTCCAGAAATGACCAGGTGAACAGGGCAAATACAACACCATATGCGCCCCATTTTTTCTCATGCAATGCACCGAGCTTGTAAACAAACACCAGCATCAAGGCCGCGGCAACACAGAAAGGAAGGCCCATTGAAAGAATCGATACACGACCAAACGGCAAAGAAACCAGATAAACAAGGAGCGTATTGATCACCGTGTAATCGGGATATGGCCGCAGATCATCCGCAATTGGAAACAGCGTCACCCCATGCGCGAGCATATATTGAGCAAAATCGACAAAGCGCGTTGTGTAATTGAGCACGGCAGGCTTGTATTGCAGCACTGCAAACACGAGGAATGTCAATATAAAAATAAATGAGCATGGCTTTTTTACAACCATTTCCTTTAGCACTTTCATGTGGACCTGCTATCCCAAAAAACTCGCAGGCTAGCATTTTGCTTTTTGCGCCATCCAGACAAAAACAGTGAAAACTTGTTAAACACATGCGACCTATTGACTCAACTAATCAACTAGCATGCGAGTTCTGAACATCAGCTGAACACACTCTAAAAACATGCAAACAGCCCAGCGCCGGTATTGACTCTCTCACCAATAAACTCTATGGATTCGCCAATTTCGAACTATCGAGCACGGACTAGCACGTACATCGGCGTCATGTTGCATCCAGGGAAGTCCCCCGCCGTCGGGTGATATTCGTCATTGCCCGTGTTGTAACCCACCGCACGGTCTATGGCAGCGCCGACCACCGTGGGCTCCAGATCATCAAGATAGAACGGGCCCTCCAGGCCAATGCATCACCAGTTCACAATCATCGGCAACCCGGGACGGAAATCGTGTGCCTGGCCGCTGGCGCCATGATCGATTTCCAGTAAGAGCAGGTGTTCATCACCCTGAATGATTTCAAATCCTTTCAGCTGGTTTGCGCAGGTGGCAGCGGTCGAAAACGCGTGGTGGTCGGGCGTGATAACACGCAACGATGTCATCTCGCGAAAGCCGTTGGGATGTTCAAACGGCTGCGCTCGCTCAGCAGGCGCCTCATCTGGCCTCTTGGCAAACGAAAGAAAAAACCACATCGGTATTAATTCCCTTTAATCCCAGGCGTTGATTGCCCAACCATGCGGCCACAGGTTAACAACCTCACTCGCCCGCTGCATCGGATCAACTCATGTCCAGTTCGAGCAATTGACTGGCCATGTTCAGGAAGTTGGCAAGCGTCGGCGTCGTATCGTCGCGGCGGTAAACCAGGCCGGTTTCCAGATGTGGCGCATTTTCCTCCAACGCGAGATAGCACACCCCCGAGCGAGCGAGATGGCGCAATGACGCCGGCACCAGCGCGATGCCCATGCCTGCCGATACCAAGCTAATGATCGTCTGCATCTGAATAGCGTGCTGGGCAATATGCAGGCTACCGCCGCACGCGGCGTAGTAGCCGGTGACCAGGTCATAGAACGCCGGTGCCGCACGCCTGGGAAAGACCACCAGCGGGCAAGATATCATTGCGTCCGAAGATAACCGGCCCTCCACATCGACCAGGCGCCCGTCCGCCATCCACGCTTGCGGCACAGCGGCAATCAGTGGCTCGACGACCAAAGACCGGTAGGCCAATTGATCGGGGATCGTGGCCCACGGGTTGGCAATGACAATGCCTGCGTGCCCCTTGCCCTCGAGCAGCGCAGCGATCTGAAGATCACTGGTAGCCTCCATCAACGAAAGTTCCACCGCCGGGTACAGGCTGCGGAACCGTTGGACCAGCACGGGAAGAATGCTGTAGTCAGCGGTACTGACAAACGACAGCTCCAACCCGCCGGCATCGCCGCGAAGGATGGCTTGCGCTGTATGACCCAGCGCATCGATAGCCCCCAGCGCGGCCCGCACCTGAGGTAGCCATTGCTCGGCGAACGGGGTCAGCGCCACGCTGCGTTTGGTCCGTACAAACAGCGAGGCACCGACTTCGCGCTCCAGCGCCATGATCGACTGGCTCAACGGCGGCTGGGTCATGCACAGGCGTTGCGCTGCCAGGCTGAAATGCAAAGTCTGGGCGACAGCGACAAAATGCCTGAGCTGGCGAACATCCATTTCTTATACCTCCAGAGACTTAATAAGCATTAAATAATATATTTCACAGCCATCCAACCGATCTTTAGCCTGAGTCCATACCGTCAGCCCAGGAGGACTCAATGCCCGCTTATCGTTCGAGAACCACTACCCATGGCCGCAACATGGCCGGTGCCCGCAGCCTATGGCGCGCCACAGGCATGACCGATGACGACTTCGGCAAACCCATCATTGCCATCGCCAACAGCTTTACGCAGTTTGTTCCAGGCCACGTACACCTCAAGGACCTCGGCCAACTGGTTGCCGGCGAAGTGATGGCGGCCGGTGGCGTGGCGAAGGAGTTCAACACCATCGCCGTCGACGACGGTATCGCCATGGGCCATGACGGCATGCTCTATTCACTGCCCTCGCGGGAACTGATCGCCGATGCCGTTGAATACATGGTCAACGCGCATTGCGCCGATGCGCTGGTGTGCATCTCCAACTGCGACAAAATCACCCCCGGCATGTTGATGGCTGCCATGCGCCTAAACATTCCGACCGTGTTCGTTTCTGGCGGGGCGATGGAGGCTGGGAAGGCGGTAATCAAAGGCACGCGCCAGTCTCTGGACTTGATCGACGCGATGGTGATCGCCGCCGACGACGCCTATAGCGACGAGGAAGTCGCCGCGGTCGAACGCGCCGCCTGCCCCACCTGCGGTTCATGCTCCGGCATGTTCACCGCCAACTCAATGAACTGCCTGACGGAAGCGCTTGGCCTGGCATTGCCGGGCAATGGTACGGTGCTGGCGACTCATGTTGAGCGTGAGGGCTTGTTTCGCCAGAGCGGGCGGCTGATTGTCGAGTTAGCCAAGCGTTGGTATGAACAGGACGACGCACGCGCGTTGCCGCGCAACATTGCCAACCGCGCCGCGTTTGCAAACGCCATGAGCCTGGACATCGCCATGGGCGGCTCGACCAACACGGTCCTTCACCTGTTGGCAGCTGCGCGCGAAGGCGGCGTGGCGTTCAACATGGCCGACATTGACCGGCTGTCTCGCCAAGTCCCGTGGCTGTGCAAAGTCGCGCCCGCCTGCAGCGATGTACACATCGAGAACGTGCATCGCGCCGGTGGCATCATGGCGATCCTTGGCGAGTTGGACCGCGCAGGCTTGATCGACACAAGCCTGCCGACAATCCACGCGCCCACCTTGAAAGATGCGCTGGATCGCTGGGACATCGCCCGTAGCCCAGACCAGCAAGTGCAGACATTTTTCCGCGCAGCGCCGGGCAATGCCCTCACCCAGCGAGCCTTCAGTCAGTCAGCGCGCTGGGATGACCTGGACACAGACCGGTCAACGGGCGCGATCCGATGCGCTGAACAGGCTTTCAGCAAGGACGGCGGCCTCGCGGTGCTGTTTGGCAACCTGGCGCCGGAGGGCTGTATCGTCAAAACAGCCAGCGTCGCCCCCTCCATGTTGGTGTTCGAAGGCAAAGCCGTGGTTTTCGAAAGTCAGGAGGCGGCGGTGGCTGGCATCCTTGGCGACCGGGTGGTGCCTGGCGATGTGGTGGTCATCCGCTACGAAGGCCCCAAGGGCGGCCCTGGCATGCAGGAAATGCTCTACCCCACCAGCTATCTCAAATCCAAAGCGCTGGCCAAGTCCTGCGCGCTTTTGACCGACGGGCGATTTTCGGGCGGCAGCTCGGGCCTGTCCATCGGCCATGTCTCACCGGAAGCGGCGGAAGGTGGACTGATAGGCCTGGTGGAAACAGGGGACGTGATCAAGATCGATATTCCCAACCGTTCCGTTGAACTGAGGGTCGATGAGGCAACGTTGAACCAGCGTTACCACTCGATGGATGCCAAGGAAGGGCAAGCCTGGCAGCCCGCCGCACGGGCGCGAAAAGTGTCGGCGGCACTTCAGGCCTACGCGGCACTGACATCGAACGCGGCTCGCGGTGCGGTCAGGGATGTGACGCAGGTTCAGCATCGAGCTGGCGGCAGACGAGCATCCCCCCCTGCCCCACCGCGAATCGCAACACTACCGCCAACCGTTTTTCTCGACAGGGACTGAAACAACCGACGGTTCGACCGGGGGACGAATAAGCGTACAGGTGTACGCTTTCTGGCGGGCGCCTATCGTTAGTCAGCGAGATGTCCGTATCCGGCTGCACGGGTGAAGTCGGCCAAATGCCAGATCTCACCGTTCGCCCCCCACGTTCCGTCGACAACCTCCTCGATCTGTATCGAGCTCAGCAACCGGCGCTGATCCCCCGCCGCCAGGTTCGATTGTAGGGCGCCATGCAGTTCACTCACGTAGCGCTGGCGCATCGGTGCATCAAGGACGCCGGCGGGCACCTTGACGATGACCATGCACGGGACAACCTGGGCATGAGGAGCAACGCCTCCGCACAGCCATTGATCGGCCTGCACTTCCTCAATCAACACCCAGCACAACATACGTTGCTGAGGGGCATCGCCCATGTGTTCATTAATCATCGCCACGTCGCTCACGCTTCGAAGCAACTGGTGGCGCTGTGGCAGGTTGAAAGCGCCGGTAGGCACCTTGATCAGGATGTTTGGCATGGCGAAACCTCGCGGTTAACTGGAGGCGCCATTGGGCCAGCTATCCCTTCCCTCGATAAGTGACCGATTCGTCTTCTTTCGGGCATAATCGGACAATGTACGATTTCACTGTCCTCGTCTTTCCAGGGGCGTTCGCCTCGAGCGTCGCAGCCACCCTGGACATCCTCGGCACCGCCGCAATACTTGCGCAGCGGCGCAGCCTTGCCGTGCCGCGCTGGCGCGTGTGTGGGCCGCAGCCAGGGTTGATTACGCTGGGCCAAGGCATGCTGCTGCAGGTCGACGCGCTGACCACAGATGTCGAGGACAACTCCTGCTGGGTCATTCCGGGCCTCGGCATCAGCGACTTCGACGTGCTGCGGCAGCGGCTTGAGGAAGACGTGGTCCTTCAGACCCTGCCAGCGCTGAAGACACATGTGAATCAAGGCAAGGAGATTGCCGCCTCATGCTCGGCGGTCTTTCTCCTGCATGCCGCCGGGTTGCTCACGGGGCGACGGGTGACGACTTCCTGGTGGCTCGCCCCTTGGCTGTCGAGCATGGCGCCTGACTGCATTGTCGACCCCAACGTCATGGTGCTCCGCGATCCGCCGCTGACGACCGCCGGTGCAGCCTTCGCACAAACCGACTTGATGCTGCACCTGCTGCGCAGACGTCTGTCGCCGGAACTCGCCGACGCGGTGGGCAAGGCCCTGCTGCTCGATGGCCGGCAATTGCAGTCCCCCTTCATCAACCCGGCAATCATGGCCCAGGGCAATACGCTGGTCGCCAACCTCACCGCCTACATCGAAGCACGCCTGCCCCATCCCCCCAGTGTGCCGAGCCTTGCGGCATACGTCGGCATGTCTGAGCGAACGCTGTCGCGGCACCTTCGAAAAGCAACCGGTCTTTCAACTCGCAATCTGATCCAACGCGTGCAATTGAACAGAGCCCGCGTGCTGCTGGAAACCAGCAGGCACTCCGTTGAATCTATCGCCGCGCAGGTGGGATACCAAGATGCCACGGCCCTGCGGCGACTCATGCGCCGCCTGTTGAACGCCTCGCCAAAACAACTGCGCCAGTAAGCTCTAACCGCTGGCAGCCCTTGAGTGCCGCACTCCTCCGCTGCACGGCGCCTCACTCAATCCGGTCAGCCATGCACCCGAACCGCTGACGCATGCCCGCGCTGGCCGCGGGTCCGGCCTGCACGCTGCACTGGTCCAGGGGCACAAGACGGCCATCGGCGATATCCGCCATCATCGGCAGCACCGGCCGCCCCGTCTCCCGCTCGACAATCTGCACGCTTTCCCCTTCTGGCGCGTAATGGCGATTGCCCCAGGCCACGAAGGCCATGAGCACCACACGGAAATCTTCGCCCTTGGCCGTCGGCACGTACTGGTAGCGCAACGGGCGCTGACTGTAAGGCTGACGCTCGAGCAGGCCCGCCTCCACCAGCGAGTTCAAGCGTCTGGTGAGCATGTTCGGGGCGATATCCAGGCTGCGGGAAAACTCCTCGAAGCGTCGCAGGCCATGCAAGGCATCGCGCATGATCAAAATGCTCCACCACTCGCCAACCCGTTCCAGGCTACGGGCGATCGGGCATTCGGCATGAATGAGGGTCTTGCGCTGCATGACAGTTCCTTACGGGGTTCGAACATTTGGTGGCCAGGCATGTTACTTTCATAATGATAGTGACGTCCATATGTCGTTACCCCTCCCTTAAGCACAAAGAACTGGATCATCATGAACAAACGCATCGTCGTTACAGGCATGGGCGCGCTGACCCCACTTGGCTGCGGAGTCGAGCAAATATGGCAACGCCTGCTGGCAGGGCAGTCGGGGATCCGCCGGTTGCCACCGGAGCTGATCGGCGATCTGTCGATCAGCATCGGTGGCCAGGTTCCCGACCGCATCCAAGACCCGGAGGCCGGCTTCGATCCGGATCTACTGCTGGCCCCCAAAGAACAGCGCAAGATGGACCGCTTCATTCTGTTCGCCCTGGCAGCGGCCCATGAAGCGTTGACACAGGCCGGCTGGGCGCCGCAAACCCCTGAGGCGCAGGAGCGCACCGCCACCATCATCGCTTCGGGCGTGGGCGGGTTTCCGGCGATTGCCGAAGCCGTGCGGACGACTGACAGCAAGGGGCCACGGCGCCTGTCACCCTTCACCATCCCGTCATTTCTCAGCAATATGGCCGCCGGTCATGTCTCCATCCGTCATGGTCTCAAGGGGCCACTGGGGGCTCCGGTGACCGCATGTGCGGCGGGCGTCCAGGCCATCGGCGACGCTGCACGGATGATTCGCGCGGGGGAAATCGACGTAGCGCTCTGCGGCGGGACGGAGGCGGCCATTCACCGGGTCAGCCTGGCTGGCTTCGCTGCCGCACGCGCCCTCTCGAGCGATTACAACGACACCCCGGAGCGCGCCTCGCGCCCCTTCGATCAGGCCCGCGATGGTTTCGTCATGGGTGAAGGCGCCGGCCTGTTGGTCATCGAAGAGTTGCAACATGCCTTGGCACGCGGCGCCACACCCATCGTCGAGCTGGTGGGCTATGGCACCAGCGCAGACGCGTACCACATGACCGCCGGGCCCGAAGATGGCGACGGCGCCCGCCGCGCCATGCAACAGGCATTGCGCCAAGCCGGCGTGGACGCATCCCAGGTTCAGCACCTGAATGCCCACGCCACCTCGACCCCGGTGGGCGACAAAGGCGAACTCGCAGCAATCAAAGCCCTGTTCGGCACAGACAGCGGCCTTGCGATCAGTTCGACCAAGTCCGCCACTGGCCACCTGCTGGGCGCTGCGGGGGGGATCGAGGCGATCTTCACCGTACTTGCGCTGCGCGATCAGGTAGTTCCGGCAACACTCAATCTGCAAACTCCGGATGCCGCTGCCGAAGGCCTGAACCTGATTCGCGGCCAGGCCCAGCACCTGCCCATGGAATATGCGCTGTCCAATGGCTTCGGTTTCGGCGGGGTCAACGCCAGCGTGCTGTTCCGACGCTGGATCTAAAACCGGATATTGCGTCCGGCTTCAGTGCGGTTGAGGTCTCGGCACCGAGAGGTCGAGACCTCAACATCGGGTGCCGCCAAGCTCCCCGCTGAGCGCTGGATGGCTATGCCGCAATGGTGAACGAAGCTCAGCTCGTGCGAAACTTCACCGACTCACGAATCACGAACGGTGTTGAAATGGTGCGTTTGCTTGCTGTCTCGGGAAGTCTGCGTCAGGCCTCTTCCAACTCAATTTTGCTACGCGCAGTTGAGCATCTATGCCCCGAAGGGGTACAGGTCGCACATTACGAAGGCATCGCTGAATTGCCTCACTTCAACCCGGACCTGCTCGAGGATCCCCCCGAGTCAGTCTTGGCGTTGCGCGCAATTATCGGGCAGGCGGATGGGCTGTTGGTTTCGTGCCCCGAGTACGCTCGAGGTATTCCCGGCGCATTCAAGAACATGCTCGATTGGCTGGTGAGCAGTGAAGAGTTTCCGGGCAAGCCTGTCGCGCTGTTCAACGCATCGCCCAGAGCCAGCCACGCGCAAGCGGCATTGCGGCTGGTCCTGGAAACGATGTCGGCGAGCATCATCGAGCAAGCGTCAATCACGGTTAACCTCCTGTCCAGCCAGTCGAGCGCCGAGGGCATTGCCGCCGACCCGGTGATGGGCCCGTTGATCCGTACTGCGCTCGACGCGTTTAAACGGCGTCTCGAAACTCAGGAGCCTTGAGGCTCCAACATCGCTTGTCGAGTGGTTGCCCGCACGCGTTGATTGCCAACGCTGGCCGCCAGTGCATTCACTGGCTGGCTCTGGCGTGAACCCACGCGTTTATCGTTTCAAGGGCGCCTGGGGCGTAGGCAAGACGACCTTCCATGAGGAACCTCATCGTGGTGAACCAGGACCACTCGCTGGTGAGTTGCGTGTTGTAAGCCGCGGCCTTGAGCAGCCCATGGGTTGCATCCGGTATGACTTCAATCCGGTTGGCGGGATGGTTGCCGCCGAGCGCCTTTCGGTAGAGGGCTGCGCTGGCTTCGAGATCGACATTCAGATCGTCCGCGCCCCACAGCGCAAGCAGTGGAATGTCGAGTTTTTCCAAGGCACCGGTTGCGTCTTCGTGAAGATTGCGCCGCACAAACGCCCAGCGTTCTGCGCTCATACCGTCCAGAAGGGCAACCGGCGGCACCTGCGCAGCGGCGAACAAACGCTCATCGGCGGCGGCGATCCGAGCCATCGTTGCGTCGATGTCGGGCTCGGACATCCCCGTGCGTTGCAACCGTGTCCGCGTGTAATAGTCACCTTGCCGTTGCCAGGATACCGCGCCCCCGACAAGCACCAGAAAGTCCGCATCCCCCGACGCCAGGCGGGGCAGTACCCAGCCGGCTTGTGAAAACCCAAGCGCACCGACAGGAATTGCTGGCAACTTACTGCGCAGGGCAGACAACGCGCTGCGCACGTCCACGTAGCGGTCCGTCATCGACTGGCTGAGCCAATTCCCCGGCGAATCCCCAACGCCCGGTTTATCCCACGAAACAACCGCAATGCCGGCATCGAGAAGCGCGTTGATGAGTGGATCGTAACCCTGCTGCGACGTGCGATCCTGGGGGCCATCCCCGTGAACCAGAACCACTGCCGCTGTTGCTGCGTGGTCGGGCAGCCAGAGCGTGCCGGCCAGGCGCAGTCCATTTGCGTCGAATGCAAACGGTTCGCTGGCTCTGCGATCCAGACCATAAGTGTCAAGCCGCGCGAGAACAAGCAACGCGATAGCCACGATGAGACAAACGACGGCAATCAACTTTACGCGGTAACGTTTCATCCAGATTTCTTTATGCATAGTCACTCCTTTTTTTCCTTTCAAGAGTCCCGGCTGACAGGCCCGAATCTCAGTGCCAATCCCTGACGCAGTGCATGCATTTCGCAACGCCCCGTAGCGCCCTAGCGGCGCTGCTGGCTTCTCGGACGATTAACTGAACTGGCTCGCAAGCATTTCCCTGACAGCCCCGACCAAGGGCGATTCGCCGGGACGAGGGGGCAACAGGCTGAACTCAACATCCGGCAATCCCGGTAAATGGTGCGCCGACTGGCAGACCTGCGCGCCCATCGGTACTGCGGAGGCATTCAGACAAGCGACCCCCAACCCTGCCAATAACGCTGATTGCAGCCCCGCGACGCCGGACGCCGAATGCGCAACCACATAAGGCACCTCGTGAGCCTCCAAGGTCTCTCTGGCGAGGCGCTGCAGGCTGCACCCCTGCGGCAGTACCAAAAGTGGCAACGGGGTGTTTTCCTCCCGCTCAGCCTCGAACCCCGCGACCGACACCCAACGCAACGCCTCCCGTCGCACCGGCAAGCCCTCGGGCAGGCTGCGCCCGTCGAGAATTCGCATGGAAAGGCCGATATCGAAGTCGCCTGAATCTGCCCCGCTCTCGATTTGCATGCTCTTGCGTACCGACACATGCAGGCGAAGGTGCGGATAGCGCACTCGCAGTTTCTTCAACAGGTCGGCGATCGAGCTGGGCAGAAAGTAGTCGGTGATGGCCAGCCGCAACTCGCCGACAAAGGTCACGCCACGCACGCTTTCAAGGGCACGCTCACTCAAGGCGAGCATGTCGCGTGCGTGGACCAATAAGCGTTCGCCAGCCGGTGTCGGCCTGACGCCTTTTTTACCCCGCTCCAGCAACGTAACCCCGGTGAAGGCCTCGAGCTTGCGCAATTGCTCGCTTAACGCCGACTGCGACCGACACAACTTAGGCGCCGCCTGCGCGAGGCTGCCTGACTCCATCGCAACCGCGAAGGCTCGCAAAAGTTCGAGATCAAAGGGGCGCATGCTCATCCTGCCGTTTTTCCGAAGGATACGATCATATCTTCCGGCTTTTCAGCACTCAACCCATTCCTTACTCTGAGCCGGACATTAACGTCCTACGAGGTCTCCAACATGCCCGGCATCACACTCAAAATCTCTGGCCAACCTGACCTTGCGCGAGTCCAGGGGATCGTTTCCCAGCTCACCGCGCTAACCTGCGACGTGCTGGAGAAACGCCCGGAGCAGACGCTGGTGATGGTGCATTTCGTGCCTCATGAGCAATGGTTCATCAACAGTTGCTCGCTGGCCGAACTGGGTTACAACTCGTTCCGGCTGGAGGTCACCATCACCGATGAGACAAACACCAAAGCGCAGAAGGCGCGCTTTCAGCGCGAGGCGTTCGCGCTATTGGCCGAGGAAATCGGCAACCTGCATCCACACTCCAACATCCACCTCATTGATTGCAGGGCCAGTGCATATGGGTATGGCGGCGTGAGCCAGGAATACAAACATCACCATCCCTGAGCCCCAAACCCGCGACACCGGGAATGACGCGTGACCGAAGACGGGTCTTCCGATCGGTTGAGGCCGTTGAGCATCACGCGGTCTTTCCTCGCACTTCTAGGCAGCCCCGAACGCTCCCGGCGCCTGCCGAACTGACACGACTCAACCTCGTACAGTTCGGCAATCGCTCGTGGATCAGTGCTCAGCAATGGAGGGCGCGTTCATAGGCGGCCAACACGGCCTCATGCATGGCTTCGGACATCGTCGGGTGCGGCAGGATGCTTTCGATCAGTTCGGCCTCGGTGGTCTCCAGGCCTCGCGCGATGGTGTAGCCCTGGATCATTTCGGTGACCTCCTCGCCGACCATATGCGCGCCGAGCAACTCGCCGCTGTCTGCGTCGAACACCACTTTGACGAAGCCCTCCGTGGCGCCCATGGCAATCGCCTTGCCGTTGGCGGCGAAGGGGAACTTGCCGACCTTGAGGGTCTTGCCGGCACTGCGCGCCTGGGCTTCGGTGTAGCCGACACTGGCGACTTGCGGGTGGCTGTAGGTACAGGCCGGCACGCTGCGGGGGTCCAGTGGGTGGGGGTTCTGACCGGCGATCTTCTCGACACAGATCACGGCTTCGTGGCTGGCCTTGTGCGCCAGCCACGGCGCCCCGGCCAGATCGCCAATGGCGTAGACACCCGGCTCGCCCGTGCGGCAGAACTCATCCACTAACACATGGGTGTGCTGCACCTTGACCCCTGTGCCCTCCAGCCCCAGCTCCTCGACATTGCCGACAATGCCCGCGGCCACCAGCACCACGTCAGCCTGCAGCGTCTCGTTGCTGTTGCCTTCGAGGCGCAACTGCACGGCGCCCTGCTCCACCTTGCTACCTTGCAGCGCACAGCCGGTGTACAGGCGGATACCGTCGCGAACCAGGGCCTGCGCCACATGGGCGCTGACCTCGTGGTCTTCTACCGGGAGGATCCGCTCCGCCATTTCCACCACGCTGACCTGGGCGCCCAGCGCGTGATAGAAACTGGCGAACTCGATCCCGATCGCACCGCCGCCGATGATCACCAGCCGCTTGGGTACGCTGTCCGGCACCAACGCCTGGCGGTAGCTCCAGAAATGCTTGCCATCCGGCTCCATGCCCGGCAGCACTCGGGCCCGGGCCCCGGTGGCGAGAATAATATGCGGCGCATTCAGGCTCAGCTCGCCTTGCTCCCCACTGACTTTCAGCCGCTGCGGCCCATCCAGCCGCGCATGCCCATTGAACACCTGGACGCGGTGCTTTTTCATCAACCCGCTGACCCCACGGTGCAACTGGGCGGCGACATCGCGGGAGCGCTTGACGATGGCCTTCAGGTCCGGCCTGGCCGGCCCGACCTCAATACCAAAACTGCCCGCGCTGCCGATCAGGCGCAACACGTCGGCACTGCGCAACAGGGCCTTCGTCGGAATGCAGCCCCAGTTCAGGCAGACCCCACCCAGTTGCGCCTTTTCCACCAACGCCGTGCGCAGCCCCAACTGGCTGGCGCGAATGGCCGCCACGTAACCGCCGGGGCCGCCACCGACGACGATCAGATCAAATTTCATTTCGCTCATGGGTACTCTCTCAAATCAGCATGCCCAGCGGGTTTTCCATCAGGCCCTTGAACACCGCCAACCATTGCGCAGCGAGTGCGCCATCCACGGCCCGATGATCCACCGACAACGTGCAACGCAGTACCGCACCGACCTTCAGCTCACCGTTTTCAACCACCGGTTTTTGCTGCGTCGCACCCACCGCCAGAATCGCGGCGTGGGGTGGATTGATGATCGCGCTGAACTGCTCGACGCCGAACATCCCCAGGTTGCTGATGGTGAAACTGCCGCCCTGGTATTCCTCGGGGCGCAGACGTCCGTCGCGGGCGCGCCCGGCCAACTCCGCCACCTGCGCGCTGATCTGCGAAAGGGCCTTGCTGTCGGCATTGCGCACCACGGGGGTGATCAGGCCGCTCTCGGTGGACACCGCCACGCAGACATCCGCCTGGTGGTAGCGGCGCAGCGCCGTCTCGGTCCAGGTCACATTCATCGCCGGTACTTGCTGGAGGGCGACAGCCGCCGCCTTGACGATGAAGTCGTTGATCGAAATCTTCCTCGCTGCGGTCCGGTTGACCTGCTCGCGCAGGGCCAGCAGAGGTTCCATCCGGCATTCCACATCAAGATAGAAATGCGGGACCGTGGCCTTGCTCTCCACCAGGCGCCGGGCAATGGTCTTGCGCATGCTGCTGTGGGGGATTTCATCAAAGTCGACGGTCGACACGGGCGTCGGTGCGGCCACCGCAGCGGCAACGGCGACCGCCTCGACGTCGCGTTTGACGATGCGCCCGTTCGGCCCGCTGCCCTTGAGGCTCGCCAGGTCAAGCCCCTTGGCCGCTGCCAGGCGGCGGGCCAGAGGGCTGGCGAAGATCCGCCCGCTGTGCGCGTCAATCGCAGGCGTCACCTCGGCCCGAGGCTGGAGCACCGGTGCGTCATCCACCACCGGCTCATTGGCCGCCGCCAGCGCACCGGCCTTGGCCAACAGCGCGGCAATGTCGACATCGGTTTCGCCTCTGGCAAACAGCACCCCGATCGGCGCGCCCACTTCCACTTCGCGCCCCGGTTCGACCAGGATCTTGCCCAGCACCGCATCTTCCTCGGCGGCCAGTTCGACCAAGGCCTTTTCGGTCTCGATCTCGGCAATGCAATCACCGGCGCTGATGGTGTCGCCTTCCTTGAGGGTCCAGTTCTGGATCGCGGCGTGGGTGGCGTTGGCCGACACTTCCGGCATATGTAAGAGCTTGGCCATCAGGCGCTCCTGTCGCTGAACAGATCGGGACGGTAGGCGGCGATATCGGCGTACTCCACCAGTTCCAGCACGTTGCCCTCCGGGTCGCGGCAGAACAGCGCCTTCACATCGGGGCGCAGTTGGATCGGGGCAGCCTCGGCGCAGAAGCTCGCACCGGCATTTTTCAGGTCGTCCACCAGGCTGGCGATGTCTTCGACGATGAACGTCAGGTAACTCGCATTCTGCCGGTCGAGAATCAGCCCCGGTTCAGGCCGGACCGGCGCCCGCTCAGGCGCCAGCAACTTGATCCGTTCACCGTAAGGCGTCTGCAGACGCACCACGCTGTAGCCGCCTTCGCTCAGGCCCACCAACTGCGCGGCGGCGGCCGGCATTTGCACCTGTGCGACAAAGGTGAAACCCAGCACGTCCTGATAGAAACGGCTGAGGGCCGGGAGATCGACGCAGCAAATCCCCACTTCCATTGGAACCAGCATCTTCACGCTCATTGGTGTGCCCCTTTTTCACGGATGACCTGTTGCAGGCCTTCGATCACTTCCTCGGTGCGGGCACAGGCGGCGCGCTCCAGGACTTTGGAAATACTCGGTGAGCCTTCGCCACCGGTCACGCGCTGGATCGGCTGGTCGAGCCAGTCGAAGCAACGGCGCTGTAGCTCGTCGGCCAGCCAACCGCCATAGGACGTCCCTCGGGCGCCCTGCTCGACGATCAGCACATTATTGGTCTTGCGAATACTCGCCTCGACCGTGGCCCAGTCGAAGCTGGCGCGGTCGAGGAAACGCAGGTCAATGACTTCGGCATCGATGCCGGTCTGCTCCACGGCTTCCAGGGAGTGTCCGACCATGCTCAGGTACGTGAGGATGGTCAGGTCACGGCCTTCTCGGCGCACGGCGGCGGTCCCGAATGGAATCTGATAGTCCAAGTCGTCCACCGGCACTTCGCCGCTGTGGCTGTACAGGTCGACGTGCTCGATCACCAGTACCGGGTCCTTGCAGGCCAACGCGGTGTTCATCAGGCCGATGTAGTCGAACGGCGTGGACGCGGCAACGATGCGCCAGCCCGGGTTGGTGACGTAGATGCCAGCCGGGTCCATGGAATGCTGCGAGCCGTAGCCGGTGCCCATGGCGATCTTGGTGCGCAGCACCAGCGGCACGTCACTCTGCCCGCCGAACATGTGCCGCGCCTTGCCGATCTGGTTGAACACCTGGTCGGCGGCGACCCACATGAAGTCGGGGTACATGAACTCCACCACCGGTTTGAAACGCCCGTCCAACGCCATGCCGCCACCCAGCCCGCAGAAGGCGTTCTCGCTGATCGGGGTACCGAGAATGCGCTGCGGAAAACGCTCTTTCAGGCCGCGCGTGGCGCCGTTGGTACCGCCCTTGAGACGGTGTACGTCCTCACCCATGACCACGATGCTGTCATCGGTTTCCATGCGCCGGTTCATCACGTCGGCGATGGCATCGATGAACTTGCGTTGCTGCAGGCCGCCGCGATAGGTCGCCAGTTCACAGGTCCGGGCCGTGGCCAGTTCGCTGAGGTCGCCACGAATCCCGACATCGCGAAAGTCCGGCGAGGGCCACAACTGGGGACGGATCCGTCGCTTGCCCGGTTTGCCCGCCGGGTCGGCTTCAAGCAATTCAGCCGCCGCCTGGGCCATGGCCAGCTTGATGGTTTCACGCAGATCGGCCAGGCCGGCGTCGTCGATCAGGTCGCGCTTTTTCATTTCGCGGGCCAGGCGTTCCAGCGGATCACGGGCGCGCCAGCTCTGCTCTTCTTCCTTGCTGCGGTAACCGAATGCGCTGCCGGGGAACGGACCGTTCTGATGGAAGAACCGGTACACATCGGCCTCGATGACGGTCGGTCCGTTGCCGGCGCGCATGTGCGCCAGGGCTTGCTGCATGGCCAGGTAAACCGCCAGCGGGTCCATGCCGTCGACCTTCCAGCTCGGAATATTGAAACCCAGCCCGCGTGCCGACAGGCGCGGCTCGGCAGTGGCTTCCTCAACCGTGGTGGACACCGCGTACAGGTTGTTCTCGATGAAGAAACACAGCGGCAGTTTCCAGGCCGCCGCCAGGTTCATGGTCTCCAGCACCGAACCGATGTTCACCGCGCCGTCACCGAAATAGGTGACCGCCACGGTGTCGGTCCCGGCATGCCGGTGTGCCCAGGCGGCACCGGCCGCCAGCGGCACACCACCGCCCACAATGGCGTTGGTCCCCAGGGCGCCGGCCTCGGCCCACTGCAGGTGCATCGAACCGCCCCGGCCTTTGCAGAACCCTTGGGCCAGGCCGAGAATTTCCGCCAGGGTACGTTGCAGCAGATCCTGGATGGGTGCAGTGACCGGCGCTTTCGGGTCGATACCCTCGGGCATCAGGTAGACCAACGCCTTGGCCAGGAACTGGTGATGACCACGGTGCGAGCCGTTGACTTCATCCGCCGCGCCCAGCGCAACGATCGAACCTACCGCGCCCCCTTCCTGACCGATGCTCGAATGCGCCGGACCATGCACCAGGCCTTCTCCGGCCAGTTCCAGCACGGTCTCCTCGAAGGCGCGGATCAGGTGCAACTGGCTGAGCATCGTGCCCAGCAACGCAGGGTCGGCCTGCTTCCAGTCGGCATCGGTGGAACTGAGCTCGACCCACGGCGAGGCCGGCGACAAGGCAACACTTTTCGGCATTTCACTTCTCCACAAAGAACTCGAATCGACGGGCCACGGCGGGCCGCCACAACGAAGGCGAACTAGAAACCGTTGGCGGTCCAGCCGCCGTCCGACACGTAGATCTGCCCGGTGATGAACGTCGCGCTGCTGGACGCCAGGAACAGCGCCAACTCGGCCATCTCGCCCGGCTCACCGAGGCGTTGCAACGGCGTGCGCTTGCGCAGGGCCTCGACGTCCAGGCGTCCGGCCCGTTGCAGTTCTTCCACCAGCGGTGTGCGGGTATAGCCAGGACCGATGGCGTTCATGCGGATGCCATGGCGGGCCCATTCCACTGCCAGGCACTTGGTCATGGAGACCACGGCGGCCTTGGTCGCGCAGTACGCCGTGCGATCGGCGGAGTGGGACACGCCCCACATCGACGAGGTGTTGATGATCACGCCCGCCTGCTGCTCGATCATGTGCCGGGCCGCCGCCTGGGCGCAGAAGAACACGCTGTTGAAGTTGATCTCGACGGCCCGACGCCATTCGGCCGGGCTGATATCGAGCGACGGTTTGTTGATCGATACGCCGGCGTTGTTAAGCAGCACGTCGATACGCCCGAAACAGGCCTTGGCGTGGGCAAAGGCCGCTTCAACCGCGTCTTCGTCAGCAACCGAAGCCTGGAAGCATTCGACTCGACTATTGGGGAAGGCTTCCTGCAACTCGCCCTTGGCGTCGGCCATGGCTTGAGCGTTGATATCGATCAGCAGCAAGTGCGCGCCGTTGCGAGCAAAACCTTTGGCGAGTGCCAAGCCGATACCGCTGCCACCACCGGTGACCACCACCACCTTGTCATGGATGCCGGCATAGGCGCTGTGCTGGAAAACAGCCGTTTCAGGCTGTGGTTGTACGGACGCAGGTGCTGAGCTATCTGAGTAGGACATGAGGTTCTCACTTATTTTTGTAGCTGGTCATACATTTAAAACAACTTGTCTGACCAGCTCAGAAAAACTAACCCGCACTGCGGGGTCTGTCAAAGGAAATTGTTACCGGAATAGTCGGCATATCGATCAGAACAGCGCCAGGCTGTAGCTGACGATAAGTCGGTTATCGTCGACTGACGGACCGAAACTGGAACGCACCATGGCGTTTCTCCAGCGCAGGCCCAGGTTCTTCAGCGCGCCGCTCTGGATCACATAGGACACGTCAAAATCGCGCTCCCATTCCTTGCCGTCGTTGCTGCCCGCCACCAGTACGTTGTCGCCACTGACGTAACGCACGAAGGTCGTCAGCCCTGGCACCCCCATGGCGGCAAAGTTGTAGTCGTATCGCAGCTGCCAGGCTTTCTCTTGGGCGGAGGCGAAATTGCGCACCTGGATATCACTGGGCAGCACGGTGGTGGTCGGGCTTAGCCAGATGGTCCCGTCTTCGCCGTACATGCGCTGCCAGGCGGCCATCAGCGTGTGCCCGCCATGTGCCGCGCTGAGGGTGCTGTAGAACGAGCGGTTGTCGATTTTGCCGGCCTTGGCCTGGCCTTGTTCCTCGGAGTCGAGCAGGCCGACGGTGGTCCCAAGCGTCCAGGCACCGACCGGTTGCTTGTGGGCGAACTGGACTAAGCGTTGGCGATAGATATCCTCCAGTTCTGCGCCCCAGAGGCCGAGCATGGTCCGCTCCTGGTTGAAGCGGTACTCGCCACCCAGGTAGTTGTAGCGGTCGGACGTGGCGAACGAGCGGCCATCAATAAACAGGTCTTCGCGGTTACTGGAGTTGCGCTGAGTGAATGAGCGCATCTGCCCGGCATTGAGGGTCAGCCCGGTGATTTCTTTCGAAGTCAGCATCGCCCCCTGAAAGGTTTGCGGCAGCAACCGCGCATCGTTGTACTGGAGGATGGGCAGGCTCGGCAGCAGCTCCCCGACTTTCAGCTCGGTCTTCGACAGTTTCAGTTTGAGCGCAGCGCCCAGGCTGGAGAAATCATCCGCCGAGCCTTTGCCGTCCGCCGGCAACAACAGGCTGCCAGCACGCCCACTGCCGCTGTCGAGTTTGACCCCGAGACGGCCGATCAGATCGACGCCGACACCCACGGTGCCTTGGGTGTAGCCGGACTGTGCGTTAAGCAGAAAGCCCTGCGCCCACTCCTCGCTCTTGGCCTGGGCGGCACCGCTGTCGCGAAAGTCACGGTTGAAGTAGAAGTTGCGCATCAGCACGTTGGCCGTTGCACCTTCGATAAAGCCCTGCTCCTGGGCCAGGACCAGGCCCGGCAAGACGCTGAGCAACAGCAGGGGTTGTACGGTGATGTAGTTAGGCAGGCTCATTTTTATTGTTTTTCCCGGTGGATTTAAAACGCAGAACCCCCTGGCAAGCACACGTGCTGCCACACAATCGGGGGGGAAATTGGCAGGCGAACCTGCCGGGTTGAACATGCTGGCGGTCGGTCTAGACCGCCAACCATTCCTTCATCAAATTCGCATCGTCGGTCAGCGCCTGCGGCGTGCCCTCGAAGACAATCCGCCCATGCCCCATCACGCAGACTCGCGACGAGACCTTAAGCGCGATGGTCAGCTTCTGTTCCACCAGCAGGATCGAAACCCCACGTCGGTGGATCTCGCGAATAGCCTCGGCGACGACGGCCACAATCTTCGGCGCCAGGCCTTCGGTGGGTTCATCGATCAGCAGCACTCTGGGGCAGCCCAGCAACGACCGGCACAGGGTGAGCATCTGCTGTTCGCCCCCCGAAAGGTTGCCCGCGCCAGTGTTACGGCGCTCGCGCAGCCGCGGGAAAAACTCGAACATCTGCTCGACGGTCCACGCAGTGGCGCCGTCGGTGGGCGCTTGCTGGCCCATGCGCAGGTTTTCCTCGACGCTGAGGTTGGCGAAGACCTCACGTTCCTCCGGGACGAACCCGATGCCGGCACGGCTGATGCGATAGGGGCGCAGCCCGGTCAACTCGCGCCCGGCCAACTGCACGCTGCCGGCACTGGGCGGCACCAGGCCCATGACCGCTTTCATGGTGGTCGAGCGCCCGGCGCCGTTGCGCCCGAGCAGGCTCACCACCTCGTTGTGACCGATGTGCAGATCGACCCCATGCAATACATGGCTCTTGCCGTAATGCACATGCAGGTCGCTGATCGACAGCAGGTTTTGCGAAGTAGGGTTCATGCACATTGCTCCTCACCCAGGTAGGCTTCCTGCACCCGACGATCTGCGCGGATCTGGTCCGGTGTACCGGTGGCGATGACTTCGCCGTAGACCAGCACACTGATGCGGTCGCACAGGGAGAACACCACGTCCATGTCATGTTCGACGATCAGCAGCGAACGCCCCTGGGTCACCTCGCGGATCAGGTTCAGGGCGTAATCGGTTTCTTCATGGGACATGCCCGCCATCGGCTCGTCGAGCAAGATCACCCGAGGGTCACAGGCCAGGGTCATGCCGATCTCCAAGGCGCGCTGTTCGGAGTAAGAGAGTTCGGCCGCGCACACCGTTTGCTTGTCCTGTAGCCGCACCTGTTCGAGCAGTTGCTCAGTCTGCTCGCGCACCTCGGGGTAACGCTGCACGGAGCGCCAGAAGTGGTATTGCATCCGGTGCTTGCGCATCACCGCGATGCGCAGGTTTTCGAACACCGAGAGCCCGGGAAAAATGTTGGTGATCTGGAACGAGCGCGACAACCCCAGGTGATTGATGTGCTGTGGCGAGTAGCCCTGGATCGCTTCCGCGCCCAGGAGGATCTGCCCGCTACTGGGCTGCAACTGCCCGGAGATCAGATGGAACAAGGTCGATTTGCCGGCCCCGTTGGGACCGATCACCGCATGACGTTCACCGGCACGCAATTCAAGCTGCGCACCCCGAATGATGTGAGCCTCGCCAAACGACTTATGCACATCGCGTAACTGCAGGATCGCATCGCTCATGGTTGTTCTCCTTCGACCCGAGGCCTGAGTGCGGCGGCGTTGACCACCGGTTCGTCATCCAGCAGGCGCAGCCATTGGTGGCGGGCCAGTTTCAGGACCAACAGCCCGGCCACCCCCAAGAGCAACGGCGTGGCCCAGGTCAGCAGCGCGCCCGGCAGCCATTCGCGGCCGAACAGGCTGATCGCCGGCCAGGCTTGGTCCGTCATCAACAGGGCCTGATAGTCCTGGCTGAATACGCGTTGCAACGTCTCGATCAAAAACACCACCGCCAGGCTCAACACCCCAGCGCCAAGCAGCGCCGAGAACGCCGCCGGGATGATCGCCAGCCAACCGCGCCGACGGATCTGCGCGCTCCAGCACAGCACCAGCCCGGCCAGGCCGCTGGGCATGAACATCATCACCAGTACGAACAACAGGCCCTGATACAGCAACCAGGATTGCGTGAGGTCAGAGGCGGCGTTGCCAAAGAACGTCATCAGGGCAGCGCCGAGCACCGGCCCGAGGAACACGTTGACGCCGCCGATGTAGGTGTTGAGTACCACTTCGGCAGAAAAACGCATGTCGAACAGCACGTAGTTGGCCGACTCCAGGTTCAGTGCTTGCAAGCCACCGGCAATACCGGCAAACATCGCCGACAAGGCAAACACCAGCACTCGCAAGCGGTGAACGTTGTAGCCCAGGAACTGCAGGCGGTGGCCGTTCTCGCGCAAGGCGAACGTCAGGCGCCCCATGGGCGTCAGCGTGAAGGCGTAGAGCAAGGCAATCGACAGCACCACCCAACCCAGCGTCAGGTAATACACTTGGGTCGCGTCACCGAAATCCAGGCCCCAGGCAGGGGCGCGCATGGACGAAATACCCGCCTCGCCGCCAAACAGCGTATTCAGGTGCGGGGCCAGGGAATGCAGCAACTCGGCCAGCGCCAGGGTGATCATGGAGAAGTAGACGCCCGCCCGTTTAGTGGCGAACCAACCGGCGCAGAGGCCGCAGATAAAGCCGCCCATGGCACCGATCAGCGGCAGCAACGGTGTCGGCAGCAGGCCTTGGCCATTGAGCGCACTCATCGCATGCAATGTAGCGAACGACCCCACGCCGAAGTACGCCGCATGACCGAACGAAAGCATGCCGCCCTGCCCGCACAACAAGTTGAAGGCACAGGCAAACAAGGCCGCGATAAGCATCTGGATGGCCGCGTTGACCATCGCCGCCGGCAGGATGGCGGGCAGCACCAGCAGGGCCAGCAACAGCACCGCCAGGAGGATTTTCGTCAGTTTCATGGTTTACCCCTTCTCGCCCATCAACCCGGACGGCCGGATCAGCAAAATCAGCAGCATCAGCGCAAACGGAATGGTTGCCGCCACACTGGATACCTTGAGGGTCATCAACCCGCCCATCTGCTGCGCCCAGTCACCTGCCCCCAGCAAACCCAGGAGTGAAGCCAGGCTGAGGTCCACACCCACCGCGAACGAAGAAATCAGCCCGATCAGCAGCGACGCGATCATGGCCCCGGCCATCGAACCCAGGCCGCCAACCACCACCACGACAAACACGATGACCCCCAGCTCCAGGGCCATGTTCGGGTTGGTGGTGTAGAACGCCCCAGCCAGAGCCCCGGCCAGGCCGGCCAGTGCCGCGCCGATGCCGAACACGGCCATGAACACCAGCGGGACGTTGTGCCCCAGGGCCTCGGCCATTTGTGGACGATGAATCGCCGCCCGCACCACGATGCCGACCCGAGTGCGGGTCAACAGCAGGTAGATCAGGCCGAACACCAGCAGCGAGACCACGCCCATCAACAAGCGATAGAACGGATAGTCGGTGCTGAACACCTGGAAGGCGGCAAAGTTGAGGAACTCTGGAACTCGGTATTCGACGGAAAAGTTGCCGTAAAACAACTTGATCAGTTCAGCAATGATGAACGTCAGGCCGAAGGTGAGCAGCAGTTCATGAGCATGGCCATGTTTGTGTACGCGGCGCAGGAAGAAGCGCTCGACGATCACGCCGAGCAGGCCCACGAGCACGGTCGAGAGCACTACCGCAGTCGTGAAGCCGACAACCTTCTGCAGGGTGTAGGCCAGGTAGGCGCCCACCATATAGAAGGAGGCATGGGCGAAATTGAGCACGCCCATCATGCCGAAAATCAGCGTCAGGCCGGCGGAAACCATAAACAGCAGCAGGCCGTAGATCACGCCGTTAAGCAGTGAAACTGTGAGAAATTCCATAGGCGACTCCAGCGTTCGCGATGGGCAGGAAGGCGTGCCGCTCGGCACGCCAGGCGGCGTCACTCGGGTCGTTGCATCCGGCAGGCATCCTGGACAGGCGCTGCGGCTTCATCGGCACTGAACGACTTGATCGGCACAAAGCCCATGTCGGTGCCGTCAACCTTGTAGCGCGCCTCCTTCGACACCACCGACACCACGAACGGCATCAGCAGTTGGTGATCCTCGGCACGCATCCGCACGTCACCCAATGGGTTGCGGTCGCTGGCCTGTTCCAGGGCCAGGGCGAAACTGCGGGTATTGAGACGGCCATCTTCGGCCGGCAGCTTCTTCAGCACATTGCCGACCATCTGCAAGGCAAATACCGTCTGTGGCTCGATGTAGGCTGGCAGGTGCCCGGTCTTGGCCTGATACTCGCTGGCAAATTTTTCGCCCTGCTCGCCCGCCGCCTCAATGTTGAACGGGTGGGAAACGTAGTGCCCCAGCGCGACATCGCCGGCGTTGGCGAGGTTGCCCGGCTGATCGAGAAAGGCCGTGCCGAAGCGCAGCTTCAGGCCGGCGGCGCGGCTGGCTTTCATCAGCAGCAACAGGTCGTTGCCCCAGTTGCCGGTCAGCACGGTTTCTGCGCCGGAGGCCTGGATGCGAGCGATATAGGGCGAAAAATCCTGCACCTTCTGCGTGTCGTGCAGGCTTTTACCCACCAACTGATAACCGCCAGCCGCGGCGTTTTCAGTGATGGATTTTTCCATGTCCTGGCCCCAGCTGTAGTTCTGGTTCATGGAATAGACTTTGCTGCCCAGGGTGCCCGCCTCTTTCATTGCCGCGACCAGGGTCTTGACCCGGATCGGTGCGTTACCGTTGAAGCGGAAGTGATAGAAGTGGCATTTGCTGCCGGTCAGTTCAAGCGCTTCACCGCCGACGTTGAGGAACACCACCTCCTTGCCCTTATTGCGCAGGTTGTACTTGCGCACGTCTTCGGTGATCTGCCCGGCAGCCACTGACGAAGCCCCTTGGACAATCATTTGCGCGCCGCTGCCAATGGCGGCCTTGAGTTTCTCGGAGGCGCCCGCGGGGGTCCCCTGGCTGTCGAACTCAAGGAGCTGGATCGGTTCGCCGTTCCAACCGCCCTCGGCATTCAGCCGTTCGATCTGAAAACGCGTGGCGGCGCGGAACATTTGCCCGGTGGCGGCCGACGGCCCCGACAGGGTCTCGACCAACGCCACTTTCAAAGGATCAGCGCAGGCGATACCGGCGAACAGGGTCGTGCCGAGGGTGAGCAGACGCAGCGTGGTCTTGGTGTGCATGGAAACCTCGAATTTTTATTGTTATTTGCAATCTGGTAGTACATCAGCAAGTACATGTCTGACCAGTTGGCGAAAATTACGTCAAGCCTGCCGCGAAGTCAAAGCACTCCTACCACGTTTTATGCATTTATTTTTTATAAATGCACCTGCGGGCCTTTAAAACAGACAACTCCACCCTGGATTATTTTTTCAAACACTTGTAAGACCACAGCTCAATCCGTCACTATCAACAGCTCATCACATCAATGCCCGTACCCGTGCTGCCCCCTGGCAGAGGACCGAACCATGAAAAGCGACAACGCGCACCCCAACCAGCCCCTGCCCATGGAAATCGTTCACTGGCTCAGTGGCGAGATCCAATCCGGGCGGCTGGCCACTGGCGATCAACTGCCCAGCGAACGGCAACTGTGCGAACAGTTTTCGGTCAGCCGGGCGGTGGTGCGCGAAGCCTTGTCGCAGCTCAAGTTCGAAGAGCTGATCACCACTCAGCAAGGCAAGGGTGCCTTCGTCGCCAAGCGTGGCGAGCGCCATGCGTTTCGCTTGAAAGCAGTCTCGCTGGGTGAAGGGGACGCATTGCTGCATATCCTCGAATTCCTGATCACCATTGAAGTGGGCGCCACACGCCTGGCAGCCTTGCGCCACACCCCCGAAGACCTGAAGAAGATTCGCCAGGCACTGGTTGGTATGGAATACGCCATGGTCAATGATCAACTGGGGGACGAAGAAGACTATGCCTTCCACCAAGCGATTGTCGCGGCCACGCACAACCCGCATTTCAAATCGCTCAACGAGTACCTCGACCACAGCGTCCGGCGCCTGATTCGCGAAGCTCGCAGCAACACCGCCGAAATCTACAACGAGCTGATCCAGGACGTGCAGGACGAGCACCAGGCCATCTTCCAGGCCATCCAGGCCCGTGATCCGGTGTTGGCCGGCGAAGCCGCCGAGCGCCATCTGCGCAATGCCGCCAAGCGGATGAACATGTACCTGCAGGCCTGATTCCCGGCAGCACCCTTGACACCGAAAAGCGAAGCCTTCTACCATCCTGTCAGACAACAATAAAATATGTCAGACAGGTTACTGCTCATGAGTTCTATCAGCGCACTGTTACAAGCATTGGCTTCATTGATCCGCACCTCCGACACCCCTCCTGCCCTCGGCACGACCGCCCACCCTGCGGTATTCCAGCTTCCACTCGATCCCTTTTTCGGCCCGGCTCTTTATGAGAAGCGCCTCGGCACGACCGCCCGTACCCACTCCTACCGTTGAGGTTTCCCATGCACATCAGTGGCCAGACGCAACTGATCGGCATCGTTGCCGATCCGATCGCCCATGTAAAAACTCCGCAAGTGATCAACCACAGTGCTGCCAACCAGGGCCTCGACCTGGTCTGCGTGCCGCTGCACGTGCAAGGGTCGAACCTGCACAAGGTGCTGCTCGGCGTATCCGGCATCGCCAATCTGCACGGCCTGGTAGTGACCATCCCGTACAAGGAAAGCATCGTTGAATACTGCGACGAACTGACCGAGACCGCACGCCAGGTCGGCTCGGTCAACGCGGTGCGGATCGACCCCGAGAGCGGCCGCTTGATCGGTGGCAACTTCGACGGCGAAGGCATGCTCGCCGGGCTGCATCAGCAAGGTCATAGGCTGGAAGGCAAACGCGTGCTGCTGGTGGGCGCCGGGGGCGCCGGCAAGTCGATCGCCGCAGCGATTGCCCGGCAGGAACCGGCACGGCTAGCGATCTACAATCGCTCCCCTGCCCGCGCCGAAGCCCTGTTGGAACGCCTGAAAACGCAGTTCCCCAAGGTCGAGCTAAGCACCAGCGACGGCAATGCGCAGGACTTCGACGTGATCATCAACGCCACCTCCCTGGGCCTCAAGGACGACGATGCCCTGCCGCTGGACCCCAGCACCCTGCGGGCTGATGCCCTGGTCTGCGAAGCCGTGATGCGCGCCGGCGACACCCCCCTGTTGGCCGCGGCTCGACTGCGCGGCTGCCGCGTTCACCATGGGCAACACATGATCTATGGCCAGATCGTGCAGATCTGTCGTTTTCTCGGCGTTGACCTGCAACACGAACATCTGGCGCGCATTCTCGGCCCATGAACCCAGGCACTCTTTCGGAGACAACGACCATGTATGATTTCAACAATCGCGTCCTGCTGCTGACGGGTGCCAACGGTGGCATCGGCCGCGAAGTGGCAAGGCTGTTCTATCAGTACGGCGCCTCGATGGTGCTCGCCGACCTGGACGGCGACGGCCTGGCGGATTTCGCCCGGGAACTGGACGCCAGCGGCGAGCGCGTCGCCACCCTGCGGATGAATGCGGCCGACCCTGCCGATTCGGCCAAGGCTGTGCAACTGGCCGTCGAACGCTTCGGCGGCATCGACTTCCTGGTGCCATCGGCCGGTTTGTACCAGTCGCAGCCGATTCGCCAAATGACCGATGAGCAATGGCGCCAAACGCTGGGCATCAACCTCGACGGCGTGTTCTACCTGTGCCAGCGGGCAATCCCGGTACTGCGTGCCAACAGCGCAATCGTCAACCTAACCTCGGTGGCCGCACATCGGGGGGCGTTCTCTAACGCGCACTATGGCGCCTCCAAGGGCGGCCTATTGAGCCTGACCCGCGCCCTGGCGCGGGAGTTGGGGCCGCAGACCCGGGTGAACGCGGTGTCCCCCGGGATCATCGAAACCCCGATGACCCAGCACCTGATCGCGAGCCGCGGCAGCGATTCGGTGGAGCAGACCCCGCTCAAACGCCTGGGTCAACCGAGCGAAATCGCCTCGGTGATCGCCTTTCTATGCAGCAACGGCTCAAGTTTCATGACCGGCGAAGTACTGCACGTGAACGGCGGGCTGTACATCGCCGGATGAGCCTTGCGCGCCTCGTTTTTTTGCCCGTTGAGCGGTCAAGCGAGAAATGAGCGCGCGCCCTTCAGGGGCGCGGGTTCATGGGGCCAGCGGCCGCACTTACGCGCTGGCAACCTGCAAAGAGCTACGCACCTTGCCTGGGCTGCTGCCGGTGATGCGCCGAAACCAATGACCAAAGGAATCCCCCGACGCAAATCCCAGGTGCTGCGCCAGGGTCTCGTTGGAGTGTTCGCCTGCCAGGCCGCGGTATGCCTCCACGAGGAGCAGGCGGTTGTGCCAGTCCGTGTAGCGCAATCCGGTATCCTTGCGAAACAGCCGCGCCAGCGTCCGCTCCGTAGCGCCTACCTCGTGCCCCCATTCGGTCAGGCTCTTGCGCATCCCAGGCCTGGCGATCAGTTGCTCGGCCACACGCTTGAGCCGTGCGTCGCTCGGCAAAGGCAGGACCATGTTGCTGGGCACCCGCTCTTCGATCTCCTCGAACAACAACTGCAACATGCAGGCGCGCCGTTGTTCGCAAAGCGGTCGAGTGCCCTGCTCGGCCAACCGCTCGCACAGGGCGATGATCAGCGGGGATGCATCGATCAGCTTGACGCTCGGGGAGATGTGTTTGCACAGGTCAGGGTCAAGGTACAAGACCGTGAGGTCTACCGGGTTATACGCCTCGCCCGAGTGCAAGGTCTGTGGCGGAATCCAGACCGCCATTCCCGGTTTGAGCAACCAGCGTTGCTCGATGGCGTTGCCATGAAGCACACCGTTTTTGACTAACACAAACTGCCCGAAGGGGTGTTGATGAGCATGACGCTCCGCCTCGGGCAGCTTGGTTAACTGCCGTTCAACAACCAGTGCGGTGTGATCCAGGTCGACGAAACTCATTGCGACTCTGCTTACCCTTTCTGCGGTCCACCGCGCGCAGGCAGCTTGAAGGCAAAGAGTAAACCGAGTGCCATCAAAAGACCAAGCAACAGGAACGTGTCCGGGTAGGACTGGTCTGGCGGCAGGTACAACGCAACAGCCACCAGTGCATTGACGCCAAACGCCGCGCCAAGGTTGCGCAGAAACTGCACCGTGGAGGTATAGGCTCCCAACTGATCAGGCGGGGCGCTGTTCTGTGCGAGTACCAGGGTCGTTGTGGCTGTAAAGCCCATACCCAGCCCGACCAGAATCTGACCGATGCCCATCAGCAGCCACTGCGAGCAGTGCAACCCCGCAGCCACCCCCAGACAACCGAGCATCAGCATGGCCATCCCAACGATAGCCATGGACTTGAACCCGACATTCGCCAGACGCTTGCCACAGACGGTGGCACCGCCTACCCAGCCCAACGCGGCCAGCATGATCAGCCCGCCGGTCGACAATGCGCTGCCCGGCGAATGGCTCAGGGCAATTGGCAACACGCTGACCGTGGCGTACAAGCCGATACTGGAGATCACCACCAACGCCATGACCGCTCCCAGTGCAGGCCGTTCAAAGAAACCAAACGGCACTGGGCTACCGGCAGGTACCTGACGCACGCGAGCTATCAGCGCGACCAGACTGATGAGCACCACAAACGCCAGCGTCGCTATCGGGTATGGGATCATATCCAGACGCTGACTGCTCAACATGAACAGCCCCGCACAAGCAGCAATGGCCAAAAGGCCCTGCGCTATCGGGTCTACCGTCCTGGTCGATTGACCTCGACCGATAGCTGGTGTGAAACACAACACCGCCAATGCCAAACAGCCCAGCGGCAGATTGAGCCAGAATACCCAGCGCCAACTCAGGGTGTTGCCCAGCACCGTACCGGCAACCGGGCCCAACACAGCCGCCAGCCCCCAGACACTGCTGAGCATGCCCTGCATGCTGGCACGCTTGGGCCCGTCGAAGAGCGACGCCAGCATCGAGTAGGAAAGAACGATGATGCCACCCGCCCCGACGCCTTGCAGCGCTCTGCCGGCAATCAGCATGACCATGCTCTGGCTAGCGGCAACCAGCGCCGACGCGGCGATGAAGATCAGCAGGCTGACCTTCATCATCGACGAAACCCCGAACCGATCCGCCAGTGCGCCGGCCAGCGGGGCAATGAGTGCCAGGGGTAGCAGGAAGCCTGAGACCACCCAGGGATAGAGCGTCGCGTCCTGCATTTGCGCATTGATCTGCGCCAGTACCGTGCTGACAGCAGTACTGTCCATCGCCGCGAGAAACAACACGACGAGCACCGCCAGAACGCTCAGCGAGCGTTGGCGCTGCACATGATCATTCTCATCTCGCAAAGAGGCGCGAGTAACACTCTTCATAACCGATCCCTTCACGGCATTTACCTGGGATCAGGTTACGTAACCGCCTGGATGAGCGAAATGTTCCGTCAAGACAACTCATCGACTGAAACGGACGAGAACCATCAGCGGTGCCTCTTCGCGATCCGCACTACGACGTTGTCAGCTCGCCCTTTGATGCGTGCCGACGCAGAGGACTTCGAGCAATACCTGCTCCAGAATGTCGAAGAAACATCTGATGTGCGCCTGTTTCAACGCCTGAGGCCGGGTTACCAGATAGACCTCCATCTCTGGAAGTTCCAACTCCGGGAACAACTCCGTCAGGCCCTTCGCCAGAATACGCGGCAGTACAGCCACGCCCATGCCTTGCCGCACCGACTCCAGTTGGACGGAGAACGAGTTCACGCTGATTTGCGCACGGTCCAGGCCCGCAGCCTTTGCGGCACGCATTTGAGGCAACATATCCAGCGGAGGAAGCAAGGCGATGTTGACCGCCGTAGCCAGGGTCACCCCGGGAGATCGCTTCAGGTACCCGGCCTCAGCGAAGACGCCATAGGCGAGCTTGCCGATGGGTCGATAAATCAACGACGGCTCGCCCAGGTGCGCTGTGCGTATGGCGATATCCGCCACCCCGCGGACGATCTTGTGAAAGTCGGTGGCGACCAGTAACTCCACGGAACAGCGCGGATGCAGGGCCGTAAACCGGCTCGCGGCGTCCAGCACACAAGAAGAAAACCCCTCGCCGGCACTGACCAGCACGCTGCCACATAGCGCTGTGTGTTCCCCGGACAACTCCGCCGCCGTCTGACGCCTCAAGCCCGCCTCTGCTGCCACCGCGACGTCCACCAGGGCTTGGCCCCGCGAGGTCAACCAGCAGCCTTCAACGCCGCGTTCAACGAGCGGCTCACCCAGGGCCGCTTCCAGCTGGGTCAGGCGACGGGACACGGTAGACGCCGCGATCCCCAGCAGTTGGCCGGCTTGAAGAAAACTGCCACGCCGCGAGACCGCCAACAGCAGACGAAGATCGTCCCAATTTGCCTGCAACGCCATACCTCCCATCCTCCAGGGTTTGCATATATGCAAAGCCATTATGCAGTAGTCGCTGTTTTTCAGGCGCAGCCTCAACGGTATATCTACCGGCCTTCGAAACGACTGGAATGAAATGTATGACTATGGACCCCATGCGCAACGCATTCGTCACTGGCGCAACCGGCTTGCTGGGCAACAACCTGGTGCGGGAACTGGTCGCACACGGCTACGCCGTCAAAGCCCTGGTCCGCTCACGGGCCAAGGGTGAGCAGCAGTTCAACGACCTGCCGAGCGTGGAACTGGTCGTTGGCGATATGGCCGACACCGACGCGTTCGCAACATCGTTGCAAGGCTGCGATACGGTGTTTCATACCGCGGCGTTCTTTCGCGATAACTACAAGGGCGGCAGCCACTGGGAAGCGCTCGAAAAGATCAATGTCGCCGGTACGCAAGCCCTGCTTCACCAGGCCTACCGCGCGGGGGTCCGCCGCTTCGTGCATACCTCGTCGATTGCCGTGCTCGACGGAGCCCCCGGCACCTCTATCGACGAGACATGCCTGCGGGCCGAAGCCGATGCGGATGACTACTACCGCAGCAAGATCCTCGCCGAGCGTGTCGTCTTGACGTTCCTTGAAACCCATCCCCAAATGCATGCCTGCATGGTGCTGCCCGGCTGGATGTGGGGCCCGGGCGATATGGGCCCGACTTCCTCCGGACAATTGGTCAAGGACGTGATCAACGGCAAGTTACCCGGGCTGATCCCCGGCACCTTCTCCGTGGTCGATGCCCGCGATGTGGCATGTGCCCAGATCGCCGCCGCCAAACATGGGCGGCGAGGAGAGCGCTACCTCGCGGCCGGTCGCAACTTGACCATGCGCCAGTTGGTACCTGTGCTGGGGCGTATCGCGGGCGTCAAAACCCCTGTTCGGCAACTGCCAGTGCCCGCGCTGTACCTGTTGGCGGCGGCGCAGGAGGTTTACGCGCGCATTACCGGCAAGCCTATTTTGCTGAGCATGGCGACGTTGCGCCTATTGATACGAGAGGAGCACCGTACCTGTTTTAACCACCACAAGAGCGAACAGGAGCTTGGCCTGAGTTTTCGAGTGCTGGAGCAGACCGTTTCTGACACTGTGGCGTGGTATCGGAAACATGGCGTGGTTAAGCCAAACAAGGACGAAAACACACGATGAGCAAAACCATCATCCTGATGCGTCACGGCCAGCCCAAGATGGCCGCGCGCGAAAGAATCTCAATGTTCGAGATGAAAGACTGGATCGAGCAATACAACCGATCCGAAATCATCCGCCATCCGGCTCCGGACGCCAGCCAGCAACTCGCCGCAACCGCCACCCTGGTTGTTTCAAGCAGCGCGCCTCGTGCGCTGACCTCGGTCGAGGTGCTCGGGCTGAAGCCTGCTGTCGTCGACGCGCTTTTCTGCGAAGCGCAACTGCCTTATGGCCGTTGGCGATTGCCCCGGCTATCGCCGTTTACCTGGGCATTTATCTTCCGGGTCTTATGGCTGTGCGGTTACTCACGCAATATCGAATCCGCTGGCGCCGCAAGGTTGCGCGCCAACACGGCCGCTCAACGACTGCAGTCCCTCGCCGGTGAAGGGCCGGTTCTGCTGCTCGGTCATGGCGTGATGAATCGAATGATCGCCAAACACCTGCTCGCAGACGGTTGGACCCGCCAACAGCACAATGGCAGCCAATATTGGAGCGCGACGGTGTATCAATACGCTGGTGTATAGACGGTGATCGGCTGAGCGCACGCAACCGTCCAGGTGGCACACCGCCCTGATACAGTGTCTTTGCTACGCGTGTGAAGTGCAGTGCTTCGGCTACGGCCAAAAGGAGCCTCACTCTCAGAAGCGCAGACAACGCTCCCGTTATGCCTGGAACGTGAATAACGCGGCTTCACGCTCTATGGTGGAGTGCGAACAAGGACGTCATCGAGGCGGCCGAGGGACTCAGGCACTCTTTCAAGAGGATCACGCGCATGGCATTCACCACCCTGATACTGGACGCCCCTGGCCCGCCGCTGCTATTTGAGGAAATCGACCGATTCCTTGAACTGGGGCTGGCCGTCACCCTGAACCTTCATTATTTCACCGACCAGGACGGCATCAGGAACCACTACGGCGAGCGCATTCAATACGCCCAGATCAATTGCCACGACAAGTCCGCCTTCATCGCGGCGGTAATCCAGGCCGGGGGCTACAGCGTGTTCAAGACGCGCCTGAACATCCCCCTCGATGGCGAACTGATCAGCGCCGCCGCCTCCCCTGCCTTGGCAACACCGTTGCGCGCCATCGCCCAGGCAGGCGTGGGGCTTAACCACATCGACCGGCAAGAGGCCGAGCGCACTGGCGTGACGATACTGAACACACCAGGTTCCAACGCCACGGCCGTCGCTGAATACGTGGTGGCCCAAGCGGTGTTTTTATCCAGGGACCTCAGCCACTACAACACCGAAACCCATAAAGGCCACTGGTCCAAGGGCAGCCTACCTCCCGGCCAGGAGTTCTCCGAACTGACGCTGGGGCTGGTGGGCACTGGCGGCATTGCCCAACAGGTCGCTCGCAAGGCGCGGGCACTCGGCATCAAGGTCATCGCCACCGGTTCGGAGCGCTTTACCGATCAGGTCGCACGGGACCTTGGGCTTGATCGAAGACCAACTCTCTCGCAGTTGCTCGGCGAAGCCGATGTCGTCTCGATCCATACACCACTCACGCCGCTCACACGGGGCCTGTTCGGCAGTACAGCGTTCAGCCAGATGCGCCCGGGCTCGATCCTGATCAATACCGCCCGCGGTGGCATCGTCGACGAGGACCAACTGGCAGCGTTCATGACCCGCTTTCCCGGGCATATCAAAGCAGTCGCCATCGATACCTTTGCCCAAGAAAAGGACCGCTTCAACTCACCGCTGGCAGGCATTGCCAACGCACAACTGACGCCGCATATCGCGGGCAATACCGCAACGGCAATCAGGACGGCTTCACGCCAGATCGTCGACAAGATCCACGCGTTCAGCCTGTAGCTGTCGACGCCTACCGCCGCGCCACACACTCCGCCAGCGCCGCCTCCAGCCACCCGGCCGCGCGCATTTTCAGGGCTGTGCTTCCGCATTTCGGACAGCTCGCGAACCAGTCGCCTGGCATCAGCGCGTCACTGCGCGGCGCAATGGTTTTCTTCCACTTGCAGTCTTCACACACAAAGGTGAAGGGTCTGGGTTTTATCGGCATGAATGGATTCTCCTGGATGGCGATACTGCGGATTATTCTGTGACCGGGAGCAGCGCTTGCAGCAATTCCAGCTTGCGCAGCAGCTGCGCGACGTGTTCTCGCTCGGCGCGCAACGCCGACCGCAGCTCGCGGTTTTCCATGTCCAAGATCTGCGCCAAACGCAGATCCTTTTGATAATGGGCAAGCATTTTCCAAAGCTCGCTCAACTTCAAACAATGCTGTACCAGCACCAGCAGGATGATCCCCATCACCGCCAATGCCCCCGTCGAAACCACTTCCGACATACTCATGTTCACATCCTTCCATCCCTTCGAGATATTCCGAAGACAGCGACACGATATGTAGTGATTTGCGACAGGTCTAGAATGTAGACTTATACAGGTAAAGTATTCACGCACATGGAGCAGGTATGAAACGCAAGCAATCCATCGAACAAGTGCGCTGGGACCTGGCACTTCGCTATCGTTTGATCGAGACCGTCGCCTGGTGGGAAGGCCGCCTGACCACGGGGCACTTGATCCAGAGCTTCGGCATCAGCCGCCAGCAAGCCTCCAAGGACATCAATACCTACATCAATGAACATGCGCCCCGAAACTTGACATATGACAAGCAACGCAAGGGCTATGTACCGAGCAAACACTTCAAGCCGCTGTTCATCGATGACAGCGCCAGTGCCTACCTGCACCTGCTTTACCAGAACAATGAACGGGCGCCGCACATCGAAGGCCTGGCCCTGGCATATGCCCATACCAAGGTGCTCGAAGTGCCGGACCGGCCGATCCGGCCAGAGATCCTGCGCCCCTTGCTCGCGGCATGCCGCGACGGTCTACGCCTGGAGACCGAGTACGTATCGCTCAATACCCCGAACGTGGAAATCCGCCTGATTGCCCCTCACACCCTGGTGTACACCGGGATGCGCTGGCATGTGCGCGCTTACTGCGAGAAGAATCGGCAGTACCGCGACTTTGTGCTGAGCCGCCTGCGCGGTGAGCCGGACCTGCTCGACGCGTCGCAGAACACACGGGAACTGGACGAAGACTGGAATACCGAAGTGCCGATCATCTTCGCCCCCGATGGCCGCTTGAACGCGGCGCAGCAGGCCATCATCGAAACCGACTTCGGCATGACCGACGGGCAACTGGTGGTGTCCAGTCGCAAGGCACTGGTGAAGTACGTCTTGCGCCGCTATCAGGTCGACCCGCGCAACCAGGCGACCAACCCCGAGGCCCAGCAGATCGTGGTCACCAATCTCAAAGAGTTGAAACCGTGGTTGATGCATGATTGAGGCGCATGTCCTGCCAGAGGCGCAGCGCACGCAGGCAATTGTCGATCTCGGCCGCGAGTAAGCGCTGTGCCAGTTCATGCTGGCCGTTGAGCAGAGCAATATTGCGCAGCGTATTGCCCTGGTGATTCTTCGCGCCCAGATCAAGACCGAACGTCATGGCGCGGTCGATGAAGTACCGCGCGGCCTTCAAGTGCCCATTGAGCAGCAGCCAATGCAGTGGCGTGTTCCCCAGCCCATCGCGGTCATTGAGGCTGGCACCCAGGCGGTAGCGGGCTTGCAGGGTTTTGACATTGCCGTATCGCGCAGGCAGGTGGATGTATTTGTCGTGGGGCATGAAGCTGCCCAGGCCGGCCCAGCCGCGAATCTGCGGGTTGCCCTGGGCGCCGAGTGACTCCAGCGTGTCGATCAGGCCGCTGCGGTTCAGCCGGTAAGCCATGTCCAGCGGCGTGTCACCCGCCAGGTCACGCTGATTCAAGCCGGACGGATCGAGAGGCGGCGCCTCATCGAACAGCACGCAGAGGTGCCAGTCGCTGAGGCCAAGCTCGGCGCGATCATCGATGCGCTCAAACAGAGTGATCGGCCGCCCCACACACAACGTCGTGAGCGTCACGCCTCGAGCGAACATGCGCCGAAGAAACGCTCGAAGAGCGGCGTAGGCAAATGCTTGTCGTCCAACAGACCGAAGTGCTTGCCCACGTTGCGTCCCAGGGCCATCAGTGTGTTTGCGCTGTTTTTCGTGCCGGCGTACCCGGCGCTCAAGATCGACTCGACGCGCGCGTCACCGGTCGACTCTCGCTGATACGCCCGCCCCGTGATCATGACGTCTACCAGACACACGCTGACGCGCTCATCGCCCAAGGTGAAAGGCTCCAGCACCTCGCTCGCCAAGACGGCACGCAAGCCGTCCTCGCCACCGGCGACAATCCGCTCCAGCGCTTCGAGTGAGCGGTCGAAGAGGTCGAACTCCTGCATCGAAAACGCAAAACAGTAGTCCTGAGCGGTAGCCCGCGAGATCGGACGCGCGTGGTGCGGATGAATCGACAACCAGTCAACGAACGAGGCTTTATCGCTTTTTCCACCCTGGCGACGGAACAGCAGATAGTCGTTGATGACCTGACTGAAAGGGTTCCCCGTCGGCACCCAGCCCGTGCTGTCACGTTCTTCGGGTTCCGGCAGGTCAACCACCGGCACGGCTGACTTAGGCGTCCACCCAAAGCACCGCAGGTCATAGCCAAGCACAAACAGGCTGGCCTCGAACGCATGGCACCGCGCAGGCAGCGCGCCTTGCTCGGCGAACCAGCCGGTGCGCTCGAGCACGGCGCGGATAATCCAGCCCAACCGCACTTGCCAGCGGGCCCATGTCTCATAGCTGATCGAAGAGAACTGAGGCGCGGCCAGGCCGTTCAAAAATGCTCCGGGGTTGCGGATCTGGCTGCCACGAGCGGCTCCGGACGGGAAAGCCAGCAAGGGTTTGCCGCTCCCGGTCCATTGCTGGCGAAACAGTGAATACAGCATGCCTATCGCTGCGCCGACGCGGCTGTCATAGATGGGGGAGCCCGACGAATCAAACAACGCATGAATCTTGGTCAGGCCCGCATCGAAACGCTCGACGCTGATCGCATCGAGATCATCCAGGTCATTTTTGCCATCGAGCGACATCAGCCCGGCCATCTTTTGCAGATAGCTCGACAGCTTGCCGTTTGCGGCCAGCCGGTGCAAAAACGGAATGGCGCCCCGCACACCGCCCCAACGAAGAATCTGCAGGCAGGCTTGAAGCGCTTGCTGGTCATTCCCCTGATTGACCGCACTCGTCAGCCATTCGCGAAGTTGCCCGAGAGAGCGTTGGGTTTCAGCCCAGGTGCGTGAATCCACCGAGCATTGGTGAGCATCCTGCCAGCTTGCCTTCCAGCGATAGTGCCCAAGCACCTGCTCGATGCCCTGGACATCAGCCGTCAAACCGCCAGGCACGAATTTGCTCGACTTGAAGCGCAGCTTGAAGGTCAGCGTCGGCAAGTTCGCTGCAAGCCATGCGATGAAGGACTCAACTTCAGGTTGCGCCAGGAACTGTTCGCGCTGCATGCAGACCACCTTGCCAGTAATATCGAATGGCCACACCCTAAGCAAAATCAGCGACCCCGTCCACGATGTTTGTCCGTACAGGTAAACAAATGGAGCAGGTTCTCAGGCCCGGACTAGACGCTTCTCGACCATCGCCAGGGTTCGGCCGAAACAGACATATGAACGGTTCAGACACGCCGTTTCTGTTTACACGCGGCCCATCGACTTATGCATCGACGTGCCTTTGCAACGCATGCGCGAGATCGATGTGCCCGGCACCCGCAAGGATCATCAGCGGCGGTCATGCCTCGACTCCGACTTGGGCTATATGAACTATCGAATGTTGCAGATCATCTAAAACCTTCGATCTAAATCATTCTCAACAATAACAAACAATAAGTTAGCCAACTAAGCATTTAAAACAACTGTGCGAAAAGACATTCAGCTGACTTCATATCGCTATAACGACCAAGCCTGGCATTCTTTTATTTTCACATATATTTTACATCCCCCTACATATGCTAATGTCATTACGACATCAGCGCTGTTCAACCAGGTTTAAGGAGTGTGTATGACCGGTGTACTGGCCTCCGTTAACAGCCGCACACAACTGGTCGGGCAGAACAGGCTCGAACTGTTGCTGTTCCGCTTCAACAATCACCAACTGTACGGGATCAACGTATTCAAAGTTCGTGAAGTTATCCGCTGCCCGAAGTTATCATCGATACCAAAGTCTAATAACAATATTTGTGGCGTGGCCAATATCCGAGGTGTCTGCATCCCTATTCTTGACCTGGCCATGGCAACGGGACTGCCCGGAGTCGAGGATCAGGAAAGCGCTTTTATAATACTTACGGAGTACAACAATCGCGTTCAGGGTTTCCTCGTCTACGCGGTCGAACACATCGTCAATCTGAACTGGGAAGACATCCATCCGCCGCCCAAGGGCAGTGGTGAGAACAATTACCTGACGGCCGTCACCCGCACGGACGACCGCCTGGTCGAGATCATCGATGTTGAAAAGGTGCTGACAGAAATATCGCCATCGTCCGAGGAAATATCCAGCGGCGTAATCGATCACGAAGTCACCCAGCAGGCGCGACACCTGCGGGTGTTGACCGTGGACGACTCGATGGTCGCGCGCAAACAGGTGACCCGCTGCCTGGAAACCGTGGGCGTCGAGGTAGTGGCCTTGAACGATGGCCGACAAGCGCTGGACTACCTGCGCGCCATGCTCGACGAAGGGCGCAAGCCGGATGAGGAGTTTCTGATGATGATCTCCGACATCGAGATGCCGGAGATGGATGGCTACACCTTGACCGCCGAGATCCGCAACGACCCGCGCATGGCCAACCTGCACATTGTGCTGCACACCTCGCTCTCGGGGGGCTTCAACCAGGCCATGGTCAAGAAAGTCGGGGCCGACGACTTCCTGGCCAAGTTCCGCCCCGATGACCTGGCCGGCCGCGTCGTCTCACGTATCAAAGCCGTCAACACGAACTGACGCTCCACGACAACAACACTCAAGCCAAGGAGGCTGCAAGGAAACGAATAAGAACAAAATCAACAGAGGGCAAATCATGTTGAAATGTAATGAGCTCTATCATCTGGCGCCAGACAACGGCGAGGCCAGGCCCTTCTGGCAAGGCCGCGCACGCGACGCGCAGGCGGATATCCAATGCGCCATGGGCTGCGGCGCGCAGCTACCCGAGACACCCCAGTCAGCAGAGCCGCCCCCTGCGCCCGCAGCGGCGACGATCACTCCCACCTGCATGAGCGACGAGCTCGTTGCCGCCCAGGAAATCTGTGCCCGCGCCAAGACCGCCGTGGTCGAGATGTTCAGCCATGTCCGCATGGGCCGCGCCCTGGAGTTGGAGAATATCAGCGTACTGGTCGACGACATTTCCGCGTCGATCGCCCGCCATCCCAATGCCTTCATCAGCCTGGCACGCCTGAAAAGCCTCGACGATTACACCTATATGCATTCGGTCGCCGTGTGTGCACTGATGATTGCCCTGGGCAACCAGTTGAACCTGCCCGCCGTGTTGATTCGCCGGGTCGGGATGGCCGGCCTGCTGCATGACATCGGCAAAATGGCCATACCGGGCGCGATCCTCAACAAGCCCGGGCGCTTGAGCGGTGACGAATTGCAACTGATACGCACGCACCCGCTGGAAGGTGAGAAAACCCTGCTGGCGACTTCGCAGATGTGCGACATGGTCGTGGATGTCTGCCTGCATCACCATGAGCGGGTGGACGGCAGCGGCTACCCCCATCAGTTGGTCGGCGACCAGATCAGTCTTTTTGCGCGAATGGCCGCCGTTTGCGATGTCTACGATGCAATCACCTCGGATCGTTCCTACAACCAAGGCTGGGACCCCGCGGTCGCCATCCAGCAAATGTCGACATGGGACGGGCATTTCGACGACGAGGTGTTCCGCGCGTTTTTGAAGTCCGTGGGTATTTATCCGGTGGGGTCTATCGTTCAGTTGAAAAGTGGCAGTATCGGCGTGGTGATCGAACAACACCCCGACTCTTTATTGACGCCAAAGATTAAGTTGTTCTTCTTGCCGGTGTTGAATATTTATATCACCCCCAAAATAATCGACCTGAGTGATCCCGAACAAACCGATCGCATCATTGCGCGCGTACCGTCACAGCGTTATGGCTTTAAAAACACCGAACGTCTCTGGCTCGACGATGAGGCGTCCGAGCAGAACTAAGCGACGCCCCAGCTGTACTGCATTTATATGCTCAAGCAGCCCATGATCAAGCAATAAGCCTTGCGAACAAAAAAAACTGAAATGCCGCCATCCAATTATGTCGGCAACTACTAGCGTGGGCAGGAAATACCATGAAATTCAACTCATTACAGACTCGGATTTGCTTCACCGCCGGACTCTGCCTGTTAATCTCTTGCGCAAGCCTGGTGTTATATGGGTTGTACTCCTCAACCGCCAATCAAGCCTACGTGGGCACCGAAGTTTCAACATTGATCGAAAGCGGCACCATTCGCGAAGTACAAAACCTGGCGGAGTCCCGTGCCAATGCGATCAGGGCGAAACTGCAAAATGCCTTGGACTCGGCACGCACGCTGGCCAATACGCTGGGCGCGAGTAAAAGTGCGCAAAGCCCGCTGGCACTGGGCCGCGATCAAATCAATACAATGTTGCTCAGCGTGCTCAAGGACAACCCCGACTTCAACGGCACGTATTCGTGCTGGGAGCCGGATGCGGTGGACGGCCAGGACCAAGCGTTTCGTAACAACGAAGGCGGCAACAACCCCTTGACCGGCCGCTTCACGCCCTATTGGACACGCGGCTCGGACGGCCATATCGCCGTGCAACCGCTGGTCGAATACGACTCCGATGCCCGCCACCCCAATGGCGTGCTCAAGGGCGGCTGGTACAGCGGCCCCCGGGACACCCTGAAAGAAAGCGTGCTCGACCCCCTTCCCTACGTGGTGCAAGGCAAAAATGTGTGGCTGACCACGCTCTCGGTACCGATCACCGCCAATGGCAAGTTTTACGGCGTGGTCGGCGCAGACTTCGACATCTCGTTTATCCAGAAACTCAGCGAGCAAATGTCCGCCGACCTCTACGGCGGCAAAGGTTCGGTGTCGATCCTGAGCAACCAGGGCTTGGTGGTCGCAGACAGTAAACGGCCGGAACTGATCGGCCAGTCATTGAAGGCATTGCTACCCGACACCTGGGATAAGGTGCTGGCCAATGTGCAAAAAGGCCAGGGCGACAGTCGCCTCAACCAGGACTCCCAGGAAATCGAAGTACAGATGCCGATCATCCTGGGCCGCACCGAAAAACCCTGGGCCATCTTGATCCACCTGCCCAAGGCGGTGGTCATGAGCCAGGCGATTGCCCTGGAGAAGGAACTGCAATCCCGTGGCGTCAGCAGCAGTATCTGGCAGGTCTCGGTCGGCCTGGGTATCTCGGTACTGGCATTGCTGGCGCTGTGGTTCGCCACCGCAAAAATCGTCGGGCCGATTCGTGAAGCCGCCGCCTTGGCTGCCACTATCAGCCTGGGGGATTTCTCGCGTCGCCTGGTGCAAAAATCCGACGATGAAGTCGGCCAGTTGTCCTTGGCCTTGAACGAGATGTCCGAAAGCCTGCAGCGTCAGGTCCGTGTGGCTGAACGTATCTCCGAAGGCGATCTGGACCTGGAAGTGCGTTTGTCTTCCCCCAACGACACGTTGGGCAAGTCCCTGGAAAAAATGGTCGGCAACTTGAACACCTTGATTTCCCAGGTGCAGGCCAGCGCCACGCAAATCACCGGCAGCTCCGCACAAGTCACCGAGTTGAGCCAGTCGTTGTCCGACGGGGCGTCCAACTCGGCGTCGTCCATCACTGAGATCAGTGCCGTCATGACGCAAATGGCCGCGCAGACCACCGACAACGCCGCCAACGCGAAAAAGGCCGACGAACAATCCCAGGCCTCACGCGCCGACGCCGGGGAAAGTGACAAGTTGATGAGCGAGCTGATCGCCGCCATGACCGAAATCGACAACTCGGGCAAAGACATCACCGCGATCATCACCACCATCGACAACATCGCCGCCCAGACCAACCTGCTGGCCTTGAACGCGGCGATCGAGGCGGCACGCGCCGGCGAATTGGGCCGTGGCTTTGCCGTCGTCGCCGATGAAGTCAGGAGCCTCGCCGCCCGCAGTGCCGAAGCGGCCCAGCAAACCGCGGCGCTGATCGCCGACTCGTCGACCAAGACACAGCGCGGCATGGTCATCGCCGGTCGCACGGCCGACTCGTTGCGAAACATCGTCACCGGCACCAGCACCGTTTCCAGCCTGGTGTCGCTGATCTACCAAGCCTCGAGTGAACAGGCGTCCGGCTTGCAGCAAGCCAGTATCGGCCTGGAGCAGATCGACGAAGTCACCCAGCAGAATCAGGCCAACTCCCAACAATGCGCGGTGGCTGCCCGCGACCTGTCGGAACGGGCCAGCTCCATGCAACAAGGGTTGAGCCGGTTTAAAGTCAAAGCGACATAACCCCCATCCGCAGTGAAGCCGGGGCGGAAATAAACCACCGCCCCGGTCCCCCTGCACAAACCTCGTACCCATTCATGAAATATTAAGAATCGCCCCCCTATACTCACCGATTGCGAGCCGTTCCCTCGAACGGCCCCCTGCCCCGGTAACCAGCCCCCATGACGCGTCCCGTTCCTCTGCTGCTCCTGCTTGCTGGCCTGTTGTTCTTCTTCGCCCTTGGTAACCATGAACTGCAAGGCTCCACTGAAGCCCGTGTCGGCGGGATCGCCATGGCCATGCACCTGGACAACGACTGGGTGGTGCCACGGCTGTTCCGTGAGCCGTTCCTGGAAAAACCGCCCCTGAGCCTGTGGCTCGACGCCGGCGCGATCCGCCTGTTTGGCGGCACGCCCGGGGCCGTGCGCCTGGCCTCGGCGTTCGCCGGGTTGTTCAGCGTGATGCTGCTTTACGGGATGCTGCGCACGTTCGGGCGGCCAAAGACACTGGCGTTCTGCGCGGCGCTGATCCTGGCGACCATGGCCAGTTACTGGAGCAATGTGCGCGGCGTCGGTGAAGATGCATTGCTCAGCCTGGGTGTGACCACCGCGCTGCTGGCGTTCTACCAGGCCATGCGGCCGGCGTCCGAGCGCCAGGGCTCAACCGCCTGGGCGTGGGCCCTGTTCACGGCCGGGATGGTGATCGCCACCCTGAGCAAAGGCGTGCTGGGCCTGGCGATGCCGGGCATCGTGATCTTTGTGTACCTGGCCTGCACCAGTTGGATGGACAAACGCCTGCGCATCGGCGACTGGCTGCGGCCGGCACTGTTTACCCTGCTGGCCTTGGTGCCACTGCTGATCTGGCTGGGGTTTCTGTTCCAGCGCGGCGGGCTGCAGGCGGTGGGCGAAGTGCTGTGGACCAACAGCGTCGGGCGGTTCAGCGGCTCGTTTGTCGAAGCCGGGCACTACGAACCCTTCTACTACTACATCGCCAAACTGCCCGAAGCCTTTTTGCCGTGGAATATCCTGGTGTACCTGGGGTTGTGGCACTTCCGTAAAAGCCTGGTGCGCAACCGCTACCGTCTGTTTTTCTGCGTCTGGCTGGTGGCGCAATTCACCCTGCTGACCCTGGCTTCCAGCAAGCGCACCGTATACCTGATGGCGCTGACGCCAGCCGCCGCCGTACTGGCTGCGGAATATGCGCAGGTGCTGCTGCACTGGCTGAAAGATCACAAACCGGCGCTGTATAAGCGGCATAAAATCGTGATTGGCGGCGTGTTCACCGTGCTCATCGCCTGCTACCTGAGCGCTGCTTTCTGGTTCGCGCCAAAAGCCGACAAAAAACAGTCCTTCGTACCCGTGATGAGCCAGATCCAGGCGCTACAGGCCGAAGGCAAAAAGGTCGCGTTGTTCCGGCCCAACGAGCGCATCGACGGCGCCAGCGTGTTCTATCTGCAGGCCTACTTGCCGATTCTGCAAACCGAGCCCGAACTGCACAGTTACCTGGCCGCCGCCCCCGGCAACGTCGCGCTGCTGGATAACACGGAGCAACTGACCGGCAAGGTCACGGTGATCAAGGAGATGGCAATCAATCGCCAGCCTTACTACTTCATCGGGCAGTAAGGCCGGCGCGGGGGATCAGTGCTTGGTGAGCTTGTCCAGGTAACCCATGGCGAACGCCGAGACCACAAAGGTCATGTGGATGATCACGTACCACATCAAATGCTGCGGATCGACGTTCTTGGCATCCATGAAGATGCGCAGCAGGTGGATGGAGGAAATCGCCACGATGGAGGCGGCCACTTTCATCTTCAGCGAGGAAGAGTCCATGGTGCCCAGCCAGTTGAGCTTTTCCTTGTTTTCATCGATGTCCAGCTGCGAGACGAAGTTCTCGTAGCCGGAGATCATCACCATCACCAGCAGGCCGCCGACCAGTGCCATGTCGATCAACGACAACAGCAGCAGGATCACTTCCGATTCGAGCATGCTGAAGATATTGGGAACGACGTGAATGATTTCCTGGAAGAATTTCAATGCCAGGATCAACAAGCCCAGGGACAACCCCAGGTAGATCGGCGCCAGCAACCAGCGCGAGGCGTACATCGTATTTTCGATAAAGCGTTCCATTGAATCTCACACAGCGTGGTTAGAAATGACGGCGAGTATACCAGCCGCTACCCAACACCTGTGACCGCGAGAAAACTGACCTGAGTGGCATCTGTAAGAGCGTTTTTCTGCTAGTGTCGAGGCCATCAACTCGGCTCAAAGACGTCGGACAGGAAAACTCAAGATGATGGATGTGCGTTCCCCTTGGGCCAGCATCGGCCTGTGTGCGGCATTGCTGCTGGCCGGTGGCTGTTCTCCCAGCGACGAGCAAAAGCAGACCACCCTCGAAGAGAAAACCAAGCAGTTCGAACAGTCGCTCGACAGTATCCAGGACCCCAAACTGCGCGACGCCATCGCCGACCTCGGCGGTTCGCTGTTGTTGCTGGAACGGGCGCGGGTCAAGCTCGCCAGCAAGCCCATCGAAGCCGAATACGGCGAAGACAGCCTGGCCCTGCTCAAGCACTACCCCACGCCCCAGGCCCTGGTCGACACCTACATCAACGGCCTGTTCGTGCTGCGCAAGACCTCCCACTCCGACTACCTGACCGATCTGCAGCCGGTGTTCCCGTTCAACTTCAACACCCCCGACCAGTTCCCGTTCCCCCACGGCCTGGAATGGCAGTCGGTGACCTTGAGCAACAGCAAAGTCATCCCCTTCCAGCCGGAATGGTCGGAAACCGATCCCGGCATCCAGTTGAGCCCCAGCAGTTCCAACCTGACCAACCCCGATGACCTGACGGTGACCTACCCGTTCATCGACGGCATCGAGACCGACAACAAGAGCCAGCCGCAGCCCGTCAGCCTCAAAGGTACGGTCGAGGTGGTCGCGCCGGGCAAGGTGCTGACGTTCGACCTGTCGAAAAAAGACCTCGGCCACCCGCGCACCGAGGGCAATATCACCCTCAACCTGCTGAGCCTGGAAAAAAACTACGCCGAGATCGAACTGACCAACCACGAACCGCTGGCGGCGGAGGTCGGCGACGAATCACCGGACCCGTTGCTGGTGCAGGCCCGCGACAGTACCGGGCAGTTCCTCACGCGCTCGGGCTCGATCAACGAAAATGCCGCGCAGGTGGCGTTCTACGAGAAACAACTGGCGCAGATGCAAAAGCAGAAAGCCTGGTCGGACGCGTTTGAGAAACAACTGACGGACGAGCAGAAAGCCTTCGAACACCAGCAAAGCAGCCATTACGCCAAGGTCTACTTCAATGGCCTGATCGACACGCTGCAGGTCGACGTGCTGGACTTTTCCAAGGCCACGCTGACCCGCAAGGACCTCGACCTGCCCGTACTGCGCTTCGACAAGAACAGCCTGCAGAAAACCGTGCAAGCCTTGCCGATGGCGGTAACGGTGTATGACGACAGCACCGCCAGTTGGCTGAAAACCGCGACGATGACCGAGGACCAACTGAAAAACAGCGTGACCATCAGCCAGTCCGTCGAAGATGCCAGCGCCGCGCATATCGTGTTTGACCACCCCTACACCTTCAACGACGAATTGGCGGGCACCGAACGCAACAGCGACGAAGCCCCGGTGACGTTTTTCACAGCCAATGAAAAAGGCGAGCGCGGCGAGCCCATCGAGTTGCCGAGCGAAGCCTTCGAGCTGAACCCTGCACGCGGCACGCTCACCTACGACCTCAACCTGTTCCCGGAGAACCCGGCGTTTGTGGTGGGCTCGATTCCGCTGTTCCTGGCCAGCATCGACCAAGCCACGATCGACGTGGCCAAGCTGCCCAAGGGCCTGTCGCTCAAGGACAACGCGCTGATCGTCGACCAGGCGCAGTTCCCGTCCGACAGCTGGCGCTTCTATGCCAAGGACGCCAGCGGCAACTACCTCAAGGAAATCCTCGGGGTCAGCCACCACGCCGAGGAATACGGCACGGCGTTGTTTGATGTGCACTACTTCTACGGCCAGCCGACCCAGCTGGAAAGCTACCAGCGTACCAACCTGAGCACCGTGCAATACGGCTTCGAGGTCAAGCTGGACAAGCCCGAAAGCAAATAACCGGGCCTACAGGGCCAGGCATTCCTGCCCGTTATTGAGCTGGCGCAGGTGGGCCTGCAGATGCAGGCACCAGATCTGCGGCTCCTGCGCCAGCTCGTAGCCTTGCTGGGTCAGGTTTTCGACGATCGATTGCAGGAAGGTTTCGGCCACGAACGGCCCGGGAAACGGTCCCTGGGATTTGATGGTCGAAGGCTGCTCACCGGTCATTCCAGCGGCAAACAACAACGTCCACATCCCGTTATCCCCCGCAAGAGGGCGAATGGAGCATTCGATGCGAGTGCCCAGGCCCAGGCACTGGCGGGTCAGGCAAAGGTTGCGCGGCATGGCGGCGACCCTCGGTAGATCGGCGTTCAGCCTCAAGCACGGCGAGACTGTTTCTATCCTGCGACTCCGGTGGATATCCCTAGTGCTCAGAATAGAAGAAAAACGCGATAAACCAAGGTTGTAGGGACCAACGGGCGTTGGCCCCCAACCTGGAGTCAATTTAGTGGCGGGCTAACCGATCAGCTCGGTTTGGCTTCCGCCTGCGCGTGCAGCGCCAGTTCCTTTTCAGCTTCCTTCAAGTCTTCCTCGCTGATCATCTCGGCAATCGCGCGCAAACGCTCGACCACACGCGCATTCACCGTGCCTTCGGGGAATTGCCCTTCTGCGTCCGGCTCACCGGCCGGCTCGCCGACCAGCAGGCTCAACGCCTCATCCGCCTGGCGCACCGCATAGATATGGAATTGCCCGGCGCGCACGGCCTGCAACACCTTCTCATCGAGCATCAGCGTGGCGACGTTGGCCTGCGGAATGATCGCGCCTTGTTCGCCGGTCAGCCCACGCGCTTCGCAGAGGCGGAAGAAACCTTCGATCTTCTCGTTGACCCCGCCCACCGCCTGCACTTCACCAAACTGGTTGATCGAACCGGTGATGGCAAAACACTGTTTGAGCGGGGTTTTCGACAAGGCCGAAATCAAGGTACAGGCCTCGCCCAGGGACGCGCTGTCGCCGTCCACATAACCGTAGGACTGTTCCAGCGCGATACTCGCCGAGATCGCCAGCGGGAATTCCTGGGCATAACGGCTGCCCAGGTAACCGGTGAGGATCATCACGCCCTTGGAGTGAATCGGCTGGCCGAGGTTGACCTCACGCTCGATGTCGACGATGCCGCTGCCGCCCGGGTACACCGTGGCGGAAATCCGCGCTGGCACGCCGAACGCCGAATCGCCGACTTCCAGCACCGTCAGCCCGTTGCACTTGCCGACCGCTGCGCCGGCGGTGTCGATCAGGATCACCCCGGCGAGCATGTCGTCGAGAATCCGCGCCGACACCCGCCCGGTGCGCGTGGCCTTGGCCTTCAGCGCACGTTCGATGTGGCCGGCGTCGGTCATTTCGTCGCCCGCCAGGTGGCGAATGAAATCCGCCTCGCTGACCAGCTGGAACAAGTCGCCAATGCGCGCCGACAACCGCCCCTGGTGTTCGGCCAGGCGTGCGCTATAAGTGGCCAAGCGCGCCACCGCGTCCGAGGTCAGCGGCGCCATGCCCTCTTCCGAGGTGCGGGTTTTCAGCAACTGCGCGAACTGCTCGAGGCTTTCGTCGACCATCGGGATGTCTTCGTCGAAATCCACCAGCACGCGGAACATTTCCTGGAAGTCCGGATCGGCGTCCTGCAACGCGTAGTACAGCTGGCGGGAGCCGATGATGATCACCTTGACCTGCAACGCAATCATCTGCGGGTTGAGCGTCACCGTGGCCAGACGGCCCAGTTCGCCCAGCGGCGACTCCATCTTCAGCTTGCGCGACTGCAGGGAACGCTTGAGGGCGTCCCACACAAACGGCTCGCTGAGCATCTTCTCGGCTTCGAGGATCAGGAACCCGCCGTTGGCCCGGTGCAAGGCGCCCGGACGCAACTGACGATAGGTCGTGTAGAGCGCGCCCTGATCGGTGCTGTATTCGATCCGGCCGAACAGGTTGTCGTAGGTCGGGTGCGGTTCAAACACCACCGGGGCGCCGCCGTTGACCGGATGGCCGACCACCAGGCTCGGGCAGTACTGTTCTTCGAGCAGCTTGCGGGCCTGGGCGTCGGTCTTGGCGTCGTCCACCAATTGCTCGACCACGGTTTTCAGCAAGTACACCTGCATGGCTTGCAGGTAACCGCATACGGCGGCGTTTTCTGCGTACTTTTCCGACAACGGTGACAGCAATGGCTGTAGGGCCAGGGTGATGGTTTCTTCGTTGAACTGACGCAGTTGGTTGTTCGACTCACGCTTCCACTGCGGCAGGCTGGCCAGCTCTTCGTTGAGGCGTTCTTCCAGTTCGGAAATATCGGTGTGGAAGCGCTCGCGATCGACTTCCGGCAACTGCGAGAACTCGGCCTCGTCCAGCGCCTTGCCGTCGAGCATCGGGGTGAACGCGATGTTGGAACTGTCGCGGTACAGCGCCACGTCCTTTTCCAGGGCCAGGCGTTCGATCACGTCCAATGCCTTGTCGTAACGCTGGTTGAACGCGCGGTCGATAGCGCTTTTGCGTTGTTGATACGTCGGGTGTTCGAACACTGCCGGGAAGGTCGCCACCAGGTTGTCGATCAAGCCGTTGATGTCGCTGATGAACGCCGCGGCGCCGCCTGCCGGCAGTTCCAAGGCGCGGGGTTCGCGGGGTTCATCGAAATTATTCACATAGACCCAGTCCGACGGGGTCTGCAGGCGTTTGCCTTCGGCCTTCAGGTAGCGTTTGACGAACGAAAAGCGGCCGGTGCCCGGCTCGCCCATGACAAACACGTTGTAACCGGGGCGTGGCATGGCCACACCGAACTGCAAGGCTTCAACCGCACGTTCCTGGCCAAGCACACCGCGAAAGGGCTCCAAATCATTGGTGGTCGAGAAGCTGAACTGTTCAGCGGAGAAAGGGCGAGTCAGCGCTTCGGGCGCTAGACGCAAGCTGGCAGCAACAGGATCAGGCATCGGGCTTCCTTACATCAGGCGGGGCAGATGGCGGCATTCTGGCTCTCTGTTACGCGCTCTGGCAAGGCGCGCCTGAGGTAAAGCATAGACACGGGCTGCGTCCTACAAAAAAATCGAGATATCTCTGATTGTTTTATTAAAAATCACGGAACCCCTGGAACCTGCCTAAACTCCAAACTGCGCGGGCTGGACTAATAACCGGCCCCTAAGGCGCGTTACTGCGCCTGAACCCTTGTCCATTGGTTTGCACACAAAGAGAACAAAGCTATGAAACGGATCCTTCTCGGTACTCTCTTCACCGTCGTTTCCCTCAACGCAATGGCTGAATCACCCGGTGGCCCGAACTGCGGTTGGGGCAACATGCTGTTCGAAGGCCAGCGCGGCACGCCGGCGCACTTCCTGGCGTCCACCACCAACGGCACCTCGGGCAACGCTACCTTCGGCATGACCTCGGGCACCAACGGTTGCAGCACCAACAGTGCCCTGACCTACGGCGGCAAATCGTGGATTGCCATGAATGGCATGATGAACGAGCTGTCCGAAGACATGGCCAAAGGCAATGGCGAGGCGCTGACCACCTACGCCGTGGTACTGGGCGTTGCACCAGAAGATCGCGAGCACTTTGCTGCCGTGACCCACGAGCACTTCCAGCAAATCTTCAGCAAGGCCGACGTGACCGCTGACGATGTCCACAACAACACCCTGGCTGTACTGAAAAGTGATGCCCGCCTGGCGAAATACGCAACCCAGGCTTAAGCTCGAGCCGCCCGCGCCCTCCAAGGCGCGGGTCTTATTTTTGGACCCGCCTCCCCGCTTGGGTCTCACTTTTTCCGACTTAAGTTGCCCCTATGCTCAAACGCCTTGCCTGGATGGCACTCTTCGCCTGCGCCCCGTTGTATGCGGCGCCGCATCTTGATGATCAACGTTTGCAGCAATTGGCCAACGATCCGTTCTGGTTGTCCTTGGGCCATTACGAAGCCGGCAAAGTCAGTGGCTGGCGCAGCTATGTCAGCGACAAAAAATTCTTCCTCGCCGCCGATGGCGCCCATCACCCGGATGCCGAACTCAAGGCCACCGTCGACGCGCTCTACGCGCCGGCCAGCCTGGGTGAAAAACATGCGCAATGCGTTTACCCCGCACGTACCCGCTGGCTCAAGGACCGGTTGCAACTGACCGACCTGCCCGCCGTGGGCTGCAACGAATTCAAGCAATGGTTCAAGGACGTCGCGCCCCATAGCGCGGTGATGATCTTCCCGGCGGCCTACCTCAACAGCCCTTCATCGATGTTCGGCCACACCCTGCTGCGCATCGACCAGGCCGACGTGCAGAGCAACAACACCGCGCTGCTCAGCTATGCGATCAACTTCGGCGCGTACATCGAAGGCTCGGACAACAGCATCCTCTACGCCTGGAAAGGCCTGATGGGCGGCTACCCCGGCCTGTTCGCCCTGGTGCCCTACCAGGAAAAACTCTCCGAATACCGCAGCCTGGAGAACCGCGACCTGTGGGAATACCGCCTGAACCTGACCCAGGTCGAGACCGAGCGCATGGTCGAGCACGTGTGGGAACTCAAGCAGATCCAGTTCGACTACTTCTTCTTCGACGAAAACTGCTCCTACCGCCTGTTGGAGTTGCTGCAAGTGGCCCGCCCCGGCCTGCGCCTGACCGAGCAATTCCCGCTCACTGCGATCCCCACCGACACGGTCAAGGCCGTGAAAGACGCCGGCCTGGTCGAGAAGATCGACTATCGCCCGTCCCGTGAGCGCGAGTTGCTGGAACGCGCCAAACCGCTGGACAGCGACGAGCAGCAATGGGTGCTGAAAGTCAGCGACGACCAGAAACAACTGCAGGCGCCCGCGTTTAAAGCGTTGCCGCGCGAGCGCCAGGCGCTGATCATCGACGCCGCCTACCGCCTCGGCCGCTACCGCGCCAATGGCCTGGAGCGCGACACCGAACGCTCCCAACGCAGCTTCGAACTGCTGCGTGCGATCAACCAGAACCCCGCGCCCGACCTGAAGATCACGCCCCCAGGCCTGCCGGAAACCGGCCATGAATCACGCACCTGGCAAGCCGGCATCGGCACGCGTGGCGACAAAGCCTTCGGCGAATACGGCCTGCGCATGGCCTACCACGACCTCAACGACAACGCCGAAGGCTTCCCCCTCGGCGCGCAGATCGAGATCCTGCAAATGAAACTGCGCCAGTACGAAGGCAACCACTGGCAACTGCAGCAACTGGACCTGGCCACCATCCGCTCCCTGACTCCGCGCAACGCGTTGCTGCAACCCTGGTCATGGCAAGTCACCGGCGGCCTGGAACGCGTGCCGGGCAAACACGACGATGAAACCCTGGTCGCCCACGTCAACGGCGGCGCCGGCGGCACCTGGCAACTGCGCGACGACATGCTCGGCTTCGCCCTCGGCACCGTGCGCGTGGAACACAACAACGACTTCAGCGAAGCCATCTCCCCCGCCGCCGGTTTCAACACCGGCGTACTGTGGAAAAACCCGCTGGGCAACCTGAGCCTGGAAGCCAAGGGAGATTTCTTCACCAATGGCGAAGTACGGCGCAGCATCAGCCTGAACCAGCAGTGGGAATTGTCGCGCAACCTCGGCCTGCGCCTGAGCGCCCAACGCGAGTACAGCCACTTGTCGACGCCGGTGAATGAGGTAATGCTTGAGATGAAGTGGTATCACTACTGACCAACGCCCAACCAGAATCAGGAGTTCACTCAACATGGCCGTTACCTGCACCACCCTTGAAGAAGTCCGAAGCAACATCGACCGCCTCGACCAGCAAATCGTCAGCCTGTTGGCCGAACGCGGCCACTACGTTTCCCAGGCGGCACGCTTCAAAAAAGACACCGACGGCGTCAAGGCACCACAGCGCGTCGAACAGGTGATCAGCAAAGTACGCAATCTGTCCCAAACGGTCGGCGCCAATCCCGACGTCACCGAACAGGTGTACCGCGCGATGATTGCGGCGTTTATCCAGCAAGAATTGGCTGAGCATGCTGCGCTGGCCAGCCATCAGATGACATAGCACCCAACACCTTTCTCACCCCCCTTTCACATCCCCCCGACGAATCCCCTTCTAAACTTCCCCTATCAGCCGTGAAACGGCCAGGGAGCAAGTAATGTGGCGGTATGCAGTAATGCTGTGTGCGGTGCTGGGGTTGTCGGGTTGCCAATCGACCCATCAGGAGTTGCTGGCCAAGGGTTATCCACCGGCGTTTGCCGATGGCTTCGATGACGGTTGCAGCAGTGGTCGCCAGGCCGCGGGGGTGATCACCGGGGAGTTTCGCAAGAATGTGCCGCGTTATCTGAAAGACCGCGTATACGCCGAAGGCTGGGAAGATGGCTTTCGCCAGTGCAAGGCGATGCGCGAAAACGAAGAGTTGCGCGACTACAAAGACCATCACTGGGACGAGCGCGAGCGCGCCTGGCAGCAGGAGAAGGATCGCGACGCAGCCAAGGCTTATCGCTCGCAATAGGTCGCTTTCAGACATTCGTCGAAACTAAAGTGCGGCGAACATGGCCCAAACGCTATAGAGGGAGCCTGTCATGAGCCGAGCTTTTGTGAATGAAGACAGCGCCGCCGCCCAGGCCGACCCACCGGTCGAGCGTCAGGTCAGCGAGCAACCCAATCGCCTCACCGCGCGCGGGTTGGCGCAGTTACAGGCCAAGGTCGCGCAGTTGCAGCAGGAATACAGCGTCGAATCCGCCAAGGGCGAACAGGCCGACAAACAGCGCCAGGCCGACCTTGAGCGGGATTTGCGTTACTTCAACCAGCGGCTACAGAGTGCCCAGGTGGTGGCGCCGGCTGTGTCCACCGACAAGGTGCAGATCGGCAGTTGGGTGACCTTTGCCAATGAGCAGGACGAGCAACAGCGCATTCAGTTGGTCGGTGAAGACCAGGCCGATGCCGGTGCGGGCCTGATCAACTGGGGTTCGCCCCTGGGTCGGGCGCTGCTCGGGGCGCGGGTGGGCGACGAGGTGCTGTGGCAGCGCCCCGTCGGCGATCAGTTGATCGAAGTGCTGCGCATCGAGGCCGAGACCTAGACGATGCCTTGGGCCAGCATCGCGTCGGCGACTTTGACGAAGCCGGCGATATTCGCGCCTTTCACGTAGTTGATCCGGCCGTTTTCCTCACCGTAATGCACGCACGCGTGGTGGATCGACTGCATGATGTTGTGCAGTTTGCTGTCCACCTCACCGGCGGTCCACAGCAGGCGCATGGCGTTCTGCGACATTTCCAGGCCACTCACCGCCACGCCGCCAGCGTTGGACGCCTTACCCGGGGCGAACAGAATGCCTGCATCGATAAAGATATCCACAGCCTCCAGGGTGGTCGGCATGTTGGCGCCTTCGGCCACGCAGAGGCAGCCGTTGCGCAACAGGGCGCGGGCAGCGTCGGCGTTGAGTTCGTTCTGGGTGGCGCATGGCAGCGCGATGTCGCACGCCAGTTCCCACGGGGTTTTACCGGCGCGGAACTCCAGGCCGTAACGGGCCGCCAGTTCGCTGATGCGACCGCGCTGGACGTTTTTCAGCTCCAGCAGCGCCGACCATTGCTCCTCCGTCAACCCGTTTTCGGCGTACAGGGTGCCTTCGGAGTCGGACAGCGAAATCACCTTGCCGCCCAGGTCCATGACCTTGCGCGCCGCGTATTGCGCCACGTTACCGGAGCCGGAGACCGCCACGCGCTTGCCCTCGACCCGCAGGCCATCGCGCTTGAGCATTTCTTCAGCGAAGTACACGCAACCGAAACCGGTGGCTTCGGGGCGGATCAAGCTGCCGCCGTAGGTCATGCCTTTGCCGGTCAGCACGGAGGTGAACTGGTTGCTCAGGCGCTTGTACTGGCCGAACAGGAAGCCGATCTCGCGGGCGCCCACACCGATATCGCCGGCCGGGACGTCCACGTCGGCGCCGATATGGCGGTACAACTCGCTCATGAACGCCTGGCAGAAGCGCATCACTTCGGCGTCGCTCTTGCCCTTGGGGTCGAAGTCCGAACCGCCTTTGCCGCCGCCCATGGGCAACGAGGTCAGGGAGTTTTTGAAGGTCTGTTCGAAGGCGAGGAATTTCAATACGCCCAGGTTGACCGACGGGTGAAAGCGCAGGCCGCCCTTGTACGGGCCGATGGCACTGTTCATCTGGATACGGAAACCGCGGTTGACCTGAACCTTGCCGTGATCATCGACCCACGACACCCGGAAAGTAATCGCACGTTCCGGCTCGCAGATGCGCTCCAGGATGCCCGAGGTCAGGTAGTGAGGATTGGCTTCAAGAAACGGCCACAGGCTGCGTAGGACTTCTTCTACGGCCTGGTGGAATTCCGGCTGGTCGGGGTCGCGTTTCTTCAGGCGGGCAAGGAAGGATTCAACGGATTCGATCATGAAAAGTCTCGGCAAATTTATTGTCGTTAAGGGCGATTGAGCCGGACTTTATCAATTCATGTCGCACCGCGACAGGGCAAAATGTCGCCTTTGTGAATTTAAATGGTGCATTGGATATAAATAAACCTGAAAAACAGGCATTTATCGCACCTAAAAGGGGATTTCAAAACGGCGCCATGCACCAACTGAAAAACCGCTATCGGAGGCAAGCCTCCTCCCACATTTGATCGATGTTCGTCAGGAAGTCATGGGCAAAAAAAACGGAGCCCGAAGGCTCCGCTTTTCCAAACCGACCCGAATCAGGCCAGTTTCTTGTGCCGTACACGGTGCGGCTGGGCAGCGGCTTCGCCCAGGCGTTTCTTGCGATCCGCTTCGTACTCGGTGTAGTTACCTTCGAAGAACACCGCCTGCGAGTCATCTTCATACGCGAGGATGTGGGTCGCGACGCGGTCGAGGAACCACCGATCGTGAGAGATCACAATGGCGGCGCCCGGGAAGTCCAGCAGGGCTTCTTCCAGGGAACGCAGGGTTTCAACGTCGAGGTCGTTGGACGGTTCGTCGAGCAGCAGGACGTTGCCGCCCTCTTTCAGGGTCAGGGCCAGGTGCAAGCGACCACGCTCACCACCGGACAGGTCCTTGACGAACTTCTGCTGGTCGCCGCCCTTGAAGTTGAAACGGCCGACGTAGGTGCGCGACGGGATTTCATAGTTGCCGATACGGATCTGGTCGGAACCGTCGGAAATCTGCTGAAACACAGTTTTGCTGCCGTCGAGGTCTTCGCGGCTTTGGTCCACGCAGGCCAGTTGCACGGTTTCACCGACTTCGATGGTGCCCGAGTCCGGGGTTTCCTTGCCCATCAGCATGCGGAACAGTGTGGATTTACCCGCACCGTTACCGCCGATAACGCCGACGATCGCGCCTTTTGGCATGGAGAACGACAGGTTGTCGATCAACACGCGGTCGCCATAGCCTTTGGACACGTTCTTGAATTCGATGACCTTGTCACCCAGGCGCGGACCGGCCGGGATGTAGATCTCGTTGGTTTCGCTGCGCTTCTGGAATTCCTGCGACTGCATTTCTTCAAAGCGTTGCAGACGTGCCTTGGATTTGGACTGGCGGGCCTTGGCGCCTTTGCGCACCCACTCCAGTTCTTCCTTCATGGCTTTTTCGTGGGCCGATTGCTGCTTGGATTCGGCGGCCAGACGGTCGGACTTGGCTTCGAGCCAACCGGAGTAGTTGCCCTCGTAAGGGATGCCGGCGCCACGGTCGAGTTCGAGAATCCAGCCGGCGACGTTGTCCAGGAAGTACCGGTCGTGCGTGATCGCAACCACGGTGCCCGGGAAGTCGTGAAGGAAATGTTCCAGCCAGGCGACGGAATCAGCGTCCAAGTGGTTGGTCGGTTCGTCGAGCAGCAGCATGTCGGGAGCCGACAGCAGCAGGCGGCACAGGGCCACACGGCGCTTCTCACCACCGGACAGGTGTTCGACCTTGGCGTCCCACGCCGGCAGGCGCAACGCATCGGCGGCGACTTCCAGCTGGCGATCGAGGTTGTGACCGTCGCCAGCCTGCAGGATGGCTTCGAGCTTGGCCTGTTCGGCGGCCAGCTTGTCGAAGTCGGCATCCGGTTCGGCGTAGGCGGCGTAGACTTCGTCCAGGCGGGCCTGGGCGTCCTTGATCACGCTGACGGCCTCTTCGACCACTTCGCGCACGGTCTTGGCCGGGTCCAGGATCGGTTCTTGCGGCAGGTAGCCGATGTTCAGATCGGGCATCGGGCGGGCTTCGCCTTCGAACTCGGTGTCGACGCCGGCCATGATTTTCAACAGGGTGGATTTACCCGAACCGTTGAGGCCGAGCACGCCGATCTTGGCGCCGGGGAAAAAAGACAGCGAAATGTTTTTCAGGATTTCCCGCTTCGGCGGAACAACTTTGCCCAGCCGATGCATGGTGAAGACGTATTGAGCCATGGTGAACCTAGCGTCAGTGACTGATGAATTGAGCGGGCGAAGCCCGTGCCAGACCATGCGCCGCGCGGGCCGTTGACCTTGATCAATGCCTGCGAGCGGAAAAAGCCTGATTGTCTGGGGCTGGAACGCCCCCGCGTAACCGGCAAAGCTACCTGAATGCGCCAGGGCAGTCCAGCCAGGCAGGACTGGCACTTTGCCACAAGTCAAGGCATGCTAGCCGCCCTCCGGGCGTCCGGCTTATAGTGCATGTCGCGCGCCAGTCCAGCCAAACCGCAGGATCACAGTTTGTCCAACGTCACGCCGCCTACTCCCCTGCGCGCCGCTCACATAGCGCCGGGAGCGCCCCTGCACGGCACCCTCAAAGGCGCATTGGCGACGCTTGTCCTCATGTTGCTCGCGTTATTGTTCTGGCAACTGCTCGACCAACTGCAGCAGAACCAGAAAAACCAGCAGCAATACACCATCGACTACAGCGCCGACCTGGCGGAACAGATCAGCCTGAACATGGCCCTGAGCGCACAGATCGCCCTGAATCTGCTGCCGATGGTCGAGCCGCCGCGCAACGACGAACAGCAACAGGCGTTGATGCTCAGCTTGCAACGCTCTCTGCCGGAACTGCGCAGCTTCGCGCTGCTCGCCCCCAGCGGCGCGATAATCCGCGACACGGCCAAAGACAGCCAGGACAGCGACTTCCTCGAGGAACTGGTCAAGCGCAGCCATTCCCAGCCCTACTACCTGAGCAACGACAACAACGGCACCATCATTTATCTGCTGCTGCATCAGCCCAGTGGCGATTCGAAAATGTACTGGGCGCTGCGCCTGGCGCCGAACTACCTGGCCAACCTTACCCGCCAGGATGGCCAGGGCCAGCGGCCGATGTGGGCCGTCGAGAATCGCCTGAACCACCACGTAGTCAGCCGTGACAGCGGCATGCCGACACAATTGGCCGCCGCCCTGACCCCGGACGAGTTGAAAAAAAGCGTGCTGGTCACGCCACTGAGCAAAAGCGACTGGCAACTGCGCGGCCTCTTCGACCGTAACGCCGTGCTGGAACAATTGCTGCCGGCGTTTATCGGCAAGTGCCTGCTGGGCCTGGCCTTCTCGTTGGTACCGGTGATCGTGCTGTTGAATATGCGCCGCCGCCAGCGCCAGGTGAACGAAGGTCGGCGGCGTTATCAGGATATTTTCGAAGGCACCGGCGTGGCCCTGTGCGTGCTTGACCTGTCGGGGCTCAACGCGTTCTTCGACAAGGCCAAGATCCGCACGCGCGAGCAATTGCACGGGTGGCTGCAGGGCAACCCCGAAGCGCGTCGCCAGTTGCTCAAGGAACTGCGCGTCACCGAGGTCAACCAGGTGGCGGTGCGCCTGTTGAACGTCAGCTCGTGCGAGCAAGCCTGGGAACGCCTGATCGATGACTGCCCACGCAACGCCACGGCCATCGGCTATCAGGTGCTCGAGGCGGTGCTGACCCAACAGAACCAGTTGGAACTGGAAATCCAGCTCAACGATGTGCTCGGCAACAACCAATACCTGTGGCTGGTGATGCGCCTGCCGGAACAGCGCGACGACTTCAAGGCGGTGATCCTCAGCATCAGCGACATCACCAGCCGCAAGCTGATCGAACTGTCGCTGGTGGAGCGCGAAAGTTTCTGGTCGGACGTGGTGCGAACCGTGCCCGATCACCTGTATGTGCAGGATGTGATCAGCCAGCGGATGATTTTCAGCAACCACCACCTGGGCCACACCCTCGGCTACAACAAGGCCGAATTGCAGCAAATGGGCGAGTACTTCTGGGAAATCCTGCTGCACCCCGAGGACGCCGAGCATTACCACGACTTGCGCCAGCAGCAGCGCCAGGCCGGTTATTCGAGCCAACTGCAATGCCAGTTGCGCTTTCGCCACCGCAACAATCAATGGCGCCGCTTCGATATCCGCGAGCAAGCCCTGGCCGGGGACAAGACCGCGCAGGTCACGCGCATCATCGGCGTGGCCAAGGACATTACCGATCAGATCGAGGCCAGCGAATCCCTGCGTGACAGCGAACAGCGCTACCGCATGCTGGCCGAAAGCATCAGCGACGTGATCTGCTCCACCGACAGCCGCCTCGCCCTCAACTACATCAGCCCCTCGGTCAACGCCGTGCTGGGCTATGACGTGGACTGGGTGTTCAAGAATGGCTGGCAGTCGATCATCGCCAACCCGCAGCAATTGGCCGGCATCTACAGCCTGGTCGAGCAAGTCAGCCGGGCCTTGGGCGACGCCGAGGCGCTGGCCAAGCTGCGCGATGACATCCACACCCAACTGTACCTGTTCGACTGCCTGCGCGCCGACGGGCGTAAAGTTCCGATCGAGCTGCGCCTGGTGCTGGTGTGGGACGAGCACGGCGCCTTCGAGGGCATCCTCGGCGTCGGCCGCGATATCAGCCAGCAGCGCCGCGCCGAGAAAGACCTGCGCATGGCCGCCACGGTATTCGAGCACTCCACGTCGGCGATCCTGATCACCGACCCGGCCGGCTATATCGTGCAGGCCAACGAGGCGTTCAGCCGCGTCAGTGGCTACGCCGTGGCGGACGTGCTCGACCAGTTGCCGAACATGCTCACCGTCGACGAGCAGCAGGAAGCCCACCTGCGCTATGTGCTCAAGCAGTTGCACCAGCACAGCACCTGGGAAGGCGAAGTGTGGCTCAAGCGCCGCAACGGCGAGCATTACCCGGCCTGGGTCGGCATTACCGCCGTGTTCGACGATGAAGGCGACCTGGCCAGCTACGTCTGCTTCTTCAGCGATATCAGCGAGCGCAAGGCCAGCGAACAGCGCATCCACCGCCTGGCCTATTACGACGCCCTGACCCACCTGCCCAACCGCACGCTGTTCCAGGACCGCCTGCACACCGCACTGCAGTCGGCCGAACGGCAGAAGTCGTGGGTGGTGCTGATGTTCCTCGACCTCGACCGCTTCAAACCGATCAACGACTCCCTGGGCCACGCCGCCGGCGACCGCATGCTCAAGGAGATGGCTACCCGCCTGCTCGGTTGCGTGGCCGAAGACGACACCGTGGCGCGCATGGGCGGTGACGAGTTCACCCTGCTCCTGCAGCCGCGGATCAGCCGCGAAATGGCGCTGAACCGCGCGATTCACGTGGCCGAGCAAATCCTCGCCAGCCTGGTCAGACCGTTCGTGCTGGAAGGCCGCGAGTTTTTCGTCACCGCAAGTATCGGCATCGCCCTCAGCCCGCAGGACGGCAACGAGCTGAGCCAGTTGATGAAAAACGCCGACACTGCGATGTATCACGCCAAGGAGCGTGGCAAGAACAACTTCCAGTTCTACCAGGCCGACATGAACGCCAGCGCCCTGGAGCGCCTGGAGTTGGAAAGCGACCTGCGCCACGCCCTCGACCAGAACGAATTCGTGCTCTATTACCAGCCGCAATTCAGTGGCGACGGCAAACGCCTGACCGGCGCCGAAGCCTTGCTGCGCTGGCGTCACCCGCGCCGTGGCCTGGTGCCGCCAGGGGACTTCATTCCAGTGCTGGAAGAGTTGGGCCTGGTGGTGGACGTGGGCGACTGGGTGATCAGCGAAGCCTGCCGCCAGCTCAAGAGCTGGCACCAGAACAAGGTGCGGGTGCCGAAAGTCTCGGTGAACATCTCGGCGCGGCAATTCTCCGATGGTCAGTTGGGTGAGCGCATCGCCAGCATCCTCGAGGACACCGGCCTGCCGCCGGCGTGCCTGGAGCTGGAGCTGACCGAAAGTATCCTGATGCGCGAAGTCAACGAAGCCATGCAGATCCTCGCCAGCCTGAAAAACCTCGGCCTGAGCATTGCGGTGGACGACTTCGGCACCGGTTATTCGTCGCTCAACTACCTCAAGCAATTCCCCATCGACGTGCTCAAGATCGACCGCACCTTCGTCGACGGCCTGCCGTCCGGCGAGCAGGATGCGCAAATCGCCCGTGCGATCATCGCCATGGCCCACAGCCTCAACCTGGCGGTGATCGCCGAGGGCGTGGAGACCCATGAGCAACTGGACTTCCTGCGCGAGCATGGCTGCGATGAGGTGCAAGGTTATCTGTTCGGGCGGCCGATGCCGCCGAATCGGTTCGCGGCGCAGTTCAGCAATGATGCGCTGTTCATGTTCGACTGAGAGTTTGTGGTGAAGCCGGCGGCCTCATCGGGAGCACGTCGAATCGTCGCACCGCCCCTCCCACACTTCGATTTGTGAATACATTCAAATGTGGGAGGGAGCTTGCTCCCGATGGCGGCGGCACAGTCCCCCCCGCCAGATGAACACCACTTGTCCGCGACATGACGTCCTTTCATATGCCATCTAAAACCCATTAGGTTAGAATGCCTTCCTTTTCTGCCCCCCGATCCTTGAGGACCGCCATGTTCAGCCGTGATTTGACCATTGCCAAGTACGACGCCGATCTCTTCGCCGCCATGGAGCAAGAAGCCGTGCGCCAGGAAGAGCACATTGAGCTGATCGCTTCGGAAAACTACACCAGCCCTGCGGTAATGGAGGCTCAAGGTTCGGTTCTGACCAACAAATACGCCGAAGGCTACCCAGGCAAGCGCTACTACGGCGGCTGCGAATACGTCGACGTGGTTGAGCAACTGGCCATCGACCGCGCCAAGCAACTGTTCGGCGCCGACTACGCCAACGTCCAGCCACACGCCGGCTCCCAAGCCAACAGCGCCGTGTACCTGGCCCTGCTGCAAGGCGGCGACACCATCCTGGGCATGAGCCTGGCCCACGGCGGTCACCTGACCCACGGCGCCAGCGTTTCGTCCTCCGGCAAGCTGTACAACGCCGTTCAATACGGTATCGATGCCAACGGCCTGATCGACTACGACGAAGTCGAGCGCCTGGCGGTCGAGCACAAGCCAAAAATGATCGTGGCCGGTTTCTCTGCCTACTCGCAGATCCTCGACTTCCCACGTTTCCGCGCCATCGCCGACAAAGTGGGCGCGTACCTGTTCGTCGACATGGCCCACGTGGCCGGTCTGGTCGCCGCTGGCGTCTACCCGAACCCGGTGCCGTTCGCTGACGTGGTCACCACCACCACCCACAAGACCCTGCGCGGTCCGCGTGGCGGCCTGATCCTGGCGCGCGCCAACGCCGAGATCGAGAAGAAGCTCAACTCTGCGGTATTCCCAGGCTCCCAAGGCGGCCCGCTGGAACACGTGATCGCCGCCAAAGCGGTCTGCTTCAAAGAAGCCCTGCAGCCTGAGTTCAAGACTTACCAGCAACAAGTGGTGAAAAACGCCAAGGCCATGGCCGAAGTGTTTATCGCACGCGGTTTTGACGTGGTATCCGGTGGGACTGAAAACCACCTGTTCCTGCTGTCGCTGATCAAGCAGGACATCTCCGGTAAAGATGCTGACGCTGCCCTGGGCAAAGCCTTCATCACCGTGAACAAAAACTCCGTGCCGAACGACCCACGTTCGCCGTTCGTCACCTCGGGCCTGCGTTTCGGCACCCCGGCCGTGACCACTCGTGGCTTCAAGGAAGCAGAGTGCAAGGAACTGGCCGGCTGGATCTGCGACATCCTGGCTGACCTGAACAACGACGCCGTGATCGACGCGGTCCGTGAGAAGGTCAAGGCCATCTGCAAAAAGCTGCCGGTGTACGGCGCTTGATTGCAGTTGCTTGAATAAAAAGCCCGGCTCTTGAGCCGGGCTTTTTTATGCTTGTTCCAACTTGAAATGCGATCAAATGTGGGAGGGGGCTTGCCCCCGATGGCGGTGGGTCAGTCGACACATGTATGGCTGACACACAGCTATCGGGGGCAAGCCCCCTCCCACATTTTTGATCGCATTTCCAAGTTAGGCTTGATAGACCTTCGCAAAACCCTCGCGAATCTTGTCTTCCGGCAACTCATCGGCAATAAACACGATCACACTCTCCCGCGTTTCGCCCTCGGCCCATTCGGTATCCCAATCGAAACCGTAGAGCTTCAGCACGCCCTGGAACACCATGCGCCGATCGTCGCCGGCGATGTTCAGCACGCCCTTGTAGCGCAGCAGTTGCTTGCCGTGGTCTTCCAACAACTCGTCCATGAACTCGCTGAGGCGGTCGATATCCAGCGGCTGTTCGGTGCGCAGCACCAGGCTGGAGATGCGGTCGATGGACGGCGCAGCGCTGACCGGGCGCAGGTTCATGCCGGCGTTGAGGTTGAAGCCGCGCACGTCGAGCAGCTCGGCCAGGTCGATGGCGCCGTGGTCGACCACGCGAATCGGCGCGCGGCGGTTGATGCGGGTCAGGCGCTGGCTGAGGGCATCGAAGCTGGCGTCGTCCACCAGGTCGCGCTTGCTCACCAGCAGGCGGTCGGCAAACCCGATCTGTGCCTGGGCGATGGTTTGGGTCAGGTGGTGCTCGGCGTGGGCCGCGTCCACCAGGGTGATGATGCCGTCGAGGATGTAGCGCTCGCGCAGCTCTTCATCGATGAAAAAGGTCTGGGCCACGGGGGCCGGGTCGGCCAGGCCGGTGCATTCGATCACCAGGCGGTCGAAGGCGATTTCGCCGCTGTCGAGACGCTCCAGCAACAGATACAGGGCTTTGGTCAGGTCGGTGTGGATGGTGCAACACACACAGCCGTTGGACAGGGTCATGACTTGCACGGGCTCGTTGCCCAATAGCTGGGTGTCGATACCGGCGTCGCTGAATTCGTTTTCGATCACGGCGATTTTCAAGCCGTGCTCGGCTTTGAGCAGGTGACGCAGCAACGTGGTCTTGCCGGCGCCGAGGAAGCCACTGAGGACCGTGACGGGAATGGGAGAGGACAAAGACAGTTCTCCTGAAAATGGGGAGGTAAAAACAACTGTAGGAGCGCGCTTGCTCGCGAAGAACGTCAACGATAACCCGTGCTATCTGGATGCACGTGGTGTCCTTGCGTTGTTCGCGAGCAAGCTCGCTCCTACAGGTAAAGCGGTTTTACCAACTTAACAGCACTTGGGCCCACCCTTGCCGCCGTAACGGGCTTCCTGGCGTTCCCGGAAGAACGTCTTGTAGTCCATCATCGGCTTGTCCGGGTGTTTGGTTTGCATATGCTCGACGTAAGTGTCGTAGTCGGGCATGCCGACCATCAGGCGCGCGGCCTGACCGAGGTATTTACCGAGGCGACTGATGTCATTGAACATGGCTGCAATCCTCGATCATGCGTCCGGTACGGCCTGGAACGGGGCTTCTTTATCCGTGCGCTCTTTGTTGCCCCAGGCGGCGACGCCGACTTTGAGCGCATAGAACAGGATACTGAAGACCACGAACAGGAACAGCGCCGTCAGCGTTGCGTTGGTGTAGGCGTTCCAGATCACATGCTGCATCTGGTCGATGCTCTTGGCCGGGGCGAGGATCTGGCCGTTGGCCAGCGCATCGCTGTACTTCTTCGCCAGCGACAGGAAGCCGATCGCCGGGTTGGCGTCGAACAGCTTGATGAAGCCCGCCGTGGTGGTGCAGATCAGCAGCCAGACGGCCGGCAGCATGGTCACCCAGATGTAGCGTTGGCGCTTCATTTTGATCAGCACGACGGTCGCCAGCATCAGCGCGATACCTGCCAGCATCTGGTTGGAGATACCGAACAGCGGCCACAAGGTGTTGATGCCGCCCAGCGGGTCGATCACGCCTTGATACAACAGGTAACCCCACATCGCCACACAACCGGCGGTCGCGATCAGGTTGGCCGTCCAGGACTCGGTGCGCTTGAGCGCCGGCACGAAGGAGCCCAGCAGGTCCTGCAGCATGAAGCGCCCGGCACGGGTACCGGCGTCGACAGCCGTCAGGATGAACAGCGCTTCGAACAGGATCGCAAAGTGGTACCAGAACGCCATGGTGTTTTCACCCGGCAGCACACTGTGCAGGATCTGCGCGATACCCACCGCGAGCGTCGGCGCACCGCCGGCACGAGCCAGCACGGTGGTTTCGCCGATGTCATGGGCAACGGCCGACAGCGCCTCAGGCGTAATCGCAAAGCCCCAGCTGCTGACGGTTTGAGCGACGGTGACCACGTCCGAGCCGACGATCGCCGCCGGGCTGTTCATGGCGAAGTACACACCCGGCTCGATCACCGAAGCGGCAACCATTGCCATGATGGCCACGAACGACTCCATCAACATGCCGCCATACCCGATGTACCGGGCGTGGCCTTCACTGGCCAGCAACTTCGGCGTGGTGCCCGAAGCGATCAGCGCGTGGAAGCCCGAGACCGCACCGCAGGCAATGGTGATGAACAGGAACGGGAACAGACCGCCCTTCCACACCGGGCCGGTGCCATCGATGAACTGGGTCAGCGCCGGCATTTTCAGGTCGGGCATGGTCACCAGGATACCGATGGCCAAGGCGACGATAGTGCCGATTTTGAGGAAGGTGGACAGGTAGTCACGCGGGGCCAGGATCAGCCACACCGGCAGTACCGCCGCGACGAAACCGTAGCCGATCAGCATCCAGGTGATCTGGATGCCGGTGAAACTGAAGACCTTGGCCCAGACCGGGTCGGCGGCAATCTGCCCGCCCAGCCAGATCGAACCGAGCAACAACAACACGCCGACGATCGAAATTTCACCGATGCGGCCCGGGCGGATGTAGCGCATGTAGATGCCCATGAACATCGCGATCGGGATGGTCGCCATCACCGTGAAGATGCCCCACGGGCTTTCGGCCAGGGCCTTGACCACGATCAGCGCCAGCACCGCGAGGATGATGATCATGATCAGGAAGCAGCCGAACAGCGCGATGGTCCCGGGAATGCGGCCCATCTCTTCGCGGACCATATCCCCCAGGGAACGGCCGTTACGACGGGTAGACAGGAACAGCACCATGAAGTCCTGCACCGCACCGGCCAGTACCACGCCGGCGATCAGCCACAGGGTTCCGGGCAGATAACCCATTTGCGCCGCCAGCACCGGGCCGACCAAGGGGCCTGCACCGGCAATCGCCGCAAAGTGGTGACCGAAAAGGATGTGTTTGTTGGTCGGTACGAAGTCCAGACCGTCGTTATTGACCACTGCGGGGGTGGCCCGTCGTGGATCGAGTTGCATCACGTTGTTGGCGATGAACAGACTGTAGTAGCGATAGGCGACCAGATAGATCGCCACTGCTGCGACGACGATCCACAAGGCATTGATCGCCTCGCCGCGGCGCAAGGCCACTACGCCCAGAGCGCACGCACCTACTATGGCCAGTACCAGCCAGGGTAAGTGGCGTAGCAGGCTATTATTATTTTTCATTTTTTGTATTCCAGCCAGGGTGGACAGAAAGGACAACCAGCTCGAGTTTAGCGCTACTGGCCTTAAAGGCCAGCCCCCTACGTTGGTCTAGAGCCTTCCCATGGCAAAAAAAGCAGAAATAAAGCCTCAATAATGGCGTAGGGCTACAATCCCTTCATCCACAGAGGGTTTCACCATGACCGAGCATGCGTCTGATCGCCGTCGTTTTCGCCGGATAGCCTTTGATGCCAAGACCAAACTCCGGCAGAACGGTCGGGAATGGTCGGTGCAACTGGTGGACTTATCGCTGAAGGGCTTGTTGGTGCAGAAACCGACGCCCTGGCTCGGCATCGGTACTGAGTCGTTCGATGTGGATATCCACCTGGATGCCAATACCGATGTGCAGATGCGGGTCAGGCTGACCCATGACCAGACTGACCAACTGGGGTTTGAATGCGAGCACATCAGTCTGGAATCGATCAGCCATTTGCGCCGCTTGATCGAGTTGAACCTGGGAGATCAGGCAGAACTGGAGCGGCAGTTGGGCGCGCTGCTGGAGCACTGACCACCGGTGCGAGGGGTTTGCGCCCTCCCACATGTGTACTGCGGTGTTGCGGGCTACTCGAAAAGTGCATCCAACGCCTGCTCCAGCCGCGTCACTGCAATCACCTGCAACCCCGGCGGCGCTTCCTTCGGCGCGTTGCCCTTGGGCACGATCGCGCGCTTGAAGCCGTGTTTGGCCGCTTCTTTCAAACGCTCCTGACCGCTGGGCACCGGGCGCACTTCGCCCGACAGGCCAACTTCGCCGAACACCAGCAGGTCGTGGGGCAGCGGCCGGTTGCGCAGGCTAGACATCACCGCCGCCATCAACGCCAGGTCGGACGCGGTCTCCAGCACCTTGACCCCGCCCACCACGTTAAGGAACACGTCCTGGTCATGGGTCGGGATGCCGCCGTGCCGATGGAGTACCGCAAGCAGCATTGCCAGGCGGTTCTGGTCCAGGCCCAGGGTCACTCGACGTGGGTTGGCCAAATGGCTGTCGTCCACCAGCGCCTGGACTTCCACCAGCATTGGCCGGGTGCCTTCCCACGTTGCCATCACCACACTACCGGGGACTTCTTCCTGGGCACGGGTCAGAAAAATCGCCGAGGGGTTGGAGACTTCTTTCAGCCCGCGGTCGGTCATGGCGAATACGCCCAGCTCGTTCACCGCACCGAAGCGGTTCTTCACGGCGCGCAGCAAACGCAAACGGCCATCGGACTCGCCTTCGAAATACAGCACGGTGTCGACCATGTGCTCCAACACCCGTGGCCCGGCCAGCGCGCCTTCCTTGGTCACGTGACCGACCAGGAAAATCGCCGTGCCGCTCTGCTTGGCATAGCGCACCAGCAGCGCCGCGCTCTCACGCACCTGGGACACGCCGCCCGGAGCCGATTGCAGTTGTTCGGTGAAAATCGTCTGGATCGAGTCGATCACCATGACCTTGGGCTTTTCGATCCGCGCGGTGGCGATGATGCTTTCGATGCAGGTTTCGGTCATCACCCGCAGTTGGTCCTGGGGCAAGCCCAGGCGGCGTGCGCGCATGGCCACTTGTTGCTGGGATTCTTCGCCGGTGACGTACAACGCCGGCATGCGGCTGGCGATGCTGCACAGGGTTTGCAACAGGATGGTCGACTTGCCGATACCGGGGTCGCCGCCGATCAGCACCACCGAACCGTCCACCAGGCCACCGCCCAGCACGCGGTCGAGCTCACCGGACGCGGTGGAGAAACGCGGGACTTCCTCGACGCTGACTTCGGCCAGGGTCTTGATCTGCGCCTGTTGCCCGGTCCAGCCGGCACGGCCGCTGGGGGCCGCGGCGCCGCCGCTTTCGATCATGGTTTCGGTGAGGGTGTTCCACGCCCCGCACTCGGTACACTGGCCGGCCCACTTGGGAAAGGTCGCGCCGCACTCGGTGCAGCCGTAAATGCGCTTGGCCTTTGCCATTTGAGAACCTCCAACCGAAAAACCGCGATGATAGCTCAGCGCGGCGCCGGGGTCCGGATTTCACCGCTGGCCAATCGTGAAGCACTGTTGCCGATCGGGTCTTCGGCATTCAGGTCGGCGCCTTTGGCCTTCAATTCGTCGAGCAGTTCGAGACGCTTGAACAGCCCGGCGTACATGGCGGCGGTCTGCCCGGCGCCGTTGCGCTGGTCGGGGTTGCAGTCGGTGGCCAGCAGGCGCTGGGCAATCTTCAGCTCGCCCTTGAAAATCGCGCCCATCAACGCAGTGTTGCCGCGCTTGTCCTGCACACAGGCATCGGCGCCGGCGGCGAGCAGACGTTCAACGTAGGCGCTTTCGCCATGGTAGGCGGCGAGGATCAGTGCGGTGTAGCCCTTGTCGTCCTGGGTATTGAGGGGGAAGCCGGCGTCGATGAAGGTATCGAGCATGGGCAGGTCGCCGCGACGTGCGGCATCGAAATAGTAGCCTTGCAATTGCGCCTTGAGCGCCGCTGCGTCATTGGGCGCAGGCTGCCCGGCAACCCCGCTCAGCGACCAGCAGGCCAGCAGCGCGCCGATGAAGGTACGCATTGATTCAACTCCTCTACAAAACCCTTGTAGGAGCGAGCTTGCTCGCGAAAAACGTCAACGATGACGCGTGCATCCTGGATGCACGCGTTGCCTGGCAGATCTTCGCGAGCAAGCTCGCTCCTACAGGGGGGGTGGGGTTAGTCGGTGAGTTTTTGTGCCAGCGCTTTCACGCGGGCCAGGTCACCTTTGGCGACCTTGGTCACGCCGGCGCCGTATTCCGGGTCGGCTTTATAGAGGAAGGACAGGATGATGTGCTTGCTCTCGTCGTCGGTGGTGGCCAGGGAGCCGCCGAAGTTGTCGATCAAGTCCTGACGTTCTTTCTTGCTGTAGGAGCGATACAGATCACCGGCCTGCTTGAAGTTCTGCTCACGCTGGATCTTCGCCTGCTGGGTACTGCCCGCCAGCGGCGACTGGCTGTAGCGCGCGGTTTGCGGCTCTTCCCGTGGCAACAGGCGGCTTGGCTGGTAGTTCACGCCGGTGCTGGTCTTGCCGGAATTCATCGCGCCGTCCTGGTTGCCGTTGTTGACGGTGACCCGTGGCGCGTTGATCGGCAGTTGCAGGGCGTTGGCGCCCAGGCGGTACATCTGCGTGTCGGCATAGGAGAACACTCGGCCTTGCAGCAGGCGGTCTTCCGACGGCTCGATACCCGGCACCAGATTGGCCGGGGCCATGGCCACTTGCTCGGTTTCCTGGAAGACATTGGCCGGGTTGCGGTTCAACACCATCTGCCCGACTTTGCGCTCGGGTATGCCGGGCCAGATCTTGGTGGCGTCCAGCGGGTCGAAATCGAACTTGGCCAGTTCCTCAGGTTTGAGCACCTGCACGTACAAGTCCCACTTGGGGAAGTCGCCCTTGTTGATATGGGTGACCAAGTCATTCGTCATATGACTGTAGTCACGGCCCTGCACCTCAGTGACTTGCTTGGGATCAAGATTCTTGATGCCTTGCAGGCTCTTCCAGTGGAACTTGACGTAATGCACTTCGCCCTTGGCGTTGATCAACTTGTAGGCATGTACGCCGTTGCCGTCCATTTCGCGGTAACTGGCCGGCGTGCCGGAGTCGGAGTACAGCTCGGTCAGGGTGCGGGTGGCTTCGGGAACATGGGAGAAGAAGTCGAAACGACGCGAGTCATCATCCAGGTTAGTGCGCGGGTCGGGTTTGAAGGCATGGACCATGTCCGGGAACTTGATGGCGTCTCGGATAAAGAACGTCGGGAAGTTGTTGCCGACCAGGTCCCAGTTGCCGTCGGCGGTGTAGAACTTGGTGGCGAAGCCGCGAGGGTCGCGCAGGGTTTCCGGGGAGTGATTGCCGTGTACCACCGCCGAGAACCGCACGAATACCGGGGTTGCCTCACCGGCGGCGAAAACTTTGGCCTTGGTCAGGTCGCTGAGGTTATCGGTGACGGTAAACGTGCCGTGAGCGCCGGTGCCACGGGCATGTACCACGCGCTCGGGGATGCGTTCGCGGTCGAAGCGTTGCAGCTTCTGAATCAGTTGCACATCTTGCAGCAGCACCGGGCCGTTGGCGCCCGCGGTTTGCGAGTTCTGGTTGTCGCCGACGGCGGCACCATTGTCACGGGTCAGGTTGGCGGCCAGCACAGACAGCGAAAGCAGGCTGACGGTTGCCAGCACCAGCGCATGTCGCGCCAGAACGGGCGCGCGGCTCATTGGGTTGTTCATCGAGGTTTCCTCTGGTTTTTTTAATGCACATTCAGTTGTGCTTGCCAGAGGCTAGTGACCCGCGAGTCAGAAGATAAATAGAAAAACCCCAACGGGTCGATTGAGAAAATAATCTGGTAACTCACTGAAATCGCGGGTATTTCGCGCGCGATTGATGGCACTTTGCAAACTATTTGCGATTTAATGTGTCGATAAAAACCGACAGTGTTAACAGTTGTGTCAGGCAAGCCCGCTACGACTGACTTACACTGACTTCCACCCTTCTCATCTGTAACAAGGAATAACCTATGGGCGTGATCAGTGAGTTCAAGGCCTTCGCGGTCAAAGGTAATGTGGTCGACATGGCCGTCGGGATTATCATCGGCGCCGCCTTCGGCAAAATTGTTTCCTCGTTTGTAGGCGACGTGGTGATGCCACCGATCGGTCTGTTGATCGGCGGTGTGGACTTCGCTGATCTGGCGGTGACGCTCAAGGCTGCGCAGGGCGATGTCCCGGCGGTCGTGCTGGCCTACGGCAAGTTCATCCAGAGCGTGATCGACTTCCTGATCGTCGCGTTTGCGATCTTCATGGGTGTGAAGGCCATCAACCGCCTGAAACGCGAAGAAGCCGTGGCCCCCAGCCTGCCGCCGACGCCGAGCAAGGAAGAAGTGTTGCTGGGTGAGATCCGCGATCTGCTCAAGGCACAGAACGACAAACCGCAATAAGCCGTATCGGTTTGAACGAAGGCGCCTCCAGGGGCGCCTTTTTTGTTACCAGTAGTTCTCCACCGCCACCTGGCCGGGGCGCCGGGACAGGCTCAATTGCATATCGCGTTGTTTGAGCAACTGACGGGTGTCGTCGATCATCTGCGGGTTGCCGCAAATCATCACGCGCGAATGCTCTGGGGTCAGCGCGACGCCGGCTGCGCGCTCCAGCTCGCCATTCTCGATCAGGGTAGTAATGCGCCCGTGCAGCGCACCAGGGTACTGCTCGCGGGTGACCAGCGGCAGATAGGTCAGCTTGTGGGCGTACTCGGCCAGGTACTCACGCTGCGCCAGCCCCTGGATCAGCGACTGATAGGCCAGCTCCCTGGCTTCCCGGGCGCTGTACACGAGGATGATGCGCTCGAATTTTTCCCAGACCTCGAAGTCCTGCAGGATCGACAGGAACGGCGCCACTCCGGTGCCGGTGCCCAGCAACCATAAGTCACGACCGTCGACAAACCGGTTCAGGGTCAGGAAGCCTGTGGCCTGACGCTCGACCATCAACGTATCACCGACGCGCAGACGGCTCAGCTCGCTGGTGAACTCGCCACCGGGCACCACGATCGAGAAAAAATCCAGGTACTCATCAAACGGCGACGACACCACGGAGTACGCGCGCCATACCGTGCTGCCATCGGCCTTGGTCACCCCCAGGCGCACGAACTGGCCGGCGGTGAACCGAAAGCCCGGGTCACGGGTGGTGCGCAGGGTGAAGAGGCTGGGGGTCAGCGATTGCACGTCGAGCAGGGTCTGGCGGGTAAATTTCTCAGCACTGGCCGTCATGGGGAGCTCCGTTCTACAGGTGCCCTAGTGTCCCCCAAAGTCACGTGCGGAAACACCCGCAGTCGGTAGTGGCATTGTGAATAGAGCAAAAAAAACCACAAGTTGATGGCTATTTAATTGCACTACTAAACATTTGGCTATTAGTCCAAGACACATCACAACATCGCCCCATAGTGCGATTGTCAGTGACGCATTACAGACGCTAAAACCCACTAAAAAAGGGCAAACCTTCGCAAAAAGTTGCGGACGGAAGTTGCACACCTGCTTAAAGAGTCTTAGAACACGACGAACAAGAACGAAAATTTCCGCTGCAAGTGTAGTCCGTGTCCTACACTAATTTGCGTGCAACATTGGGGGCCAGGACGTACCCAAGTCACAAAGAATTCCATGGAGAGCTTCCGATGGTCAACTGGCGCAATACACGACTCCCTAAACTGGAAGGCGAGGACAAGATCACCAGTGTATTTGAAATGGTCATCAACAAAACCTACGAGCTTGGCTTCCAATTCTGTTCCTTCACGATGAGTTCACAACGACCCACACACCCATGCAAACCGATTTGCCTCAACAACTACCCAAATGAATGGAACTCCCTGTACGACCAGGCCCACTTTTTCGACGTAGACCCGGTTGTCACCCACTGCAAACGTTGCGTACTACCGATTGTCTGGGAGGAAAAAGTGTTCGGCGCCGCGCCGAATTTGTGGGAACTGGCCCGGTCCTCTGGCGTGCATCTTGGATGGACCCAGGCGGTCCACGATTTCCAGGGTGTGTTCAGCATGCTGACTCTGGGACGCAGCAAGGGCGAGGTCAGCCCGGAAGAGCTGTACGAAAAGGCCGGCCAGGTATTGTGGCTCTGTCATGCGATGCATGCGGTGGTCGCACAGAAATATGCCGACAAGCCCAACGCGCCTTCGGCCTGCAAATTGACACCACGGGAGACAGAAATCCTCAAATGGTCAGCCCTGGGCAAAACGGCTGCCGATATCGCCGCCATACTGTGCCTGTCGGAACGCACCATTGGTTTTCATCTCAAAAGCATCTTCACTAAAATGGGCGTCAATAACAAAATCGCTGCGGTGCTCTGTGCCTCGAAAGCAGGCTTGTTTTAACCCGCTTTGAAACACCGCATGTAATCACTCCAAAAAAAAAGTAACATTTACGGCCAACTCTGAGTGTTGACGCAGCCCCTCGGTGCCGCCTCGCAGTTCACTCAGACGGTTCCGCCGGCCGCCACAGCGCCTGCCGAACACCCATCGATTACCCAGAGCCTCCCCCGCCATGCCCCTGCTCGAAAGCCCGTTCGCCCAGCTCGATCTGATCCGCCAACCCGAGCAGCACAATGATCCGCTGCAGGCCTTCGACGCCGCCGACGAGTATCTGCTCAGCTACCTGGCCGAACAGCAACCGAACGCCGCAACTCGCGTGCTGGTGCTTAACGATAGCTTTGGCGCATTGGCCGCCAGCCTTGAGGGCCATGTGCAGGTGACATCCAGCGGCGACTCGTTTCTCGCCGCCCAAGGCCTGGAAAAAAACCTGCTGCGCAACGGCAAGGCGTTCGATGCGGTGTCGTTCATCCCCGCCAGCCAAGTGCCTGTCGGGCCATTCGACCGGGTGCTGATCCGCGTGCCGAAAACCCTGGCGCTGCTCGAAGAACAGTTGATCCGCCTGCAGGGCCAACTGGCGCCGGACGCTGAAGTTATCGCCGCAGCGATGGTCAAGCATCTGCCACGGGCCGCCGGTGAATTGCTGGAGCAGTACATCGGGCCGATGCACGCGTCCCTCGCGGTCAAAAAGGCGCGGCTGTTGATCGCCACCGTTGGGGAGCGCCCGGCCGCCGTCTCGCCCTACCCCACCCGTTACGCCTTGGACACTCCAGCCATCGCCCTGCTCAACCACGCCAACGTGTTCTGCCGCGAAAGCCTGGACATCGGCACCCGCGCCTTCCTGCCACACTTGCCCACGGGCCTTGGCAGTGCGCGAGTCGCCGACCTGGGTTGCGGCAATGGCGTACTGGCGATTGCCAGCGCCCTGCAGAACCCGGACGCGCATTACACCTTGGTGGACGAGTCCTACATGGCCGTGCAATCGGCCGCCGAGAACTGGCAAGCGGCCCTGGGTGATCGCGAGGTCATCGTCCGCGCCGACGATGGCCTGGCCGGGCAGGCACCGCAATCGTTGGATGTGGTGCTGTGCAATCCACCGTTCCACCAGCAACAGGTGGTCGGCGACTTCCTCGCCTGGCGCATGTTCCAGCAGGCGCGCGAAGCGTTGGTGGTCGGCGGCGCCCTGTATATAGTCGGCAACCGTCACCTGGGTTATCACAGCAAGTTGGCGCGGCTGTTCCGGGGCGTCGAGCAAGTGGCCGCCACGCCCAAATTCGTCATTCTCAAAGCGCGCAAATAAAAAAAGACCCCGCCCCTCCAAAGAGGGGCAGGGTCAAAAAACCGTGCCGCAAGGCAACGGGATGGGATGTCAGTGCGTGGTCAGGCCGGCCGCGCTCATGAACAGGCGCATCAGGCTGGCCACGATGAACAGGGCCAGCACGCTGCCGCTCCAGATCATCGCCAACCAACCAAGGCGCCGCCACAGCGGTTGCTTCTCAGCCTGTTCAATCTCGTGCAACGAAGGTTTGCCGGACATGAAACGACCCTCCTAGTGATAACCGTCTTCATGGGTGACCTTGCCGCGGAACACGTAGTAGCTCCAGAAGGTGTAGCCCAGGATGAACGGGATGATGAACAACGTGCCCACCAGCATGAAGCCCTGGCTTTGCGGCGGCGCGGCAGCGTCCCAGATCGATACCGACGGCGGGATGATGTTCGGCCACAGGCTGATCCCCAGGCCGCTGTAGCCGAGGAAGATCAGCACCAGCGTCAGCAGGAACGGCGTGTAGTGCGCGTTGCGCGCCACGGCGCGGATCAGCCCGTACATGGTCACCAGCACCAGGATCGGCACCGGCAGGAACCAGAACAGGTTCGGCAGGGTGAACCAGCGCGAGGCGATTTCCGGGTGCGACAGCGGCGTCCAGATACTCACGATACCGATCACCGCCAACACCACGAAGGCCAATGGCCGCGCCAGGTCGTGCATCTGCTCCTGCAACTTGCCTTCGGTCTTCATGATCAGCCAGGTGCAACCGAGCAACGCGTAGGCCACGATCAGCGCCACGCCGCAGAACATCGTGAACGGCGTCGCCCAATCCAGTGAGCCACCGGCAAACTGGCGATCGACCACCGGGATGCCGTCGATGAACGCACCCAACGCGACGCCCTGGAAGAACGTGGCCGCCAGCGACCCGCCGATGAACGCCTTGTCCCACAGGTGACGCTTGTGGTCCTTGGCCTTGAAGCGGAATTCAAAGGCCACGCCGCGAAAGATCAGCCCGATGAGCATCAGCATCAGCGGCAGGTACAACGCCGACAGCACCACCGAATAGGCCAGCGGGAACGCGCCGAACAATGCCGCGCCGCCCAGTACCAGCCAGGTTTCGTTACCGTCCCAGACCGGGGCGACGGTGTTCATCATCACGTCACGGTCGGTCTTGCCGGGGATGAACGGAAAGAGGATGCCGATGCCCAGGTCGAAACCGTCCATGACCACGTACATCATGATGCCGAAGATGATGATCACGGCCCAGATCAGCGGAAGATCAATACCCATCTCAATGCCCCTTATGCTGGAGGTCGACGTGATCGTCATCGCTGCCGTCATCGGCCGCCGACAACGGCCGCGCCGGTGTGCGTTTCTGGCCTGGGCCACCGTGGGTTGGCTCGATGCCGTCGTGGGCCACCGGGCCTTTGCGCACCAGGCGCATCATGTAGCCCAAACCAGCGCCGAACAGCGCGAAGTACACCACCACGAACAGCACCAGGGTGATGCTCATCTGCGCCAGGCTATGCCCGGAGGACGCATCCGCAGTCCGCATCAGCCCGTAGACCACCCACGGCTGGCGGCCGATCTCGGTGGTGAACCAACCGGCGAGAAGCGCGATCAAGCCGGATGGGCCCATCCACAACGCCAGGTACAGGAACGGCCGGGACGTATACATCTTGCCGCCCCGACGCAGCCAAAGGCTGAACAGGCCGGTGAAGATCATCAGGAAACCCAGGCCGACCATGACCCGGAACGACCAGAACACGATGGTCGAGTTGGGGCGGTCCTCAGGCGGGAACTCCTTGAGCGCCGGTACCTGTTTGTCCAGGGAGTGGGTCAGGATCAGGCTGCCGAGGTAGGGAATTTCCACCGCGTACTTGGTTTTTTCCGCCTTCATGTCGGGCCAGCCGAACAGGATCAGCGGCGTCGGCTCGTTGCCGATGTTTTCCCAGTGGCCTTCGATCGCGGCGATTTTCGCCGGTTGGTGCTGCAGGGTGTTGAGGCCGTGGAAGTCACCGATCACTGCCTGGATAGGCGCGACAATCAGCGCCATCCACATGGCCATCGACAGCATCTTGCGGATCGCCGGGTTGTCCTTGCCACGCAGCAAATGCCAGGCCGCCGAAGAACCGACGAAGAACGCCGTCGCCACAAACGCCGCCGTGGCCATGTGCATCAGGCGGTAGGGGAACGAGGGGTTGAAGATCACGGCCAGCCAGTCCGTGGGGATCACGCGGCCGTCGATGATTTCAAAGCCCTGGGGAGTCTGCATCCAACTGTTGGAGGCGAGAATCCAGAAGGTCGAAATCAGCGTGCCGACGGCCACCATCACGGTCGCGAAGAAGTGCAGCTTGCGCCCCACCTTGTTCCAGCCGAACAGCATCACGCCGAGGAAACCGGCCTCGAGGAAGAAGGCCGTGAGCACTTCATACGTCAGCAGCGGCCCGGTGACGGAGCCGGCGAAGTCCGAGAAGCGGCTCCAGTTGGTGCCGAACTGGTACGCCATGACCAAGCCGGAGACCACGCCCATGCCGAAGTTGACGGCAAAGACCTTCGACCAGAAATGGTAGAGGTCACGGTAGGTATCGTTATGGGTCTTGAGCCACAAGCCTTCCAGCACCGCAAGGTAACTCGCCAGGCCGATGGTGATCGCCGGGAACAGGATGTGGAACGAGATAGTAAACGCGAACTGAATTCGGGCGAGATCTAGCGCCTCCAAACCGAACATAAGTCTTCCTCTGTCAGGTAATACCGAATGCTGGCTGGAGGCCGCATCCACTGCCCCCACGGATATGGAGTGTGGCGAATTTCAATTCGTTTCTTTTTTTACCAACCACGTAGGGAGTCAGGCCTTGCGGCCGCCAGAACAAATCCTGAAATAGCTTTGATCTGGATCAATCACAGTCAAAAGAGTAGTCCCATTTTGGTAATTGGCCTGTGTGGTCTTTTGCCGCGTGACAGCTTGCCTCAGCGCAGTTTCTGCAACTGTTTGTTACAGCTTGATGCTAATCTCGGGTTTCCCTACCGCGCTGGCCCGAACTCCCGATGCCCAATGAACCCGCGTTGCTGTTGCGTCACCACCGCCCTTTCATCGCGTTCTGGCTGGCGCGGATCTTCACCGCCAGCGGCTTCCAAATGCTCACCGTGGCCATCGGCTGGAACCTCTATCAACTGACCGGCAACGTGCTGGACCTTGGCCTGGTCGGCCTGGTGGAATTCGTTCCCCGCGTGCTGTTCATGCTGCACACCGGGCATGTGGCCGACCGCTATGATCGGCGCAAGGTGGCGGCTATCTGTCAGACCGTGCAGGCGCTGATTGCCGTGTCCCTGGCCATTGGCGGCCTGACCGGCAATGTGACCCGCGAGATGATCTTTATCCTCGCCTTCCTGCTCGGCGCCGCGCGCTCCTTTGAAATGCCCACCACCCAAGCGCTGCTCCCGAGCATCGTGCCCAGCACGCTGTTCCCGCGCGCCGTGGCCTCGTCGCAATCGGCCCAGCAACTGGCAACCATCGTCGCCCCGGCCCTCGGCGGTTTGCTCTATGCGTTCGGCAGCGTGTGGGTGTATGGCCCGACCGTGGTGCTGTACCTCATTGCCTGCACGCTGACCCTCAACCTGCCCGCGCGCCAGACGCCGCTGAACAAGGCCAAGGCCACGATGGACTCGCTGCTGGCCGGGATTCGCTTTATCCGCAGCCGCCCGGACATCCTCGGGGCGATTTCCCTCGACCTGTTCGCCGTGCTGCTCGGCGGTGCCACCGCGTTGCTGCCGGTGTTCGCCAAGGACATCCTGCTGACCGGCGCCTGGGGCCTGGGCCTGCTGCGTTCGGCGCCGGCGGTGGGCGCGCTGTTGATGTCGTTGTGGCTGGAGCGCTTCTCGGTCGACCGACACGTGGGCCGTGTGATGTTTACCGCCGTCGGGGTGTTCGGGGTGGCGACCATCGCTTTCGGCCTGTCCACCTCGTTCTGGTTTTCCCTGGCGGTGCTGGTGGTGTTGGGCGCGGCCGACATGATCAGCATGGTGATCCGCGCATCCTTCGTGCAATTGGAAACCCCAGACGACATGCGCGGGCGGGTCAGTGCGGTCAACGGCCTGTTTATCGGCGCGTCGAATCAACTGGGCGAGTTCGAATCCGGGATCACCGCCCACTGGTTCGGCACCGTGCCCGCCGTGGTCATGGGCGGGATCGGCACGTTGGTGGTGACCGGGACGTGGATCAAACTGTTCCCGACCCTGGCTCACCGCGACCGCATGCATGTGCCGCTGGACGAAGCCAAGGGCTGAACCTCACCACCAGCCGGTGCGGATATCCGTGACGTTCAGGGCCATTGATCAGCGGATATTGAGCTGGGTATTCAAGGTATTTCGCGGCGCGTTGATCGACGTGTTGCTGTATTCGAACCAGCCTTGGGCTTCGACGTTCAGGTCGAACACATAGATGTAGCCCATCAACGTGCCCGCGCCATTGCAGGCCTGGCTGACGTTGCCGACCTGGCACACCGCGGTGCGTTGCCCGTTGAGTACTGCGCCATTGAAGCGACCCATCGGGTTGTTGCCCAGGCCAACCTCCATCACCGACACCTGGGTGGGCCCACGGTGCGTACACATCTGTGTGCTCTGGGAGCGCTCCGGAATCGTTTCCACACACCCGGCCGACTCGACCTTGAACACCCGCACCTCGCTCAAGGCCGGTGCAGTCGCGCCCCACGCCGGTGCCGCGCCTAACCACGCGCTGATACAAGCGATCAGAGCTAGACTCCACGGGTTGGCTTTTTTCATGCTGTCGATGACCCTGAATTAAACATCGGCGCAGTATGCCTCAAGGCCATGATTCACAGCCATGCGCCACAAAGCCAAGCCCGTGCGCCACACGGCCTCGGCTGCTGGTATGATGCGCCGCTTTTTCCGATCCTCTCTGAAACCACAGGCGCTTGGCGCAATTTGTGCTTTGACTTAGAGGTCAACAAATAACGACGCAACATAGCGTCACAGGGAGCAGGCATGCTGGAAAAGCTGTTTCAACTCAAAGCACACAACACGAACGTGCGAACCGAGATCCTCGCGGGCATCACGACATTCCTGGCCATGGCCTACATTTTGTTCGTGAACCCGAGCATCCTCGGCGAAACCGGCATGGACAAGGGCGCAGTGTTCGTCGCCACCTGCCTGGCAGCGGCCATCGGTTCGACCGTGATGGGCTTGATCGCCAACTACCCGATCGCGCTGGCGCCGGGCATGGGCCTCAATGCCTTCTTTACCTACACCGTGGTCCTGCACATGGGCCATACCTGGCAAGTGGCGCTGGGGGCGGTGTTCATTTCGGCGGTGCTGTTCTTCATGCTGTCGATCTTCCGCATCCGTGAATGGATCATCAACAGCATCCCCCTGCCCCTGCGCTCGGCGATTGCTGCCGGTATCGGCCTGTTCCTGGCGCTGATCGCCCTGCACAACGCCGGGATCGTGGTGAGCAACTCGGCCACCATGGTCGGCCTGGGCGACCTGAAACAACCGGCACCGATCCTCGCCGCCCTCGGTTTCGCGCTGATCGTCGCGCTGGAAGCCCTGGCGGTACGCGGCGCGGTGCTGATCGGCATCCTGGCGGTGACCATTGTCTCCATTCTGCTCGGCGTGACCCCGTTCGGCGGCGTGACCTCGATGCCACCGTCCCTGGCCCCGACCTTCCTGCAGCTGGATATCAAGGGCGCGCTGGACATCGGCCTGGTCAGCGTGATCTTCGCGTTCCTGTTCGTCGACCTGTTCGACAACTCCGGCACCCTGATCGGCGTGGCCAAGCGCGCCGGGTTGATGGACAAGGATGGCCACATGCCGAAAATGGGCCGTGCGCTGATCGCCGACAGCACCGCCGCCATGGCCGGTTCGCTGCTGGGCACCTCGACCACCACCAGCTACATCGAATCCGCCGCGGGCGTGAGTGCCGGTGGCCGCACCGGTTTGACCGCGGTCGTGGTCGCGATCCTGTTCCTGCTGGCACTGTTCTTCTCGCCACTGGCCTCCAGCGTACCGGCCTTCGCCACTGCACCGGCGTTGCTGTTCGTGGCCGTGCTGATGACCTCGGGCCTGGCGGAAATCGACTGGGATGACATCACTGTTGCAGCGCCGGTGGTGATCACCGCCCTGGCGATGCCCTTCACTTACTCCATCGCCAACGGCATCGCCTTCGGTTTCATCGCCTGGACCGCCATCAAGCTGCTTTCGGGCCGCTACCGTGAGCTGAACCCGGCGCTGGTGATTCTGTCGATTCTGTTTGTGATCAAGCTGGGCTGGTTCAACGCATGACTTTTGACGCCGCAAGCTACACCGTTCAACTGCAAGACAAGGTCACGCGCTTGCGTGACCTGCTGGCACCGTTCGACGCGCCACAACCTCAGGTCTTCGACTCGCCCCTGCAGAACTTCCGCCTGCGCGCGGAATTCCGCCTGTGGCGCGAAGCGGGGGAACGCCACTACGCAATGTTCTCCCAGGACGACAAGCGCACGCCGATTCTGATCGACGAGTTCCCCATCGCCAGCCAGCGCATCAACCAGTTGATGCCGCAGCTCAAGGCCGCCTGGCAAGCCAGCGCCGCCCTGAGCCACAAGCTGTTCCAGGTGGAGTTCCTGACCACCTTGGCCGGCGACGCGATGATCACCCTGTGCTATCACCGCCCGCTGGACGAGCACTGGCACACCGCCGCGAACCAGCTGGCCGCCGACTTGAACGTGAGCATCATCGGCCGCTCCAAGGGCAAACGCGATGTGATCGGCCATGACTACGTGGTGGAAAAACTCGACGTCGGTGGCCGCACCTTCAGCTATCGCCAACCCGAAGGCGCTTTCACCCAGCCCAACGGGGCGGTGAACCAGAAGATGCTCAACTGGGCATACGACGCACTCGGCGATCGCCCGGACGATCTGCTGGAGCTGTACTGCGGCAACGGCAACTTCACCCTGCCGCTGGCCACCCGCGTGCGCAACGTGCTCGCCACCGAAATCAGCAAGACCTCGGTGAACGCAGCCTTGAGCAACCTCGATGAAAACGCAGTGGATAACGTCACCCTGGTGCGCCTCTCCGCCGAAGAACTCACCGAAGCGCTGAACGACGTGCGCCCGTTCCGTCGCCTGCACGGCATCGACCTGAAAAGCTACGAATTCGGCAGCGTCTTCGTCGACCCGCCGCGCGCCGGCATGGACCCGGACACCTGCGAACTGACCCGGCGCTTCGACAACATCCTCTACATCTCCTGCAACCCGGAAACCCTGGCGGCGAACATTGCGCAACTGCATGACACGCACCGGATTACCCAATGCGCGATGTTCGACCAGTTCCCATGGACGCACCATATGGAGTCCGGGGTGCTGTTGACCCGTCGATAACCTCCCTTACGGTTCCTTGCGCGGCCGACCGCCCTTCTTGCCATTGGCTCGGGCGGCGGCGGATTTGGCCGCGCTGCTTTTACGGCCGTTGTGCGACGCCACCAGGCTCACGGCCAGATCCATCAAGGGCTGGCTGGTCGCAATCAGGCCGGTGATGGAAACATGCAGGTCGCGGGCTTCACAGCACAGCGCCTTGCCGCCAAAGCCGACCTCCAATTGCTCGAAGTCCTGCGCGGAAAACCCTTCGAACTCCGGAAGACCGGCCACCGGCAACATGATGCGACTGCCATCGCTGAAGCCGATGGAGATGCAGTCATCCTCGTAACGCACCGAGCAGGCATTGGCGTACACACGCTTCAGTTTGCGCCCCCGCACTATGGCCTTATCGATATCGGCCTCAGTGATCGGTACATCGGGCAAGGTTTTGGCTTTTACGATTTTCATAGATCAATCTCCACACAATCTGGCGCCCTGACCAGATTCAAAAGGGTTCGCTGCCCCGCCACATCGTGTCGGGCGTTTGCAATCACATAGACGCCACGCCGAATGATCAACCCCGGCACCACCTCGTCGGCGTCCCAATCCCAGGAATGGTTCTCCAGGCAAACCGTTTGCAGTTTTTCCCACCAGATCCTTCGTACACGAGCCAGGACGTGTCGCTGCATCAACGTCTGGCGAATGCCCTCCAGAATCCCGGGGGGTGGCCGCCGCCGTTCGGGGTCTACATCCCAAAACTCCACTCGCCCATCCAGAAAGCTGAAACGAAAACGCGCATCCCATTGCTTTCCCCTGACATGCACGTGAGGCGGGCAATGCTCATCCCTGAGAAACACCGCAATCACATGTCCTTTGTAAGTGCCTACTTTCATCGTAACCCATCCGTTAGGTTATTTTCCGCCGGGTAACACTTTTCCATACATCACCCGACAACCGGCTCCTTGATCAGGGCGTTTTTCACAGCGTAGTAACAGCGGGCAAACCGTCGAATACGGTCTTGTAACGACTCATGGCAGCACCTGGAAATGCCCGGTCTCACTGATTAACGGTTCGATAATCGAACACATCTACCGCCATCGATTGACCAAATTAACCATTCAGTACATTTTATCCGCACAACGAACAATAACTGTGGAGATCCCCTTATGCCGCCCATCGTGCTGGTGCTCAACGGCCCCAACCTCAACCTGCTCGGCACCCGTGAGCCCGCCACCTATGGCCATGAAACCCTGGCCGACATCGCCGCGCTGTGTGGCCGCAGTGCCGAGCAACTGGGGCTGACCATCGAATTTCGCCAAACCAACCACGAAGGCGAATTGCTCGACTGGATTCACGGCGCCCGCGCCCGTTGCGCCGGTATCGTGATCAACCCGGCGGCCTGGACCCACACCTCGGTGGCGATTCGCGATGCGCTGGTGGCCAGTGAAGTGCCGGTGATCGAGGTGCATTTATCCAACGTGCATGCGCGCGAGCCGTTTCGTCATCACTCGTTCGTGTCGCCCATCGCCAAGGCGGTACTCGCCGGGTTTGGCAGCCACGGCTATCACCTGGCCCTGGAACATTTCAGCCGCACGGTGAAAGGATGAGCCTGATGAAACCGCGCGTCCTCGCCGGCCTGATCGGCGCCGGCATCCAGGCCTCCCGCACGCCCGCCCTGCATGAACAGGAAGGTGACGCCCAAGGCCTGCGCTACCTATATCGCCTGATCGACCTGGAACCGCTGCAGCTGGACATCAATGCCCTGCCCGACCTGCTGCAGGCCGCCGAGCAGATGAACTTCACCGGGTTGAACATTACCTACCCGTGCAAGCAGGCGATCCTGCCTTTACTCGATGAATTGTCCGACGAGGCCCGGGGCATTGGGGCGGTCAACACCGTGGTGTTCAAAGCGGGCAAACGCATCGGCCATAACACCGACTGCCTGGGGTTCGCCGAAGGTTTCCGACGCAACTTGCAGGATGTCGTTCGGCGACGCGTGGTCCAGATGGGTGCCGGCGGCGCAGGCGCGGCGGTGGCCCATGCGCTGCTGGCGGAAGGCGTTGAGCACTTGAGCATTTTCGACGTGGACGCCAGCCGTGCCCAGGACCTGGCGGATAACCTCGCACACTGTTTCGGCCCGGGACGGGCCCAGGTCGGCACCCATCTGGAAAACGCCATGGCCGAGGCCGACGGGTTAGTGAACACCACGCCGATGGGCATGGCCAAACTGCCCGGCACGCCCGTGCCGCCGGCCTTGCTGCACGCGCAATTGTGGGTCGCGGAAATCGTGTATTTCCCACTGGAAACCGAACTGCTGCGCAACGCCCGCGCCTTGGGCTGCCGCACTCTGGATGGCGGCAACATGGCAGTATTTCAGGCGGTGAAGGCGTTCGAATTGTTCAGTGGCGTGGTGCCGGATGCACACAGGATGTTGGCGCACTTCCAGAGCATGAAGAGCTGACGGCCGAAACCGCATCCAAATGTGGGAGGGAGTTTGCCCCTCCCACCGTGAATCCGCGCCAACCTCAGGTTTGCAGGTAACGCAGCACCGACTCGCAAATCATCTGTCGATGCCGCTGCTTAACGGCCTTGTCCGACAGTTCGATCTGAAAAATCTCACTGAACGTATGGCGGTTGGATACGCGATAAAAACAGAATGAGTTGATCAGCAGGTGAACGTCCAGCGGCTCCAGCCCCTCGCGGAACAGCCCCATTTCGGCGCCACGGCGCAAGGTCGTGCCCAGCGCGTCCAGGATGTTGCTGTTCATCGCCTTGATTGAATCGGAGCGCTTCACGTACTCGGCATTGTGGATATTTTCGATGCAGACGATACGCACGAAATCCACGTTCCGGTCGTGGTGATCGAAGGTGAATTCCACCAGCCGACTGATCGCTTCGCGCGGTTCCAGGGCCGTGAGGTTCATGCGTGATTCGGTGTTGCGGATATCGCCGTAGAGCTTCTCCAGCACCTCGACGTACAACTGCTCCTTGCTGCCGAAGTAGTAATAGATCATGCGTTTGGAGGTGTGGATACGCTCGGCGATCGCATCCACGCGAGCGCCGGACAGGCCCTGCTGAACAAACTCGACAATGGCTTCTTGCAGTATGTTTTCGCGGGTCTTTTCCGGGTTGTTCTTGCGACTCTTGCGCGGTGCGTCTGACACTGCGGAGAGATCGGGAGTCAAGGTCATGGTGCGCTCACGGCCGTTTTTTTATTGTGCAGGCCGCGATTATGGGCCGCGGCGCGCCCCGAAGGAAGCACCGGCCCTGCCGTCACAACCGTGCCTGGCGTACCGCACCACTGCGCGACTTGGCCATCGCCGCCAGACGCACCGCCACATTGGCCGCACCGTAGCCGGCGTAGCCATGCTTGCGCTGGATAATCTCGAAGAAAAACCGCCCTTCGAACGGCTCGGTGTACACATGAAACAACTCACCGCCCTGGGCGTCGCGGTCGTACAGCACGTTGTAGTACGCCAGCTCGCTGAGGAACTCGTCGTCGAAATCAAAGCGCGCCGCCAGGTCGTCGTAGTAGTTGAGCGGGATATCCAGCAGCGGCACACCCGCCTCCTTGGCCCGGCGCACTTCGGCGAAAATATCCGCGCAGTCGAAGGCAATGTGATGCACACCCGAGCCGCGATAGCTCGACAGCGCGTGGGAAATCGCGGTGTTGCGGTTTTCGGAAATATTCAGCGGCAAACGAATCGAGCTGCAACGGCTGCGCAGCGCACGGCTTTTCACCAGGCCATACGGATCAGGCAGCACCACTTCGTCATCGGCCTCGAAATCCAGCAAGCTCTTGTAGAACAGCACCCAGCTGTCGAGGCTGTCGGCAGGCAAGGCCATCGCCATGTGGTCGATGCGCAAAAGCCCGCCGCTGGTGGCAGCGGCCGGTTGCAGATTGAAATCGGTGTCGTATACGCCTTCGCTTGGGTCCACCAGGTAAATCAGGCTACCGTCCGGCGCGCGCACCGCCGCCAATTCCAGCTCATTCGGCCCGACCAGGCCACGATACGGCTGGCCCTTGTAGGCCACCGCCCGCTCCAGGGCCTTGGCGCTGTCCTTGACCCGAATCGCGGTGGCGCACAGCGACGGCCCATGCGCCTCGAAAAAGTTGTGGGCGAAGGAGTAGGGCTCGCAGTTGAGGATCAGGTTGATATCGCCCTGACGCAGCAGGCTGACGCTCTTGGAGCGATGCTGGCCGGCCTTGACGAAGCCCAGGCGCTCCAGCCATTGGGTCAGCTTGGCGCCAAGGTCTTCGTCCACGGCAAACTCAAGGAACTCGATGCCGTCGTATTCGCTGGCGGGCGGGGTTTCGAAGAGAATATCCAGCGGTGCGGCAGGGCGTTCCTGCGCCAGGCGTTGGCGGGTTTTCTCTTCCAGGTAGAGCAGCGAGCGCAGGCCGTCCGCCGCGTTGGCTCGGGTTGGCGCGGCACGGAAGCCGTCGTTGAAGATTTCCAGGGACAGCGGCCCGGTATAGCCGCTCTTGATGATCGGCGCGAGAAAACCCGCCAGGTCGAATTCGCCTTGGCCGGGGAAGCAACGGAAGTGTCGGCTCCACTCCAGCACATCCATGGCCAGGATCGGTGCATCGGCCATCTGCACAAAGAAGATCTTGTCGCCGGGGATCTCGGCGATGGCGCTCGGGTCGCCCTTGAGCGACAGGGTGTGGAAGCTGTCGAGCAACACCCCGAGGCTCGGGTGATCGACCTGACGCACCAGGTTCCACACCTGCTGCCAGGTGTTCACATGCCGGCCCCAGGCCAGCGCTTCATAGCCGATGCGCAAGCCACGGCGGCCGGCGTGTTCGGCGAGCAGGCTGAGGTCATCGAGTAGAATACGTTCATCGCCCACGCAATCGGCCGAGGCGTTGCTGCACACCAGCACCAGGTCGGTGCCCAGCTCGTGCATCAGGTCGAACTTACGCTCGGCGCGCTCCAGGTTGCGCGCCAGGCGGTCGCGGCGGCAGCCTTCAAAGTCGCGGAATGGCTGAAACAAGGTGATGGCCAGGCCCAAGTCAGTGCATATTTGCCTGACTTCCCGCGGGCTGCCGTCGTAATACAACAGGTCGTTCTCGAAGATCTCGACCCCATCAAACCCGGCGGCAGCAATGGCTTCGAGCTTTTCCGGCAGGGTGCCGCTCAAGGAAACAGTGGCGATGGAACGTTGCATGGGGCGACTCCCGGCAATTGTTATTTACAGTAAATTATTCGCCCCCTAGCCTAATGCAGCAATTGAAATGTACGAACCAGTTAGTTTTCAGGGCGATTATCGAACACAATGGGCATTGGCGAATTGACGATTTTTTAGCCACTGCGCACCATCGATTCCGTAACAAAACCCAGAACACACCATAAAAATTTCAAAAACGGGTAAACCCTCATGCCTTCGCAAAACTCAGTCCTGGCTGCGCGCCCGGCCAACCCGCACGCCGGCATCGGCGACAAGATCCGCGGTGCAATGGCCGTCGGTAAAACTCGCTGGGGCATGCTGGCCCTGGTGTTCTTCGCGACCACACTCAACTACATCGACCGCGCCGCCCTCGGCGTGATGCAACCGATCCTGGCCAAAGAAATGAGCTGGACGGCGATGGACTACGCCAACATCAACTTCTGGTTCCAGGTCGGCTACGCGATTGGCTTTGTGCTGCAAGGCCGGCTGATCGACCGCGTAGGTGTCAAGCGCGTGTTCTTCTGCGCGGTGCTGCTGTGGAGCGTGGCTACCGGCGCCCACGGCCTGGCCACCTCGGCCGTCGGCTTCATGGTTTGCCGCTTTATCCTCGGGCTGACCGAGGCCGCCAACTACCCGGCCTGCGTCAAGACCACCCGCCTGTGGTTCCCCGCCGGCGAGCGCGCAGTGGCCACCGGCATCTTCAACGCCGGTACCAACGTCGGCGCGATGATGACGCCGATGCTGCTGCCGTTGATCCTGCATGTGTGGGGCTGGCAAGCAGCGTTCCTGTGCATGTCGGCACTCGGTGGGATCTGGCTGCTGTTCTGGGGTTTGAAGTACTACAACCCGGAAGAGCATCCGACGGTTAAGCAATCCGAATTGGACTACGTGCAACGGGAAGTCGAACCGGAACAGCCCCGCGTCCCCTTCAGCCGTATCCTGCGCATGCGCGGCACTTGGGCCTTCGCCATCGCCTACTCGCTGACCGCACCGGTGTTCTGGTTCTACCTGTACTGGCTGCCGCCGTTCTTGAACCAGCAATACAACCTGGGCATCAACGTCACGCAGATGGGTATCCCGCTGATCATCATTTACCTGACCGCCGACTTCGGCAGCGTCGGCGGTGGGATTCTGTCGTCGTTCCTGATCGGCCGCGGGATGAATTCGATCAAGGCGCGGCTGCTGTCGATGCTGCTGTTCGCCTGCTGCATCATCGGGGTGATCATGGCCGCCGGTTCCAGCCAGTTGTGGGTCGCGGTGTTCGCCATCTCCCTGGCGATTGGCGCACACCAGGCCTGGACCGCCAACATCTGGAGCCTGGTGATGGACTACACGCCCAAGCACATGATGAGTACGGTATTCGGCTTCGGCGGCATGTGCGCGGCCATCGGCGGCATGTTCATGACCCAGATTGTCGGCCACATCCTGACCGTGACGAACAACAACTACACCGTGCTGTTCACCCTGATCCCGGCGATGTACTTCATCGCGCTGACCTGGATGTACTTCATGGCACCGCGCAAGATTCCCAGGGTCGACGCCTGATTCAGCGCCGCCGCTGCTGCCAGGCAGCGGCCAACCCGCTCATGCAGATCACCCCGATGCCGACCACCGTGGTCAAGTCGGGGGTATGCGCAAACACCAGCCAGCCCAACACGCCCGCAAACACGATCTGGCAATAGCCGAACGGCGCCAGCAAGGCCGGCGCCGCGAAGCGGAAGGCCTGGGTCAGCAGCAAGTGCGCGGTCATCCCGCAGGTGCCCAACGCCAGCATCAACACGCCGTGCCACAGGGTTGGCACTTGCCAGAAGAACGGCACCATCGCACTCATCACCAAGGTATTGCACAGGCCGGCGAAGAAGTTACTGGTGGTGGGCGTGTCGTATTGGCTGAGGATGCGCGTGAGCAGTTGGTAGAAGCAGAAGAACAATGCCGAGCACAGCGGCAGCAGCACCGCCGGGGTGAACAGTTCACCGCCCGGGTGGATGATCACCAGCACCCCGACAAACCCGCAGATCACCGCCAGCCATTGGCCACGCGTCACGTGTTCACCGAGCAGGGGCACCGACAGCGCCGTCACCAGGATCGGTGCGAGGAAGTTCACTGCGGTGGCTTCCGCCAGCGGGATGTAATGCAGCGCGGCGGTAAAAAACAGGCTGGTGCCCAACAGGCACAAGGCCCGCACCACCTGCATCCCCGGCCGCTTGCTGCGCAGCACGCGCAAGCCCGATTGCGGCAGGAAAATCCCGGCCATCAACAAGGTATGCACCAGGTAACGCGCCCACACCACCATCACGATCGGGTAGAACCCGGCCAGGAATTTGGACAAGGCGTCGTGGCTGGAGAACAGAAAAGTCGCCACCACAATCAGCAGAATGCCTTTGAAGGGATGGTTGACGCCGGAAAGTGGGGTGCTGACAGTCATTGAATTCTCTTGCGTGGCGGGCTGAACGCGGTGGTACTCAACCCGTTAATCTAGCAGTCGGGCATGCGTCTGCCCCAAGAGCATAACCAAACACAGTGCGAACAGCGCACTAAATCACTGCAACCGAGTCCAACGCTGCACGTTCGCCCCGGCGTTGCACACTTTTTAACCAAGGCCTTGCCGCTATGAAAAAAACTGTCTTTCTTCTGTCTACCCTTGCCCTGCTCACCGCGTGCAACCAAGAGTCCAAGGCGCCCGCCAAACCGGCGCCGCCTTCCGTGCAAGCGACCCTGGTGCCGCAAACCCCACCCACCGACAGCTGGGTTGGCAAATGGATCGGCGTCGAAGGCTTGCACCTGACCATCGCCAAGGACGACAGCATCGGCCGTGGCCACTACCTTCTTACCATGCAATACGGCCTCGACGCCGACGCCGCCGGCACCTTCAAAGGTGAAGCGGCCGAAGACGGCATCGCCTTCACCCGCCCCGATGGCCCGCAACAGCTGCGCGCCGGTGACGGTGCGGCAACCGGGTTGAAATGGCTGGCGGATAAAAAGAACTGCCTGATCGTCGCCACCGGCGAAGGCTATTGCCGTTAATCACGACCATAATCAATCACGCTTAGCACACAGAGGATTGCCCCATGCTATGGAAAAAAGGCCGACGCAGCGACAACGTGGTGGATGCCCGCGATGACAGTGGCGGTGGTGGTGGCGGCATGCGTTTTGGCGGCGGCAAGGGCCTGAGCCTGACCGCGATTGTGTTGATCGTCGGCATCGGCTGGCTGACCGGCCAGGACCCGCTGCAGATCCTCGGCCAATTGACCGGCCAGTTGGAGCAGGCGCCCTCGGTGAGCACCCCGTCGCGCCAGGCGCCGCCGGCCAATGATGAGCAAACCGACTTTGTCCGTGCAGTGCTCGGCGATACCGAAGACACCTGGGCCCAGGTGTTCCAGGAAAACGGCTTGGCCTACAAGAACCCGAAACTGATTCTGTTCCGTGGCCGGGTCAATTCCGCCTGCGGTGGCGCCACGTCCGCCAGCGGCCCGTTCTATTGCCCGGCGGATCAGCAGGTGTACCTGGACCTGGATTTCTTCCGGGAAATGTCGCAACGCTTCCAGGCCGCCGGCGATTTTGCCCAGGCCTACGTGATCGCCCACGAAGTCGGGCACCACGTGCAGACCTTGCTCGGCATCTCGTCGAAGATCCAGGCTGCGCGCCAGCAAGGCCGGCAGATGCAAGGCGACGGCGGCCTGCTGGTGCGTCAGGAGCTACAGGCCGACTGCTTTGCCGGCGTGTGGGCCAACCGCGCGCAAAAACGCCTGAACTGGCTGGAACCCGGCGATATCGAAGAAGCGCTGAATGCGGCCAACGCGATTGGCGATGACCGTTTGCAGCAACAGGGCCAGGGCCGTGTCGTGCCGGACTCGTTCACCCACGGCACCTCGGCGCAGCGCGTGCGTTGGTTCAAGACCGGCTTTGCCCAAGGCCAGATCACTCAATGCGACACCTTCGCGGCCAAGAGTCTTTAAATGCATACGCGATTGCGAATGCTGCTGGGTGTGCTGGTCGCCTGCAGCGCCTCCACCTGGGCCGCCGAGCAGGGGGTCAAGGCGGTCAGCCCCGAGCGCTTTCACCTGACGGCCGGCGACCTCAGCCTCGGCTTGAGCCAGGACTGGAGTAAACCCCTGCCCAACGTCACCCGTGCGTTGATCATCGTGCATGGTCGCCTGCGCAACGCACAGACCTACCTGCAGAGCGCTGAAGACGCCGCCGAACATGCCGGGGTTGGTGGCACGACGCTGGTGGTCGCGCCGCAGTTTCTCAATGACTCGGACGTGAAACGCCATCACCTGGCCCCGCAAGTGCTGCGCTGGAACGGCAATGACTGGATGGCCGGCGAGCCCTCCACGGGCCCCGGCCAGGTCAGTTCCTACGGCGCCCTGGACCAGATTATCGAGCACCTGGGCAACCGCACCGTGTTCCCGGCACTGAAAGAGATTGTGGTGGCCGGCCATTCCGGCGGCGGCCAGGTGGTGCAGCGCTTCGCGCTCACCGGCCAGGCTCAACCGAGCCTGCAAAGCGCGGGCATCCGCCTGCGCTATGTGGTGGCCAACCCGTCATCCTACGCCTACTTCAGCCCGCAGCGCCCGGTGCCGTTCAAGGTCGCCGACTGCCCTGGCTTCAATGACTGGAAGTACGGCATGCAACACCTGCCCGCCTATGCCAAGGGGCAAAGCGCCGAGCAACTGGAACAGGCCTATGTGTCGCGTGACATCACCTACCTGCTGGGCCGGCAAGACACCGACCCGAACCACCCGGCGCTGGATAAAAGCTGCGAAGCCGAGACCCAGGGCGCGTACCGCCTGATTCGCGGGCACAACTATTTCGACTACCTCAAGCAGCGCCACCCGCAACTGACCCAGAAGCTGGTGGAAGTGCCGGGGGTTGGGCATAACGGCGATGGGATCTTCACTTCGCCTGAAGGGCAGAAGGCACTGTTCTCTCAGTAATACCTGCAGAAACCGGCTCAACCTGTGGGAGGGGGCAAGCCCCCTCCCACATTTGATCTCTATTGCCCGGGCTGGATCATCCGGCGCAGTACCGCGCAGTCTGCGGCATGCCAATCAGCCAGCTCGGGCCACGGGTTTTCCGGCAGGTTGACCAACACTGTTCTGGTCCCCGCTGCCCGGCCGCAATCCAGGTCAAAGCGGTAATCCCCCACCATCACCATCGCACTGGGCGATACATCCCAGGCCGCCGCCAGTTTCAGCAGGCCGCCTGGGTCGGGCTTGGGTGGCGCATCATCGCGCCCCAGTACATCCTCGACGGCAAAGCAGTCCGCCAGGCCAATCGCTTCCAACGTCACATGCGCCAGCTCCCGCGCGTTGCGGGTCAGGATGCCCAGGCGACAACCCCGCCCGGCCAATTCCCGCACGAGTTCCACCGAGCCTTGCGCCGCGACCGAACCCAGCGCCAGCTCGCGCTCATGCTCCAGCAACCAGGCATGTTTGGCCGCCGCGACATCCGCCGGCAATGCTGCGAGGTGGGTGAGGATGTCATCCTCGGGCGGAATATCCAGCGCTACGCGAATGGCCGCGAAATCATGCACGGCCACCGTGAGGGTGCCGTCCATGTCGAACACCCAATGTTTAATCTGCGCCAGGCTCATGCCCAGTCCTTACGGTGGCGGATCAGGCCTTCCTGAGTGACCGAGGCCACCAGTTGCCCAGCGCGGTTGTACACGCTGCCCCGCGAAAAACCACGGGAATTGCCGGCCCACGGGCTGTCCATGGCGTAGAGCAACCAGTCATCGGCGCGCAGGTCGGCGTGGAACCACAGCGCGTGGTCGAGGCTGGCGACCTGCATGTCTTTCTGCCACACGGTCTTGCCATGGGGCAGCAGCGACGTGGTCAGCAAGCCGAAGTCCGAGGCGTAGGCCAGCAGGTACTTATGCAGCGCCGGCGTGTCGGCCAGGGCGCCGTCGGCGCGGAACCACACGTACTTGACCGGGTCGGACGGCTGCGGGTTGAACGGGTCTTTTTCGGTCACCGGGCGCACTTCGATCGGCTTGGGGCACAGCAACTTGTCGCGCATGTGCTCGGGGATCAGGTGGACGCGCTGCTTGGTCAGCTCCAGCTCCGACGGCAGGTTTTCCGGGCCGACCACCGCAGGCATGCTGGTCTGGTGCTCGAAGCCGGCTTCGTCGTACTGGAACGACGCGCTGCAGGTAAAAATCGGGTGGCCCTTCTGGATCGCCGTCACGCGGCGTGTGCTGAAGCTGCCGCCATCGCGCACGCGGTCCACCGAATACACCACCGGCAATGCGGCATCGCCGGGGCGCAGAAAATAACCGTGCAAAGAATGCACGTGCCGCTCGGCTTCTACGGTCTGGCTGGCAGCCGACAGCGACTGGCCGAGCACTTGCCCGCCGAACAGTTGGCGAAAACCCAGGTCCTGGCTGCGGCCGCGAAAGAGGTTTTCCTCGATCGGCTCCAGGGTCAGCAAGTCCACCAGATCTTCCAATACTTGGCTCATAGAGCAACTCCTACAATCTATGGGGCATTCCGGGCTGCTTATCCGTGCAGCGTGTCCAACCATTGGGCGCGGGTGATGCGGTACAAAACATGCGGGCGCAGCGGGTCATCGGCCGCGACCTTGGGATGTTCAAAATCTGCCTGGGGATCGTAATGCATCCCGATGGCTTGCATGACTTTTTGTGATGGCAGATTGGTTTGGGTGGTGAAGGCAACGATTTCGTCCAACTGCAGGCGGTCGAAACCACAACGCAACGCGGTCCATGCCGCCTCGCTGGCATACCCCAGGCCCCAATGCTCACGCGCCAGGCGCCAGCCGATTTCCACCGCAGGGGTGAAGGCGGTTTCAAAGCTGACATTCTGCAACCCGGTCAGGCCGATGAACTCGCCGCTGTCCTTGCGCTGCAAGGCCCACAGGCCGAAGCCGTATTCGGCGAAATGCCCACGAATCCGGCCGATCAACGCGGCGCTTTCCAGGCGGTCCAATCGGGCCGGGAAATAACGCATCACCTGCGGGTCGGCGCACATGTGCGCAAACGCCGGCAGGTCGGCATCGCGCCATTGGCGCAGCACCAGGCGTGCGCTGTGCAATTCCAGTATCGGCTCCATGGGTCCCCCTCCCTTGCCATGTGCGTGAGTGTACCGCGCTGTTAAGATCCGTCGCAGGTTCCCGTCAGAAAATCCCATGCCTTTGCCATTGATCTACCACGATGATTACAGCCCCGAGTTCCCGGCGGACCACCGCTTCCCGATGGACAAGTTCCGCCTGTTGCGTGACCACTTGGTGTCCACCGGGCTGACCCAGGACAGCCAATTACTGCGCCCACCGCTGTGCCCGGCGGACATTCTGGCCCTGGCCCATGAACCTGGGTATATCGAACGCTACATGAGCGGCGAGTTGTCCCGCGAAGACCAACGGCGCCTCGGCCTGCCCTGGAGCGAAGCCCTGGCGCGGCGTACCGTGCGTGCGGTGGGCGGTTCGATCCTGGCGGCGGAGCAGGCGCTGGAGCACGGCCTGGCCTGCCACCTGGCCGGCGGCACCCATCACGCCCACTACGATTACCCGGCGGGCTTTTGCATCTTCAATGACCTGGCCGTGATCAGCCATTACCTGCTGGCCAGCGGCCGGGTCAACCGCGTGCTGATCTTCGACTGCGACGTCCACCAGGGCGACGGCACCGCGCGCATCCTCCACGACACGCCGGACGCGATCACCGTGTCGCTGCACTGCGAAAAGAACTTCCCGGCGCGCAAGGCCCAGAGCGACTGGGACATCCCGCTGCCCATGGGCATGGGTGACGCCGATTACCTCAAGGTGGTGGACGACGCGCTCAACTACCTGCTGCCGCTGTACCAACCGGACCTGGTGCTGTACGACGCAGGCGTCGACGTGCATAAGGACGACGCCCTCGGCTACCTCAAGCTGACGGACGAGGGCGTCGCCGCCCGCGATGAGAGCGTGATGCGCCATTGCCTGGGCCGCGACATTCCGGTGATGGGCGTGATCGGCGGCGGCTACAGCAAAGACCGTGTGGCCTTGGCCCGCCGCCACGGCATCCTGCACCACAGCGCGCAACGGGTGTGGACGTCATCAGGTTGTCATTGAAATATGGGCGTTACCCACAATGCCTGTGGAACGGCCTGTGGATAACTTGAGCGTAAACGTCTGAAAGCCAGTAACCGCATAGCCTGTAGGAAGCTGTACGTTTTTTGATCAGGAACTTGCGCCGTCCTCGGGTAGAATGCTCGACCTATTCACGCGACCGTAGCCCTGCCCATGCCTCACACCCCTGCCCAACACGTCACCATTATCGGCGGCGGCCCTGCCGGCCTGATGGCCGCTGAAATCCTGAGCCAGGCGGGCCTGCGGGTGGACGTGTACGACGGCATGCCCTCGGTGGGGCGCAAGTTCCTGCTGGCCGGCGTGGGCGGCATGAACATCACCCATTCCGAGGCTTACCCGGCGTTCCTGTCACGCTATGCCGAACGTGCGCCGCAGATGGCGCCGTTGCTGCGTGCGTTCGGTGCGCAAGCACTGTGCGAATGGATTCATGGCCTGGGCATCGATACCTTTGTCGGCACCTCCGGCCGGGTGTTTCCCACAGACATGAAAGCCGCCCCGCTGTTGCGTGCCTGGCTCAAGCGCCTACGCGACCACGGCGTGGTTATCCACACCCGCCATCGCTGGCTGGGCTGGAGCGCGGACGGCGGTTTACTTATCCACAGCCCGGACGGCGAAAAAACCATCCACAGCGACGCCGTGCTGCTCGCCCTTGGCGGCGGCAGTTGGTCGCGCCTGGGCTCCGACGGCACCTGGCTCAAGCGGCTGGAAGCTAAAGGCGTGCCCTGCGCGCCGTTACAGCCGAGTAATTGTGGCTTCGAGGTGTCGGCCTGGAGCGAACTGATGGTCAGCAAATTCGCTGGCGCACCGTTGAAAAACGTCGCTATCGGCCTGGGAGATGAAAAGCCGCGCCTCGGCGAATGCGTGATCACCGCCAGCGGTATCGAGGGCAGCCTGATCTATGCGCTGTCGGCACCGATTCGTGAGGCGATCAATCGCAATGGCGCCGCCACGGTGCATATCGACCTGCTGCCGAGCAAGCCGCTGGACAAGGTCCTGGCCGCCTTGGCCAAGTCGCGTGGGTCGCGCTCGATGAGCAAGCATCTGCACAGTCAGTTGGGGTTGGATGGGGTCAAGGCGGCGTTGTTGCGTGAGCTGGCACCCGCCGAACATTTCAACGACCCGGCGCAATTGGCTGTGGCTATCAAGGCATTGCCCCTGAGCCTGGTGAAAACCCGGCCGATGGATGAAGCGATCAGTACGGCGGGGGGGGTGCCGTTTGAGGCGCTGGATGAGCGGTTGATGCTCAAGCAATTACCAGGGGTGTTTTGTGCGGGGGAGATGCTGGACTGGGAGGCGCCGACCGGCGGGTATTTGCTGACGGGGTGTTTTGCCAGTGGCAGAGCGGCCGGGCGGGGGATGTTGGAGTGGCTTAAGCGCTGAGATCTGCGGTGAATTCAAAGCCGTCATCGGGGGCAAGCCCCCTCCCACATTTTGACTATGTGAACCCGATCAATATGTGGGAGGGGCGGTGCGACGATTCGACTTGCCCTCGATGAGGCCATCAGCAGCGCCGCAAAATCACTTCTTCTTACGCGGCCCGGTGTTGAACACCGGCACCTTGCGCACCGGCTTGATCGACGGCTCGGCAGGCGCGACCTCGCCACTGTCCACCCACTTGCCCAGGTTGCGCTTGCCGCCACCACCGGAAGCCTTGGGCTTCTTCGGCTTTTTCGGTTTCTTCACCACTTGCCCACTGGCATCGGTGTCCGGCACGCGGTGTTCCGGCTCGAAATCCTGTTCCATATGCCGGGTCAAGGTCTGACGGGTGAGCATCTCGATGGCCGACAGCATGTTCACTTCATCGGCGCACACCAGGGAAATCGCCTCGCCGGTGTTGCCCGCGCGGCCGGTGCGGCCGATACGGTGGATGTAGTCTTCAGCCACAATCGGCAGGTCGAAGTTGACCACCAGCGGCAGGTCTTCGATATCCAGGCCACGGGCCGCCACGTCGGTGGCCACCAGGATCTGCACGTCGCTCGACTTGAAGCGGTCCAGCGCGCGTTGACGGGTCGCCTGCGGCTTGTCGCCGTGGATGCCGTCGGCATTGATGCCCAGGCCCTGCAGCTTATCCACCAACGCGTCCACGCCGTTACGGGTCTTGGCGAACACCAGCACCTGCTTCCAGCGGCCCTTGCGCATCAGGTGGACAAACAGCTCCGGCTTGCGCTTCTTGTCCACCGGCACCACCCATTGCTTGACGGTATTGGCGGCGACGTTGCGCGGGCTGACTTCGATGCTCAGCGGGTCGTTGAGCATTTGCCCGGCGAGCGTGCGGATTTCATCGGAGAAGGTCGCGGAGAACAGCAGGGTCTGGCGCTTTTTCGGCAGCATGCGGTAAATATTCGCCAGCTCCTCGGAGAAGCCCAGGTCGAGCATGCGGTCGGCTTCGTCGAGCACCAGGGTTTGCAGCTGATTGAGTTTCAGCGCGTTCTGGCGAAACAGGTCGATCAGGCGGCCAGGCGTGGCGACCAACACGTCGACGCCTTTGCGCAGCTTCATCATCTGCGGGTTGATGCTCACGCCGCCGTACACCGCGTAGGTGGTGAGTGGCAGGTGCTGGGCATACTCAGCAACGCTGGCGTGAACCTGCTCGGCCAGCTCGCGGGTCGGGCACAGGATCAGCGCGCGCGCCGAGTTGGCGGCGACTTTCGGCCCTTCCATGGTCAGCAGTTGCAGGAGCGGCACGGCGAAAGCGGCGGTCTTGCCGGTGCCGGTCTGGGCAGCGGCCATCAGGTCGCGGCCGGCCAGCACCGCCGGAATGGCTTGCGCCTGCACCGGCGTCGGGGTCTGGTAGCCGAGCGTCTCAAGGGCGCGCTGCAAGGGTTCGATCAGGCCAAGTGTGGCGAAAGTCATGTGGTTACCGTAGGGGAAATTCAGCGCCTAAGCGGGTAAAAAGGCGTTATGCGCGGCAGTTTACCTTATTTTCGGCCCAGGCTTTCGCCACTGGGGCAGGCTGATCAACAGCACGGCGCTGATGATCACCAACATGGCCAGTGCCTCTTCGATGCCGATGGACTCGCCGACAAACACGATCCCCAACAACACCGCCACCGCGGGGTTCACATAGGCATAGCTGGTCGCGGCAGCCGGACGCACGTGCTTGAGCAGGTACATATACGCGTTGAAGGCGATGATCGAACCGAACACCGTCAGGTAGGCCAGGGCCAGCCAGCCCTCCAGCGGCGGCATGGCTTGCAGGTGCTCACCGGACACCGCGCTGCCGAGCAACAGGGCCGCACCGGCCACCAGCATCTCCGCCGCACTGGCCATCGCGCCCTGGGGCAGCGGCAGTTGCCGGCTCCACACCGAACCGAACGCCCACGAAGCGGCGGCGAACAGCAGTAAAGCCGCGCCGATCGGGCTCGATTGCAAGGTGCTGCCCATGTTGAGCATGGCAATGCCGATAATGCCCAGGATCACCCCCGCCCACTCCAGACGGGTATTACGCGCGCCCCAGAAGTAACCGCACAGCAAGGTGAACAGCGGCACGGTCGCCACGGCCAGCGCAGCGACACCGGACGACACCCCCGCGTGCTCCGCCAACGTGACGCCGCCATTACCGAAAGTGAGCAGCAAAATCCCGATCATCCCGGCGGACTTCCATTGCACCCAGGTCGGCGCCGGCACTCCACGCCAGCGCAAAAACGCGTACATCAGCGCCCCCGCCGTACAGAACCGAATCCCCGCCAGCAACAGCGGTGGCCAGTACTCCACACCGATCCGGATCACCAGGTAGGTAGACCCCCAAATCACATACAACGCAAAAAAGGCGGCGATCAACGGTAAGGGAAAGCGACGTGGGCCAGGCATTGGGCAGCTCTGCGGCAGAAAAAGAGAGGCTTATTCTAAAAAGACAGGTGCATAAACATAAGTTACAAAACCTGTTTAAACCGCCCATACACTTTTCAAAGCATGGTTATGAGGGCTATAAACCATGCTTTCGAAAGCCACCTGACGCTGGAGCCTTTTCATGGACAAATACGACCGCATGCTCCTCAGCGCCCTGCTCGAAGACGGCCGCGCGTCCTACGCGCAACTCGCGCGCACGGTCAACCTCTCCGCCCCCGCCGTGGCCGAGCGCGTGGCCAAGCTGGAAGCCAGCGGCGTGATCACCGGCTACCAGGCCAAGGTGGACCTGTCTAAAGTCGGCCTGCCGATCCAGTGCGTGATCGAACTGCGCCTAACCAACCATGGCAGCCAGAAGGTGTACGACGCCCTGGCCGAAATCCCCGAACTGACCGAATGCCACCGGGTCACGGGCGATCCGTGCGTGATCATGCAAGCGGCGGTAGGCTCGATGCCGGAGCTGGAGAGTTTGATTAATCGGATAGCGAAGTTCGGGTTCAGCAAGACCTCGATCATTTTGTCGAGCGCGATAGAGCGGCGGGTGCCGTTGGGGCAGTTGGAGGGGAATGGGAAAAGTGGTGGCTGATCCAGCGCCATCGGGGGCAAGTCGAATCGTCGCACCGCCCTTCCCACTTTGATGGATGAACACAGTCAAAATGTGGGAGGGGGCTTGCCCCCGATAGCAGTGGATCAGTCAGCTTATGTGTAGCTGACCCACCGCAATCGGGGGCAAGCCCCCTCCCACATTCGTTATGTGTGGTTCAACGAGGTTGCACACACTCCAGCGCCCGATCCACCACTCCCTTCGCCATTTCCACCAAATGCATCACCGCCCGTTGCTGCGCGTTCATCGCCTCACCCGGCAAGTGCGCAGTTTTCACCGCGCAATGCAGCAAGTCCGCCGCATGGGCGAGGGCATCTTCGAGGCTCAGGTTGTCATTCAGGATGAAGGTGGGCGCATCCGGGGCGGACGCTTTGAGGTAGTAGTCGATGGCGCGGCGGTTGAGCAGGGCGTCTTCGCTCAAGAAGTCTGGTGGATCGGGGGTGACTTTGACCATGGTGTAATTCCTCTGAAGTAAGAGGCCGTCACCGTTCGCTTGCACGCGAATGAGGGTGGCAGCTGTACGCAGGTGTGCAAGACCGGGGCAAAGGAAACCCGGCAGACCCCGAAGGTCTCCAGCGCACAGCCGCCATAACAGATAAACGCCGACCACTAAAAACCAGGCGTTGAGATGTAGGGCGCTAGTGCACCTTTGCGAACCGGACTTGCACGTCCGATCATCGATGATTCGATGACGAGGCGAGACTAGCTACCTGATCCGAGGGGCGCAAGGCCGTGGAATTCTCTAGGAAACGTCCCGAAAATGAAAGGGATTGGTCTTGCTTGCCACTAAAACATCAGTTCTTTGTGGAGGCTTTTAGCGGTCTTCTGAAACGTCAGTAGGCTAAGCGCTACTGCTTCGTCGGACCTTTCTGGTTTTTCCCGCCAACCACCAATCGCCCTTTGCTGAAACTTACTATCCGCCTGTCATTTACGTACAGGGACTACGGCATGCAGGAAAGCGATCTTCATACAGCAATCATGCGAAGCAAGTTTGAGCTCGAAAGCAAGGGCATCGATTTCGGCTCAACTTCAAGCATGGCGTTTCATATGGGAAACACAATGACAAGCTGCCCGGCAGTCATGGCTTTGCCTAATTCGCCAGGCTGGACCCATGGCGCCAGTTATCAGTTACTCAAGCCCATTCATGCGGAATCCTCGGTGCCGAGCACTACTTTTGACGAACTCTGGAAGTGTACAAAGCAACACTACGGCTTGACGGCTGCAACGGTTCTCACTGGTGCGGCGGGCATACCGATAAGCAAAATTGCCGTGGGCACTTGGGTTCAAGTCGGCTCCAGCAAAACGACGAACCTGGCTAGCCTCATCGGAATGCGCTTCTTCCCTCGTACATTGATCAGGCAGCCAACCGTGGCCAGAATGGCGAAAGCAACATTTGGAACTGTCAGGGTATTTGGCATTATCGGGCGAGGCATTCCCTTCGTGGCTGCGGGGTTGGCTGTCTTTGATCTAATCAGTATTGGTAAGTGTGCCTACGAGGCAAGAAATGGAAAGTAATCTGACCCGAGCCGAGATCAGCGAAAAGGTCATTCAACTGTTCGTCGATATCATCGGCTTCATCGACCGCAGCCAGGTGACGGAACAAACGGATTTCATCCATGACTTCAAGATCATCGATGACGATTTGACTTGCTTTGTCATGCAGATCAAGTGGCAATTCAAACTGCGCGCGACGCAGGCAGATTGGGATCACATCACCACCCTTGAGCAAATTGTCGACTTGATCGTTCAGCGTTCAAATCTGCAGTGCGGGCTCTGACGCCATCGGGGGCAAGTCGAATCGTCGCACCGCCCTTCCCACTTTGATGGATGAACACAGTCAAAATGTGGGAGGGGGCTTGCCCCCGATAGCAGTGGATCAGTCAGCTTATGTGTAGCTGACCCACCGCAATCGGGGGCAAGCCCCCTCCCACATTTTGAACGGCGTTGTTCTATCAGAACCCGCGATGCTTCTTCAAATGCTCATTGATCTTCGCCGCCGGGACTTTCTGCAAGGTACACAGCAGGTCGTGGGACAGCTCGCGCAAGCCATGGGTCCGTCGCAGTTGCTCGGCCAGGTGCGCCGTCAGGTTAGCCGCCATCTCCGCATCGGCCATGGCCCGGTGAGCCTGGCCGGTGTGGGGCAGTTGGGCATAGCTGTTGAGGGTGCCGAGTTTATGGTTGGGTGCAGCAGGCATGAGGCGGCGGGCCAATAGCAGCGAGCAGGCGAATTTTTGCAGGCGGGTGCGGCGGATCAGGCCCAGTTCGAAGTCCCAGAACTTCTGGTCGAACGCGGCGTTGTGCGCCAGCAGCGGTGTGGTGCCGACGAACTCGTTGACTTCGTTCATCACCCGCTCGGCCGGCGGCGCGCTGCGCAGCATGGCGTTGCTGATGCCGGTGAGCTGTTCGATAAAGCCCGGCACGCGCACGCCGGCGTTCATCAGGCTCTGGTAGCGGTCCACGATCTGGCCACGTTCGAGGATGACCACCGCGATTTCCGTGGCCCGGCAGTGGCTGCTCGGGGTGATGCCGGTGGTTTCAAAGTCGATGACCGCTATACGTTCCAAACCTGTTCCAACTCCGTCTAAGCATTTATCTATTGAACCGCAGCGCTTATTTGAGCAGCAACGCGCCTTCGATCGGCACGTAGCGGCTGGCGGCGCGTATCAGTGAGTTGGCCGTCAGCCCCGGCACGCCGTAGGCCACGGCTTCGACGCCATGCTTGTGGATGATGCGGTCGAGCAGCATGTCGAAATCACCGTCGCCGGAAGCCAACACCACTTCGTCGACGTTAGCGGCGGCGTCCATGATGTCGATGGTGATGCCCACGTCCCAGTCGCCCTTGGCCGAGCCGTCGCTGCGCTGGATGTAGGGTTTGAGCTTCACGGTAAAGCCCAGGTTGCGCAGGATCTGCTGGAATTGCTGCTGCTTGCTGTCACCACGGTCGATGGCATAGGCATACGCCTCGACGATCTGCCCGCGCGAGCTGATGTCAGCCCACAAGGCGGCGTAGTTGAAATGGCAGCCATACGCCTGGCGCACGGTGTAGTAGAGGTTTTGTACATCGGCGAACACTGCAATTTTCTTCACCGCACTTCCCCATGACTGCCGCTTGGACCCCGGACGCGAAGGTCCGCAAAGGTTGCCAGTATGCCAGCCACGGGAAAGTTTCCGGGAAAAATCAGCCCGGGGCGGCAAAGCGCCCCGGCCTGGATGCGTCAGACGAAGGAATCGTCGTCGTCGAAGGAGGACGAGTTGTCGGAATAATCACTGTCCGCGAAGCTGTCGGAATTGTTGCTGCCCCAGTTGTCATTGCCAGCAAACTTCTGGTCATCGTTGCCCCAGTTGCTGTTGTCACTGGCAGGCGCGGGCACTTCACGGATGATTTCTTCCACCACTTGCGGCTGTTGCGAGTTGTGGTTGAACAGGCTGCTGATACCTTCCGCCAGCATCACACCACCGGCCACACCCGCTGCGGTTTTCAGGGCGCCACCGAGAAAGCCACTGCCGATGGGGGCGGCGGCGGGTTGTTGCGGCTGTTGGTAATTCTGCTGTGGGGCAGCGTAGTTTTGTTGCGGCGCAGGCTGTCCGAAAGACGGCCGCCCCGGTTCACGCCAACCGCCGCCGGATGAGGCCGGAGCGCTCTGTGGCGGTTGCGCGTCACGGGAACCGCCGCCGAAAATGCTCGACAGAAAGCCACCGCTGCTCGGCGCCGGTTGTGCCGCCTGGGACTTGGCCCGCTGCAGCTCGTCCTGCAATTGCTGGATCTGTTGCGCCTGCTGCTTGTTCTGCGCGTCGAGGTTCTTGAGCGCGTGTTCCTGCACCAGGATTGACTGGGTCATGTAGTACCCGGCCGCCGGTTGGCGCGTCATATGCTCCTTGATCCGCGCTTCGGCCTGCGCGTCGCGGGGGGCTGAGTCCGTTTCGGCCTGTTGCAGCCGTGAAAACAGTCCATCGATCAGGGTTTGCTCTTCGCTGTTCATGGCGACCTCGTTAGATTGCCGGTAGAAATCATGGTCCGGCCTGTGATCAGGCTCGGTCCTGCTAGTTATGGGGGTGTTACCAGTTGTTTCAATGGTCTTTACTCAAGGTTTACGTTTGCTTGCTCACGGCACCTATCGGTTAAAGTGTGCCCCTGCTTTTTTTCGGCCTGTGATGACTCTGATGAATCCGTTAGATGTGCTGCGCGACTCCCTCCGTTTCACCCAGCGCAACCTGGGCGCCATCGTCCAGCTGTGCCTACCGCTGGTGATCCTCGAAGCCCTGCTGCAACAGGTGCTCGACCACACGCTCGGCCCGGATGCCTTCCCCGGCTACAGCGTGGTGGTGGGGTTGCTGGTGTATCCGCTGTACACCGGGGCGCTGATCCTGTTTCTCGACGCCCGCACCCGTGGCGAATCGCCGCGCACCAAGGATGTGTGGGCCATGGCCCTGACGCTGTGGCCGCGCTTCGCCCTGCTGACGGCGATGAGCACCCTGCTGATACTGCTCGGGCTGTCGCTGTATTTCCTGCCGGGCCTGTGGCTGATGGTGGTGCTGGCGTTCGCCGAATACCTGCTGGTGCTGCGCGGCATGCCTGCACTGGCGGCGATGAAGGAAAGTTTGCGCCTGACCCGCGGGCATTTCTGGCGAATCCTGGTGTGCCTGCTGTGCGTAATGACGCCACTGTGGCTGCTCAAAGGCGCCAGCATGGCGGCGTATCCCGAGCCCGCGCCTTTGCTGGGCGTGCTGATCGACAGCGCGCACAGCTTCCTGCAGCTGTTTACCAGTGTGGTGCTGTTCCGTTTATTTATGCTGATCGGTGGCGACGCCGACGTGCGGTGATATGCTCCGTGTCACCCCTGACACGCTATAAGCCGAGCCGATGACCCGTTTATTGCGCATCACCTTGCTGGGCCTGCTGATCATCGCGGGCCTGCTGACGGCCCTGATCTACAGCCTGACCTGGCGCCCCGCCGACAAGCAAACCCTTCCCGTGAGCTGCATCGCGCCCCGTGCACCGACCCTGCTGCCCGGGCAGGCGCTCAAGGTGATGACCTGGAACGTGCAGTACCTGGCCGGCAAGAACTACGTGTTCTGGTACGACACCGCCGACGGCAGCGGCCCGGACGACCGCCCCACCGTCGAAGACATGGCCTTCAGCCTCGACGAAGTGGCCCGGGTGATTCGCGACGAACAGCCCGACATCCTGCTGTTGCAGGAACTCGACGAAGGCGCCAAGTCCTCCCACTACCAGGATCAGGTGGCGCTGCTGCAAGAGCGGCTCGTCGATCTCTACCCCTGCAGCGCCCAGGCCTTCGACTGGAAAGCCGACTTTATCCCCAACCTGCATATTTTCGGCAGCGTCGGCCGCAAGCTGGTGACCCTGAGCCGCTACCAGATCGAACACGCCGAACGCCTGCAACTGCCCGTACCGCCCGCTGATTTCATCAGCCGTCAGTTCCAACCCAAACCGGCGTTGCTGCTGACCTATCTGCCCTTGAGCGACGGCGGCCAACTGGCGGTACTCAACACTCGCCTGGAGGGCGACGCACCCGGGCGCAGTGCGGTGCAAGCACAAGTCCAGGCCACGGTGAAACTGCTGGATAAGTTCGAAAGCCGCGGTACGCCGTGGTTGATCGGCGGGGATTTCAATTTACTGCCGCTGGGGCAATTCCTGCGCCTGGATGCCGGTAAACGCGGGCAGTATTCACCGGACAGCGAACTGCATCTGCTGTGGGACAAATACCCGATGATCCCGAGCAACAGCGAATCCAGCGGGATTGATCGTGAGCAGTGGCTGACGCACTTTCCGAATGACCCGAGCCTGGACGGGCCGGATCGCACCGTCGATTACCTGTTTTACAGCTCGCGGATCAAGCGTGTAGAAGCCAAGGTGCGCCAGGCGGATACGTTGCGCATTTCCAACCATCTGCCAGTCATCGCCCGCTTCCTGCTGCCCGCCGCGCAATAACCGCCCCTCCCACATTTGAGTCGCGGTCACGCTTACTTGCGGGGTTTGATTCGGGCGGTGGCCTCGGCCACCAACGGGTCATCCGGCCAGTAATGTGACCTATCAAATTACGTTCCTTCGATTGACACCGCCAAATCGCCCGTAATCCCTACCTATGATGCTATTTCGGCGACTCCCCATTGACCGTCAAACTCACCCCCATTGATTGACAAAAACTGACGCCAATCAAGAGAAGGTTTGACAGGTGTACCAGAGCACGTCAGGTCTTACAGCACAAAATGTTTGACACTGAACATTCGGCCCACTACTCCCGAATGCAATCAAACAGAGTTTGAACCTGCGTCCCTGAGCGCCCGCCATGCCCAGATCTTTTCTTCAGCGCCCCTTGAAAGGGTGACGCACGTCCCCATTTCTCTGTGAACGCCCCCGCAACCTCTTCGCAAGGGAATGCTCACCATCATGACTACTGGGAAGTTGATCGATCGCTTTGAAGGGCCGTCAGGCCGCGCCGTTCTTGAGGAAGTACTGCTTGAGCAGAAGCTGGTACTCGGAAATCAAGACCTAGCACGCCGCCTCGCAGAGGTAGGAACGCTGGAGGAGATCGCTAAGGATGCTGTGCTCATTACCGAGGACGCGGAGGACTCCGAGGTTTATTTCATCATCACAGGGCATTTCCAGGTGAAGGTCCATGATCGTGAAGTCGCAACACGAGGGGGCGGCGATCACGTCGGAGAAATGGCTGCTCTGGTCCCAACAGCGAAGCGCTCTGCTACTGTACTGGCCACCGAGCCCTCGATTGTCTTGAAGGTCAGCGCGGCAGACTTCAAGTCCATTGCGGACGCGTATCCCTCGGTTTGGCGACAGGTCACTCGGCAACTGGTCGATCGACTACACCAGCGAAACGACATGGTGCTTCCTGCCCATCAGTCATCCCACGTATTCATCATTTGCTCGGTCGAGGCACTCCCTATTGCCCGGGCAATCGAGAATAACCTTGAGCACGACAAGTTCTTCGTAAAGACCTGGACACAAGGCGTTTTCCGCGCATCGCAGTACGCCCTTGAAAGCCTCGAAGAGCAACTGGACGAGTGCGATTTTGCCATCGCAATCGCACAGCCGGACGACTCCGTCACAATGCGCGAGGAAACCAAGAATACGCCGCGCGACAACGTCATTTTCGAGCTTGGCCTGTTCGTAGGACGACTTGGCAGGGCACGAACCTTCCTTCTTGAGCCTAGGGGTGACGAGGTACATCTGCCGTCAGATCTGAAAGGGCTGACAACCATCGGATATCGCCTAACGAAAAGTGAAGACCAGCTGCCCTCCAGCCTATCTCCAGCCTGCAATCAGCTACGCACCATTTTCAACAAGCTAGGACCGAAGTAACGGATATCTGTCAACAAGCAAATTTGGCATGCGCTTGCCTACCGCATTGCAGCGCGCCCAATCACCCGAAGGAGTGATCGATGAGCAAGAGCTGGAACCATGATCGCGCTGCAAAACACATAGACCAGAAGATCGCTGATGTTGAGGAAATCACCATCAAGGATTACGTGCGCGACATGTCGTTGGAATCGATTCCTACCAGTACCGCGTACCGCGTGGATGGGGTCCACATGTATGCGGACATCATGAATCTCGAGGACATGCTGAACATCACTGCAGTCGAGGGCACAGAGTGTCACAAGCGCACGCTGCGCTTTCTTGACCAGCACTACCGGGCAGTCAAGCGAATTCTCAACAAGGTTGATGCGCGCCGCGTCGACTTCCACAGTCAGCGGCTGCACTCCCTTTTCACTAAGCCGTACAACACTGAGTCCGGCGCTGAGACCAAGCGTGTTCAACGCGCCGTTGCGACTGCGCAATTGATCATTGACGTGCTTGCAGAGACGGGCGACGACGATGAGCAAATCCCAGCAGCCAAGGTTCGAATTGGCATCGATACCGGCCTAGCTCTTGCTGTAAACAATGGCCGCAGCGGGTACCGCGAACCCTTGTTCCTGGGCGATCCAGCGAACCATGCCGCGAAACTGGCCAGTAATAACAAGGCCAGGGGTATCTATCTGACCAACAATGCTCGTAAGGCCATCGGCCTTGCGGAAAGCGATGAGCCGGAAAAATCTGCCCTAACCGCGATAGAGATCAAGGCATGTCAGGATGCGGCCAAGCTGGATGTCACGTCCGACGAGATCGTCGAGGAGTGGCGTGAGGATCTGAAAAAGAACCCCATTGGCGGTTACCAGTTTTCCCGCCAAACCCCACCCCTGCGTGATATGGACATTTACTCGCTGACTCCGGCCAACTCGAAGCGACAGGAGATGGTGAGCCTCTACGCCGATATTGATGGCTTCACAGCCTACGTGGCCGATCACATCAACGAGAAGACCGACGATGTCGTGCGGACTTTGCATGTCATCCGCTCCGAGCTGGAGCGGGTCGTGACTTCCGACTTCGAAGGGCGCCGGGTGCGCTTCATCGGAGACTGCGTGCAAGCCCTATCCTGTGACGGCACCGCGCATACTACTGACGAAGAGAAGTCAGTATCCGAGGCCACACGGCTAGCAGGTGCACTGCGCAGCAGCTTCAATCTCGCAATTGAGCGGCTGAACGCCGAAGGTATTGAAACCGGCGACCTCGGCCTCGCGATTGGCTTCGATCTGGGCCCAATAGCCGTCACGCGCCTGGGCGCCAAGGGTAATAGAGTTAGGTGCGCTATCGGGCGTAGCGTGATCGAGTCTGAGAAACGCCAATGCGCGTGTTCGGGGGTGGAAACCGCGATCGGGCAAGTAGCTTACGACGCAGCATCGAAAGCTGTGCAGAACCTGTTTGGGAAGAGTCGTAAGACATCACACCTGGACTACAACGAAGCTACCGAAGCCCTGGCAGATGATGGGGACGCATCTGCGAAGCAAGCTCGCTCGGAAGCCTATGCGGGTTCCGCCGCCATCATTCGCGCAGATGAGCGTCAGGTGCAGCCCCACTCCCGCCAGAAAGTAGACGGCAGCCGTTGAGCACAGCGCTCGACCTGATTGCACAGGTCGCCCCAGATTTCGGGGGTACCTGTGTAACATCCGTTCCGCAGACAGCAACGCTTGATCTTCCGATTCGGCTGGTGGACGGGAGAACGCTCCCCTACAAGCTGCATTTACGCCAAGACGGTGAATGGATAGAAGCACGCGAAAGCACACCACATCACTTGCCAGGCTTTTGCCCGGAACGGCACATCAATTATGATGGTACGTTCTGTCTGTTTTACGCGGGCGCCAATCCGCTTCCTGTCTCAGACGAGCCGTCCGCTCGTGCCTGGCTTGAGACAATCTACAAATACCTAAAGCTTCAAGAGCGCGCTCGCACTCTGCGCAGATGGCCGAATGGTTCCGCGTGGGCACACGGCGACGCAGCTCGACATCAACTGCGAGCGCAGAAGGCTGCGAGCGCAATCAGTGGCAAAATCGCTAACGATCTTGCGGTAAATCAGCTAGGGCTCAAGCGCAGAAAGTCCAAAGAGCGACCTATCTTGGATGTGATCTCCGGAACAGTGCCTTTGTTTAGCGTGTGGGAAAAGTCCCGGCGGGTAATCAACCAAAAAAGGCGCTGCTTCTGCGGCCTGTATGGACGCCGCCGTCCTAAACGAATTCGACGCTGCCATGACCATGCAAAGCAGGCTACCGAACTGGCTTTCGCATTGCGGGACTGGGAAGAGGCTGAGCGGCAATATTGGGACTCCATGCACGGCAAGCCTTGCTGTGGTTCCTGCGATAGCTGCCCACTCAGCCCATAAGTCCCGGTGTAATTCGGGCTGGTCCCCAGGCGAGTCGGCATCTGGACTAGCAGCCCGCCGCTCATACCGGGGACGTTTCGTCTGATCAGGCAACTGGCAGGAGCAACAACAGGATCTTAACCCTGAGCAGTCGAAGGCCATGATGACCGGCCGGTACCCCGTTTTTAGTACTTGGCAGAAGTAACGGCCAGGCCACGGGGGCCTACCTCAAGATGCTCCTAAAAGAGAAAATAAATTAATGTACGCCAGGGCTTCCAGCCCCTCCCCTTCGAACATAACATCACGTCACGTTACAAACCTAAGCCAGGTGCCCATGCCTATGAAAACTAGCAATCGCGTTGTGATCGAGGTTGATCCTGCCCAAAAGCAGCAGATCTACGCCGCACTCAAGGCGCGTGGGTTGACCATGCGTGAGTGGTTTCTGCAGCAGGTGAGTCAGGAGCTTTCCATTCCGCAGCCCACCCCACCCTCCAGTCAGTCGAGCAACGATTAAGTATTTCTCAGGGAGTCGAGCAGATGCTCAAGACAGTCAAGCAGGCATGCACATTCAACCCCATCATTCGCGACTACCCAACTAGGCGAAGAGGAAGCCATCAAGCCCTACTGGGTCAATGGCCCTCGCGCGGTCGATCAGGCTGGCTGGAAGAAAATTATCGGGGACAAACCGACCCTGATCATGCTCGATGAGTTGCCGCCCTACCTTGAAAACGCGAGCACTACTGTCATCGGCGGCGGTACGCTGGCTACCGTGAGCACCTACACACTCAGCTGCCTGATGAGCGCCGCTCTGGAGTTACCGCGTTGCTGCATTGTGATTGCCAACCTATCCGGCAGCTATGTGGCTCAGACCAAGGCAATTGCCGAAGCAATCTCTAACCTCCAGCAAGAAGCCAGTCGCCAAGCGAGCACCATCACCCCCGTGCAGTTGGCGGGTACCTGTTCATCCCTAGCGCCTCTCCGCCTTGATGCTGGCAGATTCAGTCTGGCCTCGCGGTTCGACCTACCGAAATATCGGCGGTTACATTGTCCCCAGAGCTTCAGACCCGGCTGTTACCGGCCACGCCTGTCTGGGTAGGGAACGAGTGGTGGAACAGTCGGTTCCGTCGGGCGTTAACCTGCGGAACAGAAACCCATGCGACTTTCAGGTCGCACTGCCGAAATGGTGAGTCGGCCGCGGGAACTGCCCCCGCAGCCGCTCGCAGAACCGTACGTGACACTCTCGCGTCATACGGCTCCCGTTATCCAACCTTGCTGCCCGGTCACTCGCCAGTGATGAAACAGCCGGGGTACCACAGTCCGCATCTTGTCCAGCCATTGGCTAATGCGCCGCTTGCGCCTATGAAGGGCCTTGTATTTTCGTCGGGCCCAGCGTTCAAGCGCGCGGTCAATGTGCTGGAAGATGCCAAGCATGGCTGTCCGATAGAACGAGCCATAGTATTGCCACCACCCCTGTATCACTGGATTGTAGAGCCGAGCCACGTCGACCAGCGTCACGTGGGTTTGGCGATTGAGTCGCCACCTGCGTACCGCTTGCCGCATCCGCTTTAAGGCATCCGCACTCGCTCCCGGAAGGAAGCTCGTGAAGAGCTGGTCTTGTTTGCTGAGCGCCTTCCTCGGCCTAAAGGTGAAGCCGAGGAAGGTAAAGCTCACATGCGGATAACCTGCGCGACGGTTACTGTCCTTGCAGTACACGACTTTCGATTTCTCCGGGTGCATCGTCAAGCCACAGGCAGCCAGCCGTGAAGCAATGGAGCGCATCACGTACTCCGCTTGCTTTCGACTGCGGCAGTGCACCACCGCATCATCGGCGTAGCGGGCAAACGGGCAGTTGGGGCTGGTACGTTGCATCCAGGTGTCGAAGGCATAGTGCATGAACAGATTCATCAGGAGGGGACTGAGCACTCCACCTTGCGGGGTGCCGCGTTCGCGTGGGACGCGCATGCCGTCATCCGTTTCGAACGGCGCAACCAGCCACCGCTCGATGTACAGAAGTATCCAGTCCTCCTTGATGTGCAGGCGCACCGCCTTCATCAGCAACCCATGATTGATCTGATCGAAGGCTGCCTTGATATCAAACTCCACCACCCAGTCGTATCGCCAGCAGCGCTCACGCGTGATCGCCACCGCCTGCTTCGCTGATCGTCCCGGCCGGTACCCATAGGAGTCCGAGTGGAAGATCGAGTCCAGCTCCGGCTCGATGAGAAGCTTGACCACGGTTTGCGCGACACGATCACCAACCGTGGGCACTCCCAGCTTGCGCGTGCCTCCCGATGCCTTGGGAATTTCTACTTGCTTGACCGGAGGCGGGAAGTACGACCCCGACGACATCCGATTCCACAGCTTGTAGAGATTCTTAGACAGATCCCGCTCGAAATCGGCGATGGTTTCATCGTCGATGCCGGCAGCACCGCGGTTGGCCCTGACCTGCTGGTAGGCGTCCCATACCGTGCGTTTCGCTATGTCATAAGGTTTCGCCGAGCTCACGCCACTCATCCCCGGAGGTTGGCAACGCTCGTCGGCCGGATAACGCCGCCCCTTCGCTCCACCTCCATTACAGAGGCTTCATCGCTACTACGGGAAGCTCCGCCCCTCGTTCCAGCATCGGTATTCTTCCTCATGGTGTTGGCCATTTGTCATTTTCCTTCGCATCTGGAACAAGGTTCTCACGTTCCGTACCAAAGCCTGTATGAAGATCATGCCGCCTATACACCGGCTGCCATCGGGTCCGTAAGCAGGTAACGCCCCGACTTGTCCTGAAGCCAGTACTCCACCTCAGTTTCGGCAGCACCTTGGGCATAACGATGCGTCATCGGACGGTTTGCTTTCGCTCATCTTCTCCATACTCACCTGCCATCCTCAGGGATGACTTTTCCTCGGTCGCTCACCACCACACCTTTTGGATGCAGCAGCACCGGGTGGTTTGAAGTCCGCTCCTGCAAGCCGACTTCGGAAGGCCTACTTCCATCTTCGGCACAGCAGCACAGGTCATCTGACCTGTGTTCGTGACACACAATACTGGTTTCCCTTCTTGGTCTGGTGCATTTCCGGGTCGCGCTTGCCGTCCTTGTTCTTGGTCGAACTGGGCGCATTGATCAGCGTTGCATCGACGATGGTGCCCTGGCGCAGCGACAGGCCGCGGTCGCCCAGAGCCATTGATGACAGCGAGGATGCCGGCCGCCAGCTCGTGTTTCTCCAGCAAGCGGCGGAAGTTGAGAATGGTGGTTTCGTCGGGGATGCGCTCCAGGTTCAGCCCGGCAAACTGGCGCAGGATCGTGGTTTCGTACAGCGCTTCCTCCATCGCTGGATCGCTGTAGCCGAACCAGTTCTGCAGCAGATGCACACGCAGCATCGCCATCAACGGGTAGGCCGGACGGCCACCTTCACCCTTCGGATAATGTGGCTCGATCAAAGCAATCAAGCCCTTCCACGGCACCACCCGATCCATCTCGATCAGGAACAACTCCTTGCGGGTTTGCTTGCGCTTGCCAGCGTACTCGGCGTCGGCGAAGGTCATCTGCTTCATCGGGAAACTCGGTGGGTGG
>NZ_JYLL01000016.1 GCF_001439695.1 Pseudomonas veronii
GGTGGGGTATCAGCACGAATTGTTTTACGGGCAAAAATGGCTGCCGCGCTCGTTCCAGCCGGGCCGCCCGGTCGCGTTATATGTGGCTGCTCGCCATATTTTCGGGTAGGGCTGCCTTCCCCTCTAGACGTCGAGCTAAAGACCAAAACAATACGGCAGCCCTCAGGCATTAAAGCTTTCAAGTAAAAAAGAGAGCTCTTCTAAAATCGGCCCCCTCCATATACGGGACCTAGGCTGCGCCCATTTGCGTTTGCTTCATTTGGGTGTCGGGAAAGTTGAGGTGAAACCAGGTAAAATTCTGATCAGTCACTTCTACGCTCGCAGAACCCTGATGCAATCCCATAATTGACTGTACTATAGCTAGGCCCAGACCCGTACCACCTTCATTTCGTGCTCGGCTTTTGTCTACACGGTAGAACCGCTCGAACAAATGCACCTGGTGTTCCTTGGCGATTCCGCGCCCCGGGTTACCAACACTCAAGGTAGTTCCGTTAGCACCGCGTTGAACTTTCACGTAAACCGTCCGGCCTCTTGGGCAGTAGCGAATCGCGTTCGAGACAAGGTTCGAGATGGCTCGTTGAATCATTATCTGATTGCCACGCACCACGCCATTTCCTGTGAGCTGGAGTTGTATTTCGCCTTCTTCGGCCGTAATGCTGAAGAGGTCGCAGACCCGCTGAATTTCGTCGAGCAAACAGACATTTTCGAATTCTACCATTGACGCGGGGTGGCTGACCTGGGCTAGAAATAGCATGTCGGAAACCATTCGACTCATGCGGTCCAACTCTTCCGTGCACGACTCCAAGACTTCTCGGTACTCAGGAAGAGACCTTTCCCGGGTCAGCGCAACCTGAGCCTTACCCATGAGATTGGACAAAGGTGCACGCAGTTCGTGAGCAAGATCGTCCGAGAACTGCGATAGCTGCTGAACCCCATCATCTAGACGCATCAGCATGATATTGATTCCATCGCCGAGCTTCTTCAGTTCTGCCGGCATCCCCTTCGTTGGTAGGCGATGATCAAGGCTCTCGGTGGAAATTTTCGAGGCAATCCTCAAGAACTTGGTCAGAGGCAGTAGTCCTCTGCGCACAGTCCACCATCCAATGGCCAAGATCAGCAAGAGAATAAGAGGCGAGACCATCAGCGCCCAGGTTAGCAATGCATCGAGCAGGGCTTGGTTGGCTGACTGGTCCATGGTCATGAACACACTAACTTCGGTTCCATCGCCTAGATTCATTACTCGCGAAGCGCTAAGTAGCGGGCGACCCGTGGAGTCACGCCACTCGTGCTGTTTAACCTGCTCGGTTGGCTTGAACTTGTGCACTTCCAGGTTGACTGCCTTCGAACCTATTGAGAGCAGTGGAGTTTGCGTTTGTCCTGACTCAAAGATGCTGACGTACAGATTATTGTGCCCCATGACCAAGTCAACTAGCTGGTGCGCGTCTGGATTGACATCAGCGATACTAGTGATAGCGGATAGGTTGTGAGTCATACCCGCCATTTTCACTTCGAGGTCCATTCGGGAGTTTCTCTCGAGAGCTTGGCTCACCATCACATACCCAAAGGTGGCGAAAAGGAGGAGCAGCGCTGCGCTCATCAAACCGACTTTGAATCCCAGCTTCACAGCCAGACTGAACGGCCTCATGCGCGCTCCTCCAGAACGTACCCTATGCCTCGAAGTTTATGTATGAGCTTGGTCTCAAATGGATCATCGATCTTCGAGCGTAATCGCCGGATAGAGACGTCAATAACGTTATTATCGCAGTCAAAGTTCATGTCCCATATCAGCCAGATGCTCTGAGAGCGTGTAAGTGCTTTGCCAGCTCGACTAATGAGAAGGTGCAGGAGAGCAAATTTCTTGGTGTTGAGGTCTATGCGTGTAGATCCACGGAACACCCGATGGCGCACAGAGTCGAGCTCTACATCCGAAATTCTCAGCGCGTTTTTCTCAAAAAGCTCGTCGCCACGTCTTTGCAGCGAGCGCATGCGAGCAAGCAGCTCGGGAAACTCGAAGGGCTTGACGAGGTAGTCATCTGCGCCACCGTCCAAACCCTTGAGCTTGTCGTTGGTTCGTCCCCAGGCAGTCAGCATAATGACGCGGACCCGGCTGGTTTCTCTAATGACTTCCAAAAGGTCCAAGCCATTGATGTCAGGGAGGTTCACATCGAGAAGCAGAAACGAATAAATATTAGTATTGAATAAGTGAGCGGCATCAACACCATTGTTTGCTATATTTACGATGTACCCGCTTTCAGAAAGGCCCTGCTGAAGGTATTCTACGTTTTTGGTTTCGTCTTCCACAACTAGAACGCGCATAACTTATCTCAGGATGTGAGTAAAATAATAGTCCAATCGGCCGCCAGTGTGGTTATACGCTGATTGGTAGTACTGCTGTGTGCTTGGTGTTTAATTTCATTATTTATTTTCATGCGCATTACATTAACTCAATAATAACTGATCCTAGCGCGAATTGGCTAAATGCGCGTAAGCTTTGCAAATTTGTAATTTTTGCGCAATATTATTGATAGTTATGATAAATTGATTGTTTGGAATAATCGAGAATCTGTCAATGGTAAGGTTTTTAAGGCCAAAGCTGGCGGATGCCTTCAGTGCGCGTAGCAGGCGAATCTGCCTGAAGGCTCCTTTAATATTGGCCGCCGGTCAACTCGATTAGTCGTTAAATTTAGAGGTGGCAGTAATGCATATTTAAAAGCGCGTATAGTCTTGGGGAACGCATCTTAAGTCGATTTTTCTTAGGGCTTCTGCCTGCAAATACAACAATTAGCGTCATCAAAAAAACGACTAGTGTGAAGGCTTCGGAGCATTATCATGAAAGGCTGCTTGCTCCATTTGAATCGTGCAGTGATGAATTTCGAACGATTTACTCACCGCGTCAATGACTGATGCGAGAATAACATCTCGATTTAATGAATCTCGCACGACTACGTGCGACGTCAGGATATTGCGGCCACTACTTAGAGCCCAAACATGCAGATCATGGACCTCCATGACCCCATCTACTCCAAGTATCAGGGACTCTATTTCCGCAATATTGAGATTGTCGGGTACCCCTTCCATAAGTACCCCCCAAGCTTTCGCGCAACAACTGCCAAGTACGTGGAAACACCCATATACCGATTGCTACGGCGACAATCGTATCGACCCAGCTCCAACCTGTAAATCGGATGACAAGTGCCGCTATGATCACGCCCAATGAACCAAGCATGTCGCTCCAGACTTCAAGATAGGCTCCCTTGAGATTCAGACTTTCACTGCTGGCAGAGGAGAGCAGACGCATCGATATCAGGTTCACAAAAAGACCCCCAATTGCGATCCACATCATCGCACCGGTAGCAATCTCCGACGGTACTAGCAAGCGCTGATACGCCTCGTACAAAATGTAGGCAGCGACCATAAAGAGTAATAAGGCATTGAACGTTGAGGCTAGGATCTCTATGCGAGCATATCCAAAAGTCCGTTTCTGGTCCGCTGGCCGCTTGGCTATTTGGAGAGCAATCAGTGAAATTGCCAGAGCAGCAGTATCTGTGAGCATATGTGATGCATCAGACAGCAGGGCTAGGCTGCCGGTAACGCATGCTCCGATAACCTCCGCAATCATAAAAATACCAGTCAGGGCAAGCGCCATGAGTAGTTTTTTCTGGTGTCCTTCACGTAGAGCGGCACCGCCATGAGCGTGATTGGATCCCACATGCTTCTCCTTGCCTAATGTAGTGGTTGGCTTCAATCTAGATTCTCATCGCTACAAACAAAAACACAAATATGGATCCTACCTTTCAGAACGGCTAATAAAACTCATTTAAACTAATTGTAGTTTAGGATGAAAGTATGTTGTTGGTATGCGATTTTTTGCAGACCTGCGTCTCCTCTAGCCGGCGATACGGTGCTAGTCAACAGCCTACTTTGACACGGCTCAAAAAAAGAAGGTTCCGCTGGGATTGTGTCAGAATTGTAATTCTGCTGTAGCTATCTCGTTATCCGTCGTCAAAAATAATACGGCTAGCTAAAAATTTACGCTACGTAGCGGTGTCGCTAAGCACAGACACGAAATTACCTCAAACTCCTCGCAACGCTGCTGAGTAACATAATTACCTAGTTTTTTAACGCCGGCCGCGGTCAATATTTTCATCGCAAATTCTGATTCCTTAATCACTGAACTATCTCGTAAGGAAGAAACCGCGGGTTTTGAAATGATGCTCGGCGATACGGAGCTCGAGAGTGCCGTTCGATGTGAGGGGTTAGGTCGATGACACCGTTGAGATGCGGAACGGACTGAGGCTTAACCATTAACACCGATTGTCGAAAGTGGTCGTCGCTACCGACCCAAAAGGGGCGAATGGCGGTAATTTGGATGCCGCTAGACGCTGGCATCGTGTGCCGATTACCGACAGCGTAACCTTTCATTCTTGAAGAGTCGTATTTACCTGAGTCAAGCGACATGCGTGCTCACCCCAGATCGCAGCGGCTTTGCGACACGCTTGATTCATTCGCACACCTAGCCAGGTAGCAACTTGAATATTGGTTGTGGGTGAGGAGGTTATTGAAGTGAAAATCGGAGTTAGCGGCGCCGGCAATATTGGGGCTACCCTTGCCCGCAAGCTCGTCGCGTGCGGCCATGAAGTTAAGCTGGCAAATTCGAAAGGCCCCGAAAGCCTTCAAAACCTGGTCAGTGAAATCGGCGCACACGCTGTGACCAAGGAAGAGGCAGTGTCCGAGGTAGGCGTTGTGATCCTCTCGATACCCTTCCCAAAATATCCAGATCTCAAACAGACGTTAAAGAATGTCCCCGAGAAAGTCGTTGTCATTGACACGTCCAATTACTATCCGGGACGCGACGGGGCAATCATAGAAGTTGACGACGGCAAGCCCGTGAACGTTTGGGTAAGCGAGCAGTTTAGCCGCCCGGTCATTAAGGCTTGGAACGCCGTCCTTGCAGCGACTCTTGCCGACAATCGGCAACCAACTGGATCTTCGACACGCATTGGCTTACATGTAGCAGGGGATGACACTCATGCAGAGGCCGTCGCGCAGGATCTCGTTGAGGATACGGGCTTTATCGCGCTTGCCGCTGGTAGCCTTGAAGATTCGTGGCGTCAGCAACCAGGAACACCAGCCTACTGCACCGAGCTAACATTGCCGGAGCTGAAGATGGCGCTGGAGGCGGCAGACAAGGTACGGGCACCTCAAAACCGAGACGCACTTATCGCAAAATTTATGGTTCCCGGCAGTCAGTTTACAGATGAGCAAATTGTTGCCACAAATCGCGCTAGGACGGCCTGACTACCGGATTAGGCGGGATTCTTTGCTAGAATTTCGCCTAATTGATCTAGTCGCTAAACTCATCTCTTTACGTAAACAGGGCACTGCAGACGCGTGCCTAACTCAGCGTCTGGATGAGGCCGCGAATTTCCTAACCTGTCCTGTATCGCGGCCTAGGCCACGTCACGTTGTTCAAGCATCCGCTCAATCTCAGCGCCAGCTAAAGCGTCGCAAGCGTGCGGCGTGGTCTACTACCGATCTCAACTATTAAGGCGTTGGCGTCAGGAAGGCGTGTTTACCGGACGCTTACCTTCAAGGAATTCCGGGCAACACAGAAACAAGAACGCCGATTTGATTGATGATGTTCGTGCGAGCAAACACATCTAACAAACCGGCGTTCTTATGTGCGATATTATACTTTTCTTCCTTTTTGGGAGGGCTTTTCTGTCGTTAACACAAAGCCTGATGGTGATGCCCTCCAGATCGATCTGACTCCCCGCGCCAAACTAGACCGTCTCGTTTTGAAATAGTGGGCTGTGCCCAGTGAGAAAGATTTGCCCCAGGTATTTGGGGCGAAGGGCAACGGCGCCATCGGCTTGTTCTGCCGTCATTTCGAGCTCCTCTACGAAGAAGTCCCAAAGCTCCTCATTCGTCGATACCTCGTTATTGGCGAGCTGATCTTCGATGTTTTCAAGGATTTGTTGGGTCAGGTTATTGAAGATTAGATTCATGTGCTGCTCCTGTTGAGTCGAGGAGCGCCCAGGAGGGAGCCTCTCATGAATGTGCCGATTGGCTTGGCGTATCGCCGGCATCGTTAGGTATTGGAGATATTCCATACCTGCAGTTTGAAGTTGTGTAAATAGCCGAGCTCCGAGAGCCGACTGCACTGTTGGCGTAGTTGCTGACGATCAACAGTTGTGTCCAGCCTGACTGTATAGCTTAGAGGCCAGATTGTGCCGAACAACTCGGCATCTGCCTCGAGGTCGTTGGTTGCGCCGGTCGGGGTCATCCCGAACGGGGCATCCTCTTTTGATACCTGTTTATTGGTGGCCGGTAGGGCGGGCGGATTATTACGCTGCACAGGCTTGGAGAGGTTGGAAGAAGACTCTTCATCCATAGGGTCAGGCTCGTTTGGCGAGAGCCTGGCGGCGTCTTCTGGTGTCAGATTGTCGACGTCGTCGAGGCTCATGCTTTCCAGCCTTGCACGGATCTCAACGATCAGGCGGCCTGCTGTGGAGTAATACGAAGGACGGATCTCCGTTATCAGAAAGTCGCCTCGGTATTTGCCTTCATCGTACTGATCGAGGAGTGCGTCTTTGATCACGAACTCACCGATAGAGGTCGAAAGCCGTCCGACGTTGAATTCGCCATTACGGCCGCTGATGGTACGGATGGCCAGTTGGCCGGGGATGTTGATCATGGGCAGCTCCACACTGCTACGAATGAAAAAAGCCCGACAGGTGTCGGGCTTTGGGCAGTGCTGTGATTGTCGAAGGATTACGGGCAAGAAGTATGAGTTTCTTCCTTGAGTGAGATGTACAGATAGAAAACGCCTGGCGGTGATTCTATACGGTCAAGTTTTAGGTCCAGCCAGACTCGATCAGTGCTATTGCCGGCAGGCAATAAACGATAGAGGCCGAAATGGATCTGTGTGCTGTCAGGTTGCAAGTGCAGTTCTCGGTAGGCCTCCAGGACAACTTCGCCCAGTCGCTCACTGACAACACTTGCATCCTGAGGGTTTTCAATATGCACCGCTTCCTGCCAGGCCCGGGGTGTTAAAACGACCGGGAGCTTGAGCAGGTCAGACGACACGAGGTTAGTGGTGCTTTGCATGTTTATCTCCAGGTGTGAGAAACCACCCGGCCCGTCCGGGAAGTGGTTTCCCGGTTAGGTATGTTTTGGTTATGTCAGGACCAGCACACGTGGCGTTGTGTCCAGAGGTTGAGGTCAAAAGCTTGTTTCGCGGCATATTCGCTGCGGTAGTATTCTTCGGACTCCCTTGATACCGGTTCAAACTCATCAGCGGTACCAATGTAATAGCCCGCAGCGCTCTTCAGTATTTGGAGGGGGTACTCGATACCGCACTCGGCGAATGCAAGTTTCCCGTATGCAAAATCCGACACAATGTATGGTTCCGGTGTTATTAGCTGCTGCTGGTCTTCTTCAGTAAAGCGTGACCAACCGCCACCATTAATGGCCGCGTTCACTCCTTCGCCCCAAGCTCGACTGAGCGCAGGAACGGTTTTGAACAGCTCGGGTACGATCGGCTGGCCGGCGCGGTACGCGTCGGCACCCAGAATATGAGCCTCGATCTCAGCCTCATATTGGGTAATCTCGTCGCCATAGATTTCCGCTTTTGCATAAGCAACGCGTATATCGAGAGATTGCGTAAATAACGTGTTCATAAAGGTGAGTCTCCAACGGACGAGAATCACCGTGCCCGGAAGGGAGGTGTTCCCTGCGGACTTTGATAATAATGAAGGCACCCGAAGGGTGCCTTTCAACAAAGTGAATCAAGATGCCGTACGCTGCTGTTTAGCGGGCGTTGGCTTGGATTGTTCCTCTGCTACTGGCTCGGATGCTTCTTCGCTTGCGAGCTGTGCTTCAGGTTCCGCTTCGCCGTCTTCAACAACTGGTTCTACTTCACGAGGCTTTGCTTCATAGACGGTTTGGCCATCCACCTTGATCCAGCCGATAAACAACAGGCGTCCCTTGAGGCTTGCTCCAGGTTGACCTTTTTTATCGCCTTTCTCGTAGGTAAATGCGTCGGTCCAGATATCACCGATGCGGAAGCTCACAAGGACCTTCTTTCCGGCTTCAACGGCTGCTTGGCTGCGACGAATCAGCTTTTCAGCTTCAGCGCCGACCACGTTGCAGTCGATATAGGAATACTCGGCATCATCCATCGAGCCGCGCAGAGCCGCAACGGTAACTGCCATGAATGGCTTACCTTTGCCGCGAGGTTTCACTTCACGGATACGGTTGAGATAACCGATACCAGTGGTGTGAAGGTCGAAGAATTTTGCTTCGTTGGATTGATTAGTGCTCATGGTGATTCTCCAGTTTCGAAATAACAGAAAGCGGAGAAACACTTCGCCCTAGGGGGAAAGTATTCCCCGCGAGGGTGGGTGGAGCTTAAGGTTGTTTAATGCATCAGCTTCATTGCAGCAATCATTACACCGACAGCTGCAGACAACATGACGCCCATGCGAATGGTGAGCTTGACTTCAAGCTGTGAAATCTCAGATTTGAACTCTGCAGCAAGAGCAGTTAAATCTGCCTTGGTAGCCAAACGTGAAAGCATGTCGGTCTCCAAAGCTTCAATAACAGCATTTGCCTTCTGTTCCGGGACGTTAATCGAAATCAACGCCTGGTAGAGAGCCAGTTCAGTTTTCATCAGACCTCCAAAAGTGAGAGGCCTGCCCTGACGGGGTAGGCCCGTCATGGGTGGGAAAGGTGCTTCCATCGACTAAGTCGACTGATCGCGCTACCGGAAGCTATGGCGATCTTGGGAGTGGATCAATGCAGAAAACCGCATCGTAGTCTTGCGGATCCAGACTACTTGGGCATGTTGCTGACGACGTCAGCGATACATGTGCAGATCATGGAAATACGATTGTCGCTTGTCAAGCCCCTACCGTGAAAACTCTGAGGAAACCTTCCCTTTGGGAAGGCTCCCTACAGAGGCGAAGGACGCAGACTTAGCAAGTTGCTGGCACCAACGAGCGTGCAGCTGGCTTCTTACGCGGTTTCCGAGCTGGCTTTTCGACCACTCGAGTGTTAGCCGCGTACCAAAGGTTCAGGTCGACACCTTTACGAGTTATTGCCGGTACATGATCCATCTCACGTACGAGACGCTCAGGTACGCAGGGCGGTGGAAGCAACGGAGCTGCTTTGGTATGGATAGCTGTGGGCGCAGCGCTGGTTTTCTTTACCGCACGCAGAAACTGTCGCGTGATGGTGCCAAGCGCGAAACCGAAGCCATAAGCAAGTTTGGACATGGTGATTCTCCTGCAGGTTGAATGCGGAGAACCCACTGACCCCGTTGGGGAAGTGATTCCCCGCGAGGTGAGTTGCATAAGGTGCTTCCATCGACGATTGTCGACCGACCGCGCTACCAGAAGCTCAGCGGTCTTGGGCGGATCTGACACGAACATCGTGTCGCAGTCTTCAAGATCCTGACTGCCTGGGCATGATGCTGACGACGTCAGCAAAGCACGTCCATATCATCGAAGGGGGGATGGTGATGTGTCAAGCGGAGAGGGATATTTCGCGGAGGGCAAAGAAGGTTCAGGTCGACAGGAGAAGCTACCGAGAGTAGCTGGGTCAACAGTCACTCTCGGATGTAGTAAGTAGCGTCTTTCAGAAAAAAATACCACCTGTGCGGGATGAAGGCGTTGTTGATCCCTGGGCTGTGATCTGAACGTCTTACTTCCAACACCTGGCCGATTATCGTGGCTGAGGCCAGCTAGCATAAGGCACGCATCCGCGCACAAAGGGAGCCCTGCGTTTCGCCGGCGGGCCACCGGCAAGGAAAAGCAGCTACCAATAGGTAGCCTGATCATCCTTTGCAAGATGATCAGGCTACCTATTGTGTGAGCTTTAAAAAGTGTGGGCCACAACACCAGTGTGGCCCTTAGACTACGGTGCTTCGAACCTCAACAGAGCCCTATGTGCCTTTGAACTCGCAATTCACGAGTTAGACGGCTGCGTGTCTGGCTTGAACAGGGAGACACAGGGAGAGCTCTGAACCAGGTCCGCACGCCCTTCCCGGAGCTATGCGTGCTTTGGGGTTGGTGATGAGGCAAGCCGCATCACCGGGCGCTACTGATGACCGCCAGTAGCCAACGGGGTGGAAACGTTGTTGTGATCATTATGTTGATAGGCCGGAGCTTATGCAACCCGGCGCCTTTCAAAGTCGGTCGACTCAGACTAATTGACTGCGACGACCGCACCTTCGGGAACAGGGGACGGAATTGCTATACCGGTCGCCCCAGTTATCTGTGAAATCAGCATTCCTGAACGCTTTAAACCAACGGTAGTTGTCTTTGTCAGGTCTACCAGCACAGAAGGCAAGCCTGACGGTGCAACCCCATCAAAATAAGTATAGGCCGTTCCTGATGAGATGTAAGAACCTACGCCCACAGGTTTCACAAACCACCCAGGTAGGTTGAGCGCAGAATCGCTCGGTACTCCGCTGAAGCCCGGGTTGGCCTGGGCATATTCGGTAGCGGCAGATCGGTACACCAGAAAGCCGCGACCCAGTGAGTCGAGGGTAGCGTAGTCGGATGTACGTTGGTCCTGATGTTGGTTCTCCATGAAAATGCTGGAGGCAATGAGCACAATCATCAAAACGAGCCATTGCATTGTCATGATATGAGCTCCATCCACAAAATGGTGGTTGTTACCACCTACGCGTCAATAACAAAACTATTTCGTGAGGATAATCAATGTTAAGCAAATTCCTACTAGGCCAAGCGCAATGACAGTCCACTTTGCGGCTCGCTTGATGCTCATTGGTTTGCGTTGTGGATTGATTAATTCCATAGTGGCGATCTTTTTTACTAAATAACGACCAGAGGCCGTTGGTTGTAACTTGTAAGTGAACTCGCCGACCTCGAATGCCTCTTTTTCTTCTAGTGCGCGACGCCATAGCACAGTTGAGCATATCCTGCTTCGGGTGCTTAGCCAGGTCTGTAATTCTCCAGCACTATACTCAACGTTATTCTCAAGCGTCTGCACTGCAATAATCCCCATAAACATACTATAAAACGTTTTTGAAATTTTATAAATGGATGCTTTATTTGAAGCAGCTCCAATAGAAAAGACCTGGCCAGGAAAGTCGAGATGTGGAGAGAAACCATCCACTTGCATTTCTGAAGATGTACCCAGTCTCACTATCCCCGATGCCAAAAGCGCCAGTTAAAGAGCATGACTTCCATGTAGTGTCGCCAAGGGAGCAGGTCACACTTCCTCTGGCAGGCGCCTGGCAGGTGCCCTGGATCAGCTGGAATTCCCACCCACCTGGTCTTTTCCATAAGCCTTGTTCGCAGGACAACGTTATTCCCGCGGCGCTTTTTGCAAGAAGGGTTCGGTCACTGCACTGTTGCCCCTCGGTAGCTATGCCTCCCAGGGACAAATATTCATTTGTCTGAATGCGATCATAGGCCGTTATCTTGCCCGTCGAGGTTATCTTTCCACCCCATAGTTCACCTCCGGTTGAAAAGTTTTTGTCGTTATAAACTTGGACCCAGTTGGGGCTATTTTGATAAATCCCGCCTCCCCATTTTTCGCTGTACCAGCCTGTGTCACCACGTGTTCTGAACCAACCACCTGTGCTGGTATCACCGGTAATGGTTGCAGTAGCGGCATTAACATTGGCTGTGGCGATAACGTTTCGAGCTGTAATGTCGGCGTTAGCTGTTATGTTGCCTGACGCTGTGATACTTCCTGCGTTGTTAATATTGTGGTTGCCCATCGTGATATCAGTATTCATCGTGTTGAATTCTGGATGATTGGGCACTGCGTTTCGATATAGATAGTCATTAGCCAACGCTCCATCCATAAGAAAAAGTGCGCTAGCTGTATGTCCTGGGCCAGGAGCTATAGCATAGTTACTTAGTGCTACCTGCCATCCACCCCGCACGCCCTGGACGATGTTCGGATTGGCAGAAGAGATGAACCCACCAGGTCCTCCGAGATTTTCAGCGATGGTTCGAATACCCATTTCAGGAATCGTCTGCCCACCTGTAGTAACCACAATCACTTCCAGTTGATTGGCGTTGGGTTTCCGGGCGAGGCCGACAATGGTCTGCCCAAAGGCGTTAGTGGGGCTATAACCTGCAGGAAGGTAGTTGGTGTTGACGAGCATCGGAACGGTTATTTGCACCGGTACGGTTGCTGCCGCGTTGGCCAGCACCACGCTGTAGTTATCCTTCAGATATTTGGCCAATGCCTCTGAAATGGTTCTCTGTTGATCAGCCGCAATTCGATAGTCCTGAGAATCCATCTGCTTGATTTGCCATGCGATCGCCAAAGTGACGACAACGGAGAAAACGGCCAATCCGATCGCCATGTCCAAGCTCAAGAACCCCCGCTGCTTGATCCTACTGGTCATTCCAGAGACTCCTTGATGATTGGTGAGCGATGTCGTGATCGAGCATCGTGATCTTTCCTGCATGGACTTTCTCTCGGATGCCCGGTCCGTCATCGCCTGTGAAAAGCAGGCTCTGCAGGGTTAATCGACGACTTCCTTCGTTGCCACTTGATAAGGACTGGTGAAGAACAGCCACCAACCCCTTGGAGAGCAGCTCTCGGGCGTTATTGAGTAACGGCTGAGCCAGGGCTGATATACGTTCAATGCCTTGAGTAACGCTGCCGGCATGACCTGTGCTGATAATGAGATGGCCATTGATCGAGGCTTGAATTACTTGTGCTGCTGTCGAGCTGTCGCGAATTTCTCCCACGAACAGGAAATCGGCTCTTGTGCGCAGCGCTAGGATCAAAGCTTCCTCGTATCCCCCCATCCGGCGAGAGACCGGAACTTGAATGCAGCGCCCACTCCCATGCCTGCCATTCAAAAATGGTTCTGGAGGATCCTCTACAGCCACACAAATGCCTCCCCAGGCCTCGAGACGTGCTTTCACCAGTGATGCAGCACTTGAGGTTTTCCCTGTGCCCATTTCCCCACAAATAAATATCAGGCCGCGTACCGTGTCGCTCATCAGCGCGTCCTGCAGATAGTCGGGCAGACCCAGCATGTCCAATGGACGGATCTGGACTGAGGATTTGCTTACGACAAACACAGGCTTGCCATTCAAATCCAGCAACTGGGTTACACGAAGGACGACGCCATCTTCAATTAGGGCGAACTCTGGATCCTGGGTTGCCTTGTGCTTTTCCTCGCACTGCGCCCGTAAGCGCTCAAGGTCTGCCCGCCATTCGGCGGGCGCTTCAACCCTTCGTGCCTGCCCAGGGAGACCTTTGGCGTCGGCAAATCCATCGCCGAGGTACAGGTCGACGAATTCAGCATCAGAGATCACGCTCACACTGAGTTCCTTAGTACGAAGTCCAAGCGATGGTATTGGCGTCCGAGGAGCAGCTGGTCGCAGCTGCCACCGCAGTGATTTCGCCGGCAATTGCAGTGCCGCCATTGATCGCCGTCGTTGTCTGTTTGTCCTTGGCCATGTTCGAGGCAAGGGTGATGCAGGCATTTTTCGGAAGGTTGGATTCTGTGATGGTGAAGGTCATGCCGTTGCTCATTACGGTCACTGCGCCGTTCCAGCGGTTGGACAGGGCATTACCGTTGATGCTCATGCCGCCAGTTGCCTCGAGGTTGATCAAAGAAGGCGCCAAGTTGGTGCCTGCCGTGGCGTAGCCCGTGGTGCTTTTCAGTCGTTTGGTATTGCTCAGCAACGTGCCGAGATTGCTCTGTTCAATGGTGACGTCCGAGCTGCCGAACGTTCTGTAGCCCATGAACACGATGAAACCAAGTGCCACCGCGATCAGCATCAACCAGAACATCCCGTCCAGGGAGAGAAATCCGCGTTGGTTGTTTTGAGTGTTTGTTGGCATTTCCAGTACCTCATTTAGGTTTGATTTAAAGCGTTGCAGTCACATTGCCGGCCAACTGGAAGATCCCGACCACTACCAGAATCATCATGACCCCCATGGCCATGGAGGACATGCCGATAAGAGATTTGGCGATGGCTTCGACGCGCTGAAGCGTTTGCTCCAGCCACCGGTTGGAAAACCGTTCCATCGACTCAGCGAAGCCTTTGCGGGTGGCGAGCACTTCCAGAAAATGCATCGCCATGGGGTCTGGGAATTGATGACCCGCAAGCTTCAATGCGGTACCGAAGTTTTTGCCGGCGCTCACTCCGTAATGAATGGCGCTCAGGCGCTCTTTCAACCATGGAGAGGCATTGCGTTGAAGAGAGGTCAGCGCATCTAGTTGGTTGATGCCGGAGCGCAGCATCACAGCCATGTTGAGCAGAAAGATCGATCCGTGGAGCGCCTTGTAGACTGACCAAGGCGGGAGCCTCTCTGCTCGGACTCGCAGGACCTGGAGCAGCTTGTTCAACTGCAGCTTCCACGAAGGGCTGGCGGCCGTAATCTGAAGGCCGCAAAACACGGGTAGAGTGATGATCGATATGAGGATAAAGACGATTACAGCTATCAGCGTCACTAGCCCGTAGTGGGTCACGAAATTCGATAGGGCATAGAGGAAGGCCGGCACGCCGGTCCACGCCTCGGGGTTGGAGCGTCGTGTCATGGAGGGCACCATCCACACTGCAATCACATACAGCAACGCCGCCATGACGCTCCACACCATGGAGGGGAAAACGGTGGCGGACGCTACGAGTTTGCTGATCCGCTGACGTACTTCGATGATCCTCACGCAGTCCCGAAATGCCTGCACCAGGTTGCCGGTGTCTTCCCCGGAAGCGATCAAAGAGTTCTCGTCATAGGGAACCCAGCCTTCGCAGGAAATGCTCAGCGATTTCCCACCTTTTACCGATTGCGCGATATCCCTGCAGGCAAGGGACACTGGATGGAGCTTCTGCCCGTTATCGCTGAATGCTCTGGCCACCGTGTGCAGTGCGTCTTCAAGCGACACACCATCCTCAAGGATGCCCATCAGGCTCTCGTAGAACTGGATTCTTTCGTTTTTGCCAAACTGCTTGGCATAGAAGGTCTCTGCCCAACGATTCAGCATCGCTCTGACGTCACTCAGCATGAGCGAGCTCCAGGATTTGCCGGTCAAAGTCCAACGGCCCCACCGTCATTTCGGCGTGGCGGGGGTCTACTAATCCTTGTTTCAGTTTGATGATCGTGTGTGCGGTCTTGGTAATACCGCCCATTTCCTTGACCCAGTGGCGACGTGCCGCACTTGCACCCTGCCCATTGAAAACGCGCATGAATTCAAGGTCGGTGAGCAAAGTTTCCGCAACCACCGTGCGACCGGTGATGCCCAAGCCTTTGCAATGCGGGCATCCCGGTCCTTTGAGGTAGGTCTCATCAATCGCTTCCAAATCGCGCAAGTGCTGCACCAGCGCACTGTTGAGCTGCCCGAGATGCTCGCGTGCGGGGACGCGGCAGTGGGAACACAGCACGGGCAAGAGGGATTGATTGACCACGCTTGTCATCAGTGCAGGATCAGTAACCAGGTGTCGGTCTACACCCATGTCGATCAGTCGTTGAAGAGCTGCTACAGCGTTGTTGGTGTGCAGTGTCGTCAGCACCAGGTGACCAGTCATACCGCCGCGGAAAGCCGCTTGTGCTGATGCAAGGTCCCGGATCTCCCCATACATGAGAATGTCAGGGTCGAGTCGCATGGAATTGGTGATCCCGTCATTCCAGGTTTCACCGGCGCCCAGCGGTGACTGATTGGCGAGAAGTGGATATTCAGGTGGATCTTCCATCGTCAGAATGTGTTTTGTTCCACCGCACTCTTCGTGCAAGAGGTTCAGGTTTACCTGCAGCGACTTCGATTTGCCGGAACCGGTGGGTCCAGTGATCAGGTTCACCCCATAAGGCAAGCTGCGGATGCGGCTGAATGCATCAATTTGCTGCGTCAGGAAACCGAGATCACTAAGCGTCATTTTGGTTTTGTCGTCATACAGCAGACGCAAAACCATCAGAGGGCCATCTACGAGCGGCCGAGTGGCGACTCGGGCACCGAACAAACCGAGTTGGTCGACATAGGCGCGTTTTACCCTGGCGTCCTGGCTCACCTGCGGCTGGTAGTGGTCTTTCGCGACATCGCACATGCTGTTGTAGAGGGACGAGCAGAGCTCCATGCCCACCTGGCTCTGGTGCTGTTCTGCCTCCCACAAGAGCCCGTGGATGCGAAAGAAGATTCGAGTGATATCGTGACCTACGACAAAGTGGACGTCGCTGGCATTGCGCCGGTGGGCTTCTCCTAAAAGCTGCACCACCTGGGCCTGGCGCTTCGTCTCAGTCGCCGATAGTGCTTTACCATTTGCATCATCATTGGCGCGGTAGAGTGCCTTGATTGTGCTCATCGAGCAGACCTTGACCTCAAAGTGGTGATTTTCGTGTTCCAGCTGGTCCTCGAATGCCATGACATAGGCATCCGTTTGGTGTTGGGCTGACACATACAAAATCCCATCGCTGGTCAACGCACATAGTTGACGCAGCTCGGGTTTCAGCTCAAACGGTCCACCAGGGGCCGTCAGCAGTATTTGGTGCGACGTCAGTAGGACTGCAGCAGACTCATCACTGTCAGGCTCTATGACATCTGGTTTTTCAGTCAGGATCGTCATCGAACTTCTCAATCAACGTTGGCCAGGGATCAGCCCAGGCGGCATAGGTGCTGATGGGGTAATGCTGGGGGCTGAATTGTTAACGTTGCTCAAGCTGGCCGGGGGCGTACTGGAAAAGCCGAGGGGGTAGTGCTTACCGCCACGCTCGAGGGTCACGTTTTCGACGGAGAGGATGGCCATGCGATAGCCACCGGGTAACTCCCGAGATGAGGCATCTGCGTCTACTTCAAATCCGCTGCTGTAGAGCAGAGTCGCACGCAGCCGTTTTGCTGAGCCGAATACCGCTTTCACGACAGGCAAGTCAGACTGTGTATCACTGCTGTGCGCCGAGGCTGCAGCCGGCTGTGTGAGGTTTCCTTGAGAAAAAAACACAGTTGACGGCTGCGTCGTCGCACTTTGGTCTTCGCCCTTGATCGATCTTTCGGCCTTGGCCTTCTCGGCTTTGGCATTCAACAAGATCGTCTGGCTTTGAATCTGGGCCAGCTCGCCGACGTTCACCCCAGATAGGGTGTTCTCATCTGCCCAGCTCGATGGTGCCCCTAACGCAAGGATGGAGCACAAAAAGCACAGCGCTTTATTTCGCATATAGGTCACCTATTACTGACCAGACAAGGTGGCCGGTCTCATATTTGGTTGTGATTTCGCGCAGCCGTAAGCCCTGACTGGGTGCGCCGGATAATGAGTCCAGCGGCGTAATGCCAGTGGCATAGCTCAGCTCGAATTGCTTCCATTGAGGCGGTGGGGGCGGCGGTGGCGCAGGTTGGCCCGGTATCGCTGGTTGAATGGGCACAACGACCGGCACTTCTTTCAGCACTGGGGTTTGAGTGAAGCTGTGCAGCCAAGACGACAGGTTCGCCAACATCACGATGGCGTCTTTTAGAGGCTCATCACCGGCTGCGGGTAGAGAGATGTCGAATTTCAACGTGGCCGAGTTGCCCTCGTCAAAGAAGGCCGGCCGATCAGAAAAGTGGCCCTGCGTCGCCTGTATCAGTTTGTCGGCCGTGCTATTGCCCGAGCGCTTATAGGAGGACAAAACCTGTGCGCCGTCGCAGACGGCACTCGTGAACTGCCATCCCTGAATGGACAGAGGCAACTGATAAATGACGTTGCTGCAACCCTCCAGGAAATCTGCAACAGATGGACGTTTGGCCCAAGGGTGTTCAAGCGCTTGGGGCGTCTGTTCCATACCGGATTCTTTTTGCAGTCTGGCCAACTCTGCCAGGCGTTGCTGTTCAGCCTGGAAAGCCGCCTCTTTGGCTATCTGGTCCTGATGGTTCTGCCATTGAGCCCATCCGATGATGCCGGCAGCGATCAGCACGCCAAGAACCGCCAGCTGTACAAGTTCTGGTTTGGATAGCCCAAAGACGAGTGGCCGTAGCCGGTACTCGCGTTTTAGATGCGACGGCTGAAGCAGCTCTGCCACGTCCAGTGGTTGACCGCCCATATCGAACTCTGGGGGCAGGTACTCGTTGTCGAAGTTGATCCCACGACTGCGTTGTTGCGCGACTCGGCGGCGGACCTCAGCACCAGTGCCGATCATGTCGCAGCCAGAGATCACGCCACCTTGATACACAGCAACGAGGGCATATTGGTCAATCTCGCTTTCAGTTTTCCAGGCCGCGATCCATGAGTCCCCCAGCTGTCCAGCCAGGGTGGCCGCGAGCGAGTACATCCCTTTGATGACCTCCTCGCTGCGCGCTACAAAACCTGCCTGAATAATGGCTGGTGTTCTTCTAATGGCGACAATGTCGAGGTGGTGCTCACGACCGTACTGGCGCGCTTCCTTCATGTGCCCGGTGACACTACCCAGCGGATGCCAGCGCAGACCGGTGACAAATGATTTTCCACGATACTGGAGTACCTGGACTCGAGCAGAGCGTGCATTTTTTGAGGTTTCCGCAACCATGGCTTACCCCTTGGAACCTGTGCAATGCAGCAGTGGGGTAGGGCAAGAGCCCCAAGGCTCGTTGGCAGCAGGTGAAATCACCGCGCTGGGGCTGCCTGTGTCGCTATCAACAACAGGAGTAATCAGCACTACGAGTACGCTGTGCCCTGTGGTGCGGACACGGCTGCCGCCCAAACCGAAGAATCCAGGATCCCCTACGCCAGACTTGGTTGCGTTTTCGCTGTTCTCCTCAAAACCAGTCAGTACGAGGGTTTGACCGCTGCGCAATTTGACCTTGGGCGACAGATTCTTGGTGTCGTAATCCGCTGTCTGGACACTGGAGCCGTTGCTCGTAAAAGTGGTGAAGGTCGGTTTGCTACTCATGCTCAGGGTGATCATCAGCAACATGTTGTCCTGGTCGATGATTCGAGGGAGCAACATCATGTTGAAGCCGCTGGTGATAGTCGCGGGGGTGAGCGAAGTAGACGATCCAACGGAAGCCGTAGTGGTTGTCGAGCTTGATGCGACATAGCTCTTTACGTTGCCGATCTGGATGGGTGCCGGCTGCAGATTCAGCGTGGTGACCGACGGCGAGCGAACGTTCGAGATTCGGCCCTGTTCGGAAAGTGCTTTGATGATTAAGTTGGAGCCAGCCCAAGGAGACTTCGACGTGTCCAAAATACTCAACGAGCCCGACACCGCGCCCGTGCTTATGCCGGTGGTGGCATTCTTCAGCGAAAAGCCCCATTTGTTGCTCAAGGACGTATAGACAGCCGTCCAGTCCAGGCCGGTCTGGTCTGTGTCGGTGAGAGTTACCTCGAAAACTTTGACGTTGAACAACACCTGACGGGTGATACTGCTGTTGATCGAATTCAGGTATTTAGCAACGTTTGAGAGTACTTCTGGTCGATCACTTACCGTCAGGGTGCCAGTGGAACGCGAGAGGAACATCCGACCTTGGGGCTGTTGGCTCAGCATCGCCTTGACGTTTTTTTCAATGTCTCCGATCAGCGAGGTCTTGATGGTAACGGTGGTGCTCTGGTTGCTGCCTGATTCACCCGATGCACCTGTCGACGAAGATCCGCCGCCACCACCACCGGAACTGCTCCCGCTGCCTGTAGCGGTCAGCAAGCCCGACTTCACTGTGCTTTCAATGACCTGGTCATCACCAAATGCCCAGACGTCGAACGTCTTGGTGTCGAAGTAAGTGACATGCACGCTTCGATCATCGGAGGAATAATTCCACGCTAAGCCCAACTGGGAGGTCGCTTGATTCAACAACCCTGACAGCTTGCCGCTGTACTTAATGGGGAATGTGTTGGGTGCAGTCAGCCCAATCGAATTCATTGAGCGGGCGTTGCTCGGAACATTGCCGATGACGCCGGCGGGCATGAAGTTGGTCAGGTTGTCGGCAGAGCCCAAACCAGGTGGAACTGCAGGTCCTGAGTTGCCCTGCGTCGAACTGGAAAGGACACTTGGGTCGATTGCGTCAGGGGCTACGATGACCGGTACACCACATTCACTAGTGATGTACTGCGCGATCTCAGCGATCCCAACGTTATATGAGGGGCGATAGGTGATGTCGCAATCCATGGTCAGCGGTAAACCACGCTTGGCGACCAGCGGTTTTTTGGACACCCATGGTTTGTCGCTGAACACCACCGTAGCGCGCGCGGACTCTTGCTGCTGATTTCTCAGAAATCGGCTGTATTGAGAGGCTGTCGCAGCGTCATTTTCAGCTCGGCTGGCCGATTCATTCACACGCTGCAGCGAACAGGAACTCACCAGTGCGACGATAAGTGACAAGGCTGTGCTTTTGATCCAGAGACGAGCAGTCATCATTTGTTCCTCTCTGTAATAAAAATCAGCCGCTGTGAGGAGTTACTGTCGACCACATCGACCAGAAAGGACCGTGGAGCCGAGTCGTAGAGAGGGAAAATCGACCCAATGGCTTCTTGGAAACTGCCCTCAAATCGAAGTGGAGCGTCAATTGAGTAATCCAAATCATCGACCTGCCACATCAGTTTCCAGCCCGCTTTTTCAGCCCAGCCTTCGACGGTTTGACGAAGGGTTGAGCCAGTTGAAGCCGTCCATGTCTGGGCCAGCGGCTTCGGCGCTGCAATGTCCGTCGCAACCGGCTTTGGCGCTGCAGAAACTGCGGACGGCGCGGTGACCAGTTTCGGAGTTGAAGCGGCCTTGGCATCTGGGTTGCTGGACGAAGTCGAGGCCGGACTCTGAGTCGGCAAGGCAGACGTTTGTTTTGTAGAGCCATCCTTGGTAATCACCGTAGGAGGGGCCACGGTTTTGGCTGGTGCAGCGTTCGCCACAGGGGTAGCGGCTGATGCCGTTGTTGTGAAAGGCGCTGTTTGGGGAACGGCGGCGACTACTACTTGGCTGCCCGCATCATTGTTATTGCTCTTCGCTGCGATAGGCTGTGCAGCTGTCGATGTGTTGAGTTGAGCAATCTGAGTTGATGCAGGACGTGGAGAGTCCGGGAGCTGGTAGCCAGGGCGCAGGACGTAGCACACCTGACGGTTGACCTCGTCGACCTTCACCTGCCAGGCCGGACCTGCGAGCACCTGCAGGGTGTTACGCAGGGTCATAGGGCCAAGTTTATATTGGGCTGCTGGGAGTGGTCGGGTGTAAAGGATGTTGACGTGGCCAGAGTCTGCCGAGCAAAGCGTATAACCTGAACGGTCCACCACGTACTGCATGGCCTCATGCACATTTGGGTGCATGTTGGCTGGAATGCTGATGTCGATAATCTGAGCCATCAGGTCACGTTGGCCAGAATCTGGCAGCGTGCTGACGAGGGTGTAGCGGCCATAGCGCACTACTGGTTCTTTTTCAGGAACGGCGCCGCCAGGATAGAGGTCTGGCGTCAACATGTCCGGATTGCGACTGCTGTCGAAAGCGGGCTTGGGTGTCTGCGCCGTTTGGGTCGTGCAACTGGCGATTAACGCTAGAAGCGAGAGCGTGGTGACGTGCCTGATCATGTGCCGAGAGGCCCCCTGTAATGATAGGGGAACGGTGACAGGCTGGTACCAGCTGCGCAGTAGGAAATAGAAAACTACGTCTATAGGTATTTATAGGCTATACAAAGATGACGCGACCGAGGTGGAAAATTACCTAGTATCTGATCACCCATTTCCATTCACGCTGAGCATTCATTTGCATTCACGCTGACCACTCAATTGCATTCGACCTGACCAGCTATCCTGCCATTACGCCTAGAGTAATGAATCCAAAATCGCGTTCAGCGAACATCCATTCGAACATCAAATCTCCGTCCGCGTGCTGAGGCGATTGTTAATCCCTCCTGGTCGTTACCCTGTGGTCGACCGGTGAGCATTGATCCCCATCGTTAACTCCCGCCACAGGCATTTGTGCAAGCAGGCTGAACGTGGTTAAATCTGCATATTCGATTATCCACATATGCAGAGCGATTGCTTATGAGCCTTACACCACACACATTCTTCAAGTGCTTGGGTGATGAAACTCGCGCCCGGATCATGCTCATGCTTTCGGCTGAGGGTGAGTTGTGCGTGTGCGAGTTAATCTGGGCACTGGACGATAACCAGTCGAAGGTCTCCAGGCATCTTGCCCAACTGCGTGCTTGCGGGTTACTCGCAGATCGGAGGCAGGGTCAGTGGGTTTACTACCGGCTGCATCCCGAGCTTGAACAGTGGGCACTGGATGTTCTGAACGTCACTACGCAGGCACACCAGTCCTGGGTTAACGACCATCAAGGACGGCTGGCTTCCATGGAAGACAGACCCGTGCGCCAAGCCTCCTGCTGCTGACATCCTGATCTGGAACATACTCATGCTCATCGCAGCATCGATTTTCGTAGTTACGCTCGTCTTTGTTATCTGGCAACCCAAGGGGTTAGGTGTCGGCTGGAGCGCGGCAGCGGGTGCCGTTCTGGCACTACTGACTGGCGCCGTAAGTCTAGGGGATGTGCCGGTTGTGTGGCACATCGTCTGGAACGCTACCGCGACCTTCATTGCTGTGATCATCATCAGTTTGTTGCTCGATGAAGCGGGATTCTTCAAATGGGCGGCGCTTCATGTCGCTCGCTGGGGTCGGGGCAAAGGCGGACGTCTGTTTGCGCTGATGATCCTGCTCGGTGCAGCCGTTTCGGCACTGTTCGCCAATGATGGAGCCGCACTGATTCTGACCCCAATCGTCATCGCGATGCTGACGGCGCTTCGCTTCAGCCCGGCATCCACCTTGGCATTCGTGATGGCCGCAGGCTTCATCGCTGATACCGCCAGTCTGCCGATGGTGGTGTCCAACCTGGTGAACATCGTTTCGGCAGACTTTTTTGGCGTGGGTTTCGGTGAATACGCTTCTGTCATGTGGCCAGTGAACCTAGTGGCCGTGGCCGCGACACTGTTCATGCTCTGGATGTTCTATCGCAAGGACATTCCCGCCCAGTACGACGCGGATCAGCTTGAGGCCCCGGAGTCGGTGATTCGAGATCGGGCGACCTTCATTGCTGGCTGGTGGGTACTTGGCCTGCTGCTGGTTGGTCTGTTCGCACTGGAGCCGTTAGGTATCCCCATCAGCGCTGTTGCTGCTGCGTGTGCAATGATCCTGCTGGTCATCGCAGGTAAAGGCCAAATCATCTCCACGAGAAGGGTCATCAAGGACGCGCCCTGGCAAATTGTCGTGTTTTCGCTGGGCATGTATCTGGTGGTCTATGGCCTGCGTAATGCTGGCCTAACCGACTCGCTCTCGGGGCTGCTGAACATATTTGCCGAGCATGGCCTATGGGCCGCTACCTTGGGCACCGGTATCACCGCTGCGCTGTTGTCCTCGATCATGAACAACATGCCGAGTGTGCTTATCGGCGCTCTGTCCATTCAGGGCAGCGACGCTACAGGACTGGTACGTGAGGCCATGATCTACGCCAACGTCATCGGTTGCGATCTTGGCCCCAAGATCACGCCCATCGGAAGCCTGGCCACGTTGCTGTGGCTGCATGTGCTAGCGCAGAAAAATATCCGCATCACCTGGGGTTACTACTTCAAAGTCGGCAGCATCCTCACCCTCCCTATCTTGCTGGTAACGCTGGTGGCACTGGCGTCGCGGCTGAGCATCCCTGTCTAGGAGAAACCCATGAAAGTGCTATTTATGTGTACGGCAAACAGCTGCCGGAGCGTTCTCTCGGAGGGGTTGTTCAACCACCTGGCCCCGAGCGGTTTTAACGCCGTCAGTTCGGGCAGCTTCCCAAGCGGACAACTGAATCCACGCGCCGTGAGTACGTTGCAAGCGCTTGGTATCGACACCACAGATCTCTACAGCAAAGGCTCAGAGGTGTTTTCGGACTCACCACCGGATGTGGTGATCACCGTGTGTGATAAGGCTGGAGGCGAACCCTGCCCGGTCTATTTCGGGCCTGCTGTCAAAAGCCACTGGGGCCTCGCCGACCCTTCCGATGTAGAAGGCACAGACAGCGACATCCAAGCCGCATTTGACGCGACCGTCGTCCAGATTAAAAAGCGTTTCGAGGCATTCTTCAGCTTGGATCATTCGGCGCTCACACCGCAGGAACTGAAGCGCGAGCTAGATCAAATAGGTGAACTGTAATGGACGAATTTTCCTCGGAAAGCAGCCTGGATCTACCTAATCTGGATCAGTCGCTAATCGACTTCGTCACACTGGATCGCCTGCAAGGCAACGAGCAACCGACTCACAAACCACGCATCTTGTTGCTGTATGGCTCAACCCGTGAGCGCTCTTTCAGCAGGCTGCTGACCCAAGAGGCCGCGCGCATCCTGACCCTAATGGGAGCCGAGACCGTCATCTTTGATCCCTCGGGTCTGCCTCTCCCTGATGACGCTCCGGAAGACCATCCAAAGGTTAAAGAGCTGCGGGATCTGGTTCTGTGGTCAGAGGGACAGGTGTGGTGTTCGCCAGAGCGTCACGGTGCAATGTCTGCTGTATTCAAAGCCCAAATAGACTGGATACCTCTCACGTTGGGCGCTGTCCGCCCCAGCCAGGGCAAGACGTTGGCCGTCATGCAGGTCTGCGGTGGATCACAGTCCTTCAACACGGTAAACCAGCTTAGGATCCTCGGGCGCTGGATGCGGATGATCACCATCCCAAACCAGTCGTCAGTACCCAAAGCCTTTCTGGAGTTCGACGACGCAGGGCGTATGAAGCCATCCGCCTACTACGACCGTGTTGTGGACGTGATGGAGGAACTGATGAAGTTCACGCTGATGGTTCGGGGCCGGGAAACGTATTTGGTAGACCGCTATTCGGAGCGCAAGGAAAGCGCCGAAGCACTCTCGAAACGAGTCAATCAAAGATCGATTTGAGCGACCAAGGGGATAGAGGATGAGCAACACCACAGTAAGGATTGCGCAGATTTCGGACGCTCAAGCCATCCAGGCAATTTACGCACCGATGGTTGAGCATACGGCGATTTCGTTTGAGCTTGAGCCGCCCACAGTCGAAGAGATGGCCAAGCGGATTGGGTCGACTTTGCCGACTTACCCGTATCTGGTAGCGGAGCGAGACGGCCAGCTCATCGGCTATGCATATGCCAGTCAGCACCGGGCTCGTGAGGCCTATCGCTGGTCGGTCGACGTCACCGTTTATATATCGCCAGAAGCGCACCGTAGCGGGGTCGGCCGGGCACTGTATGGCGTGTTGCTGCCGACATTGAAAAGGCAAGGGTTTCACGCAGCCTTTGCCGGGATCGCGCTGCCAAACGATGGCAGCGTGGGGCTGCATGAAGCACTAGGCTTCGCTCACATCGGTACGTATCCAGAAGTAGGATTCAAGCATGGCGCTTGGCATGATGTTGGATATTGGCGTATCGCGCTGGATTCAACGAGTCCGCCAAAACTGTCCGTGCCTTTCAGTGAGATCAGTCTCTTCTGAATGGGTCTCGACGGCCATTATGAGCGATGGGAAGATTCTAATACGTAACAAAGTCAATTATGTTCGACTCCTCGAAATGAATACGAGCAAAGTGGGTAAAATCGAAATAGATTTGCCACTTTCGGAAGTTTGCAGATATCGAACGAAACTATTGTTGCCGATGGGGAGGCCTATTAGATTCCAGAAAACAAAAGTAATGGTTCCAAGTACGTTTACAAGGTCTCAGCCACTAAGAAGCAGTGATATACCGCAGATCTACAAATTGGTCGCCAATGCTTGTCTCGCGTTGCCGGCCGCGTCGGGCTCAATGAGGTCACTTGCCAACTGACGCTTATCCTGCAGCATTTGCCAAAGCATCTGGTCGATTGTGTTTTCCACCAGCGGGATTTTCACCACGACCATGCGCAATTGCCCATTGCGGTAGGCCCTGTCCTCAGCCTGGTCCTGCAGTCCAGGCGTCCAGGGGAGGCCCAGGAACATCACATAGTTGGCCGCAGTGAGGTTGTTGCCGGTGCCGGCAGCGGAGGTAGTGGCGGCAAAGACGCGGGTTTCTGGATCACTTTGGAATTGATCGATCGCCTTCTGCCGTTTGCCTACAGAGTCACTGCCGACAACCGTGACGCACCCGTACTCAGCTTGCTTGCACCGAGTGCGAAGTGTTCCTACCGTATCCTTGAACTCACAGAACAAGATTACTTTGTCCTCCGCGTCCAGTTCGCACAGCAGATCCATTACGACACGAATCTTTACCTGCTCAAGCAACTGACGCAGTGATCCCAACCTGGCGAGGCTAGGCCTGTCTTCGAGCCGAATTTGATCGTATTGCTTGCGCTCTTCAGCAGTGAGTTCGATGGGTAAAGTTTGGCGCTGTTTGCCCTTGAGACCGGGCAAGACATCCTTGCGTCGACGGAGCATCCAATCGCCGATTGCGCCCCGCAGATTCATGCGGAAATCCTGACTGCCGGCGAACTGTTCGCAGAATTCTTTCAAGGGCAGTTTCCCAACGGGGTGGCCGGATAGCCGTAGCAGCGTGTGCAGCTCAGATTCTCGGTTGAGGACTGGCGTACCCGTCAGCAGGTAACGGTTGGGTATCTTGGCGGCAATGTCGAAGCCGTGACGTGTCCACGCGGCGGTCGGCTCTTTCAGGCGGTGCGCCTCGTCGATGATCATCACTTCAAAGTGTCCTGCATGCAGAACAAAATCGCCAAGGCGTTCGTAGTTGGTGATAATCCATTGCGAAGAGGGATCAAAGACCTGTTGGCCGATAGTGGCCTTGGGATACACCATCTGGATTTCGCGTTGCCAGTTGATGATCAACGTCGACAGGGTGATAACCAAGATGGGTCTATTAGCTGCTCGGATTGCAGCGGCAATGATTGCTTGGCGAGTTTTACCAAGCCCCATGTCATCCGCAAGCAAGGCGCTTGTGCGCTGTAGCAAGTGCCGGATGCCTGCCGGTTGATGGTCCAGTAAAGAATAACCAGCCAATGCCTGGTTAATCTGTTCGGTAGTGGACCCGGTGCGCTCGATTGAGGGCACCGCGGCTAAATACACATCGGTTGAGGTGCTATCGTCAGCCGCTTTTGCTGCGCGCTCTTGTGGCGGTCCACCAAGACTGATGCGGGTGATTTCATCAGCTGGAACAACGGATCCGTCGGTCAGCAGCTCTTGCACGGTGTCGAGGATTTCGAACTGATCCTCCGACAATCCAAGCTCCAGGATCAAGTTGCTTCGCACCACTTCCGCACCAGCGTCAATGCGCCAGGACTTGGAATGCCCGAGAAACACGCCGTGCATGCGCCTTGAAACGGCGACCGCGCCAGGATGGTAGTCACCTGACAGCAGGATCCCGCCCTGAACGAGTGGAGCTATCCGAAAGGTCAGCCCCCACGTGAATGCCTGCCGATCTGGGTCGTTTTGTGCGGCTGTGATTTTATGTGAAAACGTCTCCCAACTTTCATTGAAACGGTCCTCGGACAACTCCATCAAACGGTGGAAGAGCACATCCAGGTCATCCAGCAACTTGCCTTTTGGTAATCGCCAATAGCGATGTTGAGGATGCTCGGCACGCCGAATATAGAAACCATTACGTTCGAGAAACAGCCGGTTCGCACCCTCAACGTATTGCATTAAGACCCCGAAGTCATAGCCGTCAAAAATGACTTTTTCGACCAGGTCCTGCCGGCGGTTCATCAGACGTGGACGACTCATGTCCTGCTCAATCGTTGGTTGATCCATTCCGCACAGGCCTGGGCATGCATTTTTTTCCGGTTTCGATTTGTATAGCGCGACATGGATAGTGTTTGGTCGGGCCATTCCAGGTTAATGGCGAGCTCACCCGATTTGATCTTTGCCCAAAACCATTGATAGGCCCGGTCAACCCTGGAGCCCGACTTAGGTGTGCGATTGCGGAGCCCTCTCAGTTGTATCGTCACCAGGTGTTTGGGAGTCAATTTTGCTAACGTTTCGCCCCAGGCACTTTCATCCATTTGGATTTCTGCAGAGGCCAACGATTTCCCGTTTTCGCGAACCGAAAAAAGACGGCAGATGCCCCGATAAGCACTGTAGTCGTAACCATCAATGCAATGGCCCAGCGCTCGATGTTCCGCATCAAGATCGGCGGGGCACTTCAGTTCGATAATTTGCAGCCCATTTGGACTCACGAGGGGTGTGCTGGTTGAATAAAGCAGCGGCTTCCAGGGCGTTAAAGAGTCTGTTCTTGTTTGTGGATCTACTGCATCTAAAGCCTCACGGATGTCTATCAACGCGAGGTGAAAGCCATTCACCAAGCTGGCGATCTGGTGATAGGAAGCAGTAGCAATGAAGCTTTTGAGTTTCTGCAGTGCTTCACCAGAAGCTGGTCCGTCGCTCTCATCAACGTTGTTAAAGAGCTCGTTCAGGTCTCGAAAGTCGTCGGCGATTTTGGACCAATTGTCGTCCGACCAATCAGTTGGACACCCTGACAGCAGCCTGTTCCAGTCCTGCGTTTGATCCAGCAGTTGATACGGGATTTTATCCAGCAGCGCGAAGAGAGTGATCCAGTGCGCTTTTTTAAGAGGACGGCGATTGCCCAGTGAGGCTCCCAGCAGCAGTCGATGCCAGGGTCCTTGTGGCCCCTCGCGGCTGATACGGGTCAATGCACTGCCGGTATCGAATACCCGCTGTTGACCCAGGTAGCGCACTGCAGCGCGCGGCGCCTGTAGCAGCCAAGCCAGTGTGTCGGAAAGGGGGAGGCCCGCGTCGGCTATGCGACCTACCAGGCACTCTTCAGCGGAAATCAAATAACGGTCCTCACTCCAGTATGGGCGCCACGCCTGAAGTTCATCCCATGGGCAGTTCATGTATACCTGCTGCTGCCCATCCCACGGCCACGGCCATTGATCTGCTAGTACCAGAAGTGGAATCAGTACTGGCTGGGCTTTTAGGGCCTGAAGGCGGCGTTTTCGGTCACCTTGAGCCAGCCAGTTATAGAGCTTGGGTGAGGGACATTGCGCTGAACGAATGGCGAATAAAAGCTCTTGGTCCAGACACTGGCAAAACTGCTTCAGCGTGCTGCCAATCTGCTTCAGGTAAAATCGGGTGCGGGGATTGAAGTACCGATTGTTGCTCGCCGTCCAATCGAAGCCGCGGCGATTAAAGCTTCCTAGATCTTCAATCGAAAGGGCTTTCGCCCTCTCTCCAGCAGACTTGCAGAAGGAGGTCAGTAGGACGTCTGCATACCAGCGTTTTTCAAACCTGAGCAGTAGCTGCTGGGCCACCATTGCGGTGGGTTTTCTCTTATGCACGCGGTCCTTGCTGAAGATTTTGCAGGCCTTAACCTGATGACCATCGAAGTACTGGAGGTGATCGCCGATTCTGGCCAGGAGCCGCCGTGTTTGATCATCTGTAGAGGGCAGGGCTACGCACCAGCAACGAGTATGGACAGTGGAACTCAGATAGGTATCGATGAAGGAGGTCAGCTGGGAGGGCGGTACGTTAAATTGTAAAGCCCAGGTCTGGGCGACTTCAATTTGCCGGTCTGAGAACTTCTCCAGCTTCGGCGCTAAGATGCGCAGCCCCACCACCGATTGTCTCTTCTGTACGCTCACCCATGACCTCCTCTGCAATTTCGCAGAGGACTGTCAGGTATAGGAATGGTGGGCTTCTAGGGTTAATGCGTAACGGCGTTGTCGGTGATTTATATCGGCAATGGCAGAAGTCACACCCCTCTGGGTTTATTGAGATCTGGTTTGCCATTCAAGTTTGGAAAACTCACCTTGCATCCATTCGATTTGAAGCCTGTGCAACCCCAAAAGTCATAGCCACCGCCCCCTTTTTTTTGTCGCCTTGCGAGGGGTTGATTGCACTTGGGACAGTTGAAAGCGCCACCTGCTGTGGCTGGGCGTGGAGCGGACGCCATCGGCACACTCGGCATTCCACGTTGCTGAGACAGTTCCTCTTCCAGGCGTCTATGCAGACGCGCAACGACAGCTCCATAGGTGTCTTGGCCCTGGGCGACTTTGTCCAAATCCCGCTCCAGCTCCCTCGTAAAATCGAGCTCCACGAAACTGTAGAACCCTTCCAGCTTCGCGATTGTTTCCTCCCCCAGCGGCGCCGGTACCAGCTTGCGGCTTTTTTCCTCAATCATTCCTTTGCTGGTGATGTTCTTCAAGATCGAGGCGAACGTGCTGGGACGACCAATACCGCGGCGCTCCATTTCTTTGATTAGACTGGCCTTGGTGTAGCGGGATGGCGGCTGAGTTTTCTTCTTCAGCAGTTCTCCGTTGTGCACAGAGATGATCTGTTTTGGTGTGAGTGCAGGAACTGGGTTGCTCGCTGCTCCATCTTCCTCATCGTCTGTGTCATCGCCCTTGAGCAGTTTCCGCCACCCAGGATGAAAAAGGGTTTCACCAGTTGCATTGAATCGCAAAGCCTTACCATTTGGGCCAACCGCGAGCAGTTTTACAGCACGCACGTCGAATACCGCCGCTTCGATCTGGCTGGCCAGCGCCCGGACCCAAATCAACTTGTACAGGGCGAGTTCCTCGTCGTTCTCACCAGCTTTTGTATCAGCCCAATGCGTCGGGGTAATAGCGGGGTGGCCTTCCTGCGCGCCTTCGGCGGCCTTGAATGTACGTCGCTCGTCGACGGTCTTCAATCCGATAGATCTAGCTACGGTTCTAATATCCTCCATGGCCTCGTCTGGTACGTTGGGATTATCCGTCCTGTGGTAGGTGATCACGCCTTGTTCATACAATCGCTGGGCGACTTGCATGGTCTTGTCCGGGTCCCATTTCAAGGCGTTGCTGGCTGCTTGTTGAAGGGTGGAAGAGATGAAGGGCGCGGGTGGGTGGCGCTCGGCCTTGCGGTCTTCACAGGACTCGACGACGACATTACGTGTGCCGGCGACGAGTCGGGCCAGGTTGGCATCTTGAACGTAAGGAAAGTCTTTGCTCGCGAAATCCGGTACCGGTTGCCAGTCTGCATACCAGGTGGTGCCCTGATTCATATCCACAAAGTTCAGACGCACACCGAAGTGGTTGATTACCTGAAAGTTGCGGATCTCGCGCTCGCGCAAAACCACCAGGTATACGGCAGGCGATTGCACGCGGCCTGCAGAGGTGGGCTTGCCCATCAGTCGGCGTAGCTCCTGAGTCACCAGGTAACCCACCAAACGATCAAGTACACGCCGGCATTCTTGTGACGCGACTCTGTTCAAATCGATTTGGCGAGGATTGGCTAGAGCCTCTGCGACACGCTTCAGGGTGATTTCATTGAAGGTGATGCGTTTGTAGGATTTGACCGCCAGTACCTGCTGGATGTGCCAGCTGATGCTTTCACCTTCGCGATCCGGATCGGTTGCGAGGTAGATTTCATCGGCCTGTTTAGCTGCGGCCTTGATGGTCCGCACGGCCTTGGCGCTCTTATCCAGGATCTCGTACACCGGTGTGTAATTTTTGCGGACGCCTGTGGTGATCATGCTGTCGTCCTGCCCTCTGGCGGGCAAGTCACGTATGTGCCCACCACTGGCGACAACCAACCAGTGTTCGCCTGGGCGCAGTTTCTTCATCATTGGCTGAAGCTTTTTCAGCTTCCCAGGTGCCTCGATGATCAATAGCTTCACGGTGTGCCCCTTCTCAATTATGCAGAGCGGGACTGTCACGTCATGGCAGGTAAGGCTTCAATGGGAAATGGTCAATGCACAACGGGAGGCTTTTAGCGGCTAGAGGTCCAGCGTCAGCTGCTGTTCCTGGGCAAAGCCCTTTAGCCACGACGCGCGCATCGCAGGATGGTGGTAAGGGCAGTCATACACCCGTAGCCCTTTTCGGGCGGCGTCAGCACCGGCTATTTGAACGGCAGTATGGGGGTTATTGAATTGCCGCCTATCTGCTGGTTTCAAAGAAGTTCGAGATTGCGCCATTGGCTATCGGTCCCCGAAGAACAGATCTATCAGACAGTAACATCACGAATAGCGCATTTTTTTGCATCAAAAACGGAAGTTTTAAACTTCTGTGCTTGAGATAGCCGAATGGAAGTGTGACTCAACCTGAAAGTTAACGAATGGCGCGATTTTTTGCCAACCAATTGGCGGTTTGATGTCAATTCGAAGCTGGCTCGTCCGTCCAGTTCGCAACTCTGATCCACGCGATGAAGTCCTGAGTGGATTGTCCGCTTTGAACACGTAGTTGTTCCAGCTTGCCGTATAAGTGTTCAGTCATTTCGTCGTCGTCGTCAAAGTCGACGCGGTATTCAGTATCTAAGCGGTATTCATCGAGCAAGGTGTTGATAAATCGGCGGGCTTGCCAGGTATCAAGGTCTGTCTCTCCACGGCCCCCCATCAGATACTCTCCCGTTCGCCACCCAACTGGAGCCCATGATGCTCGGTTTATGTCCAGGGTGAGCCCGTAGTAGTCCGGAGCATTCACCTCGCTTTCATCAAAGTAAGCCCAGTAAACACGGCCTAAAGCTGGGTGCTCTGCGCCAATGACAACGTACCCTGTTGGGTCCCTCAAAACTTCATCCATCGGCACGTCCTAATTTGTAGTGGTTCTCTAATGAGGTCGGGGGAAACGATGAGCTGTTTCCCCCAACACCGACAGCTACACGAATGGGCCGAAAAATTAAGCCCCTGTTTTCAGAATTGCGGTGGATCGGTATCTGGATATTCATCCGGGCCTGGAGCTGGCTGCGGCCGCGATTCGGGTCTGTTGGACTGTTGCGAATTCTGGTTTTGCGAAGGCGCCAGATTCACCATGGTCACGCGGTGTGGCAGCATGCCGACCCGGCTGGCCTGGATTTTCAAAGCTTCGAATTCGCCATCGTCGTTCTTCCAACGGTCCATAACGGCGCGACCGGAAACCAGCACTCGCATACCTTTCTGGAACAGTTGCGAATAATGCTCGGCGTCCTTGTGCCACCACTCCACATTCGCCCAAAAACCGCCACGATCTTCGTAGCCGCCTTTGCCATCCGGAATCGAATTGTCGAAGTAAACGTTGGCTCGCATGAGTCGACGTGGGTCTTTATTGCCGTTGGGGAATTCTTTGAATTCCGGTGCAGAACCGATATTGCCTTCCCAGCCTTGTACGGGCGTGCCCATGAGTATTCTCCGAGGTTATTGGTGTTGCGTTGGGTTGTTGAGCTGCTGCAGGCGAGCGGTATACACGGCCTCTGCCTGGCCCATTTTTTCTGCGCACTCGGCGGCCTGTTTGGTGATCGAGTGCAGCAAACTCATTTGCATATTCAAGGTGATGCGCTGCAGCTCCATCACGTAAAGATCCTGCAGCATGGATTCCGGTGTTCTGGGTGAGCCCATCATTTCTGCCCAAACCCCTACGCCCATCCGCCGATCTGTCACCTGCTGCCATCTCAAAAACTGGGTGCCGGCTTGGGTGTTCTGCTCAGTCAACCGCACTGGAACTAGGGTGAATGGATATCGGCGGGCCTGGCTCAGCACTTCCTGGGCAAGAGCTTTTAAGTCCGATTCTTGAGCTCGGCAAAGATCGGCAAATTGGGTCAGCTCCCCCTTACCTTTAAAAGGCTTTAAAAGGCCCTTTAGTGAGGCAGCCTGTTGCAGTCGCTGGAAGGCTTCCTGTTGCAGTGGCCGGAAGGCGGTCTGTTGCAGCGACCCATCATTGGAGGGAATCTGGCCCATGCTCTTTAACCCTCAACGGGGTCATCGAGATGATCATCCGTCTCGGTTTGCTGCTGACCGCGGATGATCGGTGGCGCGAAATTCGAACGGCGGGTGCCTTCCAGGATGTCTTGTGGCAGCTCACCGTACCGCTCGTACATTTTGCGGGCTGCTTCAGCCTTGGCATTGTTTGCAGCGAAGTCGTCGCGGGCAGCGCCTGAGTACTTATAGATCTGGGCCAGACCAAACAGTCTCCGCAGTACCGCTGCGCCTTCGTCGATCCAGGTTTCCATATCGTGGCGCCCGACAAGGCCAACGTGCTGGGCCAACAGAATGCGTCTGACAATTTCGTCGTAGTTCGTCAGCAGGTACACAGCCTGAAATCCCAGGGGATTGGAGATGTACAGCGGGAGGCTGACAGGCTGGATCGAGAGGTTTTCGCTAATGCTGATGGCCGGTGGAAGAGAGGCCATGGCTGTGTCCAGGCGATCTTCGATGGTCTTTAACGCTTCCTTGGAATCGTTGATCTTTTCCTCGAGGAGGATCATCCACCAGTCAGAGTAGGGATCATCCTGTTGGGCGCCTCGAGACATTCGATTGACGACAGTGCAGAACCCTGACAGACCAATGATGCCGGCTTTGAGGTCATTTTTAGGGCGCCCCATCCATATACGAGCGGCGTGGTGAGTGTGAAGGGTGAGCTTCACATCGCTGCGCAGTGAACCGATGTTGAGCCGGAAGTTATCAGCCATGGTGCAGTGTTTCCTTGGGAAGAGGATTGACGTACCCATGCTGCAATTTGGCTATAGGAGACGCAGCATTAAATACGTAGCCCGATGGAAGGGGATTTGTTGAGGCTTCTATATAGGAAGAGCTGAAACTCGCCGGTGCGGACCGAATCCCTTGCGTGGCGGCCACCTCCGGTGCCGGATGCTGTCAGGGTGTTGTGGGCCACAACACTTGCCATGTCGCCGGCACGGATGCCGGATCCTGCCAAGGTGGTGCGGGCCGCACCACTTATATGGCTGCCACCTCCGGTGCCGGATGCTGTCAGGGTGTTGTGGGCCACAACACTTGCCGTGTCGCCGGCACGGATGCCGGATCCTGCCAAGGTGGTGCGGGCCGCACCACTTATATGGCGGCCACCTCCGGTGCCGGATGCTGTCAGGGTGTTGTGGGCCACAACACTTGCCATGTCGCCGGCACGGATGCCGGATCCTGCCAAGGTGGTGCGGGCCGCACCACTTATATGGCGGCCACCTCCGGTGCCGGATGCTGTCAGGGTGTTGTGGGCCACAACACTTGCCGTGTCGCTGGCACGAATGCCGGATCCTGGGCAAGTGATTTGGGCCGAGTCACTTGCGTGGCGGCCGCGGCGTATTTCGGTTCCTGTCAGGGTGTTGCGGGCCGCAACACTTGCTGTGTAGCTGGCACAGATTCCGGTCACGACCGCTTCGCTCTGGGCCGCGTTACCACGATATTCTGGTTGTCCACCTGACATCATGGATGTGTACCCCGATTAGGCTTCAGCAGATGCAGCATTCCGCTGAGTGTGTGTTTTGCGGTTTGTATCGACTCAGGGCTACGCGTCTGCGTTAGCGTCTTCGTCGGCTGCTCTGCGCCCTCTGGCGGGGCTGAAGCGTCTTGACGCTCGGGGCTCGCTTTTGCCTTGTCGTCAGGGTTCCATTGGCTGTTGAAATCGCCGCGAACGGCCATGCCGACGAGCGTCATTAAGTATCCAAGCGGGTTTCGGACCCCTCCCGAGTCACAGCGGTGGACCCATTGTTTGATGAGCGCGGTTTTCAACTCTGCTGGAACCTTTTGCAGCGCCAGGACCGCGTTCTGTTTTTGCTCGACCGGTAGTCGATGCAGTGCACCGAGCAAATCGGCAGCGATGTCGTTTGGTGTGGGCGGTACATGTACAGAGCTTTTACAAACATCTTTGTGTGTATCTGTATACGTACTATATGAGTTCGGATGCCGAACTAAGTCCGAACTCAGTGATTTACGGCTGAGTTCGGCATCCGAACTCTGCTCCAAAGCGATTCGCTCTTCGCCTTTTTCACTGAGTTCGGTATCCGAACTCAGTGGAGATAGAGCTATATTTTGCTGAGTTCGGATTCCGAACTCAGTCGCTTTAAGAACGACTGGAGCCTGCGCTTTGGTCCAGGCCTGGCTATTCATGCGGGATTCGATGATGTCCAGCCTGCTAGGTAAGCGTTGGCCAACATCAGGATCAGCTGCAAATTCCTTCCAGGCAATTTCTGCCACTTCGCGAATCACCTTGGTCTGGTGCTGCATTGACTGCGCGAGTAGCTGCAAGTAGTCCTTGTCGAACTCTATAGCTTCGGCCGGTGTGACCGGTTCGTCGTGAAGCAGGTAGACGTTGCCTTGCACTTGTCCACTCAGATCATTGCGCACCCGTCGCCCCAGGCTAAGCCAACGGGTGAGACGTAAGGTCACTAATGCTTTTGATACAGTTTCACGCGAGGCAGGCCTACCGGGTTGCATACCCAAATATGGCCGCAGTTGGTCATAGGTAGGGAACGCCGTAAGGCCGTCGTCATTGATCAGTAGGCGAAATACCTGCCAGGTGTTTCTTTCAAGCGGGGTTAAGCGATCATCCAAAAGCAATCGGCGAGGAACCGTTTCGTGTGGGTTCCCGCTGAAAATAATTCCGGAGTAGGGGGAAGACCCTTCAATCCCCGGAGGCGCCGACTCTTTTTTCTGAAGCAAATGAGCTTCAAGGTGACCCGAGGCCGAGTCTAAAAGCGTCGACAAGGGAAGCCGAGACAACCTCATAATACAGAGTCACCTTCCACCGATGTCGCTGCAGGCTGTGCAAGTCGTTGAGAAGACACAAGCTGTAGCCTTCTCGGAAGGCCAGGGTTTGCAGGAGGGTAAAGCCCTTCCTTTATCCAGGACTGAATGCGATGCCAGATGATGGCCAGGCTGAGGTTTTCGTGGGTCTCATCTGGGCTAGTATCCTGTGGAGCATTGAGTTCCTCGGCGACCAACATGGCGATGTCCAGCAACGCGAGACTGTCGCCAAGCTCTACCTGATGCTCTTGCATTAGGTGCGTCCATCGGTACCAAAGCTGAGCGTCCATCTCCTCACTGAATTCGCGCCAACGGCCACGACGTGCCGTCACGCCGATCATTAGGCGTTGAAGGGCCACATCCTGCGGAGACAGCCCGAAGAACTGTTGCAGCATTTGAGTGGTCGCGCCAAGTCGCAGCGCACGTTCAATCATGCGCACTTCTTCATCAGAACGCTGCGCGCCTGACAGTAGTTTTTTTACCATGTCCCCATCAATGGTGACGTTGCACCAAGACACGGGAGTGTTAAGCAGCAAGCTCAGTACTGAAGGTTGTTGGAGCTGAGCCAATATCTCTGGCTCCAGGCCCATTTCGATGCAGCGCCGAAGTTGGCCATTACGCATGTGATGAAGCACCTGTGACAGGATTGCTTCATTTATTGGTGTCTTGGACATGACGACTCCCCCTTGTAGAGTCCGTGTGTTAACTGGCTGAATTCGGACCGTTGTTGGCGACTGACTGGATTTCCAGGTCAATCAAACGTCTTGCGAGACGAATAATGCGGAACAGCTTCACTAGAGCGCCGTCGCTGAGACGGCATTCACTTTCAGGGGGCTGATCTTTTGTGTGAGGCTGGCCCAGTAAGATCTGGCCCAGTCCGGCTGCGAACTCAAAGTCAGCCAACGCGTCGATTTGAAGCTTGGGTTGCTGCTGAATCATTTTCAGTACGATGGCCATCGAGCCGCTCAAAGACTGGAGCAGCGTCAAGGTATGTTGGGCTGTGGCAGTAATTTCGACTTCCGCTTCGGGGTGTCGGTAGCTGAACCCGACGCCACCATCGATATCGATAAATTGACCTGGGGCTTTGACCGAGCTGGCTATTTCGCGAGCCAATTGAGCGATGTGCTGACGCAGGGTCGCGGTATTGTCTATTTCGCGTTCGATGTACCAAAGGTCAGAAATGGGATTGAGTCCGCCAGCTTGAACAGGGATGGCCACCAAGGCATTGGAGGCGAAGTCGGGCAAGACCTCACCGTCAAGCGCAGCGAGCTCCCGTTTCATCTTGTCGACTCTGGGAGAAGTCTTCACAGGGCTCGCAACGTGCCCATCGATACGTGCTTGGCGCTCTTGTGGGCTCATTTGCTCCTGCGGAGTTGGGGCCAGTTGCTGTTGCACCCCTTGAGGTGAAGGACTCTCTTTGGAGGGCGTCGTCTTATGTGTGCTGCCCCCCGAAGTAGTAGGGGGTAGTTGTAGAGGGTTCTGATTAGCCTCAATGCCATTGTTCGAAACGTTAAGTTGAGTCCCCCCCTCAAATTGCGATGCAGGGTACTGTGGCAGCTCAAGAACCGGCGTAGACCGGCGCAATTGGTCCTGGTTCTGAGTGATTTCCAACAGTATTTGCTCGTAGCCGAGGTTCAGCGGCTTTTTAAGGTGATCTATCAGTTCGTCCTGAAATCGCTGGAATAGAAATTCTTCAGCGTCGCCCTCAAACTGGGACAGTACATCTTGGAAAAGCGTATCGAAATCAAGGTGCTGCTCCTGCTCTTGATAATTGCGATCCCAGCACTGAAGAGCTGTTTTGCGCAAAGACAGAAGCTTTATGATTCTGTCTACTCCCAGTCCAGAGTACAGCGCGCCTGGAATTGCTGGCAGTAAGTACCGAATGGTGTCGTGCATACGACTCAAGTGAGACGCGGAGACCGGGTAGCCATCCGCTGACAGCCGCCGTGAAAGCTCACGTAATGAGATAGACTCCCCTGCCTCTGTTTCATACAGCGCTCTCGCTTTGTCGACCCCAATAGCCCGCTCAATGAACAGGAGCTGGCCTTGGAGGTCGTTTTCAGCCAAGTGGCCGGTGAGCGAGATGATTTCGCCCCGAACGGCGTCCCAGGGTCGAAATAGGCAGTGAAACTTGAAGTACTTCTCGTCGCCGGTCTCACGATACAACTCGTTTAAAATTGCCAGGCGAGTGTTGCCGCCGTTGCGGATCCGGTACTTATCTTCCCCAGGTTTACGAGTGACGGGAGGTGGCGTATCGAGTCCCCGATTTCGTATCGACTCTTTAATTTCATCGTACTTCGGGTTACGAGTCGTCCTTGGGTTTTCGTCATACGGCAGCGTTTCGTCGAGAGTCAACAGCATGGGGGTATCGACGATGGGGTCGCTCATTCGCGCTGCCACCGGCGACTTCGATTCAAACGCCGGCAGCAACAGCTTATCTTTCATGGTTTGGGCCAAAGACGCTTTCATACTCTGGCTCCTGGCTGCTCATAAGCCGGGCTTGCCGCCAAAAGCTGGTCAATGATTTTCAAAGCACGATCCAGAGCAGCTTCAAGTTCGGCAGTTGTCTCCAGCCGATAAACAATTTCTGAGTTCATCGACCTGGCGTTTTCACGTGCTTCCAACGCGATGCGTTCGCGCATCCCGTCGGGCAGGCGAATAACGAATTTTTCTTCATGCAGACGCTGTGGTTTGTTACTCATGGTGGGCTCCGATGCCTAGGGTAGAAAGTGTGTTCAGCGACGTTTCAACTGATCAGTGAGTTGGGTAGGTAACCCCTTGATGACTAATGAATTGGACGCCTCGTCGTACTCGATCTTGTCCCCTAGCAGATGCGCTTCAAAACTGATGGACAAGCCTTCGGCACGGCCGGTGAACCGACGGAATTGGTTGAGAGTGCGTTTATCCAGGGGGATTTCCGGCGACAGGCCGTAGTCCTTATTGCGGATATGGTCGTAGAACGCCTTGGGGCGATCTTCATCGATCAAGCCTGACAGTTCCTCCAGGCCCATGGGTTCACCGAGCTTGGCCTGGCTGGTGGCGTAGTCCACCAGGGCCTTGGTTTTCTCGCGGGCCGATTCGTCTGGCAGGTCTTCGTTTTCAACGAAGTCGCTGAACGCCTTGAGGAGGGCGCGGGTTTCGCCCGGGCCGTCGACGCCTTCCATGCAGCCAATGAAGTCGCTGAAATACCCCGAGATCTTCTTACCGTTTTTGCCTTTGATGTACGAGATGTACTGCTTGGATTGCTTGTTGTTCTGCCACTCGGACAAGTTGATACGCGCTGCCAGGTGCAACTGGCCAACGTCCAGGTGGCGTGAAGGAGTGACGTCCAGATCGTCAGTAACCACCACGCCTTCACTGTGGTGGAGCAGGGCGACAGTTAGGTAGTCGGTCATGCCTTGCTGGTAATGGGCAAACAGTACGTGGCCACCGGTGGAGAGGTTGGACTCTTCCATCAGCTTTTGCAGATGCTCGACCGCCGTGTGGCTGAAGGCGGTGAAGTCCTGGTCACCTTCAAAGTACTGCTTTAACCAGCCGCTAAACGGGTGCGCGCCGGACTCGGCATGGAAGAAACCCCAGGCCTTGCCTTGTTTGGCGTTATAGCTCTCGTTGAGGTCGGCAAGCATGTTCTCGATGGCGACCGATTCGGATAGCTCCGAATCGCGTGCCTGGAGAACAGCAGGTGTGCCATCGGGTTTTTTGTCGATCAGGTGGACGATGCAATGACGGATAGGCATTAGATTGCCTCCTGCGAGTGTAGGGTTTGAGCTCGATCAGCACGACGAATACGGGCTTTGGCGTTGAGGCCTGAGCGGTAATCGCTTGCGGTTGATGAGGTGTAAATCGATCCAAGGCCAGATTTCGTGAACTTGATATGGCCACCTTGAGTGCGAGACACCGTCCAGCCATTCGCTTCAGCAAACTTCACGAGTACACGAAGGCTCTCGCTTTTTCCGCGTAGGAGATTGGTGGTCATAGCTCTGCATCCCTGTCTGCCAGAACGTTACCGGTCTGGATCGCGATGATTTCAGCCTGATCGCCAGGAAACTTGGTACCGAGCTCATGCAAAAAGTGACGCGTAGCCTCACGTGCTCCAGGCACGCGGAACACCACGCTGCAGTGCTGAACTTCCGCGGGGTGTTGCAGGTGAGACATGACGGCCACTTTCAGCGAGCAGCACTGGAGGTAGCGGGGCACCCAAACCGACCAGAAGTAGCTGGATAGCAAGGCGCCCGCACAGAGCAGTTCAACGGTAATTGTTGCGCTGGGCGTGTTGGTCAGCTCGACGTAGCCGAGCTTCTCAAACTCCAACAGATCCTCACGCATGCTCATTGGGACCACGGTGCTGTGGTCACGAGCAAGGCGGCCGATCGCTTGAGCTAATGCGTCGAGCTCCACCGGGTTGATCCCAGATTTATGGGCATGAGCCACAGCAGAGGCTTCGAACACGGCACCGGCATGGATACTAGGAAATAGCTCGGCGCTACTGTGCATCCGACACCTCCTGAAGCTCCTCGATGTCATAGCTATTGCAAGTAGGGCAAATAAGCTCGTCCACTTCACCGCCGGGTAAGGCTGGAGCGCCACTCACTTGATGTTTCGGGTGGTGGCTATCGCATTGAAGGCACCAGTGAGTGATGCGTACGAGAGTATTCATCGCTGAGGTGTGCTTTTTCATAGTTGAGCCCCTTGCCAGCCGGCGTTGGGACTGAGGTTGGCAAACCGGGTCTGATTGGCGATGAAGGCTGTTCGTACGGTCCCAGTTGGGCCGTTACGCGCCTTGCCGAGAATGATTTCTGCAATGCCTTTGTGTTCGCTCTGAGGGTGGTACACCTCGTCCCGGTAGACGAACATAATCAGGTCCGCGTCCTGTTCAATCGCACCGCTATCACGCAGGTCTGCGTTGATCGGACGCTTATTTGGCCGTCGCTCCAGTTCTCGGTTGAGCTGGGAAAGCGCAACCACCGGGCAATTCATCTCTTTCGCTAGGGCCTTGAGGGACTGGGATATAGCGCTGATCTCGTTGGCCCTGTTTTCCTGACCTGGGCAGCGCATGAGCTGCAGGTAATCGATCAGGATCAAGCTCGGGTGTCCGAAGCGACGAGCTGCTCGACGAGATTTAGCTCTGATTACTGCAGGCGTGAGCGCTGATGAGTCGTCGATGACCAGCCGCTCTCCATAGCCATTAATACGAGAAACCGCTGCAGTCAGCTTCGGCCAATCATCATCATCGAGCTTGCCCTTCAATAGCCTGCCCAGATCGATATGGCCTAGGATGCCCATCAATCGATACATCAGTGCTTTGGCCGGCATTTCCATGCTGAAAACCTGAACTGTACGATCAAGCTTTGCCTGCAGAGCCGTATCTATGAAGTTCAAGGCCAGAGAGGTCTTCCCCATAGACGGGCGCGCGCCGAGGATGATCAGGTCGGCTTCTTGAAAACCCGACGTCAGCTCGTCCAGGTCCTCCAGGCCTGAAGGCAGGCCGGTCACGGTGATATTGCCGTTGAAATGTTCGTCTATTTGTTCGACGACGTTCGTCAGGCATTGGTTGATATTGACGAATTCCGTTGCGCTCTTGCCTTCACCCAGAGCGAACAGTTGCTGTTCAATTGATTCTTGAACATCCTCCGCACTTGCCAACGGGTCTGTCGCCTCGCGAGAGCATTGGTATCCAAGGGACATGAGCTGTCTGAGCCGAGAGCGATTACGCACGATGGATGCGTAATGCTCGATGTTGGCTACAGACGGCGTGTTTTTGGCCAGCTCGCCCAGATAGCTCAGCCCTCCGGCTTCGTCTGGCTCCTCCAACGCGTTGTGGACGGTGACGATGTCGAACGGAATGGACTTGTCAGCAAGGCTTGCCATTGTCCGGAACAGCAACCGATGGTCGTGTCGGAAAAAATCAGAGGCATCCAGTTTGTCTGCGACGAGATCCCAGGTGTTGTTGTCGAGCAGTAGCCCACCTAACACACCTTGTTCAGCCTCTACGGAGTAGGGAGGTGAGAGGTCAAGGTGATTCATTTCCCAGACTCCTGGCCTATCTGAAGAAAACCACTCCCGTTGCGTGCCCCCAGGGCTTTGACCATGTCGACTTCAACCTTCGCTGAATTGATCATGACCTGAGCAACCTCGGCAACCGCTTTGGCCCGTTCGATTTCCATTGGTCTTTCTGGGTCCAGGAGGCTCTCGATCGCGACGAACAGGTGATTACGTAGATCTTCAATCTTGTTCTTCATGTTCAACCTCCCGGATGGTGCGTTTGAGTTTGCCGATAGCGCGTATTGCGGATTTCAGCTCTTCCGGATACCGATGAATGGTGTTCCGACGCATACGTTCTGCTCTCGTCAGCAACTCCAGGTTATTCAGGGCTATATGGGCCTTGTTGCCGTCCTTGAAGCACACGCACATGTTTATAGGGACTGGTCCGTGATGCTCCTCCCAAAGCAGTACATGCACGGCTTTCCAGTCAACGGGTGGGTAACCGGTATCGGTGATTTTCTTCTGCTGATAACCGTCAGGAGTTGTGCGCAGGCTGCCAATAGGCAGCCAGTTCCCCGGTTTATTGCCGGCCTTAAACTGCGTCTGAGTCATACGGCCAGAGGAGGGGAGCCCCTTAAGGCCCTTATTCCATGGGACGGATCCCTTGGGAAAGCGGAATTCTGCGCCCAACTTGCCGTCAAGCCGGCCACAGAGACTACTGCGAAGAAACTCGGCGCTTTTGCTCAAGCCCAGCCGTTTGGCTTTGGCATAGACCTGATAGACGCTGAGCCCCAATTCGGCGGCTAGGACCTGAGTCGGTTCATTGGGATAGCGGGCAATGAGCGAGCGCTCTTCTGCCTCACTCCAAACATGGTGTTTGTGAACCGGGGCAAGCCCAAGTTGGGATCTGGCTTGTTCCAGCGCCGCCATGGCCAAAGGTGAAAGCGAATGAGTTCTCATTGGCTCCCTCCATGCCCAAGGGCTCCTTGTGACTGCTGTCCGACACCACGATGCAGCCTGGCATGCTTGCCCTGGTCCCATCCCGCTTGCAAAGAGCGGGTGTCATGACCTTTGGCTTCGATGGGCTTGATAATGGCTAGCGTTAGTTTTGGATGATGCCATTCCAGGTAGGCTTGGATCTCCAGCGCAGTGTTTTCGTCTATCCCACCTGCAAACTGGTTCACCTTAGAGGCGACGGCATTGAGCCAGCCCTCGGCAAACAGTTGGCCGCGGTGACGTTTGGTTTTCAGTTGGCAGCGCTTCTGCTGGGCAACATGAGCTCGTCGGGCTGCGACAAGCTGGTGATGCAGCGTTGAATAGGTGTGAGCTGCCAGATCGGGTGAAATACCTTTCCCCAAGAACTTGAAGGACCAGCCAAGTAGCGGATTGAAATACGCCAAGTGGCTGCAATCGAAGGCTTGGGAACAGATTGAGGCCAGGTTGTGCAGCCAATCCTGCGGTGCCCGACGGGTTTTGGTACCCACAATGGATTCTTCGATTGTATGGGCAGCGACTTCGGTGTGTTCCAAGTTGTACTGATTCATCAAATGGCGAGCTTGACGAAGTGCAATTTCCACTTCGTTTGGGGCAGCGCCTTGTGACTTGGCCAGCGCCATGAGTTTGGCGACCTTGCTGAGGACTTTTTGCTTGTCCATCATTCACCCCCTTCCTGTTGGAGGCGGGGGGAGAGCGCCTCTGACCACAGGCGAAGTGTTTCTTCCTCATCAGCAGAGAGGTGAGTCCGGGCAAGGCAGTCCGCAACCTTCTGTTTCAGGGCATCAAGGCGGTCTTGAACACTTGACCCATCGTCGTAAGCAATCTCTTGCTCAACAGCTTGCACAACGTCATTACGAAGAGAGAGAACCGTGCTTATCCAAAAAGCACTTGGGCTGGTCCAGCCAATGAGCTTTCGAGTTCTGGCAGGCGACAGGTAATCACGGAGCCTGAGATTGAACTCCCTAGGGGAATAACCATTCCTGAAAACGTCTGCTCGATTAAGCGTCAGCGCTGTTTTAAGAATATCTAGAAGAGGGTCCAAAGCCGTTGGCTCAGGAGCAAAGGGTTCTAAATATGTTTCAGCTACCAGGCGTTTGGCTTCGGCATATCGACTTTGCTGACGGCGTTTGGCTTGGTTTTCGTCGCGGCCGCGCTTTTCCTTCGCGTGCTTAATGTTCGAGTTCACTGACTCGATAAGCTTCGCGGCGTCCTGCAAAAGCTGAAGCTGGTCAACGCTCAACTGAGCGCCAATCCGACCGGGTAATTGGTAACCGCTTGTCAGGGCTCGGATTTCTCGTGCGGTTCCACTGAGCTTGGCTTGCAAGCTGCGCAATTGCTGAGCGCTGTAGTACTTGCCAACCTCTAGGATGAGGTTTGCAGTAATACTGCGGGCGTCGGTAATGGAGGGCTTCGCCATTTCAACGACCCTCCCTCACCAAGTTAGCTACCTTTTCCTCGGTCATGGCCTCGAAGCGGTCACGCCATTCTGGAAAAAGCTCAATGGCCAATTGGCGGATCACGACAAGGGCTGCAGGGGATATGCGGTTGGAAGGCTGTCTGTATTCCAAGCGGTGTACTGGGACGCCCAGGGATGAACTGTTACGAAACACCACTGCGGAGGGGACGACGCATTCCAGAACGTTGATTTCGTCATTGTCCTGGAAAATTTCCCGTACCGACTGCTCGATCATTTGCGCGTCGGTGGTTTGGTCGAGATTGTTGACGACGATCCGCACAGGAGGGATTTTCATGCCCAGGCGCCCATAGGCGCGCAGGCCGTCCAGCATCTGCATGGATCCCCGGCTGAACTCCCGTGCAGCGAGCATATTGGGCGGAAGTGGGGATATGACCAAATCAGAGGCTAGGACCACCATTTCGAGCATTGCCGACCTGGCGCCTTGGGTGTCAATCAGTACCAGGTCGAAATGATCTTTGAAGCCCGGCATCAGGTTGGCGAGTCGCAACCGTCCGTCAGGTGCTTGCAGGATCAGGCTGTTCAGTTGGTTGTTGATGTCGTTGGAAATGACAAGCGACAGGTTTGGTATCGTGGTGCTGGATATGATCTTGGCTGATTCGGTGATATTGAATGCCAGCAGGTCGTAGATGCCTCCTTGAGCTTCATCGACCAATTGGTAATACGAGGAGAGCGAAGGCTGTGCAGGATCTAGGTCGATCATGAGCACGCGCAGGCCTGCATCCGCACAAAAAGCGCCGAGGTTGGCCTCGATGGTAGTTTTGCCTACGCCGCCTTTGGTCGAAACGACCGCAGAGATTTTCATGGTTTGGAGCCTCTAATGTGGGTTCATTAGAGGCTGCGAGGCCACGGAAACAGCTATGTGTAGCGAACACGATCCTGGGCTATGAAGCACTAAAACCAATTGTCTTTTAACCAATTGGTCGTAGGTTCGAATCCCACACGACCCACCATTTTTGAGACCAGTTAGCGCTGGAATCAGATCTTAAGATCAGCGGCCAAAAGCTCTGATCGAAGAAGGCGGCTGAGAGGTCGCCTTTGTTTTACCGGGGTATAGCGCAGTCCGGTAGCGCGCCTGCTTTGGGAGCAGGATGTCAGGAGTTCGAATCCCCTTACCCCGACCATATTAAAAATCCTCGTATCGAAAGATACGGGGATTTTTTTTGCCTGAAATTATCCCAAATCCAACACAACACCAATGTGGGAGGGAGCAAGCCCCCTCCCACATTGATCGCGTGTTTAGTGAAGTTTGAGACGTGGCTCAGTTCCGCGCCCAATCCGGCTGCCCAGCATCAGCATCGCCGTGCGGAAGACCCCATACAGCGCCATCTGGTGCATGCGGTACAGCGACACATAGAACATCCGCGCCAACCAGCCTTCCAACATCACACTGCCTGTGAGGTTGCCCATCAGGTTACCCACCGCCGAGAAGCGCGACAGCGAGATCAGCGAGCCATAGTCGGTGTACTTGTACGATGGCAGGTCCTTGCCTTCGATCCGCAGCTTCAACGATTTGGCCAACAATGAAGCCTGCTGGTGCGCGGCCTGGGCGCGTGGCGGTACGTTGCGGTCGGTGCCGGGTTGCGGGCAGGCGGCGCAGTCACCGAAGGCGAAGATGTTTTCGTCGCGGGTGGTTTGCAGTGTCGGCAGCACCTGCAGTTGATTGATGCGGTTGGTTTCCAGGCCGTCGATGTCCTTGAGGAAGGCGGGCGCACGGATGCCGGCGGCCCACACTTTCAGGCTGGCCGGAATCACTTGGCCGCTGCTGGTGATCAGCGCGTCGGCCGTCACTTCGCTGACCGCCGAGTTGGTCAGCACCGTCACGCCGAGCTTCTCCAGGGTTTTATGCACCGGCCCGCCGATCCGCTCCGGTAGGGCAGGCAGGACCCGTGGGCCGGCTTCGATCAGGGTGATGTGCATGTTTTCCGGTTTGATCCGGTCCAGCCCGTAGGCTGCCAGTTCATGGGCGGCGTTATGCAGTTCGGCCGCCAGTTCAACCCCGGTGGCGCCAGCGCCGACGATGGCCACGCTGATCTTTTCCACCACGTCGGTTTGCCCGGCATGGGCGCGCAGGTAGTGGTTGAGCAACTGCTGATGGAAGCGCTCCGCCTGTTTGCGCGTGTCGAGGAACAGGCAGTGTTGCGCCGCGCCTTCGGTGCCGAAGTCGTTGGTGGTACTGCCGACCGCAATCACCAGGCTGTCGTAGCCCAGTACGCGCGCAGGCACCAGTTCGCGGCCTTCTTCGTCGAGGGTCGCGGCCAGTTGGATTTTCTTCTGTTCACGGTCGAGCCCGCTCATGCGCCCCAGTTGGAACTCGAAGTGGTTCCATTTGGCCTGGGCGACATAATTGAGTTCGTCTTCCGAAGAGTTCAGCGAGCCGGCGGCCACTTCGTGCAGCAGCGGTTTCCAGATATGGGTCAGGTTGGTGTCCACCAGCGTGATGCTGGCGGTGCCGCGCTTGCCCAGAGTCTTACCCAGGCGGGTAGCCAACTCCAGGCCGCCGGCGCCGCCGCCGACGATAATAATACGATGGGTCATGGGGATATCTCGCAAGGCTAAAAGAAATCGGAGCGGTTACCCCCGCGAGCGCCAGGCAGCTCATAGCGTCAGGTAACTCAAAAGGCGGCTCAGCAGGCCGAGCCCGATCACCACCACCAGCACCACACCAAGGAGCAGCCACGGCCGGAAAGGCTTGCGCTCGACTCGGTTCTGGGAGAGTTGCAGGTACTCTTCGACATGCTGTTGGTCGTCGGGGTTCAGGCGGCTGGTCATATAAGGCCTCGTCAGGTAGACGTTGCAAAAGGGCGCCACGTTACAGTCAGGGGGTTGGCGGTATCGCCATAAGCGTAGCCTGTGCTCGCGTCACAGGCTGATGCCCACGTCGAACACGATGCTGCGCCCCAGATTGTTGCGCAAGAAATCCGGCGCGTCCGGGTGGGCGAACAGTACCCGGGCAAACGTCGGCCCCACCAGCGACAGCGAGCGCCAGCCCTGGCGCAAGTATTCGGTGGGCGGTGGGAAATGACTGTTGAGGTCCAGCACCTCGCGCTTGAGGCTGGCGAAGGCGACGATATCCAGCTCGCCCAGGTCCATCCCGCGTTCTTTGTAGTTGTGCGCTTTTTTACGCAGGGTCGGCGCCAGGCGCAGCAGGAATTCATGGGCCGGAATCCGCCGCGGCTTGGCTTCGCGCCTGACCAGTTGGCTGAGGGAAAACGCACTGCGTCGACGCAGCAATTCGTCGCGCCATTCATCGTTCAGACGGCGTCCTTCGTCCAGCACGAAAAACACTTCGAAACTGGCGTCACGAAACAGCACGTCCGGCGGTTCTTGCCCGGCGGCATGAAACTCTTCGGCGCGGTACGGCACGTTCAAGCCTTGCAGCAGGCGCTGGCAGACCCAACGCTCACGCTCCCATTTACGGGCATTGGAAAGGAACGCATTGGCTTGTTCGGCTGCCACGGTGAGCAGGCGCAAATAATCTGAGTCATCCATGCGTGCAGCTTAGCGCCCAAATGTGATCTTAAAAACATACTCCGTCGCGAAAAAATAAAGTCTGTCGTTCGCCATTTTGTATTTTGTTATCGCAGGGAACAATCATGCTAAGCTGATGTGCGAATTTCAGAGCGCGCGCGGTTCATCGATGCCAGCGGTGCTCTCTAGATCCCATCATTTTTTGGCAGGATGCCCTGATGAGTTTTGAGCCGGCCCACTTCGTCCAGGTGCCTCCAGAGAAACTGCGCGGCTTCTTCGCGGCGACCGGACTCGATGAGGTTGAGCAAATGGATGTGCTCCTGGCATTGCGTCACAAGGCGACTGCGATCGATATTCGCTTTGTAGCCCATGAAACGCCGGAGCTGGTTCTGCTGGCGCAGGGCATCAATGAAAAAGACATTCCCCGAGCACTGCACGATCAGTTCGTGAAACTGAGCGCCGATCTGGAACAGTTGGACGCGGGACAGCGTGTTGATCCCCCCATCAATCAGGGCCTGTTGCTGCTGCCTGGCACTGGCAAACGCGGCTTGGTTTACCTGATAGCCGGGTTCGAGCAGGGCGGCCGGCTCGATAGCCATGCGGAAGCGGTAGCTCTGGATGTGAGCCTTCGTGTTATGCACGAAGTCTTTGAGCTCCCATCCTTGCCCCGGTTTGCGTTCCACCATGGCTTCGCCAGCCAGTCTGTTCAACACCTTGAGCAATTGCCCTCGGGGCACTTCGTAACGCCGCAACAGCTGAGCTTCGAAAAAGTGGCTAGGTATTTCGCCAGCCAAAATTTCGTCGACTACGCGAAGATAAAAGTCTTCGAAAGGGTCGCTGGCGAGAGGGAATGCGGATGCCTGGATCTCCCCGGCGTCTTGTTTCAGAAAGTAGCCGCGATTGGGCTCTTGGGTCGCAAGATTCCACTCGGCAAGCAAGGCAAACACTCGTCGGATAGGCGAGCGCGAAACACCCAGCGCTTGCGCGAACGTCTGCTCGCGCAAGGGCTCACCGGCCCGCATCGACCGGGCGCGAACCATGTCGATGACCTGCGGCGCCAACTGCAAGGCAAGGTCTTTCTTGATCACAGGCTCTCTCTCGAATGGTCGGCGTCAGTCTGTTCCTATCGGGGCCGGCCCCCCAATCGAACTGGGGTGGGAAAATACCATACCAAGCAGCGCCGAGTGTCTGCGCCAAAGGCGCAGGCACTTGTTGAACAACCTTTTTGAAGCTCCTTTCCAGGACGGATACCTGCCCTATGCTTAAATTCAACGCTCACCTTGGCTTTCAATTCAATGAATTGCCATTCCTGCAACGCATCGAAGCCGCCGCCGCCGCTGGTTTTTGCGCGGTTGAATTCCCGTCGCCTTATGAGTTCGACGCGAGCCTGCTTGCAGATCATTTGGCGCAACACAACCTGTCGTTGATTCAATTTGCTGCGCCGACCGGCGTGACCAAGGGCATCGCGGCGTTGCATGGCAAGGAAGATGATTTTCGCAGCGGCTTGCTCCAGGCCGCCAGCTATGCAAAGGCGCTGGCGTGTTCGGACGTCCACATCATGTCGGGCGTTACCACTCAGGATGACGCCGCGCTCGTGTACGGCGGAAACCTGGAATACGCGGTGAAATACCTTGAAGACCAGGGTTTGCGTCCACTGATCGAAGTCATCTGCGTGCAGGAAATGCCGGGCTATTACATGTCCGACTTCAGCAAGGCGCAGCAAGTTCTGGAGACTTTCCCGAGTGTCGGGCTGATTCTTGATCTGTACCACGCCCAGCTCCTGACAGGAGACGCGGCTGATGTCCTGGCTCGTTTTTACGAGCGAACCGTTCATGTGCAAATCGCCGACTGTCCGGGTCGTCACCAGCCGGGGACGGGGAACATGGACGTCTGCGCCTTGTTCGCAGCACTAGAGCAATGCGGTTATCAGGGATGGATCGGCTGTGAATACCGGCCTACCGGCCTCACGGTTGAGAGCCTGGATTGGATCAAGCGGTTCAGTGCTTAGTTGGCGATGCGTAGGAAGCGCGACTAAAGGCGGCGAGTGTGTCCTCTTGCCGCCTGCGTTGTCGTTGTATCGGAATGCGCTGATCGAGTTTTCCATGCCAGATATCACTGGGAGTGCAGAGGTTCGGGCCGTCATCATTGAACATGTAGTGACTGCTACCGTTTTCCCACATCCATTTAGGCCGTAGAAAGTCTGTGCGCTAAAGCCCGGTGTAGACTGTCGACTCGGTTTTTTCCCAAGCATGAGGTGTGCAGTGAAGTTTTTCGCCGTGCTGTTGTTGAGCCTGTTGCCCGTGTGGGCCCAGGCGGTTGAAGTGGGTGAGCGCGTGGCGCCCTGGACGCTGCTGGATCAGTTCGATCAGGCCTACACCCTGGATGACCAGGCACAGGTCCTGTTGGTGGCCCGCAGCATGGATGCCGCCAAGCTGGTGGACGCCGCCCTGCAAGGCCAGCCCAAAGGCTATCTCGAAGCACGGCATGGGGTGTTTGTCGCGGATATCCAGCGCATGCCTCGGCTGGTCGCCAAGCTGTTCGCGGTGCCGGCCATGCAGTCCTACAACTACCGGGTCATGCTGGACCGGGACGCACGCATCGCTCCGCGTTATCCCGCGCCTGTGGATAAGGTGCTGTGGCTGCAACTGAATAACGGCAAGCTGACAGCGCGCCACGAGTACGGCTCTGCGGCTGAACTGCGCGAGGCCCTGGAGCAGGTGAAACCGTGATCAGTGCCGCGGTGCTGGCGCCGGGAACCCTCGGCATCGGCTGGCTGTTGTACGCGCCGGTGCTGTTGTGGGCGATCATGCGTTCGCCGTGGGTCGAGCTGTTCGCTGACCGGCGGCGCCAGCATTTGCTGTTCGGTACCGTGTTCGCGTTATTCATGTTGTGGTTGGTGAGGCGGGACTTCGATACCGGGGTCTCCTACCACTTTATCGGCATGACGGCCGTGACCCTGCTGCTCGACTGGCCGCTGGCAATCGTCGGCGGTTTCGCCGCGCAGTTGGGCTTGCTGTTGCTGGGTCGCCAGGACCTGGCGGCCGTGGGCCTCAACGGCCTGCTGCTGGTCGTGCTGCCGGTGCTGGTCACTGAAACCTGCGCGGTGCTTGTCGAGCGGGCACAACCGCGTAACCCGTTCGTCTACATCTTCTGTTCCGGCTTTTTTGCCGCCGCTTTGTCGGCGTTGCTCTGCCTGTTGGCCGGGCTGGGGGTGTTGTGGTTCGACGGGCGTTTCGCGATGCCGGAATGGCTGGAGGATTTTGTCGGTTACCTGTGGTTGATCATCTTCCCCGAGGCCTTCATCAACGGCATGGTCATCAGCGCCCTGGTGGTGTTTTGCCCGGAATGGCTGGAGACATTCAACCGCACGCGCTACCTCTCGGCGCCCTGGAAAGACGACAATTCGCAGACTTGACTCAGATCAAATCGCGCCCAGCGTGGCGGGCCCATGCTTTGCGAAACTTTTCCTGAGCAAGATGGGAGCACGGATCATGAGTGTGTATGAATGGGCACGTCAGGAGTTGCGCAGAAGCCAGGACGCGGCACAAGAAATCGGCTTTGATCCAGGCTTGACCTTGCGCGCGATGCTCAGCGCGGTGGTGCAGCAGAGCAAGGGCGTGCGCAGTTTCGAAGACCTGGCCGACGAGTTGCAATACCTGGCAGAGAACCTCGACGACCAGCAGGAATATGCCTTTATGCGGCCTTAATGGCGCGGTGGCAGGTCTTCGGAAAACAGCTCGTCTTCGGCGTCCGGCGCCACGGGGATCTTATGTTCCTCAGCGGCCCAGGCACCCAGGTCGATGAGCTTGCAACGGTCCGAGCAGAACGGCCGGTTGAGGTTGGTCGCTTTCCATTCCACGGGTGCGCCGCAGGTTGGGCATTCGACGGTCAAGGGTTGGCTCATGATCGGCCTCCACGCAAAGTAAGGTAAAAGTGGTGCAGTCGTTCGACCTCGCTGTGCAACCAGGCGAGGTCGCGGTCATTGACCAGCACGTCATCGGCATGGCTCAGGCGGTCTTCGCGGCTGGACTGGGCCTTGAGTATCGCCTGCACCTGTTGTTCGCTGATGCCGTCGCGCTGCAGGGTACGCTGAATCTGCAGGGATTGCGGCACGTCGATCACCAGGATGCGTTGGGTCATGCTGTGCTGGCCGGATTCGATCAGCAGCGGCGACACCAGGATCGCGTAAGGCGAGCGCGCACGCGCCAGGTGGTTGCGAATCTCTTCGCCAATCAACGGGTGCAGCAAGGCTTCCAGCCAGCGGCGTTCTTGCGGCACTTCAAAGATCAACTTGCGCAATGCGGCGCGGTCCAGCTGGCCGTCGGGCTGCAGCACGCCGGCACCGAAGTGTTCGACAATGCTGGCGAGCGCCGGCCGGCCGGGTTCGACCACCCAGCGCGCGGCGTGATCGGCGTCTACCAGGTCTACGCCGAGGTCGCTGAAGTGCTGGGCCGCGGCGCTCTTGCCGCTGCCGATGCCGCCCGTAAGGCCAAGAATCCAGGGTGTTGCAACAGGAGTGGTCATTTGAAACCGACAGACTGCAAATAGAAGTCGGTTATTTGACCACCCCAGAGCACGGCAATCCAGCCGGCAATTGCCAGATAGGGACCAAACGGCATCGGCGTGGCCGCCTGGATCTTGCTCCGACGCAGCAGGATCAGCCCGCCGCACACGCCCACCAGCGATGACATCAGCAGCGTCATCGGCAGGATTTGCCAGCCACCCCAGGCGCCGAGCAGCGCCAACAACTTGAAGTCGCCGTAGCCCATGCCGTCCTTGCCGGTGGCCAGCTTGAACAGCCAGAACACCGTCCACAGGCTCATGTAGCCGATCACTGCACCCCACAGTGCATCGGGCAGGGGCACCAGCAGCTCGACGCTGTTAAGCATCAGCCCCAGCCACAATAGCGGCAGGACCAGCACATCGGGCAGCAGTTGGTGGTCGACGTCGATCAGGCTCATCGCCAACAAGCCCCAGCTCAACAGCATCACTGCGCCCGCTTGCCAGCCAAAGCCGAAATGCCAGGCCACCACGGCCGAGATCAACCCGCACGCCAGTTCGGTCAAGGGATAACGCGTACTGATCGCTTCGCGGCAATGGGCACAGCGGCCCCGGAGCATCAGGTAGCTGAGCAGCGGGATGTTTTCCCACGGCCGAATCGGCTGATTGCAGTGTGGGCAGCAGGAATTGGGCTGCATCAGGTTGTATCTCGGCCCGAAGGGGTCGCCGGGCAAACCGAGCACTTCATGGGCCTGTGCGCGCCATTCCCGTTCAAGCATTTTCGGCAGGCGCCACACCAGCACGTTGAGGAAACTGCCCACGATCAAGCCCAGCACCATTGCCATGGCGACAAAGGCCCACGGCTGCTGGCTCAACAGCAGGCTCAAAATGCCGTACCGAGTTGGAAGACCGGCAGGTACAGGGCGATTACCAAAGCGCCGACAATCCCGCCGAGCACCACCATGATCAGCGGTTCCATCAGGCTGGTGAGCTGGTCGACCAGCGTGTCGACGTCCGACGCATAGTGGCTCGCGACTTTTTCCAGCATGTGCTCCAGGGTGCCGGATTCTTCACCAATCGCCGTCATCTGGATCGCCATGCCAGGGAACAGGCCGCTGGCGGCCATGGCCCGATTCAGCGGCATGCCTGTGGATACATCGTGACGCATATGTTCGATAGCCTGTTTGAATAGCTGGTTGCCGGCAGCGGCGGCCACTGAATCCAGGGCCTGCACCAAAGGCACTCCGGCCGCGAACGTAGTCGAAAGCGTGCGCGCGTAGCGGGCGACCGCCGACTTTTTCAGCAGTGTGCCTGCCAGGGGCGCTTTCAACAAACTGGCATCCAGCCAATGACGAAAACCGGGCGATACGCGATAGGCCCGGCGCAACCCCAGACCTCCCGCGCCCAGGCTGAGCGCCAGCATCCACCAGGCTTGTTGCAGGAACTCGGACAAGGCAATCACGTACAGAGTAAAACCGGGCAACTCGCTGTCCACGCTGGCGAACAGGTTCTGGAATTGCGGCACCACATGGATCAGCAAGAGACTGCTGACAAGGCTGGCGACCACGATGACCGCGATGGGGTAGGTCATGGCCTTCTTGATCCGGGCCTTGAGCCGTTCGCTCTTTTCCAGGTGATCCGCCACCCGCTCCAGAAGGGTTTCCAGGGCGCCGGCCTGCTCACCCGCCGCCACCAGGTTGCAGTACAGGTCATCGAAGTAGCGCGGCTGTTTGCGCAGGGCCGACGCCAGGGTATTCCCGGCGCCGATCTCCTGTTTCAGGCCTTTTACCAGCCTGTACATGTGACGGTTGTCGAAGCCTTCGCTGATCACGTCGAAGGCTTGCAGCAACGCAATGCCGGCCTTCAGCAGTGTCGCCAGTTGGCGGGTGAACAGGGCAATGTCCGCCGGTTTGATCGGCGCAGCGAGGCTTGGCAGGCCGGCGGATTGTTTGCGCACGCGGCCAGGGCAAATCCCTTGCTGGCGCAGTTGTGCCTTGACCCGCGCGAGGTCGTGGCCGACGGTTTGCCCGGACACCCTGCGTCCCTGGCGGTTGATGCCTTCCCAGGCGTATGTCGTGGCAGCGTTGGTCATGTCTCTGTTCCGCACACAGGTCGTCGAATCTTTATAGCGTAGCCAGGTGACGGATTCGGATTGCTCGGCGTTCAACGATAAAATGTCAGATTGTGCGTCTTGGACGCGATTGGCCGCTCGCGGGTGAGTACACTGGCGCGGCTGCACGATACGGGGCGCAGGACGCGCCTTGTCATGGGTTCTGTTCTGGAGAGGAATGTGATGCGTCAGAAAGGTTTTACTTTGATCGAGTTATTGATCGTCGTGGCAATCATCGGCATTTTGGCCACCATTGGCTTGCCCATGTACACCACGCATCAGGCCAAGGCCAAGTTCACGGCCGGGCTGGCTGAAATCACCGCGTTGAAAGCCGGCTACGAGGATGTATTCAACCAAGGCACAGTACCAACCGTGGCATTGATCGGTGGCACCAGCCCGACCGCCAATTGCAAGATCGATGTGGCAGGGGATGTCGCCACCGGCGCCGGTTCCATCAGTTGCGAAATCCTCGACGCCCCGGCACCGGTACTGGGCAAGACCATTACCCTGACGCGCAGCGCCACCGCCGGCTGGAAATGCGCCACGACGGCAGAGGCCAAGTACGCCGCCAAAGGGTGTGGCGCCGACGGGGCATGACTGCCAAACCCTGCGCACGGACGTAAAGGTGGCCGATGTCGTTATCCCCGCAGCAGCGCGACAAGACGTTCCTGGTGATTGCAGCGTGCTTGCTCGCGCTGGGTATCTGCGCACCGTTCAGCGGGCATGACTGGCAACGCGCAATGCAGGTGGCCATGGGCCTGGGCGCGGTGGTGTATGGGTTGACGGTCGTTCCCGTCGAGCGTCTGGTGGACCGGCCGACGGCCCTGGGCCTGGTGCTGATCGTTGGGCTGGGCCTGGTGTCATCGGCACTGGCCCATCAGCCGCTCTGGGCCTTCACCGAGGTCGCGCTGTTCATCAGCTGTGGGGCGATCGCCGTCGCGGTTGCCCTGCTGCGCCGTCATGCAGGTGAGCCGTTGGACCGCGTGCTGATCCTGATGGTGGTGCTGCTGTGCCTGATCAAGTCGATCCAATACCTGTATGCCGGCGCGCTCGCCTTCGCCAGTGGCGCGCGGGTTCTTGATCCGGACGCGTTGCTGTCCGGGTTTTCCAACAAGCGCTTCTACGGTCAATTCCAGACCTTCACCCTGCCATTGCTGGCGCTGCCCTTGCTGATGCCCAAGGTCTCCCGCTCCGTGCGCGGCGCGGTGTTTGCGTTGCTGTGTGTGTGGTGGTTGATCGCGATCAGCGGCGGCACCCGCGGCACCTGGCTCGGCATGGCGGTGGCCGGTGTGGCGTTGGCGCTGCTCGGGCCGTGGGGGCGACGCTGGTTGGCCTGGCAATTGGCTGCGGTGTGCGGCGGTTTGTTGCTGTATACGGTGTTGTTCACGCTGTTGACGGGTGCGCTGGGTGTCGAGGTCGGCAGTGGCGTCAGCGATCGCCTCACCACTTCGCTGTCGGGGCGTGGCCCGATCTGGTGGCAGGCCTGGCACATGATCGTCGAGCGTCCGTGGCTGGGGTTCGGGCCGATGCATTTCGCGGATATCGCCAACCCGATCGCCGCGCACCCGCACCAGGCAATCCTGCAATGGGCCAGCGAGTGGGGCGTTCCCTCGGCCTTGTGCGTGGCTGCCTTGGCGTGGCGCGGTGGCTGGGCCACCCTCCGCGTGTTGCGGACGCGGGCTTGTTCTACAGAGCGCGTGGACTTGCTGCGCGGGTGCCTGTTCGCGGCATTGCTGGGCGCGCTCACGCAAGCAATGGTCGACGGCGTCATCGTGATGCCCAACTCGCAGGTCTGGTTGGCGCTGGTGGTGGGCTGGTTGATGGCGCTGCACGTGTGGCGCGCCGCTCCTGGCGCGTCGCTGCCATGGGCCTGGGCAGGGTGGCGGGTGGCGGCGGTGCTGTCCGTTGGCCTGCTGGTGTGGGTCGTGATGCGTGATGCCCCGCACATCGAGCAAGCCCAGCAAGACTATCTTGAAGGTGGCAACCAACACCTGCAGCCGCGCTTCTGGGCCCAAGGGGTGATTGCCCTGCGACGTCAGTGAGTTGCCGGACGCCCGATGCGGTGCTAGCTTTAGCCCACCGCCCGTGTAGCTCAGCCGGTAGAGCAGCGCACTCGTAACGCGAAGGTCGCAGGTTCGATTCCTGTCTCGGGCACCAAAGCAACACCGTTTTCAGATGATCCCAGAATGGTTCTGAAGGCCAGGCGAGTCGGCATTCGTGCCCGCTCTTTTGTATCTGCGCAACCTTGATGACCCAGATGCATCCCCATTCCTCGATCTAAGAGAACAACATGACCACGACTGAAATGACCCAGGAAGTTCGGCACCAAGCAGCCCTCGACAAATACCTCGGGGAATCGCCGCAGCTTAAAGAAGAGATCAAGGACCTGAGCGCTGACGATCAGCGCGACCAGATCCAGTGGGCATTCGAGGACGAGGCCGAGAGCCAGGGCCTCCAGCCATGGGAGCTGAGCCTCAAGTACACCTCGTCAGCGGACGAGTTCGAAGCCGCACGGCTGGCCTTGCACCAAGAGGCGGCTGAAGTGCTCGGTGTCGAATGGGAAGAGTATTGCGAGATGAATAACCTGGTGGTCTGAACCGCTGTTGCAGGAGCCGGCAACCCGGCTCCTGCAACGGGCTTCAGATACTGAGGCGCATCGACAGGTCCACCGCTTTCACATCCTTGGTCATCGCGCCGATGGAGATGTAGTCCACCCCGGTTTCAGCGATGGGCAGCAGGGTTTTTTCGTTGATCCCGCCGCTGGCTTCCAGCTTGGCTTTGCCGCCGTTCAGGCGCACGGCTTCACGCATGTCATCCAGGCTCAGTTCGTCGAGCATGATGATATCGGCGCCCGCCGCCAACGCTTCGCGCAATTCGTCCAGGCTTTCCACTTCGACTTCCACCGGTTTGCCCGGGGCGATCTTGTGCGCGGCCGAAATCGCCTGGGCGATACCGCCACAGGCGGCGATATGGTTTTCCTTGATCAGGAACGCGTCATACAAACCGATGCGATGGTTGTGGCAACCGCCACAGGTCACGGCGTATTTCTGCGCCAGACGCAGGCCCGGCAGCGTCTTGCGCGTGTCGAGCAACTTGACCTGGGTGCTCGCGACACTATCCGCCAGGTACTGGGCGCGTGTGGCGACGCCGGAGAGCATCTGTAGGAAATTCAGCGCGCTGCGTTCGCCGCTGAGCAGCGAACGTGCCGGGCCTTCGAGGTGGAACAGTGCCTGGTTGGGGCTGACGCGTTCACCGTCGGCCACCAGCCAATGCACCGCGACCCGCGGGTCCAGTTGGCGGAACACCGCGTCCACCCAGGCCGTGCCAGCGATAACGGCCGCATCGCGGGTGATGATCGTGGCCTTGGCCAGCCGTTCGGCCGGGATCAATTGCGCGGTGATGTCGCCGCTGCCGATGTCTTCGCGCAGTGCGCGGCGCACGTTGGCTTCGATTTCGGCGGTGAGGTCGGCAAGACGGAGATTCGGCATAACAGGCTCCACAAACAAAGTGCGCCGATTATAGGGGCTGTGCGCGTTTGAACCCAGTGGCGTGCTCATTTACAGCGCTATGACAGAGTTCGCTGGCGCAACGACCCCCATTTGCAAGATAATCTCGCGCCTTGCAATTGGCGTCATAGCTTTGACGTCCTGGTGGTAACCGGATATTCGCAGTGCCCAACTGGGCCTGCCCCGACTTTGCCCTACCCACACCGCCGTTTCAGGAGGCCTGGATGCACAACGACGGAAAGGTGGTGCCGATCAATAAGGCACAGACCACGCCATCGCCGCTCGCGCGCCTACCGGTGGTGTTGCTGCAGGTTCGCGACAAGGCTGCGCAGCAACTGCAGCAAGGTTTGCAGGAGCTGTTCGATAACGCCGACGACACCCTGTTCGAAATGGCCGACAAGGCCCTTAACAACGTCGACCACCATATTTTCTTTGAAGCCATGCGCGACCTGCGTCTCAAGCGCAAGAATTTCGAGCGCGTGTTCATGGGGCAACTGTTCGAGGCCTTCGCCAACCTGGGCGGGGCAGGGCGCGGTGAACGGCAGTTGGTGCCGGTGGTGTCCTACGACAAGGTGCCCGGCATCCTCAGGGACGACCTGGAAAAAGCCCTGGCGCTGGAGGCAATGCTCGGGCGGGTGCAGCATCGCGACGGCCTCGCCCTGGGGCAACTGACCACTCGCCTAGGCGCCTTGCTCGACAGGTCCATGGATGACTGCGAGAACCCCCTGGGGCCGGCGCTGCTGTGCGAGTTTTTCCTGCGCGCGGGGCGCAGCCTGGGCGTGGAAATTCGCGTCAAGCTGGTCATGCTCAAGCTCTTTGAAAAGTACGTGCTCAGCGACGCCGACCACCTGTACGGTGAGGCCAATCAGTTGCTGGTCGCCACCGGCGTGCTGCCTGAACTCAAGGCGGTGCCGGCCCGTCGTTCCGGCGGGCGCGTACCGTGCAAGCACACGCGTGAAGCCCGGTTGCCAAGCGCCGACCAGCCAGTCGACGAAAATGGCGAGCACGCCTTTTCTACCTTGCGAGCGCTGCTGGGCGCCGTGCGCGGCAGTGTCGCGCCGACCCTGGAAGCCAGCGCCGAGCCCCAGCCCATTGCCACCCGCGACCTGCTGCGGCTGTTGTCCCATTTGCAGCAATACGTGCCGGAGCCGGATGTCGAGGACGACTTCGACCTGCGCAACCAGTTGAAGCAACTGCTGACCCGAGTCAGCGTCAAGAGCGGCAAATCCCGGGTCGTGGAAGAGGCCGACGAAGACGTAATCAACCTGGTCGCGCTGTTGTTCGAATTCATCCTCAATGACCACGCCGTCCCGGACGCCTTCAAGGCCTTGATCGCCCGGTTGCAGATCCCGATGCTCAAACTGGCGGTGCTGGACAAGAGCCTTTTCAGCCGCGCCGGCCATCCGGCGCGGCGGCTGCTCAACGAAATCGCCGGTGCCGCCATCGGTTGGAGCCCGGCTGAAGGTAACCCGCGTGACAGCCTGTACCTGCGCATCGAGCAGGTGGTGCAGCGGTTGCTGAATGATTTTGCCGAAGACCCGGCGATTTTTTCCGAACTGCTGTCGGAGTTCTGCGCGTTTACCGCTGACGAGCACCGGCACAGTGCATTGCTCGAACAGCACACCCGCGATACCGAGGAAGCGCGCCTGCGTAACGAGGCGGCCCGACAGCGCGTGGCCGACGTGCTGAACCGGCGTTTGCTGGGCAAGGTCCTGCCGCGCTCGGTGGTGCAGTTTGTGCAACAGGCCTGGAGCCAGGTGCTGTTGCTGGCCAGCCTCAAGCACGGTGAGCAATCGGTGCAATGGCAGGCGGGGCTGCGCACCCTGGACGAGTTGATCTGGAGCGTTAGCCTGCACGACGACACCGAGGCCGGGCGGCATCTGCTGGAGCAGTTGCCGGCGTTGCTCAAGGCCTTGCGCGACGGGATGAGCGGCGCGGGGTTCGACCCTTTCAGCACCCGTGAGTTCTTTGTTCGGCTGCAGGCCTTGCATGTTCAGGCGTTCGAGGGCGGCGAGAGGTTGATCGAGGTGCAGGAGCCCTTCGTGTTCGACTCTGGCTTGCCCGATGCCGCGCAGGACCTGGCCGCGGATGATCCCGACCTGCTCAAGGTGCGCCAATTGCGCGTCGGCGTTTGGCTGGAGTTCCTGGAACCCGAGGAAACCGCTCTGCGCGGCAAACTGAACGCGATCATGGCACCGGCCGATCGCTATGTTTTCGTCAACCGCGCCGGGCTCAAGGTACTCGAGCGCAGCGCCGGCCAACTGGCCCTGGCGTTCAAGCGTGGTGCGTTGCGTATCCTGGACGAAGCCCTGCTGTTCGAGCGTGCGCTGGCGACGGTGGCGGGTAACTTGCGTCAACTCAATCGCGGCAAGTGATCGCAACCATAGGGCTGAACGCGGCATACTGGTCAGACTTAGTCACGTTCAAGGAACCTGTATGCAGTTGGACCCCGCCAGCGGTTGGTGCCAGGGCGTTCGTCATTGCCCTTCGCCCAACTTCAACGAGCGCCCCGCAGGTGAAGTCTCGCTGTTGGTGGTGCATAACATCAGCCTGCCGCCGGCGCAGTTCGCCACCGGCAAGGTGCAGGAATTTTTCCAGAATCGCTTGGATGTCACGGAACATCCTTACTTTGCAGGGATTGCCGACCTACGCGTGTCAGCGCATTTTCTGATTGAACGCGACGGAGGGGTGACGCAGTTTGTGTCCTGCCTCGACCGCGCCTGGCATGCCGGGGTTTCCAGCTTCGAGGGGCGCGAAACGTGCAATGACTTTTCCCTGGGGATCGAGTTGGAAGGTACGGATGACCTGCCGTTTACCGATGCCCAATATGCGTCACTGATCGACCTGACACGTCAGTTGCTGGCGACTTACCCGGGCATCACCCGTCAGCGCATTTGTGGTCACAGCGATATCGCCCCGGGGCGCAAGACCGATCCCGGGCCCGCTTTTGATTGGATGCGCTTTCGCAGCGCCCTGCAGGATGGAGGACACGCACAATGAGTTTCCTGGTGTTGGTGCTGGCGGTCTGGATCGAGAAATTCTCGGCCTTGCGCCAAAAGTTGCAGCGCGACGGCAGATGGCTGCGCGAATTGGCCAGATTGGAATCGAGCCCGCGCCTGGGCGAACAGCCCTGGTTGATTCTGGCGCTGCTGGTGTTGCTGCCGGTAGCCGTGGTGGCGTTGTTGCTGCTGATGCTGGAACCGGTGGCCTACGGCCTGTTGGCGCTGCCGGTGCATTTGCTGGTGCTGATCTACAGCCTGGGGCGCGGTGATCTGCTGGCCGGGCTTGGCCCGTTCCGCGATGCCTGGCGGCGCGGCGACCTGCAGGCCGCCGAGCATGTGGCCGAGCGTGACCTGAAGGTCGCTGCCGACAGTGGCGAGCAGTTGCTGGAACGTGTCCAGGGGTATCTCCTGTGGCAGGCCTATCAGAGCTTCTTTGCGGTGATCTTCTGGTATTTCCTGTTGGGCCCGGTCGCAGCCCTGGCCTATCGCCTGCTGGCGCTGGCCAGCGAACACAGTCAGAACCCTCTGGTGGCCGAGCGTGCCGCGCAACTGCGGCATGCCTTTGACTGGTTGCCGGTGCGCTTGCTGGCGGCGAGCTTCGCCTTGGTGGGCAACTTTGTCGCGGTCAGCCGAGTGATGCTCCACGAGCTGCTGAGCTGGGACATCAGTGCCGCGCAACTGGTGAACAAAGTCGGCCTGGTGGCCGCCGAAATCCCGCCGCCGGTGGTGGGGGCCGACGGCATCAACAGCCTGGATCGCCTGTGGGAACTGCTGCTGCGCGCGGCGGTGCTGTGGTATGCCGGTTTCGCCATCTGGACTGTGTTGCCCTAGCGGTCACGCTCAATCCCTGTGGGAGCAAGCCTGCTCCCACAGCGCGTTAACTTTACGTTACAAAACTCCCTTGCGATTTGAGCTATACAAGCAGAGCGCCAAATAGTGGCTATCTGCCGCCGCCCTGCGCCTCAAATAAAAATAATAGGAAGGGAGTTCACCTGTGAAGAGCTTGCTCTATCCCGCCGTCGCGCTGATGAACCGCCTGAGCTTCGGCATGAAGTTCAGTTTGATCAGCGTGTTGTTCCTGTTGCCGATGCTGGCGACCAACTATTTTCTGGTGCGCGATTCCTGGCGTGAATTCCAGGGCACCCGCATCGAACTGCAAAGCCTGGATTTGCTCGGCAGCAGCTTGGCCTTGCGCCGTGACCTGGAAACCCTCAACAACCAGGTGCAGATCAACGCGACCCTCGGCCAATCCGGCAAGGCGGGCGATCTGGAGGGCGCGATCAACACCCTGGAACAAAGTGTGCTGGCGCGCCTGCAAGGCCTGAGCGCGATGGCCACCGACCCCGAGCAAGTCGCCGTCTTCGACGCCAAGCGCGACGAACTGGTCGGCGCCTTCAAGGCCCAGCAACAGGAGTCATCGCTACAGAGCAAAAGTGCGCTGATCGGCAAACTGTTGAACAAGGCGCAGATGCTCAGCCAGATCATCGCCAGCCAATCCGGCTTGAGCCGCGACCCCCAGAGTGATCTGCGCCAGCTCAGCGAACTGATCACCGGCGTCACGCCGCAAGTCACCCAGACGTTGGGCGAAGGGCGGGCAATGGGCGCGTACTCCCTCGGCCAGGGTTTTCTGAACTCCTCCTCCAGCACGCGCTTCGACGAACTGTTGCAGCAGTTGGAAAAACTCCAGGCCGAATACGGCTTGAAGCTGCAGGACGCCCTGGGCTCCAGCAAAGCCGCCCACACAGCGCTCGACAGCCTGGCCAAGGCCAGCAACGCGAGCCTCAAGCAAGGCAGTGAACTGTTTGAAGAGCAGGTGGTGATGGCCGAAACCCTCGACGCACCGTGGCAGGGCTTCTACGACGACGTGAGTCAACTGATGGCCCAGACCTACCAACTCAATGAGGCCACCCTGGGTTTCCTCGGACAGCAGTTGGAGCAACGGCTGACGCAAAACCGCACGCACATGGTCGTACTGGTGTCGGCCCTGGCGGCGGTGTTTTTGCTGATCTTTTATCTGTACGCCGGTTTCTATGCCTCGACGCGTACCACGTTGCGGCGCTTGGGGGCGATGATGGACAAGGTGGCGGCGGGCGATATGACCGTCACGTTTGTCGCCCGCAGCCGCGACGAGTTGGGCGAACTGGGCCAAGTGTTCAATGGCACCGTGGCCAAGATCCACGACCTGATCGAGCGCGTCGGGCACACCGTCAGCCAGGTTGAGTTGCAGGCCGGCCAGGTCGAGGCGGTCTCGGCCCGCAGTAACCAGGCGGTCTCCGGGCAGCGCAGCCAGATCGAACAGGTAGCGACGGCCATGAACCAGATGTCCTCCACCGCCCAGGAAGTGGCACGCAGCGCGGCGGCGGCGGTGAGCAGCGCCCATAGCGTCAACGATGAAACCGTCAGCGGCCGTGGCCTGGTGCAGTCCCAGCAAGGCAGCATTGCGCGGTTGGCATCGGAGATCGATGAGTCGGTACGCGTGATCAATCAACTGGCCACCGACAGCCAATCCATCAGCAGCGTGCTGGAAGTGATCAAGAGCATCGCCGAGCAAACCAACCTGCTGGCGCTCAACGCCGCGATCGAAGCGGCCCGCGCCGGGGAGCAGGGCCGCGGCTTTGCGGTGGTGGCCGATGAAGTGCGGACCCTGGCCCGGCGCACCCAGCACTCCACTGAAGAGATCGAGCAGATGATCAGCCGCTTGCACAGCGGTGTCGGCGCGGCGGTCAAGGCCATGGGCACCAGCCATGCCATGGCTGAAGGCACCGTGGGCCAGTCGGAAAAGGTCCAGCAGGCCCTGGAAAATATTCTCGGCGCCGTCGGCATGATCGTGGATCAGAACCAGCAGATTGCCGCCGCCGTCGAGCAGCAAACCGCGGTCGCCCACGACATTGACCGCAACATCGTCGAAATCAACCGCGCCGGAGAGCATGCGGCCGACGGTGCGTACCAGACCGAAGCGGCCAGCCGGCAGTTGTCGCAGCAGGTGATCGAGCTGAAGCAACTGATCGGCGCATTTCGGGTGTAGGGTCTGTTAGTAGGATTTGTCCTTTGTGGTTGTGGTGTTTGTCTTAATTTTGCGACGTATCTTTTCTGGCGGCGTGAATAGGTGAAAATTTGTTTCACCTGGTCACAGTCCCAAGGAGGCACGGCGATGATCGCTGCATTCGGTATCAGAGGGCGCTGCGCCCGATGCGACATGACGTTTGAACTCAAGCCTTGGCAGTTGAACGCGATTGCCATCGACGAGCCGTTCGAGTGCGTGTATTGCCAGTCGGGCCTGCAGTTGCGGTGTCGCAAACAGCAGCGTCAATTTCGTGCGCTGGACCAGTGGGCGCTGGTTCGCCCGAGCATGATCATCCTGACCTGCGTGACCTTGCTGGTGGCACTGGTGGCGGAGTGGGTGGGGTTACTCAGTGTGATCGAGCAGCTCAACCTTTCACTGGTGACGGTGCTGATCCACTGCCTGGTGCTGCGTTTTGCCCGCCATCGGCAACGCATGACCCTGGACCTGCAGGCCGTCAGCCCGCTACCAATTGAACAGCTCGCACGCGTTGCGTGTGCTCGCCTGCGCCAGCGATAACGGGCTCAGGCCCATACGCTCGGCCAACGCGGCGCAGATCTCGGGCAGGTGTTCCGGGCTGTTGCGCTGGCCGGGGTGCATGGCGGGGGCCATGTCCGGTGCATCGGTTTCCAGTACCACGGCTTCCAGGGGCAGTTGCGCGAGTACTTTGTGCATGCGCAGCGCCTGTGGCCAGGTGGCCGCGCCGCCCAGGCCCAGTTTGAACCCCAGCTTGATGTACTCGCGCGCCTCTTCGCGGCTGCCGGCGAAGGCGTGGATGATGCCGCCCCGTGGCAGGCGGATGCGCTTGAGGGTGGCGATCACGGCGGCATGGCTGCGGCGCACATGCAGCAGGGCCGGCAGTTGGAAATCCACGGCCATCTTGAGTTGGGCTTCGAACAGATGTTGCTGGCCTTCACGGTCGAGGTGTTCGAGGAAGTAATCCAGGCCGATCTCGCCCACCGCGCACAATTGCCGATGGCCCCGCAGGCGGGTCAGCCAGTCGCCCAGGGCCGTCAGGTCGGCGGGGCGATGCTCGTCGAGGTACACCGGGTGCAGGCCGAAGGCTGCGAACAAACCTTCATCGTCTTGCACCAGATCCCACAGTCGTTGCCAATTTTGCTGATACACCCCCAACACCACCATGCGCTGTACGCCGAGTTGGCGGCTGTGCGCGAGGACTTGCCGGCGATCGCTGTCGAAGTCCGGGAAGTCCAGGTGGGTGTGGGTGTCGATCAGCTCCACGCTCAAACCTCGTGAATGCGCTGCTTGAAGGTGCGGCCGATGGCGTTTACGCCGGGTTGATACTGTTGTTCTTCAATCGCAGCCAGGGCCAGGCGCAGCGCGGTGTCGGCGATCAGTTGATGTTGCTGGGCCATGGCATTCACCGGCAGCGGCAGGAAATCCAGCAGTTGGGTATCACCGAAGGTGCCCAGGCGCAGCGGCCGCGTCTTGAGCGGGAAGTCATGCAGTGCGTCGAACACGCCTTGCAGCAGCACGTAGGACGTCGTCACCAGCGCGTCAGGCAAATGCCCCAGGCGCTGCAGTAATTGCTCCATCAGTTGCCGGCCGCAGTCGCGGCTGAACGCCTCGCCGTGTTCGACGATCACTTCACCGCCGAACCCCTGCAGCGCTTCACGGAAACCGGCGGCGCGCGCCTGGCTGATGCTCAGCTCGGGCCGCGCGCCGATCAGCGCGATCTGCTTGGGCAGCGGTTGCAACAGGCTGCTGGTCAGTTGCTGGCAGGCCTGGCGGTCGTCGCTGACCACCGAGCAGAACTGCGCGGGGTCCATCTCGCGGTCGATGGCGATGACCGGCAAACCCTTGGCTTGCAGCTCGCGATAACTGTCGTCGCTGGCCGGCAGGCAGCTGGCAACGAACAGCGCGTCGCAGCGTCGGGCGCGGAACAGTTGCAGCAACTGGCGCTCGCTGTCGGCGTCATCGTCGGAGCTGGCGATCAGCAATTGATAGCCTCGCGCGCGCGCGCCCTGTTCCAACAACTTGGCAATTCGTGCGTAACTGGGGTTTTCCAGGTCTGGCAGGATGAAACCCAAGGTGCGCGTATGCCGGCTGCGCAGTCCCGCAGCCTGGGGGTTGGGCGTGAAACCATGGGCTTGGACCACCGCACGCACGCGCTCGACGGTTGCGCTGCTGATGCGTTGTTGTTCGGCTTTGCCATTGATGACATAGCTGGCGGTGGTCACGGACACACCGGCGAGACGGGCGATATCACTGAGTTTCAAACCGGGATTTCCTTGTTTTCTGGAGCTTGCCCCGACATTTTGTCCAATCGTAACCGATTACTGCAGACGACCAATGTCTCAGCTCAAGTGCCGAGTGGGTCTTCAAGGATGCGCAATTAACGCGTAATCTGCCACGAATTCTAGATTAAACGTTTCAGCAGGCGTATTTTTGCGATGTTCGCTACTGAGTGGCTACTGCCAACCGACTGCTCAGTCAGTTTGTTCATGAACGACTTTAGACTGATTTATTCAAAACAATACCTAGTGCGCCCGACGCACTAACTAGGAGAACGGCATGCTTGAGCTCACCATAGAGCAGATTTCCATGGGCCAGACGGCTGTGGACAAATCTGCTGCCTTGCACCTGCTCGCTGACAAACTGGTGGCCGACGGCCTGGTCGCCGAGGGTTATCTCAGCGGCTTGCAAGCCCGTGAAGCCCAAGGTTCGACCTTTCTCGGTCAAGGTATCGCGATCCCTCACGGCACCCCCGAAACCCGCGATCAGGTATTTTCCACCGGCGTGCGCCTGCTGCAGTTCCCCGAAGGGGTGGACTGGGGCGATGGCCAGATCGTCTACCTGGCCATTGGCATTGCCGCCAAATCAGACGAACACCTGCGCCTGCTGCAATTGCTGACCCGCGCCCTCGGGGAAACCGACCTGGGCCAGGCACTGCGCCGCGCCGCTTCCGCCGAGGCCCTGCTGAAACTGTTGCAGGGCGCGCCGCAGGAACTGGCATTGGACGCGCAAATGATCGGGCTCGGTGTGTCCGCCGATGATTTTGAAGAGCTGGTGTGGCGTGGCGCCCGCCTGCTGCGCCAGGCCGATTGTGTGAGCAATGGCTTTGCCGCCGTGTTGCAGCAGGTCGATGCGCTGCCCCTGGGCGATGGCCTGTGGTGGTTGCACAGCGAGCAGACCGTCAAGCGCCCGGGGCTGGCGTTTGTCACCCCGGACAAACCCATGCGTTACCTCGGCCAGCCCCTCAATGGTCTGTTCTGCCTGGCCAGCCTCGGCGAGGCGCACCAGACCTTGCTCGAACGCCTGTGTGCGCTGTTGATTGAAGGGCGTGGCCAGGAACTGGGCCGCGCCACCAGCAGCCGTGCGGTGCTTGAAGTATTGGGCGGTGAGCTGCCACCCGACTGGCCCAGCGCACGCATCGCCCTGGCCAATGCCCATGGCCTGCACGCGCGGCCGGCGAAGATCCTCGCGCAACTGGCAAAAAGTTTTGACGGCGATATTCGTGTACGCATCGTCGATGGCGCGGTGGGCGCCGTGTCGGTGAAAAGCCTGAGCAAGCTGCTCAGCCTCGGCGCCCGGCGTGGCCAGGTGCTGGAGTTTGTCGCAGAGCCGACGATTGCCGACGATGCGCTGCCCGCCTTGCTGGCCGCGGTACAAGAGGGGCTTGGCGAAGAGGTCGAGCCGCTGCCTGTCGCGAGTGCACAAGCCGCCGCCGTGGTGCTCGAACCGACGCTCAGCGCGCCCCTGGCCGGCAGCCAGATCCAGGCCATCGCCGCCGCACCGGGCATCGCCATCGGCCCGGCGCATATCCAGGTGCTGCAACCGTTCGACTATCCGTTGCGTGGCGAGTCCTCGGCCATCGAGCGCCAGCGCCTGCACGCCTCACTGGCCGATGTGCGCGGCGATATCCAGGGCCTGATCGAACGCAGCCAGGCCAAGGCGATCCGCGAGATTTTCATCACCCACCAGGAAATGCTCGACGACCCGGAACTGACCGACGACGTCGACACCCGCCTCAAGCAGGGTGAAAGCGCCGAAGCCGCCTGGATGAGCGTGATCGAAGCCGCCGCCAAGCAGCAGGAATCGTTGCAGGACGCCTTGCTCGCCGAGCGCGCCGCCGACCTGCGCGACATCGGTCGCCGTGTGCTGGCGCAGTTGTGCGGTGTCGAAACCGTCCAGGAACCGAACGAACCCTACATCCTGGTGATGGACGAAGTCGGCCCGTCGGATGTGGCGCGCCTCGACCCGGCGCGCGTCGCCGGCATTCTCACCGCCCGTGGCGGCGCCACCGCCCACAGCGCCATCGTCGCCCGCGCCCTGGGCATCCCCGCCTTGGTGGGCGCCGGCCCGGCCGTGTTGCTGCTGGCCGCCGGTACGCCGTTGCTGCTCGACGGTCAGCGCGGCCGCCTGCATGTCGACGCCGACGCCGCGACCCTGCAACGCGCCAGCGTCGAACGCGACACCCGTGAACAACGCCTGCAAGCCGCCTCGGCGCAGCGCCATCAGCCGGCCCTGACCCGGGATGGGCACGCCGTGGAAGTGTTCGCCAACATCGGCGAAAGCGCCGGCGTGGCGAGCGCGGTGGAGCAGGGCGCCGAAGGCATTGGCCTGCTGCGCACCGAACTGATTTTCATGGCCCACCCCCAAGCGCCGGACGAAGCCACCCAGGAAGCTGAATACCGCCGCGTGCTCGATGGCCTCGGCGGTCGCCCGTTGGTGGTCCGCACCCTGGATGTGGGCGGCGACAAACCGCTGCCGTATTGGCCGATCGCCGAGGAAGAAAACCCCTTCCTCGGCGTGCGCGGCATTCGCCTTACGCTGCAACGCCCGCAGATCATGGAAGCGCAATTGCGCGCACTGCTGCGCTCGGCGGATAACCGGCCGCTGCGCATCATGTTCCCCATGGTTGGCAGCGTCGATGAGTGGCGCGCTGCGCGGGACATGACCGAGCGCCTGCGCCTGGAAATCCCGGTGGCCGACCTGCAACTGGGGATCATGATCGAAGTGCCGTCCGCCGCGTTGCTCGCGCCGGTGCTGGCCAAGGAAGTCGACTTCTTCAGCGTCGGCACCAACGACCTGACCCAGTACACCCTGGCCATCGACCGTGGCCACCCGACGCTGTCGGCCCAGGCCGATGGCCTGCACCCCGCCGTGTTGCAACTGATCGACATCACCGTGCGCGCCGCCCATGCCCATGGCAAATGGGTTGGCGTGTGCGGTGAGCTGGCCGCCGATCCGCTGGCGGTGCCGGTGCTGATCGGTCTCGGCGTGGATGAGTTGAGCGTGTCGGCCCGCAGCATTCCCGAGGTGAAGGCGCGGGTGCGAGAATTCAGTCTGAGCGAGGCCCAGGGCCTGGCGCAACAAGCACTCACGGTGGGTTCGCCCGCTGAAGTGCGAGCCCTTGTGGAGGCCGTGTAGATGGCAAGGATTTTGACCCTGACGCTGAACCCGGCGTTGGACCTCACGGTACGCCTGGCGCGCCTGGAACCCGGTGAAGTCAATCGCAGCGAGACGATGCTGACCCACGCGGCCGGCAAGGGCGTGAACGTCGCCCAGGTGCTGGCCGACCTCGGTCATCAGGTCACCGTCGGTGGTTTTCTCGGCGCGGACAACCCCCAGGCCTTTGACGCGCTGATCGCGCGCCGTGGGTTTGCCGATGCGTTCATCCGCGTGCCCGGCGAGACCCGCAGCAATATCAAGATCGCCGAACAGGATGGCCGCGTCACCGACATCAATGCGCCGGGGCCGCTGGTCAGCGAGCAGGCGCAGCAGGCGTTGCTCAACCAACTCACGCTGATCGCCCCGGGGCACGATGCGGTGGTGGTCGCCGGCAGCTTGCCGTGCGGTGTCAGCCCGCAGTGGTTCCAGGGCTTATTGGTGCTGCTGAAAGACCTCGGCTTGAAAGTTGCCCTGGACACCAGCGGCGCTGCCCTGCGCGCCGGGTTGCAGGCCGGCCCGTGGTTGATCAAGCCCAATACCGAAGAACTTGCCGAAGCGCTGGACTGCCCGACCGACTCCGTCGACCAACAGGCCCAGGCCGCCGTGCGTTTGCATGCCGGCGGCATCGAGCATGTGGTGATTTCCCACGGTGCCGACGGCGTCAACTGGTTCAGCCCCGGCACGGCGCTGCATGCCACGCCGCCGAAAGTCAGCGTCGCGAGTACGGTCGGCGCGGGCGATTCGCTGCTGGCCGGGATGCTCCACGGTTTGCTCGGTTTCGATCTGCCCGAGACCACCTTGCGCCGCGCCACGGCGATTGCCGCGATGGCCGTCACGCAGATCGGGTTTGGCATCAGCGATGATGCGCAATTGGCGCGTCTCGAAAGCGGCGTCCATGTGCGCCCGCTGACAGAACAATAAGAGGGTTTGTGATGAATTTAGCCATTGTTACCGCCTGCCCGAACGGCATGGTCACCAGTGTGCTGTGCGCCCGTTTGCTCGACGCCGCCGCGCAGCGCCAGGGCTGGAGCACCAGCGTCGAAGTGGTGGACGTGCAGCGCCCGGAACGCCAGTTGTCCCAGGCCACGCTCGATGCTGCCGAGTGGGTGTTGCTGGTCAGCAGCACGCCGCTGGATATGCAGCGGTTTGTCGGCAAGCGTGTGTATCAGAGCACCCCGGCCCAGGCCTTGCAGGACGTCGAGGCGGTGTTGCGGCGTGGCGCCGAAGAGGCTCAGGTGTATGTCGCCAGCGAAGCCCCGGTGGCGGCCAAGCAAGCCCCGCGTATTGTCGCGATCACCGCCTGCCCGACCGGCGTGGCCCACACCTTCATGGCCGCCGAAGCGTTGCAGCAGACCGCCAAGCGCCTGGGCTATGACTTGCAGGTAGAAACCCAGGGTTCGGTCGGCGCGCGCACGCCGTTGAGCCCGCAAGCGATTGCCGAGGCGGATGTGGTGCTGCTGGCGGCGGATATCGAAGTCGCCACCGAGCGCTTCGCCGGCAAGAAGATCTACCGCTGCGGCACCGGCATCGCCCTCAAGCAAGCCGAAGCGACCCTCAACAAGGCCCTGGCCGAAGGCACCGTGGAAAGCGCGGCGAGCGGGGCGGTGGCTAAGTCGGAAAAAACCGGGGTCTACAAACACCTGCTGACCGGCGTGTCGTTCATGTTGCCGATGGTGGTGGCGGGCGGTCTGTTGATCGCCTTGTCGTTCGTGTTCGGCATCCATGCCTTTGAAGAAAAAGGCACCCTGGCGGCGGCGCTGAAAACCGTCGGCGACCAGGCCTTCATGCTCATGGTGCCGCTGCTCGCGGGCTATATCGCCTATTCGATTGCCGACCGCCCCGGCCTGGCCCCCGGCATGATCGGCGGCTTGCTGGCCGGGACGTTGGGCGCGGGCTTTATCGGCGGGATTATTGCCGGTTTCCTCGCCGGTTACTGCGTCAAGCTGATCACCGGCGCGGTGCGCCTGCCGCAAAGCCTGGAGCCGCTCAAGCCGATCCTGATCATCCCGTTGCTGGCAAGCCTGTTCACGGGCCTGGCGATGATCTACCTGGTAGGCCCGCCGGTGGCGCGGCTGCTCACCGGGCTGACCGACTTCCTCAGCACGATGGGCACCACCAATGCCGTGCTGCTCGGCATCCTGCTCGGCGGCATGATGTGCGTTGACCTGGGCGGGCCGATCAACAAGGCCGCGTATGCGTTCTCTGTCGGCTTGCTGGCGGCGTCCAGCGGTGCGCCGATGGCGGCGACCATGGCGGCCGGCATGGTGCCGCCGATCGGCATGGGCATCGCGACCTTCCTGGCCCGGCGCAAGTTTGCCCAGACCGAACGCGAGGCCGGCAAGGCCGCGATGATTCTGGGCCTGTGCTTTATCTCCGAAGGCGCGATCCCGTTTGCTGCCAAGGACCCGCTGCGGGTGATCCCGGCCAGCATCGCCGGCGGCGCGTTGACCGGCGCGCTGTCGATGTACTTCGGCTGCAAACTGGCCGCACCCCACGGCGGCTTGTTTGTGCTGGTGATCCCGAATGCGATGAACCATGCGCTGCTGTACTTGCTGGCGATTGCCGCCGGTAGCGTGTTGACGGGGTTGGTGTATGCGCTGATCAAACGCCCGGAAGCGGTGGAACTGGCAGTCACACCCGCCCAAGCCTGACGCTGTGGAAAATGTGGGAGGGGGCTTGCCCCCGATGGCGATGTGTCAGTCACCCATGAATGGACTGACCCACCGCCATCGGGGGCAAGCCCCCTCCCACATTAAGATCTGCGAGGCCTTGAAGGCGGTGTCATATCGGCTTCATCACCCTGTGCTCTAGTTGCCCTTTTGATACTCAAGAGGGCATCTGCATGAGCCATTTCGATCTCGGCCGTCGCCGCGTGATGCAAGCCGTCGGCGCGGGCCTGTTGCTGCCGGGGCTGGCACCGGCGGTGATTGCGTCGGTGAAGGACCGGCCGCAACTCACCGATGGCGTGCAGTCCGGCGACCTGCTCGGCGACCGCGCGATGATCTGGAGCCGCAGCGACCGCCCGGCGCGGATGGTGGTGGAATGGGACACCCGCAGTGTGTTCAGTAACCCACGCCGATTCGTCTCGCCGCTGGCCGACAACCGCAGCGACTTTACCGCCCGCGTCGAACTCACCGGCCTGCCCGCCGACCAGGCGATTTTCTACCGCGTGCATTTCGAAGACGCCCAGACCGGCGTCGCCAGCGAGCCCTGGTTCGGCCACCTGCGCAGCGTGCCGCAACAGCGTCGCGATATTCGTTTTGTGTGGAGCGGCGACACCGTCGGCCAAGGCTTCGGCATCAACCCGGACATCGGCGGCATGCGGATCTACGAAGCCATGCGTCTGCGCCTGCCGGACTTTTTTATCCACAGCGGCGACACCATCTACGCCGACGGCCCGGTGCCGGCGCAACTGACCACCGAAGGCGGGCGCATCTGGCGCAACATCACCACCGAGGCCAAGAGCAAAGTCGCTGAAACCCTCGATGAGTATCGCGGCAATTACCGCTACAACCTGCTGGATGAAAACGTGCGGCGCTTTAACGCCGAAGTACCGCAGATCTGGCAGTGGGACGACCACGAAGTGGTGAACAACTGGTCGCCGAGCAAGCAGCTCGATGAGCGTTACCAGACCAAGGACATCAACACCCTGGTCGGTCATGCGCGTCAGGCCTGGCTGGAATATTCACCCATGCGTCGGCAAAGCGCCGACGGCGGCGGGCGGATTTATCGCAAGCTCAGTTATGGCCCGCTGCTGGATGTGTTCGTGCTCGACATGCGCAGCTATCGCGGGCCCAACGATGACAACCTGGGCGGCGCCAAACCCTTCCTCGGCCGAGAGCAACTGGACTGGCTCAAGCGCGAACTCCAGACGTCCCAGGCCCAATGGAAGGTGATCGCCGCCGACATGCCGATCGGCCTCGGCGTGCCCGACGGCGAAGTCAGCCCGGGCGTACCGCGCTGGGAAGCGATCGCCAACAACGACCCCGGCCCGGCGCAAGGGCGCGAGTTGGAAATCGCCGAGCTGCTCGGGTTTCTGCGCGCGCAGCAGGTGCGCAACCATGTGTGGTTGACGGCGGATGTGCATTACTGCGCGGTGCATCACTACCACCCGGATCGGGCGGCGTTCCAGGACTTCGAGCCGTTCTGGGAGTTTGTCGCGGGGCCGTTGAATGCGGGGAGCTTCGGGCCCAATCCGCTGGATAAAACCTTTGGTCCGCAGGTGGTGTTCGAGAAAGCACCGCCGGCGCAGAACACCTCGCCGTTTGCCGGTTTCCAGTTTTTCGGCGAAGTGCAGATCGATGGGCAGACGGCGGAGTTGACGGTGATGCTGCGTGATCTGGATGGGGTTTCAGTGTTCGAGCAAAAGCTGCAACCGGTCTGATTGAGGGTGCAGTCAAAAACTGACTTGGAATACAGTCAAAAACTGTGGGAGGGGGCTTGCCCCCGATAGCGGTGTGTCAGTAACCCATGAGTTGACTGATCCACCGCCATCGGGGGCAAGCCCCCTCCCACATAGGTTCTTCAGTGGTTAGAGGATCTCAGTAGACATCGCGGCGATAGCGGCCCTGTTCGATCAAGCGCTCCACCGCCTCACTGCCCAGCACCTCATGCAGCACCTGATCCACTCCTGCGGCCATCCCCTGCAAACTGCCGCACACGTAAATCGCCGCGCCGTCCGCCAGCCATCGACGCAACACGTCCGCCGATTCGCGCAGGCGGTCCTGCACGTAGATCTTTTCCTCCTGGTCGCGGGAAAACGCCAGGTCCAGCAGCGCCAGGTCACCGCTGGCCAGCCAGCCTTGCAGTTCGTCCTGGCACAGGTAGTCGTGGGCGATAGTGCGTTCGCCGAACAACAGCCAGTTGTGCTGCTGGCCGTCGGCAATGCGTGCCTTGAGCAAGCTGCGCAAACCGGCCAGGCCAGTGCCGTTGCCCAGCAGGATCAACGGCGCAGGCGCGTCCGGCAGGTGGAAAGCGCTGTTGCGGCGCAGGCGCAGGCTGATGCTCGAGCCGAGGGCCGCGTGTTCGGTCAGCCAGCCCGAGCCAAGGCCGAGGGTGCCGTCCGGATGACGTTCCTGGCGCACGATCAACTCCAGCACGCCGTCGCTGGGAATCGAGGCGATGGAGTATTCGCGCATGCCCAGGGGCGCCAGCGCGTTCACCAGCGCCTGGGCATGCAGGCCCACCAGATGGGCGCGGTTGTCCGGCAATTGGCGGGTGGCCAGGGCCTGGTCGAGGGTGTGGGCCAGGCCGTCGATCAGCACGCTCTCGCTGCCGGCCAGGCCCAGGCCCCCGAGGAACTGCGCGATGGCCCGGCTGCCGTTGCGCGGCAGGATTTCCACCAGGTCGCCGGCCGTCCAGCGTTGCCCTGACGGCGCGCTCAGCTCCAGCAGGTACACAGCCGAACCGACACTGCCAGGGTTGAGCAAGGTGCGTTGGTTCAAGCTGCAGTTTTCATACTGTGCGCTCGGCCACGCCGCTGTCGGTGCGTGCCCGGTGAGTTGCCCCAGCTGTTGTTGCCAGTGCTGCAGGGCATGGGTGTCGCCGCTGTCGACTTCCACGGGGGCGAACAACGGGGTGCCGCCCTGGTTGGTCAGCCAGAAGTGCAGGCGCCGCGCAAAGCCGCAGAAGTGCTGGTACTGGCGATCGCCGAGGGCCAGTACCGAGTAGTTCAAGCCTTTGAGGGACAGGTCCTGCCCGAGCACGCTGCGCTCGAAGCCACGGGCGCTGTCGGGGGCTTCGCCGTCGCCGAAGGTGCTGACCACGAACAGCGCATTTTCTGATTGGCGCAGTTGGTCCTGGCTGACGCTGCCCAGCGGCTGCACGTTCACTGGCAAGCCCGCGGCCTGCAGTTGCCCGGCGGTCTGCCAGGCCAGTTGTTCGGCAAAACCGCTCTGGCTGGCGAAGCCGATCAGCCAGGCCGGCGCATGGCTGTGATTGGCGCTGAGGCGCTCGCGGGCATCGCGTACCTGGCGCTTTTTACGGCGACGGTCGAGGTACAGCAGCCAGCCGGTGATGAAGAACAACGGCATGCACAGCGCGCTGATGGTGAGGATGATCCGCCCCACCAGGCCGAAGTAACTGCCGGTGTGCAGCGCGTAGAGGCTGGTCAGCAATTGAGCCTTGAGGCTCTTGCTGGCGTAGCGCTCGTGGGATTTCACCGCGCCGGTGGCCGGGTCCAGGTTGATCTGGTTCAGCGCGCGGTCGTGGGGCGAGTTTTTCAGCAGGTAAAACACCGTGGCCGGCTGCCCGGCGACTGCCGGCATGCGGATGTTGTAGGCACTCAAGTCGGGGCCGGCGCTGCTGTAGATGCTGCTCCAGATCGCCGCGTAGTTGGCCTCCGGCGTCGGGCCCGCGGGCGGTGGGCCGCGTTTGCGCATCCGTTCGTTCTGCGGGGCGTCGGACAGCAGCTTGTTCAGGCCCTGGTTGTACCACTCGTAGGACCACGACAGGCCGGTCAGCGCCGCCAACAGATAGAACAACAGGCACCAGGTGCCGAACACCGAGTGCAAGTCCCAATTGAAGCTGCGACCTTTTTTGCGCCAGTCCAGGGTCAGCCACACGCGCCAGTTCGCCACCTGGCGCGGCCAGCGCAGGTACAGGCCGGACAGGCAGAAGAACAGCAGGATCAGCGTGCAGGCCCCGGTGATTTGCCGGCCGGTGTCGCCCATGGCCAGGAAACGGTGCAGTTGCAGGAGAAACCCGAACACGTCCTGGCCGACGGCGTCGCCCATGTAGTCGCCGGTGTAGGGGTCGAAGTAACGCATCTGGCCGCGCCGTTCACCCGGCGGCGGGGTGAAGAACACGCGTGCGGCGGTGCCGCTGTCGGTTTCCACCCACAGCATCGACACGCGCTTGCCTTCGCTGGCTTCGAGCTTGCGCACTAGTTCGGCGGGCGGCAGTACCCCGGCGTCGCGTTTTGCCACGCTCAGCACGCTGGGGTTGAGCGCGCGCAGTATTTCATCCTGGAACGACACCGCCGCCCCGGTGATCCCCATCAAGGCCAGCACCAGCCCGGCAGTGATGCCGAAGAACCAGTGCAACTGGAACAGGGTTTTCTTCAACACGTCGGACCGCCTCGCTCATCTGGATATCTGTATCACGGCGCGCATTATGCCGTGGGTTGTCGAGAAACTTTGTTGTTTAACACGCAAAAGCCCCACGCATCGATGCGTGGGGCTGTTGGCTGCGGGTTGACCGTTTAGAAGTGGAAGCTGGTGGTCAACAGTGCGGTGCGCCCGGCCGCCTGGTTGGCGAAGTGGGTCGAGAAGGCCTTGTCGTAGTAGGTTTTGTCGGTCAGGTTCTGCACGTTCAGTTGCAGGTCGACGTTCTTGGTCAGCTTGTAGCTGGCCATGGCGTCGTAGCGCGTGTAGGACGGTACATACACGGTGTTGCCGGCATCGCCGTAGACCTCGTCGACATAGAACGCACCGCCGCCGATGGTCAGCTTCGACGTGATGTCGTAGGTGGTCCACAGGCTGAAGGTGTTCTTCGGCGTATTGGGCATTTGGTTGCCCTCGCTGGAGCCGGCGCTGAGCACCCCGTTGCGCCCGTTGCGTCCGGATTTGACCAGCTCGCTGTCGAGGTAGCTGTAGCCGGCGAACACTTGCCATTGATCCGTGAGTTTGCCGCTGGCCGAGAGTTCGAGGCCATCGACGCGGGATTCACCGGCGTTCTCGTAGGTCAGGGCATCCACCAGAATGCGCGTGTTCTTCTTCTCGGTGCGGAACACGGCAGCCGTCAGCGAAAGGCGGTCGTGGAACAGATCCCACTTGGTGCCCAGCTCGTAGTTGACGGTTTCTTCCGGTTGCAGGTCGCTGGTGGCGGCGCCGGCGGACAGTGGGTTGCCGTCGGAGCCTTCACCGACCAGACCACCGGCCGGCGTGGCCGAGGTAGCGTAGGACGCATAGATGCTGGCGTTCTCCACCGGCTTCCAGACCAGGCCGGCCTGCCAGTTGAAGAACTGGCTGTCGTCTTTGATCTTGGTACGCCCGGTGGTGGCGTTGGTGTTGGCCTCGGTGTCGAAGGTGTCGTAGCGCAGGCCGACGTTCAGCAGCCATTTCGGGTCCAGTTCGATGGTGTCGAACACGTAGGCGCCGCGGCTGGTGGCTTTGGTGTTGGTGCCGTTGTAGTTGCGCGCGATGCTGCCGGTCCAGGCGTCGTCCGGGTTCGGGTTGCTCAGCGAGGTGCATTGGCCGCCCAGGCTGCCTTTGGCCACGGTGCAGACCGGGTTGGCGTTGGGGCTGATGGTGTAGCTGCTGACACGGGTTTCTTCGCCGGTGAACTCGAGGCCGGTGGAGTAGGTGTGCTTGAAACCCAGCGCGTGGAAGTTGCCGAACAGATCGGTCTGGTTGGTGGTGGTCTCGGTGGTCGACACGCGGCTGTTGGCGCGGCGCCACACAGTACCGAACTTGTTGACGTTGAGTTTGCTGTCGTCCGGTTGCGTGAGGATATAGTCCTGGCCGGTGTTGCCATGGCGCAGGGTGTTTTTCAGCGTCATGTTGTCGTTCAGGTCGTGTTCGACGGAGACCGTGCTGATATCGGCGCGGGTCTTGCGGAAGTCGCGACTCTTCAGGCCGTAGAAGTTATTGCTGTCGCCGCCGTCGTTGGGTTTGTCGTGTACGTGGGCGGTGGCGGTCGCGGAGCCGTAACCGTAGGGGATCCCCGAATCCGGCAGGTCGTCGCTTTCCATGTGGTAGTAGCTGACGTTGACGCGGGTCGGCGTGCCCAGGCCAAAGGTCAGCGACGGCGCCACGCCCCAGCGGTCGTAATTCACCGCGTCGCGGCCGGCGACGTTTTGTTCGTGGCTCATCAGGTTCAGGCGGAACGCGGCGCTGTCGTCGAGGAATTGGCGGTTGACGTCGAGCACGTAGCGGCGGGTCTGGTCGGAGCCGTAGGTGAAGCCGCCGTTGGTGAAGTCGCGCGCCTGGGGTGTCTTGCTCACCAGGTTGAGGCTGCCGCCGGCCGAGCCACGCCCGCCGAACGAAGAGTTCGGGCCTTTGCTGACTTCGATCGATTCGATGTCGAAGATCTCACGGCTCTGGCCGCCGGTATCGCGCACGCCGTCCAGGTAGGTGTCGCCCTGGGCGTCAAAACCGCGGATGAACGGGCGGTCGCCCTGGGGGTTGCCACCTTCACCGGCGCCGAAGGTAATGCCGGGCACGGTGCGCAAGGCATCCTGCAACGAGGTGGCGGCGGTGTCCTTGAGCACTTGCTGGGGCACCACGGTGACCGAGCGCGGCGTGTCCACCAGCGGCGCGGTGTACTTTTGCGAAGAGGCTTTTTCGACCTGATAGGAGGTGGCGTCCTGTGCTTCCCCGGTGATGCTGGTGGCGCCCAGGGAGATGCTGTTGCGCTGGCCTTTCTGTTCGGTGTCGTCGGCCGCTTGCGCCAGATGGGCGACAGAGCTGGCGCCGAGTGCAACGCCGATGGCCGAAGCCAGCAGGCGTGGTGAACTGGCAGGTGTTTTTATGCAAGTGCGCGACATGACGTGTCCTTTCCCCAAGGATGTGAGGCCGCGGAATATAGGCTGAACAAGACTTTGTATCAATTGCGACTTATTGCTATTCGTGGCTAATTTACATTCTTTACACTTTTTCCTTACGGTTTTTACGATCTCGTTCGTCTTCGGGTTTTACAGAGAGGATAAGAATCAATACCATTAACGTCTTTCCGCTCTCAGGTAGTGCTCATGTTGCTGCATATTCCCGGCCTGTTCTCTCGTGAGGAAGTGCAGCGCATTCGCCAAGCCCTGGAAACCGCCGACTGGGCCGACGGTAGAATCACCGCCGGGCACCAGTCCGCCAAGGCCAAGCACAACCTGCAATTGCCCGAAGGCCACCCGCTGGCCAAGGAAATCGGTACGGCGATGCTGGAGCGGTTGTGGCAAAACCCGTTGTTTATGTCGGCGGCGTTACCGCACAAAGTCTTCCCGCCGCTGCTCAACTGCTACACGGCCGGGGGCAGTTTCGACTTTCATATCGACAATGCCGTGCGCCAGCCCAAGGGCAGCCAGGAGCGGGTGCGTACCGATCTGTCGTCCACGCTGTTCTTCAGCGACCCGGAGGACTATGACGGCGGCGAACTGGAGATCCAGGACACCTTCGGCGTGCAACGGGTCAAGCTGCCCGCCGGCGATATGGTGCTGTACCCCGGCTCCAGCCTGCATAAAGTCAACGCCGTGACCCGTGGTGCGCGCTACGCCTCGTTTTTCTGGACCCAAAGCCTGGTGCGCGAAGACAGCCAGCGCACCCTGCTGTTCGAGATGGACGGTGCGATCCAGCAACTGACCGCGGCGGTCCCGGACCACCCGGCGTTGATCCAGCTCACCGGCACTTACCACAACCTGTTGCGTCGCTGGGTCGAGGTCTGAGCATGGGCTTTTTATTGCGCCGTGAAGAAGTGCTCAACGTCGAGCAGTTGCAGCGCATGCTCGACGACTCGCCAGTGCGCGCGGCCCAGGCGATCCTGATCGCGGCCAGGGAGGGCGTGGCGGATGCCCAGGCCTTGCTCGGGCAGATCCTGCTGGAAGGGCGCGGCATCGAGCGCGATGAAGCGCTGGCACTGCGCTGGTTCCAGATCGCGGCGCAGGGCGGGCACCTGATGGCGCGCAATATGCTGGGGCGTTGCCGCGAGCATGGCTGGGGCTGCGTCGCCGACGAAGCGGCGGCGGCGCGGGACTATCGGCTGGCGGCCGAAGCCGGGTTGGACTGGGGGCAATACAACTACGCCAACCTGCTGGCCACCGGTCGCGGTGTCGCCGAGGACCAGGCGCACGCGCTGAGGTGCTATCGCCAGGCGGCGGAGCAGGGCCACGCCAAGTCGATGAACCTGTTGGGGCGCTATCTGGAAGAGGGTCGGTTTTGCCCGAGGGATCCGGACGCTGCCGTGGCGTGGTATCGACGCTCAGCCGAAGCCGGGGATTTCCGTGGGCAGTTCAGTTACGCGGCGGTACTGGCCGACAGCGGCCAGATCGAGGCGGCGCTGGCATGGTTGCGCAAGGCCTTGGCCGGCGGCAATCTGAAGTTTTTGCGGGTGGCGCACAAGGCGCTGGCGCAGGCGAATGATCCGCGGATTCGGGCGATGGCCGATGCCTATGAGCAACATGCCATGACCTGTTTCTGAGCGATAAAAAAACCCATGACAGGTCATGGGTTTTTTGTTCGCCGGCGTCTTACACGTAATACGACTTCAACGGCGGAAAGCCATTGAACTCAACCGCGCTGTAGCTGGTGGTGTACGCGCCGGTCGACAACCAGTACAACCGATCACCGATCGCCAGGTTCAACGGCAGGCCGTACTTGTAGTTTTCGTACATGATGTCGGCGCTGTCGCAGGTAGGACCGGCGATCACCACTTCTTCCATCTCGCCTTTCTTCTCGGTCCAGATCGGGAACTTGATGGCTTCGTCCATGGTTTCGATCAGGCCGGAGAACTTGCCCACGTCCGTGTACACCCAGCGCTCGACGGCGGTGCGCGATTTACGTGCCACCAGCACCACTTCGCTGACCAGGATGCCGGCGTTGGCGATCAACGAACGGCCCGGTTCCAGGATGATTTCCGGCAGGTCGTCGCCGAAGTCTTCCTTGAGGAAGCGGATGATTTCTTCGGCATAGGTTTCCAGGCTGTTGGTGCGGGTGATGTAGTTGGCCGGGAAGCCGCCGCCCATGTTGATCAGCTTGAGGTGGATGCCGTCTTCTTCCTTCAGGCGCTCGAAGATCACTTTGACCTTGGCGATCGCCGCGTCCCACACGCTGATGTCGCGCTGTTGCGAGCCGACGTGGAACGAGAGGCCATACGGCACCAGGCCCAGGTCGCGGGCGAGGATCAGCAGGTCCATGGCCATGTCGGTCTGGCAGCCGAATTTGCGCGACAGAGGCCAGTCAGCCGTGGTCGAGCCTTCGGTGAGGATACGCACATAGATTTTCGAGCCCGGCGCGGCCTTGGCGATGTTGCGCAGGTCGGCTTCGGAGTCGGTGGAGAACAGGCGCACGCCCTTCTCGTAGAAGTAGCGGATGTCCTTGGATTTCTTGATGGTGTTGCCGTAGCTGATACGGTCGGGGCTGACGCCGCGGGCCATGACCTTGTCCAGCTCGTAGATCGAGGCGATGTCGAAGCTCGACCCCTTGTCTTTCAACAGGTCGATGATCTCGACGGCCGGGTTGGCCTTGACTGCGTAATAGATTTTGGCGAATTCGAAACCGGCGCGCAGGTCATCGTAGGCCTGGCTGATCATCGCGGTGTCGATCACCACGAACGGGGTTTCTTGCTTGTCGGCGAACGCCTTCATTTTGTCAAAAGTGGCGCGCGCGAAATAATCTTCGACGTTGATCGACATGCTGGGAACTCCTAAGGGCAAACTAAATTGATCAATGGGTGCAAATGAACGTCCTCCGTATCCCCACTTTGGTTCGCCTACTTCCCAAGGCATGTCGCCGAAAGCAAAAAGGCCATGGGATAAGCTTCCCTTGGCCTTGCTGTCTCGTCGTCAGTACTTGAGCCGGATGGATCGTTTCCAGCATGGACGTTCGGCGCGAACTTTAGGGCGTGAGGGGCTTGAGATCAACTAAAAATGTCGCGTTTTTGCACGCGTTCGTCGCGGGACCGGGTGCAGCTACTTATGTAACCGACCGGTGTGACGGATTGATGTTCCCCGCAGGCGGATAATCAGGGGGATTTCCCTGACACACCACGGACCAAATGTGGGAGGGGGCTTGCCCCCGATGGCAGTGTGTCAGTCATGAATATATTGACTGATACACCGCCATCGGGGGCAAGCCCCCTCTCACAGTTTTAAGCGTGTTGTGTCAGATCAGGCCAGGGCGGTCTCGGCGGGCGAAACGATACTGGTCTTGCCGCCACGCGACTTGCCGGAGCTCAGGTACTCGGCAATCGATTCCTGGGTTACTTCGCCCAAAAACACCCGCTCGGCGTCCATCACCGGCAACCATGAACGGTTGAACTCGTACATGCGCGACAACAGGATGCGCAAGTGCTCGTCATACGCGGCCGTGGCGTTGAATTCGCGCAGGTATTGACCGCAAGTGCCGGTCTGACGGTGCAGGTCGCGACGGCGCACATAGCCCAGCGCCTTGTTGTCGGCGCAGGTGACCACCACATAGCGGCGGTCGAGTTCGTCCATCAGCTCCAGGGCATCGGCCACCGGGGTTTCCGGGCTGACCGACGGGGCGTTGTCTGCCGCGTCTTCGGCTTTTACCAGCAGCAGACGCTTGAGGGTGCTGTCCTGGCCGACGAAGTTGCTGACGAACTCATCCGCCGGGTGCGCCAGCAGGGTGTCCGGGTGGTCGATCTGCAGCAGTTTGCCGGCGCGGAAGATGGCGATCTTGTCGCCCAGTTTGATGGCTTCGTCGATGTCGTGGCTGACCATGATCACGGTCTTGTTCAGCGCGCGCTGCATTTCGAAGAACTCGTTCTGGATCATCTCGCGGTTGATCGGGTCGACCGCGCCGAACGGCTCATCCATCAGCAGTAACGGTGCATCCGCCGCCAGCGCACGGATCACGCCGATGCGCTGTTGCTGGCCACCGGACAGCTCACGCGGGTAGCGGTGCAGGTACTGTTTGGGCTCGAGCTTGATCATGCTCATCAACTCGCGGGCGCGGTCGTGGCATTTCTGCTTGTCCCAGCCCAGCAACTTGGGCACGACCACGATGTTTTCCTCGATGGTCATGTTCGGGAACAGGCCGATCTGCTGGATCACGTAGCCGATGTTGCGACGCAGGGTCACTTCGTCGAGGTCGGTGGTGTCTTCGCCGTTGATCAGGATCTTGCCCGATGTGGGCTTGATCAGGCGGTTGATCATTTTCAGCGTGGTGCTCTTGCCGCAGCCCGAGGGGCCGAGGAATACGCAAATCTCGCCTTCGTTGACGGTCAGGCTTACGTCGTTCACGGCGGAGACAGTCTTGCCGTTGCTTTGGAAAGTCTTGGTCAGGTGTTGAAGTTCGATCATTTGAGCAGTCCTTTTGGAGTCAGCGAGCGTTGCAGCCATTGCAGAAGCAGGTCGGCGAAGATGGCCAGGAGACTGACCAGCACGGCGCCGACGATCAGCATCGACATGTCGCTGCGGCTGATGGAAGCCAGAATAAGTACACCCAGGCCGCCGGCGCCGATGGTGGCGGCGATGGTCATCACGCCGATGTTCATCACCACGGCGGTGCGTACACCGGCGAGGATCACCGGTACGGCGATGGGCAGTTCGACCATGCGCAGGCGCTGGCCGAAGGTCATGCCGATGCCTTTGGCGGCTTCGCGGATGCCCGGTTCCACGCCGGTCAGGGCCAGGTAGGTGTTACGCATGATCGGCAGCAGGGAGTAGAGGAACACGGCGGTGATCGCCGGCATTGGCCCCAGGCCCTGGCCGAATTTGGAGTAGAACGGCAGCAGCAGGCCAAACAGGGCGATGGACGGCACGGTCAGCAGCACAGTGGCGCTGGCTTGCAGCGGGCCGGCCAGGCTCGGGAAGCGGGTCATCAGCACGCCGAGGGGTACGCCGACGACAATCGCGAGGATCACGGCAATGCCGACCAGGGTGATGTGCTGCCAGGTCAGGTGCAGGACTTGGGCCCAATCAAGATGGGAAAAGGCGTTTAAAAATTCCATGTCTTCTCCTCTTAGTTGAGTGGATGCTGGCGCAGGAAAGCGGCGGCGACGGCGGATGGGCTTTCATGGTCGACGTCGACCCGCGCGTTCAGCTCGCGCATGGTTGTATCGTCAAACAGTGCGGCCAGTGGCTTCAGATCGGCGGCCAGTTGCGGATGAGCGTCCAGGTACACCTGACGCACCACCGGCGCGGCGGTGTAGTCCGGGAAGTAGTGCTTGTCGTCTTCGAGCAGCTTCAATTTGAAGGCATTCAGGCGCCCGTCAGTGGTGTACACCAAGCCGGCAAACACCTGGCCGTTACGCAACGCGGTGTAGACCAGCCCGGCGTCCATCTGCCGGGTGTTTCTGCGGGTCAGGTTCATGTCGTAGAGCTTGACCATGCCGCCCATGCCGTCGGAACGGTTGGCGAACTCGGTGTCCAGGGCCACCAGGCGCGTGGCCTTGGTTTTTTCCGCGAGGGCTTGGGTCAGATCGCTGATCGTGTTGATCTGCGGGAATTCCTGGGCCACGTTCTCAGGCAATGCCAGCGCGTAGGTGTTGCTGAATTTCGATGGCGACAGCCAGACCAGGCCTTTTTTCGCGTCGAGTTCTTTCACCCGAGCGTAGGACTGTTCGCTGTCGAGCTTCTCGTCCACATGGTTGTAGGCCACCAGCGACACGCCGGTGTATTCCCAGATCAGGTCCAGTTGCCCGCTTTCCTGGGCACTGCGCGCCAGGTTGCTGCCCAGGCCGCCGGTCACGCGGGTGTCGTAACCCTTGGTGCGCAGGTACTGGGAAGTGATTTCGGCGAGCAGGGTTTGTTCAGTGAACACCCGTGCGCCGATGCGGATACCGGTTTTTCAGCGGCTTGCGCAAACCCTGCAAACAGCAGGACGCAGCTCAATATCAATGTCAGTTTTTTCATGTGAATTCCTTTGCCGAGCCTTAAGACGCACGCACTCCGCGTTCCAGCCAGAGGCGGCTGCCCATGGTCACCAGACCGTCGAGCAGCAGGGCCAACAGCGCGGTACACGCGGCGCCGAGCAGCAATTGCGGCTGATTGTTCAGGGCGATGCCGGGGAAGATCAGGCTGCCCAGGCTGTTGGCGCCGATCAGGAATGCCAGCGGCGCGGTGCCGACGTTGATCGCCAGGGCCACGCGCACGCCGCCGATGATGATCGGCACGGCGTTCGGCAATTCGACGCGAAACAGCACCTGGCGCGGGGTCATGCCGATGCCGGTGGCGGCTTCTTTCAGCGAGCCCTGGACGTTTTTCAGGCCTTCGTAGGTGTTGCGCACGATGGGCAGCAATGAAGCGAGGAACAGCGCGAAGATCGCCGGGCCGCTGCCGATGCCGAGGACGCCGAGGGCGATGGCCAGTACGGCCAGGGGAGGGACGGTGTTGCCGATGTTGAAGATCTGCATGAAGCGTTCGGCGCGCCCGACCATGTTCGGGCGGCTGAGCAGGATACCGGCGGGGAGGCCCACAATCAGGGCGGCCAGCATGGAGACTAGGACGAGAATCAGGTGAGCTTGCAGGTAAAACAACAAATCGTCGCGGTACAGTTCGATGGTGTTGATGCCGATCCAGTGGATCAGCAGGGCCAGGAGAGCGACGACAACCGCTCCTCCTATCAGCCCTTTGCCATAGCGAATAGCCACAGGCGGACTCCTTTTTTCTTCTGTCGGCGAACACATTCCTGCGTGGCATGCCACTGCTGGCTGCCGTTGAATGTGGTCGCGAAAAGCAGCTCGCCCATGCCGGCAAAAGCGGCATGAGGTCAAGCCATGAGCGCAGCCTCGTCAGACTAACTTGCTGATTTTTCAGCCCCTGTTTCGAGTGCGGTTGCAGGGGAGTGGACGTCTCTACCTTTTAAAAGGTTCCATACTTGGCAGTATTTAGCCACCCCCAACCGGGTGAACGGTGGTCCGGCACCCTGGGTTTGCGCTATACTCGCCGCCCTTTTTTGACTCACCTGCCAGGCGATTTCCCATGACCCACCAGGCCGCCGAAGTCGCGAAACGCCGCACTTTCGCCATTATTTCCCACCCTGACATTACCCTCTGAGTCAGGCGAAGACAGGCCCCGTCATATTCCGATTTTATCTACTGATTCCATTGATGAAAATCACCGCGACCGCGACAATCTGAGACACCCGAAGACAAGCTGAGCCACAGGGTTTGTGTACATGGCAGCGTACACAAAACAGCCTTTCGGAAGACCCAGAAAATTATGTACGCAGTCCGGAGAGCTTATGGCGATCTCAGACGCATGGCTGAAGGCCAACAACGGCAAACCCCGCAGTACACGTGAAGAGAAATCAGACCGCGACGGGTTTGGTGTGCGCGTCACCCCGAAGGGCAAGATCACTTTTCAGCTGCGCTTTCGCTATGACGGTCGCCCCTGCCGCCTTGATCTCGGCACCTATCCGCTGATGTCACTCAAGGATGCGCGCGCAGAAACGCAGCGCCTGCGTTCCCAGCTTGAGCAGGGACACGATCCGAGGGTGGTGAAGCAGCTGGAGAAGCAGGCGATCCTCCAGGCAGATTCCGTGGAGTCGCTGTTTCGCCAGTGGTACGAGGCGTATTGCAAAGGGAACAAGAAGGGGCATCACGAAATCCTGCGCTCTTTCGAGATCCATGTGTTCCCTAGAGTCGGCAAGCTTCCTGCCGGGAAAGTCACCCTGCACGAATGGCTAGCACTTCTTGAGGGGCAAGCCAAAGCAAGGCCCGGTATCGCCGAACGCATCCTGGTCAATGCCAAACAGATGCTGAAATGGGGTGTGAAGCGCCGGTTAATCCCCTCGCACCCGCTATCGGAGATCAACGCCAAGGAAGACTTGCAGATCAAAAAAATCGTCGGGTCGCGCTCCCTTTCCGACGATGAAATCAAGCTGGTGTGGAAAGCCATGGAGCAATCGCGCATGGCGACCAAGAACAAGATTTTCCTGAAGCTGTGTCTGATCTACGGATGCCGTAACAGCGAGTTGCGTCTTAGCGAAAAAAGCCATTTCGACTTTGCCAAGAAGATTTGGACGGTGCCCACTGAAAACCACAAGCTGGGCAAAGCTTCAGGAAAGCCGCTTCTGCGTCCGATCACCCCGGATATTGAGGCGCTGATCAAACAGGCCGTGGCGCTCAGCGCCGAGGGCAAGTTCCTGTTCACCAACAGTGGCACAACCAAACCGATGGGGGCGGGGGCTCCCTTGCAGCTGCCTTACAACATCATGCAGTGGCTGCGGCGACATGAGAAATACGAAATGCAGCACTGGTCGGTTCACGACCTGCGCAAGACCGCGCGCACCAATTTCTCGACCCTGACCGAGCCCCATATCGCCGAAATCATGCTCGGTCACAAGCTTCCGGGGAGCTGGCAGGTGTACGACCAGTATGACTATCTGTCGGAGCAGAAGGACGCCTATAGCGCGTGGTGGCAGCGCCTCATAGCTCTAACATTATAAAATCCCATCGCAGTAGAACTAATCAAAAAGCGCGATTCAACATACTTGGACTGATAATACTCAGTCAGGATAAGAATTTATCTGGGACTATGAAGTCTTCGTCCCAAAGCAACCATAGACTTCGCAAAATCTGCGTTCAAAATTTTTCAGCAAACTATGATTCCGCCTTCTACACTATAGTGGTTATATGTAGCTGTGCTGACTGAATTTCATTAATATCAAATTGAAATATAGGTGGCGACTATGAAAGCAGAAATCAAGGTGGTCGGGTCAATTAGTGAGGCAGGAAATCCCTACCTGATTGTGAGGCTGCGTACTGAATTTGAAATGCTCCTTACTCCGGATAGTATAAATAAGATAGCGCAGGTTGTGTCCGGGTTGAAAGAAAGTCAGGAACTTAATTCGGTAGATCAGGGGCGATTTGCGTGGGAATTAGCAGAAACTCTTGATTTGTACGAGGAGTTCGCGGAATCTCCTGCTAGAGCACTTCCTCGACTGGAGTCTGAGTGGAAACCTGTAAACGGTTTTTTTTCGCTGGATACGCTAAAAACTATTAATGATTCAACGAAAGACCTAAAATCTTTGAGAGTGGAGGGTAGTGCGGAAACGGGTTTATATTTGGTGCTGCAAGGAGGCATTAATGTCACAAGAATTTACGCGGATCGCGCCAATTTGCTTAAAATTAAAGGTGAGTTGGATAGTTCTGCTCAGCTGCCTGAAGTTAAAGCATCATTAGCTGTTGCAGAGTGGATTGTGGCTGCAGCACTTGTTGTGGAAGCCGCCCTGGGTATATGGGACAGATACGACAAGGAGCGCGAAAAACAAAGAGAAAAGGATGAGCAAGAAAGACGCAAGCTGGAGAACGAACGGAAGGAGAAGGAGCAGCATTGCCGAGAGCCTCGACAAACATCAGAAGGTGGTCCTGCAGCGGACGGTGTATTTGATCGTATATCGCGAACTGCGTAATTATCACGGCATAAGAATGCTAGTGATTTTTGATCGGAAATGCGGGAGTTTGTTGTCCCCGCTCTAATGAGAGATTAATGATGGAAGCATATTTTGTTATGGAGCAATTAAGCAAGGATGGGTCAATCCAGCGATTCGTATTTAAGTTAATTGATGCTAATAAAATATTGCACGCAAGGCGGGTAATTTCCGGTGAGGAACTGACGCGCGTTCATTTGCAAGGGATCATTGTTCAAAGTAGTGTGGACTATAATCCTGGGTGGGAATTTCACTTGGAGCCCTCCACGGTTGACTTTTTTGAGAACCAGATAGAAGTGTGTGACGCTAATTTAGAATACATAAAGCATCATTTAGATGAGGTTGGAGGCTCATTTTTGCCGCGTAGCATTTGGTGCCCTTGGAGTTCCAGTGTCATTGAGGAGTGTAGTATGCGCTCATGACGACGCGACAGTAGATCATTAAATTTAGCTCATCACTCTGTGATGCTCAAGGCAAGGCGGTAAGCCAGGGCTGAGGAGTTTATCAAGTGCATATTATAATTGAGTACATTTTTCGACCTGTCGAAGCGAGACTTCAATAGTTAAGAAATATTGGCAAGCGCGGGAGTGAACGGAGGGGAGGAAATTCAGCCTTCTTCGGCTCGTGCCTATTCAACGTGTTATTACCGGCCGTCGCCCAGTCCCTCCTCTACCGTTTTAATTGACGTGCGCAGATTACTGCCTGATTGACGTTCGCCCGCCAGCTACGTTGATGGCGGCCTATTTCGCTACTTGAAGCCCCTTACGAGCGGTGTATCTGATTTTTCTGCAGGTGTGGCGTCAGCGCATTGCTGCTGTCCTTTTGTTATTCGAGGCGGGAGAAATTAAGAAAATGAGATCGGTAAAATAAAAAACGATTAATTATAGCCTGTTATTTAATTTGCGCTTGATAAAAAGTTGAGATGCTCCGTTTGTAATTTGTCGAATGACGGCTAGCATTTAGGATGCGTCGCTCGTATTGCTTCTACTCGTAGGGGTTGCCGCCATGCGGATAAATACAGTACTCATTTGCTGCTTGCTGTTATCCGGTTGTGCAAGCGTTGGAGAAAGCGATAGAACTCTGCAGACAAGAATCGCTTGGTCACAGAAGTGTCCCGCTTTGATTGACGAAAAGGAAGTTGGTGATAATCGCAGTCTGGTGCTGGGAGGCTTGATTGCAGTAGTTGCACCTCAACTTATCACCGGCGCAATTGATGCTGCGGCAGCATCCTTGAAGGCAGCGGGGGAAAGTAAGTCTATAGTTAGTGTTGGAAATGTGGATGATTATTTTTATAGTGTGACACAGGATGCTGATTTGACAGTAAAATCAAATGTCGGTTGTTTAATTGTTATTCGAGGCCACTTTAAGAATGTCAATGATTCCCCTGGGGGGACCTCGGCGTCAAATATTGCAGACCTAGAGGGATTGGTCGATACGATTTTTAGGGCAGAGCTGAAAGTTGTGCCATTGAAAGGGGCAAAGTATTTTCAGCTTAAACCAGTTTATCTGAAGGTTGAAAAATTTGAAGATAGGTCGTGGTTTTCGTCTTCTGTCCGAGATTATTCAGTCGCGATTAATTTAACCGCGCTAGGTGAGAGCGTTCCATTTGCTTCTACTATTATAAATTTTAAATCTGTGGGTCTGAGGGACGGCATTAAAGAAGGTATTAAGGAAGGGGACTGGCGTTTGTTTGGGGTGCAGAGTTCGCCTCTTGCATTTCCAGCAGAAATGGCTGATGTAAATAAAGCAAAAGAAAAGCGTGAAAAAGAAATTGCTCCCTATCTTTTGGCTTACAGCGTTTTGGTGCCGAGCCCTGAAAGTGATCTTCCCACTCGTCCCTCCTTGTATGCCGATAGTGATGTTGACCATGCTGTAAAAAAGTACTGTGCTGAAGTGCAATCACTGAACACAAAAGTCCCTAAAAAATTTGGCATCAACGATGAGCGCTGTGGTTTCATGGTGGAGGCTGCTCGCCAGGAATTCGAGCATAAGCTTGAAAAAGCCGAAAGAAATGATAGTAATCAAAAGTGGGCAAGCAGTTTTTGTACACCAGACTTGACGAAGGAACATTGCAAGGAATTTAAGCTAGATAAAAAATTAGAGGGGCGGGGGTTCGGGTTTTTCAATACGTCGGCAACTATAACGGAAGTAAGTAAGGGTAGTAAGTTTGCTGCTTACTTGGGCGAGGCTTTAAAAGCTTCGGAGACAGAATTGAGCACTGCTATACAAGATAAAGTTATATCATCAAAAGTTAAAGCAAATAAACTCGCTAAGGAAGAGGCCAAACGAACTGGGCGCCAGGATGTTGTGTTTTCGGATCTAGACGTAGATGAGGCGGAGGCGGAGCTGGCGGACGTAATGCAGGATGAAAAATCGAGTTTGCATGACCTAGCTGCGGCAAGGGTTAAATTGATTAAGGCGAAAATAGCGTCCAACAATAGTCGCAGGAGTGCAGGACTTCCATTGCTCTATTCGTACTTAGAGGAATGATGTAATGATCGCTCGAAAAGTTATAGTTTTTATAATGTTGTTAATGGTTTGCAAAGGCGCGTCTGCCGGAGAATATGAGCCCCAAAGTGTAGTTGATTATTTGATCCATGGCGGGCATATGGCTAAACCGGATGGAAATCAATGGCAAGTCGCGTTGGTTGAGTCCGGTAGGACCCATTTGGATGGAATATTTTGCAGTGGTACGCTGATTAATAATAAATGGGTACTAACGGCTGCGCATTGTTTGATGGATCCATTGGATTGTGAGAAGCCTAGGGCGGGATGGTTCTGGGTACTATATGGAAGTACTGATTTAGTTGTTAGCGCAAAACTTGTGGCTCCAAAAAATACAGTGATTAATCCAAATTATCGTTGCAAGCCTTCCAGAGATGATATTGCTTTAATTGAGTTGGAAGAGCCTGTGTCTGATGTTGGTTATGTGATTCTGGCAGATGCATTGACTGAGTCTAAATTAATAGCGCCTGAGCAGGCGCTATTAATTTCTGGATGGGGGAAAACTGCTATTGGAAATCCTGTTTCTCGCTATCTCATGGAGGCGGAAATTAAGGTTGTAAAAAATTCGTTATGCGAGAAAGCAGTTGGCTTGAGTGATAAGCTTCCATCAAATGTTATTTGTGCTGGCGGGGGCGGAAAAGATTCTTGTAAGGGGGATAGTGGCGGGCCGCTATATGTGAGGGGAGGGAGTAAAATTACTCAAGTTGGAGTGGTTAGTTTTGGGCGTGGGTGTGGTGAGGGGCCAGGTGTTTATACAGGAGTTTCAGCTTACATGGACTGGATTAGCAAGATTGCGGTAACTTCTGTCAGTTCGCGTTGTACTGCCAAAGATATTCGTGAGCTGCGGTGTTAAATGTCTTTTGCGATGGACGCGTTTCAGGTCAAAAGTTGAGCGATCCCACGTGTATGTGCTGAATGGCTCGAAGCGTGCCAAATATTAAGGAGCTACGCTTCAAGTCGAATGGTAGGACTGCGCGCCAGCAATAGATCGAGCAAGGCGGTCATGCTCCTTCAGGAGCAATTGACCTTGCTGACACTACAAAAAAAGCTGGACCTTATAAAAGAGGCAGTGCTGCCTTTCTGGATATGAAATAAGCCACGTTTCTACAGTGGAAAAGCGAGCGCACATGTTGATTTCCTCGCTTTGCGGTTACGCTGAGGCTGGCTGAAATACTGGTATTCGTCGCCCGGTTGCGAGGTCGCAGTCTGTGACGCTGGAAGATTTCGCGATTTACATGCGGATTGCAAATAGAAGCCTTCAGATGGTCACATGCAATAGTCGCGTTTCTGCCGAAGCAGAATCTCAACGTGGCACAGCTCATGCTATTGTTTTGAGAAAGCTCTCTAATGTCCGACCTCAGAACTGCCCAGCATAGCGTCTATTCTCCAGCCATCAATCGATGCTGAATCTGTAGTCCGGATTGCACCGAGTGTGCGTTTGCGCTCGCGCTGCTCCCACTCGAAAACATCACCGGCGTCCCAGAGGTTGCAGCTCCCAGCGTGCTTCATGCACGGAGCCGGAAATGGATTCGCTATTCGCTTCATGCGGCGAAACAGCGTGCGGCTTGAGCAGCGAAAACGCTCGCATAAATCCTTCGTCGAATAATAGGCGTTCATCTCATTTCCCCATTCGGGATCATGGCTTCTACGCTACATGAGGGCGTTGCGGGAGCCGCCTCTCGTATTCCTCTTAAGGTCTATCCGGATCGTGGCGGACTTTCGCAGATCGATGCAGAGAGATCGAGAAAGAATCACAACTAAAAAGTGTGAAAATTAATTAGTTGTAAACTGAATTAGTAACACTATTAAAATATTGATCCTGAACTTTTGTATATGACAGAAAGAGATATTAGGAATGCAGATTATAATTAAGGGGGACATGACAATGCCTCAATTGCGTCAGGCGTTTTATGAGAAGCTCCTGGAGCTTGAGGAGGAGTTTGGTGTTGAGCACCTAAAGGGCGCAACCTTGTACATTAATCCGATCAATGAGTTTGGAGAGGATGTTGTCTTGCGAAACAAGTATGGACAAACAGTCCATAAATTATTCAGTCATGGGCCGTATCGGTGTTCGGCTGAAGAATTTAAAATATAGTTAGAAATAAAATTTTGTGTCTGGATAATTAAAAATGGAGATTAATATTGTCATGGAATTCCCTCGCTATGTGAATATTGAACAAGCAAGAAATGTACTCGCTGAAAGCGGAGTTGAGCTTACCCAGCGGCAAATAAAGCGGGCGGCAGACCCGGATGCAAACGGAAAGCGTAAGCTTCCATTTTTTGTTGATCCCATCGATGGTCGATTGAAAATTGATAAAAACCTTTTGGTGGAGATTTATACCAGTTGTCAGGTGAATGCTCAAAATAATGCACATATTAATGCGGCCAGTCTTCGGAGTGTATTTGACCGAAAAAGTTAATTGCGATATGCAGAATCATGTCGGATATCAGGAAAAAGATAGGAAAGAAGGGTGTTACGTACCAGGTTCGCTATGCGGACAAGGGTTCGAAATCAGGTTATTCCTATAAGACTTTCGCAACGGCCAAAGAAGCGCGGCAGTTTCGGGAATCCCCGAAAGAGACACATGCCGGAGGCGGACTCAGCGTGCCTCAGGCCATCGACAAGTGGCTGAGCATTTGTGAGAAAGAGGGGCGCGACGGCAGGCCCCCGGTCTCCAAGGCAACCCTCGACTACTACACCTATATCGCCAGGATCATGAAGGGCTATACGTGGGAGACAGATCTGCGTGGTCTCACCAAGCCTGATGTCGTGGCCTTCCGATCCTGGCTGATCAACGAACACGGTCGCTACCTAGCAGCCAAGACGCTGACCTACTTTCACGCAGTCGTTGCTGAAATGGCGACACGCGGCGCAGTCGAGTCGAACGCTGCCCTCGGCGTTGGCGTGCGCCAGGAAACACGGTACGACGAAGAGGTAGTCATTCCGTCAGAGCAGGAAGTACGAGACCTCCTGCAAGCGGCAGACGATCTCGCCAACTCGACTAATCTCCGCGTCAAGAATGCCTGGAAGCGCTATCGCCCAATGTTGTACCTCGCCGTAGATTCCGGCATGCGTCCGCAGGAGTATGTAGCCGTTGCTAGAAGCAGTTTCCGCGACGGCGGTGTGCACGTAGAGCGCGCCATTGATCGCAGTGGCGATCTGTCTGTCCCCAAGACACCAGCAGCCCGCCGTTTCATCGAGCTAAGCCCCATCACGCTGGACATCGTGTCCGAGTACATCAAAGGTCACGAAGGCCCGAACAACTATGATCTGGCCTTTCCGACCGAGACAGGGACGTGGCAATCGCTCGATAACTGGCGCAAACGCGGGTTCGATGAGGTTTGTAAGAAGGCAGGTGTTATCAAGATTGAGAAGATTGACGACGAGGAAGTCGTCAGATCGCGGTACTCGCCGTATTTGCTGCGGCACTACTTTGCGTCCGTCCTAATCGCGCAAGGGACGGACATTGCAAAGATCAAAACCCTTATGGGTCACACAAACATCAGTACTACGTTCGATGTTTATGCCCATCTCATTCGCCAGGCCGAGAACAAAAAGACTCGTCGCCAGGGGATGATCTTCCAGATGACAGACAGTAAGTCACAAGTTGATTGACGGGACTTTTTGTTATGGGGTTCGTGTAATCGAACGCAGTGACGGGCTGCTGCAATCAATTAGTTGATTATATCGCGCGAGATTTTCTCGGCTGTAATCCTCGCACTCAATGTCACGGCGGAAGTGATATGGATGCGGCGGCGGATTCTTCATAAAGGCCATCGCCTCGTCGGACTGGAGCGGTGCTATACCCTTGCAAAATGCGGAGAGATAAAGTGCGGCGTTCGCTGGCGTCAATTTTAAGTAACCCCTACTGCGTAGCGAGGTGATAATGTCCAAGCCTGCACCGCTTTGCTTTAGATAATTCGCAGGGCTAGGAGCAGCCTCGGATGCCTCCGTTACACAGAATTGGCAAAAAGTTGGATCGATAAGATACCACCCACTATCCGGCCCTTCCGAGACTTCGACAACAAGCGCGGCATGACCCTGCATCCAGTAACCTTCAAGAGATTGAGTAGCTAACGGCTTGGCTGGCACGCCTAGGTCTTGAAATGCATATCCAGCGACACACTGTGCCAGGCCACAGCAACCAGCGAAAGCTGCTTGTAACTCCGTTAAGTCTCGCTGATTCAAATAGTCGGTATGCAATTTCGTGGCGTAACGCAGGATTTCCTGCGTTTTCATTACAATTTCATCGAGTAATACAGGGGTGTTGTGGGGCAATGCTCCTCGCTTTCTTTAGATATAGCATAACATTACATATTAGGCTAGAAAAAAGCAGGCTGGCAGCACCAAATGCAAGCCTGCGTTTGCAGTAGTGAAGTGATGGACCTACGCTTCTTGTGCGCCATTGAAGCTCGCTTCAGCGTTTCAATGCCGTTAACCAGGCGATGCCTGAAACCGTTCTCGATCTAAGGAGACTTTATGCTATGCACGAAGAACCTGTTCGTAACGTACCTTCAAACCAGCCGAAATTTGATTTTTTGTGGCTTGAATTAACCAATCGATGCAACCTGCAATGCAGCCACTGTTACTCGGGGTCTAGCCCATATAGTGGCGACAGAGACTTCCTAACCGAGGCTGATTATCTCCGGCTGATCGAAGAAAGTTATGCCTTGGGCTGTCGCCAAATTCAGTTTATCGGTGGCGAGCCGACACTAAACAAAAGCCTGCCTGTGCTGATTGAGCGCGCTTCAAAAATTGGTTACGAGTTTGTAGAGGTGTTCACAAACCTTGTTAAAGTAAGCGACGTATTAATAGATACTTTCAAAAAATACAGGATTTCTGTCGCCACATCGTTCTATTCAACTAATGCTCTTACGCACGACGGAATTACTGGTTCGGTTGGAAGCTTTAGCCGCACAACAGTGAATATGCGGAAAATTCTCGCAGCAGGCCTTGATCTGCGGGTCGGGCTTATAGAGATGGAGGCGAATTCAGGTGAGTATCAGTCTGTTTTTAACTACCTGACAGAGATGGGGGTTATGAATATTGGGTACGATCGCATCCGTGGATTTGGACGAGCGCAAGAAAACGATACATGCTCGATGACGGAGCTTTGTGGTCATTGTGCCGAAGGGGTTCTAGCCATCGGACCTGATGGAGTCGTAGCCCCATGCATCATGTCGAAGCAGTGGCCGGTAGGCTCTGTACTATTCAGCAATCTCACGGAGATCAACTGCTCAGAAACGTTGAGGGCAACCAGACAACGAATTGCGGAGGCAACAAGCTCTACCGACGCCTTCTGTCAGCCGGAGTGTGGCCCTAATAATAAGCAGTGCATTCCAGAATGCGGGCCTTCCAGGCAATGCCCGCCTTGCGGACCAAATGCGGGTCACAAGTGCCCTCCCAACGGGAATTGTACCCCAGGACGTTAAGTCGTTAGGCAGATATAGTCATTACAAGGGTGAGGAGGAGCCGCGACGGCCCGAGGTTTGTCTGTGCGGCAACTCTGTCCATCTTAATGAGTGAGGCGCTGCCGGTTGGCGTTAGCGCTGTGCTAGCCCTATATATTCCTTCAGGAGCGTGTGGCAAATATGTGGCTAGCACTAACTAAGTAGTTATAACTATACATATTTATTTAGCTTCCAAGGCCATAAGTCCTTTCATTCATCTAGAGAGTAAATTAACTATATTAATGAGGCGATTAATCGGGCTATCCGTCTCATTAATTAGCTGGAAATGAGACGATTAAGGGATATATTCGTCTCATGACGTATAACTGGCAACAACCTGATTGGCCCAACTTTCGTTACGATCTTTCATTCGTGGAAGATCTTCTTTTTGACTTTGCAGAGAAAACTGGCCATATCGCCGGACTCCTGCAAGGGTTGCCCGACAATGCCCAGCAGGAAATAATTCTCTCTCTTATGGTTTCGGAGGCCGTTAAAACGTCCGAGATTGAGGGCGAGTTCATTCAGCGCTCCGATGTTATGTCCTCGATCCGGAACAATCTCGGCCTCAGTCCTGCTCATGAAGAGGTAGGGGACAAAAAGGCGCAGGGTGTCGGTGAACTGATGGTTGCCGTTCGGCAAAGCTTTGCAGCCCCGCTTACTGAGACGATGCTGTTCGACTGGCATAGCAGGCTTATGGCTCCCTTCGTCAAACGTCTCATCGTCGGTCAATGGCGGAGTCATGAGGACCCGATGCAAATCGTCTCCGGACCTCTTGGTAAACAGCGAGTCCATTTTGAGGCGCCATCTTCCTCCGATGTTCCGAAAGAAATGGCAGGCTTTATCTACTGGTTCAACGACACAGCCCCTGGCGGTAATAATAGTCTCAAAAGCCCGGCAGTCCGCTCAGCCATTGCGCATCTCTATTTTGAGAGCATCCACCCATTTGAGGACGGCAATGGCCGCATCGGGCGTGCCTTGTCGGAAAAGGCCCTTTCCCAAGGGTTAGGCCGCCCTGTCGTCATGAGCCTGTCAAAGGCCATCGAGTCCAATCGAAAAGCCTACTATGGGGCTTTGAGCGACGCTCAAACCTCCAACGACCTTACAGAATGGATCGCTTATTTCACGCGCACAATTCTCGATGCTCAAAACGATACTGAGCAAACAATAAATGCTGCACTGTTCAAAACTAAAATCTTCGACCGCTATCGCGGGAAGCTGAATGACAGGCAGATGAGTATCATCAGCTTTATGCTGGAAAACAGCCAAGACGAAAGCACTCATATGCGCACGAAGACATACATGAAGATGACGGGGGCCTCAAAAGCGACAACGGCGCGAGACCTCCAGAACCTCGTTGAGCTCGGTATTTTTAGGCAAGCTGGTGAAGGTCGTAATACGCATTACGAAGTTGAAGTTATTTGACCAGTTTTATTGATGGTCACTGCTGGCTTTGGATGTTTCTTGAGAATCGTGTGGCAAGTGTGTGGCGAGCGCCACTTAAGTATCTGTAATCATTGATATTTTTATAGCTTCCCAAGCTGTAGGTCGCCGGTTCGAAGCCGGTCGCCCGCTCCATAATGAAATCAATGGTTTAACGGTCGTTTTTGATCTCAAATTGGAGCGTTTTGGTGGTTTTTGCCACAAAAACTCACCCGCGAAAACCCGCAGAAATCCGCCATTGTCCGCCGTAGGCTTTTTGAGCTTGTGGCCAATTTGTGGCCAATCCGCCCGGCTCGCAGGCCAGCATTCTCCTGGAGAATGGCGAATCGTCGGGGCTGGTCTGCTTTCGGGCTCTGGAGTATGTTGAGCGCTGACCATAATCCAAATCAGCACAGGATTCTGTTCGGTGATTCCAAGGGTATTGAGCCTTGTAGGCTGATAGGCCGTCAGGCGTAGTTTTTAGGATCGACACAAACGACAAGGATAGAATTTTGTCTGACCTGAATTTCGAAAAACAAGCGCAGGACTATTACGGTAAGGCTCCTCTCATCATCCTGGGCAGCGGTGCATCTGCTGCCCATGGCATGTCTGGAATGGGTGCGCTTGCGAAGCACCTGGTCGAAAATACCGACATTTCGGGCTTGTCTGCTGCCGAGATTGAGGCTTGGGAGAAATTCTGCCAGGTCTTATTGGACGGCGTTGATCTGGAGTCGGCACTGCATCAGGTGGCCGTTACTGAAGAGCTGACCTCCAGGATTATCACCGCAACCTGGTCGCTCATCAGCTCTGAAGACATTCAAATCTTCCACGATAGCCTTCAGAGCCAAGCGATGTTTCCGCTGAGTCGGCTGCTGCGCCACATGTTCAAAAGCAGCCTCACCAAAATAAATATCGTCACTACGAATTATGACAGGCTGGCAGAATATGCCTGCGATCAGGAGGGGGCCCATCATTACACGGGCTTCTCACACGGGTTTTTTCGGCAGCGCGCCGAACCGAATGAAATCAAGTCTGCACGCAGGGTGAATATCTGGAAGGTTCACGGTTCTCTGGACTGGTTCAAATCGCCTCTTGAAGACATCGTAGCCCTTTCAAACATTCAAGGGATACCTGCTAACTACAAGCCGACAATCGTGACCCCGGGCACTCAGAAATATCAAACGACGCATTTGGAGCCATATCGCTCGACTATTCACAATGCCGATTTGGCCATTACCGCTGCTAACTCATACCTGTGTATTGGCTACGGCTTCAACGACGAGCATATTCAGCCGAATATCATGTCTAAATGCCAGCGCCAGAATACCCCGATCACGATCATTACCTATGCGCTCTCAGACGCTGCCAGGAAGCTCATTCTTGACGGCAAGGCGCAGAATTACCTGGCAATAGAACGGGGAGCAACAGACGACCAGTCCATCGTCTACTCCTCTTTGAATGAGACTCCGGTGACCGTTGAAAAAAACATCTGGAGTCTTGAGGGTTACCTGTCACTCATCATGTAGGAAGAAGAGATGCCGATTTTTAACTTTAAGGATAAAGACGCACTTGGGAAGGTCGCCTCCGTTGACACGACAAACGTGATCGTGGACGTGGAAAATGTCGACCAGCTCAAAAGGTTGCAAGTCAACCATCTGGCGGTGCTCCAAAGCAGCAGGCCCGGACAGCATCTCATCGGCCTCATCACCCAGGTGACCCGCAAGCGCGGCATCGAGGACATCGCAGGCGATGGCATCAGCGACCAGACTTCAGAACTGAACCTGTGCAAAATCGCCCTGATTGGCACCATGCTGGATCGTGACGGCGGCAAAGAAAACGTCTTTCGCCGCACTCTGGAAAGCGTCCCGGAAATCGACGCGAATTGCTTTTCGCTAGAGGGCGAAAACCTTACTGGCTTCATGCGTACGCTCTCCAGCGTTTCTGCCGATGGGAATGCGCTGACACTGGGCAAATACACACTGGACGAACACGCCGTTGCCTACCTCAACGGTAACAAGTTTTTCCAGCGCCACGCATTCATCGGCGGCAGCACCGGATCAGGTAAATCCTGGACGACAGCCAAGATCATTGAGCAGATGGCAGGACTCTCTACAGCGAACGCCATTGTTTTTGATCTTCATGGTGAATACTCGCCATTGGTGGGCCAAGGCATTCAGCACTTCAAAGTGGCCGGTCCAGCAGATGTTGAGGCTAAGCGCACCATTAACGATGGTGTGCTTTACCTGCCTTACTGGCTGCTTTCGTATGAAGCACTCGTGGCAATGTTTGTTGACCGGAGTGACCAGAATGCGCCCAACCAGGCCATGATTATGGCGCGTGAGATCAACCAGGCGAAACAAAAGTACCTGGAAGATGGTGGCCAGAAAGATGTACTGAAGCACTTCACCGTCGACAGCCCGGTCCCCTTTAACCTTGATTTCCTCATGGGCCGGTTGAATGACATCAACGTCGAGATGGTTCCCGGTGCTCGCGGTGAAAAGCAAGGGGATTTCAACGGAAAGCTGTCACGCATGATTTCCCGCCTTGAGAACAAAATTTCTGATCGGCGTCTTGGCTTTATGTTCAACGGCGGCGGAGATGTTCTGGATTTCTCCTGGCTTGAAAAGTTCACCACTGCCGTGCTCGGAAGCTCTGGAGAAAATGGTAAAGCTGGTATCAAGATCATCAATTTTTCCGAGGTTCCATCAGACGTTCTCCCGCTGATCGTTTCCCTTGTCGCGCGGGTCACATTCTCTGTCCAACAGTGGACACCATCCGAGCTGCGCCATCCTATTGCGCTTCTGTGTGATGAAGCGCACCTCTACATGCCCCAACGAAGCATGGCGGAATCAGCTGACGATATTTCCCTGGATATTTTCGAGCGCATCGCCAAGGAAGGCCGTAAGTACGGTGTCAGCCTTGTGGTGATAAGCCAGCGTCCGTCCGAGGTGAATAAAACGATGCTCAGCCAATGCAGCAACTTCGTATCTATGCGGCTGACCAACGCCGAGGATCAGGGCGTTATCAAGAGACTTCTTCCCGATAGCCTCGGTGGGTTCAGCGACATCCTGCCGACCCTCGATACAGGCGAGGCCTTGGTTGTCGGTGATGCGAGCTTGCTGCCAAGTAGAATCAGAATCGATGAACCTAAAAACAAACCGAATAGCGGGACGGTCAATTTCTGGGATGAATGGCAAAAACCGGTAAAAGATAAGCGCCTTTCGGTTGCTGTCGATAACTGGCGTAAGCAAAACATCCAGTAAGTGATCCCTATGGATGACCTCAAGGGCGCGGAGCTCTTGAGGTCATTACACGACGCATATTTTCCAGCGAGGCCAGGGCATTTTGATGCTCTTGGCTTGTCCTGTCGCCACGCTCAAAGTATTAAACACCAAGGATTTTTGGAGGCGAACTTAATGATTGACACCGGCGCGACTGTACGAATGGATATTTTGCGCAAGGCCGCAGACCAGCAAATTCTAAAGCCTTTGAAATCATATGGCTGGAGTGCAAAAATAGATTCAGAGCATGTCCCTGGAGAGTTTCTTATCGTAAGCGCGTCAAAGCTTAGTCAGGAACATAAAGTCGCTTTAATGTATTCATCCGCTACCGATAATAGGCACTACAAATTTTTAGATTCCGAAGTGGAACACATTTTTACTAATGGCGAGCTCTATATGGTTGAAAGTTTTGCGTACGGAATAAAATCTAAGGTAACTCCGGTAAGCGACTTTTTTCCACTCATGATTGAATGGAGTAGGGCACTTACGCCACCGACAGAAACCACAATAAAAAACAAGATTCTGAAAGGCTACATTCAAATAACGGCCGAAAAGCCGATAGACGGTATATGGGCTCATCTCAGTCAGCTCGCCAGCACTACACTGGCGAAAAAGCTAATCTTGCGAAGATCTCAAGAGGAAGGAATAGAACTTTCAGAGCACCAGTTGGAAAGCAAGGCAGCAGGCGTTGCTTTCTCTATCAGAAACGCATCCGATTATTTCAAAAGCGCGCAAAATGAAAGCCTGAATAAAAGAATTCTCAGTTTGTACTATGGCTCTTTGGCACTAGCATTTGCGGAGATGCTGGCCGCACCGCACGGTCCTATGGACCTCGATGAGGTGGAAGGTATGACCAAGTATGGCCATGGCCTATATACGGTCGCCTCCAATACAAACGATTTTGGGGGGCTGACAGTAGGTGTATTGGCAACAGGATTTTTCCCCCGGTGGGCAAGTTTTTTAGGGCATGACGTTAGCGCTTATCCCAAGAAGAAAGCGACATCTGCCAGCGACTTAAGTAATCTTGCTTCTGGAAGCTTTGCAACATTGGAGCAACTATTCTCGACTCTTCCTGAGCTGGGTAAGTTATTCGTAGACGTCTATGATTCCGAGCCTTCATGGGTTCACGCTGTCTACGATTCGGGCGCCGGTCACAGGCTGCATGGAAAACAGACAGGCAGCAGCTATATAAAACTAATTGATCAGACCTCTAAAATCAGTGCTGAGCGTTTAGCACGAAACGGTTGGGCTCTCACAGAAATTGAAGCTGTAGAGGAGGAGCCTAAGTCGAAAGTATACCGAGCAAGAGTCGATCATGATGGCCTCGAATACTGGTATCAAGCATTACCTTTACACCATAGTTCCTTTTTTCAAGGAAATGCGTTGATTCTGCCTGTCCTCGGGGGCGTTTATGAGTACAGAGCAATCAGTCTCTCGTTGCTCTATGCGCTCTCAATTCTTGTGCGCTATATGCCAAGTGCTTGGAGGCGAGTAGAAGGGGGTGACTGGGATCAGCATTTTGCGTTAGTGAAAATGGTGCTAGATGTGTTTGAAAGAGTTCTTCCTCAGCAGTTTTTAGAAAGCATCACAAATCAAAAAATACATTCAAGCATGCCGGGTGGATTTTAAAACTCATGTGCAGGCTATAATGCCACAAGGTTGTCATGAAGGCCCTTGAGGGGTGACGGGCCCTTGAGTTCACTCTCGCGTTTTTTTGGAGTTTGTTCTGAACTCTGAATCTTTAAACGGTTTTTTGCTATATTCGTCTCACGCGCATGTGCGTCCTCACGGAGATAGTACAGTGTCAAAATTGGCGGAATTTCGGGCAGCTGAACGCGAGCTCCAAGAACAACTTGCTCAACTCGAAGCATTGAAAACCAATGCCGGGTTGAAGAAGGAAATCGAGTTTGAAGAAAAACTGACGAGCCTGATGCAGTCCTATGGCAAGGGCTTAAAGGACGTGATTGCCATCCTTGATCCTGCCCCCGCTGGCCGTAAGGTGGAGAAGTCCTCAGGCGCGCATCGGCGTCCGCGCGTATTGAAGCGCTACAAAAATCCTCACAGTGGCGAAGTGGTGGAAACCAAGGGCGGCAATCACCGTGTTTTGAAAGACTGGAAAGCACAATACGGGGCTTCCACGGTGGAATCCTGGCTCCAGGCCTGATCGGCCAAGCTCGTTTGTAGATAAGGCTCAAGGGCGCAATGCCCTTGAGATCATGACGCGGTGGATATTTTCCAGCGAGGCCAGAGCATTCTGATGCTCCAGGCTTTCCCGGTCACCGCGTACTGCGACATTGAAGACCTCCCGGTACAGCACGCGCAGTTCGCTTTCAGATTTTGTGGCCAGTTCAAAGATCGTTATCAGTTTCATTTCATGTCTCCACCGTCTTTCGGCCACCCTTCGCGGCCTTGTGACGCTGTGCCAGCACAGGCGTCGTCCACGCAGCACCCCAACTGGGCCGTAACGCGAGAGAAGGAGTCATTTATGACTTGCTGCTGGAGGAGACGACGGCAGTGCTACAGGTCAAACAAAAGGACGCGAGGCGTGCCGTGAGGTGGAAAGAGAAGTGATCTCTCTGATAGCGACATCAGAAGTGGAAAAAATATTGGCGAATCTGACGGCGTTCGCCGCCTGACCGGGCTCTAAGCGCTATGCGCTCCGGGTCAATGGAAGCCTTGTCCCGGCCATCCGGTGACGATCCCTTCGCAAGAACGAAAAGCCGCTAAGGGGTGCTGCCCCTGGCGCAACGCAAGGGTGAAGCTTTGCCCCGATGAACGGTATCCCCAGCCTTCCGCACCCATAAAAAAGCATGGGTTTGTGCAGGCCGGGTGATCCCCCTCCCTTCACCGAGCCCTTGCGTTTTACCTCCCCGGTCTCGCCGACGGGCAGGGGTGCATGTGCGACCTCACGCACAGCACCCGAAGCCCTTAAAGGAGCCAAGACCATGACCACCGAACCCAGAATTTACGTTGCAGACCTGGCCGCCTATAACAGCGGATACTTTCACGGCGTTTGGATCGACGCTACATTGGACGCGTCAGACATTCAGGATCAAATCAACGCCATGCTGGCGCAATCGCCGGTCGGGGACGCGGAGGAATACGCGATTCACGACTACGAAGGTTTTGATGGTTACAGCCTTGGCGAATACGCGGGGATTGACGCTGCGCATGAGGCCGCCTGTTTTATCGAAGAATTCCCGGCGTTCGGCGGGGCTCTGCTGGATCAGTTTTCCAGCGTTGAGGAGGCCCGGAAAGCAGCCGAGGAGGATTATTGCGGCAGCTATGAATCGCTGGCGGATTACGTGCAGGAGCTCACTGAGGAAACCACGGAGATTCCCGAAGTGTTGCGCTATTACATTGACTACGAAGCCATGGCCCGTGACATGGAGTTGAACGGCGACGTGTTCATCATCGAGGAGGGATACAAAACGGTGCATATATTTTGGAATCGTTAACCTTGGGCGCTTAATCACAATGTCGAAATATAATCCGTCCCCGCATCCCCACAGGGGCGCGGCATGTTGAGGTCTTTGTCGGGCAATCAACGGACCGCACCGATTTCATCAGGTTACCTACTTCCGAGCAGGCGAGCGCCGTCCGAAAATGTGGTCAAACTTCAGGCATTGGCCGCCTTGTCCCTGACCTGATCTTCGCTACGGCCCGCCAGACAGTGGTCTTACTGACCTGCATGCGGGCAGCAATGACCTCCAGAGGCATGTCGTCGCAAATTGCCATGCGCTGAACGGTCAATTCCTGGCTCGGTGTCAGGGCCGCAGGCCGTCCCGGTTTGCGACCTCTTCGTTGAGCGGCTAGCATCCCAGCCTTCGTCCGCTCGGAAATTAATGCTCGTTCAAATTCCGCCACAGCGCCCGTGATGTGAAATACAAGCTTGCCTGCTGGCGTCTGGGTGTCGATTTGATCGGAAATTGACCAGAAACCAATTCCCCGCCGCTCGAGCTTCCCAAGGGTCTTGATGAGGTCTTGCAACGAGCGGCCTAAGCGGTCGAGCTTCCAGACAACCAGCACGTCACCGTCGCGCAGGGTGCGCAGGGCCGCATGGAGAGCCGGGCGACGTGTGAGGGCGCCGGATTTCTTCTCTTCAAAGATGCGCTCGCACCCGGCCTGTCGCAGGGCTTCGATTTGCAGGTCAAGAAGCTGGTCTTCTGTCGATACACGGGCGTACCCGATCTTCATGGTTCTGCCTTTCCCGCAGGCAGGCACCGCTGTCAAAAGGAGGGTCACACAGCCGCACTTACTGTTGTTCCGCAAAGGAACCTTTAAGGACTCTATTCACGAGATCTCAAAGAGTCAATTGCTACTGAGACTCCGCACGCAACTACATACAGGCAGCACCAGGTTTCAAAAGGGTTCGTTTTCGGAACGTCATATTTAGTTCCCCTGGTGAGCCCCTGTGATGCCCATGGCGGAATCCCGAGTGCATACCGGCGCATGCAACGCATCACCTTCTCTTTCGATCAAGGAGTCCCGGATATGACGACTTTGAAGATTCAGGCGATGCAGCGAGGGCAGGGGGCGTTTCCCTCCATGGACAGCCAGGAACGACTTCCATTTTCGAGTGACGACGCGATGTGCTTGGCTTCACCAGGAGGGCGGCGATGCGGTATCGCGCCACCTATTTCACGAGTGCTGAAATACCTTCCTCTTTCGCTGGCTTTCGCAACCACTTGCGTTTACGTCGGTAACGCCAACGCCGCCGATATCGGCGATTGCGACACACCTGAAGCAATGACCGCTCGCCTCAAGACCGAGGGCCAGCATTCGGTGGCGTCTGCGCAGATGATTGCGCCGGACAAGCGCCTGTTCGGAATGATCTTCACGATGAGCGATGACCGGAAAGTCGGCTATATCCTGAAGGCAGACCAGCCGCTGGGGGATAGGGCGGGGCAGATTTGCATTTATGAGCGACTGGCGGACATACGGCTATATGACGCCCGCTCAGCGGGAATACCCAATGCGGCACTTCTGAAAGCCCCAGATGAGGACGCTGTTGCGAACTGCAAACGTCTCCAACTAGCGGGGAAATTTCCGCAGGGAAACTGTTCTTCGCTGAATCAAGTTCTTCATCGCGTCGAGCCGCTTGGAGAGCGGGTCATGATTCAAGGCTTCACTGTTGCGAAGGGCCCATCAGGCATCTACCAGCCCACCAGCGGTGTGGTAACGGTTTCGGGCAATGTCAATGGAAGTATCAATGACGATCCCGCGCATCCGTCACGTGGTATCGTTGGCGGCATCGCCTACAGCTCGTTGCCCGACGGGGCAACGATCCTCAATGCGACCTTAGCCTATCCGAGGTACACCGAGTACGGGCTTGCTGCATTGAAATGATCTCTGCTACAGGTTGAGGCCGGTAGCAGTGATCTCGGGCGCTGGCGGCGCTGAAGGCGCGGAGGCTGGCCGGACGACGGGTGGAGCGACCGCTGCAAAGGCAGTACCCAAGTCTTTCGCGGACTGGAATGGGGATTTGCGATCCTCATCAAGGGCCGATGCTGCGGACACTGCTGCGCGAGCCTGATCCGCCGAGGCCGATGGCGTGTTGCCTTTGTCAAGATGGTTCTGAGCGGTGGCGGCATCAATCGCCTTTCCCACGCGCGACCGATCCAGCTTGTGTTCTTCTTCAGTTTCCTCTGGAGTTAACGTCCCACGCCCGCGCTTGTCTTCGAGCTCTTTCTTGCGCCGGACGCTCGCCTTGAACTCGTCCTTCTCGTCCTCACGGATAAGGCCCTTGCGAACGGCCCAGTCAGCATAGGCATCGGCGTTGTCGATGACATTCTGGCGGGCAGTCTGTGCCTGCGCGTTCGTCATCTGGACACCGCCGACCGTGGTCATCTCTGTGTTCCAGCGGGCGAGGTTGGCCAACTCACGCGCTTCGCGCTCTTCTTTACGTTTTTGTTGATCGTGTAGCGCATGTTGCTGCGCGTTCGGGTTCACCGTCATACGGCTGGCTGAGAAGACGGCCTTGCCCGTCGAAGCCTGCGCCCCGAATAGGGTTTTCGAGATGTCGTGAAGATCGTTTTCGGGAACGCCGGGGTCCGCATCGGCGAAATTCGGCAGATCACTACGCCGATCTACCACAGGTTCCCTTGCTCCCGCAAGGGAACCACGAAAACCTGAACCTGGCTCTTGCTCTGTCATGAACCACTTCCCATAACACTTATCAAAACATCCAGCAGCCTTGGATTGCAGGGGCCGGATATAGGTAGTTTATGGGAATAAGATTAACAAGTTCTTAACTCAGGCGGCCTGAATAGTGTTAGGTATTTCCAGGAGGTTTAATAGAGCTATGTGTGGCCCTGTGCAAGTTAGCCAAGGTATCCTCTAAAGATGGACAAGGATGTGACAGTAGGTATGCGCTCATCTCAGTAGTTCTTGCCCGGGCGATTTTCTCGAAATCCGATCTTGTAAACTTGTTGTAATCCCATTCGCCTTGGCCTCGCTTAATCGATGGGCAAGGGTGTGACAGCAGATATGCGCTCATTTCAGCAGTTCCAGCTCGGGCGATTTTCTCGAAATCTGCTCGAGTAAATTTGTTGTAATCCCATTCATCTTGGTCTTGCTTATTTGATTTGGGCATTTAAATATCCTCATTGTTTAAGTTGCTTTAATGATTACCTTAAATTAAACCGCCAATCAAGTTTAGTATGGGGCTTAGAAAAATCTCCAACTCCGCAAAATAGGTGTTAACATTATGTGAATTAAGATTCGAAGTTAGATCGTTGTCCCTCATGATCTCTACATTAACTACTCCTGCCGGTGACTCATAGCCTCCGCAAAAAACTGGAAAGCAAATTAAAAATCTGTAGTCTCCATTTTCAATTTCATTCAGAATCTCTGATCGAACTGCATTTGGGATTTTGCTGTTAGAAAAATCAATTCTGTCGCAGTCAAGTGTCACCCTCTTTTTCTGGAGGAATGCACGCGGAGCCCCAGGTAGAATGCGCAAAAGTGCGCCACTTTTAGAATGAAGTTCTACTGGTAAAGAAAAGCCTTTTCCACTACATCTATAAACTTTGTCTTTGCTGACTTCCAAAGGAGTTAGTATGTGTGAATATTGTTTTGCTCCGAAGACGAAGCGCAGCGAGGTGTCTTCCGATAAATACCTATCCTCCCAAGGGCGCGCTTTCATGACATTTGCTCTCGCGATGGGACGGTCACTATTCAGCCAATTCCCACTAATATCACAAACAGTGTCTAACAGCCCACGAAGCACATTTTTTCTGTCGGCGCTCGGCTCAGCACCGTCAAAACCCTTCTTCGCCTCACTTCTCATAAGAATTTGGTAGTTTCTAATTTCGACGCTAGCCTGCACCGCAAATAAGCGAGCCTTTATTCGATAGAGGTCCTCAAAGGAGTTATTTGTCTTGGCGGGTTCTAATCTTCTAACTGGCAGTGCATTAGTTCCACCATCCTCTAGTAGTTTATATCCACCATCACCCGAGTGTGGAGTTATGGCTGGATTTACACCTTGGTGAATGACTGCCAGATACGGCCATTGCCGAAAAGTTGCAAGCCCTCCGCTTTTTTCGATGCGAATTAGGCTGTAACCATTAATTCTTTTTTCTTTTTTTTCACCTGAGGGTGCTTCAAAATGCTCCATGCCAAAAAGCGATGGAGCCTGGATGGAAAATCGCTCCTGCGCTCCGCCATATGATTCTCCAGAAGATAGTGGAATATGCATGTGGCCAAATGCGTGAAATAAAATTTCACCAGAGCGATGAACATCCCGCAGGAAAAATGCCTTCGAATCAGCATCAAGCCAGTTTAATGGGTGATGAGTGGCCAATATGACTGCATCATGCGAGCGGCACCATTCCCGAGGCGTAATATTGCCCGAAGCGTCCTTTTGTGTGAATATTGAATGGTATTGTGGAGAGGTTAATCCTAGCTGGCCTTCTGTTAGAGAATCTTTGAAATGCAAATGAGCTGTGTTCAGCCCAATTACACCTAATTTGAGACCGTTCATTTCTACAGTTGCGGCAAAATCGCCAGGTATATCGCCATACAGGATTTTTGACGGATGTTTTTGCCGCTTCCACCATGTGTCATAGTTCTTAAACCAACCTCCCAGTGTTACGGAGTAATTACTCCAAAATTTGGATCTTTCCGATCGAAAATCTTTTAAAACCGCTTCGGTAATCTGCGCTTTGTTATCTGGCCGGGACATGTCGTGGTTTCCCGGTACTGCCAATATTGGGCAGGTTAGATCTAGTTTTCCTCGAAGTTGTTCTATTTTTTTATCAAGTTCGGCATACTGCGTCGAAGTGCCAGAAAAAACCAAATCACCAGTAAAAAGAATCAGATCAACTTTCTGACTTTTAGACGACTGAAGCGCTGCCTTTACGCTATCAACAAAAAGATCCTCGAAACTCTCCCAGTGAGTGCAGACCCCTTCCTGTCCCCAATGAAGATCGCTTAGATGCAGAACGCAAATCGCATTCACTTCGCCTCCTTTATATCCGCATTGAATACGCGGGGGCGCTTTTCATCGCGGAACGGCATGTACTCGACGTTCGTCACACCAATCACGTCTTCAGAATAGCGCATATAGGCGTAAGTCAAGGTATTGAGCAGGCGCGGGTGATCCCGAAAATTTCAGCCTCGCGTGCAGTTAGATAGTCCCAGGTCGTTTTAGCATTGGTGAGGTTGTAGTCGCGCTCTACCACCACTGGCTCGCGGTTGGCCTCTTCTACAAGTTCGCAGTACCGGACGAAGGGGCGCGGTGAGCACTTCTCATAGGGACTGCTGTCCGGGCGATTCAGCCTGAGCCCTGCCACTTTAGATGACCCTATCCAGGCCTGTGGGGCAGGGCCGGTCGGCCTGTCGGTTTTGCCAGCAGTTGTTGATCCGTTTGTGAACTTGCCTGTTGCCCGGGTTTTCCGCATGAAACCTCCAGGCTGATCCCGCTGCTGACCACACGTGCGCTGTGCTCACAGACCGGGCAGGTCATCCTCGGTTGACTGCCAATGCAAGACAGGTTGCCGCAACGGGGACACAGCACCACCTCAGGGTTATCGCAGTGCGGGCAGCCCTGATAGTTGCCCAGCAGCAACGCACGCATATCCAGATCATTGTGCACGGCTTGAGTGCCCCCTTGCGCGGACGCGGGCGCATTGCGGCGCGAGATCACGTCGGTGATTTCCGCGCCTTTCTCGTGCAGTTTCAGGATCAGAAGAGCCGAGGCTTGCGGCACCTTGGAGCAATAGAGAATCCGTTCGCCATGCGATGGTTCCTGCATGGTGATCCTGGTATTGGGAATGGACGCGGCCTCGGGTACAGAAAGCTGCTTGCGGTTGAACGCTGCCAGTTCCTGTCGGGCCTTCTCCAACAAGCTCAGGGGCTTGTTTTGCTGTCTGGTTATGTCCATTTTCTTGCCCTCTTGATGTAGTCAACGGCATCGTTGACCTGCTGCATGAACACCTGATTGGGAAACGCTTTATCCGGGTGCAGAATCGCCGCTAGCTCGCGATGTCGGCTTTTAAGCATCGTCTTGTCGAGCGGCGTACTTTCCGAGAAACCCAGCACTTCGAGCGCCTGCGCATAACCGCTTTTTTCTGGTGCAGGTTTTTCTGGTTTCGGTGGCGGCTCTTCTTCACCCAGCATGTGGCGTTTGAATTGCCCGAAGGTTGCGAATTCCTGGCGTCCGTACTTCCAGAACAACTGACGCAGCTTTACGTACTGGCCAACGGCGCGGGACAAATTCCTGCCCGCGAGGAAGCAAGGCTGATAAAAGAACATCCATGTGCCCCAAACGATGTTGAAAACCAGCGACAGGAATCCGATGACGAAAGCTTTCAGATAACGGCCCGTCCAGCTGGAGCCCTTTATGAGAAGACGCACCGTGAAGTCGATGAAGATCAAAGACTGCCGGAAGATCGCCCCAACCATCCACATCAGGAAGTTGAAAGCGATACAGGCGACGATGATCCCGCCACCTGCGGCGGCCACGATTTTTAAGTAGGGGTAGATTTGGTTAAACATCATTAAGTCCTCCAGGGGAGTGAGGCCATTCCCCATCGATGTGGGGGTTCTTTCCTGCTCCGACGCGTTTCGCCTCGGCATCAAGGATCTGGTCGCAATGCTGCAAACGGGCAACGATGGCTGCCGCCTGCTGTCTGCCATATACGGTCATGAGATCGATGCGGTGACCCGCATACACCAGAACGACATGGAAGGAATCACCGTAATAAATGGGCGGTTGCAGGACCTGGCCGTTCGCTGCCGCTTTACGGGTGGCTAAGTCATGACACCGCTGTTCATGTTCAGCTTCGTCATGCGGCAGCAGCACAAAACGATGCTCGATGCGGCGGTCGTAGCTCTCCCAACCCGACAAACGTCTGACCTTGGCCTGGTCCATTCTCAGTTCGATCCGGGTGGTTACCCGGCACGCTTCCAGCGTCACCCAGCGCAACAGGTAATATCCGAGCACCGTCACCCCAATTGCCGCCACCAGGTCCTGCAGATACAGATGACGCTCCTGGAGCAGGGGGATGAAATTGACCGCCGCCAGCCCCAGCCCGATGACGGAACTGATCCCATTCGCCAGCTTGGCCCGAATAGGGGTCAGCTCGCGCGGCGTAACCTTGAACGACAGCAGACCGGCTTCGTCGGTCGTTTGCCTGGTGGGGGGACGCCCTGTAAGTGGGCTTTTCATCGGAGAGTTCATGGCAACGTCCTCAACTGATTGCGTTAGGAGCTACGCTGACACAATGGTCAATGAAGCTTTCCTCGCTGGTTCCTCGCGCCCATTGCGTTTGAAGGGGAAGGGATATGGATGTTGAAGAGATCGAATTTACTGAGTGGCAAATCGATGAAATTCGGAACGCGTTGAATTACTACAGGATTACGAAGACCAGTAATGGACAACAAATTTCATGGGAGCAGGTGCGTGATGAAATAATTTATTCCGATGTGAATCGCGAAAAATACGAATTGGATGACAAAGAGCTTGAGTTTAAATCGGAGTCGTTACGCCGCTTCGCGGCTGGAACAAATGTTTTAAAGCAAACAAAATTAAAAGATGTAACGCGATTTTTAATTGATGACGGACTTTTAAAGCTGAGTGATCTTGAAGAGGTTGACGTTTATCTTAAGGGGATGTTGGCCGCCCATAAATATTTGGCTGCAAGTTCTGAATCCTCAAATGATTTTATCATGAATGTCGAAGGTACTTATTCGGCGTGCCTTGAAAGCATCGGCGGAATGTGGGAGACTTTTACACTTCGCATTATTGCTGATCCGTCTGGAAGATTCGTGCGAGTAGCAGAAATGTATGAGGTCAGTGCGCACAACATATTTGAATTAAATACCCTAAAGGCGCGTGACGCCTATACAACAATACGCGAGCATAGAACCGGCTACGGATTTGCAGTTACGGAAGATAATTGTCTTCATGTATTTTTAAGTGAGAATAGCCCAGTTCCCAGTGCAGCTTATGTCCAGACTGGATGGCTCAGTAGCGACTATCCTATTCTCGATATATGCCTCCTGCGGCATGGGCTAAGACATTTACCTACTCGTCATTATCTGGCACACCCCGATGGGTCGACCCAGCTATTTAATGCATTTAAATTTATTCCGACGGGCCTTCCAGTTTAAGGCTGCAATATTTAATCGATACTCGGGAAAATCATGAAAGACTTAAAGAAAGAACATGCGGAATTGCAACGAGATTTACCACGGAGAAGATTCTACAGTGGGTATGAGGGCGGTGGCTCACACATGACTCTTATCAATTGCGTTAAGCGCGGATATGCTAGGAGCGCCAAGTTGCGCATAGACGAAGATGATGTGAATGTTAACGAACAGGATGAGCTTGGTATGACTGCACTTCATTACGCAGCAGCTTTCGGTGCTCGTCAGTGCGTCCGAATTTTGGTCAGCAGCGGTAAGTGCGATTACCTTATAAAAGATCATTGTGGGCGCTATGCCTCCGAGTTGGCTTTTTCTTGCGGAAAAGATTACGCGGTAGGTGTGCTTCTATCAAAAAAACAGATTAAACAAGCCTTTCAACAAGGCGTTCCTAGCTGGGATAAGTCCTAAAGGCATTACAGGTAGAGAGTTGTCTGTCCTCTCAGTTAGTTTGGCATTTATTTGCAAGTATAATATTTGTCTTGACAGCTTTTTTATAAATGAATATTGTTAAATTCTTGCTGTGATAGTAGAGAAAATTGGAAGGGCAGTGAAATGCAGGAACCTACGCTCAAACAGAAATCAGAAATGGTCAAAGAAGTGAAACAGGGACTTGCCGTTTCGCTTGCATTAGCAGTTGCCTTCGCAGCATCGGTTTCTTGGATTGCGCATGAGAACAAGCAAGACACAGCCCCGGTCAAGGTTCACCTCCAGGAAACAAGGGCGCTTTCAGCCGCTCCTATCATGCGATAGCGCATTGTTTCCTTTGCGTTAGCTTGCTTCAGGTCTGAAGGCTGACCACACGGCTCCGACAAGAATCAGGAATAATGCTCCAGCCATATATACGAAGTTTGGGTCATCTGTCGGAAGTCTCCCATGCAAATAATCCAGTCCTGCGGCCAGCGGAATAAGCAGTCCATCTAAAGCCGCTATTTGCGTAGTATGCTTTGCACGCGCGAAAGCCTCCGTTATCGCCCAAGTTCCCACTGCGACGATCAGACATGCCAGAGAGAGATCGCTGACATAGCTGGGCAGCTGCTCCGACTGAAGAAGATTTAACGTTGTCGTGCTCATTCCAAGATACTTTAATATAATAGTCATTATAGGCAGCATAATAGGAAGTATGAGTATCGATGCATACGTAGTGTATGCCGTGATGCGAAGTCCATCCATGCGCTCAATCGTTACCCCGCCGACAAATTTATACGGGTACTCATTGCATCTTTCTGAGATGCGAGTGGACATTTCATTAGTGTACGCAAATCCAATTCCCGCCAAAAGAGCAGGCGCATATGATGGCAAAGCCTCGAAGAATTGCTGCCACCAACCTTGAGCCTCAGTATGATTTTTTGGATGGCTAACCGCAAACACCAGAGCTCCAATTAATATCAGTGCTATGGGGGCAGCCTGCCTTTTGATTGATGGCCACTTCTTGTTGATCATGCGAGCTGCAAAAAATTGCCAAATAGGGTGAAGAAAGAAAAATGGATATGTCAACGCTTGGGATTTTCCTCCATAAAATGCCACAGCCAAACAGGTCAGGTAAATAACCGTGATAAAACCACGGACGTATAAAATCATGTCTATATTTTTTGGTGAAAATACCAGGCCGCCACTATTCCTACGTAAAGAAAATAACCACAGAATTAGAAAGTAGACGCCGCTAGTAAAAACCAATCTGAATGCAATGTACGCTTCAATGCCAATGTTGGTTGCGATATCTCCCAGCATGCTTTCAAAATAAGCAAACAGAAATGCCGCTATCACTGCGCATGTAATTGCGACGCTTTGGTTTTTTGCAATAGACTTACTCATATATCCTCCTGCAATCAACGTCAGGTTGGACGCTCGCCATCTAACGGATCTTTCATCGCGCAGACATTGCAACGTTTTCAATCGTTGGTGCTGGGGATAATTTAATTCAGCATTACACCTACGTTACCTCTCGGGTTCCTCGCGCGACTCCGGGGGGATATCGACTTGAAAGAGTCGTAGATAAGCGATTGCGTAACAGGTATGGTCGGCTTTGCGCCGACCTCGCCCGCCACGTACTTAAAGATAAGGAGCCAGTACTCCGTCTTTCTGGTGCCAGATCACCCGCTGCAACATCATCGGATGACGTCCTGCCCAAAGAATTATCTGCCGTGTAAACGGATCGCTGCGGGAGAAATGCCGCCTGATTTCATCTGGCGTCATCAGGTCGTAAAGCTCGATGGCTTCGGACCGGCCCGATAACCCTTTTTGTTGTTGGTCCTGCGCGACTTCGCCCGTACGAGCCACTTCCACCTGCGTTTTACCGAGCAGCTTGGAAATATATTCGGTCGTCGCCATATCGTTGTTGCCAAAGAACTGCATGATCCCTGCGTTGCCCGCAAAGGTTTCCCACCGCTCGCCGTACAGAGCTTTGCCCTGGCTCCAGTCCTGAAGGATGACCCAGAGCTTCACGCCGAACGAGGCGATCAGGCCTGAAGCGGTTTCGAGTTGCTTCATGTAGCCAAGGACCGGGAACTCATCCAGACATGCCAGCACGGGGGCAGGCGGGATCGTTTTTTCCCGCTCCATCGTATCGAGCAGTTGGTTGATAAAAATCCGCATCCAGCGTCTGGCAATTTCGATCCGTGTCGCGGGGAAGCATAGATAAATGCTGACACCTGACGGTTTGCTTTTCAGCTCCGACAGGTCGAAATCATGCTCTTTCAAAACCTTGCGAAAGGCCGAGTAATCGAGAAACTTTGTATGCCGGTTTACCGTTGAGTGAACACCGGAAAGCTCTGCCCCTTTCTTGCCGTAAAAGTCGAGCGCCGCCGCCATGACGGCACTGCCAATGTCTTCTGTTTCCGCGCGGTCCTGCAGCCGGTAGCCGTTGTCCATCATCTCCTCATAGAGGAGAGGCTTTGCCTTCTCTTCATCATCTCCCGGCTCTACCCATAATGCCCGCTTGATCAGCTCCCTCACCATGATGAGGTGCCGCTCCTTGTCGTATCGAGAGTAGGTTACGACGTGAATAATCACGCCCTCGATAAAGTTCTTGGCGGACTCATCCCAGTGCGGGTCTTTCTGGTCCGCCGACTGCACGACAATCGACTCGGCAATCAGCGCGGCATCCTCAAGGAATGTTTCACTGCCTGTTTTCAGGAGGCTCATGGGGTTGTACGAGGCGCGGTATTTCGCGGCTGCTTTGCTGGAAACCCCGAAGGGGTCAACGACATAAATTTTCTGCCCCAAACCCGCGCGTCTGGTTGCCGTAATATCAGCCAGCTCGCCCTTGGGGTCGGTTGCCAGGATGCTGCCGGAATAGAACAGCAGGTTGCTGATCAAGCCAACCGATTTACCAGATCGGGAGCCCGCTACGGTAAGAATGTGGCGGTCATCCTCGATGCCAATGAGCTGCTTCCCCAGTGCACCGATCAGGACTTTTTTCCCTGGCTGGCGAGGGTCATACGATAGTGTGCGGCTCGCTGCGATGTCTTCGAGCTTCATCCACCGTGCCTGAGGAACCTTCTGCTCTCTTAAGGGGCGGGTAGAGTCTCCCCGCGGTACGTCCCGCATAAATTCTTTGAAAAGCTCGCTCATCACAATCACCGCTAAAAAGGCTACTGACTGCAATTCTTCCACGGCTAGTTGCACAGACTCCCTCTCGAATTCCTCCTTCCAGGGTGAAATTGCCCACCAAGTGCCCACCGGAAGCATACTTCCCGACCACCTGGTTTGCCGACTGCGGTGATGGTGCCTTCGCTCGGCATCAAGAAGCTGCCAGTAGGCGAATTACGTATGCAGAGCGACTGACTGACGCTCCCTAAAACAGGTAGAGTGCCGACATCGTAGGCTCAAAAAAAATCAGCAGGGAAGCCGCATGTTGTTAGACAAGAGCTTTGCAATCGCTCGCTCGGGTGAGCTGGTCATTCAGTGCATTGAGGCCTGTATTTATCAAAAAATTGACAAAGGGTTGCGATTGGAAGGTCATGGCATTATTAAAATTAATAGTGTTGGCTCTCTTTATATGGAGTTTGTCTGCCTAAAGTCAGAAAACTTTCCTTTTGATTTTGGCGGGAACGACTTCCCAAAAGATCTTTTTGACCCTGAGCAAGAATTATTTTTTGAATGCCTTACCTTGGATGGTGAAAAAATAGAGGCTAATGGGTTTTCATTAAAAATCACAGAGTTTAATACGTATCGCCCATTTAAATTTATAGTTGGTTTCGCGGAAATTTATAGTCAGGTGCCTTTCAACTATCCGGGCCAAAGAAAAAGCTTTTTGTGTTTTGAAGTTAATGAGCTCTCTAGGGTTCCAAAGAATAAAGGCAATACCACCACCTCAACATTAGGAGGTGAGTCTTGGAGCTTTAATCAGACAGTTCTTAAGAGTGATGAATTTGAAATTTCAATAATAGATCATAAGGAATATGTTGAAGTATATGCAAATGGTGATTTTGATGTTGATAAGCTGTTTCAGGCGCTAAGATTTTATATAGGGTTCACTTCGGGCACATTGCCACAAGCGTATGCCATGTCTAAAAGGTCCGGCTCGGAATTAACGCATTATGTCCGAAGCATTAGGAATTCAATTAAGAGTCAGTCCATTCCTCATCCAATCCCTGAAAATATTCTTATTGATGGTGTGATAGACGTCAAAAGTCACTATGATTTGTTTTTTAATATTTGGCATGTTTTAAACAATCACAATGTGTATTTTGAAAGTACCTACTCGCAGTGGAAACGTGTGTTTGCAGCGTTTAATACCGAGAGTGCACTATCAAATCTGACAATCTCAACTTCTGTTGAGGGGATTTTGATAGATATTTTTATGCCGAAGCTTGTAGAGGAGGCTAGGGATGAAGAATACGAAAAGCAAAAAATCGAGATTATTGAAAAGATAAAGGCACTTGAGATTGATCCAACGAAACGTAATACAATTATAAAGCAGGTTGCTGGGTGGGGAAACCTTTACGCGGCCAAAGCCCTGGGAATGTTGGTAGACAAGAAACTTATATCGACTGCGGAGAAAAAGGCTTGGGAAAAGTTACGCCATGCTGCCGCACATCCTAAATTCACACCTCATACGATTGAGCGCCAGATTAAGGAGTATCACAGGGTTTCGAGCTGCATCAACCTATTTAACAAGCTTGTATTGAATGTGTATTCGTATAGCGGTGCTCAGTTCGAGTTCGGTGAGGTAAGACAGCCAAAAATTGTTTTGCATGATTTGGTGAATATTTTGGGTCTTGAGAAGCAGGAAGCAAAAAATTCGGTTCCCATGAAACCTGAAATCGAAAAAGTAGAGCAGGCTGAACCTTCTCGCGGGGTGTTTGTTCAAAAGCTGAAAGAAATCTTTTCTGGCCTTTTCAAATAGAACGTATTAGGGATGTAAATGAGAGTTGTTATAAGGGCTTATTCAGCACATCATTTCACGAAGAGCCTATTTGGAGCAGTCTCCAGCCTCTCCCTCCATCATCCCTATGGCATCCGATGGGGTGACGGGAATGGTCGACCATTGGACGGGGGCGCAGATGACGACTCTCAGGTGTTGACTCCGCGGTCTGATATACCCATGAATGTCCCGTCATCGCCCATGAGCAAGAGAGTAGCTGCTAAAACGCAACGGAAGGCGCGCTCAGGCTATTCAGGGAGGGTAGCAATCCGACCCAACCTGTACTGAAAAAGCGGCAGCTATGGCCAGCATATCCGCTATATCCGCTGGCCATATATGAGCACCCCTACTCTTGGGATGCCTTTTCAATCCGACTAATTGTCTTCGTTAGTCGTCTAGCGCGGGACTGCAGCCACTGGCAGGCGGTCGTGGCTGGAATGGAAAGGCGCAGGTCTGTCACATTGATCTCGTCAGCATTGCCATAGTGGTGATAGCGACCTAACTAGCACATTAGTCAGCGACTATATTGAGTAAGTCAGAGAGGATAGTGCGAAGGGTAGGGCAATCGTGCTACACCTGAGTCGACTGCTGCTTTTGCCACGGCACTAGGTATTTCTGCGAGCAGTCGTGTATCCAGCGGCTTTGGTAAAATGTAGTTACGCCCAAATGCCATACGATCTAGATTAAACGCTTTTAAGACCTCTGCTGAAACTGGTTCTTTTGCTAGTTGACGTAGCGACTCAACGGCTGCAATTTTCATTTCCTCATTGATTATCCTCGCGCGAACATCAAGTGCACCGCGGAATATAAACGGAAATCCTAGGACATTGTTTACCTGGTTTGGGTAGTCTGAACGACCGGTCGCGAGGATCAAATCATCTCGTGTTGCGAGTGCCAGTTCTGGGTTGATTTCTGGGTCTGGGTTTGAACAGGCGAATACAACCGGCTTGGGTGCCATTGCCAGCAAGGATTCCGGTGATAGTAAGTTGGCACCGGACAGGCCCAAAAAGACGTCGGCTCCGTCCATTGCCTCCAACAACGTAAGAGGGCCACTATCGTTAATGAATTGCTCTTTGTAAATATTTAGGTCTTTACGGGCAGAGTGGATAACGCCCCTCCGATCGACCATATACATATTACTTTTTTGAGCTCCAAGACTCACTAGCAACCGCATGCAAGCGATTGCAGCTGCGCCAGCACCCAGGCAGACGATTTTCGCATTTTTCAGATCTTTACCTTGGATTTCCAAAGCGTTTAGCATGCCCGCAGCTGTCACTATAGCGGTGCCGTGTTGATCATCATGAAATACTGGAATGTTGCAAAGCTCGATGAGCGCTTTCTCGATCTCAAAGCATTCAGGTGCCTTAATATCTTCTAGGTTGATGCCGCCAAAAGTGTCGGCAATACGAACCACGGTATCAATGAAAGCATCCGAATCTTCTGCTTGAACCTCGATATCGGTTGCGTCGAGGCCAGCAAAGCGTTTGAACAACAGCGCCTTACCTTCCATAACGGGCTTGCTGGCCAGCGGGCCTAAATTACCAAGTCCAAGAATTGCCGTACCATTAGTAATTACCGCTACAAGATTACCTTTTCCAGTAAAGCGATAAACGTTCTCCGGATTTTTTGCTATCTCGCGCACGGGTTCGGCCACACCCGGGCTATAAGCTAAGGCAAGGTGAACTGCCGTATCCGCCGGTTTTGTGAGCTGTGTACCAATTTTCCCTGGTATTGGAAATTCGTGGTAATCCAAAGCGGCTTTTTTAAAGTCGAAAGTGTCGATAGTCATGTGAGGGCCTCATGGAGACAGCGCCGGACGATCCGGCGCAGGAAGTGATCGTTGAGGTTTGCGTTAATCAGTGCACCAGCATGCCAGTAAACACATAGGCTTGCGCCAGTGTGATCAAGCCGATAAATGTGGCGAAGATCAGGCTATGTTTAAGAGTGAAGCGGAAAAGATCCGATTCTTTCCCGACCAGCCCAGTTGCCGCGCAGGCGATGGCGATGGACTGAGGAGAAATCATTTTGCCCGTCACGCCTCCGCTGGTGTTGGCGGCCACTAACAGTGTGTCGTTGACCCCAATCTGATGCGCAGTTGTAGCTTGCAGAGAACCGAACAATGCATTAGATGAGGTATCTGAGCCTGTAAGGAAAACGCCTAACCAGCCTAGGAACGGTGAGAAGAAGGGGAAGGCGGCGCCAGTGCCCGCCAAGACCAATGCAAGTGTGGTAGACATGCCTGAGTAGTTAGTCACGAAAGCAAATGCCAGCACCATACCGATGGACAGAATCGGCCATTTTAATGAAACTAGCGTTTCGCCAAAAGTCACCAGCGCATTTTTCAAGCTAACTTTCAAAATGAAAGCTGAAATCACAGCGGACAGTAGAATAGCTGAACCACCAGCAGAAATAGGATCAAATTTAAAGACGGCCGTCATGGCGGTGGGGTTGGCTACTACTGGAGCAACTTTGATAATCAGTTGATCGAGGTAAGGGATTGCAATTGTAAAAACGAATTGCTCCATGGCACCGCCATGGGCAAACATTGCTTTAAAAGGTTTCAGTGTCCAGATCGTAACCAGCACCGTTAGGATTAGAAACGGTGACCATGCCTTTATGATTTCGCCTAAGCTGTAAGGTGATGGTGTTGAGTTACGTATCCCACCGAAGCCGCCCAAGACTGCGGCTCCTCCTACCGTGCCGACGATTTCGTTGCTCTCTGCCGCTTTTGGTTGCCATACTTTGAGGAACAGTGTCAACGAGACAATACTAACAAGTGCGGAGGTAATATCTGGAAGTTCAGGACCGATGTAGTTCGAAGTAAAGTACTGGGTCACAGCGAAGCTAGAACCGGCCACAAGTGCCGCCGGCCAAGTTTCTTTAATACCTTTCCATCCGTCCATAATGGCGACTAACCAGAATGGCACAATGATGGAGAGCAGTGGTAATTGTCGTCCAGCCATAGCACCAATTTTGAACGGATCGATCCCAGTTACTTGCCCAGCAACGAGGATGGGTACACCCAAGGCTCCGAAAGCAACTGGTGCGGTATTAGCTATCAAGCAAAGACCTGCAGCATAAAGGGGGTTGAAGCCTAAACCGACTAGCAAAGCACCTGTAATTGCAACTGGCGCACCGAAACCCGCAGCTCCTTCAAGAAAAGCACCGAATGAAAAGCCAATCAGGAGCACCTGAAGACGTTTATCATCTGTAATGGATAATACTGAGCTTCGGATAACTTCAAACTGGCCGCTCTTGACGGTAAGTTTGTAGAGAAATACTGCTGTAATAATGATCCATGCAATGGGCCATAGGCCATAAGCGAAACCATAACCAGCGGCAGCAAAAGCCATTTTCGCAGGCATGTCAAATGCGAATATAGCGATAATCATAGACAAAATCAGAGTTATGGTTCCCGCCGTATGCCCCTTCATGCGGAAGACCGCAAGAGCAAGGAAGAAAAAGATGATTGGAATCAGTGCAACCAGGGCTGATAGCCCAAGAGAGCCAAGCGGCGTATACATCTGTAGCCATGTGTTCATTTCATTAATCTCTAATTATTGTGTTTTTACATGGTTTCGATATTGTGCAATATATTTATTAGCAATCATCTGACTGCCTGCTATGCAGGTGTTCGATAAATTGTTTTCGTTACGTGCACTGGAAACTGAGATGTCTTAATGAGAGGTAACGTTCGACTCATGAGGCGGTTCCTTTTATTGTTGTGAACCATGTTTTTCCAGAAAGACTCCGGAATCATGTAGTAGAAGTTTCGGGGAGTCTGCGCCTATGGCGAGGCGCATACGCCCGAATCCCGGTCCATTATTAGGCCGGGGATGCTACTTTTGAATTGTGATCAAAAAATCACATTTGATTCTTGAAACGTAGACGCCAGGCGTGTAAAAGAGGCTCAGTGTATCCACTTGGCTGCACGCGTCCCTTGAATACAAGGTCTAAAGCCGCGCGGAAGGCGTATGAAGTTTCAAAGTTCACTGCCATTGGTTTATAAGCTGGGTCGCCAGAATTTTGCTCGTCGACAATCCTTGCCATGCGTTCCATGGTTGTTTGAAGCTGTTCTGTATGGATAACTCCATGATGCAGCCAGTTAGCAATGTGTTGGCTAGAAATCCGTAGGGTTGCACGGTCTTCCATAAGTGCGACGTTGTGTATGTCGGGTACCTTGGAGCAACCGATGCCTTGTTCTACCCAGCGTACGACATAACCCAATATACTTTGCGCATTATTATCCAATTCCTGTTGGATGTCCTCGGCACTCCAGTTGCGCTCGGCAGCTACTGGTGCGGTCAGCAAGTCATTGAGCAACTCTTCATGCTGGACAGTGAGGCTTAGTGTGTTCAGGCCTCGCTGTACCGCTTTGACATTTACCTGATGATAGTGGAGGGCATGTAGTACTGCTGCAGTCGGCGACGGTACCCAGGCTGTGTTTGCGCCAGCCTTTGGATGATCAATTTTTTGACGGAGCATATCTGCCATCAAGTCTGGCATAGCCCACATGCCCTTACCGATTTGTGCCTTGCCACTCATACCACACGATAAGCCTACTTGTACGTTGTTGCGTTCATAGGCTTGAATCCACGCAGTAGTTTTCATGTCGCCTTTACGCAACATCGCACCGGCTTCCATGGTCGTGTGCATTTCATCACCGGTCCGATCAAGAAAGCCGGTGTTAATAAAAGCCACCCTTGCACTAGCAGCAGCGATACATGCTTTAAGATTTACTGATGTGCGACGCTCCTCATCCATAATCCCCATCTTTAAGGTGTAGGCTGGAAGGGAGAGCAATTCTTCAACGCGGCCGAATAGCTGATTAGCGAAAGCCACCTCTGTCGGACCGTGCATCTTCGGTTTGACGATGTAAACACTACCCGTACGGGAGTTACCTTTTCGTTGGAGGTCGTGTACGGCGATTAGGCTCGTAAAAACAGTATCTAGAATACCTTCAGGTATTTCATTGTCATCGCCATCTAGAATTGCAGGGTTGGTCATCAGGTGACCAACATTACGGACGAACAGCAGCGAGCGACCTGGTAGGCTTAATTCTCCATTATCGGGGCTGCTGTACACGCGATCAGGATTGAGGCGGCGAACGATCGTCTTGCCATTTTTAATCAGGGTTTCGCTCAAATCACCCTTCATGAGGCCTAGCCAGTTGCGATAAACCTCTACTTTATCTGCAGAATCGACTGCGGCCACTGAGTCTTCACAGTCCATGATGGTTGACAGCGCGGCTTCCAACAAAAGATCCTTTACCCCCGCAAGGTCATACTTTCCGATTAGGCTGTTTGCATCGATCTGGATCTCAAAATGCAAAGCATTATTTTGGAGAAGTACCGCGTTAGGCGCAGATGGATCGCCTTGATAGCCGACGAATTTCTCGGGTTGGCTTAGGTGGCTAGAGCTGCCATCTCGAAGCTCAACAGTAAGCTGGCTGTCGACAATGTGGTAACGGAAAGCGTCGGCATGAGTGCCATTGGCGAGAGGTATAGTTTGGTCGAGGAAAGTGCGGCCGAAGCCAATGACTAGATCACCACGAATCTTGTTATAGTCCGATCCCTTTTGAGCACCGTTTTCTTCGCTGATCGCGTCTGTACCGTAAAGTGCATCGTAAAGGGAACCCCAGCGTGCGTTGGCCGCATTCAAGGCATAACGCGCATTCATAACGGGCACTACCAACTGCGGTCCCGCTTGCACTGTGATTTCAGTATCAACATTGGCTGTAGTTACCGTAACATCATCAGGCTGTGGTGCCAAATAGCCGACATCTTTAAGAAACGACTTGTAAGCGACCATGTAACGAATAGGTCCCGGATGTGCGCGGTGCCACGTATCTACCTCGTTTTGAAGGCGAACTCGCTCGGTCAATAGAGCTCGGTTCTGAGGCGCCAAGTCATGAACTAAAGAGTCGAGACCACTCCAGAACGTATCTGCAACAATGCCGGTACCTGGCAGTACTTCATCGTCAATGAAACGCTTAAAATTCTGGGCCACTTGCAGGCGCTGGCATTGCACTCTATCGATCATCTACGTTGTTCCTGATGGTGTTTCTCAGCCATTCGGCGTGAGAGTTTTTGTTACTCCCTGGCCCCAAAGCGTCAGGGTAGTTCCGCTTATGACAATGCTGTTGCTGCCGCCTTGGCAATCTGAGCATCTTGTTCGCCCTTCACACCCGATACGCCGACAGCACCTACTACGTGGCCTTCCACCACAATGGGGACTCCACCTTCTAGAGAGGTGAGTAGGGGAGCGCTAATGAAAGCTGTGCGGCCGCCGTTGACCATTTCCTCGTATCCTTTAGTTTCGCGGCGTCCGAGAGCTGCACTGCGTGCTTTTTCTGTGGCTATATAGGCACCAATTGCTGCACAGCCATCGAGGCGTTCCAGGGATAAAGGATGTCCCCCGTCGTCTACCACTACGATGGTTACTGGCCATAGATTCTGTTGGGCCTCTGCTCTACCCGCAGCGAGGATTCGTGTAACTTCCTTTTGAGTGAGTATTGGTTTGCTTTGCATGAGTCATCTCCTAATTCAGGGCTTCTTCCACTAGCTCGATCCAATGCCGCACCGGAGTGCGGCCAGCGCTCTCGAGATGTGTCTGACAGCCGATATTAGCGGTGACGATCACCTCAGGATTGCCGCTTTCGAGGGCATTCATTTTGTTGTCGCGCAATTGGCGGGATAGTTGCGGTTGGGTTATTGAATAGGTGCCCGCTGAGCCGCAACACAGATGACCATCCGGAACGTCAGTGAGGCTGAAGCCCAAACGTCTAAGCACGGATTCGACCGAGCCAGCGAGTTTCTGAGCGTGCTGCAAGGTGCAAGGACAGTGGAACGCTAAGCGTTTATCGCCATTGATATGGAGATCCTCTAATGGTTCTTCGCCCAGTACTTCCACAAGATCCTTAGCTAACGCACTTACACGTTCAGCCTTGTCTGCGTAGAGAGAATCATTTTCTAGAAGATGACCATAATCTTTAACGAAGGCACCACAACCGCTAGCGGTCTGTACTATCGCTTCTGCTCCCGCCTCAATCGCCGGCCACCAGGCATCGATGTTTTGCCGTGCACGTGAAAGGCCTTTTTCTTGGGCGTTCAGGTGATAATCAACCGCACCGCAACAGCCTGCCTCTCTAATCGGTGAGACGCTAATACCGAGGCGATCTAATACTCGCGCAGTGGCAGCATTGGTATTCGGAGATAGGGTTGGTTGCACACAACCTTCAAGCATTAATACCTGTCGCGCGTGGCGAGGTACTGGGCGAGGCTTTACCGCAGAGGCTTGGCGTGGCAGCTTGGCTTTCAAAGCCTCGGGTAAGAATGGACGGAAGATCTGACCAGCCTGTGTTAAAGCCTTGAACAGCGCTGGGCGTGGTAGCACGGCGCGCAGACTTTCGCGAAGCATCCGTTGGCCGAGGGGGCGTGGTACTTGTGCATCAACCACTGCGCGACCGATATCCAGCAGGTTGTGATATTGCACACCAGATGGACAGGTGGTTTCGCAGTTTCGACAACTTAGGCAGCGATCAAGATGCAACTGAGTTTTCGCAGTAACTTCATTGCCTTCTAAAACTTGCTTGATCAGGTAAATCCGGCCGCGTGGACCGTCCAATTCGTCTCCTAGCAATTGGTATGTGGGGCAGGTTGCAGTGCAAAAACCACAGTGAACACAGGACCGAAGAATGCTTTCAGCCTCTTCAGCGCGGGGCAGCAGTTTGGCTTGTTCGCTCAAATTCGTTTGCATGGCTCGATCAAACCTCCGCGTACATGCGACCTGGGTTAAATATTCCCAAGGGGTCGAGTTGGCTCTTAAGTCGTTGGTGATAACGAAGTAGGGGTTGCGTCAGCGGTGGAAACGGATTCGGTCCTTTGCTGTACAAAGTGGCATGACCTCCGAGCTCCATGACCACGCGGTGAATCAGCTCGCCTTCTGCGTTGGACTTAAGCCATCGTTGGGCGCCTCCCCAGTCAATTAACTGAGTTCCTGGCAAATCCAACGGTGCGGTATTGTTTGGGAGCGATAGTCGCCATAGCGGAGTGGTGTTATCAAAGAAAGCATGTCGGTGTTCGCGTAAGTCTTGCCAGAACGCGCTATTAATTTCCTCTCCGCCAAGTCGCTGACGAGAAGCTTGAACCGAGCCTTCACCGCCTTCCAAACGCAAATGCAGAGCGTGACCGTCATAGCATGCGGCACTAATTGGTATCGGTTGCTGACCCCATTCCGCGAGTTCACTAAGCGCCTCATGAACATCCATTTCGAGACGAAGGCTTAAGCACTCCCGAGGCTTGGGAAGGACCTTCAAAGAAACTTCCGTGAGCACGCCTAGGCATCCGAAGCTCCCCGCCATCAGGCGAGAAAGGTCGTAACCAGCGACGTTTTTCATAACTTCACCGCCGAAGCGCAAATGCTTACCTCGACCGGTTATTACCCGGGTTCCAAGAACAAAATCACGGACGGAGCCAGACCACGGCCGTCGAGGTCCGGACAGGCCAGCCGCCACTGCGCCGCCCAAAGTTGCACCATGACCCATATGGGGAGGTTCGCAAGGCAGCATTTGCCCGGCGGCCTCCAACACTTCCTCAATCTCAGTAAGTGTTGTACCAGCTCGCGCACTGATAACGAGTTCAGTTGGGTCATAGCTCACTATGCCGCTATGGCACCGAGTATCGAGTACCTCACCTGCTACCGGGCGACCGAGGAAAGCCTTGCTGTTGCTGCCCTGAATGCGCAGTGGAATCGCATGATTGAGCGCATGGTTGACTTGTTCTAGCAGTGTTGAAGTACTGTCTTGATCATGCTGCATCAGAAGCGCTCCAATTCAGGGAAGGGCAATTGGCCGTGATGAATATGCATGGCGCCAAATTCAGCGCAGCGATGCAGGGTCGGAATATTTTTGCCTGGATTGAGTAAGCCGCTGGGATCGAACGCTGCCTTCACCGCATGGAACAAGGTGAGTTCGTCGCTGTTGAACTGCGCGCACATTTGGTTGATCTTTTCACGGCCCACCCCGTGTTCGCCGGTGATGCTTCCACCGACCTTGACGCAGAGTTCAAGGATTTTGCCGCCGAGGGCTTCTGCACGCTCCAGCTCACCAGGTTGGTTGGCATCGAACAGAATCAGTGGATGCATGTTCCCGTCACCGGCATGGAAAACGTTGGCCACACGCAGACCATATTCCTCGGACAGATCGGCGATACCTTTAAGAACACCTGGTAACTCACGGCGCGGAATAGTGCCGTCCATGCAGTAATAATCCGGCGAGATGCGTCCGACGGCTGGAAACGCATTTTTGCGCCCGGCCCAGAACTTGACGCGTTCAGCCTCGTCGCGAGCCAAACGAACTTCGGTAGCACCGGCGGTTTCTAGTACTTCTTTAACCCGGTCACAGTCGTCCTGGACGTCTGCTTCAACACCATCCAGTTCGCAGAGCAGGATTGCTTCAGCATCTACCGGATAGCCTGCGTGGATAAAGTCTTCCACGGCACGAATGGACAAGTTGTCCATCATTTCTAGACCGCCAGGGATGATGCCTGCGGCGATGATGTTTCCTACGGCGCGGCCTGCCTTCTCGACCGAATCAAAGCTGGCCATTAATACTTTGGCCACCTGAGGTTTAGGCAGCAGCTTGACCGTGACTTCGGTAATGATACCGAGCATGCCTTCCGATCCGGTGAACAGTGCAAGCAAGTCGAAGCCCGGAGCATCTAAAGCATCGGCTCCCAGCGTCATCTTTTCGCCTTCGACCGTGAGAATGTCCAGCTTGAGTAAGTTGTGTACTGTCAGTCCATATTTTAAGCAGTGCACACCACCGGCGTTCTCGGCGACGTTTCCGCCGATAGTGCAAGCAATTTGTGATGATGGATCGGGTGCATAGTAAAGCCCATAAGGGGCTGCAGCATGAGATATGGCTAAGTTACGTACACCTGGCTGTACCCGGGCAAAACGACCATTAGGGTCGACCTCAATAATCCGGTTGAAGCGTGCCATGACTAAGAGGACGCCCTGTTCCAGAGGAAGCGCGCCCCCGGATAATCCAGTGCCCGCTCCGCGCGCGACCACCGGTACCTTACGGCGATAGCAGAGCTTGAGCAGTTCTTCGACCTGTTCAAGTCGTTCGGGTAATGCAACCAGCAAAGGCGCTGTACGGTATACAGAAAGCCCATCACATTCGTAGGGGGTGAGTTCTTCTTGAGTGTGAAGAATTTCGAGGTCAGGTAGCAGCTGTTTTAGCTCTGTGACGAGAGCTGCTTTGTCGACTTTAGGCAATACGCCGTCGAGGCGTTCATCGTACAAAATGTTCATGCCAAGGATTCACTCTGTAGCGTTTTTATTATTGCAGTCGGCCAGGGCGCCTAGAACTGCTTCTATGTCGTCCATGATTGTTCCCTGGAGGTCCACAGTCCATTGGTTTTTAACTGGTCCTACCAGTTTTTTGTGCGATCAGTGATCGTCCAGTCGCAAATATCTAGCAATGGCATAGGGTTTTCGTTATATTTTTCGAAGCGTGAAAGATTGGTTTGAACTGGTCCTACCAGTTGCTCGAGGTCAAAATGAACGAAGAAGAAGGGGCTGCTCGGCGGCCAATCAGCGAAATAGTCGCTGAGCGTATTGAACGTCTGATCGTGGATGGCGTCCTCAAAGTGGGGCAGCCCTTACCGTCCGAACGGCGCTTGTGTGAAAAACTTGGATTCTCTCGCTCTGCGTTACGCGAGGGTCTTACCGTGTTGCGCGGGCGCGGTATCATAGAGACAGCTCAGGGGCGCGATTCGCGTGTGGCTCGACTTACCGCAGAAGAGGACTCAAGCCCGCTATTTCATCTGTTCAGCTCGCAACCGCGCACTCTCTATGACCTGCTTGAGGTTCGCGCTTTGCTTGAGGGGGAGTCGGCGCGACTGGCTGCGCTACGAGGAACCGATGCTGATTTTGTTCTGCTGACTCGGCGTTACGAGGAGATGATTGCTTCCCATTCGCAGCCTGATGGGATTGCGTCGCGCGAGCATGCTCGTCTTGATCATGCCTTCCACTTGGCTGTTTGTGAGGCGTCGCATAATCCGGTTTTGGTACATACTCTGCGATCACTTACTGATTTGATGCTTAGTACCGTATTTGCTTCGGTTAATAATCTTTATCATCGACCCTTGCAGAAACGGCAAATTGACCGTCAGCACACACGAATTTACCAAGCTGTGATCGAGCGTCTGCCTGACTTGGCGCTGCGTGCGGCCCGTGACCATATTCACAGTATTCGAGATAATTTGAAGGACATTGAGCAAGAAGAGCAGCGCTTGGTGCGTGCGACAATGCGATTGGAAGGGTGGATGTAAAAGGTCATAAGGACTGATTAGGTGCAAACGCAACGAACTTAGCGAGGAAAATGACCTTCCTCAACATGACTCGCGGTCGGTCGATTAGTCTCCGGCGCGGTGATTCTAATTTAGGGGCATAGCTGTTACTAACTCATGATCATTCGAGCTTTAGACAGGCACATATTTTATTATTTTTCGTCGCTCGACGGGAGCTAACTCGCGAGGGTATGTGAGTTTTTCGGATCTATCGTTTATATAAGGAGGCAGCCGCGATTCCGAACTGTTCGAAAAAGACGTTCGCCATTACTTGAGTTTTTAAATTCGTACAGCCGACTTAAGCACATTCGAGACCTCGATAGTGCTCCGGTTCTCTGCCGATGCTGTGCGCTAATTAAATTCTCTGGGTTTTTTGTCTTTCTAATTCTGTCGGATGGTCGTCGACCTGATAGATCTAGGAGACGACCGGCCGCAGATAATTCAATATCCCTCATATTGGTTTGATGAAGGTTGCAGGTAATGATTTGCCCTATGAGATAGTTTCAATCCGAAGAGTATTGGTACTGCCTAGTTGACCGAATGGAGTTCCCGCAGTGATTACTACAATGTCCGTTTTCTTCGCGAGATTTTGATGCTGAGCGATATTTAGGGCAGTCTTCGTAACATTCTCGATCTCACTCAGGTTTTGATAAACTACTGAGTAGACGCCCCATGCAATGGTCAGATAGCGAGCCGTTTTCTCGCTTGTTGTTAAGCTGAGTATTGGCGCTTTCGGTCGTTCGCGTGATGCGCGCAAGCTGGAACTGCCCGACTCAGTGTAGTTCACCAGCACCGCTACGGGCAGGATGCTACTGATGCGGCGGACGGCGCAGCTTATTGCGTCTGACACTGTTGCTTCAGCTTTTGGACGGCTCACATCCAGTTGGCTTTGGAAGTCTGGACCAGACTCCACTTGGCGGATGATTTTGCTCATCATCTCTACCGTTTCCAAGGGATAGTCACCAGAAGCGGTCTCCGCAGAGAGCATTACGGCATCCGCTCCCTCGGCCACAGCGTTTGCAACGTCGGTCACTTCTGCGCGGGTCGGCGCTGGTGAAAAGCGCATCGACTCAAGCATCTGCGTAGCCACCACCACCGGCCGGCCAAGTTGGCGGCAAATGCGTACGATGTCTTTTTGTATGCGAGGCACATTCTCCGCTGGGACCTCAACTCCAAGATCGCCGCGAGCGACCATAATTGCGTCACACAAGTGAGCAATTTCCTCTAGGTGTAGCACTGCAGACGGCTTTTCAATCTTTGCCATCAGCAGTGCTTTGCCTTTGATCAGCTCGCGAGCCTCGGTGATGTCTTGAGGACGTTGTACAAACGATAGAGCGACCCAGTCGACACCCAACTCCAGCCCGAAATCCAGATCGCAGCGATCTTTGGCAGTCAGCGGGCTGAGTTGCAATACAGCCTCGGGAACATTCACGCCTTTTCGATCGGACAGTTCGCCACCAGCAATGACTACGGTGTCGATGGCGTCCGCGTGTTTGGCAGTTACCCGTAACTGAAGTCGACCATCGTCCAAAAGCAGGTTCATGCCTGGTTTCAGTGCCTCGATGATTTCCGGATGAGGCAAATTAACCCTATGCGTGTCGCCTGGCGTACAGTCAAGGTCCAATCGCAATGCCTGCCCTCGTTCCAGGTTGACCTTGCCTTCGGCAAATCTGCCTACCCGCAACTTCGGCCCCTGCAAGTCCATCAAAACACCGATGGGCTGGCTCATTTGGCGCTCAACTTCGCGTATCCACTTATAACGCTGAGCGTGATCAGCATGCTCGCCATGACTGAAGTTGAGTCGGAACAGATTGACGCCTGCTTCCACCAATTGACGAATATCGTCGATACCTTTAGTCGCAGGACCTAAGGTAGCAAGAATCTTAACTTTTTTATTGGGCGTCATTTTGTTGGGGTCTCGAGAATTAGGATGGCACGAAAGTCATTAACATTGGTTCTGGTTGGCCCAGTGACGATCAATGAGTCAAGAGCGGCGAAGTACCCATAGCCATTGTTGTTATCCAGCTCATAGCTTGCGTTTAGTTTTTTATCTTGGCCGCGCGCATAGGAGGTGGGCGTCATGATGGCTCCGGCATTGTCTTCTGAACCATCTATGCCATCGGTATCTCCTGCCAGTGCGTAAACACCAGGAAGCCCCTTAAGGCAATCTGTCAGGCTTAGGAGGAATTCAGCGTTACGTCCGCCACGACCATTGCCTCGTACTGTGACGGTGGTTTCCCCGCCGGACAGAATTATGCAAGGTGGCTTGATTGGTTGGCCGTGTAGAACGATTTGTCGGGCGATGCCTGCATGCACTTTCGCAACTTCGCGGGACTCACCCTCTAAATCGCCGAGAATCAAAGGTGTAAAGCCAGCAGCGCGTGCTTTTTCGGCCGCTGCATTTAGCGATTGCTGAGGAGTGGCGATCAATTGAAATTGGCTGCGTTCCAGCGCCGGGTCATCAGGTTTAATTGTTTCTGAGCGGGGGTCTCGTAACCACGCATAGACATTTTCCGGAATCTCGATGTCATAGCGAGCCAAGATCGCCAGCGCTTGTGCGGAGGTGGTCGGATCACCAACTGTTGGGCCGGAGGCAATTACTGTTTCTTCGTCGCCAGGAACATCCGATATCGCATAGGTATACACTTTGGCTGGCCAGCAAGCTTTGGCCAGCCGGCCGCCCTTAATCCCTGACAAGTGTTTACGTACGCAATTCATCTCAGCGATTGTGGCGCCAGATTTTAGCAAGGCTTTGTTGATTGATTGTTTGTCCGCGAGATCGATACCGTCTCCAGGTAATGCCAGCAAGGCTGAGCCGCCCCCAGAAAGTAGGAACATTACTCGATCGGACTCTTGTAGATCACTGACCAGTTGCAAGACTCGTTGAGCCACTTTGTGACTGGCAACATCAGGTATTGGGTGAGCTGCTTCCACCACCTCTATCTTGTGGCAATTAGCGCCATGTCCGTAACGCGTGACAACTAAGCCGCTAACCTCGCCTTGCCATTCAAGCTCGACGACTTCGGCCATAGCTGCGGCTGCCTTGCCTGCGCCGATGACAATAAGGCGGCCGCTGCGGTCTTTGGGCAAATATTGCGGCAGCACATGATATGGATGCGAGGCGGAGATGGCAGTCGTGAAAAGGGTGCGCATCAGCTCTAGTGGATTGATGGTCATATCAGGCTCCGGACTTCAATTATTGTTATTGGGTTGCTAGCCGATTGCACTCCCCAACCGCCGAAGCCGGCGGCTCGGGACTAAAATCGACCTCCCATGCTTGCTGGGCCGTGACACCACTGGCCTGGGAGGTCGAAAAGGGGGACAAAGACTAATTTGATTTTAGAAAGGTCAAATCAGTCTTGGGTTTGAAGGGGAGAAATCACTCCTCGCGAATTGAGAAGTTGGCCATGTGTTCCAGGCCTTTAATTAGCGCCGAATGATCCCAGTTACTACCACCGAGCGCAGCACAGGTGCTGAATACCTGTTGTGCATTCGCGGTATTGGGCAAATTCAAGCCCAGTTCACGGGCTCCAGAAAGGGCCAGATTGAGATCCTTCTGATGCAGACTGATGCGGAAGCCTGGATCGAAAGTGCCTTTGATCATGCGTTCACCGTGCACTTCCAGAATTTTCGAGGAAGCAAACCCACCCATTAATGCTTCCCTAACTTTGGCTGGATCGGCACCATTTTTCGCGGCGAAAAGCAACGCTTCGGCTACTGCCTGAATGTTCAGTGCGACGATGATTTGATTGGCAACCTTAGCAGTCTGACCATCGCCGTTGCCTCCAACGTGAGTAATGTTTTTGCCCATGGTTTGGAATAGCGGTAACGCGCGTTCAAAGGCGTGATCTTCACCACCAACCATGATGCTTAGTGTTGCGGCTTTCGCACCGACCTCGCCGCCGGAAACGGGGGCGTCTAGATAGGTGGCCCCGGTTGCTTTGATCTTCTGGGCGAAGACTTTGGTGGCGGAAGGAGAGATCGAACTCATGTCGATTACTACCTTGCCAGCACCTACGCCTTCTACGACACCATTTTCGCGTAGCAGTACATCTTCAACCTGGGGAGTATCCGGCACCATGATGATGATGAATTCCGCTTCTTGAGCGACTTCCTTTGGATTGGCTAAGCCAACTCCATTTTCACCCAGCAAGTCGGCGGGCGTTTTATCGAAGTGTTCAGAGAAGAACAGTTTGTGACCTGCTTTCTGCAGGTTCTGAGCCATGGGCTTGCCCATGATACCGGTGCCGATAAATCCGATCTTGGCCATATGGAAAGTCTCCGTTAGATCACTTTATGAGTTTTCAGCCAGCTAAGGCCTGCAAGGGTGGTCGTAGCCGGCTTGTATTCACAACCGACCCATCCCTGGTAGCCAATTCGGTCCAGGTGTTCGAACAGGAAGTGAAAGTTAATTTCGCCGGTGCCAGGTTCATTACGGCCCGGATTGTCGGCGAGCTGAATGTGGTTAATTTCCTCCAGGTAGGTGGCCATAGTTCTGGCCAGATCGCCTTCCATGATCTGCATGTGGTAAATGTCGTATTGCAGGAAAAGATTGGCGCTACCTACTTTTTCCCTGATGTCGAGTCCCTGGTGCGTGTTGTTCAAGTAGAAGTCTGGAATATCCAAGGTGTTAATGGCTTCGATCACGAGTTTGATGCCCGCGGCTTCCAGCTTGTCGGCGGCATATTTGAGATTGGCCACGAAGGTGCGTTCTATTGTCTCGGGGTCCACACTTTGAGGGCGGATACCGGCTAAGCAGTTAAGTTGCTTATTGCCCAGAACTTGGGCATAAGCGATGGCCAAATCGACGCCAGCTCGGAACTCTTCAATGCGGTCGGGATGGCAGGCAATGCCGCGCTCCCCCTTGGCCCAATTCCCCGCTGGCAGATTGAAAAGCACTTGGGTAAGGCCGTTGCTCTCGAGTCTTGCCTTGATTTCGGTAACGCTAAAATCGTAAGGGAATAGGTACTCAACACCGGTGAAACCAGCTTCTGCGGCGACCGCGAAGCGATCCAGAAAATCCACTTCCGTGAACAACATAGACAGGTTGGCTGCAAATCGGGGCATGTGATGCTCCTTTGTTGAAGTCTGGGCGAAGGCTTGGAAAGGAAAGATTAATCCAATGGCAAGATAGAGGTAGGTGCATCGGCACCGCTCAGAGCCAATTCCTCGAACTCGTTGATGTTATTGATCTCGGTTCCCATGGAAATGTTGGTCACGCGCTCAAGGATGATTTCTACAACCACGGGCACGCGATGTTGCTGCATTAATTCTTTGGCGTGAGCAAAGGCGGCCTGCAAGTCATTTGGATCGCGTACACGAATCGCTTTGCATCCGAGCCCTTCGACTACAGCCACATGGTCGACGCCGTAGCCATTCAGCTCCGGAGCGTTGATGTTGTCGAACGACAACTGGACACAGAAATCGATGTCAAAGTTACGCTGTGCTTGGCGGATCAATCCCAGATAAGAGTTGTTCACCAACACATGGATATATGGCAAATTAAACTGCGCACCGACGGCTAATTCTTCGATCATGAACTGGAAATCATAGTCGCCAGACAATGCGACGACTTGGCGACTTGGATCTGCTTTGACCACACCCAATGCTGCAGGAATAGTCCAGCCTAACGGGCCAGCTTGGCCACAATTGATCCAATGCCGTGGCTTGTAGACGTGAAGAAACTGCGCGCCAGCAATCTGTGACAAGCCGATGGTGCTGACGTAGCAGGTGTCTTTACCGAAGAACTCATTCATTTCTTCGTAAACACGCTGAGGCTTGATCGGCACGTTTTCAAAATGCGTCTTACGTTGGAGAGTACGCTTGCGCTCGCGGCAAGCATCCACCCAAGCGCTACGGTCTTTCAGCTTGCCAGCGGCCTTCCACTCACGAGCCACGGTCAAGAACATATCCAGAGCGGCACCGGCATCTGAAACGATGCCTAAGTCTGGGGTGAACACTCGGCCAATCTGGGTTGGTTCGATGTCGACGTGAATGAATCGTCGACCTTCGGTATACACCTCGACCGAGCCAGTGTGGCGGTTGGCCCAGCGATTTCCGATACCGAATACCAAATCGGACGCGAGTAAGGTGGCGTTGCCGTAGCGATGCGAGGTCTGCAAGCCGACCATACCCACCATCAACTTATGATCGTCCGGAATTGTTCCCCAGCCCATCAGGGTTGGAACCACGGGCACTCCGGTTAGCTCGGCAAACTCGACAAGCTTGGCACTGGCGTCAGCATTTATTACGCCACCACCAGAAACGATTAGTGGGCGCTCGGCGTCGTTAAGCATCGCCAGCGCCTTCTCAGCCTGCCCTCGAGTAGCAAAGGGGCGCGCCAATGGCAGTGGTTCATAGGCATCAATATCAAACTCGATCTCTGCCATCTGTACGTCAAATGGCAGATCGATCAGTACGGGGCCTGGTCGACCAGAACGCATCTCATAGAACGCTTTCTGAAAGGCATAAGGTACCTGGCCGGGTTCCATTACGGTGGTTGCCCACTTAGTTACGGGTTTGACGATACTGGTGATATCGACTGCCTGAAAGTCTTCCTTATGCATGCGCGCACGTGGGGCTTGACCGGTGATGCAGAGGATAGGAATGGAGTCGGCGGATGCTGAGTACAAGCCGGTGACCATGTCGGTACCGGCAGGGCCAGATGTTCCGATGCAAACGCCGATATTGCCGGCATTGGTACGTGTGTAACCTTCAGCCATGTGGGAGGCACCTTCCACATGACGTGCCAAAACGTGGTCAACACCGCCGAGTTTTTTCAGTGCGGCATACAATGGATTGATGGCTGCGCCGGGGATGCCGAAAGCGGTGTCGACGCCTTCACGACGCATCACCAATACTGCTGCCTCGATTGCTCTCATTCTGGCCATTATTGCCTCCTTCAGGCTGGTCGATATTTTTATTAGCGGATCTCAGCATGGAGCAGGTTATTATTGGCGTGAATAGCCAAAAATCGGTTTCTGCCGATACATGAGGTATCGATGGGTCGTTATGTCGAGCTACACAGTTTTATTCAGGTCGCCCATAAGGGCAGCTTTGCCGCCGCTGCACTGAATGAGGGGGTGACTCCGGCGATCCTTGGTCGACGACTCGATGCGCTCGAAAAGCGCTTGGGTGTCAAGTTGATGCATCGCTCCACGCGAGGCTTGAAGTTGACCGAGGCGGGAGAGCAGTTACTGGAAGGGGCCAAGCATTTGATGCGCGAATTTGACGAGGTCGAATCAGGCGTCAGCAACAGTAGCACTACAGTCAGCGGCCACTTAGTGGTGTCCGCTCCGGCTGCTTTTGGACGACATCATATTGCCCCTCATGTCTATGCCTTCCAGCAGCGTTTTCCAGATCTCCAGTTATCCTTTAACTTTACGGACAGCGTGATTGACCTGGTCAGCGAGGGGTACGATATGAGCATCCGTATCGGAGAAGTCACTGACCCAAACTACGTGGCGATCAAGCTCTTCCCCAATTGGAGGGTGGTTTGCGGGACGCCAGATTATTTTGCTAAGCATGGTGCACCGCAAACGCTAGAGGATTTGGCACACCACAATTGCCTGGCTTTCAATTTGCAGGGTGGCCAGCAACGGGGCTGGACGTTCTTGCGCGATGGCCGACAGATCGCGATGAAAGTCAGCGGTAACGTTGCTTGCAATGATGGTGAATTACTTTTCGCCTGGATACGTCAGGGGCTCGGTATTGGTTGGCGCTCAACGTGGGAAATCCAAGGAGAGCTTAAGCGAGGTGAACTGGTTACAGTACTGGATGAGTTTGCTTTGCCCAATTACAATATTCAGGCGGTCTACCCCCAACAGCGCTATTTACCAGCCAAAGTACGTCTTTTTGTCGAGTATCTTAAAACTTTATATAACTCTCCGGATTACTGGGAGAGGCCCCATCCCCTTTAAAATATGATTCGGGGTTGTTTGGGAACTATCGATATACTCTGTAAAACGCGCGAATTTTTAGCAAAAGACATAGATCCTTGCGGCGTACTACGCCTCCAACGCGGCTTAATGAGCAGCCAGGGGCCCCGATGAGTACTGCGCATTCAATTCGGTCGCGACCTTCACTCGCCCACGATTGGACAATAACCCCGTGATTAGATTATTCACCGTCGTGAATCTTAGGTGCTTTGGTATTGGACTAGGGTAACCAAGCAGGATCGTTCTGATAAATGGAGCGAGTGAATATTTTTTCATGAGACGCTCAGCGCAGGGCCAGTTTCACGGTATGCGATCAGTCCGCAGCGATCTTTGTCCCCCCCCCCCCGGAATTAGAAGAGTGAGCAAGCCCTACAACAGCGGCTTTTGGAGGCAGAACATCAGGTTTTGCTGGAGTCCTTCGTTCCGAAATGAATATCAGTCTTAAATCCTCCTCTTGAAGGGGGTGAGTCCGCGCCGCAAGGCGTCGGCTCCCTGTCATGAAACTTCGCCTCAAAAAAAGATGCCGCACGCTTGAGCTAACGCCTTGAGTTTCACTACAAGCGCATTTTTTTGAATAGTGTTTTGCATAGATCCGGTAGGGGAATGCATTTTTGTCGCTTTATAGTGTGGGCGTGCCTTGGCGTTCTGCTTGAGGGCTAAGGAAATTTTCAAGGAGTAATATATGCTGAAAGATATAGCTGTTCCCGTTGTGGATGACTATGGCATTACTGAAGATGCACGGTACTTTGAATACTCTACTTCGGCTAATCCCATCGCTGCGCAGTTAATTTCGAGAGTGCCTTTCAAGACGTTCCCGGCGTCGTTATATGAAGAAGGTCCGACTCGTGTCATACCATTGGATGTTTCAGCGGAGCTAAACTGTGCTGCGCCGGCAACAGGGCCCGGCTTGCTCGCCAGTTTTGTTCGTATCGTAAGTGGTGAGGAGTTGGTGATCGATCCAGTTGTCACCTCACAGGTGTTCTATGTGATTAGCGGGGCAGGTGTTGCGATCCAAGGGGCGCATCATATTCCTTTTTCAGAGGGAGCGTTTTTTACGCTGCCTGGCGGGTTGTCAGCGATTTTGACAGCGGAAAGTACAGTTACTCTGTACTACGTTACCGATGCCCCACTGATGACCTACCTTGGGGTTAGTGCTGTAGAACCGCGATTTTCTCCAACATTTTATCCGGCAGACCGCGCGGCAGAAGAATTGTTAAAAGTTTCAAAAGATCCAAGCGCGCATAAACGTAGTCGTGTATCTGTGCTCTTAGGTAATGAGCACTTTGACCAGACTAGGACTGTCACTCATGTCTTGTGGGCTATGTTTGGCTTGCTCCCCGGAAATTCTATTCAAAAGCCCCATCGTCATCAATCAATAGCGTTGGACTTTATCGTGGATTGCCCTAAAGGATGTTATTCGCTTGTGGGTACTACTCTGGACAAAGAAGGAAATATTGCTAATCCCACTAGGGTGGATTGGGAAGCCGGTATGGCATTTATTACGCCGCCGGGTTACTGGCATGCTCATTTCAATGAGTCGAAGGAAAGTGCACGGCTTATCCCAATTCAGGATGCTGGACTCCAGACTTATCTTCGCGCTTTAGATATCCGCTTCGCTGAATAAGCAATTGTTAATAGTGCGCCGTATTAGCGGCGTACTTTTTTCCACTTTTTTCACTGTCTTGGAGTATTTGTATCCCAATATGGAGGATTGCCAATTTTTTCTATAAGAAAATCAACGAAGGTTCGGACTTTGCTCGAGACGGTTTTTTTATACGGATATACCGCCCATATAGAAGGGGCTTCAGCTGTAATCCGCATGTCCCAATCGGGGAGCACGTCAATAAGCCTGCCTGCGGACAATTGAGCCTGGATGAGCCAAGAGGGAAGTAGAGCAATTCCTAGTCCTCCTAGTGTTGCCTCTAATAACGCTTCGCTATCATTAGCGGCGAAAGCACCGCTGATAGTAATCTGCTCTAATGCTTCGATTTGTGCATTGGACGAATCTGTAGTCTCTTCAACCAAACAATCTGCAACGTCTTTACCGACGGGGTGGAGATTTTTCAAAGTTTTTCTTTCAGCGTACCAGCATTTATCTGGCGTTCGCGAAAATGCAAGGCACGAGTGAGTGTTAAGTTCTGATGGTTTTGAAGGGGCTCCATGAGACTTAATATAGTCTCGGCTTGCACATGCAATTCTCTGTTGGGGTGCCAAGCGTCGCGCAATCAAGGACGAGTCTTTTAAAGAGCCTATACGTATTCCTAGATCAATACGGGACTCGATTAGGTTTAGAGTTTCATCTGTAAAAATAGCCTCTATCTCAATATCGGGATACTTTGCTAAAAATTCATTAATCCATGGCATAATATGTCGGCGACCAAATGCGCCTGGTAACGTCACTCTCAATACTCCCGCAGGATTTCGATTCAGGGAGGACGCAGCCTCCCGCGCCTCGTCTAACTGGAGTAGTAGCTGAGATGCTTTTTCGTAAAATACGGTCCCACCTTCAGTCAATGACAAGCCGCGTGTCGTGCGATTGAAGAGGGCGATCCGCAGATCAGTCTCAAGATCTGAAATGTGCCGGGATGCCGTAGACGTCTGAATGGATAAGTCCAGAGCGACACGAGTGAAACTTTTTAGCTCTGCTGCACGGACAAAGCTCTTCAAAGCAGCGAAATAATCCATTTTTAAAATGGCCCTTAGCTGAGAAAGATCTCAACTATAACTCGATTTGTGCGATTGTCGAGATGCGTTAGATAAGTTTGCCTGGAAAGTGTCTAAATATGCCGTATTTTAGAAGTCGTATCTGCAGCGCAAATACAGTGAAGTTTACCGCTGCTGTATTGGTCTGCTTCAGATGCCGTAGCGTAGTTAAGTTTAGCATTTGACCCATAAAAACTAATATTCAAAGGTGATGATTGAAATTCAGTTCATTTGTGCTTTCGGCTTTTTGTCTCTGTTTTTAACTCATATTGGTCCGTGCCTAAATACAAAATTCCATCGAGCGTAGTTGATCGCATTGTTAGCCGACGATTCAAGTGCCGCGCGTAATCATAGAGCGGGCGTCCGGACCGATCAGTGGAACCCGTTTTCTTCGGTTATTCGTCGAGTTGGATTCGATCGCCTGAAAGCTCCTTCATTTGCGTCTTCTGGCTCATTCGGCATGCGAGTGCGGTATCCAGATACTCCCTTTTCTGGGGCTGTCTTTATCCCAGCTATTAGCCTTTACCCTCTAGCCATCGTTCGCCGATGCCCTGGCGGCGTATCAATGGGCGGCCCGCACCAAGCCTGCACCTGTTCGGGCTATCGCCCTGTGCAGGCCCGTGTTGCCCATGACACGTCGTCGCTCGCTGGCTGCTGGGGGCTCCGTCGCTGGAATAACCCAGCCTCAAGCGAAAAAGGAGACTCAACATGAATACCAAAACAACCGCAACTGAATCCAAGAAACCCGGCTTCGTCGCGAAGGTGCGCAAAGGCTCAGGCGAAAATGCCGTGTACGAACGCATCGGCGTCGCCTGGAAAAATGCTGATGGATCGTTCTACATAAAGTTAGCCGGTACGCAGGTCGTCTCCGACTTCATGCTTTACGAAATCGAAAGCACCGACCAGTCAGGCGAATAGCCATCGCTGATTGAAGAAAAGGCGGGCCGCAAGGTCCGCCTTTTTTTCAATCCATATGAATCCGTCATGATCTGCATAAATCTCCTGCATGCATTTTCGATTGCCGCAATGCAGTCATGCGGGCTCCTCTGATTTTTATATTCACATCCACAAAAACAAATGCTATCAGGCAATGAAGAGCGCAAAAGAAATTTGGAAACTGCATCAGCAGTCGTCGTTTCTTTTAGAAAATCTTCATACCCCCAGCCTTAAACTGGACTCAAGGGCCAGTTGCGAACGAAGTGAGCACAAGGTGTGCGTGGTAGTACCACGCCCACCTTGCGTGGGGACTTCCAGTCCCCCGCGATCCCCCCTCGGAATCCCTAAGGATGCTCCGATCAACTTGTCGTGCAGCCGCGGCAAGTTGCAATTTTCCAGGCACCTACAGCGTCATTGGACGAAAAGTGACCGAAAAATCATGTACGGAGAGCTTTTTCGACCGGTTCTCCGTGTT